>NZ_CP080999.1:3989894-5319859 GCF_019645855.1 Mycobacterium malmoense
ATGTCGATGCGCGGATCGGTGGTAAGCAGCTTGGCGCCCTCGACACCCGACGGCGTGACGACGTTGACCACGCCGGGCGGAATGTCGGTGTACTCGTCGATCATCCGCGCGAGCGCAAGGCCGGCGAGCGGCGTCAGCGGCGAGGGCTTGAGCACGACGGTATTGCCCGCGGCCAGAGCGTTGTTCACCTTCATGACGTTGAGGCAGTGCGGGAAGTTCCACGGCGTCAGGATCGACACGACGCCGAGGGGCTCGCGACGCAGCAGCGTCGTTCCGGCGCCGGTGCCGGTGACCGGCTCGTCGACCAACTGCGCGGCGAGCTGGGCCGCGCGCATGGACATGAAAGCGGCGCCGTCGATTTGCATCACGCGCTCGTTGGCGATGCAGCCCCACTCCGCCTGCGACAGCGCGAAGAACTCGTCCGCGTGCTTGCCCAGCGCGTCGCCCAGCTGATTGAGGCAGCCCGCCCGGTCCTCGAGGCTCAACGAAGTCCACGGCCCGTCGTCGAAAGCCCTACGCGCGGCCGCGATCGCCTCGCCGACCTGCGCGACGCTCGCGTCGGGCGCGGTGGCGATGGTCTGCTCGGTGGCCGGTGAGACGTCGTCGTAGCGGCCGTCCTCCGGTTCGACCCATCTGCCGTCGATGTAGAGCCGATAGGTGTCGACAAGAGGTCCCGGAGGTGGTAGCTCGGCCATCTGATTCCTCACCGAAGGTCGGTCATCTAGGGACTCAGTGTTCACCCATGGACCCGCCCCGTCAATCACTAATGACGCGAAATCCAGCCCAATTCAACGTGCTGACGCCGTATTGACAGCAATAGCCGCGGCGGAGTAGACACATTCTCGCTAGACAGATTGGGCCGATCTGTCGGATCTCCCGGGAGGCTTACCGTGCAGACCACTTTTCCACTGCACTCCCCCGACTTCTACGCGGGCGATCCCTACCCCGCGTACCGGGAGCTGCGCGCCAGCTCGCCGGTGTGTTGGAACGACGTCACCAACTTCTGGGCGCTGCTGAAGTACGAGGACATTCGCTTCGTGTCGAGCAACCCAGCGATGTTCTCCTCGACCAAGGGCGTCACCATTCCGGACCCGGCGATGGACAACCCGGTTGTCGAGAACAGCCTCATCTTCACCGACCCGCCGCGGCACCGGCAGCTGCGCAGGCTGATCAACGCGGGCTTCACCCGGCGGCGCGTGGCCGTGCTCGAACCGAAAATCCGCGAAATCGTGCGGGGAATCCTCGACGGCCTGGAGCCCGATTCCGTTCACGAGTTCGCCGAAGAGATCGCCGCTCCACTGCCCACCCGGATGATCGCCGAGCTGATCGGTGCCCCGCCCGACGACTGGGAGCAGTTCCGGGCGTGGTCGGACGCGGCCACCGGAATCGCCGACCCGGAAATCGAACTCGACCCGCTGGTGGCCATGGGGCAGCTTTTCGAGTACTTCCAAAAGCTGATCGCGGCCAGGCGCGTCGAAGCGCGCGACGACTTGTTGTCGGTTCTAGCCGGCGCCGAGATCGACGGCCACCGGCTCACCGACGAAGACCTGCTCAACTTCGCGTTCCTGCTGTTGGTCGCCGGCAACGAAACCACCCGTAATCTGATCGCGCTGGGCACGCTGGCGCTGATCGCGCATCCCGACCAATGCCGGCTGCTGGTCGAGGATCGGTCGCTGATCCCGGGCGCCGTCGAGGAGATGTTGCGCTGGAACAGCCCGGTGGTCCACATGGCGCGCACCGCGACGGCCGACGTCGAAATCCGCGGGCAGCGCATCGCGGAGGGCGACACGGTGGTGATGCTCTACGGCTCGGCCAACCGGGACGAGGACATCTTCGGTTGTGACGCAGAAGAATTCAGGGTGACCCGCCACCCCAACCCGCACATCGCGTTCGGGTGCGGGGAACATTCCTGCGTGGGTGCGCAATTGGCGCGCCTGGAAGCCTGCGTTATGTTCGACGAGCTGCTGCGCCGCTTCCCCAGCCTGAAACTGGCCGGCGAGGTGGACCGGATGCGGGCCACCATGGTGCCCGGGGTGAAGCGGATGCCGGTACGGCTCGGCACCGCGGCCGGATAGAAGGAGGACCAAGTTAGTGACCGACCAAAAGGCCGCGTTCCAAGCTAAGCTGCAGGCGCTCGTCGGCCAGCCGACCGGTGGTACCGGAAAGCCTTCGGTGGCACCGGATCCGGTCAATCAGCCGATGATCCGGCACTGGGCGCATGCGCTCGACGACATGAACCCGGTCTACCTCGATCCGGAGTTTGCGTCGTCGTCCCGGTTCGGTGGCATCGTGTCGCCTCCCGTCATGCTGCAAACCTGGACGATGCCGGCGCCGAAACTGGAAGGGATCGGGGACCGTGGTGGCGTTCCCGTCGAGATCACCAGCAGCCCAACGGCATTTCTCGATGAGGCCGGTTTCACCAGCACGGTGGCGGTCAACTCGGAGTTCGAGATCGACCGCTATCCCCGGCTGGGTGACGTCATCAGCGCAACGTCGATCTTCGAGGAGGTCTCCGACGAAAAGAAGACGGCGCTGGGCACCGGCTACTTCCTGACCTGGGTGATCACCTACACCGACCAGAACGGTGAGGTGCTGGGCCGCCAGCGATTCCGGGTGCTGCGCTTCAGGCCGAAACGCTGATGGCGTCCCGACTGCCACCGGCGATCAGCCCGGACACCGAGTTCTTCTGGAACGGGCTGCGCGAGCGCAAGCTGCTGATCCAGCGCTGTGGCGGCTGCAAAGCGCTGCGTCACCCGCCGCGCCCCATGTGCCCCAAATGCCGCTCCCTGGACTGGGATCCGATCGAGTCGTCGGGCCGGGGCACCGTCTACAGCTACGTGATGCCGCACCAACCCCGATTCCCGTTCTTCGACTATCCGTACATCGTCGTGTTGGTGGAGCTCGACGAAGGGGTGCGGCTGGTTTCGAACCTGTCCGACATCGATCCGGCCGACGTCACGGTCGGGATGCCGGTCGAGGTCTACTACCAGACCTTTGATGACGACCTTGTGCTGCACCAGTTCCGGCCGACAGAAGGAAACCGATGACGACCGCCAAGAGCCGCACCGCGACGCTGCAGTGGGCCGACATCGAAGTCGGCGACGAGGTTACCCCGCTCGAAATCCCGATCACCACAACAATGATCGTCGCCGGCGCGATCGCCTCGCGTGACTTCATGCCGGTGCACCACGACCGCGACTACGCCAACAAGCAGGGCTCGCCCAACCTGTTCATGAACATCCTGACCACCAACGGCTACTGCGTGCGTTTCCTCACCGACTGGGCCGGACCCGAGGCGATGGTCAAGAACCTGTCGATTCGCCTTGGTGTGCCATGCTTTCCCGACGATCCGCTGCGCTTCACCGGCAGCGTGACGGGCAAAACTAGGGGTTCAGGGGGCGAGAACTTCGTCGAAGTCACCTTCAAGGGCGCCAACAGCCTCGGCGATCATGTCTCCGGCACCGCGGTGCTGAGCCTGCTCGACGGGGCCGCCGAAAGCGACCTCCAAAGAGTCCAAGCATGAGAAGCTCGCTGCCCGGCAGCTGCGCCATTGTCGGCATCGGCCAGACCGAGTTCTCCAAGGAGTCGGGGCGCAGCGAGCTGCAATTGGCCTGTGAGGCAGTCAGTTCCGCGCTCGACGACGCCGGCCTGGCACCTGGCGACGTCGACGGCATGGTCACCTTCACCATGGACTCCAGCGACGAGATCGACGTGGCGCGCAGCGTGGGCATCGGCGACCTGAGCTTCTTTTCCCGCGTGCCGCACGGCGGCGGGGCGGCGGCCGGCACCGTCGTGCACGCGGCGATGGCCGTCGCGACCGGCGTCGCCGACGTGGTGGTGTGCTGGCGCGCGTTCAACGAGCGGTCCGGCTTCCGGTTCGGCGGCAGCGGACGCACCAGCGCCGAGACCCCGCTGTTCATGGCGCACTACGCGCCCTTCGGATTGCTCACTCCCGCGGCGTGGGTCGCGCTGCACGCCCAGCGCTACATGTCGACGTACGGGGTGACCAACGAGGACTTCGGTCGCATCGCCGTGGTCGATCGCGCGCACGCCGCCAGCAATCCCGACGCCTGGTTCTACCAGCGCCCGATCACACTGGAGGACCACCAGAATTCCCGCTGGATCGTCGAACCCGTGCTGCGGCTACTGGATTGCTGCCAGGAAAGCGACGGCGGGGTGGCGCTGGTGGTGACCAGCGCCGAACGCGCCCGCGACCTGCGCCAGCCGCCGGCGGTGATCACCGCGGCCGCCCAGGGCGCGGCCTACGAGGGCGAGATGATGACCAGTTACTACCGCGAGGACATCACCGGCCTGCCCGAGATGGGAGTGGTCGCCGACCGGCTGTGGCGCGACTCGGGCCTCAAGCCGCAAGACATCCAAACCGCCTTCATCTACGACCATTTCACGCCGTTCGTCTTCACGCAGCTCGAGGAGCTCGGCTTCTGCGGGCGCGGCGAAGCCAAGGACTTCGCCACCATCGAACGGCTGTCGCTCGGTGGCGAGCTGCCGATCAACACCAACGGCGGGCTGCTCGGCGAGGCCTACATCCACGGCATGAACGGCATCACCGAGGGCGTGCGCCAGGTGCGCGGCACCTCCTACAACCAAGTCGACAACGTCGAGCACGTGCTGGTCACCTCGGGGACCGGCGTGCCCACCAGCGGGCTGATTCTCGCGCCGGCCGACTGAGGGAGCGGAATGACCCAGGCTTCCGCGTTGACCCAGGCAACGGATACCCGCGAGCTCATCGTCGAGTCCGCGTACGCGTGTTTCCGCAGGCAAGGGCTGCAGAAGACGACGATCGTCGATATCGCGAGAACGGCCAACGTATCCCGGAGCACCGTTTACGAGTACTTCAGCGACAAGGGCGCCATTCTCGAAGCCTGCGCCGAGCACGCGTCCGAGCAGTTCTACCGCGAGATGTCCCAAGCGATGAACCGGGGCGTCTCACTGGAGGAAAAGCTAAGCCACGCCGCGGTATTCGTGACCCAGGCGCGAAAGGCCATCGCTTCCGGGAAGTACTTCGACGAAGACGCGATCAGCCTGCTGCTGACCAAGGACGCCGCCGTCCTGCTGCGCGAATGCGTCGAATTCTTCGCACCGTATCTGTCCGCCGCCAAGCTCACCGGTGAGGTCCGCAAGGACCTCGACGTGGAGGCCGCCGGCGAATGGTTCGCGCGCATACTGTTTTCGCTCTTCAGCACGCCGTCATCGACTTTGGACATGGACGACCCCGATGCCGTCGCCGAGTTCGTGCGCGCGCACGTGGTGCGTGGCTTCGCCGGCGATCGCCCGCGGCCGAGGCGGGCATAAAGCCGGTTGAGACCGTCAGGCCGTGGATGTCAACCATAGGGCACTCACCGGTACGGCGAGCATCTTTGGCCCAAAGGACAGGGTTTGCGGCCCGGTATGCATGACGATGCCGGCGCGGAAATCGTCGCCGATCCGCTGGGCGAGGTGCCGCAGTCCGCGGAAGTCGTTGGGCCCGACGGTAGATGCTGCTTTGACCTCGATGCCCACGACGTCACCCCGCCGATTTTCGAGTACGGCATCGACCTCAACTTGATCCCTGGTTCGGTAGTGGAAGAGCGCAACTTCTTCCTCGCACCAGGTCAGCTGGCGTGCCAGTTCCATCAGAACGAATCCCTCGAGGAGCGGCCCGAACTGACCAGTAGGCCGCAAGATGCTGCGAGTATCCGCACCGATCTGGTGTGCCGCGATGCCGGAGTCGACGAACGCGAGCTTGGGGGTTGTGGTTGCTCGGCTGCTGATGTTTCGGGACCACGCCGGTATCCGCTTGACGAGAAAGACCTCTTCGAGCAGTGCGACATACTTCTTCACCGTCGTGGCGCCGAGTCCGAGTTCGTTGCTCAATGTGGCGATGGACAGCAGCTGCCCCGATCGAGCGGCCAGCATCTGGACAAGCGCGCGCATCTCGGTTGTTCGCTCAATCTCCGACAATTGCTGCACGTCGCGCGCGATGAGGTCGCCGACGTAGGAATTGAAAAAGTTGCGGCGTCGGCGCTCGTCGGTTCGCGCAACTGCCTCAGGAAAGCCTCCACGAACAAGTCGGTCGGCGTACTCCGCACGTGAAACCGTGGAGCCGTGGCGCAGTCCCCCGTAAGCGGAGGGTGCCTCCAGGTCGCCCTGGGTGAACACGGCGTCGACGAATCCGTCAGGGGCGCTGTCGATCTCGCCCTGAGAGAAGGGCCAGAGCTCAATAGTCTCCATTCGGCCCACGAGAGTGTCGGGCAGGGATCGCAAGCCGAGCACGCGCGCCGATCCCGTCAGCAGGAAGCGCCCGGGCGTGGGGTCTGCATCCACTTGCGCCTTGATCGACAGCAGCAGATCGGGTGCTCGTTGGACCTCGTCGATGACCATCGGGCCGGGCTGGTCGACGAAGCCGTCCGGATCCTCAAGCGCAGCCTGGCGGGTCAAGGCGGTATCGAGATCACGCCATTCGGCGTCGCGGCCCTTTGCGACGAGGCGAACCAGAGTGCTCTTGCCGCTTTGCCGGGCACCGTTGACGAGCACCACCCGGGTGTCCTCCAGCGCCGCGTTCACAGCGGCCTCGGCGTGTCTAGGCAAGGCCGGGCCAAGTATGGTTCGCATCCACGCTCCCGCCGTCTAGTCCACCGTCGCATGTGGATCTGCCACCATCTTACGCGTGGATCTGCCGCAAGGTAGCGCGTGGATCTGCCGCAAAGACTCGCTGCCAATTGGCACGTGGATAACCGGAGGGATCGCTCACGCGGCCGCGCCGAGCATGTTCCTATGTAGACCTCCTAGACAAACAGCCAGTGAGCTGGTAATACCTCACCGACGCCCCTGTACCTGGGGAATTAGATGACGGGCGAGACGACCGCGGAGGCTGGCGTGCCACTTCTAGTTGCAGCCCCTGAGCTGTTGGCTTCGGCGGCAACGAATTTGGAAAGCATAGGTTCGGCACTGGATGCGGCCCACGCGGCGGTTGCCGTTCCGACCACCGAGCTTGTGGCCGCCGGCGCCGATGAGGTCTCGACGGCCGTGGCTGCGCTATTCGCCGGGTACGGGCAGCAGTATCAGGCGCTTGCCGGGCAGGTCGCGGCCTTTCATGGTTGGTTCACGGGCACCCTGGCCACGAACGCGAATTCGTATGCGTCCACCGAGGCCGCCAACATCGGTCAGCTGCTGTCGGGCGTGGTCAGTGGGCCCGTCCGGGAACTGACCGGGCGCCCGCTGATCGGCAACGGCGCCAACGGATACACCAATTCTCAAGGTGTAGGGACGCCCGGCGGTGCCGGCGGATGGTTGTACGGCAACGGTGGTAACGGTGGCAATAGCACCTATGGTGGAGCGGCCGGGGGCGCTGGCGGCGCCGGCGGGTGGCTGTTGGGCAACGGCGGCACGGGCGGGGCCAGCGGGCCCGGCGGTGTCGGCGGCGCGGGAGGAGCCGCCGGCTTGCTGTCGGGCGTAGCCGGGGCAACCGGCGTGAGCACACCTTTGGCAGCCAACGAAACCGTCATCTCTGTAGATCAATACGGCAACGCGATAGTAAACATCTCCGTCGGCGGCGGACCGAGCGTGGGCGCGATAGTTGACACCGGGTCCACCGGTCTTCTGCTCCCGCGCCAAGACGTCAACATAGCCAGCCTCGGCACGCCCACCGGGTCGGGCACCGTTATTTACGGCAACAGCACCAACTATGAAACCGTCCACTACGAGACGTACCAAACAACGGTAAATCTTGGGAATGGCATCGTCACGACGTCGACCGGCGTCGACGTCGCCACCTCCGCGACCGAGACGATCAATGGTGTGACAAATCCTGTTCAGCTCTCCTCGATACCCGCCATTCTGGGTATCGGGCCCAACGACGGGTACCCGCTCTCTACCCCGGTGACCTCGGCGTTGCCGGGCACCCTCGACGAGGGTGTGCTCATCAACGAACCCCAAGGTCTGCTGGAGTTCGGCTCCAACCCGCTGACCCCCCTTGCCTCGCTTACCGGATCGCCGATGACCAACCTGGAAATACAGATCAATGGCGGTTCTCTGCAAAGCGCTACCGGCGCGTTCATCGATTCCGGCGGCTTGACCGGAGCCATCCCGTCAAACCTGATTTCGGGTGTTTCGGCCGGCAATACGGTGCCGACCGGAACGACGCTTACGGTCTATACCAGCGGCGGTCAGGAGCTGTACTCGGAAATGGTCACCAGTGCCGACGCGCCCTATGTCGTGTCATCAAGCGACCCGTTCAATACCGGGAATTACCTCTTCTCGCTGGACCCGATCTACATTTCGAACAGCCCCAGCGGTGTGGGAATGACCGTCATCGACGCATGACGCTTAGCGCCCCGTGCGTTCGCATAGCGCCCCGTGCGTTGAGTGTGAAGCGTGGGCTTTCAGTGTGACGCTAGGGCGTCGATCCGGGCCTCGAAGCGTCCCTGGGCTCACGCGCGAATCCCTGAGCGCACACTCGACGGGTCGACCAGTCGGCCTACCGCCGCCGCGCCAGTGCCCGCAGGAAGAACGTCAGGTTGGCCGGCCGCTCGGCGAGCCGCCGCATGAAGTATCCATACCACTGGGTCCCGAACGGCACATACACCCGGACCTGGTTGCCGGAGCCCGCCAGCCGCCGCTGTTCGCCGTCGCGGATGCCGTACAGCATCTGGTATTCGAAATCCGCAACGCCGCGGCCCGATTCGCGAGCCATGCCGGGAACCGCAGCGATGATCGCCGGGTCATGGGAGGCCACCATCGGATAGCCCGACCCGGCCATCAGCACCCGAAGGCAGGCCAGATAGGACTCGGTGGCCTCGGCGCGGTCTCGGTAGGCCACCGACGCCGGCTCGTCGTAGGCGCCCTTGCAGAGCCGGATCCGAGCCCCGGACACGGCAAATTCCTGGCAGTCGTCGAGGGTACGCCGCAGATAGGCCTGCAAAACCGTGCCCAGCCAAGGGAAATCGGTCCGCAGGTCGCGGACGATGGACAGCGTCGACTCGGTCGTGGTGTGGTCCTCGGCATCCACCGTCACCCACAGGCCGGCACGCTGCGCCGCCTCACAGATCGACCAGGCGTTCTCCCGGGCGATCTTCTCTCCGTCGCGCTGGAGCGACTGCCCCAGCGCCGACAACTTGACCGAGACCTCCAGCGGTCGGACGCCCGCGAAATCGCCAGGGCGGCCCAGTTTTTCGATGAGATCCAGGTAAACCCGCACGGCCGCGTCGGCGTCGTCGACGTCGGAGACGCCCTCGCCCAGATAGTCGATGCTGACGTAGCGGCCCGACTCACGCAGGGCGGCAACGACATCCATCGCGGACTCGATCGTCTCCCCCGGCACGAACCGGTGCACGACCTTGCGGGCGACCGGCAGCCGTTCGGCGGTCCGGCGCAATCCCTCCCTTCGGCCGGCGGCCATGATCGCCGGCCGAAGGGTGTTGGCGAACACCCCGGCCATCACTCGGCCGCCATGTGCGGGTACGCGTGGTCGGTGGCCGGGACGAACGTCTCCTTGATGGTGCGGGCCGACGTCCAGCGCAACAGGTTCAGCACCGATCCGGCCTTGTCGTTGGTGCCCGAGCCGCGCGAACCGCCGAACGGTTGGCGCCCGACCACCGCGCCGGTCGGTTTGTCGTTGACGTAGAAATTTCCGGCCGCGAACCGCAGCCGGTCCTGCGCGGTCAGCACGGCCCGGCGGTCGTCGGCGATCACCGCGCCGGTCAGCGCGTAACGGGATCCGGTGTCGATGACGTCGAGGATTCGTTCGTACTGGTCGTCGGGGTAGACGTGCACCGACAGCAACGGACCGAAGTACTCGGTCGCGAACGATTCGTCGGTCGGGTCGTCGGACAGCAACACGGTCGGACACACGAAATAGCCGACGCTGTCGTCGTATTCGCCTCCCACCGCGATGGTGACGCCGGGTGCGCCCTTCGCCCGCTCGATGGCGTTGACGTTCTTGGCGAAGGCGCGCCGGTCGATCAGCGCGCCGCCGTAGTTGGTCAGGTCGGTGATGTCGCCGTAGCGCAGGGCGGCGGTCGCGCCCAGGAAGTCGTCGCCCATGCGTCGCCACAGCGAGCGCGGGATAAACGCCCGCGACGCCGCCGAGCATTTCTGGCCCTGGTAGTCGAACGCGCCGCGAATCAGCGCCGTGCGCAGCACATCCGGCCGCGCCGAGGCGTGCGCGACGACGAAGTCCTTGCCTCCGGTCTCGCCGACCAGCCGCGGATAGCTGTGGTAGCGGCCGATATTGGCGCCCACCCGCTGCCAGAGCTGCTGGAAGGTGGCCGTCGACCCGGTGAAGTGAATGCCGGCCAGCCGCGGATCGGCCAGTGCCACATCGGAAACCGCGAAGCCGTCGCCGGTGACCAGGTTGATGACGCCGGGCGGCAACCCCGCGGCCTCCAGCAATTGCATGGTCAGATACGCCGACGGGGTTTGGGCGATCGACGGCTTCCACACCACGGTGTTGCCCATCAGCGCCGGCGCGGTCGGCAGGTTGCCGGCGATCGAGGTGAAGTTGAACGGCGTGATCGCGTAGACGAAGCCGTCCAGCGGGCGGTAGTCGCTGCGGTTCCACTCGCCGGGTCCGCTGATCGGCTGCTGCGCCAGGATCTGGCGGGCGAACGCGACGTTGAACCGCCAGAAGTCGATGAGCTCGCACGGCGCGTCGATCTCGGCCTGGTAGGCGGACTTGGATTGGCCGAGCATCGTGGCGGCGGCGATCCTCTCTCGCCACGGCCCGGCCAGCAGGTCGGCGGCGCGCAGGAACACCGCGGCACGTTCGTCAAAAGGCATTGCTGCCCAAGCATTCTTGGCGGCCGCCGCGGCCTCGACGGCCGCCGTCGCGTCGTCGTGCACGGCGTTGGTCAGCGTGCCCAGCCTCGCGGCGTGCCGGTGCGGCTGGACGACATCGATCCGCTCGCCGTCGCCCATGCGGTGCTTGCCGCCGACGACATGCGGGAGGTCGATCGGGTGGTCGGCCTGCGCGGCGAGTTCGTTGAGCAGCCGGGCGCGCTCCGGGGAGCGCGGCGCATAGTCGTGGACCGGCTCGTTGGCCGGCATCGGCACCTGGGTGATCGCGTCCATGCTGCCAGGATCCCCGGCACAGCACCCCATCCTGTTAGCCGATCGGACAAGATTTAGTGGGCGAAGTAGTACGATCAGACAATATGGGAGTGGCTGGCGTCGGGTTGGGTCAACTGGTGCTGGCGCTGGACGCGACGCTGGTCAGCCTGGTGGACGCGCCCCGCGGCCTGGACCTGCCGGTGGGCTCGGCGGCGTTGATCGATTCCGACGACGTGCGGCTCGGCCTGGCGGCGGCAGCGGGCTCGGCCGACGTGTTCTTCCTGCTGGGCGTCGCCGACGACGAGGCGCTGCAGTGGATGGACAGGCAGGCGAGCGAGCGCGCGCCGGTGGCGATCTTCGCCAAGGAGCCGTCGGACGCGCTGGTGGCCAGGGCGGTCGCGGCCGGGTCGGCGGTGGTAGCCGTCGACCCACGGGCCCGGTGGGAGCGCCTCTACCAGTTGGTCAACCACGTCCTGGAGCACCACAGGGACCGCGCCGACCCGACGGACGACTCGGGCACCGACCTATTCGGTTTGGCGCAGTCGCTGGCCGACCGCATCCACGGCATGGTGAGCATCGAAAACGCCCAGTCGCAGGTGCTTGCCTATTCGGCCTCCAACGACGAGGCCGACGAGCTGCGGCGCCTTTCCATCCTGGGCCGCGCCGGTCCGCCCGAGCATCTGAAGTGGATCGGCCAATGGGGCATCTTCGACGCGCTGCGATCCGGCGACCAGGTGGTGCGCGTCGCCGAGCGCCCGGAGTTGGGTCTGCGCCCGCGGCTCGCGATCGGGATCCATCAGCCGCCGGCCGGTGGCCACCGACCACCGGTGTTCGCCGGCGCTATCTGGGTTCAGCAGGGCTCGCAACCGCTGGCCGACGACGCCGAGGAGATGCTGCGGGGCGCGGCGGTGCTGGCCGCCCGGATCATGTCACGGCTGGCGGCCCGGCCGTCCACGCACGCGCGGCGGGTGCAACAACTTCTGAGCCTGACGGACGGCGAGCCCGCCGACGTGGCCGCCATCGCCCGCGAACTTGGCCTCGCCGCCGACGGCACGGCCGCGCTGATCGGCTGGGACTCCGCCGACACCGGGGCCCGCCCTGCGCGGCTGGCCGACGTTTTGGCGTTGAGCGCCAGCGCTTTTCGCCGCGATGCTCAGGTCGCGTCGCGGGGGTCGCGAATCTATGTGCTGCTGCCGCAGACTCGCACCCGGCCGGTCACCTCGTGGGTCCGCGGCACGATCGACGCGCTGCGCACCGAACTTGGCGTCGAGCTGCGGGCCGCCATCGCCGCGCCGGTCGCCGGCCTGGCGGGGGTCGCGGATGCGCGTACCGAGGTGGATCGTGTGCTGGATAGTGCTGAGCGGCACCCGGTTTTAGGGCAGGTGACATCGCTGGCCGAGGCGCGCACCACCGTCCTGCTCGATGAGATCGTCACCCTGGTCGGCGCCGACGAGCGGCTGGTCGATCCGCGGATCCGCGAGCTGCGCGCGCGGGACCCGGTGCTGGCCGAGACGCTGCGGGCCTACCTGGACAGTTTCGGTGACGTTGGCGCCGCCGCGCGGTCGCTGCAAGTGCATCCCAACACCGTCCGCTACCGGGTGCGACGGATCGAGAAGCTGTTGTCGACCTCGCTGTCCGACCCCGAAGTGCGCCTGCTGTTTTCGCTGGGATTGCGGGTGACCGAGCGCTCGGCCTAGCGGCGGAGCGGACATGAACACCTGGCCGGGTCGGGCACGCCGTGGTGGTCACATGTGTCACGTGCGTCTCGGCGTGGCAGGCACATACTTCGCTGCCCGCCTCACAGCGACACGCGTGGTCAGCTGTCGCTGCGAGGCGGGCACATCGCCTATGCCGCCCAGCGAGTTACCGATGTGACAACGGGTCGGCAAGCAGCCCGTCCCACCCGGGGCGCTGCTTGTCGTTGGGGTCGCTAGGCACTGGCGAGCACGCGATTCCTTGCAACCCAGTCGTCGATGTGGCGCATGGTCACGGGTAGCGCCTCCCCAAAAAGGCGAGGTGGTCGGAGCGGGGAATCTCCACATAGGCCGGGGATCATCGACAGTGTTGCGACTGCGGTCCGCACGGGGCCTGCGCGACCGACCGCTGCCCGACGGCGCCATCATCTGGACCTCACCCCGCGGCCCGCCCCGCATCTGCATACCGACGAAATACCATCTGCCCCAAGAGAATATCGACCACCACCCGATGACCGCGACATCATGATGCCCGGATGATGCCGAACGCAACCACCCGCCGCCCTATGAGCGGGCCGTAAACCTTCGCGCCCCACGGAATAGTTATGCTCAGCGTGAGGCTAAATCAAAGTGTTGCAGCGGATTTGCGTCCGGTTAGGCTTCCCTGGTGACAGAAAGCCCGTCGTCGTATTTGGTGCTGGCTTCCCAGCGCAGCGGCAGCACGCTGCTGGTGGAATCGCTGCGGGCGACCGGGGTGGCCGGGGAGCCCCAGGAATTCTTCCAGTATCTGCCGAGCACGAGCCAGGCCCCGCAGCCGCGGGAGTGGTTCGACGGCGTTGAAGACGAGTCGATCCTAAGCCTGCTCGACCCGCTGGACGAAGGCACGCCGGACCTCGCGCCGGCCGAAATCTGGCGCGACTACATCCGCACCGTCGGAAGAACACCGAACGGCGTGTGGGGCGGCAAGCTGATGTGGAACCAGACACCGCTGCTGTTGAACCGCGCGAAGGACCTGCCGCATCGATCCGGCGACGGTTTGCGGGCCGCGATCCGCGATGTCGTCGGCGAGGAACCGCTCCTGCTTTACGTGTACCGGCCCGATGTGGTGTCGCAGGCGGTGTCGTTCTGGCGTGCGGTGCAGACCCGGGTGTGGCGGGGCAGACCGGATCCGACCCGCGACGCGCGCGCCACCTACCACGCCGGGGCGATCGCCCACGTCGTCACCATGCTGCGCGCCCAGGAGCGCGGCTGGCGAAACTGGTTCGCCGAAGAAGACATCAAACCCATGGAGATTTCCTATCCGGTGCTGTGGCGCAACCTGACTCAGGTGGTGGGCACCATCCTCGACGAGTTGGGGCTCGACCCGCGGCTGGCGCCCCACCCGGTGCTGGAACGCCAGGCCGACCAGCGTTCCGACGAGTGGGTGGACCGCTATCGTGCGGACGCCGAGAAAGAGGGACTACCGACGTGACCGCAACCGCACCGACAGAAACGCGACGAGTCGACGAGTTGCGGCTGCTGGAAGCCGAAGCCGTGCACATCATTCGCGAGGTCGTGGCCGAGCTGGAGCGGCCGGTGCTGCTGTTTTCGGCGGGCAAGGACTCGATCGTGCTGCTTCGCTTGGCGGAGAAGGCGTTTCGGCCGCTGCCGTTGCCGTTTCCGGTGCTGCACGTCGACACGGGCCACAACTTTCCCGAGGTGATCGAGTTTCGCGATCGCAGGGTCACCGGGCACGGGCACAGGCTGATCGTCGCCTCGGTGCAGGAATCCATCGACACCGGCCGCGTGCCCGACCCCGGTCCCGGAGCTTCGCGCAACCGGGCCCAGACGCGCACGCTGCTCGACGCGCTGGAGGCCGGCGGCTTCGATGCGGCGTTCGGCGGCGCCCGCCGGGACGAGGAGCGCGCCCGCGCCAAGGAACGCATCCTGAGCTTCCGCGACGAGTTCGGCCAGTGGGATCCCCGCGCGCAGCGCCCGGAGCCCTGGTCGCTCTACAACGGCCGCATCAAGAAGGGCGAGCAGGTGCGGGTGTTCCCGCTGAGCAACTGGACCGAGCTCGACGTGTGGCGCTACATCGAGCTGGAAGACCTTGAAATACCGTCCATTTACTACGCCCACGAACGCGAGGTGTTCGAGCGCGACGGCATCCTGCTGGCGGTCTCGGAGTACGCCGGGCCGCGGACCGGCGAGACCGCCGCCGTGGAGTGGGTGCGCTACCGCACCGTCGGCGACCTGACCATCACCGGGGCGGTGCGTTCCAGGGCCACCGAGATCACCGGTGTCATCGCCGAGATCTCCGCGGCCACGGTCTCCGAGCGCGGCGAGACCCGTGCCGACGATCGCACCTCGGCCGCGGCGATGGAGGACCGCAAGCGAGAGGGTTATTTCTGATGACCGCGACCGTCACCCGTCAGCTGCTGCGCATCGCCACCGCGGGTTCGGTGGACGACGGCAAGAGCACCCTGATCGGGCGGCTGCTGCACGACACCGACAGCCTACCGCTGGACCACCTGGAAGCCGTCACCGACGAAGACGGCGTCGCCGACCTGGCGGCGCTGTCCGACGGTCTGCGGGCCGAACGCGAACAGGGCATCACGATCGACGTCGCCTACCGCTTCTTTTCCACCGACGCCCGCGGCTACATCCTGGCCGACACTCCGGGCCACGAGCGCTACACCCGCAACATGTTCACCGGCGCCTCCAACGCGCATGTGGCCATCCTGCTGGTCGACGCGCGCGCCGGGGTGCTGCGACAGACCCGCAGACACGCGCGCATCGCAAAGCTGTTGGGCATCAAGCACTTTGTCGCAACGGTGAACAAGATCGACCTCATCGACTTCGACCGGGCCAAGTTCGCCGACGTGGAAGACCAGCTGCGCCGGTTGGCGGCGCGCCTCGGCGACGTGGACATCACGGTGATCCCCATCGCGGCCAAGCACGGGGACAACGTCGTGCACCGCTCCGACCGCACGCCGTGGTACGGCGGGCCCACGCTGCTGGAGTACCTGGAAAGTGTCGAACTGGCCGCGCCGCAGGCCGAGGCGTCGCGGCTGCGGTTGCCGGTGCAGTGGGTGTCGCGGCCGACCGCCAACGTGCGTCGCCGCTACACGGGGCGGCTCGCGGCGGGAACGCTGCGCGTCGGCGATCCGGTGGTTTCGCTGCCCGCCGGCACCCGCTCGACGGTGACCGCGCTGGACACCCTCGACGACGAGCGCGCGACGGCCGTTGCGCCCCTGTCCGTTTCGATCGAGCTGGCCGACGACATCGACGTGGGCCGCGGCGACGTGCTGGTCAACGGTGCCGACGACGCGACCTGGCCGGTGCAGGCCCGAGAGCTCGACGCGACCGTGTGCTGGTTCGTCGACTCGCCGCTGCGCGCCGGCGACCGGCTGGCGCTCAAACAAACCACCAAGACGGTCCGGGCAACCGTGCAGGAGCTACACACGCGGCTGGATCCGGAAACGCTCGACGAGCTCGACAGTCCAGTCGAGTTGGCGCTCAACGACATCGGCACCGTGACCCTGCGAACCAGCTCCGTCGTCATCGCCGACACTTACGCCGACAACCGCGACAGCGGCGCGTTCATCCTGATCAACGAAACCACCAACGACACCGTCGGCGCCGGCACCATCATTGAGGCGCGGGAGGTCAAGCCGGGCACGCACCCACGCACCGACATCCGCTGGCATCCCTCGGCGCTGGACCGTGGCCACCGGTGGCGGGCCATCGGACAGGCGGGCGCGACGATCTGGTTCACCGGCCTGCCCGCGTCCGGCAAGTCGACGATCGCGGTGGCCGTGGAGCGCGCGCTCGTCGAGTCGGGGCGGGTGGCCTACCTGCTCGACGGCGACAACCTGCGCCACGGCCTGTCCGACGACCTGGGCTTTTCCCCCGGCGACCGCACCGAAAACATCAGGCGGGTAGGCCATTTGACCCGACTGCTGGCCGACGCGGGCGTGGTCGCGCTGGCGTCGCTGGTGTCGCCGCTCAAGTCCGACCGCGAGACCGCCCGCGCCCTCAACGACGCCGCCAGGCTGCCCTTCATCGAGGTGCACGTCGCCACGTCGCTGGCCGAATGCGAAAAGCGGGACCCCAAGGGCCTCTACGCGCGCGCCCGCAGCGGCGAACTCAAAGGGCTGACCGGTGTCGACGCGCCCTATGAGCCACCCGACAATCCGGACCTCGTGCTCGACACCACCGGCGCCGACATCGACGGTCTCGCCGCGCAAGTCATCGCCCTGCTCAACGAACGCAGTCCCCGCCGACAGAGCTAGGTCGACGGTCGCGACCCGCTGCGCCCGGCGACGCCACGCTTGCGATCGCTCCTAAATTCAGCGCGAGCAAATCACTTGGTCGCCGGGAGCGGCCACGCAACCATTGCGTCGTGATTGATACGGGCACACCGCAGTGGCGGGGTTGGCTTGAACGGGTCGGTGACGACTGGTTGGCGACGCTGCTGGCCGGTGTGATCGTCGCATTGGCGGTCGCCAATGCGCTCCCCAAGATCCCGTGGTGATGGCGTGAGCACCGCCAGCGTCGAACCCGACGAAAAGTCCGCTGAAGCGGCCTTCACCAGCAGCCGCGCACTCGACTACGCGCCGGGCATTCTGCTGCTGATCGCGGTGGGCGTGCTGGGCAAGTACGCCCAGATCTGGTGGAACACCCTGGCCAAACACCACCACTGGACCGTTCCCGACATCGAATATGTCTTGTGGGCCATCGTGATTGGGCTGCTCATCACCAACACCGTCGGCCTGCATCCGATATTCCGGGCGGGCGTGCTGACCTACCAATTTTGGCTCAAGGTCGGAATCGTGGCGCTGGGTTCGCGATTCGTGCTCGGCGACATAGCTAAACTCGGCGGCGTCAGCCTGGTCCAGATTCTGGTGGACATGGCGGTCGCGGGCACCATCATCCTGGTCGTCGCACGGGTATTCGGGCTATCGGGCAAGCTGGGCTCGCTGCTGGCGATAGGGACCTCGGTCTGCGGGGTGTCCGCCATCGTGGCCGCCAAGGGTGCGATCCGGGCCCGCAACGCCGACGTCAGCTACGCGATCGCGGCGATCCTGGCCTTGGGCGCGGTGGGGCTGTTCGTGTTGCCGCCGTTGGGGCATGCCATCGGCCTCACCGACTACGAATTCGGCCTGTGGGCCGGCCTGTCGGTGGACAACACGGCGGAAACCACCGCCACCGGCTACCTGTTTTCCGACCCCGCCGGCAAGATCGCCGTGCTGGTCAAGTCGACCCGCAACGCGCTCATCGGGTTCGTCGTCCTGGGTTTCGCGCTGTTTTGGGCGGCGCGCGGGCAAGCCGACGAGATCGCGCCCGGCGCAACGGCCAAGGCCGCCTTCATCTGGGAGAAATTCCCGAAATTCGTGCTCGGCTTCCTGGCGGTGTCGGCGATCGCGACCGCCGGCTGGCTGAGCAAGGGACAAACCGCCAACCTGGCCAACGTGTCGAAGTGGGCGTTCCTGTTGACCTTCGCCGGCGTCGGGCTCACCACCGACATCCGCCAAATCGCGCGCACCGGGTGGCGCCCGCTCGTCGTCGCGATCATCGGGCTCACCGTCGTCGCATCGGTCTCCCTGGGTCTCGTCCTGCTCACCTCGCGCGTGTTCCATTGGGGCCTAAGCACCTAACGGCACCGCCAAGGCCGTCCTGCGGACCAACGCCAAGGCGGTAACCTGGCGCCCATGCAAAACTCGTCCATCGTCTCCCTGCTGCGCGAACGCGCCGGCCTGCCGCCCGACGATTTAGCGTTCGGCGACACCGATCACGGGCGGGGCTGGCGGCGGGGATTCGCCCCGCTGGACGCCTGAGCGGGCCGGCGCGCCCGCACCCCACGTTTGCCATGTTGATCACCATCCTGGTGATGGCCGTCGCCGTGAGCCTCGAACCGTTCCGGATCGGCATGACGGTGCTGATGCTGAACAGGCCCAGGCCCATGCTGCAACTGCTCGCGTTCCTGTGCGGCGGTTTCGCGATGGGAACGACCGTCGGCCTGGTCGTCCTGTTCGTCCTGCGACGCCGACTGCTGGGGTCGACGTACTTCACGTTGCCCAGGGTCCAAATCTTCATCGGCGTGCTGGCGCTGTTGGTCGCGGCCGTGCTCGTCGTGAAACCCGCCGCCCCCCGCGGTGGCGGGCCGGGGAAGCTCACGACGTGGACCCGACGGCTGCTGAACGGGCATTCGTTGTGGGTCGCGGGAGTGGCCGGGCTGGGAATCGCGCTGCCGTCGGTGGATTATCTGGCCGCGCTGGCCGTCATTCTGGCGTCCGGCGCCGCGGCCATGACACAGGTCGGCGCGCTACTGGTGTTCAACGTCGTGGCCTTCGCGCTGGTGGAGATCCCGCTCCTTGCCTACCTGCTGGCGCCCCGGACGACGCGCACGTGGATGACGGCCGTGCACGACTGGATCCGGTCGCGTCGCCGCATCGAGGTGGCCGCCCTGCTGGCCGGGGTCGGCTGCGTCCTGCTCACGGTGGGCTCGGCCGCTCTGTGACGATTCGCGCGATCATCCCGTCCCCCGGCTGACGGCGCGGTCGCCGTTGTCGCGCGGCACGCGCGCGGCGTCCTGCGGCGCGTCGGATCTCAACAGCGGCCAGCCTTTACGCAGCACGTAGTCGAGCCAGGCGCCGGCGAACTGCGAGGTGAGCACGGCCGCGACCACCAGCGTGGTGTAGAACTTCGAGCTGATGATGCCGGCGTCGAACGCGACGCTGGCCAGCACGATGCCCGGGCCGCCGCGGGCGTTGGTGGTGATCCCGAGGTTGATCAGATCGAGGCCCCGGAAACCGGCGAGCCGCCCGGCGAGCGCGACCGACAACATTTTGACCACGCAGGTGCCGACGATGAAGATGGCCATCATCGGCAACGACACGCCCCGGATGAGGTCCAGCTTCAGACCGACGATCGCGAAGTAGACCGGAATGAAGAAGGCGAAGGACACCTTGCTGATCGCCCCGATGGAGTCCTCGAAGAGTCCGCGTTCGTTGTCGACGAGGGCAAAGCCGGCGAGGAACGCGGCGAACACCAGGTTGACGTCGAGCGCTCCGGCGACCGCGCAGTAGGCGAGCAACACCGCGATCGCGTAGCCGGTGGGCGAATGCCGCGCCAAAGCGTTCCAGCGAGCCTTGTTGATGCGCTTGACGGCGCGGGGGACAAGCGTAAGTCCGAGAACGAAATAAGCCACCGTCACCAGCAGGTGCAACGACATCAGCCACGGATTCAGATGCGACTTCGCCGCGATGGAGGTCGCGATCGCCAGCGCGAGCCACAGCACGATGTCCTCAAGCACGGCGACGCCGAGGATGAGGCGCGCGAAGCGCGTGTCCAGGATCTTCAGGTCGGCAAAGATTTTCGACACCACCGGCACCGAAGTGACGGCGACGCCCACCGCCAGAATGATGATCAGCGACACGCGGTTACCGTGCGGTCCGGCCAGGCTGGGACGAATGAGATGGGGCCCGAAGGTCAGCCCGAGCAAGAACGGTATGCCGGTCCCGACGACGACGAGCCAACTCACGGTCCGGCGCTCCCCCCGGCCGAACAGCTGCTGCACCTCGGCGCCGGAAACGAACATCAGCAGCAGGAGCCCGAGCCAGTAGACGAAACTGAGGATCTGGCTGTTGTGTCTGGCGGTGCCCATGAGGTGCTCGACGAACGGCAGCCGGCCCAGCAGCGCCGGGCCGAGCGCGATGCCGGCCAGGATCTCCCCCACGACCTTCGGCTGACCGAGCTTCACGAATAGATATCCCAGCAATTGGGCCAGGCCGACCAGCACAAAAAGCACGAATATGACCGCAGTCAATTGAGCGTTCGACACTAGACACTCCTCAATTTATTGGGGACGTTCCGGCCGGCGCCGCCATGGCCGAGGACCCATCGTTGGTACAGCTGGTAGGCGAGCGTCAGCGCTCCTGCCCCGATGGCGACGGAGAGGGGGTATTGGATGCTGGGCAAACCGATGACAAGCGGAAGCAGCCCGATCGCCAATGCGGGCGGCAGGTGAAGTTTCAGGAGGCGCAGCACGACGATGCCGGCGACCATTGCACAGGCGGCCGCGGTACCGCCGCTTCCGAAGAGGCTCACGGCGACCCATCCCGCGACCGACGTCAGAAAACACGCGGCGGGCAGGGCCAACGGCTTCCCCGCCCAGGGACATGTCGTGGGGTGGGCGAACATCTCGTAGGCGATGACGATCAGCGGCGGGAACAGGACCAATCGCAGTCCGGACGCCGTGGCGCCGAACGCCATCGCCGTCAAAAACGCGAAATACGGCAGGACCCATAAGTTCCCGGTCGGGAGCGTCTCGAGAATGTCGTCGATGTTCGCGGCCAAAGCCACTCCGGTCGCCGCGTACTTTCGCCGGCAATGCCGTTGCCAGGGCACGAGGATCAGCACCAACACCGCCAGGCTCAGCGCTATGGAAGCGGGGTAGAGCCAGCTTTTGATGCCCAGGAAGAGCGGCAGCGCGCCGGCCGCGATCGCCGGGGCGATATTCGACTTGAGCAGGGCCAATAGCAGCACGCATACGCAGACCACGACCAGAATGGCCGGCACCCCGAAGCGAAGCTCCCGGGTGATCGACGTGCCGACGACCGCCGCGAGGGCCGGCGTCACGATAAGCCGCCCCGGCTGACTCGCCCACTTTCCCCACGGTCGGGTCAACACGTCGTGCGAAAGCGCCGCGAGCCCGGGGAAGAACAGGTAGTCCCAGCCGTGACACTGCGCTGCCACCACGACATAAAGCACGGCTACGGCCTCCATGAGGAGGCGCTCGCGGAGTGCCAGACTTCGCTCAGCCATAGACCCTGGCGTCCTTAGCGTCATGCCGCGGGCCTTCGCTCTGGCACCGAGGCTGCGGTCGCGGTGTCGAGTCTGCGTTCACGGCTGGCTTTTTCGCCCGTCGTCGCCGTCACTACAGGCTCGGCAGCCTCGGCGCCTCAGTTCAGAGGCTTTCGCCTGTTTCGAGCCAGTGGGCGCAGTCGTTGCCGAGTTGGTCCAGGGCGGTGGTGTCGAAGCGGTGGACTTGTTGGGGGGTCAGTTCGTTGCGGTGGTCGCGTTTGAGTCCTTTGTGAAAAAACGCTTTGGCACTCGACATGTGCGCCCCGCCAAAGGGCGCCATCTTTTCCGCCCGCGCGCTCATGTACTCAAACGAGCAATGCTCGGCGATGACATCCATGCGCAGCGACGCCGCGTCGATGGAGAAAAACTCCGCCAACCGTACGATCTGAGCCCGCAGATCGTTTTTGAGCTGCTGATAATGCAACAACAACACGTTAGGCTCCTCACGCAGCGCCCACCACGACGCCATGATGTCGAGCAGATCACAACACCCATACCCGTGGGTATCGAGCCAACGATCAAAAAACTCCTGCATATCCTCCGGAATCACCAACGGGGTCGGGTCCCCCGACCACTGGGCATGAATCCGATTAATCTGCTCCATCGTCTCCGGAGAGAAGTTGTACAGATAGTTGTGCAAACTGATGCCCAGGTCCTTGCCGTTGCGCCCGACAAACACATACCGGGCCTGCGGAGCGATCGGCAGCGCATCAGCGGGCAGATGCGACTTAATCACCCGACGCACCCCCGCCACACGCTGCTGCTCGAGCACCGCCAGCATCGAGGCATGATCACCCCAACTGGAATCCAACCACGGCGAGGTATCCGATAAACCCCCCTCACTTTCCTGCCCATTATGCAAAATCTGCTGAACGATCCGCTGCGTCCACGTCGTCCCCGCCTTAAACGGATCCGCAACAACAATATCCCCCTCAACAAAACCACCCGACGCCAAAAACCCCTCCCACACCAAAGAATCAGAAAGATAATCCCTGAGTACCCTGGTGGGAGCCATTAATTGCTTATTCACAGTAAACTGCCTTTCTCTAAATGTCGCGCGTCCGAATACCCATTCGATGAACGAAAGTGCGTGCAAAGAAACCCAAAGAGAATTGCGGGACCCGGCCACGAATGACGCCCGGGGGCGTGATCCTTATCCGTGACGTCCGCGAGCCGGTTGTCCCCGCCGGAGAAGCCGATCGCGCTTGCTCGGTCCACGGGATCGACAGCGCCACCGTGGATTGCACGGCACCGAGTTGACGCTGTTGCCATACATATGCTAATTCCGGCCCGCGGACGTCATAAACGGCTATGAGCTGCGGTTTCTTGGTCAATGTCGATCCGTGTACCATCGCGCGCCGTCCTTGCGATGTCACCGATCGCCTCTCCACCTTTGTTTTACTCACCATGATTCTTAATGGCGATGATGGTGGACCAAGCTGACGACAGGCTGTGTGCTGCTTGAGTGTTTCCTGTTCCCCGCACCCGCTTCAGCGCCCCAACCGGCCCGGGCGCCCCGGCGTTATGGTTATGGCCGGGCTTCGGGCCTCCCGGCGCAACCCGCGTCGAGGACGGCTACCAGTAATGCCCGACGTGGCCCGGGATCCGGGCATCGATGCGGGCACCCTGGGTCAACTGGGTCACCAAGGCACCGAACATCAAGGGAAGCAAGGTCTTTCGACGGATGACGGGTTGGTTGAACGTGATGCGCTACCCGCCGATGGCGGGACGGGGCATTTTGAAGCGGCGATCCCGCATGCGGAATACCGCATTGCCGGTGCGACGCCCTTCGCCGTTTGCCATCGGCGCCATGCCCGCCGTCGGCGTCCCGCCCGGTGCGTTTGCCGCCCACGGCGGGAGAGCCCGGAAGCCCGCCCCCTCCGAAGCCAGCGGTTCAGCGGCAGGGTTGTCCGCCGGAGTCGCCGACGCCCAGCTCGGTGGGACCGACAAGCGGCCGATCGATGTCGCCTGGCCCACACTGACGAGCACCGGACCGCGCATGCCTGCCGAGCCCGGCCCTGTGCCGACGAGCCGCTCGGGAAGCTTGGGGGGAGTGGGCGACTTGGGTAGATGCGATTCGACATCCGATTTCGCCGCAAGGGAGTAGCTTCCGATGTTGCCCCCGGTGAAGACCCACTGCCAGAATGGCTGCGTCGGCCCGAAGATAAAAGTATTCATGTCGGTGAAGGCGGTCAGTACCGGCGCGGGCACCAACGAGTTCAACTGCGCCAACCACTCCCACGGTGAGGCGGCGCTCGGATCCGCCGTCGCGGCAAGGGCCTGGACCTGTTGCGGCAAAGCCGCCATCAGCTCGGACAGGGTTGTCTGAGCCTGTCCTGTCGTTGAGCCGGTCACGGCCTGGGCCGCCGCGGCGGATTGGCCACCGGTGTTTGTCGTTTGCGGTGGCTCACCAAACGGCGTCAGCGCGGTCGCGACCGACGAGGACGCGGCGTAACCGTACATGGCGGCGGCGTCCTGGACCCACATCTCGGCGTAGTCGGCCTCGGTGGCCGCGATCGCGGGCGTGTTCTGCCCAACGAAGTTGGTGGCAACCAGCGTCGCCAGCAGGAGCCGGTTGGCCGCGACCACCGGCGGCGGCACCGTCGCGGCGAACGCCGTCTCGAAGGCGGCCGCCGCCGCCCGAGCCTGGCCCGCGGCTTGCTCGGCCTGCGCCGCCGTCGTCGTCGCCCACGCCACATACGGCGCGGCCGCGCTGGCCATCGCGATTGCCGCACCACCCGACCACTGGCCTTGGAGCTCCGAGAGCGTCGAGGAGTAACCGGCCGCATACAACTCCAGTTGCGCGGCCAGCGCGTCCCAGGCCGACGCGGCCGCCATCATCGGTCTCGAGCCAGGACCGAAATACATTCGGCCCGAGTTGATCTCGGGCGGCAGCGCCCCGAAATCGAGCATCGGTGTTCCCTTCTTAACCGTCGCCGGCGACAAGCAGTCGCCGGGTCCTGTCCACGTTGGGGTGTGCGACTACCGGCTATCCGCCGACGTGAGGCCGGGGCATCTTGAATTTGCGAGGCGCCACACGCAGTACGTTGTTGACCGTGGGGTGCGACAACAGGCCCGCCCCCGCCGCTCCCACGGCCGCTGCCGGCACCCCGCCGAACATGTTGGCCGTCGAGCTCTGCTCCGGCGACGCCGCAGCTGCGAGCTCTACTTCCGACAACCATCGGTGGTCTTCGACGGCACTGGCCACCGGTGTTGCCGACGCCCACGCCTGGGGAACGGTCAACCCGCCGATCGCCGGCGCCCGGCCCACATTGACAACCACCGGCCGGCGACCGTCCGCCAAGCCCGCCGCCGGTATCTTCTCCTCGGTGCCGACGACCTGCGATACCGGTTTGGCGGCATGCGCTTCGACATCGCGCTTCGCCGCGTAGCCGTAGCTCCCCGCCGCCGTATAGGTACGGGCAAGGGCCGCAGCGTAATTCGTCGGGCCGCTAAGGGTGTTGAAGTTACTGAACGCCGTCATTACCGGCGCCGGAATCAACGACTCGAATTCCGTAAGCCACCCCCACGGGGTGGAAGCGGCGGTGCTCGACGACGCAGTCGTCGCAAGGGCTTGCAGCTGTTGCGGCAAAGCCGAAATCAGCTGAGACAGCATTGACTGGGCTTGGCCGGCGGCCGAGCTACCCGCGGCCTGGGACACCGCGGCGGCCTGGGTGGATTGTGCGGCGGCGCTTGTGGTTTGCGGCGGCTCGGTGAACTGTGTCAGCGTCGTCGCCGTCGACGACGACGCTGCGTAGCCGTACATCACCTGGGCGTCCTGGGCCCACATCTCAGCGTAGGCGGCCTCGGTGGCAGCGATCTGCGTCGTGTTCTGTCCGAAGGTGTTGGTGGCGACCAGGCTCGCCAACTGGGTGCGGTTGGCCGCGACCAGCGCGGGCGGCACTACCGCGGCGAACGCCGTCTCATAGGCGGCCGCCGCGGCGCGGGCCCGACTGGCCGCCTGCTCGGCGTTTGCCCCGCTGCTCGTCAGCCACACCACATACGGTGCTGCCGCGTCGGCCATGGCGACCGACGCGCTGCCGGACCAGCCCTCGCCTTGCAGCTGTGAGATCACCGACGTGTAGCCGCGCGAGACCGACTCCAACCCGCTGGCCAGCGCATCCCAGGCCGCGGCGGCCGCCATCATGGGTCCCGAGCCTGGACCCGAATACATCCTGGTCGAGTTGACCTCGGGCGGTAGCGCCCCGTAATCCAACATCAGCATTTCCCTTTCTTCAGCCGACCCCATGACGAGCGCCACGAGATGAGTCGGGCCGGGTCAAACGGCCATCCGGCAAGGACTGCCGGATCTCCGATTAGCGACGACTTCTATTGCGCTCCAGATGAATACGCACCAGGCCTATAAAGGCCTCACACGGCCGATACGTCGTTGATGCGAAATACATTGCGCCTCTTTTCAAGTGGTTGCGGCGTCGCCGCCGGGACCGGTGGTCTCCTGTGATTCGGCGTTAATTTCAAGGCTTTTCACGAACATTTCATGGGCAGCCGCGAACCGAGCGCTGACCTCTTGAAACATTGCGCCGTACGTACCGAACTGCACCGCCGTCAGCATCGACACCACATCGATCGCGGCCGGATCCACCTCTGTTGGCGGATTTGTCATAGCGGGCTTCTCGGTGCTCACGGTGGCGCCGACACCCGACTCAGCCGCGGGTGTTGCGCATTGCCTGGCCTCTCCTCGGTGAAGACCGCCGCGACGGCGGACCGACTCTGGGCCCAGAGACCTCTATCGCTACTAGGGACGAAAAATGAACGGCCACTTGACTTTCCTCTGCGTCAGATTCGACTGCACAACTGGCCAGCCGAGTATTGATCTGTTCCGCAGGGACCGTTGGCCGTCGATGACCGCAGTTGTGGTGAGCCCCACCACCATGTCTGTTGACGTGTAAAACAGATTCGCTATGAAACTGTCTACAGTCAAACTGAGGTGCAGTACTTCGACAACTGAACACGGATGGTTCACAGGAGGTTTCCAGCGGGCCGTACCCACACGTTCAGCTAGCCAATGCGGTGGTTTCGTAGTTGCTGGGCGGCGGCGTGGCTGGTTCTTACTCGACTTCGACCGGAGGCGTGAAGCCACACCCACTGGCTGGGCGTAGTGACGAAGTCTGCTGCAAATCTCCTGTGTATCAACCATGTGGCGTTGTCGAGTGCTTACACTTCGGTTTACCTGTCAAGTAATCAGCTCAAGGAAGTTTTAGGTGCGTTGACATCGCGTCAACCACTATGGCGGTGGGGCTCGCCATAACCGCTCGTCACACCATCGACGGCCAACGGTCCCTGCGGAACAGATCAATACTCGGCTGGCCAGTTGTGCGGCCATATGTGACGCAGAGGAAAAGCAAGTGGCCGTTCAACTTTCGTCGCTAGTAACGATCGCGTTCCCCGAGTCACGCGGCCGGCCACCCCGTCGGCAACGCTCCACAACCGTCGCCGAGCCGGGCGCATCGACTACGACGGCCCCTTCGGGACGGGGCCCGTGCGGGTGCAGAGCGCATCGCCCCACTTGGATACCGCGTCGGCGAAATGCCAAGAAGTCGAGTCTTTTTCGTCAGCTAATCGCTCAATTGTCGACCGGTCCAACCCAGATTGGCCCGCCTCGGCGCCGAGAGCGACTCGAGGGTAGGCCCGACATGGTCTTTGAAAGGTAAACGACACATGGCGCGGACGCAGCGTATCGCCGATTGGGATCCGGAAGACACCGTGGCCTGGGACACCGGCAACGACACCATCGCCCGTCGCAACCTGATTTGGTCGATCGTGGCCTCGCATGTCGCCTTCTCGATCTGGTACCTGTGGTCGGTCATGGTGCTGTTCATGCCGCAGTCGGTCTACGGCTTTTCGACCGGCGACAAGCTCCTGGTCGGCGCCACCGCAGCGTTGGTGGGGGCACTCATGCGCATTCCCTATGCGATGGCCAACGCCAGGTTCGGCGGCCGCAGCTGGGCGACGTTCTCGTCGCTACTGCTGCTGATCCCCACCGTGGGTGCGATCGTGTTACTGGCCCATCCCGGTTTGCCGTTGTGGCCGTATCTGGTGTGTGCCGCGTTGACCGGATTGGGTGGCGCCAACTACTCGGCGTCCCTGGCCAACGCCGAGGCCTTCTACCCGCAGCGGCTCAAGGGTTTTGCGCTGGGCCTGACCGGCGGCATCGCCAACCTTGGGTCGGCGGCCATCCAGGCGGTCGGACTTGTCGTGCTGGCCACCGTCGGCCACGAAGCGCCCTACTGGGTATGCGCGATCTACCTGGTGCTGCTGGCCATTGGCAGTCTTGGCGCAGCGCTGTTCATGGACAATTTCAAGTACCGCATCGACGCGAGTCACCTGAGATCGATCCTGGCAGTGCCTGACTCGTGGGGAATCTCGTTTCTATACCTGTGCTGTTCGGGTTCGTTCCTCGGTTTCGCGTTCGCCTTCGGTCAGGTGCTCCAACACAACTTCGTGGCCGGCGGGGAAAGCTATGGGAAGGCGTCACTGCATGCCGCGGAGATCGCCTTCATCGGGCCGTTGCTGGGATCGCTGGCGCGGATAGCCGGCGGTAAGCTGAGCGACCGGTTCGGCGGCGGTCGTGTCAGTCTGGCCTTGTTGGCCGGCATGATTTTGGGTGGGGCGTTCGTGGTCGCCGTCAGCACTCATGACGACTTTACCCGCGAGCCGCACGGCCATGAGACGTCCTTCACGATGGCCGGCTTCATCGTCGGTTTCATTTGGCTGTTCATCTTTTCCGGTGCGGGCAAGGCGTCGGTGTACAAGCTGATCCCGTCGATCTTCGAGGCGCGCGGCCGCACGCTGGACGTCGACGACGCGGAACGCCGCCACTGGGCCCGTGTCAGGTCCGGATCGTTGATCGGGTTCGCCGGCGCATTCGGTGCGCTCGGCAGCGTGGGCATCAACCTGGCCTTGCGGCAGTCCTATTCGAGCACCGGCACCGAAACACCGGCTTTCTGGATCTTTTTGGTGTGCTACATCGCCGCCGCGTTCCTGACCTGGGTGCGCTACCTGCGTCCACAGGACACACCGATACCGGCATCGGCGCCGCCACCGTCGACGGCGCAGGTGCCGGTCAAGACGTGACGTCGTTGCCTGGCGCGCCAGCGGCTATCCGCCGAAGGCGGGACGGGGCATCTTGAAACGGCGACGTCCGTTGCGCAATACAACGCTGCCCATGGACCGCGACTCCGCAGCCGGCGCTCCGCCCAATGCGCTCGTCGGCGGATCGGCATTCGCCGCCGGGACCGCCCGGAAATCGGTTCCCGACAAAGGTATTGGCCCGTCGGCAGCGCTGGCGACCGGATTCGCGGCCGCCCAGCTCTGCGGGACGGACAATTTCCCCACCGGCGCCGCATTGCCCACACTCGCAAGCACCGGGCCGCCACGAACGACTCCCGAACCCAGGGCGTCGGCTTCGGAAGTAGCCGCCTTGGCAGCAGCCTTGGCCGCCTGGAGTTGAGACAAGCGAAGCCCCGTCCCGAATTGTCCCGTCGAGAATACGGCGTAGGTCGTCGACCAGAACGGTTGTGCGGGGCTGACGACAAGGGTATCGAAATTGCTGAAGGCCGTGAGGATCGAGGAGAAGGCATCGGCGGGGGCGGGGTCTGCCGCGGAACCGTTCACGGACCCCCCCGTTGCGAGGGTTTGCAGCTGTTGCGACAGAACGGACGTCAGCTCCGGCAGGGTTACGTGAGTCTGACCCGTGGAGGTACCCGCGGCTTGGGCGACCGCGGATGCCTGGGCGGATTGGCCGCTGGCGTTCGTGGTCCGCGGTGGCTCGGGGAACGGCGTCAGCGCGGTGGCTGCCGACGAGGCCGCGGCATAGCCGTACATGGCGGCCGCGTCCTGGGCCCACATCTCGGCGTAGTCGGCCTCGGTGGCCGCGATCGCGGGCGTGTTCTGCCCAAAGAAGTTGGTGGCGACCAGTATTGCCAACTGAATGCGGTTGGCCGCGACCACCGGCGGCGGCACCGTCGTGGCGAACGCCGCGTCGAAGGCGGCCGCCGCCGCCCGAGCCTGGCCGGCGGCTTGCTCGGCCTGCGCCGCCGTCGTCGTCGCCCACGCCACATACGGCGCGCCCGCGGCGGCCATGGCGATCGACGCCTCGCCCGACCACGTCTGGCCTTGGAGCTCCGAGAGCGTCGAGGAGTAACCGGCCGCGTACAGCTCCAGCTGCGCGGCCAGCGCGTCCCAGGCCGACGCGGCCGCCATCATCGGTCCCGAGCCCGGGCCGGAATACATTCTGGCCGAATTGATCTCGGGCGGCAGCGCCCCGAAATCAAGCATCGGCGTTCCTTCCTCAAGCGTCGCCCGCGACCAACCGGCCGCGACGGTCCTGTCAGCGCAAACGGGCGCGATTACCAGCTAGCCGCCAAGGGAAGGGCGGGGCATCTTGAATTGGCGGGGCGCCACGCGCAGCACGTTGTTGACCGAGGGCCGCGACAACAGCCCGGACGTGCTCCCCATGCCCGCCGGTGGCACGCCGTTCCACATGTTCGTCGCCGGGACTTCCTGCCACGACGGGCCACCGTCGAGCTCGGACTCGGGCAACCAGTTCGGTTCGGCGACGGTGGCGGCCGCCGGATTTGTCGCCGCCCAGCTCTGCGGGACGGACAATTTCCCCACCGCCGTCGCGTTACCCGCATTCGCAAGCACCGGACCGGGCGCCCCTGCCGAACCCGCCGCGGTGCTGGCCGCCGTGGCCGCACCGCCCGCCTCCTTGATGGCATCGCCGGCCGACTGAACGTTGGATCGGAAAATCCCGGTCCCGAAACTTCCCGCCGACGTGTACGTGCGGCTAATGCCGTCGCCGAGATTTATTGGCGCGGTAAGGGTATTGAAGTTACCGAAGACCGTAAGCAACGACGACGGCACCAACGACGTGGCCGCCGATGTGGAAGAGCCCGAAGATCCCGCTGATGCAAGGGCCTGCAGCTGTTGTGGCACAGCCGATATCAGCTGCGACAGGGTCACCTGAGATTGTCCGACGGCTGGGGTAGCGGCGGCTTGGGCCACCGCGGCGGATTGGGCAGACGGCCCGGCGGCGGTGGTCGTCTGTGGCGGTTCGCCGAACTGCCTCAGGGAGGTCGCGGCCGACGACGACGCGGCGTACGTGTACATCGTAGCGGCATCCTGAGCCCACATCTCCTCGTAGGCGGCCTCGGTCTCCCCGATCATCATGGTGTTCTGCCCGAAGATGTTGGTGGCCACCAAGTTCGCCAACTGGGTACGGTTTGACGTGACAAGCGTGGGAGGCACCGTGGCGGCGAACGCCGCCTCGTAGGCCGCCGCCGCCGCCCGAGCCTGACTGGCGGCCTCTTCGGCCTGGGCTCCCGCGGTCGTCACCCATGCTACATACGGCGCGGCGGCAGTAGCCATCGCGACTGACGCAGCCCCGGACCAACTTTCGCCTTGCAACCGCGCGATCACCGAGGAGTAACCTCGTGAGACCGAATCCAACCCATTGGCGAGTACGTCCCAGGCTGCCGCGGCCGCCATCATCGGCCCCGAGCCCGGGCCCGAATATATCCTGACAGAGTTGATTTCTGGTGGCAGTGTTCCGTAATCCAGCATCAGCATTCCCCTTCATCGGCCTACTCCGCCCGGCGAACCGATATGGTGAGTCCGCCGAGCGAGTCCGACCAAGTGCCCAACCGGTGACGATCCCTGGGTCTCCGATTAGGGAACAATTTCCATTGCGCTTCAAACGAATACGCGCCTTGCTGCTAAAGCGCGTACACCAACAGCCCCACACTGCAGACCGTCATTGTGGGCTTGGCCCGTCGCACAACATCGAATAAGGCGACTGGAGAAGGCTTGCGCCGGCGAGTGTCGCCCGCAGGGCGGGCTGGCCCCGGGACCCAGGGATGTCGATCGCGAGTTTTGATGAAAATTGAACAGCCACTTGATGTTCCTCCGCGTCACATGTGGCTGCACAATTGGCCAGCCACGTACCTACCCGTTCCGCAGGGACCGTTGGCCGTCGTGCGCGACGCGCGGTTATGGCGAGCCCCACCGCCATCGTGCGTTCACATCCTGGCAACGCACCTTTTAAAGCTTCCTCGAGAGCATTTACTTGACAGTAAATCCGAATTGTGATCATTCGACAACTCAATATCGCTGATACACAGGAGATTTCCAGTAGACATCACTAGTACGTCCAGCTAACCGTGTGTCTTCATCCGTGCTTTGGGCCCAACGCCCGTGCGCCACGGTACCGCGGCGCAGCGATCCTCGCACCGGCCGTTAAGGCAGTTAAGTTTTTAAGCGCAACCAGCTTTCGCTCGCCCGCCCGACACAGCGCCGGCTTCTAGGAGGCCAGGCTCGCGAATTTCCCAGAGAGGAATTCGCGCGGCCCGACCGGCCCGACCGCCGATGTGACCCGGACCCACCGTCGGACTTGCCCACCTGAGCCCCTCTGATGAGTCAAACCGACCGGGGTACTTGAAGCATCGATCACAGCGTTTGCGGACCCGGGCCGTTTCGCCGAAACCCGTGTGCGATTACCCGTCCTTGACAAAGCGATCCGTCACCTCGGAGCCCGTCGAATGCATTTTAATGGAGAACTCCAGCAACTTGTCTTTAGCCTGCTTCGGTAGCAACTCGATGGACCCCGTGGTAGAGGAATCGTACTTCGCCGAAGGATACTGCTGCAGGATGAGATCCTTCTGTTCGTTCGTGACGGAAATCGGCAGGAGCCTCATTCCGGCAAAAGCCTCCTTTGCCAACTGGGCCATCCCGGCCTCTTCCAACGCTTTCAGTCGTTCGTCGTTGATCCATACGTTGATCTTGATGCTGGTGTTTTTGCTCATGAATCGAGTCCCTCCAATTGGTTCAGCGTGAAGATCGGAAGTCTGTCTTTCAGATACTCTTCGGTCACAAAGGGCGAACCCTGGCCATGCTTGGCGGCACACTCCATCACGACTTCGAAGACCTCGTGCCGCATGACCCTCTGCGTGGGTTTCACTTCGTCGGTCAGAATGCTCCTGATCAGGCTGCCGCTAAAGCTTTGGGCTTTCGAGTCATGCCCGCACAGCGCCGAGTTAGTGACTTCCAAGCATTCTGGGCAGTACCAGTTTTCCCGGAGGAACACCGGCTTGATGCCCAGCTCGGTTCTGTGCTGCTTGAGGAGATTCTGGGCGTCGTAGGGGTCGTAGAAGTCGCCCACGCCGGCGTGATCCCGGCCGAACATGTGATGGGTGCATCCAAGATTTGTCCTCAGGATGGCGTGGAAGATCGCCTCCCTGGGTCCGGCATAGCGCATGTCCCACAGCGTGAAAGACACCATGTGGACGCGCTCCCGGAAGTACCCACTGGTCCTCAGCGCATTCTGCGCCAGCAGTATCGCCTCGTCGATGTAGTCCCCCACCCGCTTCTGGCCGATGATCGCATTCACCAGGACGCCCGTATTCAGGTTGTCAACGGGCATGTCCTCGTTCGCGGCGAACCAGGCTTGCTTCATCAACGCCTCGTGGCCGGTGTGCGGCACATTCCTGGTCTGATGGGCGACGACGTGCTTCCAGTCCTTTTCCGTCAACGCATCCATATGTTGCTTCGGAGTCAGCCAGAAGCTTTTGAATGGCTCGTTGAAGACCGGCTCATTGATGAGCGTGATGTCACCGCCGACGAACCTATTCTGATAGCCGAGCGTTTTCTTCACCCCGGGATGTCGCGGGTCGGTCGTGCCGTACGTTTTCTCGGCCATCCGCTCGAGGTCATACTCGTATATCTCAGCAACATCGAAGATCGCCATGGGCACGCCCAGATATTCAAGGACCGCGCCGCTCCCCTCTTCCAGTCCAAGCTCCTCGATGCTCTCCGCGGACATGTCGAAGACGATCGGTATGCTCCACAGCGTCCCGTCGGGAAGCTGCATTTTGTCCAGCGTCCCGTCGACCTCTTGCCGGCCCATGAATCCCGCCAACGGCGTGAAAAATCCGTAAGAAAGGCTGATGACCTCATGCGCCATCGCCTTCGATATGGGAATGCGCGGCAGGCCTTTTATCTCGACGGCGGCGTTCTCGGTGGACACCCGTTCCACAATCAGCTTCCCGTTGTGACCTCTATAATCCATTGTCATAACCTCATTTCCGGGGAATATGTATCTTTACGGTTGAGTTCTAAACGGCTGCTAGTTGATTCGGGGTAGCGTCATGTTCGGCTCGCCGTCGGACAGGTGCACCGCGTGGATGCCGGGTTTCTTCTTCAATTTGGCGATGAGGCTCTCCAACTGTGCTGAGTCGGTGTGCCAGTGCTGCACGTTGTCCGGCTTCTCCGCCATTTCGGCGACGAGACGTTGCAGGTTCTCCGGCGACTCGCCGTCTTTGGTCGAGCCGTCTTTGAGTGGGGTGCAATGCAATCGCGCGCCGGTACCGCTGAGGGCGCGGGGCGCGGCCGCGCCCAAGGCGCTTCCGGCCATGCCCGCCACCGCCATCCCACTCAGCAGGGTCCCCTCGCTCACCGCCGCTGCCGGAACGGCATTTTCGCCCGCGCCCGAGAGCACCGCGGCAACCGTCCTGATTGCCGGGGTGGCCGTGGCCCAACTCGGCGGCACCGACATCGCTCCGACCAAGCCAGCGCGGCCGACGTTCGCCGACACCACACCGGCCGCCGAACTCGCCAGGTGTGCGCCAGAGCCGAGGCCCGTCGCCAAGACCGAGTTGGCGCCGCCGGCCCCGGATGCCAATCCGTCAAGCCACCTGGTCCCCAATACCAGCCCCATGATGGTGTTGATCAGGACGTCGTTCGCCGGCAGGATCGCCTTGGGGATCATTTCGACGTCAGCGCTGATCGAGCTCAAGCTCTGCAACCCGGCGAGGTCTTGCAAGGTTGTGAGCAGGCCCGAAACCGGATTGGACCCGGTAATGATCGTTCCGAAGCTTTGCAGCGCGGTGGGCACCGCGGCGAACAGCTGGGAGAACTGCGACTCCGTGCTCGAACCGACCGACGTGGCCAGCGTCTGCAACGCGGCCAGCAGCTGACCGAGCAACCCGCCCGGGTCGGTGGCCGACGGCGGTAGGGCAAACGGCGTTACCGTCGTGGCGGCTGCCGACTGGCCGGCATAGGTGGACATCGCGGTGGTGTCTTGCGCCCACATCTGGCCGTACCGGGCCTCGATGGCCGCGATCGCCGGGGTGTTCTGTCCGAAGACGTTGGTGGCCACCAACATTGACAGCTCACTGCGATTGGCGTCGATCACCGGCGGCGGCACCGTTGCCGCGAATGCCGTCTCATAGGCCACCGCGGCGGCCCGGGCCTGCTCGGCGGTCTGCTCGGCTTGGACGGCCGTGGCCCTCATCCACGCCATGTAGGGTGCGGCCGCGGCCGCCATCGACACCGATGACGGACCCAGCCATGTCGTTGTCAGCCCGGAGATCACCGAGGAGTACGCCGCCTGTGCCGCGTGCAGCTGGGCCGCCAATGCGTCCCAGGCCTCCGCCGCGACCAGCATCGGCTCCGATCCCGGACCGGAGTACATCCGGCCGGAGTTGACCTCCGGCGGCAACAATCCGAAATACATCCGACCGTCCTCTCAGGTGGCCGCCGACGCGTCACCGGGCTCGGCGGTCGCGTCCGAGGGGGCATTCATTGCAAGGCTTTTCACAAACATCTCGTGGGCAGCCGCGAATTGGGCGCTGACCGTATGAAACATCGCGGCATAGGTTCCGAACTGCATCGCGGTCAGCATCGACACCACATCGGTGGCCGCCGGATCCAACTCCGTTGGCGGACTTGCCATTACAGTGTCTTTGGTGTCCCGGGCCGGGCCGGCACTCACCGCATCGCCGGTGACGTCCGGCAGCGCTTTTGGCTGCGATTCCGAAGACATGCGCTCCTCATCTCTGTGGCGCAAAGTTGCTGGACTCTCGGCCAATGACACGACGACGGCCAAAGCGGGGAGGTGCGGGGCAACGGCGGTCATTGCGCGCCGCCGGGCACGATGAAAATGTTGACCGGGCCGCTGGCCTCGCCGGCCGCGCCACCCGCGGCTGAACCCGCCGATCGGGCGGCAGGGCCGCCGGTACCGGCCATCGCCCGCCCGGCCAGACTCGACAAGGCCATGTTGCCGAACAACGGTCCTTCGCCTTGCGTCGCGACACCCGCCGAGGCGCCGGAAGGGCCGCTTTCCGCCCATACCGCGGCCACCGGCTTGACCGCCGGAGCGGCCATCGCCCAGCCCTGGGGCACCGACAAACCCCCGACGAGGCCCGCGCGACCGATGCTTGCCGATGCCGCCGAACCCAGTTGGCCCCCTTGCGAACCCGCCGTAACCAACGCCGCGCCGGTGGCCGATGACGCCGTCGCCTTGCCGGCCGCGCCGGCCAAATTCGCCCCGGCCTGGGGCAACAAGTAACACTGCGCGCCCAGTAACTGGGGCACGCCGGCCACGGTGAAGTACGACAACGGGGATACCGACCCGGTTGAAAAGCCGAGGATCGTGTTCAGTGACGACGCCAGCGACGCCGGGGCCGACGGATCGGCCGCGGCCGTCGGCGCCGCAAGGCTTTGCAGCAGGGCGGGCACCACGGACGTCAGCTGCGGCAACGCCTGCGCCTGCCCGCCGGCCCCGGCGCTGGCGGCCTGGGCGACCGCGGCGGCCTGCCCCGCCGTCCCGACGGGATTGACGGTCTGCGGCGGTGCGATGAAGGGCGCTACCCGCGCGGCGGTCGCCGAGGAGCCGGCATAGCCGTACATCGCTGCCACATCCTGAGCCCACATTTCGATGTACTCGGCCTGGGTGGCCATGATCGCCGGGGTGTTTTGGCCGAAGAAATTCGTCGCGATCAGCGTCAGCAGCCGCGTGCGGTTCGCCGCGATCGCCGCGGGGGGAACCATTGCCGCAAAGGCGGTCTCATAGGCGGCGGCCGCCGCCCTGGCCTGGGCGGCGGTCTGCTCGGCCTGCCCAGCGGTGGCGCTGATCCATGCCGTGTACGGCGCGGCCGCGGCCGCCATAGTCGCCGCGGCGGAGCCCCGCCACCTCGCCGTCAATCCCGAGACCACCGAGGCGTAGGACGCCGCCGTGGAGTGCAATTCGGCGGCCACGTCGTCCCACGCCGACGCGGCGGCCAGCATCGGCCCCGATCCCGGACCGGTGTATATGCGACCGGAGTTGATCTCCGGCGGTAGCATCCCGAAATCGATTGTCATTTATGCCCTCCCGGCTTACGTCGCCCCGGTGAGCCGGTCCAGACGGCGGCCTAACCGCTCAATTCGGATCATCGCTCCACCACGTCTAGCGCTTCAGTGCTGGGGCGAAGTCCCACGGCTGACCGCGTTGCGGCGGCCATGGCTAGCCCCCTGGCGGGGTTTCGCCTGTTTCGAGCCAGTGGGCGCAGTCGTTGCCGAGTTGGTCCAGGGCGGTGGTGTCGAAGCGGTGGACTTGTTGGGGGGTCAGTTCGTTGCGGTGGTCGCGTTTGAGTCCTTTGTGAAAAAACGCTTTGGCACTCGACATGTGCGCCCCGCCAAAGGGCGCCATCTTTTCCGCCCGCGCGCTCATGTACTCAAACGAGCAATGCTCGGCGATGACATCCATGCGCAGCGACGCCGCGTCGATGGAGAAAAACTCCGCCAACCGTACGATCTGAGCCCGCAGATCGTTTTTGAGCTGCTGATAATGCAACAACAACACGTTAGGCTCCTCACGCAGCGCCCACCACGACGCCATGATGTCGAGCAGATCACAACACCCATACCCGTGGGTATCGAGCCAACGATCAAAAAACTCCTGCATATCCTCCGGAATCACCAACGGGGTCGGGTCCCCCGACCACTGGGCATGAATCCGATTAATCTGCTCCATCGTCTCCGGAGAGAAGTTGTACAGATAGTTGTGCAAACTGATGCCCAGGTCCTTGCCGTTGCGCCCGACAAACACATACCGGGCCTGCGGAGCGATCGGCAGCGCATCAGCGGGCAGATGCGACTTAATCACCCGACGCACCCCCGCCACACGCTGCTGCTCGAGCACCGCCAGCATCGAGGCATGATCACCCCAACTGGAATCCAACCACGGCGAGGTATCCGATAAACCCCCCTCACTTTCCTGCCCATTATGCAAAATCTGCTGAACGATCCGCTGCGTCCACGTCGTCCCCGCCTTAAACGGATCCGCAACAACAATATCCCCCTCAACAAAACCACCCGACGCCAAAAACCCCTCCCACACCAAAGAATCAGAAAGATAATCCCTCACGACTCTCGTCGGGCTGAGCAGTTGTTTACTCATAGCAATTCTACCTTTCGGTTAAGGTCGCCTGCGGCGAAGGTTCGGAAAGAGCACTTTTAAATGTTGGCCCTGTCACGCATGTCTTGGTACCGGCCGAGGCCGGGAATGACATCCGCCGTTTCGAGATGAGAGACCACTTCGTCCGCCAGGGACTCGGCGTCCTTGTTTCCCCCGTCGAGGGTCCATTCCGGCTTCAACGGAGGTTCATACGGGGAATCGATACCGGTAAATTCCTTGATCTTTCCGGCCCTGACTTTCGCGTAGAGGCCTTTGGGATCGCGCTTCTGGCACACTTCTATTGGCGTATCGATGAAGATTTCCATGAAATCGCCATTGGCGAGGGTGGCCCGCACTGCGTCACGGTCGCGACGATAGGGGCTGATAAACGCCGTCAATACCACAAGACCGGCCTCGCAGAACAGTTTTGCGACGGCGCCGATACGCCGGATATTCTCTTCGCGATCCTCGGCTGAAAATCCCAGGCCAAATCGCTTGGCAAAAGCCTCTCCGTGGCGCTCTTCAAGCATTTCCGGGCCGGCGTTGAGCCCATAGCGTACGTTATCGCCATCCAGCACGAAGCTCCGTACGCCTCGTTCATAGAGCCTTCGGTCCACCAGATTCGCCACCGTGCTCTTACCGGAACCGCTCAGCCCGGTAAACCAGACGACACACCCTCGATGACCGTTGAGTTTCTCCCGTTCGCCCCGGGCAACGCTGTAGTGATGCCAGGTGATATTCGCACTCATCTCAAAACCTCTTTCCGGCCACCGGGGTGCCGACATACCCCCCGCCCTCGAATGACCAATCGACCTGGCCCGTCAAGGCAATCGTGGATGCTTGTTCTATTGACAGTTTTTGCGACATCTAGTAATGCGATCGACAGCCCTGATCGTCGCTATCAGGGCTGTGTATGGTCCGATATGACCACCTCTGCCGCGGATGGGTTGCCGTAGCGACGTCGCTAACAGCCTTTCTCCGTCCTTTTTAATCATCGTGATTTTTATTCTCACCCGGCAACCTTACAAGTAGCTGTATTTTGGTTGGATACTTCCTGTTTATCGCCCACGGACCGGCATCCGAGGACCGAATCAGGACGTCTCAATAGTTATGGTTATGACCCGGCGCGCTAAAGGCACCCCTCGGCGATTCCGGCCCGGGCCGATGATCGCGCAGGGGTGCCAGTAAAGACTTTATCTAAGGCCTATGACAAAGCTGTCGTTTTTTAAACTGGGCTTGTTATAGGTCAACGATGAGCTTCGTTGTCCCAGCCGCGACGAGTTTCGATAAATGCAATCACCCGCCGCCACATCCCACTCCATGGTCGGATTCATCCGGGGATAGATGTCCGCGAGCCCTTCCGCTACCAGGCAGAATTTTAGGGAGCTGCCCGCGGCGACGCGTTCCTTTATGGGAAAATCCTTGAGGTAGCTTTCCAGCGCCGGCGACGGGTGTGACTTGCTCTCCACGACCGTCAGGCCCTTGCTTAGGTCCGGTATTGAGGAAAATATCTGGACGGGACGGCTCTTCCTCACCTGTTTCCAGCTGCCCCGCCCCTTTTCGGCGTAATAAAGTAGCTCTTTTGCCGGGACATAGATGACGCCCAGCACGGGTTCCAGATCCTCGATGAGGGCAATATTGACGGTAAACTCATCGCTGCCCCGCACAAATTCCTTGGTTCCGTCCAGCGGATCCACCAGCCAGAAACGCCGCCAAGTCTTTCTCGTTTCGTAACCCGCCGACTGGGTCTCCTCTGAAATGATCGGAATCTCCGGGTCCAAAGCCTTGAGGTGCTTGGCGATGTACTCGTTGGATTCCAAGTCGGCGGCCGTGACCGGCGATGTGTCCTTACCGTGATCGCCTTTGTCCCTAACGATATGGGCGTGCCGCCGATGCTTGAGAATGAGCTTTCCGGCTTCGACCGCCGTGGCGGTCACCTCCTCGAGGTATTGGACGGGAGAGGTGTTCCTCGCTAGTTCGCTCGTGCTGTCTTTCATAATCCTGCTGATCCCCATTCTCGGCTTGTCGACTTGAATTGCGTCGGTCGGCTCAGAAATCCGTCGCCGCCCGGCCGCCCGACGCGCTCACGGGGTCGACCGCCTCGTCCGAGGTTTGCGGCCGCAACGTCGGTATCGGTGCACCCGGCCCCTGCCGCACATAGCGCGCCCAGGCCAGCAGCGCGGCGGCGATGTAACACGCGAGGAAAATCCAGAATGCCGGCGTCTCGGTACCGGTGCTGGAATAGGACTGCCGCAGGGCCAAGTTGATCCCCACGCCGCCCAGTGCGCCGAACGCACCGGCGAATCCGATCAAAGCCGCCGACCTGACACGGGCCCAGTGGTGGCGGTCGGCTTCGCTGAGATTCATTGCGCGGCTGCGCACCTCGAAGATCGAAGGGATCAGCTTGTACACGGCCCCCTTGCCGGCGCCGGTAAAGATGAACAGCGCAATGAAGCCGACGATGTAGCCGACCATCGTAAATGCCGTCACGGGGCCACCGCGGTCGCGGGTCAGATCGTCATGGATGCTGACGCCGACCAGCAATCCCCCCGCCACGATTGCGGCCGCGAAAACGCTCAGGGTGACATGGCCGCCGCCGAAGCGGTCGCTGAACTTGCCGCCGACTATCCGCGCCAGCGATCCCACCAGCGGCCCAATGAAGGCGATCTCGGCGGCGTGCAGCGACGCCTGCCCGTAGCTTTCCCCGCCGGCCACGAAGTTGTGCTGGAGCACCTGGCCGAACGCGAACGCGAAACCGAGGAACGAGCCGGAGGCGCACAGGTAGAGAAACGAGATTCCCCACGCGTCGGGCACCGAGAGAATGGATCGCAAGTTGCCCAGTGAAATGCCGGTGCGATGCGCGACGATGTTATCCATGCACAGTGCCGCACCAACACCGCCGAGGGTCAGCAGCACCAAGTAGATCGCGCATACCCAGTACGGCGCCTCGTGTCCCGCGGTCGCCAGCACCACCAGCCCGACCGCCTGGATCGCCGCCGACCCGAGGTTGGCCAGCCCGCCGGTCAGACCCAGCGCAAAGCCCTTGAGCCGCTGCGGATATAAGCCGTCGACCTTGGCCAGCGACGCCGAATAGTTGCCGCCGCCCAACCCGGTTAACGCGGCGCACACCAGATACGGCCACAGGGGCAACCCGGGATGGGCCAACAACACGATGGCCCCGACGGTGGGGATCAGCAGCACCAACGACGAGAACGTTGTCCAGTTGCGGCCCCCGAACCAGTTGGCGGCCATCGAATACGGGATGCGCACGAGCGCACCGACCAGAGACGCGGTGGCGCCCACCAGCAGCTTGTCGCCGGTCGAAAAACCATAAACGGACTGCGGCATGAACAGCACCATGACCGACCAGAGGTACCAGACCGAGAAAGAGATGTGCACGTTCACAACCAGCCACACCAGGTTGCGACGGGCGATGGCGTCGTTGCCGTTGTGCCAGGCCACGACGTCTTCTGGATTCCAGTCGGTGATGCGCGAACGCGCCATGCGTCATTTACCTTTCACGGACGATGTTGGGGCGACCATCAAACCGCCGAAATATGTGGCGGGTCGACTTTGATTGGGCTCATTCATGGTTCATCGACAGCCGGTCGAAAGAGACTGAAGTGTTTGGTGTTTCACGTCCTGAATGCCGGCCGCCGATCCAAACCGGGAGCACGGAAGCACCCGCCAGCCCGCGGCCGGAGTCGACGACGCCGCACGGGCGCAGGCGGGACCTTGATCGTAGGTATCGACAAAGATTGAACGGCCACTTACGGTCCTCCTGCGTCACACCCGGCTCCGCAATTGGTCAGCCGGGCAATGGTCTGTTCCGCAGGGACTGTTGGCCGTCGATGCTTGACGCGCGGTTATGGCGAGCCCCACCGCCATTGTGCGCCGTCGAGCCGGCGACGCACCTTTAAAACTTTCGTGATCTTATTGCTTGACAGTCAAGCTGACTTGTGATGAACGAACAACCGGCCATGGCCGATGCACAGGAGATTTCCAGCTGATTGGAACATTACATCCAGACGCGTTCGCCTTATAACCGCGGCGAAGCGGGCAGCCCGGCCGGGTGCCGGCCGAGCGATTGCCGGGGCACGTAATGGCTCGGCGGTGGTGCCGCCAACGGCACGTATCGGTTTGAAAAACGTCGGGCGCCGAGGGCGGTTCCGAGCGCGTCCGAAGGCCACGGGTGGTGTCGATCACAACCGGCAGTGCGTTTCGACAACGCGACGGCCGCGCCATCGGTGGCCCAAAGTTATTGCCGAACAACGGTATTGGGGCAAGGTATCGATCGAGGCTTGCGGCGGTCACCCGAGGCGGTGCGCCGTCACAGTCCAACGGGATGGCCTCGCCGCGCTTGACCAAAGCCGATTTCCGTTGCTTAACTGACAGCGGCGATGGAGCCCGCCCTGAACCGCCAATACGGCTGATGGCCCCTGCGAACATAGGAGTCGTAGGTGAAGCGCGCCAACATTGGCCTGCACCCTCCGGTTGAGTTGCGCTCCGCCGTCGCTGCCGCGCGCACAGATACGATGCAGTTTACTGCGTTAACCCGGTCAGACGCCTGGGTGTTGCCTGGCAATCCTTGCCATCGATATGAAAGCTGATATAATGCCGCGCCCGAAAGGTACGCGGAAAATCGGGTGGCGCGTCCACCGCGGGCCTCGCGAGCCGGCCGCGAGCCCCCGCCTCGCCCACCCGCACACAATCCACGCAAAGACCGAATTCGGACCGCCGACAATAAAGGAGTAGTCACATGGAATTCGACGTGACCATCGAAATCCCCAAGGGAGAGCGCAACAAATACCAGAGCGACCACGACACCGGCCGCATCCGACTCGACCGCTACCTGTACACCTCGATGGGGTATCCGGCGGATTACGGCTTCATCGAAGACAGCCTCGGCGACGACGGCGACCCCCTCGATGCTCTTGTCTTGCTGCCCGAGCCGGTCTTTCCCGGTGTTGTGCTCGCCGCCCGCCCGGTGGGCATGTTCCAGATGGTCGACGAGGCCGGCGGCGACAACAAGGTGCTGTGCGTGCCGGCCGGCGATCCACGATGGGACCACATCACCGACGTCGGCGACGTGCCGTCGTTTGTCCTGGATCCCATCGAGCACTTCTTCGTGCACTACAAGGACTTAGAGCCGGGCAAGTTCGTCAAGGCCGCCGACTGGGGCAATCGGGAAGCGGCAGAAGCCGAAGTCACGCGATCCTTCGAACGATTTCGCGCCAACGGTCACTGACGCCCGTTCCCGGCGTTCTGAGAAACACTTCTGAGAAACACGGTGTCGGCCCTCGGTTCCGTACATCGCGGCCAGGCTCGCGTATTCGCTCGGATCGCCGACCGGGGTGCCGGTGCCGTGCGCCTCGACCAGACCGATCGTGGCCCTACGTTTTGCTGATATGCCCGGGCTCTCCGGATTCGGCGGCCTTCGCGGGGTCCTCGATCACGTGGTACGCCGGGTCGATCATCGATATCGCCCGGTTGCCGGCCTGGCGGGCCTTTCCGGTGATCCGCAACAGCTGGCCGGGCTGGATGTCGGCGCCGCCGTGACCGGGACGGAAGGTGACGGTCATCTCGCCGCTGCTGTCGCCGACGACGACGTGCCGGACGGTCCGCCCGCGTTCGGTGACGTCCTGGACCTCATTGACCCGTCCCTCGACGGTGGCGCGCTGCCCGGAAATCAGGCCCGCCACCATGATCACCGACGGCGGGCGCTCGGGGTGTTCGTAGGCCTCGACGTTCTGGTCTTCGCCCCGGGAGACCCAGGCCTCGAGGTTGTCGACTTCGTGCTGAACCCACTGCTCGAAGCGATCGGGGTAGGCCTCCCTGACCCGGGATTCCACGTCGTAGGGCACGATCGTCGCCGCGGCGTCCGGCATGAGGCTGACGGCCCGGGCGATCTTGTCCGCGGTCCGGTCATGCAGCAGCCGCCCCAGCAGCGGCGCAAACGTTCGGCGCGGCAGCAGCACCGTCACGTTGGTGTCCGGATGTTCGTCGCGCGTTTTCGCGACCAGCACCTGCGCGGCTCGGTTGATGCGCCGGTCCGGGCAGTCCACGACCCGCAACGGGATGCCGAGATCGAAGTGATCCCAACGCTTTCTCAGCTGTGCGGCATACGCCTCGTCGACCATGAAGTGCACCGCGGTCAGCTCGTCGGCCCGCAATCCCTTGCCATACCGCAGCGCCTCGATCACCGCCAGGTCCACCGAGTTCACGAAGAGGAAAACCCGGTGCCTGGCGTACTTGACCAACTCCGGGCGGTCGGTGCGGAACAGCTCGAGAATGGCCGCCTCGGCGCGATATTCGCGGTTGAGCCGCATCAGCGCGAACACCAACAGCGGGAAGATGACGACGACCAGCCACGCGCCCTCGGTGAATTTCGCCACCGCGAAAATGCCCACCACGATCGTCGACAGGATCGCCGCGGACAGGTTGATCGCCAGCCGGTGTCGCCATCCCGGTTCCCGATGAGTCAGATGGTGCTTGGTCATCCCGTAACCGGCCATCGAAAATCCGGTGAACACGCCGATCGCGTAGAACGGCACCAGCGCGCTCACCGAGCCGCCCGTCACCAGCAGTAACGCCACCGACAGCGCGGCGAGCGTCATGATGCCGTTTGAAAACACCAGGCGGTGACCGCGTTTCGTCAGCTGCCGCGGCAAGAAGCGGTCTTCGGCGACGAAACTGGCCAGCGCCGGGAATCCGTTGAAACTGGTGTTGGCGCCGGTGAACAAGATGGCGGCGGTCGCCGCCTGGACCAGGACGTAGAAGATGTCGCCAATTACCCCGTTGCCGAAGACCGCGCGGCCCACCTGCGACAAAACCGACGGATATTCGGTGAGATAAGGCGTGGCGTGGGTGACGTAGGCCAGGTAGGCAACACCGGCCAGCAGGAAGCCCAGGATGGCGGCCATGGCGGTAAGCACTCGACTTGCGTTGCGGCCCTGGGGTTTCCGGAAGACGTCAACCGTATTGGAGATCGCCTCGACCCCGGTAAGCGACGACCCGCCGTTGGCGAACGAACGCAGCAACACCAGGATCGTCGCGCCCATGACCAGGCCGTTGCCCTGATGGACGGGCACCGTCCCGGCCATGTGCGCGGGATCGTAAACCGGTAGGTCACCGAACACTTCGCGGATGACACCGACCACGATCGTCAGGCCGATCATGACGATGAAGGAGTACGTCGCCAACGCGAACTGCCAGCCCGCTTCCCTCAGCCCGCGCAGGTTCAAGTAGCAGATCAGGAGCACCGCGGCGATGGTGATTTCCAGGCTGTAGTGACCCAATGCGGGGATCGCCGACACCACCGCGACCGTCCCGGCCGCCGACTGCACCGCGACGGTGACCACATAGTCGATCAGCAGCGCCGCGGCGGCGATCTGCGCCACCCGGGGTCCGAAGTTCTCCCGCGCCACGATGTACGAGCCGCCCGCCCGCGTGTAGGCCATGACGACCTGCCGATACGACGCGGCGACCAGCACCAGGATCAGCAGGATGACGCCGGTGACGGGCAGCAACAACACGAACGCGGCCAGCCCGGCGTTCGGCAGCAGTTCGATCAAGATCTGCTCCGGGCCGTAGGCCGTCGACGAGATCGCGTCGGGCGAAAGTGCGCCAAGGGCAACCCGATTCGACAACTTCTCCGACGTCAGGTCCTCGGTGATCAGTGGCTTTCCCAGAAAAATGCGCTTGGCGACGTCCCCAACCGACAATGGGATGCGCAACTTGCCCGCCGAAGTTGTCACGACCACCTTCCTTACCCGAGAGTCGAACGGTTGGGAAGCGCTTGGCTGACGCCTCCCGATGCATTCTGCCGTTCGCCCCGCCCCAGGGCACGCGGCCGGGCTAGGTCAGCCGTCGGACCGCGGCGGCGATGCGCTCGTCGGTGGCGGTCAGCGCAACCCGCACGTGCCGGTCACCGCCCGGGCCGTAGAAGTCGCCGGGCGCCACCAAGATGCCGCGGGCGGCCAGCCATGCGACGCTGTCCCGGCACGGCTCGCCGCGGGTGGCCCACAGGTACAGGCCGGCCTCGGAATGGTCAATGCCAAAACCGGCCGAGCGCAGCGCCGGCAACAGGGCGGCCCGCCGCCGTTCGTAGCTCGCCCGCTGCAGCCGCTCGTGAGCGTCGTCCTCCAGGGCGGCCACCATGGCGGCCTGCACGGGCGTCGGCACCATCATCCCGGCGTGCTTGCGCACGGCCAACAACTCGGCGACCAGGCCCGGATCCCCGGCGACGAAGCCGGCCCGGTAGCCGGCCAGCGACGAGCTCTTCGACAACGAGTGGATCGCGAGCAGGCCGGTGTGGTCACCGTCGCAGACCGCGGGATGCAGCACCGACACGGGCGCTGGAGCGTCCCAGGCCAAACCCAGGTAACACTCGTCGGACGCGATGATCGCGCCCCTGTCACGCGCCCAGCCGACGACCTTGCGCAGGTGGTCGACGCCCAGGACACGCCCGGTCGGGTTGCTCGGCGAGTTCAGGTACACCAGCGCCGGGGATTGCGGCCCCACCTGGGTCAGCGAATCCGCGCGCAGCACCCGCGCCCCGGCCAGCCGGGCCCCGACGTCATACGTCGGGTACGCCAGCTCCGGCACGACGACCACGTCGTCGGGCCCCAGGCCCAACAGGGTCGGCAGCCAGGCGATGAGCTCCTTGCTGCCGATCACCGGCAACACCGCCGCCTCGGTCAGCCCGGTGATGCCGAAACGCCGGCGCAGCGCGGCCACCGCCGACTCACGCAGCCGCACGGTACCGGCGGTCGCGGGATATCCCGGCGCGGAACTCGCCGCCGCCAGCGCCTCCCGGATCAGTGGCGCGACCGGATCGACCGGGGTGCCGACGGACAGGTCGACGATTCCGTCCGGATGAGCCGCGGCCTGCGTTTTCGCGTCGGCCAGGGTGTCCCAGGGGAATTCCGGCAGGGACGCCGAGACGGGCGGCCGGGCCCCTCCGGGCTTTTGCGGCACCGGCCCGCTCAGTCGCCTTCGCCCTGCGGCTGCAGGTCCTTGACGGCTTGCGGGTCGTTCTCGGTCATGCCGACCTTGGCCGCCCCGCCGGGCGAGCCCAGCTCGTCGAAGAAATCGGCGTTGATTTGCGTGTACTGGCTCCACTGTTCGGGCACGTCGTCTTCGTAATAGATCGCTTCGACCGGGCAAACCGGTTCACAGGCACCGCAGTCGACGCATTCGTCGGGGTGGATGTACAGCATCCGCGCGCCCTCGTAGATGCAGTCGACCGGGCACTCCTCGATGCATGCCTTGTCCTTGACGTCGACGCAGGGCTGGGCGATCACGTACGTCACAGGCGTCTCCTCAAGGTCTCCTCCATGTATTGCCTGGTGTTGGGGCTGCCACCGGGCTCGCCGCGGCGATCCGGCCGCTTCAGAACAAAGCTCTCGGTTACTGATACTAGACGTTGCACATACACGTCAACCACTCGGCACGCGCGCACGGTTTCCGGGAAGGGGCAAGCCGAGCTGCCCCGCTGGATAGCCGGGCCGCTCAGCCCCACCAGGCCCGGCCGGGGAAGTGCGTTGAGCGACAACGGCACCCGCGAGCTGGCCGTCAAGCCGCGCGGCGCCGCGCATGGTGATCCGGCGGCGCCGCGCAACCAGGTCACCTGGCGCTCCAGGGGCCGTTGTGACGGGTCTGTGCCCAAATCTGCTGTCGCCGTTGGATCTTGGGTTCACCACGTTGCGCAACCGGGTGGTGATGGGCTCGATGCACACCGGGCTGGAAGACCGGGCCCGTCGCATCGACCGGCTCGCCGAGTACTTCACCGAGCGCGCCCGCGGCGGCGGCGGGCTGATCATCATCGGTGGCTGCGCACCCAACCGCAGCGGTTGGCTGCCGCCGTTCGCGTCCGAGACGGCTTTTCCGGCTCTAGCGTTCCGGCCCGGATTCCGCCGACGGTGAACCGCGCCAAATAGTCACTGACCTGCAAATAGTTACGTATAGAACTTCCTATGCGATAACGGTTGCGATGGAAGAAAGCTCGCGGGGCCTGGTAACCTCGACCGGAGACGGCAACCGTTGGGCAGATGTCGTCGCCGTTTATCGACGGTGCATTGATTGGGGAAGGTGTCCACAGATGGTGAGGCTGTCGTTAACCAAATTGGCCGCTGCCGTTGGCGGTGCGGCGTTCGCGTTGACGGCTGGCTCCGGGATCGCATCCGCAGATCCCCTGGATCCGGTTATCAACACGACGTGCAACTATGGGCAGGTTATGGCCGCGCTCAACGCGACGGACCCGGGGGCTGCCGCGCAATTGAACGGGTCGCCGATCGCGCAGAGCTACTTGCGCCAGTTCCTCGCCTCGCCGCCGCCGAAGCGCGCGCAGATGGCCGCGCAGATCCAGGCCATGCCGCAGGCCGCGCCGTACTTCAACGACGTCCTATCGGTGGCCGGCAGCTGTAACAACTACTGAGCGACCGCAAAAAGCTCGGTAGCCGCTGAGCGGTCGGCGCACTTGCCTCAAGGCCTTGCGTCCGGTGCCGCTTAGCCCAAGCCGGCCCGTGCCGGCAACGATGCCAATGGTGCATAGGTAGTGGTGCGCTGGCGCGCCGGGCGGCCGATGCCCTCGGCGATCGCGACCAGCTCGGCCACCGTCTTCGACGAGCCGTATTCTGATCCGGCCATCCGCGAGATGGTCTCCTCCATCAGCGTGCCGCCCAGGTCGTCCGCGCCACCGCGCAGCATCACCCGCGTCCGCTCGACACCAAGCTTGACCCAGCTGGTCTGGATGTGGGAAATGCGGCCGTGCAACATGATCCGCGCCAGGGCATGCACCGCCCGATTGTCGCGATGGGTGGGCCCGGGCCGGGCCGCGCCGGCCAGATACAGCGGCGAATTCTGGTGCACGAAGGGCAGCGGCACGAACTCGGTGAAACCGCCGGTGCGGTCCTGGATTTCGCGCAGCACGTTGAGGTGGGCTACCCAGTGCCGCGGGGTGTCGACGTGCCCGTACATCATCGTCGAGGACGACCGCAGGCCCACCTCGTGCGCGGTGGTCACGATCTCGATCCACAGCGACGTCGGCAACTTGCCTTTGGTGAGCACCCAGCGCACCTCGTCGTCCAGGATCTCGGCGGCGGTGCCGGGGATGGTGTCTAGGCCGGCCTCGCGCAGGCCGATCAGCCAGTCGCGAATGCTCAACCCGCTCTTGGTCACACCGTTGGCGATCTCCATCGGGGAGAACGCATGCACGTGCATCGACGGCACCCGGGCCTTGACGGCGCGCACCAGGTCGGCGTAGCCGGTGACCGGCAGCTCGGGGTCGATCCCGCCCTGCATGCACACCTCGGTGGCGCCGGCGACGTGCGCCTCCCAGGCGCGGTCGGCGACCTCCTCGGTGGACAGCGAGTAGGCGTCGGCGTCGCCCTTGCGTTGCGCGAACGCGCAGAACCGGCAGCCGGTATAGCAGATGTTGGTGAAGTTGATGTTGCGGTTCACCACGAAGGTGACGTCATCACCGACGGTGTCACGACGCAACGAATCCGCCAGTGCAGCAACGGCTTCCAGCGCAGTGCCGTCGGCCGACGCCAACGCCAGGTATTCGTCGTCGCTGCAGCCGGCGGGGTCGCGTTCCGCCGCGGCCAGCGCGGCGAGCACGTCGGTGTCGATGCGCTCGGGGGCCGCGGCGGCCAGCTCGTGCACGTGCGCCCGGATCGATTCCCAATCGCCGAAGGCGCTGTCGAGGTCGCCGCGAGTCTCGGTGTTGCGGCCCTCGGTGTCGATCGCCGCGTTGAGGTCCACCCGTCCGGAGGACTCCACGTCGTCGGGCTCCTGCCAGGGCATGCCCACCGGGTTGACGTCGCGAGCCAGCCCGGTCGCCGGATCGGCCAGCGCCACAACGTGTCCCCGCACCCGCGGGTCGATCCACGCCGCCCCGGCCTGGACGTATTTGGGCTGCGCGGTCAGCCGCTGCGCCAACTCGTAGCCGGCTTCGGCGGTCACGGCGGCCAGGTCGTCCAAAGCGGGCCAGGGCCGTTCCGGGTTGACGTGGTCGGGCGTCAGCGGCGACACGCCGCCCCAATCGTCGACCCCGGCGCCAATCAGTGCCAGGCACTCGTCGCGGGACACCAGGTTTGGCGGCGCCTGGATCCGCATGCCCGGGCCGAGCACCAGCCGCGCCACCGCCACCGTCGCCAGGTAGTCCTCGATCCCGGCGTCGGGCATGGCGGCCATCGCGGTGTGTTCCTTCGCCCGGAAGTTTTGCACGATCACTTCCTGGACATGCCCGAACTCCTTGTGCGACTTGCGAATCGCGTGCAAGGTGTCGGCGCGTTCGGGCAGCGTCTCGCCGATGCCGACCAGCAGGCCGGTGGTGAACGGAATGGACAACCGGCCCGCGTCGGTCAGGGTGCGCAGCCGCACCGCCGGGTCCTTGTCCGGGCTGCCATAGTGCGCAAGCCCTTTCGTCTCGAACAGCCGCCGCGACGTCGTCTCGAGCATCATGCCCATCGACGGCGCCACCGGCTTGAGCCGCGACATCTCCGACCAGCTCATCACGCCGGGGTTCAAGTGCGGCAGCAGCCCGGTTTCCTCCAGCACCCGGATCGCCATCGCCCGCACATAGGACAGCGTCGAGTCGTAGCCTCGCTCGCCGAGCCACTGGCGCGCCTCCGGCCAGCGACCCTCTGGCCGGTCGCCGAGGGTGAATAATGCTTCCTTGCAACCGAGTTCGGCTCCGCGGCGGGCGATGTCGAGGATCTCGTCGGGTTCCAGATACATGCCGGCACCCTGGGCCCGCAGCCTGCCCGGCACGGTGACAAAGGTGCAGTAGTGGCAATTGTCGCGGCACAGGTGGGTGACCGGGACGAACACCTTGCGCGAATACGTAATCGGCAACCGGCCGCCAGGCCCGCGCCGCCCGGCCGACTCCAGACCCGCGTCGCGCACCCGCGCCGCGCTCGCGCACAGATCGGCGAGGTCCTCGCCGCGCGCCGTCATCGCGACGGCCGCCTCGTCGACGTTCAGCGCAACCCCGTCCCGGGCCCGCCGCAGGACCCGTCGCAGTGCCGACGCCGGGGCCCTATGCGGGGCCTTGGCCGGGATGACGGGGCTGGGCAGAGCGATGGGCGCCGGAGGCTCCGGCGACCCCATTGTTAGCGGCACGTTGGTGTAACTTCCCCACGATCGAATTTCATCCGCGCGTCCCAACACTTAATCCTGGGCAACGGTGCCATATGCGCAACAGTAGCGCCCGGCCGCGGCCCGCCCACGGCCGACGCCCCCGCGTCGAAACCGCCCGCGGGTGCGTTGCTCAATGTTTGGCGACTCGCTCATCGTCGGCCCGGGATCGCGATACCATCCGTGCGTAGCTCAGGGAAGGTGCGAGATGTCTTTCGTACTCGCGGCCCCGGAGGCGCTGGTCACGGCGGCTTCGGATTTGGCCGGCATCGGGTCGTCGCTCGGCACGGCCAGCGCGGCGGCCGCGGCCCCGACCACCGGGGTGCTGGCCGCGGCCGCCGACCAAGTGTCGACACAGGTCGCCGCGCTGCTTTCCGAGCATGGGGTGGGGTATCAGCAGCTGAGCGCGGGGCTGTCGGCGTTTCACGAGCAGTTCGTGCAGACTTTGAGCGCCGGTGCGAACACGTATGCGGCGGCCGAGGCCAATGCCGCGCAGACCCTGGTGAACGCGGTGAATGCGCCGGCGGAGGCGGTCCTGGGCCAGCCACTGATCGGGGGCGGCGGCGCGGTCGGCAGCGTCTTCTCCAATGCCGTGAACCGCATCGAAAGCGCGGCGCTGGGCGGCAGCGGTGTCGCCGGGCTGCTCGGTAGCGGCTCGGGTCTTCTCGACGGCGGCCGCGCGCTCGCGAGTGCGGCCGGCGCGCTGCTTGCGCCGGCCGCCGTGACCAACGCCGCGGTGGCGCCGGCGGCGCTCACGGCCGGTTCCATCGGCGCCGCGATCGAGGGCGCCTACCTCACGATCGAGCCGTGGGTGCAGTACGGCTTCAACCTCGCTGCGTGGGCGCTGGGCTACGTGCCCTTGGTCGGCGTGTTGGCTCCGCAGATCAACTTCCTCTACTACCTGTTCGAGCCCATCGTGCAGAGCGTTCTGTTCAACACGATCGACTTCCTCGACGGGGCAGTCAGTCTCAGTCAGGGCCTGAACAACATCTGGGCGAGCACAACGGCGTCGATCAACCAGTTCATCAACACCGAGATCAACTGGGTGCACGGCTTCCTGCCGCCGCTCCCGCCCGTCACCCCGTAGCGCGGCTGGTCAGCGGTAGCGGCTGCGCCGCCACAACACCCACGCCGGCGGCGTCACTCCCAGCGCGATCAGCAGCGGGGCCCCGTAGGCCATCAGGCCCGCGCCCCCCAAGATGACGTCGTCGGCGGGACCGCCCATGCTCATCGCGGCCACCGTGAGCAGCCACGTCCACAAGGGCAACGCGGCCACCCGCGGCGACCGGGTCCATCGCCCGGCGGCCCAGACCAGTGCGGCGTTGAGCAATCCGGAGAGCAATCCACTGATGGGAAAAGGAACCGTGCCGATATAGAAGGGCAGCAGCAGCGCCCCGGCTAGCGCGGATAGAACGCCGTCGACCGCCAAGAGCGCCAAGACAACGAAACGAATCGCCGGATCTGCCACGCCGCCGTCTTCGACATGGGCGGCGCGTTGCTTGGTTTCGGTCAGGTCGGAACGCTGTCGATTTGCGACAGTATCGAACCGATAACCCACTGCAGACTGTCGAGCCGGTCCTGCCAGTGCTGCATGTTCGGGTCCATGTCCGGGTCCATGCGAATTCCTTCCGTGGCTGCCTGGTTGGCAGCCTACCGCGTCACGGCCGCAATGAAATCAAGTCCCGCGAGCAGATCTGTTTCCCAGCCGCGCTCGTCGCGCTCCCCCGCCGGGCCGGCCGCCAGGACATAGTGCTCGTCGGCGAGGATCGGCAGGGCCACGTTGTTCGACAGGGCGCAGGCCCGGCCCGTCGGGCCGACGACAACCTGGGTCGCGTGCGCGGCGAGTGCGGCCACCTTGGCGACGCGCGCCTCGGGTGCGGCCTGCACGACGGCGTCGATGTCGGAGTCCGCATACCCGAAGTCGAACCCTTCTTTCGGCGGGATCATCCACCCGGGCCGCAGGTCCTCGCCATCGAGCTCGCGCCAACCCGCCTCGAACGCGCTTGCGGCCATGACCGTCCAGTAGAACTTCGGCACCGTCCACGGCTCCCCCGGGTAGTCGGCCCCCGAACCGGCCACACCCACCGCGGCCGTCGTGACGGCGTGGGTGCGGACGTGGTCGGGGTGGCCGTAGCCGCCGCCCGGATCGTAGGTCACGACGACGTGGGGGCGCTGCTCGCGGATGATCGCGACGAGCGCGCCAACGGCCTCGCGTTCGTCGGCGTCGACGAACCTCTGGCGACGCCGCCTCGGAGTGCCGCTCATCCCCGAGTCGCGCCATCGGCCCGCGCCGCCGAGATAGCTGGGTTCGCCGACCCCCAGCGCCCGCAGCGCGGCGGTGAGCTCGCCGATGCGGTAGCCGCCGAGTTGGTCCGCGCGCTCGACCGCGAGCTCGGCCCAGCGGTCGCCGATGACCTCGCCCTCCTCGCCGAGCGTGCAGGTGACGACCCGCACCTGTGCCCCCCGGGCGGTGTAGTGCGCGATGGTGGCGCCGTTGCTGAGGCTCTCGTCGTCGGGATGTGCGTGGACGAACAGCAGCCGCGGAGTCTCAGGCATGGACGAACCCTACCCCCGTGGTCGCGCCGGCCGGTTTCGTCAGGTCTAACCGAATAGGAACGCGGACGGCTACTATCGACAAATGCCGCAGGTCCAAGCAACCCCGAAGTGCAGCCGGAGCCGCCGGCGAGGCGAGGTCCTCGAACGCGCGCTCTACGAGGCCACGCTGGCGGAGCTGGCCGAGGTGGGTTATGGCGGGCTGACGATGGAAGGGATCGCGGCGCGCGCCCACACCGGCAAGGCGGCGCTGTACCGACGCTGGGCGAGCAAGCACGACTTGGTGCACGCCGCTTTGGTTTTCGCTCTGCCGCCGGTGCCCGAGGCACGCGCCGGGTGGTCGGCCAGAGAAAATCTGCTGGCGATGTTCACCGCCCACCGTGACATCCTCGCCGGAAAGACCGCCTTTCCCGGCCTGGATGTCATCCACCAGCTCCTTCACGAACCGGAAATGCGCGCCATCTTCGCCGACGCCGTGGTGGGCCCGCGGCTCAAGCTCGTCGAATCCATCCTGCAGGCCGCCGTCGACGACGGCGATCTGGACCGGGCCATGCTCACCCCGCTGACGGCACGGGTCGGACCGGCGTTGATCAACCAGCACTTCCTACTCAACGGATCGCCGCCGAACCGGCGCGAGCTGGCACTCATCGTCGACACCGTGATCCCGCCACGAGCGGAGGCGCCGCGCGCCGGCTGACGAGCCGACCCGCGGCGCCGAAATCGACGGTAGCGCGACGCCTACCCGCACTTGCCCACGCCAACGCAGATCTCAACGCGCGGTGGGCCAGATGTCGGCGTCGCGTAACGCACACACACAGCAGTCGCGCTACATCAACACCAGAAGTTGGGCCTGACCACTTAGGCGCTCAGGAGGAGGCCGCCGAGGTCGGCGCCGAGCGCCAAGCTCTGGTCGAAGATGCCCTCGAGGCCGCCGATACCACCGTTGGTGTTGAAGGCTCCCCCGCCGCCTCCGGTCAGGAAGGCACCCGCGTCCAGCGCGGGAACCTGCGCTCCGCCCAACAGGCTGTTGACGGTTTGCTCACCGGTGAGCAAGACCAGGTTACCGACATTGAAGGCCCGGTTGAGCGCGCCGTTGAGGGCATTGGGGCCGAAGATGCTTGCCTCCCAGGCCAATTCGTTGCTCAACAGGTTCGTGTTGAAGCCCGTTTCCGCGGTGACTAGGTTGCCAAGGAAATTGATCTGGCCCGCGGCGAGCCCCTGCAACCCCGCGATCGGCGCCGCCACCAACGCCGCCCCCGTCGTAGGAAGCCCGGCGAACAGCGACCCGTTGAGCACCCCGCTCAACGATGCCTGCAACCCCGCGGCGGTGATCGCCGCGCTCAGCGCGGCCTGTAGGGATCCGTTGCCGGTCAACGCGCTCGCGACCGCGCCGATGACGTTGAGGTCGAACAAGAATTTGGTGTCCACGGCGCCCAGCAGTCCGCCGATCGCGCCGCCGCCGATAACGCCGCTCAGGGGGCCCACCAAAAGGTTGGCGCCGGTGAAGGTCGCCGGGAACGGCACACCCAACAGGCTGTCGAAGGCCGCCTCACCGGTGCCAAGCACCATGTTCCAGAAGTTGTAGGTGCTGTCGATCACGCCACCCACCGCGCCGGTACCGCCGAAGAGGGCCGTCTCCAGCGCCGCCTCCTGGCCGGTCAGTGCCGCGTTGAAGCCAAGCTCTGCGTTGAGCAAAGTGGTATTGAAGCCCGTCTCCATCGCCTGGAGCTGGGCGAAGAATGTGGCCGGCGAGCCCGCCGTCAACAGCGCCTGGAAAGGCGCAACCGCGTTTACCAGCAGGGTGGGAAGCCCGGAGAGCCCAACGGTGAGTCCGCCGGTCAGCGCAGCGTTGAGTTGGGCACTCAGCCCGGAAAGCCCTGCACTAATGCTGGCACCCAGGCTGGGGCTGATACCAAAGATGGAGCCGAAGGCAGCAAGCGCAGCGTTCAAGTTGGTCGGCAGGGCAATGCCGAAGCCGCCCGACAACGCGGCATTCAGCGACGCGCTCAGCCCCGCAAGGTCGGCGCCCAGGCTGGCCTGCAACCCCGGCAGTCCAGCACTCAAGCCGCCCGCCAAGCCAGAAAGCCCGGCGCCCAAGCTGTTTGAGAACGCAACACCCGTCTGCGCCAACGCCGACAGCCCGCCGTTCAAGTCCGCCGCCAACGCCGCACCGAGCGGCGCCAACCCCGAAAGGCCGCCGCCGAAGCCACCCGACAACGCGGCATTGAACGACGCGCTCAGCCCCGCAATGTCGGCGCTCAAGCTTGCCTCCAGCCCCGCCAGCCCAGCGCCGAAGTCCAGCCCAAACGCGGGAGCCGCGCTCGCCAGGGTCTGCACGACGTTGGCTTCGGCGGCCGCATACGTGCTCGCGCCCGAGGTCAGAGCCGAGACGAACCGCTCATGAAACATCGCCGCCTGCGCGCTGAGCTGCTGGTAGCCCGCCGCGTGCTCGGAAAACAGCGCGGCGATCTGTGCCGACACCTCATCGGCGGCAGCGGGCAACACACCCGTCGTCGCGGCCGCCGCGGCGAAGTTGGCCGAACCGATCGTGGAACCAATATTCGCCAAATCCGTTGCCGCCGTGGCGATAAAGTCCGGCGTTGCGATCAGAAAAGACACACTTACCTCCCCGGCTCAGCACAACCCTGATCGCTATATCCCCCTGGCCCGAGCGTGCGGGGTGTCGCGATGGCGGCAGCGTATCGTTATGTCGACGCGAAAACGCCTATTTGCACTAACTAAGTTTGTGGATATTCGGTCCGGTTAAACCCGCCGTTTTTTGGCCCGCGCCAATGCAAAAGCCTCGACGTTCACGTCGGCGTCGCACGCCGGCGAGAGGCCCCTACCGCGCCCCAAATCGCGCGGCCGTCACGCCTACCCGCCCAGGACGAGGCCGGCCAGGTCGGCGCCGGCCGCCAGGCTCTGATCGAAGGCGCCCACCAGGCCACCGATCGCGCCGCTGTTGAACACCTGCTGGCCACTGCCGGTGAGCAGGCTCTGGAAGAAGGCCGGCTGCGCGACTTGCGCACCCGAAAGAGTGTTGAAGGCCTGCTCGCCGGTGCCCAGCAGCAGGTTGCCGACGTTGAAGCTGCGGTTGACGACACCGTTGAGCGCGCTGTTGGTGCCGAAGACAGCCTGCTCCAACCCCAGCTCGTTGGTCAGCAGCGCATTGTTGAAACCGAATTCGCCGCCGACCAGATTGGTGTTGAAGCCGATCTGCGCCGCCTCGATTTGCTGCAAGAAATTGGCCGGCGCGCTCAGCAACGCCGCCTGCGTTTGCGCCGGCAGCACACTCAACAGCGCCTGACCGGGCTGACTGCCCAGGAGGATGCCAGCAAAGTCGGCGCCGACCACCAGGCTCTGGTCGAAGGAGCCCAGCGGGCCGCCGATCGCGCCGCTGTTGAAGACCCCGGTGGTGCTGGTGAGCAAGGTCTGGGTCAAGTTCGCCGTGACCGGCGCGCCTACCAGGCTGTTGATCGCTTGCTCACCCGTGCCCACCAGCAGGTTGCCGGCGTTGAAGCCGCGGTTGATCACACCGTTGAGAGCGCTATCGGTGCCGAAAATGGCTTGTTCGAGCCCGATTTCGTTGGTCAGCAGCCAATGGTTGAGGCCAAGTTCGCCGTTCACCAGATTGGTGTTGAAGTTGACCTCCGCCGCCTCGAGTTGCTGCAAGATGCTGGCGGGTGAGCTCGCCGCCACCGCCTGGGCCGGCGCGGCCACCTCACCCGCCAGCGTCTGCACGACATTGGCCTCGGCACTGGCATACGCGCTCGCACCGGCGGACATCGCCTGCACGAACTGTTGATGGAACTGCGCCGCCTGGGCACTGAGCGCCTGATATGCCTGACCGTGCGCGCCGAACAATGCCGCGATCCCCGCCGACACCTCATCGAGGGCGGCCGGCATAACCCCCGTTGTCGCGACGGCCGCCGCGCTGTTGGCCGAGATTATCGTCGAACCAATACCGGCCAAGTCCGTTGCCGCGGCGGACACCATCTCCGGTGCCGCGATCAGAAAAGACATCATCCACCTCCGCCCAGGGCATCACGACTGGGCGGCCCCGACCCCGTCGCACAGAATCTTAACGACGAGCGGAGCCTATCGCCACCGCCTCGCGAAAACAGACAATTCCGAAAAAAGCCGTTTTCACGGCATGTCGGGTGGCCCGCGAGCAAACACGAGCTTACGGCCCTGTTTTGATCCATTGGCCGGCGTCGCCGACGATGCCAACCGGCACCGCACCCGAGAGGCTGACGTTCTGCACGCTCGGACCGGCCGCGACGATGGTCGTGTCCTGCAGGATCGGCAGCACGGTCGACATGTTCCACAGTCGCGGCTCGACCGCGGTGATCACATCGTTGATGTTCTTGGCGCCGTTGAGGGCGGCATCGATGTTCGACTGGATGCTGCGATCGCAGATTCCGGTGAGGTTCGACGGCGCCTGCACCAGCGCGCCGGGCTCGGGCGGGCGGCTGGGCGGCGTCGGGGTCGGCGTCACGGAGGCGGTGCCCGGCCCGGCGGGCGGCGTAAGCCCGGCGGAGCCAGACGAATTAGTGGTCGGCACGGTGGAGGTCGGCACCTGCGTCGACTGCAGCGCCGGGCAGCCGTAACGCGAGGCCAGCAGCGTTGCCAGGTTTCCGCCGGCCTGATGCCAGCCGACGATCGCGTCCACCTGGTTGTTGTTCAGCGCGTCGCGATAAAGCGACACCGGGTCCAGCGCCAGCACGGCGGCGGCGATGCCCACGTTGCGCAGCTGGTCGGCGGCCGTATTGGCCACCGCGACCGAGGTCGGGTCATTCGTCGCCACCCCGATGACCAGCGACAGCTGTTGGCCGTCTTTGCTGATCCGGCCGCGGATGACCTCCGGGGGTCCGGTGCTCGCCGGTGTCGGAGCCGGCGACGCCGGTGACGCCGGTGACGCCGAGGCGTTGCTCTCGACCTGGTATCCGGATGACGCGAGCAACGCCAGCGCCGCCTGCGTCGTCATCGCGGGCGGCGCGGTCGGCTCATAGCCCGGGTCGCTCGGCGATCGGATCTGGGCCTGGTCGAGCGTGACGGTGTTGTCGCTGCCCGCACCCACGGCCGCGAGCAGGTCGACGTCGAGCAACCCCAGAATCGCCTTGCGAACCTGCGTTTCGGACAGCTTGGGCTCGTTGGCGCGCAGCGTGAGCTGCATGACCCTCGGCGTCACGATCCGGGCGGTCCGCACATCGGGGATAGCCGACAACTGCGCGAAGGCCGCCGAGCCGCCATGCACCTGGGCGACCTGGGTGTCGCCGTTGCGCACCGAGTCGGCCAGCGCGGCCGGCGCGCCGGCGCGACGGAACAGGATCAGGGCGGGTTTGGCGGGCGGCCCCCAGTAGCGGTCATTGCGGGCGATCAGGATTTCGTCGCGCTGGGGGTCGATGGTCTCCACCCGGAACTGCCCGCCCGTGACCGGCAGCGCCCGGGCCAGCCCGGCCGCGAAACCGCCCGGCACGTCCTTGACGATGTGGGCCGGCAGGATGTTGCTGAACAGCTCCTTCCAGGCCGGATACGGTTGGGAGAAGGTGACCACCGCCTGTTTGCCGCCTTCGAGCGACTGCACGCCGGTGACGAGGTCGTAGCCGGCCGGATCGACCACCCCCGGCTGGCTGACCATCTGCCGCCAGAGGTACCAGAAGTCGTCGGCCGCGATCGGGGCGTTGTCGGTCCACTGCGCCTCCGGCCGGATCTTGTAGGTCACCGTGAACGGGCTCTGGTTGGTCACCTCCGCGGACGCCAACAGGGTCGGGTCCATCTCCCAGCGCGAGCCCGTCGGCGTATTGGGATCGGGCACCGGCCGAAACGCGCTCGGCAACACCAGGGCGCTGATCGCCGCGTTCACCGGTGACAGGTCCGACAGCAGATGCGGGTTGAACCCGGCGCCGATCGAGTCGATGCCCATGATGATCTGGATTGGCCGCTGTGGCGGTGGCGGCGAGCTGTGCGGTGTGTCGGTGCTCTGCGGCGCCGGCGGCGGGTTGACCGTACAGGCCGCCAGCGCCACACCCACCAGCGAGACCACCACGCCGACCGTCACGAGGACGCGGCGGGCTCGATGCAGCACGAGCATCAGGTTATCGAGGAGCCTCGCGAACGTAACGTGGCCGCGAAAAATCGGGCCGGATTTCGCAGTGACGTTACGTTCGCGGGCGGGGGGCGCCAAGCTAACCCCGGGCCTTGGCCCGCGCCCGGCTGCGGGCCCGGGCGGTGGCATCCAGCTCGACCTTGCGGACCCGCACGATCTCGGGGGTCACCTCGACGCATTCGTCGGGCGCGCAGAACTCCATGGCCCGCTCCAGGTCGAGCTCGAGCGGCTTGGCCAACGTCTCGATGACGTCCGCGGTCGACGACCGCATGTTGGTCAGCTTCTTCTCGCGGGTGACGTTGATGTCGAGATCCTCTGGGCGCGGGTTGATTCCGACGACCATGCCCTCGTAGGTGTCCTGGCCGGGCTCGACGAAGAACTGGCCGCGATCCGCGAGCTGGAGCAACGCGAACGGAGTGATGGTGCCGGACCGGTCGGACACCAGCGACCCGGTGTGCCGGGCCCGGATCTCCCCCGCCCACGGCTTGTACCCGTCGAACACCGCGTGCCCGACGCCGGTGCCGCGGGTTTCGGTGAGGAAGTCGGTGCGCCATCCGATCAGGCCGCGGCTGGGCACCACGAAATCCATCCGCACCCAGCCGGTGGTGTGGTTGGCCATGTCGACCATGCGGCCCTTGCGCGCGGCCATCAATTGCGTGACGGCACCGACGTACTCCTCCGGGCAGTCGACGGTCATCGCCTCGAACGGCTCATGAAGCTTGCCGTCGACGGTCTTGGTCACCACCTGCGGCTTGCCCACCGTCAGCTCGAAGCCCTCCCGACGCATCTGCTCGACCAGCACGGCCAGGGCCAGCTCGCCGCGGCCCTGCACCTCCCAGGCGTCGGGCGCGCCGATGTCGACGACGCGGATGGACACGTTGCCCACCAGTTCGGCGTCGAGCCGGTTGCGGACCATGCGCGCGGTGAGCTTGTGGCCGGGCACCTTGCCGGACAGCGGCGAGGTGTTGGTGCCGATGGTCACCGAGATCGCCGGCTCGTCGACGGTAATCCTCGGCAGCGCAACGGGGTTCGCCAGATCGGCCAGGGTGTCGCCGATCATGATCTCCGGTATCCCGGCTACGGCGACGATGTCGCCGGCGACGGCCTCGTCGGTGGGGTAACGTTGCACGCCCTCGGTGGCCAGCAATTCGGTGATCTTGGCAGTAGCCGTGCCCTCCTCCCGGATCCACGCCACCTGCTGGCCCTTGCGGATGCGTCCGTTGTAGATGCGGATCAGTGCGAGCCGGCCCAGGAACGTCGACGCGTCCAGGTTGGTGACCAGGGCCTGCAGCGGCGCATCCGGGTCGCCCTTCGGCGGCGGCACATGCTTTTCCAGGACCTCGAACAGCGGGTCGAGGTTGGTGCCGTCGGGAACGTGGCCATCGGCCGGTTGCGTGGTGCTGGCCACGCCGGCACGACCGGATGCGTACAGGGTCGGCAGGCCCAGCGCGTGTTCGGCAGCCGCGGCCGCGTCGTCGTCGAGATCCGATGCGACGTCGAGCAACAGGTCGTGGCTGGCCTCCACCACCTCGGCGATGCGCGCGTCGGGCCGGTCGGTCTTGTTGACGACGAGCATCACCGGAAGGTGGGCGGCCAGCGCCTTGCGCAGCACGAACCGCGTCTGCGGCAGCGGCCCCTCAGACGCGTCGACCAGCAGCAGCACCCCGTCCACCATCGACAGCCCGCGCTCCACCTCACCGCCGAAGTCGGCGTGACCCGGGGTGTCGATCACGTTGATCACCGTGACGGTTCCATCCGGGTGATGGCGGTGCACGGCGGTGTTCTTGGCCAGAATGGTGATGCCCTTTTCCCGTTCCAGGTCGCCGGTATCCAGCACCCGTTCCTGCACTTCGCCGCGCTCGTGCAACGCGCCCGACTGCCGCAGCATGGCGTCGACCAGCGTGGTCTTGCCGTGGTCGACGTGGGCGACGATGGCGACGTTGCGGAATGGCACGTCGGTGATTCTGGCAGCGGGCGCCTGAGATAGCGAACTCAGGCCGCTCGTCCGGTGTGCGTCTGAGGCGGTCGCGTTCGGCGTGTCGTCTCCCTGGATGCACAGCGGGCGCCGAGCATTACCAGCCGCGGCGGCGCGGCGCCGAACCGATCAATTCGTGCTTATCCGCCACGTCGCGGCTGCGGTAGACGATGTAGGGCCGAAACAGGTAGGCGATCGGCGCGCTGAACGCGTGCACCAGCCGGGTGAACGGCCACAGCGCAAACAGCGCGAGGGCGATCACCACGTGGATCTGGTAGTAGAACGCGGCGTGGGCCATCAGGTCCCCCCGCGGATCGAGAATCCAGATCGACCGGAACCAGACCGACACTTTTTGCCGGTAGTCGTGCAGCTCGCCAAAGTGCGTGGCGCCCGCCAGCGTGCAGCACATCCCCGCCACCAACGCGCACACCAGCACCAGGTACATCAGCTTGTCGTTGCGGGTGGTGGCCAAAAAGACCGGTGCATGCGTGCGCCGCCGGTAGATCAGCAACCCGATGCCAATCAGGGTGGCAAAACCGGCGGGCACGCCGAGCAGCAAAGCCTGCAGGTGATAAAGGTGATCGCTCAGCCCGACCGCCCGGGTCCACGATTCCGGAACGAGCAGACCCGTGACGTGGCCCATGATGACCGCCAGGCTGCCGAAGTGGAACAGCGGGCTGCCAATCGACAGCAACTTCGACTCGTAGATCTGCGACGAACGCGTGGTCCAGCCGAACTTGTCGTAGCGGTACCGCCACCAGGTGCCGACGGCCGCGACCGCCAGCACGACGTAAGGCACGTCGTCCCAGAAGATCTCGACCAATTTCATGTGGACCAACGTCAGCCTCCCCCGGTGCGCCTCGGTGGGACGGTCAAGGTAAAGGGTTGCAGCCCAACGGATTCTGTGGGAGGACCGGCTTCCAAAAGATGGCGAGCGAGCCGCTCCGCCCGGCGCACGTCCTGGTCGGTCGCGGCCGGCAGCGTGGCGCAGACCGCCGCGATTGCGTGTTCGTAGGGCGACTTGGCGTCCGCCAGGGCGGCCCGCAGCACGTCGATCGGAACCCGGTGCTCCACCAGCAGGCGGCGCCCGGCCACGGGGTCGACGGTGGCGGCGAATTCGAGCACGACGGGCAGGTGATCCGGCGCCTCGGCCCGGGGCGGTTCGACGCCCGCGTCCCGGTAGGTGGTGGCGAACCTCAGCATCTCCCGACCGCGGTTGCGGGTGTCCCCGGCCGTCCAGTAGGTCAGGTACATCGTGGTGCGCCGGCGCATGTCGAAGATCTCGACGTAGCCTGTCGCCGCGGCCATCGGCTCGAGGGCGCGCAAGGCGGCGACCGTCTCGCCGAGCAGCGCCGCCGCGGGTTCGCCGATGTGGCCCAGCAGCTCGTCGACGATGTCCAGCCGATCAGCCAGGCCGCCCGGCCCGTCCTCGGGGTAGGCCAGCAGTAGCGATGCCGCTTGCCACACCAGTCGGTCCCGCATCGTCTTGGTGCTCGCACGTTCCCACGCGAGGGGCAGCAGCCTCATCTCTTCACCGAGTCTGACTCCGGGAACAGCCCCGCGGGTACGCCGTTGCCGTCCCAGTTGAGCAGGTTGACCCGGGAGCGACGATGCCCGCGGGCCCGCCCCGGAAGATCGCCGCCGCTTTCTGTGGTCTCGCCGCGCTGACGTTGCTTCAGCGCATGGAACGTCTCCACGGCGACAGGCATCGGGGTCCCGCTGCCCTCGCCGAACGGACCGGATTCGTACATTCCGGGCCCGCCCTCGCCCGACAACGAGCACCCCATTTCGTCCAGGTCACGGGCCTGGGGGGCGAAGGCGGTCGGAATAACATACCGCTCTTCGTATTTCGCGATCGCCAACAGCCGGTACATGGCGTAGATCTGTTCTTCGGTCATCCCGACGGCGTTCGGTATGTGGGGCCGGGTCTCCCGTCCGAGATTGATGTCGCGCATGTACGAGCGCATCGCCGCCAGGCGTCGCAACACATTCTCGACGACGCGTGTGTCGCCCGCGGTGAACAATTCGGCCAGGTATTGCATCGGGATGCGCAGCGCCTCCAGCGCGCCGAACAGGTTGCCCAGGTCCTCGCCGTCGTGTCCGTCGCGGCTGACCGCGTCGACCACCGGCGACAGCGGCGGGATGTACCAGACCATCGGCATGGTCCGGTACTCCGGGTGCAACGGCAGCGCCACCTTGTACTCGTTGATCAGCGCGTACACCGGGGAGCGCTGCGCGGCCTCGATCCACTCGTCGGAGATCCCTTCCGCACGCGCGCCGGCGACGACCGCGGGGTCGTTGGGATCCAACAGGATCCGGCGCTGCGCCTCGTAGAGGTCCGTGTCGTTTTCCACCGACGCCGCCTCCAACACCCGGTCGACGTCATAGAGCACCAGCCCGAGATAGCGCAGCCGCCCCACGCAGGTCTCCGAGCAGATGGTCGGCAGGCCGACCTCCATCCGCGGGTAGCACAACGTGCACTTCTCGGCCTTGCCGGTCTTGTGGTTGAAATACACCTTCTTGTAAGGGCATCCGGACACACACATCCGCCAGCCGCGGCAGCGGTCCTGGTCGACCAACACGATGCCGTCCTCGCTGCGCTTGTACATCGCCCCCGATGGGCACGAGGCCACGCACGAGGGGTTGAGGCAGTGCTCGCAAATCCGCGGCAGGTAGAACATGAAGGTCTCTTCGAGCTTGAGCTTGACGCTCTTATTGACGTCACTGACCTTCTTCAAGATCGGGTCCTCCGCCAGGATCTCCGGCGACCCGGCCAGGTTGTCGTCCCAGTTCGGTCCCCACGACACCTTCATCGGCTTGCCGCTGATCAGGCTTCTCGGCGCCGCCGTCGGGAAGGTGTCACCCGCCGGTGCCGTGGTCAGGTTTTCGTAGTCGTAGGTCCACGGCTCGTAGTACTCATCGATGGTGGGCAGCTTGGGGTTGGCGAAAATCCGCAGCAGCTTGCGGACGCGGCCGCCGTCGCGCAGCCGCAGCCGGCCCTTCTTGTCGCGAATCCAGCCGCCGCGCCAGCGCTCTTGGTCCTCGTAGGTGCGCGGATAGCCTTGGCCCGGACGGGTTTCCACGTTGTTGAACCACACGTACTCGGTGCCGGAGCGATTGGTCCAGGCCTGCTTGCACGTCACCGAACACGTATGGCAGCCGATGCATTTGTCGAGGTTCATCACCATCGCCAACTGCGCCATTACTTTCATCGTCTCGCTCCGCAAGCGTCGCTCGGGCCCTTCATCGTCAGTACCGCACTTCCTGACTGCGACGGCGCACCATGGTCACCTCGTCGCGTTGGTTGCCGGTCGGGCCCATGTAGTTGAACGCGAACGAATGCTGGGCGTAGCCGCCGGCGAGGTGGCTGGGCTTGATACGCACCCGGGTCAGCGCGTTGTGGTTGCCGCCGCGCTTGTCGTTGGTCTCGGTGCGCGGGGTGTCCACGGTACGTTCCTGGACATGGTAGACAAACACCACACCGTCGGGCATGCGGTGCGAGACGATCGCCCGGCACACGTAGATGCCGTTGGCGTTGACGGCTTCGACCCAATCGTTATCGCGCACTTTGATTTTCGCTGCGTCGCCGGGGCTCATCCACATCGTCGGACCGCCACGGGACAGCGACAGCATGTACAGGTTGTCCTGGTAGGTGGAGTGAAACGACCACTTCGAGTGCGGGGTGAGGTAGCGCACGGTGAGCCCGATTCCGTCGTACCCCAGCGGGGGCTGGCCGAACAGCCGCGTCATGTCCAGCGGCGGACGGAAGACCGGCAGGTGCTCGCCGAGCTCCTCGACCCAATCGTGGGCCAGGTAAAAGTGCATCCGTCCGGTGAGCGTGTGGAACGGTTTGAGGTGCTCGATGTTGATGGTGAACGGCGCGTAGCGGCGTCCGCCCGTTTCGCTGCCCGACCATTCCGGGCTGGTGATCACCGGGACCGGGCGCGCCTGGGTGTCGGCGTAGGTGATGCGGCGTTCCTCGCTGCCCTCGGCAAGATGCGCCAGCCGCTGACCCGTGCGCTTCTCCAGCTCACGGAAGCCCTCGACCGCGAGCCGGCCGTTGGTCGTTCCGGACAGCAACAGCAGTACGTCGGCCATCCGCGCGGCGGTGGTGATGGCCGGACGGCCCGCCGCCACACCGGATTTCAGCACCCCGAACTTGGCGGCCAATTCCTCGACCTCCCGGAACGGATGCACCGTGACGCCCTTGGTGGTCACCCCGAACGTGTCGACGAGCGGCCCCAGGGTCAGCCACTTGTCGTAGACGGCGGTGTAATCGCGTTCCACCACGGTCAGTTTGGGCATCGTCCGCCCCGGCACCGGGGTGGCGCCCTCGTGCAGCCAGTCTTGTTCGGTACCGTCGGGATAGGCCATTGCGTCCGGGGTGTCGTGCTGCAGCGCGGTGAGCACCACGTCGCTGCGGGTGCCCAGGTGGCTCTTGGCCATGGCGCTGAAGGCGCGGGCGACGGCGCCGAAAGCGTCGAAGTCCGAACGGGTTTCCCAGGGCGGGTCGGTGGCGGCGCTGAACGCGTGCACGTACGGGTGCATGTCGGTGCTGGACAGGTCCGCCTTCTCGTACCAGGTGGCGGCCGGCAGCACCACGTCGGACACCAACGTCGTCGAGGTTTGCCGGAAGTCGATCGACATCATCAAGTCGAGCTTGCCTTCCGGAATGTCGCCTTCGCACGTCACGTCGACGGGCCGTATCCCATCCTCCGGCGGCTCGGCCTGCACGTTGGAGTCGGTGCCCAGCAGATGACGCAAAAAATACTCGCCGCCCTTGCCCGACGAACCAATCAGGTTGGCCCGCCACACGGTAAGCACCCGCGGCCAGTTGGCGGGATCGTCGGGATCGGTCACTGCGAGCTTGAGTTTGCGCTGGCCGAGCTGCTCGGCGACGTACTCGGCGATGTCGCGGTCGGCGGCGCGCGCCTCGTCGGCGACCTCCAGGCTGGATCGGTCGAACTGCGGATAGAACGGGCTCCAACCCATCGCCACCGAGGAGGCCAGCAGGTCCATCGTGTGCTTGCCCGCAAACCTGCCCCGGCCCACCGGGCTGGCCAATTTGTCGGCCCCGTAGCCGTCATAGCGCCATTGGTCGGTGTGCGCGTACCAGTACGAGGCGCCCGGCACCTGCCGCGGCGGGCGCACCCAATCGGTGGCCATCGCCATCGTCTGGAACCCGGTGAGCGGACGCACCTTCTCCTGCCCGACGTAGTGCGCCCACCCGCCGCCGTTGCGGCCCATCGACCCGGTCAACATCAGCAGCGCCAGCACCGCCCGGTAGATCGCGTCGCCGTGGAACCACTGGCAGATCCCGCTGCCCATGATGATCATCGACCGGCCGCCGGATTCCTCTGCGCTGCGGGCGAATTCCCTGGCGACGCGGATGGCCTGCGCGGCCGACACCCCGGTGATCGACTCCTGCCATGCCGGCGTGTTCTGCTGCGTCGGATCGTCGTAGCCGGTGGGCCATTCGCCGGGCAGCCCCGGCCGCGCCACCGAGTACTGGGCGAGCATCAGGTCGAACACCGTGCACACCAGGTGTTTACCCACATGGCGAACCGGCACGCCGCGCGCCACCGTGCGGCCTTCGCCGTTCACCGTGTCGAAGCTGGGCAGGTGCACGAGCGCCGTGTCGGTCGCGTGGGCCTCCCGCACGCTGAGCGCCGGCGTCACGTTACCGAGATCGAGGTTCCACTTTCCGACGCCGTCCTCGCCGTATCGGAATCCCAGTGAACCGTGGGGCACCACAACGGAATCGGTGACCTCGTCTAATACCGCCGGCTTGAGCGCCGCATTCTCGACCGCCTCACCGATGTCGGCCGCCGTGAGGTTCTTGCCCGGCACCAGCATGTCGCCGCGCTTTTCGAGCTTGATCAGAAACGGCAGGTCGGTGTAGCGGCGCGCGAAGTCGACGAAAAACGGAACTTGCTTGTGCACATAGCATTCCGCGAGGATCACGTGGCCCATCGCCATGGCCAGCGCCCCGTCGGTACCGGCGGCGCACGGCATCCACTCGTCGGCGAACTTGGTGTTGTCGGCGTAGTCGGGGCTGACGGTCACCACCTTGGTGCCGCGGTAGCGGGCCTCCGCCATCCAGTGCGCGTCGGGGGTTCGGGTGATCGGGACGTTGGAGCCCCACATCATCAGGTACGCCGCGTCCCACCAGTCCCCGGACTCGGGCACGTCGGTCTGGTCGCCGAACACCTGCGGTGAGGCCACCGGCAGGTCGGCGTACCAGTCGTAGAACGAGGTCATGACCCCGCCGATCAGCTCGAAGAACCGCGATCCGGCGGCATACGACACCATCGACATCGCCGGGATCGGGGAGAAGCCGGCGACCCGGTCCGGGCCGTAAGTCTTGATGGTGTGCACGTGGGCCGCCGCGATCAGTTCGGTGGCTTCGGCCCAGCTGACCCGGACGAGCCCGCCCTTGCCGCGGGCCTGCTGATAGCGGCGACGGCGCCGCGGATCGGCCTGGATGTCGGCCCACGCCAGCACGGGGTCACCCAGCCGCGCTTTGGCTTCGCGGTACATCTCGATCAGCACGCCCCGGGCGTACGGATAGCGCACCCGGGTGGGCGAGTAGCTATACCAGGAGAACGACGCGCCTCGCGGGCAGCCGCGCGGCTCGTATTCGGGCCGGTCCGGGCCCACCGACGGATAGTCGGTCTGCTGCGTTTCCCAGGTGATGATCCCGTCCTTGACGTAGATCTTCCACGAACACGATCCGGTGCAGTTGACCCCGTGCGTGGACCGGACCACCTTGTCGTGGCTCCACCGGTCGCGATAGAACACGTCGCCCTCGCGGCCGCCCTGCCGGGTGACGGTGCGCAGGTCGGCTGAGAACTCGCCGGGGGTGAAGAAGCGCCCGCTGCGCTCCAGTAACTCCTCGAGCGGTCCACCAATATGAGGTGTGACAGTCAAGGGGCAAGCCTCCTACTCCGTAGCGTCGCGCCCGATGGCCGGGCCGTGTGTTCGACCCCAGTTGCGTTGTGTTCGAGAGTTTTTGGCTGCGCAGCGATCCGATCGGCGCGGGATCACCATCGGCACCCCCGCGGCCCGTGCGCAGGGCGGCAATAGACCACCAGCATAGGTCGCGGGCGCGGGGCCTACCACATTCGCCGCGCACGGCCTGTTGGCGACGGCCCGTCTGGTCAAGGTGGGGGCTTCCGCATGCAGATGCCCCGAGCCGCGGCGTGGAGACCGTGACCGCGCCGTGCGCACAACCATGGGTATCGCTACCGGCATGCAAATCCAGGTTTAGGGTTCATGAGACTGGTATATACAAGTTTGACTGTAGTAACCTTCAGCCCGCCTGTACGTCGGCTGGATAGGGACTGTGGACTCGTCGGGAGCTCGCTCAAAGCGCCCGAGTCAGGTCCTCCAGCCAGCCACGATCGGCGGGCACCCAGTCGACGTCGCGCAGCTCGGCCGCCGTCGCCCAGCGCAGCGCCCGGTGGTCACGCGGGCGTGGCTCACCGTGAATCAGCCGCACGCGATACGCCCGCAGCGTCGTCGCGTCGTCCAGCGGAATGTCGTCGCCAAGCCGATCGCCGACCGCGACGTCGCCAACCTCGAGGCCCAGCTCCTCGGCGAGCTCGCGGGCCAGCGCGTCGCGCTCGGTTTCGCCGGGCGCGACCTTGCCGCCGGGCAGTTCCCAGCGGCCGGCCAGCTCGGGCGGCCGGACACGTTGCGCCACCAAGACCCTGGAGCCGGAGATGATCGCTGCGGCGACGACGACCTGGGTCGGCATGGCCAGTGACGGTATACCGTCGGGGTATGGCTGTGTTATTTGGCGGCCAACGGTGTACCTCACCTGCCAAAACGCAGCAAACCGGCTGCCGGTGTAGCCGCTGTTATTCGCAACTAACTCATCCCGAACGGGCTATCGAAGAGATCGCCCCGGTGACTAGGCGCCGACGTGGTCAAGGTCGGCGCAGCTTCGACTCAGACAATTTAGACATTCAATTCCAACGGGAAGAGCGCATAAGGGCGCGCGATGCCCGCGTCTCCTCCTACCATTACCGCAATAAACAGTATGAGTGGCGTGGGGGAGCAAGCATGAGGGTCTCTGAACTCTATGAGCTGGGCGTCTCCCAACCATCACTCGAATTCCTAGACGTCGACATCAACACTGACACCAAAGTTTTTGTTGACCCTCATGCCTTCCGATACCTCGACACCGACTGGGCGCTTGGATGCGTTGCACTCTTGCAGGATTTCTACAACGAGCTTCTTCGCGCCGTACAAACAGAGAATTATCTGCGTGGGGAATACCTGCTCGGGCAACTCAACGAACCAAATGAAGCGCATCTCGGACTCTCGAGGCGAGAAGCTAGAGGGAAGGGCGTGGGAACCACGCTCGCCGAGGAAATATTCGATGCGCTTCTTTCTAGCGAAGCGGTAACTTCAGGCATTGTCGAGGATATCGAGGAAACTCTTTTATTTGTTGACGGAATCGGCCACGACCGAGTTTCCGACATGACAATAAATATCGTCCGTTGCCCGCTCATCGAATTCACCCAGAGTATGTGTGACCTGTACGGTATCCCAACGGTCCCAGGCCTCAACTCGGGTCCCATGTGGAACCGAATGACGCACTCATGGGAAGCGGTACATGTAACGATGCCGATGCCGAGCGGCAAGTTATTGCTGGTGCCCAAAGCCGTCGTGCGCAAGACGGGAACGTTCGACCCGGGCGAGTATTTGACACACTTCGTCCTCCCGTACCTTCAGGACAGGGAGCTCGCTAATCCGCATTCAGCACTTGTGAGGGAGAGGCGGTCGAAACGGCTGCGGGGCCAACGGTATGTCACCAAGAAGTCCATACGCCAGCGCGACGGCCAAAGGATCAAACCGTGGAACACGGAGGTCACGCATCAGAATCCCGAGATCATGCAGAGATACCGCGCCTCGCGGGCAGCGAGGAGCGAGCCGCCAAGTCACAATGAAATTGCGAACGCGACTGGGACTCCCCCGCCCAATTGGGATGAACTGCTGAACAATGTTTTGAGTATCGCATCCGGTAGAGATGACGCCGATAATTATCACTACGCAATTCAGCACCTTTTAACCGCCCTATTTTACCCCGCTCTTGATGTTCCCCAACGCGAGTTCAAAATTCACCAAGGACGTAAGCGAATCGACATCGTCTACGCAAATGTCGCAGCTACCGGATTCTTTCACTGGGTAAATAAGGTAGCTAACGTACCAGCAAGCTCTGTTGTCGTCGAATGCAAGAATTACACGGGTGCGCTATCGAATCCAGAGTTTGACCAGTTAACCGGAAGGTTCTCGCCGAGACGGGGAAGGTTGGGCCTGTTGTGCTACCGGGGGTTCGGCGACAATAAAACGAGTGTCGTCAGACATTGCCGTGATGCAGCATTGGACGATCGTGGATTTGTCATACCAATTGACGATCAGGACCTTGGCGTCCTGGTTGAGTCCCGAAAAAACGGCGAGGAAACCATCTTTGAATACTTGTACTCCCGCTACCAGGAACTGATTTAGAAGTTGATGGTGAGGTTACAGCGCTCGCCGGTAGCGGCCAGGCCGTCCCTAGCCCTTACGCCGGAACACTGTCCGTACGTTGTGGTTGTCGTAGGTGACTGTGACCGGCCTCTCCCCCTCAATCGGAGACAAGACGAAAGCGCGCTTACCCAGCGGCTTCTCCCAGTCCGGCTGATTTTCACCGGCATCGATAATCCGGGTGATCTGGAGCCAGGGGTAGTTCCCGCCGATGCATACGACATCCCCCAGGCGCAACTCCCTGGGGTAGACCTCCTCAACAGGCCACGGCGCTTCAGCAGGCGTGTACTCGGCCACGGGGCTAACGGTAGTCGCCTACTGGGCTCGCCGGTCGCGACCCTTGCCGAGTCCTCCGGCCAGGATGCGCTGCATCGCCTTCTGCACTCCGGCTGCCGTCATGTCCAGCTCCCTGGCGATGCGCCGGTAGCTGATGCCACGGCGTCTGGCTTCGTAAATCCACTTGTCTCGCTCAAGGGCGGTCATATCCTGGCGCATTCCGCCATTCTCCAGACCAATAGCAGGAATACAAGTAAGCACACCGTGCAGACCTAAGCCCACCTGACCAGGGGGTTGCCCGTAGGGGCAGCCCCTTTTTTGTGCTTACGTCAACTGGGTACGGCGGCCTCAACGCTCCGGTGAGGGAGCGGGTGCCGGGCCGGACTTTGACTTGGCCTACCCCCCTTTGAGTCTGCCGGTCACCTCTGTGGCGCTGCGCCGCCGCCACACCAGCCCCCGGCTGAAACCTCACCAGCGTGGCCGTATGCGGCCCTACGACGGCAGCCACTAGGTACCACACGGAGGGCGAGACGGCTTCCTGAGACCTCCAGAATTGGGGTCAACCCATCCTGGAAAACCCTTGTGAGCAGGCCATATGTACATATGCTTATGTGTAGCGGCCAGGGAATAAGCCCGCCGCAGAGCCCAAAAAGGAGATAGCAATGTCGAACCCACAGCCCACCGCAGCGCCAGTTGCCAACCTGGCCCTGGCACGCAAGGAGCAAGCGGCGGCGCGCAAGACGCCAGCGAAGAAAGGACCGGCCAAAGCGCCCGCCAAGCTGGCAGAGAAAAAGGCGGAGAAGAAAGCGGAAGGCACCGTTTATGTGTACGAATCCGGACCTTCTCGTGCTGGTCTGGTCAACAAGCGCAGTTTTCCGCACCAGGTTTCGGTGGCCGCAGATGTACAGGACCCACAGCACACGTCAAGGCGCTGGCAGCAAGGCGTGATCACCCGATTTTTCGTCAATGAGAAGTCGGCGCAGCGGTATAAGGAGCGCCTGGAGTCCGAGGGTTGCAACGTGCAGCTGCTGCCGGTCCGCCTTGTCAGCAAGGAGGCGTGACCATGCTTGTGGCAGCCGCCACCCAACGGGTCCTATGGCAGGGACGTAGTGGTACCGACGTCTACACGGTGATCGAGTGGCAATACGACGGCCAGACCAGCTGGGAATGCTTTGTTGCACAGGGCGGCAGACCCACGTCGCTAGGCCGGCACGGGGACATCGTGGATTGCCTGTTGCAGCTAGGCCAGCACCGGATTGGGAACGGCAATGCGTGAGTTTCGACGGAGGCCAACGGCAGCCACGGGTAATGACCGGTGGCCCAAGGATTCTGAGACGCCAGACTACATACCGGACAATTACGGCGATCATCACGGTGACGACTGGGACGAGGAGAACGGCAACTAGGGACCGGCAGAACCGAGCAGCCCACAACGGCGACTCGGTTCGTGCCATGAGGCTAATCCTTAGCGCGCTATTGAATGCCGGCCGTCGGTTAGGTAAGCATGAGTCGTCCGGGAAAGGAGACGCCGATGACCGCCGTCTACATCGAGGGTCGCCCCAAGGGGTACCAGGGCCATCCTGACCATTACGTGGTCGAGGACCGCGCCGATAACATCCTTTCTCAACACAAGCGACAGGATGAAGCTATTCGTTGGGCGCGGAACAGGGGCTACTCTCCGATCCACATCGCCCACGTCCGCCACACCGATAAAGGTAATCCCGATCACTGGCGGCCCGCCTAGAAGCGATTAGCGATGCGCCTTTGCGCCGGGACTCCCGCTCTAGCTAAGTGTTAAGTCGGTCGGCGCCATAAGTGTTAACTGCCCCGAAGCCATTCGTGCCGGATCCCAACGGTAAGTGTTAAGTCCAGCGGCGGCTTCTTAACGCTTAGACCGTGGGTTGGGTACTCAGGTGTCGTATCGGCCCGCGAATGGCGCGGCTGGCGATGACGATGGCGTCGAAGATGACTTCTTCCTCGGGAGTGAAGTCCTTGCGCTTTTCCTGCTTCATCGTGGCCCGCAGCAGTTCGAACTCGTTCATCAGGTGATCCCGGATATCCAAAAGGCGCTGGAGGGTGTCAGGTTGGCTCATGTCTCTCCCCTTGGTACGGCGCGGGCGCGGCCACCAGGTGGTTGGAGCTGGCGCTTCCATCACCAGCTCCACTGATGTCCGTGCTACCGCGCCGCCCTTGCTCAGCGTGTTGTCCGGTCCCCGACGACGATCCTGACCTGCAAATCATTTTCGCTTCTCAAAACACCGGAACATCACTGAGCAAGCTTGGTGGTGCAGGACCGCAGCCTGGACTGGGACTGCGGGGCTCGTGAATCCAGTTACCGCGAAACCCTTCATGAGCGAGCCATACGGCGTGGCCGCTTCTTGACCTCACCAGTCGGCTCTCCTGCACCAGGTCTTGTAGAGGGCGCACCCGACAGGATGGCGGGCTGCACCACGATGTCGCCCCAGCCGCCCCACCGATACGCGCGTAGGGCGTGGCTACTGACCAACTCGAAGACCTGCTCGGTGGTGATGTTCATGCGCTTGGCGCATTCCTCCACCGAGACGTAATCGTCTCCGTACGGGTCAATCGGCTTGGAGAACGGCATTAGGAACTGGCCAGACTGCATACGGCGAATGCCTGGGGCCGCAGAACGCCAATGCCATAACGGCCTTCACCACGCAGAACGTAACTGTTGGTGGAGAATTCGGCTTCGCCGTAAATGTTCATCAGCAAAACGAAATCTTCGCGGACGAAAATCTTGATCTGATTCCAGTCCGCCACAATGCCGGTGCCCTGCGGAACGCTCGGGGAGATGACGCGCTTGATCTGGTCGCTGGGACCGAAGAAGTTGTCGCTGCTGCCGTAGCCCGCCGTGTTGGGGTGCTGGAAGCCTGAACTCAGCAATCCGCCTGATGCTCCCCAACGGGTCAGGTCGATGGCCTCAGCGTCAGCGGGGTGCAACGCGATGGCGGTTGGATTCTCACCGAGCAGTTGCAACTGCGTCTGTGCGTGACGCAACGTGGTCAGCGCGTCGGTATCGAAGGCCACCGTGGTCAGGCCACTGGTGTTCAACAGTCCCAACATGTTTTCGCCGGAGCCGGAACCGCTAATGATCTGGCTCTCCAGCGCAGCGAGAACGCCTTCGTACATTTCTCGGACCAGCCACGATTGCAGTTCCGGCACATCCTGCAAATAGCGATACGGCACGGGCTGGCTCAGGTGCGCGATGACCCGGCACCGATCCTGGTGTGCTTCTAACGTGAAGACACTTGTGGGCTTGGTGGCCAGGTCCCGCAACGGGCGCAGCGTTATTCGTCCGGGCGACTTGCTGGTAGTACTCAAAGGCATTGCTCTGCTCAGCCACCACGCGATTGACCAACAAATCAATCAGGCGGACTGGCCACGGCGTTTCGACGACGTAGGGCAAAATCATGCTCGGCACGTCGATGGAGCCGGTGACCACCGCACGCTGTTCACCAAAGGTGCGAGTGATGCGATGCGCCGCTTCAGATGCCCACTGCCGCGAGAACGTCTGGGCGTCCATCCCGCGCCGCTGCGTACCGTCCATCATCGGGTGGCCAGCACCCATCCGGCGCAGGTCGTCCTTGGCGCTGGCGACGCGCTCGGTCAGCGACTTGACGTCAGCGTCCAGCTTTTCGAACCTGCGCTGCTCGCGGGTATCCAGCTCCTCGCGGCTCGTTGCACGGATACGGTCAAGCATCCGGCGCTGCTCACGCTTCAAGGAGTCGCGCTGGCCAACAAGGCTGTCGATCCACGCGCGCTGGTCATCAAAGGTGGTCATAAAGAGCCCTTTTCGAGGTGTAGCGAACTACGCGCACCGGAACGGCGCACGTTGGCAGATGAAATTGGGCTCATCCCGAGCGGCTGCAAACCGTTAGCGGCGCATCCACGCCTGGGCTTGCAGCGTCAGCATATCGCGGTCCACTGACGGGTCAAAGACCTAGCACGTCCACGTTAAACATTGCGGCTCTTGAGGTTTGACTCATTTGTCATCATCCGCGTCATCCATCACGGGTGGGCCGGAGACCTCCGACCACTTGGGCAGGCCCGCCACCCACCACTGCTCAAACGCTGGCGGCGTGACCAACTGATGCGTGATAGCCGAAAAAAGTGCTCGGTCGCGTGCCGTCTGAAGATCGGGTGCGTTGATGGCGAGGTCCATCTCGAAGGATTCTTCGTCTGGGCAGTCAGTCATATTGCGCTCCTTTGTAATCCGTAGCGGTATCCGTAAAGATTCGCGCTCATTCGGTTTCTCCCCGGCTGGCCGGTACTACCTACCGCGTACCAGGTTCTGTCCGGCCAGCGGCCAATGTGGCGGACGCAATGGCCGCTGGCAGGCTTGGCGTACGGCTGCGCCAGCGGCCCTCGTCCAGCCAAACGACCGTGTGAGTCTTTCTGCACCAGCGTGAGCCGCAGCCGAGCCGGTCGCCGCGTCTCGCGGCCTCTTCGGCTTCGGCCAATATCGGAAAGACCACCACAGTCTCCTCGGCCTCACCCTGCCGCATGCACACCACGGCGGCGCGGCATGAGGAGAGATTCGTGCGTGGGGCCTGCTCCTCGCGCAGCTCGCCTGACTGCCGCAGGATTGCGGTCACGCGCCATGTCGAAAGGCCAACCAGTTGCGCGACGGCGTCGATGGTATGGCCAGCGAGAAACAATCTGCCGACCTCGACGTGTCTCGCCCATCTCTCCTCGGTGCCGCTCAATGCTGGTCCAGCTCGGCCAACTTGGAGGCGACGGCGATAGCTCTTTTCCGTGCGCATGGCGCGCACAACGAGCCGCCGCCTCGAATGGCTGGCGCACCGCATTCACAACGGGTTCGCTTGTCGCACATCAGCCGGTGCGGTTCGCCATCGAGAACGCCGCACCGATTGCAACGCTCGGGTTTCTTCGCGGTCATGTTGCTTTCCTCCTTCCTAGCCTTGCCTGCTGTTCGGCAATGACATCGCGCAAGCGTTGGTCTTCCGCGATGTGTCGGCATTCCAGGCAGCGGCCCACGCGGCGCGAGTCGGCTAGCCACAACGTTGCGCCGCAGCCCTGACATTCGTAGGCGGTCATAAGTACTGCTCCTCGTATTCGGCATTGGCCTCGGCCTGTTGCGCGCGCTCGCATGGCTTACACAGGTTCGGGTGCCAAGCTTGGCGTCCCGGACCTTGAGCTTCACGTTCCCGGCACACCTCACACAGCTCAAAGTCGGGGGGAGACTGTCTGTTTCGGCTGTCCTCTTCGCTTGGCGCCGTACCCCCCTTCCCTAAGCCTGTCCTGTCCTGTCCCTTTCGTCAGACGATTCGTCAGACGACTCGCTTGACGGGTTGCCTTTGGGGCGAACGGGTCTCGCCTTGCCTTTGGCGCGGTTCTTCTTGTTGGCGAGCGACTGGCGCGCAATCTGGTCACGGGGTCCGTTGGTAGCCAAGGTGGTGAATGACTTGGTAATGCTCGCCGTGGTCTTCCCACCACCCGACCGACACCAACTCGTCGGCTGCCTCGGGATGATGCGCCCAGCGGCGCATCTCATCCTTGGCCAGTTGGCCATCGGTCAACATTCGGTTTGACCACAACAGCCCCTCGGTGTGCAGCCGGAAAGCCGCGTCGGTCAATGTCCAGCATTCGTCGCTGAATTCGTCACCCAGCTTCGTCCACGTCACGGGCCGTATTTCCCTTCGTGTTGCCCCGGCCCGTGTCGTACGGCTGTCGTAGACTTGCTGGGTCATCTGGTGTCATGAGCACTGAAACCGCCGCCTCGTCCAGGGCGGCGGTTTCGTCTTGTATGGGGCTAGGCAACATCGCCGTCCCGGCTGGCTTCTTCACGCAAGCGCCCAGCCTCGGCCACGAGTCGGTCGGCCTTCTTCAGCCTGCGGGCGCGGAGGGCCTTGCGGCTGAGCTGCTTCATGTAGGCCCTTTTGGCGCTTTCACCACGCTGCCGCCGTTCTTCCGCTGGCAATTCATGGTTCGGATCAAATCTGTCGGCGTGCCATTCCCAGCTGGCCGGTGAGGCCTGCTGCGGCACTGCCATTCGCGCCTGGCGATTCTGAGTGTTGGCCCACGATGTATGGCCGCCGATCGATCCAATTAGCCGAAGCTCGGCCTGTGTTAGACCCGAACAGCCAGACAGTATTCCGTTCTGATCCCCGTCTGGGGTTGTTGCCATAGCAGTAAACCTTTCGCGCACGCGAGAACGACAAATGGCTGTGCTGCTGCCATGTCTCCTCCGTCCATGCGCGAAAACGCTTACTCAGCGACTTCAGCAGGCCCGGCGCGAGTTGCGCCGCTACCTAACGGTACACCGGCCCTACCGGTATTCCTGGTATTCCGAGTCCGAATATTGTTGTGCTGTAATGCTATTCCGTAGCGCGCTGTGGTATCTATATGTCTCCAAGGCTTAATCGCCGCGCTTCGGCTACTGCGCGCTCAGCCTTCGTATGTGCCCCGTACCTGTCCAACTGCGTCCTGTCCTGCCAGCCCGCTATAGCCATCAGCGAAGTCTCAGTACCTCCGGCCATTAGCCACCGCGCCGCTGCCGTATGGCGTAGTTGATGAGGGTGAAGGTGTCCAATACCCGCCTCTTGAGCACGTTCGCGGAGCGTCATCCGTACGCCTGCCGCACTCAGAGACAAGTAGGTACGCGCGCCCAACCACAATGCCTTCGAGTCGGCGAACTTGTGAACACGCCGCGCCCGCAGGTACCGGTCTAAACTCCGCGCCGTCTGCGCACCAAATGGCGCAACGCGGCCACGCCCGTTCTTCGCCCGGCGGATCATTACCAGACCCCGGGCCATGTCAACGTCGTCCGTCGTCAGAGCAACGCACTCCCCCACCCGCATGGCCGACTCAACAAGCAACCTCACGAGTGCCTCGTCGCGCCTGCAACGCAGGCTAGTCCCCTGACATGCCTGGATGAGCGCTTTGATCTGCTCGTCGGTGAGGATAGGAGTGATCGGTATGGGTGCCTTGGGAGCGTTCAGTCCAAGTAAGGGGTCGATCGGGATCTCATGTTCATTGGCGAGCCATTTGGTGAATTGCCGGATGCCAGCCAGCCGGGCCCCCACCGTCGTCGCCGCAGCCCCGTTCTCCAGCATTTCCGCCATCCAGGCCTGCACCAGCCTGCGATCAATTCCAGGCGGATGGCCGTTTGTTTCAAGCCACCTGAGGTATACGCCAATGCTGGACAGGTAGATCTTTTTCGTAGCGCGCGACCGATTAAGGGCGGCGAGCTCAAATCTCGAAAGAGACTACGAGAGAACGAATGTCGAGTTGCTTAAGGGGGGTAATGCGCGCGGTGTTGGCCATAGTGTTAACCGTAACCAATACCCGTGTACCCCTGCCACCCTACGGCAAATAGGCGTAAAGTGGCAGGTAGCAACGTATTTGGAATAGAGAAAGGTTACGAGTTATGGCTGTGTTAACGGATGAGGAAGTAGACGCCGCACTGCCCGAGCTCAACGGATGGGAGCGCGTTGACGGCACCCTGCGCCGGTCGATCAAGTTTCCGACGTTTTTGGACGGCATCGACGCCGTGCGCCGGGTGGCCGAGCACGCCGAGAGCAAGGATCATCACCCGGATATCGATATCCGTTGGCGGACGGTGACTTTCGCGCTGGTGACGCATTCCGCGGGCGGCATCACCCAAAACGACATCGCGATGGCGCGCGATATCGACGGGATCGTTGGCGGCTAACCGTCCGCCGTGCGTCGGCCGGTGGCGGCAATCCAGATCAACGTCGCCACCGCCGCGACGATGTAGACCAGCCCGGCCCAGGCGAGATACCACGGCCGGCTTATTTGCCAGATGCTCGGTTGAGCGAAGCTCAACAACCACGGCACGCCGATGATGGTGAGCGCCAACCAGCCCCAGCCCACCCCTTGGGCGCCGGGGCGATCGCGCGGTGGCCCGTGAATCGCCCAGATCATCAGCGGCACCAGCCACACCCAGTGGTGGGTCCACGAAATCGGTGAGAGCAGCAGCCCGAACACCTCGACGACCAGCAGCTTGCCGAGCCGATCGGACCCGTCCAGTGCCCGCCAGGCCAGCAAGGCCAGCACCGCCGTGACGGCGATGGCGGCCAAGACCGGCGGACCGTCGCCGGCGTCATGGCCCAGGATCCGGGAGATGCCGCCGCGCCAGGATTGATTGAACGAGGTGGCGATTGGCCCGACCCGGTGCGCGTCGCCGAGCAGGTCGAAGAAGTAGTAGCGGGTCTGGTCGCCGACGATCAAGGCCGACAGGCCGACGGTGGCGAGGAAGACGACCGCCGAAAACACCGCCGCGGCCCACCGCCGAACGCCGACGAGATAGACGCCGGCAACGGCGGGCGTCAACTTGATTCCGGCGGCCACCCCGACCAGCAGGCCCGACAGCCACCACCGCGTCGTGTAGACCGCCCACAGCACCCCCAGCATGAGCAACACGTTGACCTGCCCGTAGTCGAACGTGCTGCGCAGCGGCTCGATCCAGACGGTGATCGCCGTCCACAACATCGCGACGCGGTGACCCGCGCCGGCCGGCACGCCGATCAAGCGCTGGCTGATCCGAACCGCGCCGTACAACGCGGCCATCGTCGCGAGCTGCCATAGGAAGGCAACCAGGCCGAACGGCAACAGGTGCAGCGGGTAGAAGACAACGGCCGCGAACGGCGGATACGTGAACGGCAGCGGGAAGTCCGGCGTCTGGTCGGCGTACACGTAGCTGTACAGGGTGCCGGGATGGTCGAGGGCGGCGGCGCCGCCAAGGTAAACGTGCAGGTCGACGAAGTTTGCGCCGTGGGGCGTTAGGTACGTCCAGGCGAGTCGCGCGGCGACGCTCACGATCAACAGCGCCGGGGCGGCCGCCTGGAGCGCACTCGCCAGCCGCCGCGTGAGGGGCGCCGCCGGGGCGGTCGGGATGGTGTCTATCCGCCCGACTTTAGCGAGCGGGCGCCCGGTCACCGCCGTCACTCGTATCCGTAACGATCGAATAAATGCCACACGTGTCACTTGAGTCACATCAGTATCAAAGTAACTTCGGCGCAGGACCTGTCATCGATAACCAGGGAGAGTCATGCCAACCATCTGGACTTACTTGCGTGCAACCGCCGTCGTGGTCGGTTCGTCCGCAGCGCTACTGACGGGCGGAATCGCCCACGCCGACCCCGTGCCGGCTCCACCCGTGCCGAACATTCCGCAACAGCTGATCAGTTCGGCGGCCAACGCGCCACAAATCCTGCAAAACCTCGCTACCGCCCTCGGCGCGACGCCCCCGGCGGCACCGGCCACCCCCGGCATCAGCTTCCCGGGGGTCCCCTCGGCCACCGCGCCGGCGTCGTCTCCGGCGGCGATTCCCTCGATTCCGGGGCTCACCCAGCCCGCGCCCGCGTCGGCCCCGGCGGCGACGCCGACCATCCCCGGGCTCACGTCGATCCCCGGGCTGACATCGCCGGCACCGGCGGCACCCACCGCCCCGGCCGCCCCTTCGATTCCGGGGCTGTCCGGCATCCCGGGGCTATCGGCGCCCGCGGCTCCCGCCGCTCCGGCCGTCCCCCAGATCCCGCAGGCGAAGGTGAACATGCCGGCGCTGCCGTCCAGCCTGCCGGTCAATATGCCCGGGCAGCTGACGTTTCCGCAGGATCTGACGGCACTGGCCGCGGGGCAGGCGCCGGCTCCGGCGGCACCGGCGCCGGCCAGCCCCGCCGGACCGGTGGCGCCGCTGCTCGCGGCCCTGCCGTGAGCGGCCTGTTAGACGCCTAATCCACTACCAACGACCGGAGGACATCGTGGCAACCACTTGGAATCTGTCCAAAGGTTTGGCCGCTGTCGTCACGGCGTCGGCTGCCGCGTTCGGGGTCTGCCCGAGCGCGGCGGCCGACCCGGCGGCACCGCAACCGACACCGCAGCCGAGCTCCGCCCAACAGCTTCCGGGCCTGCCGGCGCTCTCGCAGCTGAGCCCGATCATTCAGCAGGCGGCCAGCGATCCCACGCAGGCGACACAGCTGCTGATGGCCGCCGCTCAAGCTTTCACCCACAATTCGACGGCGCCCAACGAGTCAAAAAACGTTGCCGCGTCGGTGAATCAGTTCGTGCAGGAGCCGGGCGCGCCGGTTCCCGGCGCACCCGCCGGTGTCGCCGCCCCCGACGCCGCCCCGGCGGCGCACGTCCCGGCGGTCGGCATCGAGCCCGGCCTACAGTCGCACCTGCCGCCGGGTATCGATCCGGCGCGCGCTGCGGGTCCCGGGCCCGTTGCAGCGGCCCCTTTGGCGGCCGCTCCTTCGGCGGCCCCTTCGGCCGCGGTGCCAGGCACCGCCGAGCCCGTCGCGGCACCCGCGCCGGCTCCTGAACCGGCGGCGGCTCCTGAACCGGCCCCTGCTCCGGCTGCGGCGGCGGCCCCGAATTTCGGCCCGGACGCCCCGCCCACGCAGGACTTCATGTATCCCTCGATAGGCACCAATTGCCTTGCGGACGGAAGCAGTTCGATCGCGACGGCGCTATCGGTGGCGGGACCGGCGAAGATTCCGGCGCCCGGGCCGGGGCCCAGCCAAACCGCCTACGTGTTCACCGCCGTCGGCACCCCGGGACCCGCCGAGGTGCAGAAGCTGCCGTTGAACGTCACCTGGGTGAACCTGACCACGGGCAAGTCCGGAACCGCCACGCTCAAGCCGCGATCCGACATCAATGCCGATGGGCCGACGACGTTGACGGCAATCGTCGACACCGGCTCGGGCAGCATCATGTCGACCATCTTCGGGCAGGTCACCACCAAGGAAAAGCAGTGCCAGTTCATGCCCACGATCGGCTCCACGGTGGTGCCTTAGACCCTTCGGCGCGAGCGTGCGCAGTTGTACGCCCGTGACGGCGTGTCACCGTACAAACACGCACCTTCGCGGCCGGGCCCCGGCTAGTAGGCCGGGGGGCCCGGCTAGTAGGCCATGAACAGGATCGCGTCGCGGTCGTACTCCAGGCCCGGGTGAACGCTGGTCAGATGAGCCTGGGTCAGTTCGACCAGTTCGTCCTCGTCCTTGCCGACGATGGCTTCGCCGCAGGGACACGTTATGTGTGTCTTCACGTTGCCGCCCTTTCCTTCGCTGCTGCCTTCATCTGCTTCTTGTGTGATCGCACCTGTCCAAGCGAACGGGCGTCCACGATATCGGCGACGGACATGTGCGTGCCGGGTTTGCCGAACTCCCCGGCCGCCGCCCTCCAGCCCGTCGGCGTCACGCCGTACTGCTTGCCGAGCAACGCCAGGAAGATCTGCGCCTTCTGCTCGCCGAAACCGGGCAGCCCCTTGAGTCGCCGCAGCAGTTCCTTCCCGTCGGGCTCGCCGGCCGTCCACAACCCGGCCGCATCGCCGTCGTAGCGGTCCACGATGATCTGCGCCAGGGCCTGGACGCGCTTGGCCATCGATCCCGGAAAGCGGTGTATCGCAGGCTTTTCCAAGCACAACGCGGCGAACTTGTCCGGGTCGTGGTCGGCGATCTGGCCGGCGTCGAAGCCACCCATCCGATCGGCGATCTTCTTCGGTCCCGCGAAGGCCGTCTCCATGGGCACTTGCTGGTCGAGCAGCATGCCCACCAGCAACGCGAACGGGTTGTCGTCCAGCAGCGCGTCGGCGGCCGGATCCTGGGCAAGCTGCAGCCTCGGCACCCACACAGTCTAGATCCGCCCCGAAAGCACCGCGTTGAGGGCGTCGACGCAGATCCCCCGGAGCTCGTCGCGCGTGAAACTCTCGTCGGCGAGCCACTGCACACACAGCACCCGGACAAACGCCAACCAACTGATCACAATAGCAGAAAGCCGTTGGCGCGCACGGTAATCCGAAGTGGCGGCCTCGGTGATTCGGTCACGCAGCGCCGCAAGCTCCGCATTGATGATGCCCTGCACAACCGGGTCGGAGGCCAAAGTCTGGTTGGCTGCCAGCACGGTGTTGCGGTTGGCCAGAAAGTAGTCGAAGTGGGCGTCAAGTCCGGCGGCGATCTGGGCTTGAAGCGGAGCGCCGGGGTCGAAGCGAATGCCGTCGAGCAGCCGGTCGGCCGCGCGCCGGTACACGGACGCAAACAACGCGAGCTTGCCCGGGAAGTACCGGTACAGCAGCGCACGCGAGATGCCGGCCTCCTCGGCGACGGCATCCATGGCGACGTACTCGTACGGCCGTTCGGCGAAGACCCGTTCCGCCGCGTCCACAACGTGTTCGCGGCGCCGTTGCGGTGCGAGTCGACGTTGGCTGGCCATCCGCGAATTTTACTTGATAATCAACAACTTTCGCGCTAAGTTGACAATAATCTACTTAGCGGTCGTGGTGGGCCGGTCGCCGTGCCGGGCCCCGGGAGGAGCATGCGGATATGGCTGACGGCTCACGCGCCGGATACCTCAAGTACCTGGCCGCGGTCACCGGGGTGTCGTCGATCGCGATCGGTGGCTATCACTTCGCCTTGGGGACGGCCTCGGTTCCGGGCGCGACCGATGCCAACGCGACGGTCGACTCGCGCGAGCGGTTCTACTCGGCCATTTTCGCCGGGTACGGCATCGCCTGGGTGCAGGCGGCTCGCCGATCCCCCATTCGCGTCGGTGATGTGTGGTTACTGGCCGGCGTCATGCTTGCCGGCGGCGTCGGGCGCCTGATCTCGGTGGTCCAAAAGGGTCGGCCACATTGGTTTCAGGATGTGCTCACGGCGCTCGAATTCGCCGTTCCAGCAGTATTTTTCGGGCTTGCCAAGGCTCAGCGGCCGACTACGGCCAACGGCTAACCGCTCTTGCGACGGAATTCCCGACGGCTCTCCAAGGGGCCGTGGGCCCGCGAGTGTCTGTCGCCGCCGTCTTTGTGATCGGAACCGCCCGCCGACTTGGCCTTCTTGCGGTCGAGGGCTTCCCGGAACTTGCGCTTGGTCTCGTCCTCGTGTTGGGACTTCGATTCGGCCATGCCGGCAGCCTAGCGTGCCTCGTGGTTTTACCACTTACCCGGCGGCATGCCGTACACGTGTGAGATCGGCAGGGTCAGCAGCACCCGCCGGTCCGTGACCATCGCCCGCCGGTACTCGTCCCAGTCCGGATGTTCACCGGCGATGTTGCGATACAAGGCAATCAACGCCTCGACGGTGTCGTCGTCGGGCGCGGCCGCCGGAGGCGTCAGTTCCGCCGTGCCTTCGGCCACGGCATACGACCACCCGTCGTCGGCGTCGACCAGGATCGAAGCCCGCGGGTCGCGGCGCAGATTGCGCGTCTTGGCCCGCGGCTCGGTGATCGATACCCGCACCGCCAGTTCGCGCGGGTCGAAGTGGTAACTCACATTCGACAGTTGGGGCCGCCCGTCGCGCTTGATGGTGGCCAACACCCCGAGGGAGTTCCCGCTGATCACGGCTAATAGCTTGTCGTCGAAGACTTGGCGTCCCATGCCAAAAGCCTACGTCGCGTCACGTCGCTCCCGGCCGGCCTGGTGGAATCGGACCATGACCAAGTACGCGGCATTCCTGCGCGGCGTCAACGTCGGCGGCGTCAACCTCAAAATGGCCGAGGTGGCGGCCGCGCTGACCGGCGCCGGATTCGCCAACGTGCGCACCGTCCTGGCCAGCGGCAACGTGCTGCTGGAGTCGTCCGCCGGCGTGGCCGCGGTGCGCAAGAAGGCCGAAGCCACGTTGCGCGAGAGGTTCGGCTATGACGCGTGGGTGCTGGTGTACGACATCGACACGGTGCGCACGGTCGTCGACGCCTACCCTTTCGAACGCGAGGTCGACGGGTACCAGTCCTACGTCACGTTCGTCGCCGACGCCGCGGTGCTCGACGAGCTTGCCAGGCTCGCCGAGGGTGCCGGTCCGGCAGAGAAGATCGGCCGCGGCGAGGGCGTTGTCTACTGGCAGGTGCCCAAGGGCAGCACCTTGGACAGCACGATCGGCAAGACGATGGGCAAGCCGCGCTACAAGTCCTCGACGACGACACGTAACCTGCGCACGCTGGCCAAAGTTATTGGCTAGCGCGCCAACCGATTTCGGCCGGCCTCAATCATCGGGCACATTGGTCAGGTAGCGCATCGCGTCGGATTTGGTCAGCCCCAATGCCCGGGCCACGTCGACGTACTCTTTGGCAGCGGCCGCCATCGCGGCGTCGGTCGGATCGAAGCGGGAAATGAAAGTGCCGAAGCGCCCACGTGTTTCGACGATCGCCGCCGACTCCAGCTCACGATAGGCACGGGCCACGGTGTTCGCCGCAACGCCAAGCTGACCGGCCAGGTCACGCACCGTCGGGAGCCGGCTGCCGGGCGGCAACGCGCCGCTTCGGACTCCGTCGATGACCTGGGTCCTGAGCTGGTCGAACAATGGTTTGCCCGCCTTCACGTCGACCCGTAACCAATCCCGCAGCTCCACGCACCCAGTATCCCGCAAGCGCGGCTATGTTTGTGGAATGCGGGTAACGGTGCTCAGCGGCGCGGGGATCTCCGCGGAAAGCGGCGTACCGACTTTTCGTGACGACAAGAACGGACTGTGGGCCCGCTTCGATCCCTACGAGCTGTCCAGCACCCAAGGGTGGCGCAACAACCCCGAACGGGTCTGGGGGTGGTATCTGTGGCGCCACTACCTGGTGGCCAACGTCGAACCCAACAATGGGCATCGCGCGATCGCTGCGTGGCAGGATTACGCCGACGTCACCGTCGTCACCCAGAACGTCGACGACTTGCACGAGCGCGCCGGTAGCAGCCCGGTGCATCATCTGCACGGGAGCCTTTTCGAATTCCGTTGCGAGCGTTGCGGTATGCCCTACACCGGTGCGCTCCCCGAAATGCCGGAGCCGGCGCTGGAGGTGGAACCTCCGGTCTGCCACTGCGGCGGCCTGATCAGACCCGACATCGTGTGGTTCGGCGAGCCGCTGCCCGACGAGCCATGGCAGCGCGCGGTCGAGGCGACGCAGGCCGCCGACGTGATGGTGGTGGTGGGGACCTCGGCGATCGTCTACCCCGCGGCCGGTCTGCCGGATCTGGCGTTGTCCCGCGGCGCGGTCGTCGTCGAGGTCAACCCCGAGCCGACACCGCTTACCCCGAGCGCCACGATCAGCATCCGCGAGAGTGCAAGCCAGGCGCTGCCCGAGCTGCTGCAGCGGCTGCCCGCCCTGTTGAGATAAGTCGAGCCTGCGCACAGATCGCGGTTCGTCCACAAAGTGGCACGCTCAGCGCAGTTTCGATGTCCCGCCGTCGGCGAGGCCGGCGAGCGTGCAGCCATGACAAGCAATAAACCCTTTATCGGCAGCGAGGTGGTGAAGGCCGGGACGCTGCGCAAGCATCAGCTGCGGTCCCGCTTCCGGCCGGTGTTCCCCGACGTCTATGTACGACGCGATCTGGGGCTGACGTTGCGCGACCGTGCAGTGGCGGCCTGGCTGTGGTCGCATCGCCAAGGCGTGCTGGCGGGGTTGACCGCGGCCGCGTGGCATGGCTCGAGGTGGGTGGACGAACACCTGCCCGTCGAGTTGATCTGGTCCAACGCGCGATCGCCACGCGGCGTGCGAACCTACGATTTTAGGCTTCGCCCAGCCGAATTCCGCACTGTAATGGGCGTACCGGTAACGACGCCGCCACGCACCGCATTCGATATCGCGCGCCGGAAGCCGATGGGGACCGCGATCGCCCACTTGGACGCCCTCATGCGCGCAACCGGAGTAAAGGTCGATCAGGTCGCCGAAATGGCGGACCGGCACCGCGGCGCGCGTGGGCTCAGACAACTGGAAACGGCGCTGGATTTGGCGGACGCCGGTTCGCAGTCGCCGAAAGAGACGTGGCTGCGGCTCCTACTGATCCACGCGGGATTGCCACGGCCGAGGACCCAGATCCCGGTAATGACTGCCGACGGCGCCCAATACTACCTCGACATGGGGTGGGAGGACTTGATGGTCGCCGCCGAGTATGACGGCGAGCATCATCGCCTCGACCCCTGGCAGTACAGAAAGGACATCCGTCGCAGAGAGGCATTGGAGAGGCTGGCCTGGCTCATCGTCCGAGTGGTCGCAACGGATCGTCCCGCCGACATCATTCGTCGGGTTCGTGATGCCCGGGAGTTTCGGGCATCGAGCCTGCATCGAAACTGAAATGGCGGCATCGAGCCTGCGCACAGATCGCGCTCGGCACGCCAACGGGCGCGCTGAGCGCAGACTCGGCGTGAGGGATCTAGGGCCGGCGTGCCCGGCCCAGCACCAACTCCGACACCGGCAGCGGCGCCCAGAACGGCAGCGTCCACTCCCGCCGGGAAGTGTCCACCTCGAATCCGGCCTCGACGATGGCGAGCTCGGTATCGCGATGGGTGTGGCAGTTGCCCAGCAACCTCGGCCACAGCGTGGCGTCGGCAAGCCACTGCAACCGGCCCCGCACGCCGGCGCTGGCCACATGCTCGAGATACCGCAGCTGCCCGCCCGGCCGCAGCAACGAACACAGACGCTGCAACACCATGGCGGGGTCTTGCACCGAGCACAGCACCAGCGAGCACACCACCGCGTCGAACGGCTCCCCGCCGCTGAACGCCTCCGCGGTCTCACCGGTCACGACAACCGGGACGGGCGCCGCGGCGGCCGCGGTGCGCGCCCGGGCGGCAAGCCGCGGCTCCGGCTCCACGGCCACGACGCGCTCAACGGAATCCGGATAGAAGGCGAAGTTGGTGCCAATGCCCGCCCCGACCTCCAGCACCCGGCCCGACAAGCCGGCCAGATTCTCCCGGCGCAGGGCCCGCACCGCCTCGACTTCGTGGGCGGCGACAACGGGCCAGATCCGCGCGAAGAACGGGTTGTCGACGCTCGATGCCGACGCCTCCGCAGCCGTCGTCCCCAAGGCCCCTCCAACTGTCGCTAGGTGGTCAGCCGTGCGCCGCGCTAACCAATGTTGGTCACCGACTCCCTGATCGGGCGGCCATCGTGCCGCACCGGTTCGACGTCTCCGGCCTGTGCGGCCGGGCCCTCGCTGATGCCGAACCGCTCGTGCAGCCACACCAAAGGCTTTGGCGCCCACCAATTCCAGCGGCCCATCACATGCATGAACGCCGGAACCAGGACCATCCGCACCAGCGTCGCATCCACGAACACGGCGAGCGTGAGCCCGAGGCCGAACATCCGCATGAACGATACGTGGGCGGCGATCAGCGCGGCGAACGACATCGACATCACCAGCGCGGCCGCGGTGATCACCCGGCCCGTGCGGGCCACGCCATGTGCCACACTCTCGTCGTTGGCGGCATGGGCCTGCGCCGCGCTTGGCGTCGCCGGTCGGGCGGCCCCGGACGCCAGCCAGTACTCGCGGATCCGGGAGATCAAGAACACCTCATAGTCCATCGACAACCCAAAGGCGATGCAGAACAACAGCACCGGCATGTTGGCCACCAGCGTGCCGCTCGGGGTTGTTCCGAGCGCGCCGAGGTGGCCGTCCTGGAAGATCCACACCAGCGCGCCAAAGGCCGCGGTCAGCGACAGCACGTTGCACATCAGCGCCTTCACCGGCAGCACCACGCTGCCGGTGAGCAGGAACAGCAACACGAAGGTAATGGCGGCCATCAGCCCCAACACCAGCGGAAGTCGTTCCGTCACCGCATCGACGCTGTCGCGGTTGACCTGCGCGACACCGGCCATGTCGACGGGTCGGCCGGCGGGCCCGCGCACCTCATGCAACCGCCTGAGCTGGGTGTCGGAAGCGTGCGAAAACAGCGGCGCCGCACTGCTCACCGTCAGGAATGCGCTGCCGTCGGCCCACCCGGTAGCCGACGTCGGTGGGCCAGCCCGGAATCCACCCGCGAACGTCCCGCCGGGCGCGGACACCGCCGACACGTCGGGAACCCGGGACAGGTCCGCGGCGTACTTATCCAGATCGGCCGGGCTGAGCCCACGGGCGTTGGGGACGACGACGGGCACCGCTGTCGCGGAATCGTGCGCGAAGTCGTTGCGCAACCGGTCACCGACTTGGTGCGACGACGCCGAGTGCGGCAGCACCCGGTCGTCCGGGAAACCCCACTTCACCGAGGTGAACGGGAGTCCGAGCAGCACCAGTAGCGCGATGACGGCCGAGCCGATCGGCAGCCAGCGACGCATCACATACTTGCTCGACCGGTACCAGAACGATTCCTCGACTGGCTTGTGCACGGGATCCGGGCGGCCCAGGATCCGCCGCAAAAGCCGGCGCACGTCCAGTGAATCCAGCCGGGGACCCAGCAGCGCGATCGCGGCCGGGGTTATCACGATGGATGCGGTCGCGACGAAGGCCACGGTGGCCACGCCGGCGTAGGCGAACGACTTCAGGAAGTACATCGGGAAGGCCACCGTCGCGGACATCGACAGCGCCACCGTGACCGCGGAGAACAGCACCGTGCGGCCGGAGGTGGCCATGGTCCGGATCAGCGCCTCTTCTCGATCGCTGCCCTCGGCCAGCTCGTCGCGATACCGGCTGACGATCAGCAGCGTGTAGTCGATGGCCAGCGCCAGGCCCAATGCCGTGCTCAGGTTGAGCGCGAAGATCGACACTTCGGTGGTAAACGTCACGAGTCGCAACACCGACATCGAGCCGACGACGGCCAGTGCGCCGAGGGCCATCGGCAATGCAGCGGCCAGCAGCCCACCGAACACCCAGACCAGCACCAGGAAGCTCAGCGGGAGCGCGATCATCTCCATCACCAGAAGGTCGGCCTGGTTCTGCTTGTTGATTTGGGCGTACTGCATCGCCGACCCGCCGGCTCGGACGGTGACGCCGTCACGATCGTGGACGAACTCGTCCGACAGGGTTTGGGCGTTTGTCTGAATGTAGTTTTCGCCGCCCTTGAGGTTGACCACGATCAACCCCGACTTCCCGTCGGTGCTGACGAGATTGGCGGCGGCCGGTGGCGGCGCGGTCCAGGCCGAGGTCACGTTGTACACCAATGGCGACCGTTGCAAATCGCTGACGAGATCGGTGGCCACCTTGCGAGCCTGCTCACTGTTGGTGCCCGCGGGCGCTGTGACCAGGACCAGCATTTGCTGCCCGCTCTGCCCGAACTTGTCGGTCAGCACTTGAATGGCGCGCGCCGACTCCGAGTTCGGATCCTGGAAGCCGCCGGGAGACAGGCTCTTGGCAACGGGAAGGCCGAAGATCGCGGCGGCGATGAACACCAAGACCGCCACCCCGATGATTCGTCGTGGCGCCGCGATGGCCAGTCGCGCGATCCGTTGCAGCATGTTCGCGTCCTTCCGCCTGTGCCACGCACAGGCCCCCACCGATCCGCGGTAACGTATCTGCGCCCAACTTACAGGTGTCAAACAAGACTGTTCGCTTAATGGACGAATCCAGCCGGCCGGATGGTTCATCTCGGCTTTGGACCCAGACGACGATAAGAGCCTGGTCAGAAAAACAGGCCACTCAAAGCGCAATCGGGTGCTCGATGACCGGAAACCTTACCCGCCGGTAAATTGCCATTGTTTTCCGAATCGTGACTCAAAGATTCCTTAAAGGTGGCCCATACGCTCATGGTCATGTGGATCGACGACTCGAGTGCCGACGTCATCAAGGCTGACTTCGAGGCCCTCTACCACGGCGACGTGCTGGTGGAAGGCGAGACCTCGGAACAGCTCGAAGACTGGCACCCGCTGCCAACGGCAAGCTGACCTCCGACGATGAGCGTGCTTGCACGGCTACTCATGGCCGAACCCGCCGTCAGCCGATGGTTTCGTCGATAGCCTTCGTGTTGTTCCGACGCCGAAAGCCCCCGCTATTTGCGGGGGCTTTCGTTTAGTCTCGCCCAAGCGCTCAGCGTGGCGCCATGCGAATGGCGCCGTCCAGGCGGATGACCTCGCCGTTGAGCATCGGGTTTTCGATGATGTGCACCGCCAGTGCCCCATACTCGTCGGGGTTGCCCAGCCGCGACGGGTGCGGCACCTGCTTGCCCAGCGACACCCTGGCCTCCTCGGGCAAGGACGCCAGCAGCGGGGTGTCGAACAGGCCCGGCGCGATCGTGACCACCCGGATCAGGTGGCCGGCCAGGTCGCGGGCGACCGGCAACGTCAGGCCCACCACGCCGCCCTTGGACGCGGAGTAGGCGGCCTGACCGATCTGGCCGTCGAACGCGGCCACCGACGCGGTGTTGACGATGACGCCGCGCTCTTCGCCTTTTGGTCCGACTGGTTTCGTCTTGGCGATCCGCTCGGCGGCCAGCCGAAGCACGTTGAAGGTGCCGACCAGGTTGATGTCCACGATCTTGCGGAAGGCATCCAGCGGGAAGACGCCGTCGCGGCTCAGCACCCGGATGGCGTTTCCGGTGCCGGCGCAGTTGACCACGATGCGCAGCGGACCCATCGACTCGGCGACGTCCAGCGCCCTGGCGACGGCGGCCTCGTCGGTGACATCGGCCTGCGCGAAGCGCGCGCGGTCGCCGAGCCCGGCAACCACGTCCTCGCCCCGTAGGTCCAGCACCACCACCTGCGCGCCGGCGTCGAGCAGCCGCTTGGTGGTGGCCAGGCCCAGGCCCGACGCGCCCCCGGTGACGACGGCCACGGCGTCTCTGATCTCCATGCGAATCCTTCCCTGTTGTCCAGCCAACCAGTTGGTTGGGGACTATACCCAGTCCTCGAGCACCGCTTCGATGTCGGCCGCCGGCGCCGCCGGGCGGGGCGTGTCGGGCGCCGTGCGGGAAAACCGCGGAGCCGGCATCGGCTGCGGGCCGCCGTCGACTTCGTAGAAGGTGTGGCGCTCGGTGACGTGCGGCTCGGTGTGGACCTCGCCGAAGGCCAGCACCGGTGTCACGCAGGCGTCGGAGTCGGCGAACACCTTGGCCCAGTGGTCGCGGTCGCGACTGGCGAACTTTTCGGTCAGCACGGCCCGCAGTTCGGGCCAGCGGCTGACGTCGTTTTGTCCGGGCAGGTCGGCGCCATCCAGGCCCAGCCCGGTCAGCATGGCGGCGTAGAACTGCGGCTCGATGGCGCCGACGGCGACGTAGCGGCCGTCGGCGCACTCGTAGGTGTCGTAGTAGGGCGCGCCGCCGTCGAGCATGTTGGTGCCGCGCGTGTCGGTCCACATGCCCGTCGCCCGCATGGCCCACATCATCTGGATGAGCACGCTGGAACCGTCGACCATCGCGGCATCGATGACCTGACCCTTGCCGGAGCTCTGCCGCTCCCACAGCGCGGCCAGGATGCCGAGCAGCAAGAACATCGAGCCGCCGCCGAAGTCGCCGACCAGGTTCAGCGGCGGCACCGGCCGCTCGTTCACCCGGCCGATCGCGTGCAGGATCCCGTTGAGCGAGATGTAGTTGATGTCGTGGCCGGCCTGCTGGCTGCGCGGGCCCGTTTGGCCCCAGCCGGTCATCCGCGCGTAGATCAGCCGGTCGTTGACCTTGGCGCAGTCTTGCGGGCCAAGGCCGAGCCGCTCGGTGACGCCGGGGCGGTAACCCTCGATCAGCACGTCGGCTTTGGCGACGAGCTTGAGCACGAGTTCGCGTCCCTCATCGGACTTGAGGTTGGCCGTCACGACGCGCCGGTTGCGCATCATGGCGTCCTTGGCCGTGCCGCCGGGACTGGTTGACGGCCGATCGACGCGCACCACGTCGGCTCCCAGATCCCCCAGGATCATCGCGGCATGCGGGCCGGGCCCGATGCCGGCCAACTCGACAACACGCAGTCCCTTCAGCGGTCCAGCCACGATCCACCGACCTTTCGTCTGCCCTGACGCCCGTACCGTTCGCATCTTCGCAGCCGCCCTCGACCCCCGTCGCCTAGGGTGGGCCCATGCCGCAATCCGCCATCGACACACTGGCCCCTGTCGCGGGTCTTGCCGTGACGCTGTCCGACGGCGTGCTGTCGGTGACCATCGACCGCCCCGACAGCCTCAACTCGGTGACCACCCCGGTGCTGGCCGGCATCGCCGACGCGATGGAGCGCGCCGCCACCGATCCGCGGGTCAAGGTGGTGCGCCTTGGCGGTGCGGGTCGGGGCTTCTGCTCCGGGGCCGGCATGAGCGCCGACGACGTGGCCGGTGGCGGCCCGGGCTCCGAGATCATCGCGGAGGCCAACCGCGCCATACGGGCCATTACCGCGCTGCCGCGGCCGGTCGTTGCCGTCGTCCAGGGACCGGCGGCCGGCGTCGGCGTTTCCCTGGCCCTGGCATGCGACCTCGTATTGGCTTGTGAGAAGGCGTTTTTCATGCTTGCCTTCACGCAGGTTGGGTTGATGCCCGACGGCGGCGCGTCGGCGTTGGTCGCCGCGGCGATCGGCCGGATCCGCGCGATGCGGATGGCGCTGCTGGCCGAGCGGTTAGCGGCCGTCGACGCGTTGTCTTGGGGCCTGGTCTCCGTGGTCTATCCCGCCGAGGAATTCGAGGCCGAGGTCGACAAGGTGATCTCGAAATTGGCGGCGGGCCCGGTCGTGGCGTACGCCAAGACCAAGGATTCGATCAACGCGACCACCCTGACCGAGCTGGACTCCGCCCTGGAGCGAGAATTCCGCGGACAGTCGATCTTGCTGCGATCACACGACTTCATCGAGGGCGCAACGGCTTTCCAGCAGCGCCGCACTCCTAACTTCACCGACCGCTGAGCGGGTCAGCTCTTGGCAAGGCTGCCGTCAGCTCGGCGCCAGCGACATCTGGTAACAATCCCCGACGAACTCACGGACCAAACCACCGGACCACTAGTTTTCAAAAATGTACTGTCAAAGCCCGAACAGCGACGGCAAAACGAGCACCATCACCAGGCCCCACACGACATGGGTCAGCATGGGTGCCAGAATTCCGCCGCTCGCCCGGCGTTCCAGCGCGCATACCGTCCCCAGGATGATTGCGGCGAACCCGAGCATCAAGTTCCCGCTGGCCATGGTTGCGCAGGTGTACACGATGGTCGAAATCGCCACGGGCGCAAGGCGACCCAGCGCGGTGTAGAGCGCGCCGCGGAAGAACATCTCCTCGCCGATGGCGTTGACCATGGTGATCAGCACGATCGGCAAAAGCGATCCCTGATGGGCGAATTGCAGCACCCGGATGATCAACGCCGAGATGGCCGGAATGTCCCTGGCGATCATGCCGCCCAGCACGAAGGCGCCACCAAGCAGCAGACCGATGGTGGTGCCCGTGATGACCGGGCGTTGGTTGCGGCCACGCCAGCAGATGCCGCCCAGGTGCAACGGTCCCGAGAGGAACGCGCCGACGATCCACACGGCCGCCAGCGCCAGCGTGAGCCAGTAGAAACTCGACTCACCCGGCGTGCGTCTTAGCGAAACCCCAAGCACCGCAGCGCCGATCGCCAGCGTGATCACGACGACGACGCGTCGGCGCCGCACGACGCCGGGCGATTCATGGTGGGGCACAGCGACATTGGTGATCGCGCGATGCAACTCGGCGAAGACGCTGGCGCGGTAGGGAGTAGTCGACTGGCTCATGTCGGACGTACCTTCGCGGTCAAAGTGGACAGGATATCGAGGCCGGTTCGTAGCGCACCGGCGAGCGGTCCGGGGACGACGTTGACCAGCCGCAGGGTGGGGCGCGCAACGGACGGGGTAATCGCGCAGGCGAACCGCCGGATGCGCAGCGCATCCCCACCAGCCCACGCGGGATCGGTGTCGGCGAGATGGTGGGGGTCAGCCAGGGCGTTCACGGGCAGGGGGCGTTTGGACTGATCCGCCAGGGCCAGGGCAATGGCTTCGTCGACGGCGAGCAGCCCGCCGGGCGGGTCGGGCACCCGATCGCGCAGGCCGCTGACGGAGGCCACCATCGGATGGTCCAGCGATTCGACCAGGTCTCCCGCCAGTCCCAGAGGCACGGGCAGCGCGACCCCGGTGACCAGCGACGCCAGCGCGGTGTCGACCCTGCCGACCGGCACAGCGGCGTGCCACCTGCCGGAGATGCGCGCATATGTCTCCAGCAGCTCCCGATAGGACGTGGTGTCCGGGCCAGAAATGTCGTAGGCGCCTGCAGGCACCTGGTTGGGATCTGCCGCGGCGACCAGATAGTGCAGCACGTCGCGGATCGAGATCGGGTCGATCGGGTTCTCCATCCAGCTCGGTATCGGCATGAGCGGGAACCGATCTCCCACGTAGCGCATCATCTCGAACGACGTCGAGCCAGCGCCGATGATCATCGCCGCGCCCAGCCATACCAGTTCCGGGCCGTCCTCGACCGTCAGGGCTTCGGCCACTTCGGCCCGGCTGGCCAGGTGCTCGGACAGGGCCTCGTCGGCGGGCACGAAACCGCCCAGGTAGACGATGCGGCGCACACCGGCGTCCCTGGCCGCGGCGGCTACGTTCGCGGCCGCGGCCTTGTCGGCGTCTCGGAAGCCGCGCTGGCCGATGGCGTGCACGAGGTAATAGACGACGTCGATCGGGCCTGCGGCTTCCATCGCTGCCCGCACCGACGCGGGATCGGACGCGTCGAGGGTGACCGGCGTGATGTCGTCGAACCACCCTAAACGCTTGAGACGCTGCGGGTTTCGGGTGGCAGCGACCACCTGGTGCTGGTTTTCCAGCAGCGCCGTAACCAGCCGCGATCCCACATAGCCAGTGGCACCGGTGACCAGGATGCGCATACTCCCGACCCTAGTCCGCGTGGAGGTAGATAGCTTTCACCGAAACTCGTGCCGCTACTCGGGCCGACATTGCTCGGGTGGTCGCAGACCGCTCGGCTGAGAAGCACACCCGACAAGCGAATTGGCCCCCTTCTTGCCGAGGGGGGCCAATCGCCGTTGGCGGTCACCGGCTCGCATCGGCGACCACCACTGGACTCAGAGCATTCTGAGGAGGTTGATGATCATCGTGCCAATCTGGGTTGCGATGGTGCCCAACGTCGACGGGAGGCTCGCCAGGACCGATGGAAGGCTTTGCAGCATCGATGTCAAGGTGCCAGAGGCCTCGCCGGCAATGGTGCTGATGGCGGGAGTCAGCGAGGGCCATCCATTGGTCAGCTGATAAGCAAAATTCTGTGCTGCTGCGAGGAGGCTGCCGCCGCCAAGGATGTTCTGGGCATTGGGTGCCACGATTGAATTTGTCAGACCTGGGTCAACGTAGTGCAACAGGCCGTTGAGAAGGCCGTTAGGGGGACCGAGTGTTCCAGGAATCGCCGGATTGCTCAGCACGCCTTGGTTTAGGCCGATGCCGGCCTTTGGATACCCATTGAGAAAGGCGAACGCTGTCGCGCCGGGTATGTTTGCGACATTGCTGATCGTTCCAGCCAGGTCGCCCGCCGTCCACGAGTTATAGACGGCTTGGAGAGCCGCAGCAAAGCCCTTTTCCGTCGTCGTCGCAAGACCGGTGAGATCGCCTCCCAGGATCGTTACAGTGGTGCTGGTGAGATATTTGGTCGCGTTGGCGAAGTTTTGCGTGATGTATGCGGGGATCCCAAGCACTGAAAAAAGCGGTAATCCGACCGAGGTTGCGAACTGACCCAAGGGGTTCAGCGCTTCGAGCAAATTGTAGACGCCGTCTGTGAGATCACCCGCAGCGATCTGACCAATCCCCTGTTGGATCGCCTTCCCAAGCTGAGGGAGGAGGTTGACCATGTGCGTTGCAGCCCCTTGAAACGGCTTCACATAGTCGATTCCGTATTGGAATCCGTTTGCCGCAATCTGCTGCAACACCGGGAAAGGAACTTGCGTCCAGTTGCCGAATAGGTACTCCAAGTTGGAGCCGGCTGTGGAGAAAGTGTTAAGCCACGTCTGGAATGGTAAGGCGACATCGCTGAGAATGCCGGCGGGTACAGCTGCAGCGGTCGCTCCGCCGCTCGCCAGCGAGGCGAGGTCGTTTTCCACGCCGGCTAACAGATCGATCACGCTGTCGGCGACGCCGGTGAGGCGGATGTCGGACACGCTCACCCGGGATCGTTGTTGAGCCAGGTGAGGATCGGGAAGGCACTGAGCCATGGGACCTGCGGCGAGGACGGCGGCGCTGGCCAAGGCGACTGTGGCGGTGATGTGGGGGCGGGCTGCGAGATCCACGACCATCTCCTTAAAATCGGGTACTTCGAATTCGGATGGTCAGAAAGTAGCTGAGGACAACCTGAGTTTCGGGCGAGTTGAGGCGAGTTCGGCCAATCTCGGCCCGCAAACATCGCGTCACGCAAACTATTCGAAATAAGGTAACCAATGCTCATAAAAGTTTTGAAAGACCTGGAGTTACCCCCCCCCCCGAATTTTAGTTCAGACCGAAACTACCCGAGGGCGGCTCTTGGCATACGTTTGCCACACCCATGCGGTACGCGCAGCAAACCCCGCTATCCCAAAACGCCTAGCAAGCCTCTCACCCGCCGAGCCGCCGCCACACCAACAAGCCACACCCCCGTGACGGGCACAGCCCGACAACCCGCACAACGATTCTTATCACCCGCTACCAACCACAGCGTGAGTGCCACCGCGGCCCAACGACCACGCCGAACCAGCCGTCGTCACTAGCTGGCCGGCCAGCGGTTCGGTAAAGAGGCCATGGACCTCCGTGCTACCGCACCGGCCCGGCACCGGGGCTCACTCCGCAATCACGCTCGCATCGGGCGTCACGCAGGACCCGGCGGCGCGACCGTCGTTAACACGCGCGCGGCATGTTGAACCGAACTACCTACGGCACCGTAACCCGGTACATGGACACGATCACAGGGGGCAATCCCGTGCGCGCGGGCGTCAAAACACCGATAGTGGATCCGTCGATCGCTGCGGCTGCGGTGAAGTTTCCGCCGAACCGGTACGCCCAGGACGAGGCCATCGGGGCGTTGACCGACATCGCCGGCCCGGAGTTTCAGCGGTTCGCCCTCAGCAGCGGGGTTAAGTTTCGCAACATCGCGCTGCCGCTGTCGCGATACCCCAAGCTGAGCGGCTTCACCGAGGCAAACGATGCCTACGTCGAAATCGCGCTCGGCCTGGCCGAACAGGCGCTGCTCGCGGCGCTCGACGAAGCAAAGGTCAAGCCATCCGAGGTCGACATCGTCTTTTCGACGACCGTTACCGGGCTCGCCGTACCGACGCTGGAGGCACGGCTGGCGGCACGGATTGGGTTGCGCCAGGACGTCAAACGCGTCCCGTTGTTCGGCCTGGGCTGTGTCGCCGGCGCGGCGGGCGTGGCACGCATACACGATTACCTGCGCGCCTTCCCCGACCAGGTGGCGGCCCTGCTGGCGGTCGAACTGTGCTCGTTGACCATTCAGCGCCAGGACAATTCGGTGGCCAACCTGGTCGCCACCAGTCTTTTCGGTGACGGTGCCGCGGCCGTCATCGCGAAGGGCGCAGGCCAGGCTGCCGCGGGTCCCAGGGTGTTGGCGACCCGGAGCCGGATCTACCCCGACACCGAAGAAGTCATGGGCTGGAAGATCGGCAGTGATGGCTTTCGGATCGTCCTGTCGGCCGACGTCGCGACCGTCGCCGAGAAATATCTGGGCGACGACGTCCGCAAGTTTCTGGCCGACCATGGACTGACGCCGCGCGACGTGTCGGCCTGGATCTGCCACCCCGGCGGGCCGCGGGTGATCGAGGTCGTCGAGACCGTGTTGGATCTGCCCGGCGACGCCCTGGACCATACACGAAACTCGTTGCGCGACAACGGTAATTTGTCGTCGGTGTCGGTGCTCGATGTGCTTCGGGCCAACCTGGCCGATCCGCCACCAGCGGGTTCGATCGGGCTGATGATCGCGATGGGTCCCGCGTTCTGCTCCGAGCTTGTGCTGCTGGCTTGGTAGAGCTGGTAAAGACTATAGGCATGTATTACCTGCTGATCCTGGCGGTCGGGCTCGAACGCGTCGCGGAGCTGATCCTGTCCAAGCGAAACGCGCGATGGTCTTTTGCCCAGGGCGCCAAGGAGTTTGGCCGACCACACTACGTGGTGATGGTCATCATTCACACCGCGCTGCTGGTGGGCTGCATCGTCGAACCGTGGGCGCTGCACCGGCCGTTCATCGCCTGGCTGGGCTGGCCGATGCTGGCCGTGGTGGCGTTGAGCCAGGGGCTGCGCTGGTGGTGCATCACGACGCTGGGCCGACGGTGGAACACCCGGGTGATCGTATTGCCGGACGCGCCGTTGGTGCGGCGGGGCCCCTACCGGTGGCTGCACCACCCGAACTATGTTGCAGTGGTGGCCGAAGGATTGGCGCTGCCACTGGTACACACGGCGTGGCTGACCGCTATCGGCTTCACGCTGGCCAACGGGATCGTGCTGGGGGTGCGAATGCACGTGGAGAACTCCGCGCTGGGTTACACATGACGAGCTACGACACCGATCTGCTGATTGTCGGCGGCGGCCCGGGCGGCCTCGCCACGGCGTTACACGCTCGCAGGCATGGACTTTCAGTGATCGTGGTGGAACCGCGGGAGAGCCCGATCGACAAGGCGTGCGGCGAGGGGCTGATGCCCGGCGGGCTCGCCGAGCTGACGTCGCTGGGGGTGGACCCGGCCGGCATGCCGTTTCATGGGATCGCCTACGTGAGTGAAAATCGTCGGGCGCAGGCGCGCTTTCGCAGCGGGCCGGGACGGGGCGTGCGACGCACCACCTTGCATGCGGCGCTGGCCGCACGGGCCAAAGAGCAAGACACCGAATGGATCCCGGCACGGGTGACAACCGTCGAGCAAGACGCGCATGGCGTGACCGCCGCCGGGGTGCGCGCAAAATGGCTGGTGGCGGCCGACGGATTGCATTCGACGGTCCGGCGCGCCGTGGGAATCAATGCCACGGCCGGACGGCCGCGCCGCTATGGCGTGCGCTGGCATTACCGGGTGCCGGTGTGGTCGGAGTTCGTCGAGGTGCATTGGTCCCGTTGGGGCGAGGCCTACGTGACGCCGGTGGAACCGGACCTGGTCGGCGTGGCGATCCTGTCTCGCGGACGACCCGACCTCGCCTGGTTCCCGCGACTAGCCCGACACCTCGAGGGCGCCAGCCGCGGGCCGGCCCGCGGCTGTGGTCCGCTGCGGCAGGTGGTCTCCCGCCGGGTCGCGGGACGGGTGCTGCTGGTGGGCGACGCGGCCGGCTACGAGGATGCGCTGACCGGCGAAGGCATCAGCCTCGCGGTCAAGCAAGCGGCCGCAGCCGTCGAGGCCATCGTCAACGAGACACCGTCATCGTATGAGGCTGCGTGGCACCGGGTTACCCGCGATTACCGGCTACTCACCCGAGCGCTGGTGCTGACCAGCACGCCGCGCATGACCCGCCGTGCCATCGTGCCGGCGTGCGCGGTGTTGCCCGCCGCGTTCCGGACCGGCGTGAACATCCTGGCGCACTAACTTCTCGGCGAATTACCGCGTCGTTGTCCCTTCGGGAGTTTCAGTCGAGGTGTCCAGGTGCGCCGTGTGGATAGGTGCATCAATCCATGTCCAGCGGGAGCCTGGCCGCATAGCTGACCAGTGCTTCGAGATCCCGATCCGGTCCCCGCCCACCGGGTCAGCTATTAACGCGCCTTCCAGACCGGCTCCCGCTTCTCGGCGAACGCCAACGGCCCCTCCCTGGCGTCCTCGGATTTGATCAGGATGCGCATCTCGCGGACGGTGCGCTCCCAGCCCGGTTCGTCATCGACGATGACCCCGTCGTCGACGCCGTAGGCGATTCGCTTGCTGGCCTGCACCGACAGCGGCGCGTTGACGGTGACGCGCGCGGCCATCGCCAGGGCGGCGTCCAGCACCGAACCCTGCTTCACGACCTGGTTGATCAGGCCCCATCCATGGGCGTCAGATGCAGTCAGCGGCTCGCCAGTCAACAGCAGTTCCATCGCCACCTTGCGAGGCAGCTGATCCATGATCCGGAAGACACCACCAGCGGCGGCGATCAGCCCGCGCTTGACCTCCGGCAACCCGAACTTGGCCCGCTCGTCGGCCACCACCAGGTCGCTGGCCAGTGCCAACTCGGTGCCGCCTCCCAGCGCGGTGCCGTTGACCGCCGCGATGGTGGGCTTGTCGATGAAGTGGTGCACGTAACCGGCGAAGCCCCACTCGGGGTGGTCGGGGTGGTACAGGTTCTCCCGGCGCGCGATCGCCTTGAGATCGGCTCCGGCGCAAAACGATTTGTCGCCGGCGCCGGTGATCACCACGGCCCACACTTCCGGATCGCGTTGGGCTTCCTCCAGCGCGTCCCCGACGGCGGTGCTGACCGCGCCGTTGACCGCGTTGCGGGCCTCCGGCCGGTTGATCGTGATGACCGTGACGTTGCCGCGGCGCTCGGCCAGCGCCGCGGGCTGGCCATTGGTCACAGCAGCTCCACGATGGTCGCGTTCGCCTGGCCACCGCCCTCGCACATCGTCTGCAGGCCGTAGCGAATTCCCTTGTCCCGCATGTGATACAGCAGCGTGGTCATCAGCCGCGCGCCCGAGCCGCCGAGCGGGTGGCCGAGCGCGATCGCGCCGCCGTTGGGGTTGAGCTTCTTCTCGTCGGCGCCGATATCTTTCAGCCACGCGAGCGGGACGGGCGCGAAGGCCTCGTTGACCTCGTATGCCCCGATGTCGTCGATGCTCAGCCCCGATTTCTTCAGCACCTTCTGGGTCGCCGGGATGGGCGCGGTCAGCATGATCACCGGGTCGGCGGCGGCCAGGGTTGCGGTGTGCACCTTGGCAATTGGCTTCAGGCCCAGCTCCTTAGCCTTCTCGGCGGACATGAACAGCAGGGCGGCCGAACCGTCGGAAATCTGCGAGGAGTTGCCGGCATGGATGACGCCGTCCTCCTTGAACGCCGGCTTGAGCGATGCCATCTTTTCCATCGGCGTGCCGCGGCGGATGCCTTCGTCCTTGAGCACGACATTGCCGTCCTGGTCCTTGATGCCGACAATCTGGTCGTCGAACGCACCGGAATCCTGTGCCGTCGCGGCCTTTTCGTGCGACGCCAGCGAGAACTCGTCGAGCGCGGTGCGGTCGAACCCCCACTGCTGCGCGATCGCCTCCGCCCCGAGGCCCTGGTTGGGGATCCGGCCGTCATAGCGGTCCAGGAAGGCTTGGGGATACGGCCGCCCGCCATTGGCCAGCGACGAACCCATGGGGGTCCGCGACATCGACTCGACACCGCCGGCGACGACGACGTCGTAATGCCCGGCCACCACGCCGGCCGCGGCGAAGTGGATGGACTGCTGGCTCGACCCGCACTGGCGGTCGACGGTCACACCCGGGACGCTCTCGGGCCAGCCGGCCGTTAACAGCGCGGTGCGGCCGATGTCGAGGGCCTGCTCGCCGGCCTGCATGACGCAGCCCCAGATGACGTCGTCGACGATCCCGGGGTCGATGCCGGCCTTGTCGACCAGCCCGTTGAGGACCTGCGCGGCCAGGTCGGCCGGGTGCACCCCGGACAGCCCGCCGTTGCGTTTCCCGATCGGTGAGCGGACTGCCTCGACGATGACGGCTTCAGCCATGGTGATGTCTCCTTTGACGCTAGGGCCTGACGTCGATTGTCAACCAACGCGTTGGGAGACCGGGGGGCGGGGTGGTCGATCTCGCCGACCGTGCGCAGAATGCCAGCCGCAGCGGCGTGTCGGTGTGCAGACACGCACGCTCGCGGCGATTAGAACAGCACCGGAAGTGACGTGGGTGATCGGAACACCTGGCCGCGGATGTGCGGGTCGTTGCCGTCGGGATCCAGACGCAGGTTGGGCAACCGGTCGAACAGCAGGTTGAGCGCCACCCGCATCTCCAGCCGGGCCAGGTGCATTCCGAGACAGACGTGCACACCGTGCCCGAAGCCGATGTGCGCCCTGGCGGGACGGAAGATGTCGAAGCGATCCGGGTCGGGGTAGCGGTCCTCCTGCCGGTTGGCGGAGCCCAGCATCGGCATCACCGACGACCCGGCGGGGATGGGCACGCCCGCCAGCTCGGTGTCGCGGGTCGCCACCCGGGTGATCGTCAGCAGCGGCGGTTCCCACCGCACCGCCTCCTCGATCGCCTGCGGCAGCAGCGAGCGATCGGCGCGGACCGCGTCCAATTGATCTGGATTGCAAAGCAATCCGAACAGCATGTTGCCCAGCGAGCGGTACGTGGTTTCGACGCCGGCGGGCAGCAGCAACCGGAGGAACGAGAAGATCTCGTCGTCGGAGAGCTTCTCGCCGTCGATCTCCGCCTGCGCCAGGCCGCTGATCAGATCGTCGCGCGGTTCCGCGCGCCGCGCCGCGAGGATCGGCGTGAAGTACTCCTCTAATGCCGCCGACGCGGTGCGGCCGCGCTCCGGGTTGATGGTGAAGCTGAGCAGCGAGATCGACCAGCGCTGAAACTGTGGATAGTCCTCGCGCGGCAGACCCAGCAGGCCGGCGATGATCTGGGTCGGGTAAGGAAAGGTGAACTCCTTCACCAGATCCGCGCGGCCGCGGGCGACGAACCGGTCGATCAGCTCGTTACCGACCCTCCCGACCAGCTCGTCCTCCCACCGCGCTAACGCCTTCTGCGAGAATGCCTTTGCTACCAGCGATCGGTGGCGGCCGTGTTCCGGCTCGTCCATCCCGAGCATGACGTGGCGGCCCAGCACATCACCGAACGCGTCGATGATGATCGCCGACGAGAACGTCTCGTTGTCCCGCAGCATCTGCTGCACCTCTTCGTGGCGGTACACGATGAAGACGGGCTTGGATTCCGCGTGCGGCATGCCTGACATCTCGATGCGCTGCACGGGTTCCTCGCGCCGCAACCGGGCCAACTCCGTGTAGGGATCCCGGACATCTCCGGAGACCACGTCGTCGAAAGCCCCGAAGTCCTCGAGATCGTCAAACAGCTGCACTCGTCACTCCCCTCAGCCGGCCGGATACCCCACGGATTTGATCTCGGTGTATTGGTCGAACCCGGCTACACCGTTCTGGCGGCCCACCCCGCTGGCCTTGTACCCGCCGAACGGTGTGTCGGCGCCGTAGGGAGCGCCGCCGTTGACGCCGACGAAGCCGGCGCGCAGCCGGCGGGCCACCGCCAGCGAATGCTCCAGTGAACCCGACATCACGTTGCCGGCCAACCCGTAGGGGCTGTCGTTGGCGATCCGGACCGCGTCCTCCTCGTCGTCGAAGGGGATGACGGCCAACACCGGACCGAAGATCTCCTCCTGGGCAATCGCCATGGAGTTGTCGACGTCGACGAAAAGCGTTGGCCTGACGAAGAATCCCTTGTCGAAGCCGGTGGGCGCGTCGGGCCCGCCGACCAGGGCGGTGGCACCCTCGTCGACGCCCTTGCTGATGTAGCCGAGCACCCGCGCGCGCTGCTTGTCCGATATCACCGGGCCGCACAAGGTTCCCGGGTCCTGGGGATCGCCGCACGTGACGTTCTCGTAGATGCTCTTCAGGATCGCCACACCCTCGTCGTAGCGCGACCGCGGCAGCAGCATCCGGGTCGGGTTGGCGCAGCCCTGGCCCGCATGCATGCACGGCGCGATGCCGATGGCGCACGCCAGCCCGAAATCGGCGTCCTCCAGCACGATGGTGGCCGACTTGCCGCCCAGCTCCAAAAACAGCCGCTTCATCGTCGCGGCGCCCTTTTCCATGATCCGCTTGCCGACCGCCGTGGAGCCGGTGAACGAGATGAGGTCGACCTTTGGCGACAGCGTCAGCTCCTCGCCCACCAGATGATCCGATGCGGTGACGACGTTGACGACACCGGCTGGTATGTCGGTCTTTTCGGCGATCAGCCGGCCCAGGCGCGTGGCATTGAACGGCGTGTCCGGCGCCGGCTTGAGCACCACGGTATTGCCGGTGGCCAGCGCCTGACCGAGCTTGTTGATGGTGACCTCGAACGGGAAGTTCCACGGCACGATGGCACCGACCACCCCCACCGGCTCCCGCCACACCTTGCGGGTGGTCAGCGCCCCGGTGAGGCTGATGACCACGTCGCCCAGGTCGGTTTCCCACGGGTACTCGTCGATCAACTTGGCGGGATAGCGCAGCCCGTCGGCCAGCGGCGCATCCAACTGGGGGCCGAAGGTGATCGCCCGCGGCGCGCCGACCTCGAGGATGAGCTCCTCGCGCAGCTCTTCCCGCTCGGCGTCGATCGCCTCGTGCAGCTGCAGCAGGCAGCGCTGGCGCAACGCGCGGTTGGTCGACCAGTCGGTCTCGTCGAAGGCCCGCCGGGCGGCGTCGATGGCCCGGCGCATGTCCCCCTTCGACGCGTCGGCGATCTCCCCAAGGGTCTCCTCGGTCGCCGGGTTGATGTTGGTGAAGGTGCCGGCCTGGCCGTCGACCAGCTCGCCGTCGATCATCATCTTCGGCTCGAAGCGGACCTTTACAGCCTCAGTCATGTTTGTTCAGCTCTCTTTAGACGAGGCGCTGCTCAGAGCGCCGGGACGCGGGATGCCCATCGCCAGACGGGTCACCCTATGGAGAGCCTTACTGGAAAGCAGCCGGTTGGCAATAAGCAACATGCGGGCATCGACGCCGACGGCGTGCCGGGCAAACGGCGCGCGGTCCTCCAGTGCCTTGGCGAGGCCATTGGCGAAGCGCTCCGGTGGGCGCGCGAGCCGCATCGCGGCGCGGCCGCGCCGGTCGATCTTGCCGTGCAGCGCGGCGTACGGCCCGGCGAAGTCACGCAGGTCGGAGGTCCCCGCGTCCGTGATGATGTCGGTGTCGAACGTGCCGGCCACCACGACGGTGACGCCGAGCCCGAAGGGCGCCACCTCGCCGGCCAGCGACTCGGCCCAACGTTCCACCGCACCCTTGGCGGCCGAGTATGCCGCGATCTCGGGCATGCCCCGCACGCCGCCCTGGCTCGAGATCACCACGATGCGCCCCCGTCCCGCGGCCCGCATCGACGGCAACAGGGCCTGGGTTAGCCGCACGGGCCCGAAGACGGCGGTGGCGAACATCCGCTCCCACAACTCCATCGGCGTCTCTTCCAGCATCCCGGCGGCGGAGATGCCGGCGTTGTGCACGAGCGCGTGCGGGGCGCCGACGGCCGCCTCGATCGCCTTGGCCGCGGCCGTCACCGACGCGGAGTCGGTAAGGTCCAGCGGGACGGCGATCAATCGCGAATCGTCCACCGCTGCACCGGTCTTCGCGCGCAGCGCCGCCAGGCCGGGCTCGGGTGAGCGCATCGCAGCCACCACGCGCCAGCCCCGCCGGTACATGTACGTTGCCGAGGCGAGGCCGAGCCCGCGGGACGCGCCGGTGATGACGATGGTGCGCGGCTCATTCATGGCCGGGCGCACACCGATTCCCGTCCGCAGCGAGCTGTACGTTCGGGCGTCCGTTGGGCTGGGCGCTCATCCACGTTGACCAGATGCCGACCGAGTATGGTCCCGGCTGACCGTTGCGCTCGTAAAAGCCTTGCGGGTCATAGACTTTGGCCTCCGGGTATGGCCAGGGGCAGGCGACCGAGGTGGCGGTTCTTGTCCACTTGATGATGGCGAAGCCCGTACCGTAGCCAAAGTAGGCGAGGTTGATGAGGACGAACATCACCGCGAACATCGCGAGCTTCGGGCGGCCGGGGAGGATTCGCGCTCGCTGAGCGAGCTTCTCGGCCACCGTGCGGCCGGTGTCGTCGCGGTACAGCAGCACACCGGCTGGGATCATCACGAACGTCACCATCACGGTTTCCCAGATGAACGGGAATTGGTAAGTCTGGCCGGCGAAGACGGAGCCGAACGGAATGACTTGCGAGTAGATGTAAAAACCGGTGCGCACCAGCGTGACCTCGAGCATCGCGTCGATGATGATGCCGACGGGCAGGATGATTGCTGCCAGACTGATCAGCGGATGGCGCCAGACGAACGAGTCGACGGGCCGACGGGCCTGAATCTTGCGCAGGATCCAGATCGACGGAAAGTAGGGGCCGAGGTAGAACATGATGTAGCCGATGACCAGGAACGGCTCCACCGTCGGTGACAACGACACCAGCGGCCAGTCTTCCGGCCAGTGCCACAGTTGCGGGTTGTAGACGGCATATGGCGACCAGTTCATGATGGGGTCCTGCCAGACGATCAGCGTCGTGACGATTCCCATCAACAGAATTGGGTGACCCGGATGCCTGCGCCAGGCCACGACGTAGACCGCAATGATGATGGCCATCGAGACGATCGTGAAGATCTGGAACAGATCCAGCCAATGGTGGTAGCCGAACAGCGGTTCGACCGGTCGCGGGGCGCCGGCGACGTACGGGTTCCGAATGCGTTCGGACACAGCGCCTCTGCGCGCGTAGTACGCGACGACGGCGAACAGCGCGACGGCGACGAATATCCAGACCGGGGCCCAAACGGACCTCTTCTTTTCCGTGGTCGGGCTTGCCACGGACGGCGTTGTCTCTTTGGTGGTCATCCGTCATTCCTCACCGAAGCGGTCGACAAGATGGGAATTGATGCCGTCGGCGTCGAGCCGGCGCGCCACCAGGTAGCCGGCGCCCATCCAGGCCCGCCGGGTCCACTTTCCGAACGACACCCTGGTCCCGGGTGCGCCCGCGCCGGCCGGCAGCATCTTCACCCGCTCCAAGGCCTCCTTGACGCCGCGCGGACTCAGCGGATGGGCGTCGGCAAAGGCGTGCAGCAGCGCGTTGGCCACGTCGTGGTTCACCACCGGCACGCAGTACTGCGGGCGCCGTCCGTATTCCTCGCCGTACCGGTCGAGAAAACGCTGGCCCACACCATTGCCTTCGTCGTACTGGTCGATGCCGGTCCAGCCCAAAAACGCCTGCCACATGATCGGGTTGACCCAGGCGTTCTGGAACGCGGTGCTGGTGAACCGGGGCGGATCCCAGTTGAGTTCTGCCAGAGCAGGATTGACGAACACGATGCCGAAACCGAAGCCGCAGTGCACCAGCGCGCTCGGCTTTGCCTCGTGCAGGGTGCGGATCGCCTGGCCGATGTCCTGGGCGGTCTGCGCGACCTGCGCCTCGGCGACGATCCGAATACCCTTGCGGTGACATGCTTTTCGGAAGTTTTGCAGGTAACTTTCGCCGACCAGCGACTGCTCGACCAGGACGCCGACCTCACCGTGCCCTCCCTTGGCCAGCAAGTCCGCCCAGAAGATCGGTTCGTCGGTCATCGATCCCTGCGGAAACGCGAAGGTCCACTCCCCCAGCCAGTCATCGCTTCCGCAGACATTGATCGCCGGCACCCGGAATCGCTCCTCGATCGCTTCGCGCGTGGGCACGGCGTTCTCCGAGATGTGCGGGCCGAACACGACCAGGCATCCTTCGTCGACGAGTTCGCCGTAGGCGTCGATGACGGCCTTGACGGTGCCCTTGGGTAGCCCCTCGACCTCCCGGTAGACGATCCGCACCGGACGGTCGATCACCCGCTGATGCAGTCCGTCGTTGAACACCAGCTCGAACGGCCGGGTGAGGTCGTCGCGCATCTCCTGCGGATAACCCTCCGGCAGCAGGAAGTCGAACAGGTAGCCGATCCTGATCGGCTCCGCGGTGCTTTCGTAGGACAATCTCACCTCCCGCAAGCCCGGCGCGTCGCGGCCATCCCGATTCGTAAACCTAAAATTTGTTCTGACCCTAGCGTGACCGATGTCTCATCGTCAATCACCGCCTGAGCGCCCTAGTCGGCCAGATAGACGTCGATCATCTCCGACAGGCCGCCGGCGGCATGAGGGTCGTCGGTCAGTGGCCCGGCGATGGCGGCGCGAGCGGCCGCCGCCGGGCTCAAACCCTCGGCGATGAGCCGCCCCGCGGCGATGAGCACCCGCGTCGAAGCCACCTCGCGCAATCCGCCGTTTTCCAGCCGTCGGATCGCCTGAGCCAATCGCACCAGTTCGGCGGCAATCTCGGCGCCGATGCCGGCCTCATGCGCGACGATCTTCTCCTCGATATCGGGGGCCGGGAAGCCGAACTCGATCGCGACCATCCGTTGCCGGGTGGAGTCCTTAAGGTCCTTCAGCACACTTTGATAGCCGGGGTTGTACGACACCACCAGGCAGAATCCGGGGGCGGCTTCGAGGGTCACGCCGAGCCGTTCGAGTGGGAGCTGGCGGCGGTGGTCGGCCAGGGGATGCAGCACGACGGTGGTGTCCTGCCGGGCCTCGACGACCTCGTCGAGGTAGCAGATCGCGCCGTCGCGCACCGCCCGGGTCAGCGGGCCGTCGACCCACTCCGTTTCACCGCCCCGCAGCAGGTAGCGGCCGACGAGATCGGCGGTGGTGAGATCGTCGTGACACGCGACGGTGATCAGGGGACGTTGCAGGTCGTATGCCATGGCCTCGAGGAACCGCGTCTTCCCGCATCCGGTGGGGCCCTTGAGCAACACCGAGAGTCCTTGGCGGAAGGCCGCCTTGAACACCTGCTCCTCGTTGCCGACCGGAACGTAGAAGGGACGCAAGTCGGTATCAAGCATCACGTCCCCTTCGTCTACCTTGCCGCGCGACTCGCCGCAGCGTAGCGCGGAACAGATATTTGGCTCAACCTTCCGCGTGTTTCCGGGCGGCGGACCTCGGCCGAGCGCAGCGCCGTCCGGAACAGCGGCCCCACCACCTGGCTCAGTTGCTCCGGTCGTGCGATGGTGGCGTGGGCGGCGCTGCCGAACACCCGTTGCAGCTCTTCGGGATCGGTACCGGCACCAATCGTGAGGCAGACGCATCCGACTCCGCGTCCGCGCGCTTCGGCCAAGGCGCGGCGGGCGTCCGCCGCCCCATACGCGCGTTCGTAGCCGTGGTCGTAGGCCAGCCCGTCGGAGAGCACCACAAGCAGCCGCCGGGACGTGCCGCCGCGGCTCTCCAGCACCGCGGCGCCGTGCCGGATCGCCGCACCCAGCCTCGAGTACGCGCCGGGCACGAGGCCGCGAAGGCGCCGCGACGCAAGCGCATTGAGGTCGTCGTCAAAGCGCTTGACCGGCATCACGTGCACGCACGAGCGGCCCTGCGAATGGAAGGCGTAGAGCGCCAACCGATCCCCGAGAGCATGGAAGGAAACGGCCAACGCCGCCGCGGCGGCCCGCTGCTGTTCGTGGACCGTCTTGCCGTGTGTGCCCGGCTCGGCGACAGAGCCGGAGACGTCCAACAGCAGCAGCACGGAGAGGTCGCGCCGGCGCCGAAGGGGCGCAATGTAAACCGCTTCCTCCGGGAGCGAACCGGCCGCCGCCGCCACGCGGGCTTCGATTGCCGCGTCGATGTCGATGTCGTCGCCCTGAACCTGGCGGTGAAACCAATCGGGGCCCAGACCGAGCCGGGCGAGCGGCCGGCGCAATCCGTACCCGTCTGGGCTATCCGGAGACGGGACGCTCGTGACGGCGGGTTCCACTTCTCGCACGGTGCACCAGTTCGACCGATAGCGCCGCTCGCGAAAGTCCCACTCGGGGTAGGCGATCCCCTGACCTTCGACGGGTTGGTCGTCGACCTGACCCGCCGGCGCGGTCGACAATGCCGCTGTGGCGCCACGGATTCCCGAACGCGTCCGGTGCGTCGGCGCGTCGGCGCCGGGCTGACCACCCTCGCCGAGGCGGCGCACCGCCCGCAGCATTCGGCCCAGCAACCGGCCCAGCGCGCCCCGCCCACCTACCGGGCTGGCGAAGGCGTCCTCGCCCCCGGTGTCGTCGTCGTCTTCGAGCCATTCGGCCGTCCGCGCGTGTCGTCGGGCCGCAGCCAATACCTTTCGCGCGCGGAGGGTTCCGAAGCACTCGGGCGGATCGGGAATTGCCTGCCGGCTCGAAGCGACAGCCAAAGAGGCGGCGGGCGAATCACCGCGGCCGGCAAGGTCGCTGTCGACGAGCCCGCGCACCGGCGACGGCAGCAGGTCTTCGTTCGCCGCGAGCGCCCGGTGACCTTCCACGGCAAGGTATCGCCTGGCCAGTGCGGGGCGCCGCCTGAGCACGCGCAGCACCCCCGGCTCCAGGCTTCCGGCCGCCAACAGCGACGCCTGCACGGCCAGCGCTTCAAGCCGATGTCGCGCGGTGGCGTCGGCGTCGACAAAAACGGTGGCGCCATCCGTCCACGCCGGCTCACCGGGCTCGACGGGCGCCACCCGCAGCGTGCGGCCGGAGAGCGCCCATGCCAGCATGCCCAGTCGCGCCAAGCGATCGGGGTTGCGCTGGTCGGTTGCCAAGCGGTCCCTCTTCACGTCGGTGTCTGTTGACCAAATATCTGCTCCAACGTAAAGTCCGGCTTGGTCGGGAGTCAATCGCGCAGGGTCGAGTCAAGGAACAGTGGACTTCTCATATCCACCGGAGGCGGAACGGTTCCGCGCCGAGCTGCGTGACTGGCTGTGCGCGAACCTGACCGACGAGCTGGTGGCCGCCCGCCGGCGCTCCGCCCGCCACGACGCGGCATTCGAGTTGCTGCGCGCATGGAACCGCACCATGGCCGACGCCGGGTGGGCGGCCGTGTCCTGGCCGCGCGAATACGGCGGCCGCGGGGCGACGGTGCTGGAGCAGCTGGTCTACACCGAAGAAACCACGCGCGCCCGAGCGCCGTTGCCGCTCAACGTCATCGGCATGAACAACATCGCTCCCGCGATCATGCAATACGGCACCGAATCCCAGAAGCGCACGCTGCTCCCCCGCATGATGCGCGCCGACGACATCTGGTGCCAGGGAATGTCGGAACCCGAAGCGGGATCCGACCTCGCGGCGCTGCGCACCCGGGCGGTCCGCGATGGGTCAGGCGTCGGGGACTTCGTGGTCAACGGGCAGAAGGTCTGGACCTCGCTCGGTCATAAAGCGGACTGGTGCCAGCTGTATGTGCGCACCGATCCCGAAGCGCCGAAGCACAAGGGGATCTCCTGCCTGATCGTCGACATGGCACTGCCCGGCATCGAGGTCCGCCCGCTGGTCACGCTCAACGGCGACACCGATTTCGCCGAGATTTTCTTCCGCGACGTGCGCGTGCCCGCGGACACGTTGCTCGGTCCGCTCAACGGTGGGTGGCGGGTGGCCACCACCACGTTGAGTCACGAACGGGCAGGGGCTGCAAGGCTTTACGCCGAAATGCAGGTGCGGCTGGAGGAATTGGTGGCCGACCTCGCCGCGGCCGACGACGGAACCGCGCCCGGCGTCCTTCAAGACCCGGTGACACTGCGGCGCCTCGGCGAGATCGCGGTCCGCATCAAATATCTGGAAGTGCTCTGCCAGCGATCGATTTCGGCGACACTGCGCGGCAGCCCGGGCAATGCCGCCCTCGGATCGGCGAGCCTCGCCAAGACCGTGTGGGGTGAAATCGGGCAGGACATGGCGGCGCTGGCCTTCGACGTGCTGGGCGCCCGGAGCCCGAAGGGCCAATGGGCCGACTACCGCCTGACGTCGCGGTCGCTGACCATCGCGGGCGGGACGACGCAGATCAACAAGAACATCACCGCACACCGCGTGCTGGGATTGCCGCGCGAATGAACCTCGAACCGACCGGTGAGCAGGTGGCGCTGCGCGGCACCGTGCGGCGCTTTCTCGCTGAGAGAGCACCGATTTCGACGCATGTGCGGGCCTTGCTCGACGACCCGACCGGCACCACCGAAGACGTCTGGCGTGGCCTCGGCGACCTCGGAACCACCGGGCTGCTGGTGCCGCAGGAATTCGGCGGCGCCGGGATGACGATGGTCGAGGCCGGCATCGTCGCCGAAGAGCTCGGCGCCGCACTACACCCGGGCCCGTGGTTGTCGACCGCGGTCGCCGCGCCGCGTGCGCTGACCCGGCTCGGCGCCAACGACACGGCCGCTTCGATTTTGACCGGGATCGCCGACGGCACCACGATCGCCACGCTCGGCCCGCTGGAGTCGGATGACGCTGCCATCGCCACCGGGCGGGGCGACGAGGCTGCACTGCGGGGCGAGATCGTCATGCCCGACGCCGCCGCGGCGAACGTCTTGCTGGTGTTCGCCGAGATCCAGGGCGGCACAGGGATTTTCGCGGTAAACACCGACTCCTGCGGCGTTTCGGTGACACCCGAGCGCGGTATCGACCAGACCCGCAAGCGCTTTCGGGTCGCGCTCGATGGCTCGACCGCGCACCGGCTGGCCGCGCCGGCACCGGATGCCATCGCGGCGGTGGTCGACGACGTGCTGATCGCCACGGCCGCCGACGCGCTCGGCGCCGCGCGGGCCGTCATGGATCTGGCAGTCGAATACGCAAAGGTGAGAAAGCAATTCGGTCACGCCATCGGCTCGTTTCAGGCGATTCAGCACCTGTGCGTCGACATGTACGAGACGGTCGAGCTGGCCCGCGGCGGGGTGATCCACGCGCTGTGGGCCGCCGACAATGCCGACGCCGAGGAGCGTCACCTGTCCGCGTTGCGGGCGAAGGCGTTCGCCGGCCGGCTAGCCAGCGTGGCCGACACCGCGATCCAGGTGTTCGGCGGCATCGGCTACACGTGGGAGCACGACGCCCACCTGTACCTCAAACGCCTGCTGAGCTGGAGCACCTTTCTCGGCGCGCCCGACCGCTATCTCACCGAACTCGGTGCAAGCCTGGCGAAATGGGGACTGCCATGATCGACTTCACGGGCCAGGTCGCGATCGTCACCGGAGCGGGCCGCGGGCTTGGTCGTTTGTATGCGCTGGAGTTGGCTCGGCGCGGCGCCTCGGTGATCGTCAACGACCTGGGCGGAACGATGCACGGCGAGGGCGCCGACGCCAGCGTCGCGGATCAGGTCGTTGCCGAGATCGAAGGCGCCTGCGGCGTGGCGGTGGCGTCGCACGAGTCGGTGGCCAGCCCCGAGGGAGGTAAGGCGATCGTCGCGATGGCCGTCGAGCGCTTCGGCCGCCTCGACGCCGTCGTCAGCAATGCGGGGATTTTCAACAGCATTCCGTTCGACGAACTGTCCGTCGACGACTGGCGGCAGATGCTCGGCGTGCACCTCGACGGCGGATTTTATTTGAGCCAGCCCGCATATCGCGTGATGAAGACCCAGGGTTACGGCCGGTTCGTGTTCATCTCCTCGTCGGGAGGGATGTTCGGACAGCCGTTGGAGGCCCACTACGCGGCGGCCAAGGCCGGCCTGGTCGGACTGGCGAACGTGATCGCGATCGAGGGCGCCGAGCATGGCATCCTGGCCAACACCGTGCTCCCATTCGGGTTTTCGCGGATGGTGACCGAAACGGTGGGAGATCCGAAAACCCTTGAGGATATTGGCTTTTTGAAGGTGATCAGGCCCGAGCTGGTGGTACCGATCGTCGCCTTCCTGGCCAGCCGGTCCTGCGAGTTCACCCACCAGAACTACTCGGCCTGTGCCGGTCGTTTTGCGCGGGTGTTCGTCGGCCTCGGCCCAGGGTGGCTCGCCGACCTCGGCAGCGCCCCGACCGCCGACGACATTGCGGCTCATCTGGACGAGGTCTCGGCGACCGAGCCGTTCACCGTTCCCGCGTCGATCTTCGAGGAAGTCTTCGGCGTCTGCGCGCAGCTTGGAGTGCGCACCTAGTCGACGTCACGTGTCGGCGACCCGTTGACGAGGTGCTCGGATACGACGGCTGGAACGACTCGCGGTTTAGAATGGGCCTGTCAGCGCGTTATGCGCCGTATTTAGCGGAGGCAATCTGGTAGTCTTTAACAAAGATTTGGTTCGGCGGGAAGGACGGGTGCGCATGTCGGCACGGCCGCAATCGTCCGGAGTTGTGCGTAGTTAGCCATGGCCAAGACCGCGTCATTGGCAAGGGGACGGTCGGCGGATCACATATATTTCGCGGACGACTCGGGAACGCGCCGCACCGAGATCCTGCAGACCGCGGCGACGCTGATCGCATCCAAGGGATTGCGGACATCGTTGCAGGAGATCGCCGATGCCGCAGGCATTCTCCCGGGAAGCCTGTATCACCACTTCGACTCCAAAGAGGAGATCCTTGTCGAGCTGATCCGCCGCTATCAGAAGGATCTAAACCGCATCGGGCGGACCGCTCAGGCGAAATTGGATGAACCCAGCTCGCGACCTGCCGCCGAAAAAATCGTCAAGCTGGGATCGGCGATCGCCAACTGTGCCGTGCAACACGGGGCCGCCCTGCAGATGTCCTTCTATGAGGGGCCGAGTGCGGATCCGGAGCTCATCAAGCTGACGCAGCAGCGGCCCACCGCGATTCAGGAGGCGATGCTGCAAACGCTCCGCGCCGCCAGGTGGAGCGGTTACATCAAACCCGACATCGACCTTCCCATGTTGGCCGACCGCATCTGCCAAACGATGCTGCAGGTCGGGCTTGCCGTGATTCGCCACAAGTCGCAGCCCGACCAGGTGGCCAAGCTGATGTGTCGAATCATCTTGCAGGGGTTGGCAACCCAGCCGCCCACCGACTCAGCATTGGATCAGTCCAATGCCTTTGCAGCCGCAAACGAGGCCATCGAGACGTGGGCCGACGATGGCGAGGCCGGCCCTGACGCCGACGAGAAAGCGGCCCATGTTTTTGCGGTGGCGCGAGCGGAGTTCGGCCGCAAAGGGTACGAGGCCACCACCATCAGGGACATCGCATCGGCGGCGAGTGTTGGGACCGGAACCGTGTATCGGGTAATCGGATCCAAGGACGAACTCCTCGCCTCGATCATGGAATCCTTCGGAAGGAAGGTTGAGGCTGGCTGGGTCAGCGTCCTGAGCTCGGATGCCACGCCCATCGAGAAGCTGGACGCGCTCAGCTGGGTCAATATCAACGCACTCGATCGCTTTTCCGACGAGTTCAGGATTCAGCTTGCTTGGATGCGGCAATCGCCGCCGAACACGCCCAACCCGGGTTGGTTGTACGCGACGAGGCTTCGGCAGATGAAATCACTGCTCTCCGAAGGGATCCAGTCGGGGGAGATCACCATCAGCGCACCGTCCACGGCGATGCTGGCACGCTGCGTCATCGGCCTGCAGTGGATACCGGAGAACATTCTTCGCGCGGTGGGCACACGCGCGGCGCTGGTGCATGCCCGTGACACGGTGTTACGCGGTGTCGCAGTTCGCAGCAACTAGGGGTATTGAACCAAATAACTGTTCTACATACAGTAGGGCTGTTGGTAACTGCCTTGTGATGGCCCAGGAGAGGAAGTCTATGTCTGTCATCGATCGGTTGCGGTACGACGGCAAGCGGGCGCTCGTTGTGGGCGGCGCGACGGGCATGGGCGCCGCGGCGGCCAAGTCAGCGGCCGAGCTCGGCGCCGAGGTCGTTGTGATGGATTACGCGCCGGTGAAATATGACGTCGCCCAGGCCCTACAGGTCGACCTGCGCGATCCCGCGTCGATCGACTCCGCGCTCGAGCGGATCGACGGGCCCGTGCACGCGGTGTTCTCGGCCGCCGGAATTGCCGAGGGGCCGGACCTGATGAAGATCAACTTCATCGGCCACCGCTATCTCATCGAGCGCCTGCTCGACAAGGGCCAGCTGCCGTCCGGCTCGGCGATTTGCTTCATCTCCTCGGTCGCCGGCATGGGGTGGGAAAACGAGCTGCCCTTGCTGCAGGAGTTCCTGGCCACGCCCGACTACGCGGCGGCCCAGGACTGGGTATCGGCGCACGAGGCCGAAGGCATCATCCACTACGGCTTTTCCAAGAAGGTCGTCAACGCCTACGTGGCAACGCAGGGCTATCCCCTGCTGAAGAAGGGCATCCGGATCAACGCGATCTGCCCCGGTCCGACGGATACCCCGTTGGCTCAGGCCAACGCCGACCTGTGGCTCACCTTCGCGCAGGACTACCGCGACGAAACCGGCTCCAAAGTCCACACCCCGGAGCAGATGGGCGACGTCATGGCGTTCCTCAACAGCGCCGCCGCCTTTGGCATCAACGGGATCACGCTGCTGGTGGACTACGGGCACACGATGGCCTCGCTCACCGGGGCATACCCGCCCGGCAAACCCATCATCGACCTGATCATGGGGCGCGTCTCGCTGAGCTAGATACCCGCTACCGACACCAGCTCCCGTGCGCGACAACCAAAATCGCCAACAATCGGCCCCCTCCGCCAGATAACGTGCGGAGGGGGCCAATTGCCGTTTGGCAGTCACCGGCTCGCAACGGCGACCACCGCCGGAGTCAGAGCAGCTTGAGTAGGTTGGAAATCAACAACCCGATATTGCTTACCAGCGCTCCACCGAATTTGCCCAGTATCGATGGGAGGTTCGACAGCACCGACGGAATGCTTTGCAGCAGCGAAGTCAATTCAGCTGGAACGTTGCTCAGGTTGTTTAGCACAGGAGACAGCGATGGCCAGCCATTGACCAGCTGATTCACGAGGCTCTGGAGAGCGGCCGAGAGGCTGCCACCGGTTTCGATGTTGACCGCGCCGGGAGCAACAATCTTCCCCGCGAGTGTCGGACTAAGAGTGTTTACCACTGTATTAACTAGACCATTGTAGAGGTGAGAAAACGCGGGACTGCTGAGCAAGCCCGCACCCAGAATGCTTTGACCTGACCCGTTAAGCAGGCCGTTCACGGTTGCGCCAGGCGTATTGAGCAGACTGCTCAACGCCCCCATTGGATTCCCTGCATTCCACGCGTTGTAAGCAGCTTGAAGACTTAGACCTAGCGAAGTTTGAGCCTGGTACGGCGCGTCCAGACCGTAGAGACCAATCTGTGTCACACCAATGGTCACCGCATATTGGGTTGCAGATGCAAGGTTTTGGAGGAAGTATGCGGGGATCTCCAGAGTTTTTTCGAGTGGAAGTCCGAAGTCTTCGATTGGATTCTGGAACAGGGCCGTGTAAAGAGCATTAATTCCGCCGCTGATATTGCCCGATGTGAGGTCGCTGAGTCCGGTTCTTATGAGCGGTCCAAAATAAAACGCTAAGTAGTTAACGGCGTTAGTCGCGGCCTGTTGGTACGCCCCGACGTAGATGTTCGCGTAATCAACCCAGTTGGCCGCAACCTGCTGTAGGACTGGGAAGGGTGCCTTGCTCCACTTGCCGCTGCCGAAGATGTACTGGAGGTTGGTGCCAGCCGTCTGAAATGTGTTTACCCACGTTGCTAGGGGTAGGGGTAGCACGGCCGGGTTGATGAAGTCGGTCAGGGCGGCTGCGGGCACGGCGGCTGCGCTTGCTCCGCTGGCGAGCGAGGCGAGTTCGCTTTCCACACCGGAGAACAGATCGATGACACCGGTGGCTGCGTCGGTGAGCTGGATGTCGGACACGCTCACCTGGGGGAGCTGTTGGGCCAGGCGAAGGTCGGGTAGGTGCTGGGTGGCCGGGGCGACGGCGATGACGGCGGCGCTGGCCAGGGTGACGCCGGCGGTGATGTGGGGGCGGGCTGCGAGGTCCATGACCATCTCCTTTTGCGGATTCTGGATAATGACGAATTGAATGTAGCTGTGAAATATTGCGAACGAATCGTGACAACAAAAGGGAAGGGGGCCGATTGCCGTTTGGTGGTCACCGGCTCGCATCGGCGACCACCGCCGGAGTCACAACAACTTGAGCAGGTTGGAAATCAACAACCCGATATTGCTGGCCAACGTCGTACCGAAGCTGGACAACATCGACGGTAGATTCGACGAAACGCTTTGCAACAGGGTCGTCAATCCGGTGTTAATGCCGCTGACGGCGGTGCTCAAGGATGGCCAGCCATTGGTCAACTGAGTCACAAAGCCCTGCAATGCGGCCTGAAGACTTCCACCGGTTGCAATATTTTGGGCGTTTGGGGCCACCATCGACTCCGCCATACCCGGGGCGAGAGTCTGCAACAGGGTTTTGCTGAGGAGGGTGCCGAGCAATCCTCCCTTTCCATTAATGGCGTTGAGGAAGGCACCTACCGTTGCGCCAGGAGTGTTGAGCAGGTTGCTGATCGCTCCCACCGGATCTCCAGTACTCCATGCACTGGACGCGGCCTGAAGACTCGTTCCAAACGCAGTCTCGGCCTGGGCTAGGACTTCGATCAAATTTGTCCCAAGGACGGTTATACTCCCCGTCAGATAGCTGGTCGCGTTCGCCAGGTTCTGGGTAACGTAATCGGGGATCTCCAAAATATGTTCCAGCGGCAGCCCGATGTCTTCGAATGGGTATAAGAAGAACGCGCTATATAAAGAGGTTACCGCAGAACTTATGTTGCCGGAGGCGATCTGGTTGAACGCCTCGTATAAGAGCGGCCAAAAATTGGTAAGCTTATGGGTGCCGGTGTAGAAATTGACCGCGTTCTTCGCTGCGGTTTGCCATGTCGAGACGTACAGGTCGCCGTAGGAGAGCCAATTGGCGGCGACCTGCTGCAAGACCGGCAGCGGAAGCTGCTGGAAATTGCTGAGAGCTGTCTGCAGGTTAGCGCCCGCGTTCTGGAAGGTTTGAACCCACGTCGCTAGGGGGAGTGGTAGTGCGGCGGGGTTGATGAAGTCGGTGAGTGCCGCTGCCGGTACCGCAGCCGCGCTTGCTCCGCTTGCCAGCGATGCCAATTCGTTTTCTACGCCGGAGAGCAGGTCCACCATGCTATCGGCGGCGCCGGTGAGCTGGATGTCGGACACACTCATTGTGGGGAGGTGTTGAGCCAGGTGTGTGTCGGGTAGATGCTGGGCCATGGGACCGGCGGCGAGGATAGCGGCGCTGGCCAGGGCGACTCCAGCGGTGATGTGGGGGCGGGCTGCGAGGTCCACGACCATCTCCTTTGTACAATTCTGGATAACGACGCGTTAAACGTACCTACGGAATACATTGAGCGAATCGTGACAACGAAAGCAGCACTTAACTGTGGAGATATATATTATCGGCAAAGCCGTCAGAAATGCACAGAAATTATTACGTAAATTGGGCTAATGGCGGTGCGGGAAGGGTTTTCTGTCGCTGGCCGATACCGGGCTGTCGCAGATCTATTGGCCGAAGATCTAGGTGTGCATTGTGTGATGGTCATGGTCATGGTCGCGGTGCTTGCTGCCGTTGAGAGCAGCACTTGTACGACCAGCATGGCCTGGCCGTGTCGGCGTCGGCCGCGAAGCACTATCTCCCAGCAAAAACAAGAGCTTTCTGTACGCTCTGGTGAACAATTACATTGTCGCGGCGATAGTTATCTTGAGTGCGGGAGTAAATATGGAGTGGCGCGTTACCGAAGGGTACTTTCATATTGAACTACCATAGCGGCGGATGAGGTTCGCTGTGGCGCGCATGTACAACGGGATTACCAGGAGTTTTTCACCTTCATGAGGATTGCGGAGCCGCACGTTCCCGCGGTGATCGCTCAACACCTCTCGAAAATGCCACGAGCACAAGTTCTCCGTAGATATGTCCAGCTCACCGGCCCGTCGGACGTCGACTCCAAACCGCGGGCGCATTCCATGCCGGGTGGGCAAGGTCGTCGCCTCGCCGGGCGCCCTCACCTACGGCGAACCGCAGGTGTTCGAGGAACTATGCGAACACCGCGTCCAACCCACGTAGCGTCGGGGCATGGCACGCATCGTCGTCATCGGCGGCCACGGAAAGGTCGCGCTGCAACTAGCACGCATCCTGACCGAGCGCGGCGACGAGGTGAGTTCGGTCTTCCGCAATCCTGACCACTCCGACGACGTCGCGGCTAGCCTGTCCGAGCGTGGCCGCCCGGTTATGGCCGATATCGAGCAGCTCGACGCGAATGCGCTGGCCGATCTGCTGGCCGGGCACGACGCGGTCGTCTTCTCCGCCGGCGCGGGCGGCGGCAATCCGGCGCGAACCTACGCCGTCGACCGTGACGCCGCGATCCGGGTGATCGATGCGGCCGCGCAGGCGAACGTGCGGCGGTTCGTGATGGTGTCGTACTTCGGTGCCGGCCCGGATCATGGCGTACCGCGGGATGATCCGTTCTTCGCGTACGCGGAGGCCAAAGCGGCGGCGGATGCCCACCTACGCGCCAGCAACCTGGATTGGACGGTGCTGGGACCTGGCCGACTCACCCTCGAACCGGCGACCGGCAGGATCATCCTCGGCAAGGGAAAAGGCGAGGTTTCACGAGCCGACGTCGCGCTCGTCGTAGCCGCCGCTCTAAAGGACGACTCGACCATCCGCCGAACCATCGAATTCAACAACGGTGACGTCCCGATCGCCGCCGCGCTGACAAGCTGACCCGTCGGGTTCGGGCCATCCGACCAGCAGAGTAAAATGCAAAATACAGCTGGTCTGTCGTCGCCGCATGACGCGGCGTCGGCATCGAGCGAGACATGTTAGACATGCATCGCGAGAGGGAACCCGGTGAAAGTCCGGGACTGTCCCGCAGCGGTATGCAGGAACGACCGCCGTCACAAGCACTGGTCGACCACGACCGGGAAGCGACGGCCATTAGGAGCACCATCCGGTGCGCGCCTGCGAGTCCGAAGACCTGCCGGCTGTGCCGGGCGCGCCGCGTCCGGCGGGCTCATCGCCTCGTGGAATGGGCGTTTGGCCGTCGCCGTTGCGGTTTGTGTGCCGGAGGTGCGCACCGACAACGGGATCGGCTGCGCGTCCGCCGGCGGTGACCACCCCGCTCGATTGAAGGACGAAAACGTGACCCCTCAAGCATTTACCGCCACGGTTACCGGCTCCCCGCGCATCGGCCCCAAACGCGAACTCAAGCGTGCGACCGAGGGTTACTGGGCCGGCCGTACTAGCCGATCCGAGCTGGAGTCCGTCGCCGCGACGCTGCGCCGCGACACGTGGGCGGGCCTGGCCGCCGCCGGCCTGGACTCGGTACCGGTGAACACCTTCTCCTACTACGACCAGGTGCTCGACACGGCGGTTCTGCTCGGCGCGCTGCCGACCCGGGTGGCGAAAATCTCCGACGATCTGGACCGCTACTTCGCCGCAGCGCGCGGCAACGACGAGGTTGCGCCGCTGGAGATGACGAAGTGGTTCGACACCAACTACCACTACCTGGTTCCCGAGATCGAGCCCGCAACGAAGTTTGCCCTACACCCGGACAAGGTGCTTTCCGAGCTGAAAGAAGCTCTTGAGCAAGGGATTCCGGCCCGGCCGGTCGTTGTCGGGCCGGTCACCTTCCTGCTGCTGAGCAAGGGCGTTGACGGCGGAGGCGCGCCGATCGAGCGGCTCCAGGAGCTGGTGCCGATCTACTCCGAGCTGTTGTCGCTGCTCGCCGACAACGGCGCCCAGTGGGTGCAGTTCGACGAGCCGGCGCTGGTCACCGACATCTCCCCCGACGCGCCCGCGCTGGCCGAGGCCGTGTACAACGCGCTGGGCTCGGTGAGCAACCGACCCGCCATCTACGTCGCGACCTACTTCGGTGACCCCGGCGATTCCCTGGCCGGGCTGGCCCGCACGCCCATCGAGGCGATCGGTGTCGACCTGGTCGCCGGTGCCGACACGGCGGTGGCGGGTATTCCGGAATTGTCTACCAAGACCCTGGTGGCCGGCGTCGTGGACGGACGCAACGTCTGGCGCACCGACCTGGAATCGGCGCTGGCCAAGCTGGCGACCCTGCTGGGTTCCGCTGCCACGGTTGCGGTTTCGACGTCGTGTTCCACCATGCACGTGCCGTACTCGCTGGAGCCCGAGACCGGCCTGGACGACAACCTGCGCAGCTGGTTGGCGTTTGGGGCCGAAAAGGTGCACGAGGTCGTCGTTTTGGCGCGCGCACTGCACGAGGGCCGCGACGCGGTCGCCGAGGAGATCGCGGCGTCCAATGCCGCCGTGGCCTCGCGCAAGAGCGATCCTCGGCTGCACAACGACCGGGTCCGCGCACGGATCGACTCGATCGTCGCGTCGGGTGCGCACCGCGGCGACGCGGCGCAGCGCCGCGCCAGTCAGGACGCGCGGCTGCACCTGCCGCCGCTGCCCACCACGACGATCGGCTCCTACCCGCAGACCTCGGCGATCCGCAAGGCGCGGGCCGCGCTGCGGGCCGGAGAAATCGACGAGGCGGAATACGTGCGCAGGATGAAGAAGGAGATCGCCGACGTCATCAAGCTGCAGGAGCAGCTCGGCCTGGATGTGCTCGTGCACGGTGAGCCCGAGCGCAACGACATGGTCCAGTACTTCGCCGAGCAGCTGGAGGGTTTCTTCGCCACACAGAACGGTTGGGTGCAGTCCTACGGCAGCCGCTGCGTGCGTCCGCCGATCCTGTACGGCGACGTGTCCCGGCCTCATCCGATGACGGTCGAGTGGATCACCTATGCGCAGTCTTTGACCGACAAACCGGTGAAGGGCATGTTGACGGGGCCGGTCACGATCTTGGCGTGGTCGTTCGTCCGCGACGACCAGCCGCTGGCCGACACCGCCAACCAAGTGGCGCTGGCCATTCGCGACGAGACCGTGGATCTGCAGGCCGCGGGCATCGGGATCATCCAGGTCGACGAGCCCGCGCTGCGTGAGCTGCTGCCGCTACGTCGCGCTCAGCAGGAGGACTACTTGCGTTGGGCCGTGGGGTCTTTCCGCTTGGCCACCTCGGGCGTCGCCGACTCGACGCAGATCCACACCCACCTGTGCTACTCGGAGTTCGGTGAGGTGATCGGTGCCATCGCGGACCTGGACGCCGACGTGACGTCCATCGAGGCGGCTCGCTCACACATGGAGGTGCTCGACGACCTGAACGCTGTTGGCTTCGCCAACAGCGTGGGGCCGGGTGTCTACGACATCCACTCGCCGCGGGTGCCGAGCACTGACGAGATGGCCGAGTCGCTGCGCGCCGCGTTGAGAGCCGTTCCGCCGCAACGGTTATGGGTCAACCCCGACTGCGGGCTAAAGACCCGCAACGTCGACGAGGTGACCGCGTCCCTCCAGCACATGGTCGCCGCGGCGCAGGAAGTCCGGGCCGGGGTCTAGCTTTTCGCGCGAGCGTGACGCCACTGCGACTTTCGCTTCTTGGATTCGCAGTGGCGTCACGCTCGACGCTTTTGGTCAACGGCCAGGCCATCAATGGCCCGCCCCAACGTGGGCACTTGGTCAGCCGCCGGCGCAACAACTGATGGGCGTCGCGGGCGCACGGGTTGCGCATTTGCACCGAGGCAATAAAGCAGTCCCAACATCCGGTGTCCCCACGGGCCCGACGGATGTTCCTGAATGACAGCTATTTTCGCTACCACGCCAACGCCACCGGAGTTCGTGTTGACCCTAGTATTTGTCGGGCTGGCGGCGGGCCTCATCAGAATCGGGGCGATGCTCGGGTGGGTGTTGGTGGGCTTGCTGGGGGGTGGTGGGGGTGGGGTGTTGGGGGGTTGGGGTGGGGTATCAGGTCTTGGGGTGGCGGGGTTCCAGCAACTGTTAGGGCATCCTTAACTACCCTCGTTATTTGCGCTTTGTAACATCACGAGCAACCTACCCTAGCTAACTAGGAAATCACGGGAAACGGGCCGTCACAAACACGTCACACTTGTTTGCCCACTGTAATAAACACTGACTTTGGTCGGTCATGTGGACGAATCCGCAGGTCAAGAAACCACAAAACTTTATTCAGCACACGTCTTGTATCCGACCTTACTCTCGGGTAAGTTCTCGGGTAGCACTGTGACAGGCGTCATAGTCCCCAAACAGCAAAGGAGAACGGTGCCGCGGGAACTGGTCGGCGTGACCAGCCCTCCACGGCTCCGGGGTGAAACGCAGCCAACTAGGCGAACGCGCGCGCTTTGCCTTGACTTCCCCGCGATTGGTCAAGCCGGTAACCGGACCCGTGCCCAAGGAGATGCCATGGAACTGACCACCCGTCCCTGGATCACCGCCAGCGTCGCCCTGGCCGGAGCTAGCGTCATCGCCCTCACCCCGACGGCGCCCTGCCCACCCGAGGTCCACATCTCAGCCGTGGCGCTCACCGACAGCTTCGACTTCATCACCCCCTGGATAGACACCTTCAACAACGCCTCCAGCGACACCACAGAGCTTTTCGACCACTTCTTCCAAGCCCCCTTACCCGCGCTGCAACAAGTGCTCGTCAACCAGGCCGACTACCTGGACAGCTTCGTGCAAAACCCCGCCAACATCGGCGATGTCCTCACCCAAATCGGGGACAACCTACAAAACACGGCGCAAACCATGGTGCTCGCCGGCGCGCCCAAAGACATTGTCACCGCGACACTTCCCCACACCATGGAGGCCTACCACCTCGAGGTCTACAACCTGCTCCCGTTCGTGCTCCAAGACTTCCTGCACATCACCAACCCCACCGAACTACAAGCCATCACCGCAGTGGTGAACTTGATGTCCTCACCACCAAGCGGAGTCCTCATCGGCGCAGCCGGCCCGTTCGTTAGCCCCGTCGTCGAACTCAGCAACGACATCCAAAACATCCTCGGCGCCCTTAGCAGCACCACCCCCAATTTCGGTGCCGCACTAAGCGAACTGATCAACATCCCCGCCAGCCTCACCAACGCCTTCTTCAACGGCGCCACCCTCAACCTCTCCGCAATCTTGCCGCTACTCTCCCAATCCGGTGTCCTACCCTCCGGCATCGACTTCACCTACCTCGGCATCGCCTTCGGCGGACTACTCACCCCCGGAATCACCAACGGCGACTACCCCAACAACCTGGGCATCGGCGGCTCCCTATTCAACTCCCTAGCCTTTAGCCTCGACAAACCCCTGGCCGTCACCCTCGGCGGCGTCCCCACCGGACCCCTAGGCGCCCTAGAAAACCTCTCCCAAATCCTGGCCGACACCCTCGGCTGGAACACCACCGGCAACCCCCTAACCCAACTCAGCTTCCCCCTCATCCCCACCGACCTCACCACCATCCTCAGCACCGACCTCACCACCACACTCAACAACAACCTCACCGGACTCGCCGCCGCACTACCCACCCAACTCAGCACCACCCTGCTCACCGAACTCACCACCAACATCCCCCACCTACTACTCAGCCTCATACCGTTCTGAGTGAGGTGACGAGGATGCGGTCTAGGCGGACGTTGCAGGAGACGAAAACGCGGCTAGCGCTTTGTTGCCAAGCTACCGCTGGAGTGGCTGCCGCAATCCGTATGCCGCCGCACTTTTTAGGTGGGGGCAACCGCGGCGACTCCCGAGTTCGGTTGCCCTGTCGGCTATTCCGATGACGGATCGGATGAATGCCGTGTATCGGATCTGAAACATGTTCTGCAACAAGTAAATCGAGGTGACATTCGCCGGCAGCCAGCTTGGCGGTGGGGTTGAAGGAGGTGGGGACGTGTCATATGTGATCACGCGACCGGGGTTGTTGACGGCGGCGGCGGGGAATTTGTCGACGATCGGTGCGTCGATGGGTGCGGCGAATGCGGCGGTGGAGGGGCCAACGACACAAGTGGTTGCGCCGGCGGCTGACCAAGTGTCGGCCTTGGTGGCCACGCAGTTCGCCGCGCATGGATTGGCGTATCAGACGGTCGCGCTGATCGCTGGTCAGATTCATGAGGCATTTGCCAGCGCTTTGGCCATCGGCGGCACGGCGTATGCGGTGACCGAGGCGACCAACATCGCCGTGGCTAGCTAGGGGGGCGGTTGCGGTGTTTTTTTCGTTCTTTCCTCCGGAGGTTAATTCGGGGTTGATGTATGCCGGTCCGGGGTCGGGGCCGTTGGTGGAGGCGGCGACGGCCTGGGAGGAGCTGGCGACGGATTTGTACGCGACGGCGGCGTCGTATCAGTCGGTGATCGCGAATTTGACCAGTGGGTGGTCGGGACCTTCGGCGATGGCGATGGCTTCAGCGGCCGTTCCCTATGTGTCATGGATGAGTGCGACGGCGGCAGCGGCCGCCCAGGCCGGTGCGCAGGCCAACGCGGCGGTGGGTGCGTTTGAGGCGGCGTTTGCCATGACGGTGCCTCCGGCAGAGATTGCGGTAAATCGGGCATTGCTAGCGGCGCTGATCGCGACGAACATCTTGGGTCAAAACAGCCCGGCGATCGCGGCCCTGGAAGCCCAGTATGGGGAGATGTGGGCCCAAGACGTGGCGGCGATGAACGGCTATGCGGTGTCGGCGCAGGCGGCGGTGCAGGTGCCGGAGTTGAGTACCCCGCCGGCGATGACGAATGCGGCCAGTCCCTTGGCGGGTATCCCGGATGGGGCGAGCGTGGTGGCGGCGTTGACGGCGTTGGGGACTGAGGTGCAAACGGCGTTGGGTTCGTTGACGACGTCGGCTCCGGTCGCCGAGTTGTTGAACTTCACCGGTCTGAGTTCGTTGGTGAATGGGACCGGTTTGAGCCAGTCGTCGATCTATTCGTTAGAGGCGGGGTATTACGGGGTGATGATGGCCAGCACCCCGGCGCGGATGTTCATGAGCATGGGCAACTCGGCCAGTTCCTCGGGGATGGGATTGACCGGCAGCAGCGAGTCGTTGTTGACTAGTATCGGTCAGTTCGTTGACGGCAAGATGCAGTTGGTGGTGGGTGGGGTGACCAATCAGCTCAAGTCGTGGGGCGGCTCGATTTCGGCGCAGCTGGCCCACGCCAGCAAGATTGGGGGGCTCTCGATCCCGCCGGGCTGGTCCACGGCGGCGCAGGGAGTGGGGATGAGCCGGGCCGCGCCGGTACTACCGCCAACCAATGTGGCCAGCCCGGCGTTGTCGCAGGCCTCGGCCATGCCCCAAAGCCCGTTTGCCCAAGCACTCATGGGAGCACTGAGCGGACGCGGCCTGGGCGGCATCGCCGGCAAGATGCCCGCCAAGGTCATGCCCCGCTCACCAGCCGGCGGATAATGAAAATGCGTTGCAGTGCAACGCTCTTCACGTCGGTATCCCGTCCAGTCGAAACCCTTGGCTCAGTGCCTGCAGGCAACGCCATGGCGCGGATGTAGTGATCACTGGGCGTTAGATTCATGGGTATTTCTCGCGCCGTTCTGGCGAACCCTCCAACGGTTGGTCCGCCGGTCACGATGAACAGCAACATCCACCTCATGCCGTCACTGTGAACACCACAGCGTTGGTATGCACGCCAACTGCCGGTTGTTCGTCGCCGCCGAAAGCAACTTTGGGGTGCGCAGCTGGCGGGATTGCTAGCTGTGCGCCGAGGCGCATCGCCAAATGCCTCACGCCACGCGGTGAATGCTGGAAGCAGGTCGACGCCAGCAATCGTTAGGACGCCCTTAACTGCCCTAGTTGTTAACGTCTCAGCAAGTCGATAAGCAACAATCTGGCAAATTAGTCTGTCAATGGATTCCACCCGTGTCGATCGTGCCCTATTTGTTTGCTACTTGTAACAAAAGCTCGCGTTGTGAAGTACTGCGATTGAACTAGCAGGTCAACAGCGCTGATGTCTTATTTGGCAGGCGTCTTGCTTCTAAGTTTACTCTCAGGTAACGTCCGGCTCGCAGGTGTGACACGTGTCATAACTGGCAATCAGCAAAAGGAGATGTGCCATGGAACGGGCCCTAGGTACCGGAAAACGTGGGGGGTTGTCGAAATCGGGGTCGTCCGGTTCAGTTACTCGGATGCGGCCGTATCTGGCCGGCGGTGTTGCGCTGGTGGGGGCCAGCCTGGTCGCGGTCAACCCGATAACGTCGAACATCGCCGCTAACATTCAGGAGCGCGCCGTCCGGCTGACCAGCACGGTCACCGACGATATCGGCGATCTGACCACCAACGCCGCGACGACACTAGCCGGGTCACTCGACTTCAACGACCTCGCCAGCGCAGCGACCGCCGCGACGACCGGCCCGATCACTTCGTGGATCGACGTCTTCACCAACGCGGTGAGCAACTTCAGCCAGATCGGCCAAGACTACTTCGCTGATCCGCTGCCCGTCCTGTCGCAATTTCTGATCAACCAGTTCGGCTACGCCGGGGACCTGGCCACTGGTATTCAGGGTGTAGCAAACGCGTTATCTAACCAATTCACCACCGCGCTGCCGGAGGCATTCCACACCGCGTTCGGTGACATCACGTCTGGCGATCTTCCCGCGGCGGCCCAGACCATCAACGAGGCCCTGACCACCGTGGTGTTGGTGGCCGGGTTACCGTTGCTGGAAAGCGGCGCGTTGAATATCCCGAGTAAGATGGCGCAGAACTTCGCCAATGTAGTCACAAGTCTTACCTCGTTTGGCACACTATTGCCGCTTTTAGAGGGCGTTCTCGGCCCACCGCTCGGAACGATTGCGGCGTTCGCCGACAGCGGGCAATCGCTCATCGATGCGGTTGGCGCCGGGGATACACAAGGTGCAATTACCGCCCTCCTCGATACACCCGCCAACGTTGCGGGCGCCTTCATCAACGGATACGACGCGAGTTTCGGTACCGACTATCCGGGGCTCCTTACTCCTGAAGGCGTGACCTCCTTCGGGGTGGGGCCTGTCTATGCGCTCCTGGTGGAAATTCCCCAACAGATTGCGCAGGCGATCGGGGCGTCAGCGGCCAGTAGTTCGGCTGCGGCTGCGATGTCGCTGGACCCGTCGTCGCTGGCCACGGATCTCGCTGCGGTATTCAACCCGGCTGCTATCACCGATATTGGTTCGCTGCTGGCCACCAACCTGGCACCCAATTTGGGCGGACTGGTGGTCGACTTGCTGTCGTTGCTCTGAGTCCGGTCGTCGTGGGCATCCTTTCTGCGGTGATCTGTTGTCGCGGAAAGGATGCCACCGGCAGGACGTAGAGGTTGCAGCGAAAGCAATTGCTCGACTTGCAGTTTCAGAGTGATGCAGCTGATTTGGCGCTGACGGTCGGGTGATCGAGGTGCGATAACCCAAACCCTCAGAGCTATAGGTAATTTGTGGCTACGCAACCGGGGTTGTTGACGGCGGTGGTGAGTTTGTCGAGTGTCGGTGCGGCGAATGCGGCGGTAAAGGGGCCGACGACGCAGATGATTGCGCCGGCGGCTGACCAAGTGTCGGCCTTGGTGTCCACGCAGTTCGCCGCGCATGGGTTGACGTATCAGACGGTGGCGTTAATCGCTGGTCAGATTCATGAGGCGTTTGTCGGCGCCTTGGCCATTGATGGCACGGCGTATGCGGAGACCGAGACGGCGAATATCGCCGTGGCTAGCTAGGGGTGGTGAGGTGTTTTTTTCGTTCTTTCCTCCGGAGGTTAATTCGGGGTTGATGTATGCCGGTCCGGGGTCGGGGCCGTTGGCGGAGGCGGCGGCGGCCTGGGAGGGGTTGGCCACGGATTTGTATTCCACGGTGGCGTCGTATCAGTCGGTGATTGCGAATTTGACTAGTGGGTGGTCGGGACCTTCGGCGATGGCGATGGCTTCGGCGGCCGTTCCCTACGTGTCGTGGATGAGCACGACGGCGGCGGCAGCGGCCGAGGCGGGTGCGCAGGCCAACGCGGCAGTGGGCGCCTACGAGACGGCGTTTGTAATGACGGTGCCGCCGGCGGTGATTGCCATCAACCGGACGGTGTTGGCGGCGCTGATTGCGACGAACATCTTGGGTCAAAACAGTCCGGCGATCGCGGCCTTGGAGGCCCAGTACGCGGAGATGTGGGCCCAGGATGTGGAGGCGATGAACGGCTATGCCGTCTCGGCGCAGGCCGCGGTGCAGGTGCCGGAGTTGAGTACCCCGCCGGCGATGACGAATACGGCCAGTCCCTTGGCAAGCATCCCGGACGGAGCCAGTGTGCTGGCGGGCTTGACGGCGTTGGGGACCCAGGTGCAAACGGCATTAGGGGCCTTGACGACGTCGGCTCCGGTCGCCGAGTTGTTGAACGTCACCGGTCTGAGTTCGTTGGTGAATGGGACAGGGTTGAGCCAGTCGTCGATCTATTCCATTGAGGCTGCCTACTACGGGGTGATGATGGGCAGCACGCCGGCGCGGATGTTCATGAGCATGGGTCAATCGGCGTCGGGTTCAGCGGGATTGACCAGCAGCAGCAACGGACTGCTGGAAACCATCGGTCAGTTCGTTGACGGCAAGATGCAGTTGGTGGTGGGTGGGGTGACCAATCAGCTCAAGTCGTGGGGCGGCTCGATTTCGGCGCAGCTGGCCCACGCCAGCAAGATTGGGGGGCTCTCGATCCCGCCGGGCTGGTCCACGGCGGCGCAGGGAGTGGGGATGAGCCGGGCCGCGCCGGTACTACCGCCAACCAGCGTGGCCAGCCCGGCGATGGCGCAGGCCTCGGCCATGCCCCAAAGCCCGTTTGCCCAAGCACTCATGGGAGCACTGAGCGGACGCGGCCTGGGCGGCATCGCCGGCAAGATGCCCGCCAAGATCATGCCCCGCTCACCAGCCGGCGGATAATGTAATGCGTTGCAGTGCAACGCTCTTCACGTCGGCATCTCGCCCAGCCGAAACCCTTAGCTCAGTGGCCAGGACGTGACGAAGGCCGCGGGCAACGTCGTGCATCAGCTGCGCGGCACCTCGCCGTGATGACACTCATCGGGCTCGATACCCGTGGGCGTTTTCTTGCGTCGTTCGGGTGAGCCCTTCAATGGCCCGGCCGCCGGACCTTCGGCATCGATGCCCGGCTCCGCCGGTCACGATGAACAGCAACATCCACCTCATGCAGTCACTGTGAACACCACAACGTTGGCATGCGCACCAACCGCCGGTCGTTAACCCTCACCGAAAGCGACCCTCGGGCGCGCAGCTGGCGGGGTTGCTAGCTGTGCGCCGAGGCGCATCGCCAAGCGCCTCACGCCATTCGCTAAACGCTGGAAGCAGGTCGACGCCAGCAACCGTTAGGACGCCCTTAACTGCCCTAGTTATTGACGTCTTCGCAAGTCGATAAGCAACAACCTGGCAAATTAGCTTATCAAGGGATCTGGAGCAGGCCCAGCTGCTCATATTTGTTTGCTAATTGTAATAAAAGCTTGCGCCTTGAACTACTGTCGTTGAACTAGCAGGTCAACAGCGCTGGTGTCTTATTTGGCAGGTGTCTTGCTTCTAAGTCTACTCTCAGGTAACGTGCCGCTCGCAGGTGTGACACGTGTCATAACCGACAACCAGCAAAGGAGATACCGTGGAACGGGCTCTAGGTACCGATAAACGTGGGGGGTTGTCGAAATCGGGGTCGTCCGGTTCAGCTACTCGGATGCGGCCGTATCTGGCCGGCGGTGTTGCGCTGGTGGGGGCCAGCCTGATCGCGGTCAACCCGATAACGTCGAACATCGCCGCTAACATTCAGGAGCGCGCCGTCCGGCTGACCAGCACGGTCACCGACGATATCGGCGACCTGACCACCAACGCCGCGACGACACTAGCCGGGTCACTCGACTTCAACGACCTCGCAAGCGCAGCGACCGGCCCGATCACTTCGTGGATCAACGTCTTCACCGAGGCATATGACAACCTTCAGGTGCTTGGTGGCGAGATACAGGCCGATCCGTTGCCGGCCCTGGCGCAAGTGGTCAGCAACCAGCTCGGCTTCGCCAACACGGTGGGCAGCGACTTGTACACGATAGGCAGCGATGTCTACACGTTGCTGACCCAGACGTTGCCTCCGCAGCTCCAAACGTTGTTCAGCAGCATCGCAGCCGGGGACATCAGCGAAGGGATGCGCACCTTCACCAACAGCCTGACATTTGATCTGCTCCCGAGCGCCGAGCCGCTGCTAGGCATCTTGGCGGTTCCCGGCGAGGTGGCGCAGAATTTCGCCAACGTCCTTCAGCAACAACTGCCCGACATCGCGCTGGGCGGCTTGCTCTCCGTCTTGTCAGTGAACTACGGCGCGCTCCAGTCGACGGCCGACGCCGCCCAGTTGGTCGAGAACACGTGGAACGCCGGGCAACCACTGCAGGCGCTCATCGACGTGCTGAATGCGCCGGCCTACATCACCGGCGCCACCGTCAACGGATTCACCTCGTCGTTCGTAAACGTGAGTTATCCCGGGATACTCGGTGCATATGGCCTCGCCCAGCAGCTCCTGGTGACCATTCCGCAGGACATTGCGTCAACGCTGGCCAACGGGGCGACACCGGCCACTTGGTCCGAGAATCTGAGCGAACTGATCGCGATAATCACCGGTAGCCTGGGCGGCGGAGTGCTGAATCCCGCCGAGTTCGTCCCCGCGGCCGCCACCGATATCGGTTCGCTGCTGGCCACCAACCTGGCACCGAGTCTGAGTGGACTGGCGTTCAGCCTGTTGTCGTTACTCTGAGTCCGTCGTCGTGGGCATCCTTTCTGCGGTGATCTGTTGCCGCAGAAAGGATGCCACCGGCGTTACCGGGTATTTGCAGCGAAAATAATGCTCAACTTACAGCTTCAAAGGTATGCAGCTGATTCTGTGTGCGAAATCCTTTGGACTACAGCGAATCTCGCGACAGTACTTGCTGGGGGTGAAGGAGGCTCCTCCTTTCAGACTCGCCGTCTTCGGCGGAACCCGCGTCCGAATACTTTTAATACTCCCAAAGGGACGCGATCCGGCCGGGCCTGACTCGGCTTGCGGTTCCAACACATTCATCAGAACGGGATCAGACTCGTGAGGTCAGCGGCAATCTGTGTGGCTGCATCGAACATAACGATGAATTCCAAACCGCCCGCGATGCTGCCCAAGCCGAACAGACCCGCGATTGGCAGGCCGACGGCGTCAAGGAGGTTACCCGAGGCGAGTTCATCCACGGCCAGGGTGGCGGCATAGGCCGGCGCCGAGGTCAGCATAGTATTGATGACATCCGCGGTGGGAAGCAGTGTGGAATAAGCCGATTCGGCGATGCTGCTCATTGTGTTGGCAACATCGATCAAGCTGGGCAGCGAATGCCCCGCGCCGGCAGCGCCATCGGTCAGCGCCGCGGAGACGTTGGAGACGTCGACCACCGACGCCAATCCCCCGCCGCCGCTCGCCAGCGATCCCAGGTCGCTGATGAATTTCTGGACTCCTTCCTGGGTCCCGCTGGCCAGGGCCGAGAGCACCTCGGCCGGGTTGAGGTTGGTCGGGAATAGCCCCATCGGGGTGGGCACATTCGCCGGCCCGGCGTCCCAGCCGTTGGTGACGCTGCCGTAGCCCAGGTCGACCAGTACCCGCATATCGGGCTCCATTAGGTCGTAGATCGGCTGCCCGACCACCGGGATGCTCTCCAGCGGCTGCAACAGCGGCAGCTGCCCGTTGGGAATCATGAAATATTGTGTGGCGCCGGTGTAATCGGCAGTCACCGGGAGTTGGAACGCCGAAGCCAACTGCGCATCGGTGAGATCTGGATAAATGGTGTGCACATACTCGATGCCCAGGACGGCGTTGAGGTCCGAGAAAATATCGATCGGGTAGCGCGGGAAGTCGGCATAGCCGTCGTATTCCATGGTGTAGATAGCGGTGTCCCACGGAACGTCGGCCGGGGTCGCGCCGCTGAACGTTATTCCCAAACTCGGGATGGTCGGGTAGCTGCTAAAGACCGGGAGGTCGAAGCGTTCGAACAGACCGCCGTCGGGGAGGTTGGGGTCACCGAGCATCACGAAGGACAGCTGATCCGCGGTCGGCTGTTGCGCCAGCGGTAGGGCCAACAGATCACGCATTTCCAATGTGGAAATGGTGGCGCTCTGCGAGTAGCCGAGCACGACCAGGTTATTCCCGTCGGCGATTTGACTGTTGATCGTGCTGTTCAGAATGCTGAGGCCCTGGAGAGTCGACGGCTCCAGCTCCAGGCTTTTCACGCCGCTGTTAGGGTACAGGCCCTCTGGCGTGAACAGCGCGTTCATGACGCTCACGGGAAACTGCGGCTGGCCGTTGAAAAAGGGCGTCGTGGGATCGATGAATCGCTCGGTGATGGCATCCATGTAGCTTGGGGGAGGTATGGGCAGGCCGCTGCCGCCCATAATCCACGACTCGGTGTCCAGCAGCCTCGCTTCCACTCGCACCGTTTTCCCGCCGCTCGCCGATGTCGGCGTGACGGTTTGCGACACGCCCAGCGCGGCAACGCTAGTGATCGCCAACGGCACGATACCCAGCGAGCGCAGCATCCAATTCATCACAACAACCCCCTTTGAGGTTTTCGTAGGAGTTTGACGGGTGTTCAGTAGCATTCGGAGCATTCGGAACGACTCAGATGCCCAGGAGGCTGAGTAGTAGGTGGGGGATGTTGGTGGTGAGTTCGGTGAGCAGGGTGGTGCTGAGTTGGGTGGGTAGTGCGGCGGCGAGTCCGGTGAGGTTGTTGTTGAGTGTGGTGGTGAGGTCGGTGCTGAGGATGGTGGTGAGGTCGGTGGGAATGAGGGGGAAGCTGAGTTGGGTTAGGGGGTTGCCGGTGGTGTTCCAGCCGAGGGTGTCGGCCAGGATTTGGGAGAGGTTTTCTAGGGCGCCTAGGGGTCCGGTGGGGACGCCGCCGAGGGTGACGGCCAGGGGTTTGTCGAGGCTAAAGGCTAGGGAGTTGAATAGGGAGCCGCCGATGCCCAGGTTGTTGGGGTAGTCGCCGTTGGTGATTCCGGGGGTGAGTAGTCCGCCGAAGGCGATGCCGAGGTAGGTGAAGTCGATGCCGGAGGGTAGGACACCGGATTGGGAGAGTAGCGGCAAGATTGCGGAGAGGTTGAGGGTGGCGCCGTTGAAGAAGGCGTTGGTGAGGCTGGCGGGGATGTTGATCAGTTCGCTTAGTGCGGCACCGAAATTGGGGGTGGTGCTGCTAAGGGCGCCGAGGATGTTTTGGATGTCGTTGCTGAGTTCGACGACGGGGCTAACGAACGGGCCGGCTGCGCCGATGAGGACTCCGCTTGGTGGTGAGGACATCAAGTTCACCACTGCGGTGATGGCTTGTAGTTCGGTGGGGTTGGTGATGTGCAGGAAGTCTTGGAGCACGAACGGGAGCAGGTTGTAGACCTCGAGGTGGTAGGCCTCCATGGTGTGGGGAAGTGTCGCGGTGACAATGTCTTTGGGCGCGCCGGCGAGCACCATGGTTTGCGCCGTGTTTTGTAGGTTGTCCCCGATTTGGGTGAGGACATCGCCGATGTTGGCGGGGTTTTGCACGAAGCTGTCCAGGTAGTCGGCCTGGTTGACGAGCACTTGTTGCAGCGCGGGTAAGGGGGCTTGGAAGAAGTGGTCGAAAAGCTCTGTGGTGTCGCTGGAGGCGTTGTTGAAGGTGTCTATCCAGGGGGTGATGAAGTCGAAGCTGTCGGTGAGCGCCACGGCTGAGATGTGGACCTCGGGTGGGCAGGGCGCCGTCGGGGTGAGGGCGATGACGCTAGCTCCGGCCAGGGCGACGCTGGCGGTGATCCAGGGACGGGTGGTCAGTTCCATGGCATCTCCTTGGGCACGGGTCCGGTTACCGGCTTGACCAATCGCGGGGGAAGTCAAGGCAAAGCGCGCGCGTTCGCCTAGTTGGCTGCGTTTCACCCCGGAGCCGTGGAGGGCTGGTCACGCCGACCAGTTCCCGCGGCACCGTTCTCCTTTGCTGTTTGGGGACTATGACGCCTGTCACAGTGCTACCCGAGAACTTACCCGAGAGTAAGGTCGGATACAAGACGTGTGCTGAATAAAGTTTTGTGGTTTCTTGACCTGCGGATTCGTCCACATGACCGACCAAAGTCAGTGTTTATTACAGTGGGCAAACAAGTGTGACGTGTTTGTGACGGCCCGTTTCCCGTGATTTCCTAGTTAGCTAGGGTAGGTTGCTCGTGATGTTACAAAGCGCAAATAACGAGGGTAGTTAAGGATGCCCTAACAGTTGCTGGAACCCCGCCACCCCAAGACCTGATACCCCACCCCAACCCCCCAACACCCCACCCCCACCACCCCCCAGCAAGCCCACCAACACCCACCCGAGCATCGCCCCGGAGCGGGGATCCTATGGCGGGCTAGCTGTCACTCTGCCGTGACGTTCGACAGCACCTGAACCGGGACGTCGTCGGCCCAGGGTTGTCGGGTCACCATGTCGGTGACCCTGACGATGCCGTGCTCGAACTCACCGGTCGCCGGGTCCACCAGCCGGTAGGCCTGGGTTTGCTTGTGGATCGGCTGCGCGTCGAGCAGGACCACCCGCACCTCACCCGGCTCGAAGTGGCAGCGCTCCTGCATCGCGTTGATCAGCTGCTCGTTGTGCATGTGGCCGTCGCCGAAATTCCAGCCGAGGGCGGTGCTGCAGATCCGTTCGCCGTCGGTGATGACGTAGTCGTCCTCGTTCTGTCCCGCCATGGCGCGGTGCGCCAACGTGAACAGCGCCCGGCCGTGAGTGTTGAAGCCGCGGAACGCATATCCCATGTAGATCGGGATCTGCGCGGCTTCCGGACTGCCGTAGAACCGCTCCAGCTGGGCCTGCGGCATGCTGGCGATCGCCACGATGCCCCTGTTGATCTTGTCGTTGGCTGAGGGCTTGATGCACCACAGCGTGGTGTCCCAGTTGCCGGCGTAGTATCGCATGCCCGGCAGGAACGAGATCTTGCGCGGGAACATGTTGCCGAGCGCGACGATTCCCGCGATGACGACGAACAGAATCGCCACCGCCACTGGGTGTTTCAGGTCGCTCAGCCCCAAGCGGGCGTGCGCGACGAACAACGACAGCACGCCGAAGATCATGAAGACGTTCCACTCCAGCGGCACGCCCATCGGAATGGACACCAGGATCCCCAGGTGGAAGCAGACCATGACGAGGGCGGCCACGGCCGTCGGCCAGCCGCCGTGGCAAAAAAACAGCGGCAGGGGCACGAGCATCTCGATGGCAGTGCTCAGGTGAGCCAGCCACCGGGACAGCCGCCCGGGCCGCAGGTCGTCGGGGAACTTCTCGAAGAACCGCCGTTTCAGCCACCGGGGCCGCATCAGTGGGTTGTTGGACATCATCGTGGAGATCACGAACGGGAAGTGTTTGTTGAGTTTGGATGTCGCCGCGCCCACCCAGATCACCAGGAATACCACTTTGGCCGCGACGATCATGTCGACCCCGCCGAAGAGAAAGGTCACCGCCAGGGTGCCGTAGACCTCGCCGCGCGCCGCCAGGAAGATCACCTTGTCGCGCAACCCCAGCACGCCAAGGATTATCAGGATCAGCACGATCTTCCACGTCGGCAACAGGCCGACTTTGGTGCCCAGCTCGGGTACCGGGCCGGTGCCGTCGGAGAACAAGGTCGCGAGCGTCATCACCAGCAGCGCCGCATAAAAGAAGACGTCCACCGGCTTGCGCGCGGTGCCCTTGGTCAGCGGAACGCGATCCGGCCACGGTGGCAGCCGGATGGTGCCGAACCGCAGCCAATACAGGATCGAGCCCATCGGCGGGAAGAAGCGGTTGTTCAGCGGCCCGAAGCCGCAGCCGAGCCCGATCACCTCGAACAACATCGTGTACAGCACGACCTTCTCGAACACGATCGGCTCCGACCACCACGACGCGACGTTGGTGAACCCGTTGATGCCGGTGGTGGTCAGCGCAAACAGCCAGCCGCCGAGGACGTAGAGCAGGATTTTGACGACGTAGAACAGGTGCAGCGCGACCGGCGTGCCGAAGCCCACCTCGGCCCAGTGCCGGGCCATCGGGCGGATCTTCTCGCTGCGGGTGCCCTTGTTCCATTCGGCCATGTCGATCTGCGGCAGGTCGGGCTTGAGAAATCCCATGGTTTGACAGACTAGAACGTGTTCTAGGCCGGTGCGCTCGGGTTGGGGCAGAACTTTGCCGGCGGATTTGTCGCCGGATGCCGCGGATTGCCCGCCCGGTCGCCTCGAGTGTGAGCTGGCGGTGAGAAATCCGCGAAATCCGCGCCCTGGACGCACAGCCGAAGCCCAGATCGCACACTCGAACGGGCTTCGGCGCCCACCCATTCCACCGAACGGCCTTCACCCCCGGCCGCGCTGAATCCCCCACGAAATCCCGGTGAACATGCTCTTGACGGTGTCGCGCGGGGTGTGGATCGGTTCGGCGACAAGACCAATGCGCCTCGCGAATTCCATGAGCAGAACTGGACCGTGGAGCGGTATTCCGGTGGCGGGGTGATCAGCCACGCCCCCACCGGGGTGCTGACGGAATTCGGTTACACCCTGCGTGAGCCCTGCGGTCGCATCCATTGGGCCGGAACGGAGAGCTCGGCCGTCATGTGCGGCTGGGTTGACGGCGCGATTCGCTCCGGCGAGCGGGCCGCGGCCGAAGCGACGGCCGCGGTCGCCTCCGCAGGGACGCCATAGAGCCAGTGGTGGGCGCGTTGGGCCGCCTTTTCCTTTGTGACACCGAACTTTTGGACTAATTTTCGATCAACTTCTGTCAGGATTTCTTCCGACCACAGCGGTTCGTACAGATCAGCGTCGACTAGTCGAAGAAAATCGGCGAGCTCGTACGGTAGCAATACGCAGGCATCCAGAAGGACACGGATCTTTGGCACGGGTCAGCGTGTCTCCGTAAATCCGTTGATGTGACGATACCCGTCGTCCTCTGCGGCCTCTTCGGTCATCGCCGCCAGTGCTTCTCGTCTCTGTTGCCGGATGCGCTGCCGGTAGTCCACCAAATCTCTAACTGCACACGCCGGTGCCGCCCTGGCTTGGTGAAGGCGATTTCGCCGGACTCCAACAGCTTTACCGAAGTGGGGCGGGAGACTCCGGGCATGTCGGCCGCCTCTTGTGTGGACAGCACCGCGTCGCGGGGTTCGAGGACCTGCCCCTCGCTGAGCGCCCGGCTGACGGGGACGACGAAGGCGACGACCCGGTAGCTACCCGGCTTGCTTGGCCGGCGGACGGTAGAAGATCAGCAATTGGCCGATGGCCCCGGCCAGGCCAAGCGCCACCGACAGCACCAGGCCTTGCCAACCGTCGAGCCAGTTCTTTCCGAAAATCAGCCAATCCAGGCTGAGCCTCCCGGCGCCCAGCGTGGCCACGGCGACGGCGCTGACCGCCAGCACCAGGTTGTACTCCCAGCCTTCCTTGACGATGAAGAAGCCGTTGGGGCGATGCACGGTCCAGGCCGCGACCAGCATCAGCGAGACAAAGCCCGCAGCCGGGATCGGCGTCAGCAGCCCGGCCGCCAACCCCAATCCGGCAGATAACTCGGTGGTGGCCGCCACGGTGGCGTGAAACTTACCGGGCTTCATGCCGATGCTCTCGAACCAGCGCGCGGTGCCCGGTATCCGGCCGCCGCCGAAGAACTTGTTGTAGCCGTGCGCGGCCAATGTCACGCCCAACACCAGCCGCAGGATCAGTAACCCGACGTCATAGGCAGTCATAAGTGCAAACCTAGATCATGCGCCCGGTCCGATGACAGGAGCGGCGAGCAGCTAAGGCCAGCGATCCGTGTGGGAACATAGCGGGCGTTCCGGCGTTGGCCCGATGAGTAGCTGAACCAAGGGGGTGCACCACGGCTCGTATCGCACGAGGCAGCGGCGCCCCCGAAAACAACGCCGTGGTGGTGCTGGACGGTGAAGCGGAGCACCCGCGCGGGCTCCTGGGCAACAAGGGCTACGGCATCGAGGCGATGCGCCGGCACAATTTGCCGGTGCCGCCCGCCTTCTGCATTACCACCGAGGTGGGCCTCAGGTATCTGGCCGAACCCACCGCGACGATGGACGCGATCTGGGACGACGTGCTCGACCGGATGGGCTGGCTGGAGGCGGAGACCTCGCGCACGTTCGGGCGGGGGCCTCGTCCGCTGCTAGTCAGCGTGCGCTCGGGAGCCACGCACTCCATGCCCGGCATGATGGACACGATCCTGGACCTGGGCATGAACGATGCCGTCGAACGGGCGCTGGCTTCCCCGGCCGCCGAGCAGTTCGCCCGCGACACGCACCGGCGGTTCACCCGCATGTATCGGCGCATCGTGGGCCGCGACGAGGATGCCGGATCGCAACCCGTGCCTGCCGACCCCTACGTGCAGTTGCGCGCCGGCATCGAAGCCGTGTTCGCCTCCTGGAATTCGCCCCGCGCGGTCGCCTACCGCGACCACTACGGCCTCGACGACCGGGGCGGCACGGCGGTGGTGGTGCAGGCGATGGTCTTCGGCAACCGGGGACCCAATTCCGGTGCCGGAGCGTTCTTTTCGCGCAACCCGATAACCGGTGCCAACGAACCGTTCGGCGAATGGCTGCCCGGCGGCCAGGGTGACGACGTGGTGTCGGGACTCGTCGACGTCGAACCGATCGGGGCCCTGCGCGGTGAGCAACCGGCCGTCTACGACGAGCTGGTCGGCGCCGCCCGCATGTTGGAGCGGCTCGAATCCGACGTCCAAGAGATCGAGTTCACGGTCGAGGACGGCAAGCTGTGGCTGCTGCAAACACGGGCGGCAGAGCGCTCGGCGCGGGCGGCGGTGCGACTGGCGCTGCAACTGCGACACGAGGGGCTCATCGACGACGCGGAAACGCTGCGCCGGGTCACCCCGGCGCACGTGGAGACCCTGCTGCGACCCGCGCTGCAGGACGAAACACGCCTGGCGGCACCGCTTTTGGCCAAGGGCCTGCCGGCATGTCCCGGCGTGGCATCGGGTATGGCGTACACCGATGTCGACGAGGCGCTGGACGCCGCCGACCGGGGCGAGCGGGTGATCCTGGTGCGCGACCACACCCGGCCCGAAGACGTCCTGGGCATGCTGGCGGCACAGGGCATCGTCACCGAGGTCGGCGGGGCCGCCAGCCATGCCGCGGTCGTCAGCCGCGAACTCGGCCGGGTGGCCGTGGTGGGCTGCGGCCATGGAATCGCGGCATCGCTGGCCGGCAAGCAGATCACCGTCGACGGCTACGAGGGCGAAGTACGCGAAGGCGATCTGACCCAGTCCGCGTGGTCGGATAACGATACGCCGGAATTGCGTGAGCTGGCCGACATTGCGCGACGGATCAGCCCCTTACGGGCACACGCCGGCGGAGAGCACCCGAGGCTGGATGACGCCTCCGATGCCGCGGTGCGCGCCGCCATGGGCACCGGGTCCACCGATGTGGTTTCAGCGACCCCGCTGATGATCATGCTGACCGCGCTGCGGCTGACCGGGCAGGCCAGCCCGTGACGGAATTGGCTGTGCTGCAAGCGGTCCGGCTGAAGGGCCGGGTGACTCCTGCCGACCTGGCCGCGACGTTGAACCAGGACATTGCCGACATCACCGACATCGTCGAGCGGCTAACCGCGTCGGGCCTATTGGTCGACGGCGCGACGTTGCGGATCAGCCCGAGCGGCCGCGCCAGGCTCGAAACGTTGCTCGCCGAGGAACGCGCGGGTATCGACTCGGCCGCGCTGGCCGCCGCCTACGACGACTTCCGCGCCGTGAACGCCGATTTCAAGGCGCTGGTCACCGACTGGCAGCTCAAAGGCGGCATGAAAACCGGTCAGGCAGGCACGCCCAACGCCCACGATGACGCCGAATACGACGCCGCGGTCTTGGCCCGCCTCGACGATGTGCACGCGCGGGCGGTGTCGATCATCGAGGCGGCCGCCTCGCAGTTGCCGCGGTTTCATGCCTACTCGGCGAAATTGCTTGCGGCACTGGACAAAATCAAGAAAGGCGAAACCGCCTGGCTGGCCAGGCCGGTCATCGACTCGTACCACACCGTCTGGTTCGAGCTGCACGAGGAGCTGATCGGCGCCATCGGCCTCACCCGGGAAGAGGCGGCCAGATCCGGTGACGCCCAATAGCCGCCCGGCGCCGGCGCGGCGGGGCAATCAGGCTGCGCACTACAGCGCCGCGTTCAACAGCTCCACGTAGGCGTCGATGTCGGGCACGGCCGACGCGGCGGCGTGGACGCTGATCGCGACCGTGTCCCCGATGCCATGCACCCCGTGCGTCAGGCCCATCACCGGCGACAGCGCCGGATAGCCGGCCGTCAGCACCACAGCAGCATCCCCGAAGCTCAGATCGGCGGCTCCGCGGTTGACGCTGGACACCACCGTGTTGCCCGCCACCTGCGCCGGCCGGGCATCGGGGTCGAACCGCGAGACACCCCAGCGCAGCACCCGCGCCGGCACCGCGGCGAACGCCCGGTCGGCCGAGCGCGTAGCCGGATGCTCGAAGCGACGCCGGCCATTGGCCAGGTCGCGTGCGATCCGCTCGGCCCGAGCGTCTACGCCAAGCTCGGGGTACAGCCCGACAACGACATTTCCAAAGTGGTTATGTGACTGCGGCACACCAGGTTTGGCCATTGGCACTTCCGCGCCCAGCGATTCGGCCCTATCGCCGAGCAGACCGGACAGCGCGGTGGACACCGCTCCCAGCACCCCGACGGTGACCGTGGGGCCGCGCAGTTGCGAACGGTGCCGCACCAGCGTCCGCACCGAGCGGGCGCCGTCGGGACGGGCATTGGTGCGCTGCAGAGGCCGCGTTCCGAGCCCCGACACCAGCAGCCCGGCCCGGGTATCGCGAACCAGCCGGCGGTGGCTGCGGGCCGCATCGACGGCGCGCCACGGCAAAAAGCCCGCCGGCGGCCGCGCCACCTCGGGCACCGGCTCCGTCCGGCCGAAGAGCCAGGCCGCCATCGCCGACGCGCGAGCGCCGTCGGCCAATGCGTGCGCGACCTGCAACGCCACCACGGCGCCGGGGCCGGCGACACCCGGAATGCCAAGCACCGGCGTGAATACGTGCGCCCGCCAGGACATCCGGCGGATGTCCAGCTGATCATCGGCGAGGCCGACGACACCCGCCAGGCAGCCGCGCCAGCTGGGATCGGCCAGGCCGCGGTGAACCACCTGCTGGGGCCCGACGGCCGCCGGCACCCACCGCGGATAGGTCAGCGGGCTTCCGTCGTGGACCCGCATTCCCAGGTCCGGGCAGGCACGGGCCCGGCGGCGGACCTGCTCGACGGCGTGCCCGAGATCCGCGGGCTCGCCGTCGAATGCGTAGAGCAGAAACTGGTCACTGGGCAGCTTGGCCGACATCCAGTAGAACTGCGCGTCGACGGCCGCCATCTGGTGCATGGAAAGTCCTTGTCACGGCGTCAGCCGGGTGCGCCGATAAACGCCAGCACCAGGTCGGCGACCTTGTCCGGCTGTTCGAGCTGCAGAAAGTGGCCGGCATGCTCGACGATGGCCACTTCGCTGCCGGCCGGCAGCACCCTTTCGGCCCATCGGGTGAAAGCCGGTGTCATGCAACCGTCGTCGCGGCCATGCAAGTACAGGGTCGGCAGGATGGGCTCCTCGGTCCACAGCCGGTTCAATTCGGCATACCGCGCCGGCGGCCGGACATTGCGAATCGTGGCCCGATACGGTCCCAGCGCCGCCCGCCAGCCCTCCGGAGTGCCGATCGCGGCGTCAACGTGGCGCAGGTCCTCGTCGGCGCCGCGATAGCCCGGCGACCACCGCCGCCACAGCAGCGGCAGCACCCAGGAAGCGGAACGCTCGGGCAGCCAAGGCAATTGGAAGTAGAGGATGTACCAGCTGCGCAGCAGCTGACGCGCGAGGTGACGGGCGAGCCGGCCCCGGTCGGGGGTGCCGGCGCGCGGACGCAACGCCGCCGAGGGCGGCACCGACATGACCACCGCCTTGGCGAACGGGCTGTCGGGCATGGCGGCCAGGCCGGTGGCGGCGATCGCACCCCAGTCGTGGCCGATCACCACGTCACCGTCGGTGCCGCCCGCGGCCGAGCGCACCCGCAACGCATCGTCCATCAGCGCACCGACGTGATAACTGCCGTCGGCCGGAATCGCCGACGGCACGTATCCCCGCATGAACGGTGCGACGACCCGCCAGCCGGAGGCGGCCAGCCGAGGCGCCATCTTGCGCCACCCGTAGGCGGTGTCGGGGAAGCCGTGCAGGCACAACGCGATTGGGCCGTCGTGCGGCCCCCAGGTCAGCGCCTTCAGGTCCACACCCGGGCCCGGGATGTCGATCCAGCGTGGTTCAGGCATCGCGGGCCGCCGCCTGCAACCCAGATCTCGACCGGATCATGCCGAGCCGCTCAACGGGGATGACCCCCTCAGCATCGTCGGCCATATTCACTCCCTGTTCGGCGCGTCCGCACGGACCAACCTAACGCGTGCCCGCCCGAATCGCACCGACCGCCTCGTAAGTTCATCTAAATCCTCACTGCTCCAATAGGTTTCGATCCTCGCGGCAGGTGGACCGTGACCGACGGCGCCGAACAGCGGCAACCGGAATCAGGCGGCGGCCGGCACACCAGTTAGCGTCTAGGGTATGGCGACCTCGACACCGCCGCGCCGCTGGGCCAAGTCCGGCGCCACCCAGCGGCGCATCCTCGACGCGGCGACCGAGGTCTTCGCGACCAGGGGGTTCAGCGCGGCCACGATGGCCGACGTGGCGGCCACCTCAGGCGCCAGTATCGGCAGCATCTACCACCACTTCGGTGGCAAGAGCGAGTTGTTTCTGGCGATCTTCGAGCAAATGGCCAACGCCGTCGACAGCCGCATCGAGGCGGCGATGGAGCAAGCCGGCGAAGGAGCCAACCCGCGGCGCGTATTCAAGCTGCACGTGCGGGCCTACCTCGAGGCGATGTGGGAGAACCGGCGCCTGGCCCGGGTGCTGACGTCCAGGGACGCACCGACCGGGTTCGAGGTCGCCCGTCGCGACCGCATGCAGCGCGCCTTCCGCAGCTGGATGGCGGTGCTGGAGCTGGACAAGTCGGTTCGGGGACAACTCCTGAGGCGCGTGCTGGTGGCGACGATGGCCGAGTCGTCGCTGATGGTCGCGGCGTGCGAGAACCCCGACGATGTGCCGGCAATCACCGACGCGACGATCGAATGGGTCGGCCGGCTCACCGAGTGAGCCCAAGACGGCGCCGTCGGAAGATCGGCGCCGTTGACAGTTTTAGAATGCAATTCTAAAATTTGGCGGTATGACGGCGCCCGCCGCGCAGCACCCCGTCAAGTTGTGGGCCAACTCGGGCGACTCCCACTTCATCGAGCCTGAGGACCTGTGGCGGTCGCGGCTGCCGCGCCGGCTAGCCGAACTGGTGCCGCGCAGCGAAAGGGATCCCGACGGCCGATTCGAGACCATCCACGTCGACGGCCAGGCGTTTCGCAGGCGGCTGCCCAGCATCGCCCAACAGGAGTTCATGGCGGCCACGGTCGCCGCCGCCGGCTCCCGCGACGTCGGCAAGCGGCTCGCCGACCTGAACGCCGAAGGCATCTGGTCGGAGTTGGTGTTCCCGTCGCTGGGCATGTGGTCCGGCTCGTTTCGCACCCCGGAACTGCTGCGCGCGGCGATGCGGGCCTCCAACGACTGGTCCAAGGAAGCGATCATGGACTACTCGCCGCGGCTGATCCCCACGGCGCAGGTGTCGACCCTGGATATCGACGACGCGGTCGACGAGCTCAAACGTTGCGGCACAATGGGATTCAAGGCGGTGTTCCTTCCGGTCACGCCCCATCCGGCACAGCGCGACTACCACCGCGAGGAGTGGGAGCCGTTCTGGGCCGCGGCCGAAGACGTCGGCATGGTGATCGCCTTCCACATCGGCACCGAGCCAATCGATTTCGCCGCGGGCAGCTCGATCGGGGTGACCTACCACGGCCCGGGCGGCGCGGTGCTCAACTATGTCGAGACGTCGTTCGGCGGCCAGCGCGCGGTGGTGAAGCTCGTCGCCTCGGGCGCCCTGGATCGGCATCCGAACCTCAAGGTGCTGGTGTCGGAAGGCGGCGCCACCTGGGTGCCGTTTGTCGCCGACCGGATGGAGGAAGGCTATCGGCAGCACGCAATGGTGGTGCGGCCCAAGCTCAAACGCGGCCCGCGGGAGATCATCTATTCGCAGGTGTACGCGTCGTTCCAGCATGACTCGTCGGCGATCGCGGCGATGACCGCGATGGGTTTCGACAACGTGCTCTGGGGCAGCGACTACCCGCACATGGAAGGCACCTTCGGCCACACCCAGGAAACGCTGCATCGACTCTTCGACGGCGTCGACCAAAAGGCCAGGGACCGCATCTTGTTCGGCAGCTTCGCCGAGCTGTTCCCCGATGCGCCGCTACCGCCACCGCCCGGGGCCCACCTGGATGGTGAATAGATGGCCTAGGTAACGTCGGGATGCGTGAGCGCCGTAAGCAGCAGTCCCCAGACGGTCGAGTTTTCCGGCCACGAGGGCATCACCCTGGTCGCCGACGAGTGGAACAGCGGCTCGGCGGCGGCCGATCGGCCCACGATCCTGATGTTGCACGGCGGCGGCCAGAACAGGTTCTCCTGGAAGAACACCGGCCAAATCCTGGCCGCCGATGGGTTTCACGTCGTCGCATTGGACTCCCGGGGTCACGGTGACAGCGATCGCTCGCCTGATGCCGACTACGACGTCGAAACGTTGACCGCCGACGTCATGCACGTCCTCGATGCGATCGGCCGCCAGGTGGTGCTCATCGGTGCCAGCATGGGCGGGCTGACCGGTATCCTCGCCGCGCACCGGGCCGGCCCCGACAGGGTGACCCGACTGGTGCTCGTCGACGTGGTACCTCGGTTCGAGAAGGGCGGCAGCGCCCGCATCCGCGACTTCATGATGGGCAACATCGACGGTTTCGACTCACTCGAGGAGGCCGCCGACGCCGTCGCCGCCTATCTGCCGTACCGAACCAAGCCGCGTAGCCCGGAGGGGCTGAAAAAGAACCTGCGCCTGCGCGACGGACGCTGGTATTGGCACTGGGATCCGGCGTTCATGACCAAGCCCGGGGACGACCCCGAACTGCGCACCGAGAAATTCGAGCAGGCGGCGACGAGCCTGACGATCCCGGTCCTGTTGATCCGTGGCAAACTCTCGGACGTCGTCAGCCCCGAAGGCGTCCAGCATTTCCTGACGCAGGTGCCGCGCGCGGAGTTCGTCGAACTGTCCAACGCGGGGCACACCGCGGCCGGTGACGACAACGACGCGTTCAGCGAAGCCTTAGTGGCGTTCGTCGAGCGGACCTAATCCTCACGATCGCCACTAGTCCACATGGTGGCGACCCGCTTCACCCGGCTCCGCCGCGCTCACGATCGCCACTAGTCCACATGGTGGCGACCCGCTTCACCCGGCTCCGCCGCGCTCACGATCGCCACTAATTGGCCGGCTTCTCGGCGTGGCCGCCGAACTGCTTGCGCATCGCCGACAGCGCCTTGCTGGCGAAGTCGTCGAGCTGACGGGAGGCAAAGCGGGACTGCAGCGCGGTCGTCAGCACAGGTGTGGGGACCCCCTCGTCGATCGCCGCGATGGAGGTCCACCGGCCCTCGCCGGAGTCGGAGACCCGACCGGAGAACTCCTTCAGGTCAGGGGATTCGTGCAGCGCGATCGCGGTCAGATCCAGCAGCCAGGAGCCGATGACGCTGCCCCGACGCCAGACCTCGGCGACTTCCGGGATGTCGAAGTCGTACTGATAGAACTCGGGGTTCGACAGCGGCGCGGTTTCGGCGTCACCCGCCTGCGCGTGCTTGCCGACATCGGCATTGCGTAAGACGTTCAGCCCCTCGGCGAGCGACGCCATCATCCCGTACTCGATTCCGTTGTGCACCATCTTGACGAAGTGCCCCGCCCCGGACGGCCCGCAATGCAGGTAGCCCTTCTCCGATTGCGCGACCTCGCCGTCGCGGCCGGGGGTGCGCGGCGCCGCATCCACCCCGGGCGCGACGGTGGCGAAGATCGGCTCGGCGTGCGCGAACGCGTCGGCGTCGCCGCCGATCATCAGGCAGTAGCCGCGTTCACGGCCCCACACGCCGCCGCTGGTCCCACAGTCAAGTAAGCGGATACCTTTCTCTGACAACGTCTTTGAGTGGCGGATGTCGTCGCGATAGTAGGAGTTGCCGCCGTCGATCACGATGTCGCCGGGGTCGAGGGTCTTGGCCAGGTCCTTGATCACCCCCGAGGTGATGGTCCCGGCCGGCACCATCACCCACACCACGCGCGGGGCGGTGAGCTTCTCGGCGAGCTCCGACAACGAGGACACCCCGGTGGTCCTGTCCTCGCCGGCCATCGCCATGACGGCGTCGGGGTTGTGGTCGTACACCACGCACTCGTGCCCGTCGTTGGCCACGCGCCGAACGATATTCGCGCCCATGCGACCCAGGCCGATCATCCCCAGCTGCATCTTGTCCTGTCTCCTTAATGTCATGCGTCCGTTAACCAACCGCGCAGCCTCGGGTCCGCAGGTACCGCCGCCGGCACGGCCCGAAGCGTCATCTTGTGAGCGAGATCGCCGGCAATTCCGAAGGTCGCCAGCAATTCTGAGGGACTACTATCGCCGTCGGCTAAAACCGCACCTCCCGAAAGTCACCTATTCGGCTCCCTTGAGACTCACTACCCGCGGCCGGCCGAACTCAACACTAAACACTGCCCGTGGGCCCGACAACCTGAACACATCGCCGCCTTGCAAGGATGGCCGGCATGGGCGACGCGCTGCATATCGCGGTCTACATCCTGGCCGGGGTTGCCGCGCTCGAAGCCGGCGCGCTCGCCGTGCTGTCGAGGCTGCTTGCGCGCGGTCGCCGGGAGATCGACGAGCTGCGGCACCGAACCGATGCCCGCAATTGGCTGCTGTCGGGCGGTCGCGAGGCCGTCAAGACCGTGTGGAACACCGCCAACCTGGTGCGCAAGGAGGGCTTTGGCGCGGCCGTGCGCAGCTCGATCGAGGACCTCGCCGACTGGGCCGAGGTCGAGCGACCCGACCTGGCCCGGGTCACCCCCGACGGCCGGGTGGTGATCCTGTTCTCCGACATCGAGGGGTCCACCGCGCTGAACGAGCGGATCGGCGACCGCGCCTGGGTCAAGCTGATCGGCTCGCACGACAAGCTCATTTCAGGCCTCGTACGGCGATGGTCCGGACATGTGGTGAAGAGTCAGGGCGACGGATTCATGATCGCCTTCGCGCATGCCGAGCAGGCCGTGCGGTGCGGCATCGACGTGCAGCATGCGTTGCACCAGAATGCAAAACGTAAGCGGCACGAGGACATTCGCGTTCGGATCGGCATCCACATGGGCCGCTCGGTGCGCCGCGGCGACGATCTGTTTGGCCGCAACGTCGCCATGGCGGCCCGGGTCGCCGCGCAGGCCGTCGGCGGCCAGATCCTGGTGAGCGAACCGGTGCGAGACGCCGTTCGCGATTGCCCCGACTGTCAAGACATCTCGTTCGATGACGGCCGCGACGTCGAGCTGAAAGGCTTTTCGGGCAGCTACCGGTTGTTCGCCGTCGGGGCCGACGCCGCTTGAGACCTGTCGGTATCGGATTCGGCCAACCTCTGATGCAGACGCGCCCGGACCTCGTCGGCGGTGTACGCACGCCGCTTGCGTTGATCGCGGACCACGAGCGCGCCGCCGGCGACAACGCCGGCGACGCCGGCCAGCCCGAGCCACTTCCACATGCTGCGCATGGACACAGGGTATTCGCCACGAGGTTCCGCCATGCTCACTTGTGGTTAACTGGTGTGCCCTTCAAACGACTGCGCGCCCACCATGGACACCCTTCGCGATAAGGTCGCCGTCATCACCGGAGCGGCCAGCGGCATAGGCCGGGCCATCGCGTGCGCGCTCGCGGACCGGGGCGCTCGCGTCGTGGCCGTCGACATCGACAACGAGGGTATCCGGGCGCTGGCCGGCGAGCTGAGCGACCGAGGGGCCGCCGCATTGCCGCATCGCGCCGACGTCTCGGATCCGGCCGCATTCGACGGCATTCGGAGCGCGGCGCTGCAGCGGTTCGGCCGGGTGGACATCGTGGTCAACAATGTCGGCGTGCTGACGAACGGCCTGCCCGAAGACATTCCGGTTTCCGAGTGGCAACGCCTCCTCGACGTCAACCTGATGTCGGTGGTGCGCAGCAACGCCGCCTTCCTGCCGCTGCTGCTGGATCAGGGCAGCGGGCATGTGGTCAACACCGCCTCCTTCGCCGGGCTTTTCACGTATTCCTACGACCGGCTGCCGTACGCAGCCACCAAGGCCGCCATCGTGCAGATCAGCGAGGGGTTGGCAATCTATTTGCGGCCCAAGAACATTGGCGTCACCCTGCTGTGCCCGGGGCCGGTGCTGACCAATATCGCCGCTGCCGTACCGAGATTCGGCGACGGGGCACCGCTGCGCATCCCGGGCGATCAGTTCGAGCTGCTCGACCCCGCGACCGTCGGCGAGCTGGTCGCCGACGCGATCCTGCGCAACCGATTCTTCGTGCCCACCCACGCCGGCGTCGTCGACGAGTTACGCCGCCGCGTCGAGGACTGGGACGCCTACATCGACTACCAGATCTCCCGCGAAACCGATTGAAAGGCACACACAAATGACTGATCGCAGCACCTTGGGTCTCGATGTGTTCCGGGACATGATGCCCGGCCTGATCCCGGACGATGTCACCAGCCTTCGCGACGGCGGCGTCGCCGACGAACTCGGCAACCTGAGCATCGATCACGTTTTCGGCGCCTTGTGGACCCGCCCCGGCCTGGATCGTCGCTCCCGCAGCCTGGTGACCCTCGGCGCGCTCATCGCCCTGCGGGCCGGCGACGAGCTGAAGATCCACTTCCAGATCGCGCTGCGCAACGGGCTGACCATCGAGGAAATCGAAGAGGTGATCTATCACATGACCGGCTATGCCGGCTACCCCGCGGCGGCCACCGCGCGCAACGTCGCGCGCGGAGTACTGGCGAGCTCATAATGGCCCATAATCCCGAGGACGATGCCCGAAGCGACGAGCGGGCTTACATGCTGACCCTGGACCAAGCGCTCGACGAGACGCGCACTGGTGACCTTTGGCTGTTCCGCGGCGGCTCGGGACCCGACCGTGCCATCCAGACCTTGACCAACAGTCCGGTGAACCACGTCGGCATGACGGTGGCCATCGACGACTTGCCGCCGCTGATCTGGCATGCCGAACTGGGCGACAAGCTCGTCGACCTGTGGACCGGGACCAACCACCGCGGCGTGCAGCTCAACGACCTACGCGATGCCGTCCAGCAGTGGACGCGGCGCTACCACCAGCGCTGCTGGCTGCGTCAGCTGACGCCGCACGCCAACCGCGAACAGGAGAACGACTTGCTACGGGTGATCGCGCGGATGGATGGCACCCCGTTTCCCGCTACCGCGCGTCTCACCGGCCGGTGGATCCGCGGCCGGCTCCCGACCGCCTACGACTGGTTACGGGGAATCCCGGTCGTGGACAAGAAGGTTCGAGAGTCGACACAGCGGCGCAAAGCGCGCCAACGCGTCGGCCTGGAAACGGCGTACTGCGCGGAGACGGTGGCCATCACCTACGAGGAAATGGGATTGCTCAGCACGCAGAAGTACTCGAACTGGTTCGATCCGGGCTCGTTCTGGAGCGGTGACACGCTTCCGCTGGCGCCGGGTTATCGGCTGGGCGACGAAATCGCCATTGCGGTCGGCTAATCGACCGACATCTCCCCCATGTCGGACCAGCCTGTCGCGTCGACGGTCTGGCTGATGATCTTGGGCGTGGACCTCAGCGCCTGCGGCAGCTCTCGCATCGCCCGTTTGAAGTGATCGCTGTTGACGTGGACGCTGCCCGCGTCACCGTCGCGGAACGCCTCGACCAAGACATACTCCGCCGGGTTGTCCAGGCTGCGCGACCAGTCGAACCACAGGTTGCCCGCCTCGGCGCGAGTGGCGGCCGTAAATTCGGCGACCAGTTCCGGCCAGCGGTCGGTCCATTCGGGTTTGGTCTCGAACTTGACGACTATAAAGATCATTGCCGGTCAGGATACGCGGTCAGCCGATCTCCAGGCTCGTCGTCACCGCTGTGGCGTTTCGGGTCAAATCCAGTACCGGACAGTGCGCGTCGACCGCTTCCTGCAGTTCGCGGTAGTGCCGCGGCGACTCCGGCCCGGTCACCGTGACCACCACCCGCACCCGTTGGAAACCCGGGCGCACCGCGTCGTCGAAACCGAAGAAGCCCCGCACATCGAGATCGCCCTCGGCGTGCGCGGTGATCTCGTCGACCGCGATGCCGAGCCTCTCGGCCCAGACGCGCCAGGTCACGATCTGGCAGGACAGCAGCGACGCCAGGTAGTACTCGACCGGGTTCGGGGCTTTGCCCTCTCCGCCGAGCGCGGGCGGCTCGTCGACCTCGACTCGGCGCTGGCCGACGCTGACCGTGCTGGCGACCGCATCGTGGGCGATGGCCGCAGCCCGGAACACGACCTGGGCGTTGGCCTTGTCGGCCGCGACGGCAACGCTGTGGGCGGCGATGACGCCGCCGAGATGGGTAGTCGACGTTGTCACCTTGTGTCCCCTTACCGTCTCGCCGTCCCGGCAATGGTAAGGCGCGCGCCGCCCTGGATCGGCTCGGCCTGACTCGAATTCGTCTCTTTGCGATGTGTTAACGGTTTGCGGCCACGACCGTAAACGTGTGCTTTATGCGGCAAATTAACGTGCCGGCGTGGGTATGGCCGCAATTGGCGATCGATAAATGCGATCCATTTCGCACAATAATTTGTTGCGCGGGTCAGCTCAGTCGTTGCGCATTCGCGAACCCCGCGTCAGCCCGCCGGCGGCGCGTCCGCAGGCGGTGGCGTGGGTATTTCGGGAGCCGGAGCCACCGCGTCGACGAGGACGGCCGGTGCATCCGGCGGCGGAGGCGGAGCGCCCTCGCCGTCCGGCGGCATCGGCAGAAACATGTGATGCGTGAATCCTGGCCGGTAGGCGCCCGGACCCCCGATGTGCACACCGCCGTGTTCACCACTGGATACCGAGGTCCCATCCGGCAACGTCACCGCGGTGTGGGCGCCGTTCCACCCGATCACCAAGGCGTTGGGAGCGGTGCCGTATTGAAAGCCCCGCACCAATAAAGCGGCCTCTTCATTCCCGGTATTAAATCGATCTCCGAACACCGGCCTGTCGGTCGCCGCGTTGGCAATCCACGAGGCAAGCCCTGAACAGTCGGTCCCGGCGGGCGAATCTCCACCCACAACATAGGGCGTCCCGGAGACCTGATTGATGAGCGACATCAACGTAGCTAGAACAATCACGGGCAGCGACGCTAGCAATAAGATTCATCGGGAGCCAAAATTTGTGGTGCGCGTCACTTGTGGAGTGGAAAATGGCGTTGATCGCATTTACAGCAAAATTATTACGCCAACGCATATTTGCGGACACGAAACTGATGGTCCACATTCTCGGTCGCCCCGGCCAACTCCACGAGCCTGAGGTGGTGCCGGGGAAGTGCCGCGAGCACGATGTCAGCGCCGATCGGTACCTCGCGTCGCGCTGGCAGGACGTACCCAAGTTGGTCGACCGGTTCGTGCGCTGGCTGGTCCTGCGCAGCACCTCGGCCAGCCGCGCAATAAACGATGGCCCCTTTCTTGCGAAGGGGGCCATCGCCGTTGACGGTCACCGGCTCGCATCGGCGACCTCCAGCGGACTCAGAGCAATCCGAGGAGCTGGGTGAGCAAGGTGCCCAGGTGGCTTGCCAACGATCCGGCCATGCCAGCCAAGTAGGACGGAACATTGGCCAAAGCCGCCGGGACGCCCTGCAGGACCGACGTCAACTGGGGGCCAAGGGTGCCCAGACTGGCAGCCAGGTTCGGCCATCCATTGGTCAACGTATTCGTCAGGCCCTGTAAGCCCGCCACAAGGCTGCCGCCATGAAAGATGTCCTGTGCGCCAGGCGTGACGATCGATATCTGCAAATCCTGAAGAATGATCTGATAGATACCGGTCGACAAGACGCCGCCGACCAGCCCGGCAGTACCTGTCGGGCCGTTGAGGAGGCTGCTTGTCAACTGGCCGGGGATATCGAGCAGGTCGGTGACCGCACCCAACGTTTCCCCGGCGTTCCAGGCGTTATAAGCGGCTTGAATGCTGGCGCCAAGCGTCTTCCCCACCCCTTGGACAAGGCCGAGGACGCCGGTTAGGACGAGGCCGAGAGGAACGTATGTTGCGGTGCTGTTGACGAATTTGCCAAAATTTGTCGCCATCTGGGCCGGGATGAAAAGGATGTTCTCGAGCGGTTGCCCGATGTTCTGGAGCGGGGTACTAAAAAGCGCGTTGAGTATCAGCGGTTCTGCCGCCGTGATCTTGCCCGCTTGAAGATCCGCGATGCCCTTGAGCATCGTCGGAATAAAACTGGTGCTTGCGTTACCAAAGTAGAAGCTTGTGGCAGCATTCGCAGAAGTTTGCCAAGCATTGACATACTCAGTCCCGTACTCCAGCCAGTTAGCACCGACCTGCTGCAACACCGGAAAAGGATCCGCACTCCACAGGGTGTTCAACTTTTGGAGATTTGCTATCGATTCCGGAATGATGTTGAGCCAGGTTTGGAACGGGTTGACGACGCCGTCGAGGATACCGGCGGGCACTGCGGCTGCAGCGGCTGCTCCGCCCCCAACGAGGGAGGCCAGTTCGTCCTCCACTCCAGAAAACAGATCCATCATGGTGCTGCTGGCGTCGGTGAGGTTGATATCGGACACGTTCGCCTCGGAGCGCTGTTGGGCCGGGTGAAAATCGGGTAGGTGCTGGGTCATCATCGGTCCTGCGGTGATGACGCTGGCGGCGGCCAGGGCGACTCCAGCGGTGATGTGGGGGCGGGCTGCGATCTCCACGACCATCTCCTTAAATCTGTTATCGGATGACGATGGTCAGAACGTAGCTGAGAACGACCTGAGTTTCGGGTGGGTTGAGGCGAGATCGTCAAGTTTGTCCCACAAACATCGAGCCGCGCAAACTATGTAAAATAAGATAACCGATGTTGGAAACATCTTCGAAAAGCCAGGAGTTACCCCCCCCCCCGAATTTTAGTTCAGAGCGGAACTACCGTTGGATAACCCCAGGTATGAGTTTGCTCAACTCTGCCGGACCGAGCAGCAAACCCCTCCGATAGGTGGACACCAACACGTCTTCGCCATCGACGGGAGATCACTCCGCTCCCCGCGCAGGTCAGCATCGTGACGTCAAAAACGATCGTCATCACCGGTGCATGGCATCGCCGCCGCCCGGCGGCTACACCCGAGCGGCGGAAACGTGGTCACTCGCAAAGCACGACCCCACGGTCACCGCCTTCTCCGGCCTTTCGAAACGAAGCGCTGTTTATTCGAAAGCCGTCGCCCCGGCGAGCTAGACCGGAGTCCATATTCCGTTGTTCCAGAATCCCCAAACATTGGCAGCAGGATTCCACATCAGCTGAGCCCCGGGCGCCCACGACGGTGGAGGCGGCTGTGGCGGCGCCCACGGCGGCGGGGGTCCCCAGGGTCCCCAGCCCACCGGACCACCTTGGCCTGCCGGGCCTTGCCAGTCGTGGCAGTGATTCCAGTCCCAGTCATAGGTGTTACCCCAGCCTGGGTCCCATTGATCACCTGGGCACCAGTGATAGCTGGGCGCCGGGGCCGCCTGGGCCCAGGGGGCGGGACCGCCAGCCAGCCCGAACGCGGACAAAGCCAACCCGCCAGCCACCAGCACGCCCGTAGACCACCGAGCCCGCGGTCTTGTTTGCTTTGCAGTCGCCATCTCCCAAGAATTTCCCCAGACCGGAATCCAGGCAAGTAGCGATTCCAATTCGTCTCGAGTCAGGGAGCGGTTTTTATCCGTACCGCGACCGGCGTCCTTCCCGCCCAACTCCTACTGGCTACTTTTTCGGCTGCCTAGACGCTGAACCGGAACTCCACCGCCGCGCCGTCGGCTTCTGTCTGAATCCTCACAGCCCGAACTTGACGCGAGCCTCGTCCGTGACGGGCGTGAACAGATTGACCAAGTTCCCATCTGGGTCGCGAAACAGCAAGGCGCGATTACCCCACGGCATCGTCGTTGGTTCGGTCACCACCTCGCCGATGCTCCCACGGAGCCGCTCATACTCGGCATCCACATCGTCCACGATGAACTCAAGGATGGCCGTTCGGTTAGCCGCCGGCTCGGCCGACCCTAGTCCAAACAGGGGGACGGTTTTGTCGCTACCGACGGCAAGCGTGCCGACTGGCGTCGGGATCTCCGCGAACAGTTCGTTCCCCCAGACAGCGGTGGTTTCGGTGACCATCTCGTAGAAGGCAACCAACCGGCTGACGTCTGCTGTGATGATGCGGGTCGAAACGAATTTCATCGAGGTTCCTCCTTGAGGCTCCGCCGAATCATTGGCGGATGCGCTTGGGTGCCCACATGCTAGGCGCGCACCCCGACAGGTCCGCGTCAGTTCTTCTTCGGCTGTCCAGACGTTGCTTGGAACCGGAACTCGACCACGTCACCGGTAAACGTCACGACGATGTGCGATGTAGATGATCCGGACCACCACTCGTTCGTCGAAGATCTGGTAGATGACACGAAACTCTCCGCGCCGCGCCGAGTACCGCCCCTCCAACTGGCCGCGGAGTGGCTTGCCTACTCGTTGAGGATTCTCGGCGAGCGGGCCTCGAATGAACTCCCAGCACGCGACGGCCACTGCCTCGGGTAGGGATTCGGTCAGCGCCTTCCTGGCGGCTCCGGTCAGTTCAATGCGATAGGTCACCGAGGTAGCCGGCCGGCGGCGCGCATCTCCGCGGTCACCTCGTCCAACGTGTAGGTCTGACCGCTTTCCGCCTCGGCCGCACGGACCTCGCGCATCAGCTCCTGATCGCTGAGGATCGCCAGGGTTTCCATGATCGAGTCGAAGTCGTCCGCACTGAGAATCACGGCTGCCCGACGACCTTGCCGAGTGACCTCGATTCGCTCATGGGTGCGGACCGCCTCATCAACCAGCTTGGACAGGTTGGCCCGAACCTCGGCCAGCGGGAGCGTGGACATGTACAGAATTCTAGCGTGAGGGCGTAACGGGGACGTCTCCGCTCCTGATCAAACGGCGACTCGGCTAAACACTGCAGCGGAAGTCCACAGGATCGCCGGTAGTCACTGAGCGGGCCCAGCCGCACCGACAAGTACTTCGACGGCAACTCCGAGCGTCTCGTACGTCGACCGCGCCCGCGCATCCCGACTGACCAAGACCGCACCATGCTCACGGCCAGCCAGCGCCACGAGCCCGTCGTACGTCGCACCCCCGGCGACGCCGTTGGCCGCGAGTTCCCGGTGCGCTCCCCGCGCTGCAGTCGCCGACAGAACCAATACTTCATCGAAGTTCTCATCGATGAGCGTGACCGCATCCGCCGGCGCCACGCGCGCATCACCCGGCAACCGGGTGAGGACCGAGTACGTCTCCGCCAGGGCATGACTGCTCAGACTCAGCGACCGCCCCCGCGCCCACTCGGCGACCGCGTGATGGCGTTCGTGAGAAGCCACCAGCAACGGCACAGCGACGCTCGTGTCCACCGACAAGCGCCGACCAGTCACCGTCGAACCGAGTCGATCAGTGCGTACATCATTTCGTCAGTCACCGCTGCGTCTCCACGGGAGACGAGGCGGCCATCCGCTTCACGCTCGAGCCGCGCCGTCCGACCACCGGGCGTCACTTGCACGCCGGTCCCGTACGGCGAGATGTCTACAGTCGTACCCGGTGTCAGGCCTAGCGCGTCACGGAGGTGCTTGGGGAGCACCACACGCCCACCGGAATCGATTACGGCCTCCATGGGAAAATGCTACCAGTCAGATCCCATTTCCATGTCGGACGCTGCACCCCAAGGCGCAAACGTGGCACGGTCGCTACTTCTTCGGTTGCTGACCAGACGTTGCTTGAAACCGGAACTCGACCACGTCGCCGTCGGCCATCACGTAGTCCTTGCCCTCCATCCGGACCTTGCCGGCCGCCTTGGCCGCCGCCATGGACCCGGCGGCGATCAGGTCGTCGTAGGACACGATCTCGGCCTTGATGAAGCCCCTCTCGAAGTCGCTGTGGATCACCCCGGCGGCCCTGGGCGCGGTGTCGCCCTGGTGAATCGTCCACGCGCGCGCCTCTTTTGGGCCCGCCGTCAGGAACGTCTGCAGCGCCAGCGTGTGAAAACCCGCCCGGGCCAACGCGTCGAGACCCCGTTCGGTCTGCCCGATCGATTCGAGTAGCTCGGCGGCCGATTCGTCGTCGAGTTCGACCAGTTCGGCTTCGATGGCGGCGTCGAGGAACACCGCATCGGCGGGCGCGACGAGCCGGCGCAGCTCGGCCACCCGCGCGGCGTCGGTCAGGACGGCCTCGTCGGCGTTGAAGACATACAAAAACGGTTTGGTGGTCAGCAGATTCAGCTCCCGCAGCGGCGAGACGTCGACCCCGGCGGCGAACAGCGTCGTCCCGCCGTCCAATGTCGCCTGGGCGGCCAGTGCCGCGTCGTAGGCGGGTCTGCGTTCCTTATTGGTGCGAGCCTCCTTTTCCAGCCGCGGCAAGGCGCGCTCGAGGGTTTGCAGGTCGGCCAGGATCAATTCGGTCTCGACGACCTCGATGTCGGATTTGGGATCCACCTGTCCGGCGACGTGCGTCACGTCGTCGTCGGAAAACACCCGGACCACCTGGCAGATGGCGTCGCACTCGCGGATGTGCGCCAGGAACTTGTTGCCCAGCCCGGCCCCCTCGGACGCGCCCTTGACCAGGCCGGCGATGTCGACGAACGTGACCGGCGCCGGCACGATGCGCTCGGAATGGAAAAGCTCCGCCAGCTTGGCCAGCCGCGGATCGGGCAGCGAAACCACGCCCTCGTTGGGTTCGATCGTGGCGAACGGATAGTTGGCCGCCACCACATTGTTCCGGGTCAGCGCGTTGAACAGCGTCGACTTGCCGACGTTGGGCAGACCCACGATTCCCAGGCTCAGGCTCACGGGGATTCAAGTCTAGAGGCCGGCTGCCGTGGTTCATTCGGGCACGACGGCACACCGGGGGCTGCGGCTAGGTATATACGAGCCTTTCGGCTCATTGCCGGTACGGTCTACATGTGTCAGCGCAGCGGGCAAGGTCGGCGGTCGAGGCTAGCCACCGCTCGATTCACCCGTATATCCCGGGTGTGCCGTGGTGGGGGGCCCTGCTCATCGCCGTCACCGCGACCACCATCGGGTACGGAATCGACGCGGGGTCGGGGCACAAGGAGCTGACCCACGCCTTCGCCGGCCTCTACATAGCCGGCTGTGTGGCCGCGGTGCTGGCCGTGCGCCAAGAGGGCGTGTTCGCCGCGACCATCCAACCGCCGCTGATACTTTTCTGCGCGGTGCCGGGTGCCTACTGGCTGTTCCACGGACGCAAAATCGGCAACCTCAAAGACCTCCTGATCAACTGCGGCTATCCGCTCATCGAGCGTTTCCCGTTGATGCTGGGCACCGCCGGCGGCGTGCTGCTGATCGGTCTGATCAGGTGGTATTTCGGCATGTCACACGCGACGGCGGCGGTGGCCACCGGCAAGGACGACGCCGAGACCGCGGGGACGCCACACTCGTTCATCCGCACCATTGTCGCGACGCTCAACTCGCTTCTTCGGCTCAATCCCTCCGGGGACGACGCCGGCGAAGCGTCCGGCTCGAAGCGGACCCGCGCGACCGCCCGCGCCCCGAAGACCGGCCGAGCGGCGCGCGGCGGCAGGTCCGCCTCGCGTCCCAGCCGAACCCGACCTCCGCTGGAGGACCAGCAGGAACCCGTCGCCGAACGTTCGCGGCGGCCCGGTCACCGAGGGCAGGCACCTCCCCGCGACTTCGAGCCCGCCGACCCGCCCGGCCGGCCGCGCCGCCGCCCCAGACCGCAGGGTGATGCAGACCTGCCGCGCGAGGCCCGCCGCGATCCGCGGCACACCCGCCGTAATCCCTACGAGCGGCCGTATGAGGAACCGGTGCCCCGCGGCGGCCGCTTCGATGGCTACGACATGTACGAGCCCTACGAGCCCCGCCGCCGTCGCACCGCGCCGGGCGGGTCAAACGGCGCCAATCCGACACACCACCCGATCTCTCGGGTCCGCTACCGCGGGTCGAACCCCGCGAACGAGCCCGGCGCCGAGCCGCGCGACGAGCGCTGGAGTCGATCGCGGGCGCCCGGCCGGTCCCGCGCCGAATCCTGGGAGTACGACACCTAATCCGCGCCTAATCCGGCACGGAGCGAAGCGCCCGGATCTCCCGGGGCAACGCGAACACCAGGGTCTCCTGGGCCGTCGTCACCGGCTGCACCACGCCGTAGCCGCACTCGGCCAGCCGCTCCAGCACACCCCGCACCAGAACCTCGGGAACGGAAGCACCGGAGGTGACGCCCACCGTCGTCACACCCCCCAACCACGCCGGGTCGATATCGTCGGCCCAGTCGACCAGGTGAGCGGCCGCGGCGCCGCCGCCCAACGCCACTTCGACCAGCCGCACCGAGTTCGACGAGTTGCGCGACCCGACGACGATGACCAGCTCGCACTCGGGCGCCATCGCCTTGACCGCAACCTGCCGGTTCTGCGTCGCGTAGCAGATGTCGTCGCTGGGCGGATCCTGGAGCTTCGGGAAACGCCGCCGCAGCCGCTCGACGATGTCCATCGTCTCGTCGACCGACAGCGTGGTCTGCGACAGCCAGACCACCTTGTTCTCGTCGCGGACCGTCACGTTGTCCACCGCGGCGATCCCGTCGACCAGCTGCACGTGCTCGGGCGCCTCTCCGGCGGTGCCGATGACCTCCTCGTGGCCCTGGTGGCCGATCAGCAGGATGTCGTAGTCGTCGCGGGCGAACCGCCTGGCCTCGTTGTGCACCTTGGTCACCAACGGGCAGGTGGCATCGATGGTGTGCAAGTTGCGTTGGGCGGCAGCGGCATACACCGTCGGCGCGACGCCGTGCGCGGAAAACACCACGATGGCGCCCTCGGGAACCTCGTCGGTCTCCTGGACGAAAACCGCCCCGGCCTTTTCCAGAGTGTTGACCACGTGCCGGTTGTGCACGATCTCGTGGCGCACGTAGACCGGGGCGCCGTGCTTTTCCAGCGCGCGCTCGACCGTCTCGACGGCCCGGTCCACACCCGCGCAGTAGCCACGCGGCTCCGCCAGCAGCACCCTCTTACCGATCGGGTCGCCGGCTACCGATCCGGACGCACCGGGAATCCCCATGTCGACAGTCGGCGGCATGACATTCAGGGTACGTTCCGCCGGCCCGGCGGGCACACGGCCGGCGGGCTTGGAGTTTAGCCGCGGGTTGAGGCAGTCTTGGACCATGGCTTCTGCACCGTACGGGGTTCGGCTATTGGTCGGCGCGGCGACGGTCGCCGTCGAGGAGACGATGAGGCTGCCGAAGACGATCCTGATGTACCCGATGACGTTGGCCAGCCAGGCGGCGCACATTGTGATGCGGTTTCAGCAGAACCTGGCCGAGCTGGTGATCAAGGGCGACAGCACCCTGGAGTCCATTTTTCCGCCCAAGGACGAGAAGCCGGACTGGGCGACGTTCGACGAGGACCTGGGTGACGACGTTGAGGGCGCCACCGCCGCCTTGCCGGAGGGCGGCGAGGGCGATCGGCGGGCCGAGGGACGGTTCGCACTGTATTCGGTGACCGACGCGCCCGAAGCCGCCGAGCCGCCGACCACGCCCGCCGGCCAATCGAAGAAGTCGGTTCCCGAGCCGGCCGTGGCGGCCGAACTCGACTATGCGACGCTGACGCTGGCCCAGCTGCGGGCCAGGCTGCAGTCGCTGGGCGTCGAAGACCTCGAAGCCCTGCTGGCCTACGAGCAGGCCACCAAGTCCCGCGCACCGTTTCAGACGCTGCTCGCCAACAGGATCACCCGCGCGAACGCGAAGTGACCCGAGCGGCAAACCCCCAACCCAACTCCGCGGAGAACCCCTTTCCGGTGCGCGCGGTGGCGATCCGGGTCGCGGGCTGGATCGACAAACTCGGCACCGTGTGGGTCGAGGGGCAGCTGGCCCAGATCACCATGCGGCCCGACTCCAAGACCGTGTTCATGGTGCTGCGGGACCCGGCCGCCGACATGTCGCTGACCGTAACATGTTCGCGTGACTTGGTTTTGGATGCGCCGGTGAAACTGGCCGAAGGCACCCAGGTGGTGGTGTGCGGCAAACCCTCCTTCTACACCGGGCGTGGCACATTTTCGTTGCGGCTCAGCGAGATTCGCGCCGTCGGCGTCGGCGAGCTGTTGGCGCGCATCGACCGGCTGCGCCGGCTACTGGACGCCGAAGGGCTCTTCGACCCGCGGCTCAAGCGACCAATCCCCTTCCTGCCCAACATGATCGGACTGATCACCGGGAGGGCGAGCGCCGCCGAACGGGACGTGACGACGGTGGCCGGCGGGCGCTGGCCCGCGGTGCGTTTCGCCGTGCGCAACACCGCCGTCCAGGGGCCGAACGCGGTCGCGCAGATCGTCGAGGCGCTCTGCGAACTCGACCGCCACGTTGAAGTCGACGTGATCGTGCTGGCCCGCGGCGGCGGCAGCGTCGAGGACCTGCTGCCGTTCTCCGACGAGACCCTGTGCCGCGCCATCGCGGCCTGCCGCACGCCGGTGATCAGCGCGGTCGGCCACGAACCCGACAACCCGATCTGCGACCTGGTCGCCGACCTGCGCGCCGCCACCCCCACCGACGCGGCCAAGAAGGTGGTCCCCGACACCGCCGCCGAGCAGCGACTGATCGACGACCTGTGCCGGCGCAGCGCGCAGGCGCTGCGCAATTGGGTGTCCCGCGAACAACGCGCGCTGGCCCAGCTGCGCAGCCGGCCGGTGCTGGCCGAGCCGTTGGCGGCCCTGACGGCGCGGGCCGACGAGATTCACCGGGCCCGCTCGGCGGTCCGACGCGACATCAACCGGCTGGTCGCCGCCGAGACCGAGCGCGTCGGTCACCTGGCCGCGCGGCTGGCGACGCTGGGCCCGGCGGCCACGTTGGCCCGCGGCTACGCCGTCGTGCAGACCGTTCCCGCCGCCGGATCCCCCGCGGTGCTGCGGTCGATCGACGACGCCCCGGCGGGCACGCGGCTGCGGGTGCGGGTTGGTGACGGCGCCGTGGCGGCGATGAGCGAAGGATTGACCGATGGTGGCTAGGGACGAGGCGCAGTCGATGCAGCCTATTACGCCTATTAGTCAGCTTGGCTACGAGGCTTGCCGGGACGAGCTGATCGAAGTGGTGCGGCTCCTGGAACAGGGCGGGATGGATCTCGATGCGTCGCTGAAGCTTTGGGAAAGAGGCGAACAACTCGCCAAAAGGTGCGAGGAGCATTTAGCTGGCGCCCGCAAGCGGATCGAGGATGCGCTCGCGGCCGGCCAGGCCGACGACGGCTGACCCGCGCGCCGAGTCGCGAAAGCGATTTCGGGACTCCAGCTCGAATTGGAACACGTTTCAGTTATCCTTCCCGGCATGGGTGATGCATCACTGACAACCGAACTCGGCCGCGTCCTGGTCACCGGCGGTTCGGGGTTTGTCGGCGCCAACCTCGTGACCACCTTGCTCGACCGCGGATACCGGGTGCGTTCCTTCGACCGGGCCCCCTCACCGCTGCCGGAGCACCCGCACCTGGAGGTGCTTCAAGGTGACATCACCGACGCGGCCGTCTGCGCCAAGGCGGTGGACGGCATCGACACGGTGTTCCACACCGCCGCGATCATCGACCTGATGGGTGGCGCAGCGGTGACCGACGAATACCGCCAGCGCAGCTTCGCGGTCAACGTCGGCGGCACCCAGAACCTGGTGCACGCCGGGCAGGCGGCCGGGGTGAAGCGGTTCGTCTACACCTCGTCCAACAGCGTGGTGATGGGCGGGCAGAACATCGCCGGCGGTGACGAGACGCTGCCCTACACCGGCAGGTTCAACGACCTCTACACCGAGACCAAGGTGGTCGCCGAGCGATTCGTATTGTCCCAGAACGCATCCCCGAACGGCGAGGCAGGCATGCTGACGTGCGCGATCCGGCCCAGCGGCATCTGGGGCCGCGGCGATCAGACGATGTTCCGCAAGCTGTTCGAAAGCGTGATCGCCGGCCACGTCAAGGTGCTGATCGGCCGCAAGTCGGCCCGGCTGGATAACTCCTACGTGCACAACCTGATTCATGGTTTTCTGCTGGCCGCCGAGCATCTGGTGCCCGGCGGAACCGCGCCCGGTCAGGCGTACTTCATCAACGACGCCGAACCGGTCAACATGTTCGAGTTCGCCCGGCCGGTGGTGGAGGCCTGCGGGGAAAGCTGGCCGCGGATTCGGGTCAACGGGCCGGTGGTCCGCGCGGCGATGACCGGTTGGCAGCGGCTGCACTTCCGGTTCGGGATCCCGGCGCCGCTGCTCGAGCCGCTGGCCGTCGAGCGGCTGTATCTGGACAACTACTTCTCGGTGGACAAGGCGCGGCGCGACCTCGGCTATGAGCCTCTGTTGACCACGGAGAAGGCGATATCCGAATGCCTGCCGTACTACGTGGACATGTTCCAGCGGATGAAGGGCCAGGCCTTGGCCGCAAAACCGACAACGAGTGGGACGACGTAGCGGGGTCGCGCGGCGCGTTTGCGCGGAGGCTGACTCCGGCTAAGGTTCAGCTGAGCAGCGACGACGCGGAGGGCGGTCCGGTTCGCATGAACACCGAATTCACGCTCACCCAAAAACGCGCCCTCGCGATTCTCACGCTGATCGCTCTGCTGTTCGGCGCATATTTCTTGCGCCACTACTTCGTGCTGGTCGTGGTGGCCGCCGTCGGAGCGTATTTGTTCACGCCACTGTTCAATTGGTTCAACAGACGTCTCAGCACCGGCGTGTCGGCCGCCTGCACCCTGGTGTCGGCAGTGGTCATCGTCATCGTGCCCGTCGGACTGTTGGTGATCCTGGCGGTCGTCCAGATTTCGCGCATGGTCGACAGCATCGCCGGATGGGTCAAGGCAACGGATTTGAGCGGGCTCGGCGACAAGATCCTCCATGGAGTCAATGGCCTGCTGGCACGGGTTCCGTTCGAGCACACGACAATAACCGCGGAGACGCTTCGGAAAGCGATGGTCACGGTGGGGCGCAACGTGGGTGAATGGCTCCTGCATTTCTTGCAGGGCGCCCTCGGCGGTATCGCCGGCGCCGTCACGGCGGCCATCATTTTCCTGTATGTGTTTGTCGCGCTGCTGGTGAACCGCGAGAAGGTACGAACGCTGATCGGCCAACTGAACCCGCTCGGCGACGAAGTCACGGATCTGTATTTGAAGAAGGCCGGAGCGATGGTGCGCGGCACCGTGAGTGGCCAGTTCGTCATAGCGCTGTGCCAAGGCGTCGCCGGCGCCGCGTCCATCTACGTCGCCGGATTTCACCACGGCTTCTTCATCTTTGCGATTCTGCTGACCGCATTGTCGATCATCCCGCTCGGCGGCGGGATCGTGACGATCCCGTTCGGCATCGGAATGATCTTCTACGGCAACATCGCCGGTGGCGCGTTCGTGGTCCTGTGGCACCTCGTGGTGGTCACCAACATCGATAACTTCTTGCGCCCGATACTCGTTCCGCGTGACGCACGCCTGAACCCGGCGCTCATGTTGCTGTCGGTGTTCGCGGGCATCGCCATGTTCGGCCCCTGGGGCATCGTCATCGGTCCGGTGCTCATGATCCTCATCGTCACCACCGTGGACGTCTACCTTGCGGTGTACAAAGGCGTCGATCTCGACACGCCTGACGAACAACCCGTCCGCCGTAATTGGCTGCCACGGCGGACCGCGAAAGCGGATGGGGCCTGAGCCCGACTACCGGAAGCTCACCATCTCGCTGCCCCAGGCGGCACGGATGTCCGCGTCGGCGTCGTGCACGACGGCGTCGCTCCTGTTGATGACCAGGCAGGCGCGGTCGTTCGCCCGGTAGGGCGTCCAGTCCGGCTCGCCGGCCGGGCCCGCGGGCTTGGCGTGCGCGGCGAAGTTGGTCCACCTGGTTCGCACCCTCTTGGACACGGCCTTGGCGGTCTTGGCACCGCCGAGCTTCAATGTGGGGTCCTTGGGTGCGCCGAGATTGCCCCAGACGTAAGGCAATTCGGTGGCGTGGGCGGCGCTGACCAGCAGCAGCTTCAGCAGTGGGGTCGCGTAGTCGAACCGGTACAGGTACACCGGCGCCACCCTGCCGTGCCCCTCGGCCAGCCACACCGACGGCATCCGGAACCCGACATCGGTCGCGATGCTCAAAGACCTTGCCCTGCGGCGCAATCGGGAATACGCCGACCCGATCTGCTCCGCGGTGGGCAATTGCAGGTCGGGCTGTTCGGCGGCGATCTGGGCGAACATCGATGTGATCGCGCGGGGGGTGATCGGCATCAGCGGCGACCTCATCAACCGGAAGAGCGCCGCCTCGTGCTTGTTGGTGCCAATGATCAATGGGACGGGATGCGAGCGGCCCTCCTGCGCCAGCTTCACCGGGTAGTCGGGCACGAGATCGCCGTCGACGATCGGGACGAACGCGAGCGTGCCCGGGTTGCGGACCGGCACTTCGTCGAACACTTCCTGCGACGCGGCCAGGATCGCGGCGACCGGGGCATCGAGCAGTCGGTCCGCGTCGGGCGGGGCGATCCCCAGCTTGTCGAGGAAGCCCTTGGCGACCCGGCGGGCCCTGCCGCGGTCGTAGACCGAGGTGGCCGGTGAGCTTTGGGCGATCGCGCCGGCGAATAAGCCCTCGGCCGCCGGGGCGGCGAGCAGTGTCGTCACGATCCCGGCGCCCGCGGATTCACCGAAGAGCGTGACCCTTTGGGGATCGCCGCCGAACGCCGCGATGTTGTCGCGCACCCAGCGCAGCGCCGCCAACACGTCGTGCAGCCCGACGTTGGAATCGAAGCGTCGCCGGGCGGTGCCGAACGACGACAGGTCGAGAAAGCCCAGCGCCCCGAGTCGATAGTTGACCGTCACCACGACGACGTCGACGTCGCCGCTGACCAGCCGGTGACCGTCGTAGAGCGGCTGGCTGCTGGATCCCAGGATGTAGGCGCCGCCGTGCAGCCACACCATCACCGGTTTTCCGGCACCGGGCTCGGTGTCCGACGATGCCCAGACGTTCAGCCTCAGGCAGTCTTCGCCCTGCGGCGCCCCCAGGTCGAGGGGCATGTTGGGGAAGGCCGGTTGCGGGCAGGCCGGCCCGAAGGAGGTGACGTCGGCGACCTCGGTCCACCGCCGCGGGGGCTCCGGCAGCCGGAAACGCAGGTCACCGACGGGCGGCGCGGCGTACGGAATGCCCTTCCAAACCCTAGTGGTCCTGATGCCGCCCCCGTCGGCGCCCCGCACCGGGCCGTGGGTGGTGTCGACCACGAGATCGCCGGTCGTCATAGGCCCTAACTCAAACTCCGCGTGAGGAATTCGACCACGCGCTTGCGGGCCTCGTAGGCCGGCTGGCCGTCGACCTCACGCACCTCGTCGGTCAACACCGAGTGCGCCATCTTGCCGAAACCGCCTTCGTTACCCGGGCCCGAGTCGATCTCGATGACCTCGAACGCGTCGCCGAGCCGCTCCTTGAGCGCGGCGAACCGTTCACGGGGTGCCATCGTGTCCTCGCTGAACCGCAAGCCCATGGCGCACAGGCCGTCGTTGGCGCAGCGGTCGGCCACGGTGGCCAGCTCGGCCTCGCTCAGCCCGGGATCGGCGCGCCGGGCACGGCCCAGCGGCAGCGGCACCGACGGCTGGGAAAGCACCGGAGCCAGCACACTGTCGTCGACCGCGGCGGCCAACGCGAAACCGCCGGTGAAGCATTGGCCGATCACGCCGACGCCCTTCCCCGGCGTCGACGCGTTGAGGTTACGGGCCAGCGCGCGCAGGAACAACGACACCGGGCGGGCCTTGTTGGTGGCGAATGCCGCGAATTCCCTTGCCACACAGGCGCGTGTGATGGTAGCCGCCACGTAGCCGACGGTCCTCGGCTTGCCCGGCTCACCGAACAGCGACGGGATTACGACGGTAAAGCCGTTGTCCGCCAGGTGATTACCCAGGGCAAGCACACCGGGGTGGATGCCGGGGATCTCGGGAATCAGTACCACGCCCGGGCCGGCGCCCTTGCGGTAGACGTCGTGGGTGTGGCCGCCACCGGTGAACGGTGCCACCGACCATCCGGAAAGGTCTGCCTCGGGTGCACTCACGTTACGGGGCTCCTTGCTTCAGCGGGCCGGCTACCGGCTTGCTAAAGGCGGCTGCGATTGGGTCGCCGCCGCCAGGGTACGGAACTGATCGGCGCTTCCAGCGCCGGTGATGGCGATCTGGGTGGCGCCGGGCGGGCCGGCGAGCCGGGTGGTCCATATCGGCTCGGCGTCCGCGCCGCCTTGGCCGGCCCCGCGGTAGACGACCCATCTGGTGCCGTCGACGTCGACCGTTCCGGTCGGATACGCCGAGGGATGGATCGAGCCGACCAGTTTGTCCTCGTCGGCGTTGCTCTGGGTCAGCTGCAGATACATTCCGGTGGGAGTGATGTATCCCACGGTCGAGGTGGCAGCGTGGAGCCGCTGGCCGGTCGACGGGTCGGTTCGCCCGTTTTCGATGCCGCCGCGGCCGCCGGAATTGGGCTGCCAGCCGGCGGGCAACCGGGGCAACCGGATGGGAAACCCAAGCGCCTGGGCGTCCGCGCGCAAGGCCGCCGCCACGTCGTAGGACGGGATCGCCCCCTTGTTCGTCCCGCCCGGCTGAAACGAACACATGCCGACCAGGCCCGCCAGCACGAGGCATCCCACCACCAGCGGGATGAGCGACCAGAACATGTCACGGCCATCCTGGAGCAACCGCGGCTTGGCGGGCTTTGGAACGGGCCATGCCGCCGCGACCGGCTCCCCTACCTCGCCATTAGGGGGCGGCTCGACGGTCATCCCCCAAGTATCCCAGTTCCAGCGGACCGATGTGCTTCTGGGACAATCAGCAACCATGACAGCTGAGGGCGACCGCTCACTTGGATCCGGTTCGCGGATATCCCAGTCGACCGCCACCGCGGGCCGTGACCCAGCACAGGCGCGGCCGCGCGGCGAAGCGCCGGACCGCAACCTGGCCCTGGAATTGGTCCGGGTCACCGAGGCCGGCGCCATGGCCGCCGGGCGCTGGGTGGGCCGCGGCGACAAGGAGGGCGGCGACGGTGCGGCGGTTGACGCCATCCGCGAGCTGGTGAACTCCGTGTCGATGCGCGGCGTGGTGGTGATCGGCGAGGGCGAAAAGGACCAGGCCCCGATGCTCTACAACGGCGAGGAGGTCGGCAACGGCGACGGCCCGGAGTGCGACTTCGCGGTCGACCCGGTCGACGGCACCACGCTGATGAGCAAGGGCATGCCCAACGCCATCTCGGTGCTCGCGGTGGCCGATCGCGGCGCGATGTTCGACCCGTCGGCGGTGTTCTACATGAACAAGATCGCCGTCGGGCCCGAGGCCGCGCACGTGCTGGACATCACCGCGCCGATCGCCGAGAACATCCGGGCCGTCGCCAAGGTCAAGGCGCTGTCGGTGCGCGACATGACGGTGTGCATCCTGGACCGCCCGCGGCACGCGCAACTGATCGAGGACGTGCGGACGACCGGGGCGCGCATCCGGCTGATCACCGACGGCGACGTCGCCGGCGCCATCTCGGCGTGCCGGCCCGAGTCGGGCACCGACATGCTGGCCGGGATCGGCGGGACCCCGGAGGGCATCATCGCGGCCGCGGCGATCCGCTGCATGGGCGGCGCCATCCAGGCCACACTGGCGCCCCGCGACGAGGCCGAACGCCGCAAGGCGCTCGACGCCGGCTACGACCTCGAGCAGGTGCTGACCACCGAGGACCTGGTGTCCGGCGACAACGTCTTCTTCTGCGCCACCGGGGTCACCGAGGGCGACCTGCTCAAGGGCGTCCGTTACTACCCCGGCGGCTGCACCACCCAGTCGATCGTGATGCGCTCGAAGTCGGGCACCGTCCGGATGATCGAGGCCTATCACCGGCTCTCCAAGCTCAACGAATACTCCGCCATCGACTTCACCGGCGACAGCTCTGCCGCCTATCCCCTGCCCTGAACCACCGGAACACCTAGCGAGGACCCATTCCATGGCCCCTGATGCCGAGTACCGCATTGAGCACGACACCATGGGCGAGGTCCGCGTGCCCGCAAAGGCGTTGTGGCGCGCGCAAACCCAGCGCGCGGTGGAGAACTTTCCGATCTCGGGCCGCGGCCTGGAGCGCACCCAGATCCGCGCGTTGGGCCTGCTGAAGGGCGCCTGCGCGCAGGTGAACAAGGACCTCGGTCTGCTGGCGCCGGAGAAGGCCGACGCGATCATCGCCGCGGCCGCCGAGATCGCCGACGGCCGCCACGACGACCAGTTCCCCATCGACGTGTTCCAAACCGGTTCGGGGACAAGCTCGAACATGAACACCAACGAGGTGATCGCGTCCATCGCGGCCGCCCACAGCGTGACGGTGCACCCCAACGACGACGTCAACATGTCGCAGTCGTCCAACGACACCTTCCCGACCGCCACCCACATCGCGGCCACTGAGGCCGCGGTGCGTCACCTCATCCCGGCGCTCGAGGTGCTGCACGACGCCCTGGCGGCCAAGGCCCGCGAGTGGCGCACGGTGGTCAAGTCGGGCCGCACCCACCTGATGGATGCCGTTCCGGTGACGCTCGGACAGGAATTCAGCGGATACGCCCGCCAGATCGAGGCCGGGATCGAACGGGTCCGCGCCACGCTGCCCCGGCTGGGTGAGCTGGCGATCGGCGGCACCGCGGTGGGCACCGGCCTCAACGTCCCCGACGGCTTCGGCGCCAGGGTGGTCGAGGTGTTGGTCGCCTCCACCGGTTTAAGCGAATTACGCACGGCCGTAAATTCTTTCGAGGCGCAGGCCGCGCGCGACGGGCTGGTGGAGGCCTCCGGAGCGCTGCGCACCGTCGCGGTGTCGTTGACCAAGATCGCCAACGACATCCGCTGGATGGGTTCCGGTCCGCTGACCGGCCTGGCCGAGATCCGGCTGCCGGATCTGCAGCCGGGCAGCTCGATCATGCCGGGCAAGGTGAATCCCGTTCTGCCGGAAGCGGTTACCCAGGTCGCCGCGCAAGTGATCGGCAACGACGCGGCGATCGCCTGGGGCGGCGCGAACGGCGCGTTCGAGCTCAACGTCTACATCCCGATGATGGCCCGCAACATCCTGGAGTCGTTCACGCTGCTGACCAACGTGTCAAGGTTGTTCGCCGAGCGCTGCATCACCGGGCTGGCGGCCAATGTCGAGCACCTGCGCGAGCTGGCCGAGTCGTCGCCGTCGATCGTGACGCCGTTGAACTCGGCGATCGGCTACGAGGAGGCGGCCGCGGTGGCCAAACAGGCGCTCAAGGAGCGCAAGACCATCCGCCAGACCGTCATCGACCGCGGCCTGATCGGCGACAAGCTGTCCCTGGAAGAACTGGACCGCCGCCTCGACGTGTTGGCGATGGCCCGCGTCAATGACCAGGTCAAGCCGGAGGACCGGTGAGGGTGGTCCGACAATGACGGCTCCTCCCGGCGGTCCCTACGGTCAGGATCCCTACGGGACGAATCCCTATGGTCAGGAACCGTATTGGGGCGGGCAGCCGCCCGGCGGGGGCTACTTGTACCCGCCGCCGGGCGGCCCTGGGACGCCCTACGCGGCGGGCCCCTACCCGCCCCAGCAATACCCTTACCCCGGCCAGCAGGTCCCGCCCGGCTGGCCGCCGCCCGGGCCGTACCCGCCGCCGCGCTCGAAGGCGCCGTGGTTGGTGCTCGCCGGTCTCGCGGCGCTGGGCGTCATCGTGCTCGTGGCGATCCTGGCGATCGGCCTCAGCGGCGGGAACAAGTCGACCAAGGCCGGGCCCTCGTCTTCGCCGAGCGCCCCGACGTCGCAGCCGGGCAATTCCGAGCAGACGGCGACCGGCTGCACGCCCAACGTGTCCGGCGGCGAGAAGCCCGCCGGCGACACGATCGGCGCGGGCAAGCTGTCGTTCCCGGCCAGTGCGGCGCCGGGATGGACGGGTTTTTCGGACGACCAGACCCCGAATCTCATCGGCGCGGTGGGCGTCGGGCAAGACGTGCCCGGCGCCAACCAGTGGATGATGCAGGCGGAGGTCGCCGTCACCAACTTCGTCCCCAGCATGAATGTCGGCGCGCAGGCGTCGAAGTTGATGGACTGCGTGGCCAACGGGCCCGGCTACGCGAACGCGTCGCCTACCCTGGGCCCGACGAAGACGTCGTCGGTCACGGTCGATGGGGTCAAGGCCGCCCGGGTGGACGCCGAGGTCACGATCGCCGACACCTCACGCAACGTCAAGGGCGACTCGCTCGTCATCATCGCGGTCAACACCAAACCGGTCACCGTCTTCCTGGGCGCGACCCCGATCGGCGATACGGGTTCGGCGGGGGTCATCAACCGGGTCATCGCGGCGCTGAAGGTCAGGAAGTAGCCGAGCCCGCCGGCGCCGAGACGTGGGTGGCTTCGGAGCGCCCGCGCAGCACGGTGGAATAGCATTCGGCCCAGTGCGCCCGCTCGGCCTCATCGGCCCGGTCGACGGCCGTCGCCGAACACAGGATCCGCCGGTCGGCGGTCTTGGCAAGGTCGGCCAGGCGCGCGGCCTCGTTGACCGCGTCACCGATTACCGTGTATTCGTAGCGGTTTTCGGCACCGATGTTGCCGGCAAAGACCCGGCCCGCCGAGACGCCGATGCCGAAATCGACCGGCAGCCGGCGCAATTGGGTTCTCAGGGCGCGTGCCGTCGCCAGCGCCGCCGACGCCGGTTCGCTCGTCGGCAACGGCGCCCCGAACACGGCCAGCGCGGCGTCGCCGGCGAATTTGTTGATCAGCCCGTGGTGTTCGTCGACAGCATCGACGACGATCCGGAAAAAATCATTGAGCACCTCGGCAACCTCTTGCGGCGGGCGGCTTTCCGTGAGCTGCGTGGAACCCACCAGGTCGATGAAGAGAACCGCCGCGTCGACGACGTCCCCGGACAGCGATGCGCCGTGCTGAATGGCGCGCTGCGCGACGTCGGCCCCGACGTGGCGCCCGAACAGGTCCCGCAACCGATCCCGCTCGGCGAGCCCGCCGACCATCCGGTTGAAACCCGTTTGCAGGCGCCCGATTTGGGAACGCTCGTACACGCCAACGTAGGTTCCGATGCGGCCGTGCTCGACCTCGGCCATCGCGTCGACGACCTCGCGGATCGGATCCGAAATGGATCGTGACGTCAGGATCATCGTCGGCAGGCCGAGGAGCAGCGCGGCCAGCGACACCACCAAGATCGGCACGTCCAGCGATGCGGACTTCGCGATCAGCCACCCGTACGAGCGAAGGACGACGAGGGCCGCGATCACCCCGATGGGAAGCGCGCTGCACAAAAACCACAGCAGGACCAGCCGGGCTAACACACCCGGCACCGCCAGCCGTGGCTCGCGCCCCAGCGTGGCGGCGCCCATGATGGGGCGCAGGGTGCGTTGCGCGAGCAGCATCCCCGTGCCGGCCGCGGCCGGGCCGCCCAGCAGCACGCCGAGCAGGATGGGCAGCAGAAGCTGGGCCCCGCCACCGAGATTCAGCAGCGCGAAGATCGCCCCGGCCACGCCCCAGGCCAGCAACAGTATCGCCGACTGGCGGCCGGGGATCTTCATCGCCGCTGCCCGTTGTTCATCGGTCGGTTCGTCCCCCGCGACATACCAACTCAGCGTGGGAGCCAGGTTCAGGGCACCGGCCACCGCGACGCCGACGATGCCCAGCGCAACGAGCAACACCACCGCCGCCGTGTTCTTCTCCGCGAAGTCGGCGTTGGCCGCGATGGACGTGTGGCCGCTCAGCGGGATCAAGATCGCGGCCGCGTCGACGACGGCCAGAACGTAGGCGAGGGCGAGGGCGAACGCATATTCAATCGACAGCCTCCGGGCGGACTTTCGTTGCCCCGCCGCTCGACCACCCGATCGCGGCGGGGCCCAAGCCCGAAACCAGCCCGCCTTGATCACCCCATAAAGGTAGCCGCGGGTCTTCTAGGCCCCGTTATTTGGCCCACCCGAGTTCTGGCCCGGGATGTCGGTGATCGGGAAGTTGGGCATCGGCTTCGGCGACGGGGTGTTCGGCAGCGTCGGGATCTTGCCGGCCGGGATGTCGCGCAGTTCGTTGGCGGGTGGCCCGTTCTCCCGGCTGCCGTAGCTGCTGCCGGGCGCGCGCGGCCCCAGCAGCTCGGTGATGGTGACCATGCGGTAGCCGTTGGCCTTGAGCACCGGGATGAACTGGTAGACCAGGTCGACGGTGCTCGAGTAGGTGTCGTGGAACAACACCACCGAGCCGGGCTTGATGTAGGTCATCAGCATGTAGCGCGTGGCCGCCGTGTTGGAGTCGTTGGCCCAGTCGAAAGGGATGACATCCCAAAGGATTTCGGCCAGGCCAAGCCGGCCCGCGGTCTGGCGGACGGCCGCGCTGGACAGTCCGCCGGCGGGACGATACAGGGTCGGTGTCCGGCCGGTTGCCGCGGTGATCGCGTCGTTGGCTTTGGAGAACTGGCCGGCGATGTCCTCTGGGGGAATCGTCGCCATGTTGGGGTGTTCCCAGGTGTGGCTGCCGATCTCCATGCCGGCGTCGGCGATGCGCTTGGCTCCGGCCGGGTTGGCGGCGACCTTGTTGCCGATCAGGAAGAAGGTGGCCTTGGCGTCGTTGTCCTTCAGGATCTGCAGCAGCCGCTCGTCGAACGGACCCGGCCCGTCGTCGAACGTCAGCGCGACGCACTTGACCACCGCGCAGCTGAGGTTGTCGGCGCGCGTCACGTGACCGGTCAGGCCGCCGATCACCAGCACCGCGGCGGCCGCCACGACACCGAGAACCGTCCGCCAATAGCGCCAGGCCTGGCTGTCGGGTCGTTTCGGCATCTTGGCAGCCTACCGGCCGCGAGACTGCAACTGGCGACGCGTTTCGCGAGTGGAACTGTCCCGGAATGCAGTTTCGCGGCGGAAGGCGTCAGCGCGGTCCGGCGATTTCCTCGAGCATCTCGGTGACCAGCGCGGCGATCGGCGAGCGCTCGCTGCGCAGCAGGGTGATGTGGGCGAACAGCGGATGGCCCTTGAGCTTCTCGATCACCGCCGCGACGCCGTCGTGGCGGCCGACGCGCAGGTTGTCGCGCTGGGCGATGTCGTGGGTCAGCACCACCCGCGATCCGGTGCCCAGCCTGGACAGCACCGTCAGCAGCACGTTGCGCTCCAGCGACTGCGCCTCGTCGACGATGACGAACGAGTCGTGCAGCGAGCGGCCCCGGATGTGGGTCAGCGGCAACACTTCGAGCATGCCCCGGGACAGGACTTCCTCCAGCACCGCGGGGCTGGCCAGGCCCTCGAGCGTGTCGAAGACGGCCTGCGCCCACGGGCCCATCTTGTCGCTCTCGCTGCCGGGCAGGTAGCCCAGCTCCTGGCCGCCGACGGCGTACAGCGGCCGGAAGACCACCACCTTGCGGTGGGTCCGCCGTTCCAGCACCGCCTCGAGGCCGGCGCACAGCGCCAGCGCCGACTTGCCGGTGCCCGCCTTGCCGCCCAGCGACACGATGCCCACCGACTCGTCGAGCAGCAGATCCAGCGCGACCCGCTGCTCGGCGGAACGGCCGCGCAGCCCGAACACCTCGCGGTCACCGCGGACCAGTTGAACGCGTTTGGTTGCGTTGACCCGGCCCAGCGCGTGGGAGTTGCCGCCCAGCAGCCGAACGCCGGTGTGGCACGGCAGGTCCCGGGCCTCGGCCAGGTCGACCTCGCCGTCGGCGAACAGCGCGTCGATGTCCTCGGCCGCCGTCTCGATCTCGTGCATCCCCGACCAGCCGGAGGCCACGACGTCCTGCGCGTGGTACTCGTCGGCGGCCAGGCCCACCGCGGCGGCCTTGACCCGGAGCGGAATGTCCTTGCTGACCAAGGTGACTCGCTTACCCTCGGCGGCGAGGTTGGCGGCGCAGCTCAGGATCCGGGAGTCGTTGCTGTCGGTGCGAAAGCCCGCGGGCAGCACCGCCGGGTCGGTGTGGTTGAGTTCGACGTGCAGCGTGCCGCCTTGCGTCCCAACGGGAATGGGCTGATCTAGCCGTCCGTGCTCGAGCCGGAGGTCATCGAACAGGCGCAGCGCCTGACGGGCGAACCACCCCAGCTCGTGGTGGTGGCGTTTGGCCTCCAGCTCGCTGATCACCACCAGCGGGACCACCACCTCGTGTTCGGCGAACCGGCTGCACGCCCACGGGTCGGACAGCAGCACGGAGGTGTCGAGCACATAGGTCCGGATATCGGTCACGAAGCGCTCCTCGAGCGGGAAAGCCCGCGCGGACCCGCACGGGCATGTCGGCGGGAGCCGCGGCACCAGGACCGGGGCCGGTCCTGCCGTTGTCGTCACGAAATATGCCGCCCTGGCAGCAGAGCATCTCGCTGGCCATCGAGAACGACGCTACTCTCGTGGCCGCTCGGCCGCCGCGCAGGCGCGCCGAATATGGGCAGCCAGCTGGCTCAGCCGACGAACTGCCTCAGCGCCGGCTCGTCGGCCACTCCCCATTCGGTGATGCGGTCGGAGATCGCCTGCCGCAGCTCCGCGGGGCCGAAAATGTCCGCGTCGGCGACGCTTCGCACCTTGTCCTGGTAGGCGTCGATGTCGGCGCCGACGACCTGGAGGTCCGCCGCGCGGGCGGCGATCGCCGCGATCGTCTCGTCGCGGGTGTACTCGAGGCAGTGCGCGACGAGGTTGGCGAACAACTGCTCGTGGCGCTTTTCGTCCCTGGCGATGCGGTCGACGAGCCCGGCCAGGATGGGCTCCTCGATCTGGGCGGCCAGATTGCGGCAGAACACGGCATGGGTGCGTTCGGTGAACGCCATATACACCAGGGTCTCGACCTGCGTGTACGTGTCGGCGCGGTAGCCCTTCATCACGTGCTGGACCCGCGCCTCCTCGTTGGCGGTCGGGTCGACCTCCCGGGTCACCACCAGGTATTCCCGCAGCGCGATGGCGTGCAGGTGCTCCTCGGCGGTCCACCGGCCCAGCCAGCGGCCCCACCATTCCTCGAGAATGAAGTGCTCGACGAGCTCGCGGTGATGGCCGGCGAGGTTGTCCTTAAGCAGCAGCAGGATTTCGCAGGCGTCGGTGATGATTTTGGGCAGCGTCACCTGGGACGGGTCCCAGTCGCGTCCACCGAGGAAGGCGAAGTTCTCACCCTGGTCGAACGGGACGTAGTCGTGGGCGAACCAGAGTTCCTCGGTGTCGAGATGGCGTTTCACGTTCGCTTCGACGACCGGCTCGAGTTCCAGGGTCAGCGCGTTAGGAACAGGTTTCTGTGCCATGCAGTTACTGTAACCCGCAGACACAGGTTCTGTGAAATTGCGCGGCGCGTGGCGCGGCCGGATTGCCCGGTCAGCGGTCGACCAGCGTCCACTCCTCGAGCCCCTCGTAGAGGGGGAAGTCCCTGGCCAGCCGCGTCACCCGTTGCCGCAGCCCCGAGACGTCGGCCGCGCCTCCCGCCGCCAGCGCGGTGGCGATGATGTCGGCGACCTCGGCGAATTCGGCGTCCCCGAAACCGCGGGTCGCCAGCGCCGGTGTGCCCACCCGCAAGCCCGACGTCACCATCGGCGGCCGGGGATCGTTGGGGACGGCGTTGCGGTTGACGGTGATGCCGACCTCGTGCAGCAGGTCCTCGGCGGCCTTGCCGTCCAACGGCGAGTCGCGCAGGTCGACCAGCACCAGGTGCACGTCGGTGCCGCCGCTGACCACCGAGACGCCGGCCTCGGCAACGTCGGGCGCCAGCAGCCGGTCGGCGAGGATCCGGGCGCCGGACAGCGTGCGCCGCTGGCGGTCGGCGAATTCGGGGGTGGCGGCGATCTTGAGCGCGACGGCCTTGCCGGCGATGGCGTGCATGAGCGGTCCGCCCTGTTGGCCGGGGAACACCGCGGAGTTGATGGCCTTGGCGTACTCCTGCTTGCCCAGGATCATCCCGGAACGGGGTCCGCCGAGCGTCTTGTGCACGGTGGTGGAGACCACGTCGGCGTGCGGCACCGGCGACGGGTGCAGGCCCACGGCAACCAGCCCCGCGAAGTGCGCCATGTCGACCCAGAGCTTGGCGTCGACCTCGTCGGCGACGGACCGGAACGCCGCGAAGTCGAGGATCCGCGGGTAGGCCGACCAGCCGGCGATGATCACCTTGGGCCGGAACTCGAGCGCCTTGGCCCGCACCGCGTCCATGTCGACCAGGTGCGTCTTCGGGTCGACGCCGTAAAAGCCGGCGTGGTAGAGCTTGCCGGAGAAGTTGAGCTTCATGCCGTGGGTGAGGTGGCCGCCGTTGGCCAGGTCCAGGCCGAGCAGGTGCTCCCCCGGCGACATCAGTGCGTGCAGCACCGCGGCGTTGGCCTGGGCGCCCGAATGCGGCTGCACGTTGGCGAACTCGGCGCCGAACAGCGCCTTGGCCCGGTCGCGGGCGATGTTCTCCACGACGTCGACGTACTCGCAGCCGCCGTAGTAGCGCCGACCGGGCAAACCCTCGGCGTACTTGTTGGTCAGGACGCTGCCCTGGGCCTGTAGCACCGAGCGCGGCACGAAGTTTTCCGACGCGATCATCTCCAGGGTGTCGCGTTGCCGGCCGAGCTCCTTGTCCAGCAGCTCGGCGATGTCGGGGTCGACCTCGGCGAGCGGCGCGGACATGAAGGAGGCCGTGTCGGGGGTGGTAGCGCGGGCGTCGGGTGCGGCAGTCACGGGCGCCAGTCTATCCAGCGGCGCCTGGGGCGAGCCCAGCCGTCGGGCGCGCGCCAGTTCCTGCAACACTGGCACTATGCCGCGGCTTAGCGAGCCGAGCCCGTATGTGGAGTTCGACCGAAAGCAATGGCGTGCGCTTCGCATGTCGACGCCGCTGGCCCTCACCGAAGAGGAACTGGTCGGCCTGCGTGGCCTCGGTGAACAGATCGACCTGCTCGAAGTGGAAGAGGTGTACCTGCCGCTGGCCCGGCTGATCCACCTTCAGGTCGCCGCTCGCCAGCGGCTGTTTGCCGCCACCGCGGAATTCCTCGGCGAACCCCAACAAAACCCGGACCGTCCGGTGCCGTTCATCATCGGCGTGGCCGGCAGCGTGGCGGTCGGCAAGTCGACGACCGCCCGCGTGCTGCAGGCGCTGCTGGCCCGTTGGGATCACCACCCCCGGGTGGACCTGGTGACCACCGATGGCTTTCTCTACCCGAATGCCGAGCTGGATCGGCGAAACCTGATGCACCGCAAAGGTTTTCCGGAGAGCTATAACCGCCGGGCGCTGATGCGGTTCGTGACTTCGGTCAAATCCGGTTCCGACTACGCGTGCGCGCCGGTGTATTCGCATCTGAAATACGACGTCATCCCCGGGGCCAAGCACGTGGTCCGCCATCCCGACATCCTGATCCTGGAGGGCCTCAACGTCTTGCAGACGGGCCCGACGCTGATGGTGTCGGACCTGTTCGATTTCTCGCTGTATGTGGACGCGCGGATCGAAGACATCGAGCAGTGGTACATCTCGCGGTTCTTGTCCCTGCGCGGCACGGCGTTCGCCGACCCGGAATCGCACTTCCACCATTATTCGGCCCTCAACGACACGAAGGCCATCGCCGCCGCCCGCGAGATCTGGCGGTCGATCAACCGGCCGAATCTCGTCGAGAACATCCTGCCGACCCGTCCCCGCGCCACCCTGGTGTTGCGCAAGGACGCCGACCATTCCATCAACCGGCTCCGCCTGCGCAAGCTGTAGCGGGGCCCGGATCGCCAGGCCGGGAACTACGTCGCCAGCCGGCGCACGCCGAGGTATTGCAGCCCAGCGAACGCCGCGGTGTACACGCCGCTGGCCAGCGTCGCGCCTATACCCAGTGTGGTCATCGGCACGGCTTCGGCGGCCACGATCGCGGCCAGCGTGTACACGACGTTGGCCGCGACGACGCCGATGCCGGCGCGGCGCAGGTTCGGCAACGCCGCGAGGCTGAACACCACGAGGCCATAGAGCACGAAGAAGGCGCCCATGGCGTATTCCTGGCCGGACGCCAGACCCGTCAGCGACGAAAGCGGGTCGGCAACGAAGGCGACGGCCAGGCCGCACAGTCCCGTCAACGTGGCATCGGCACGCATGGCGAAACGCAGCAGCGAGTCGGTCGAGTCGTACAGGGGTCGGGTTCGTAGACCAGATACAGCGGTCATGTGATTACTCCTCGCGGTGGCGGATTGGGTCGAACAGGTTTGAGCGTGCCGATCACGCACTGCCATATCGACTCGTGGCACTGCCAACTACTGCCATGGACAGTTAGACCAGGGACGTCTACGGCGTATTCCCGGCATTCCCGGCATTCCCGCGCCGAACGTTTCGCGCGCTTGGCGCCGAGCCTGTAATTTTGCAGGCCGCTACTCGCACTTTCGCTGCGAAAGTACAGTTTCGGTGAATCGCGGATCGGCCTGCGAGCCTGGGTTAGATGGCGGGCTCGTTACTGGGCACCGGGACACGCCCGCGTAGGTCGGCGGCGATGAGCCGGGCCGCGGCGTTTTGCCAGTTGTGCAGCGAGCGCTGCGGGACCTCGGTCACCAACCACTGCCACGCCTGCCGTGCGGTCGGATCCAATCCCGAGGCGGTGGCGTTCTGCGCGTACGCGCGCACTCCGACGACGTAGGGGAAATACAGCGAGTTGTAGTAGCGCCACTCCTCGGTGGTCCCGAAATCGCCACCGTCGCGCGGCTTGAGACGCGCGATGCCGTCGGCGAGCACGGCCTTGAGCTCGTTGGCCCGCTCCAACGGGTGGTCGGGCGCGCCCCGCGCGGCCAGTCGCTCGCCGATCACGGGCAGCGCGGTCAGCGGGCTGGCGACCAGCTTGGTCAGGTCGCCGTAGTGGCCCAGCGCCCGGCGGGTGAGCCGAGCGAAGGTGTCGTCGTCGACGCCTTGAAGATCCCGGAGGGAATCGACCGAGCGCAGCGGCAACGCCGCCCCGGTATGCCGCAACGCGGCCCGGTCGGCCCGCAGCGCGGGCGATTTCGAGAACGCTAGGCGGTCCAGCACCCCGGCGAGCGGATCGGCCAGCACCTGCACGGTGATGGCGATCGCCAGGGTGGTGAACAGCAGCACGGTCAGCGCGGTGGGCTCGTGTCGCGTGACGGCCAGGCCGATCAGCGCCTGGCCACCGAACAGCACCGCCACCGCCATCGAGCCGGCGAACGAGCGCAGCATGTCGGCGCGCAGCGCCTGGCCCTCGTCGAAGGCGTCCCACAGGGCCACCGCCACACCCAGCAACAGCACATCGAAACCCGTGGACGCCAGCGCCAGCCAGCTCGGCAGCAGGCCAAGCGGAATGATCAGGATGGCGTTGCCCAGCGCGAAGAACAGCGTCGCCACGATGACGACTCCCAGACCGCTGCGGCCGACGGGGACCGGCTGGGCCGTGGGCCGACGAAGCGCGGCGAACATCGCGCCGAGCGTGGAAACCGAGATCACCGCGAACATCAGCACGTGACCGGCTCGCAGTGGTCCGTCGACGCTGCCGGCCATCGTCGCGCCGAGCAGGGTGAGCGCGCCGACGACACCGACCAGCAACAACTCGCCGGTGCGCGCCCGCCAGTGATCGCACGGCCGGGACAGCTCGGCGAGCACCGCGAACCACGCCACACCGGGGACCGCAACCAGATAGACCTCGAACCGGCCGAGCAGCCCGGAGTGGGTGACGCTGGCCGTGCGCACCGCGTCGAGCGCCACCACCAGCGCGAAACCACACAGCCCGAGCGCCGCCAACGCCAGCACCGGCTTGCGCGGATCGCGGGCCAGCAGGTACAACCCCAGCCAGCCGCTCAGCGCGAACACCGCCGCCGACAGCGCAGCCATGCATCCAGTGTGGCACGCGGTTCGATTCGCGCCGACCCGCTACTTGCCGTACCGGCGATGCCGTTGGCTGTAATCGCGCAGCGCGCGCAGAAAATCGACCCGGCGGAATGCCGGCCAGTGCGCCTCGGTGAACCACATCTCCGAATACGCGCTCTGCCACAGCAGAAACCCGGACAGCCGCTGCTCCCCCGAGGTGCGGATCACCAGGTCGGGGTCGGGTTGCCCTGAGGTGTACAGGTTTTCGGAGATGCCGTCGACGGTCACCGCGTCGATGAGCTCCTCGCCGGTGGCGCCGTTGGCCAGTTCTTTGCTCAACAACGCGCGCACCGCGTCGACGATCTCCCGGCGGCCCCCATAGCCCACCGCGACGTTGACGTGGAAGGGCGCGACCCCCGGCGTGGACGCCACCGCGTCGCGCAGCCGCCGGGCCGGTTCCTCGCCAAGCAACTCCAGATCGCCGACGGTTCGCACACTCCAGCGATTGGCCGGCGCGCAGATCTCCTCGACGACATCGGTGATGATCTCGATCAGTCCGGCGAGCTCGCCGGGATCGCGTTGCAGGTTTTCGGTGGAGAGCAGGTACACGGTGGTCATTTCGATGCCGGCTTCCTGACACCACCGCAGCATCTCGGCGATCTTGGCGGCACCCTTCCGGTAGCCATAGCTGACGTCGTCGTAGCCGGCGTCGCGTGCCCACCGCCGGTTACCGTCGCACAGGACCGCGATGTGGCGGGGGAGTTCGGTTTTCGAGGAGGCCAGACCCTGCCTCAGCCGCAGCTCGTAGACGCGATATAACGGCTCCTTAAGCCGCGGCGGGATGATCTCCACGAAGATCCACCCTACTGTGAGCGGCAGCAATTTCCGGCCCGCGTTTTCGGCAATCTCACTGCACGTGAGACCTCGTGTCGTGACCGTGGCCGACTACTGTTGGTCGATACCGGCCATCCGAAGCGGGCGACAGGAGACATGAGCAGCCAGACCAGCACGGCTACCCATCCGGAGCCCGAATCGCAGGGGCTCGCGGCCAATGCCGCGCAGCAGCTCGTCGAGGGCGTCGCCCGGGTACTGGCCAAGCCACGTTTCCGGGGCTGGATCCACGTGTATTCCGCGGGGATCGCCGTCGCCGCGGGTGCGTCGCTGATCGCGGTGTCGTGGGCGGTCTCGTCCACCCGTGCCGGGCTTGCGACGTTCGCCTACACCGCGGCCACCGTGGTGATGTTCACCGTCAGCGCCACCTACCACCGCGTCAACTGGAAGTCGGCGACGGCCCGGAAATGGATGAAGCGGCTTGATCATTCGATGATCTTCGTGTTCATCGCCGGCAGCTACACACCGTTCGCGCTGCTGGCGATGCCGCCCGACGCCGAGCGGATGGTGTTGTCGATCGTCTGGGGTGGGGCGCTGGCCGGGATCCTGCTGAAGATGTGCTGGCCGTCCGCGCCGCGCTGGGTGGGCGTGCCGCTGTATCTGCTATTGGGCTGGGTGGCGGTCTGGTACACCGGGACGATCCTGCACAACGCCGGCGTGGCCGCCATGGTGCTGTTATTCGTCGGCGGCGCCCTGTACAGCATCGGCGGCATTCTGTACGCGCTGCGCTGGCCCGACCCGTGGCCGGCGACGTTCGGCTACCACGAGTTCTTCCACGCCTGCACCGCGATCGCGGCGATCTGCCACTACATCGCGATGTGGTTCGTGGTGTTCTAGCCCGAGACCGCCCGCGAGAGTGCGACTGGCGACGGCCTTACTCGGGAAACGTGTCGTGGAATGCAGTTTCGCGGCAGCCCAGGGCGGCCGCCAGTTCTGGCGCCCCGGTCACCGGTAGGTCGCAGACCCGGCCGCGGCAGACGTAGGCGGCGTCGGCGCCGGCCACCCGGCCCCGGCCGACCAGCAGGGCCGACGAGTCCGGCTCGCCGCCCACGACGATCGCCCCGCCCGGCGCCAGCCGGCGCGCGTCGGCCAGCAGCGGCGACCGCGCCGGGTCGCAGGCGACCGCGATCTGCAGCGGTCCGCGGACCGCGGCTTCGGCGACGGCCAGCCAATGGCCGGCCGAGCGCGGCGCCCGTTCCAGCAGCACGGAATGCGCGTGCAGCGCCTCGTGAGCCGCCCTCAGGTACCGCTCCGCGCGGTCGCCATCGACCAGGTGCGCGGCGGTCAGCAGCGCCTCGGTGATCGACGACGCGCCCGACGGCGTCGCCCCGTCCAGCGGGTCGGCGGGCCGCAGCATCAACCGCTCGGCATCGTCGGCGGTGTCGAACCAGCGGCCGGCCCGCCGCGGGTCGGCGAAGTGCGCCAGCGCGGTGTCGAGCAGCTCGGTCGCCTTGGCCAGCCAGACCTCGTCCGCGGTGAGCTGATACAGCGCGAGCAGGCCGGTGGCCAGCATCGCGTAGTCCTCGAGGATGCCGGCGCTGTCGCCGACCACCCCGCCCAGGCTGGCACGCCGCAGCCGGCCGTCGACGACGTGTAGGTCCAGCAGCGCCTTTGCGCAACGCGTTGCGGCGCCGGCCAATTCGGGCTCTCCCAACGCCACGCTGGCCTCGGCCAGCGCGGTGATCGCCAGCCCATTCCAGGAGGTGACGACCTTGTCGTCGCGTCCGGGCTGGGCCCGGGTCAGCCGGGCCGCCAGCAGCGCGGTCCGGACGCGTTCGGCGCGTTGCGGGTCGTCCGGATCGGCGGGCAGCTGCAGCACCGAGGTCCCGTGTTCGAACGTGCCGGAATCGGTGACCGCGAAAACCTCTGCGGCCCAACGGCCGTCGTTAGCACCGAGCACGTCGGTCAGCTGCCCCGGCGTCCACACATACGTCGAGCCCTCGCGCCCGTCGGCGTCAGCGTCCAGCGACGACGTGAACATGCCGCCCTCGGCCAGCTCGTCGAGCAAAAACCCCGCGGTCTGGGCGGCGACCTTTCGGGCCAACGGATCCCCGGTACGCCGGGCCCAGTGCGCGTACACGCGCAGCAACAGCGCATTGTCGTACAGCATCTTCTCGAAATGCGGTACCACCCAGGCGTTGTCGACGCTGTAGCGGGCGAAGCCGCCCGCGAGTTGGTCATAGATGCCGCCGCGGGCCATCGCGTTACCGGTGCGCGTCACCGCGTCCAGCGCCGCCGGTGACCCGGTGCGCTCGTAGTGGCGCAGCAGCGCCTCAAGGATCGCCGACGGCGGGAATTTGGGCGCCCCGCCGAACCCGCCGCGCACCGTGTCCTGGTCGGCCAGCACCGCGGCGACGGCGTGGTCGCACAGCGCCGGCGCCACGTCCGGACCGCCGGAGGGCAGCCCAACCACCATCTCGCGCAATTCGCCGGTGATGCGGTCCGACGCCTCCTCGACCTCCCCGCGACGATCCCGCCAGGTGGCGGTGACGGCCGAAAGGAGTTGCAGGAAACTTGCTTTCGGATAGTAGGTGCCGCAGAAGAAGGGCCGGCCGTCGGGTGTGAGGAAACACGTCATCGGCCAGCCACCCTGCCCGGTGAGCGCGACGGTGGCGTTCATATACACCGCATCGATGTCCGGCCGTTCCTCCCGGTCGACCTTGATGCAGATGAATCCCGCGTTCATCGCGGCGGCCACCTCGTCGTCCTCGAACGATTCGTGGGCCATGACGTGACACCAGTGACAGGCGGCGTAACCGATGGAAAGCAGGATCGGCACATCGCGGGCGGCCGCCTCCGCCAGCGCCTGTGGCGTCCACTGCCGCCAATGCACGGGATTGTCGGCGTGCTGGCGCAAGTACGGGCTGGTGGCCAGCCCGAGCGTGTTCGTCGCCGAGGACTCAGCCGGACTCATCGCCGGACCCTGGCGCCGGTGTCGATCCGTTTGTGTGCCCGGGGTTCTCGCCGAGCGTGTCGGTGCCCTCGTCGGCGGCCTGGTCGGGCTCGGGGTGCTCGGGGTCGAACGATTCGGGCACCTTCTTCAGTTGCCGGTTCATCGACCGCAGCAGCAAGAGCGTGGCGATCAACAGCAACACGACGACCAGCAGCCCCACCGGGCTGGCCTTGCCGAAATCGGGCCCGTGGTTGTGGGGTCCGTCGGCGATCACTGCTACCAGTAAGTGGTTCACCCGTCGCTCTCGATTCCGGCGAACAGGTCGTCCTCGGGCAGCCGGACGGGGACCCGGGAGCGGGCCAACTCGAATTCCTCGGTCGGCCATAGCCGCTGCTGCCACGAGATCGGCGCGGCGAAGAATTCGGCGTTCGGGTCGATCTGAGTCGCGTGCGCCCGCAGGGCATCGTCGCGCTGGCTGAAATACGCCGAGCACTCCACCCGCGTGGTCACCCTCGACTCGAACGGGTCGTGCTCGGGATCCCAATGCTTGAGCCAATTTTCGAACGGTCCCTCTTGGCCGCGCTTGACGAACTCGTCGTGCAGCAACTGCATCCGCGCCCGCAGGAAGCCGTGGTTGTAGTACAGCTTGGACACCGTCCACGGCTCGCCGGCGTCCGGGAAGCGGGCGTAGTCGGCGGCCGCCTCGAAGGCGCCGATCGAAACCTGGTGGCAGCGAATGTGATCCGGATGCGGGTAGCCGCCGTTCTCGTCGTAGGTGGTCATCACGTGCGGCCGGAACTCGCGGACCGCGCGCACCAGCGCCTCGGTCGCCTCCTCCAGCGGCACCAGCGCAAAGCAGTCCGCAGGCAGCGGCGGCGGGGGGTCGCCCTTGGGCAAGCCGGAGTCGACGAAGCCGAGCCAGGTGTGCTCCACACCGAGGATCTCGGCGGCCTTCGCCATCTCGTCACGACGGATCTCGGCCATGTGCTCCAGCACGTCGGGCAGGTCCATCGCCGGGTTGAGGATCTCGCCGCGCTCGCCCCCGGTCAGCGTCACCACCAGGACCCGATGGCCCTCGTCGGCGTAGCGGGCGAGCGTGGCCGCACCCTTGCTGGACTCGTCGTCGGGGTGGGCGTGCACCGCCATCAACCGCAGTTCGCTCACGTGCCCCCTTGTCGGTCTGATGGTCGCCCGGTTTCGACCCTATAATTCCAGTTCCAGATCATTGCAATCCCGCCGGCTGGGGTCCGGCGGCCGACTAGTCCAGGCGTACCCAGGCATGACCGAAACTCCCGCTCCGCGCCCCGAGGCCCGCTACGGGCATTCGCGACTGTCGCGCGTGTCGCGGCGTCGCCTGATCATCGGGCTGGCCGTGCTGGTTGGCGCCGCCGGCCTCGTCGTCGCGGTCGTCGGCTACCAACGGCTCGGCACCGGCGACGTCGCGGGCTCGCTGGCCGGCTACCGGGTGATCGACGACGAGACGGCGTCGGTAACGATCAGCGTGACGCGATCCGACCCGTCGCGCCCGGTGGACTGCATCGTGCGGGTCCGGGCGATGGACGGCAGCGAGACGGGCAGACGGGAGGTGCTGGTCCCGCCGTCGGGCCAGGCCACGGTGCAGGTGACGACGACGGTGAAATCCTTCCGACCGCCGGTGATGGCCGATGTCTACGGCTGCGGCACCGACGTGCCCAGCTACCTGCGCCCGGCCTAACCGCACGACGAAGGCCGAACTGCGAATATGACGGGTCATCGACTGTTTCCGCGGTGGTAACATGGATGAATGCACGGTTCCTGGCGGGACCGTGTATTGCTGCATTAAAGGCCGTGAGCAGAAACGGAGCGCCGGTAGGCGGGGGACCCGGACACTCGCGGCAGCGGGATTCTTAAGGCTTGCGCGGATACGCGGAACGACAAAACGAGGAGCACGACGAGATGACGGATACTCAGGTGACCTGGCTGACCCAGGAGTCACATGACCGACTCAAGGCCGAGCTCGACCAGTTGATCGCGAATCGTCCGGTCATCGCCGCGGAAATCAACGACCGTCGCGAGGAGGGAGACCTCCGCGAGAACGGCGGGTACCACGCCGCCCGGGAAGAGCAGGGCCAGCAAGAGGCCCGCATCCGCCAGCTGCAGGACCTGCTGAACAACGCCAAGGTCGGCGAGGCGCCCAAGCAGTCCGGCGTCGCGCTGCCCGGTTCGGTGGTCAAGGTCTACTACAACGGCGACAAGTCGGACACCGAGACGTTTTTGATCGCCACCCGGCAGGAGGGGGTCAACGACGGCAAGCTCGAGGTGTACTCGCCGAACTCCCCGCTGGGCGGCGCCCTGATCGACGCCAAGGTGGGCGAGACCCGCAGCTACACGGTGCCCAACGGCAACACCGTCGAGGTCACGCTGGTCAGCGCGGAGCCATACCACTCCTAGCCACTCCTAGCCGGCGCGAGCAGTCCCCCGCAAGCGGGAGGTGCCCCCAACGGAATCGCATCTCAGACGCCTCGCGCGTGCGATTCCGCGTCTGCTCGCGGGAGTTAGCCGAGCGCCCGTTCGAGGTCGGCCAGCAGGTCGGCGACATCCTCGATGCCCACCGAAAGCCGCACCAGGTCGTCGGGCACTTCGAGTTGCGAACCGGCCGTCGACGCGTGCGTCATGGCGCTGGGGTGCTCGATCAGCGACTCGACCCCACCCAGCGATTCGGCCAGGATGAACACTTCGGTTCCGGCGCACAGGTCCTGGGCGGCCCGCCGGCCGCCCCGCATGCGCACCGAAATCATGCCGCCGAAGTCGCGCATCTGCCGCGCGGCGATCTCGTGCCCGGGATGGCCGGGCAGACCCGGATACAACACCGTGCTCACCGAGGGGTGTCCGGCGAGGAATTCCGCTACGGCCGAGGCGTTTTCGCTGTGTCGCTGCATCCGCAGCGCCAGGGTCTTCAGGCCGCGCATCGTCAGGTAGGCGTCGAACGGGCCCGGCACCGCGCCGGCCCCGTTCTGCAGGAAGGCGAAGGCCTCGTCCAGCTCCGGGTCGTTGGTGACCAGCGCGCCGCCCACCACATCGGAGTGGCCGCCAATGTATTTCGTGGTCGAGTGCAGCACGACATCGGCGCCCAGCGTCAACGGCTGCTGCAGCGCGGGCGACGCAAAAGTGTTGTCCACCAACACTTTTGAGGAGCTGTCCCGGCCGAGTTCGGCCAGGGCGGCGATATCGGCGATGGACAGCAGCGGGTTGGTCGGTGTCTCCACCCAAACCAGCCGGGTCCGCGGCGTGATCGCGGCGGCCACGGCGTCCAGGTCGGACAGCGCCACCGGCGTGTACTCGACGTTCCACCGGGTGAACACCTTGTCGATGAGCCGGAACGTGCCGCCATAGGCGTCGTTGGGGATCACCACGTGGTCGCCGGGCCGCAGCATTGCCCGCAGGGCACAGTCGGCGGCGGCCATCCCCGAACTGAACGCCCGCCCGAAGGCGCCCTCTTCGACGGCCGCCAGCGAGGCCTCGAGCGCGGCCCGGGTCGGGTTGCCGGTGCGCGCGTATTCGAAGCCGCCGCGCAGGCCGCCGACGCCGTCCTGGGCGAACGTGCTGCTGGCGTAGATCGGGGCGTTCACCGCCCCGGTCGCCGGATCCGGACGGTAGCCGGCGTGAATGGCTTTGGTGGCCAGCCCGGTAAACCCTCGGTGTCCCTTACGGTCCTCGCTCATCGACGATCAGCCTAACGATGCGACCTCCCGCCGATCGGATCAGCCGCTCAGGCCTGTTCGATCGGCAGGACGACCGTCGTCATGATCTTGTCGGCCAGCGTCTGCCGCTTGGCGTCCCACAGCGGGAACAGGAAACCGATGAAGCAGATGATCGCGTCGACGAAGTGCGCGAGCTGGCGGACCACGGACATCCCGAAACCGAGCGGCTTGCCGGTGACCTCACTGACCACCTTGGCCCTCATCACCGATTTGCCGAGGCTCGATCCGGTGGTGCCCTGGCGGTAGCCGTAGTCCCACACCAGGTAGGCCAACGCCAGCAGCCAGGCCAATCCGTGTGCCAATTCGCCGACCGTCGAGTACTGAGAAACGCAGTACTGGTTGACGGCGTATTGCGTGACATCGGTGACGCAAGACGACTGCTGGGTGGCCTCCAAGATCACGACGCCGATGCCGTGTATGACGACGTAGGGCAGGATGTCGATGACGAACGCCAGCACCCTGGTGATCCACGGCGTGTAGGACTCCGTCGGCAGGGTACGGATCGCCGGCCCGGGCGGCGGCGGCGCATAGCCACCCGACGACGGAGGGGGCGGAGGGTAGGAACCGCCAGGCGGCGGGGGCGGTAGGTGGGACTCGCCGGGCGGCGGTTGATCGGTCATGGGCAACCCTCCACTGCGGATTAGCTGAACCAGGCCGCATTACAGTACCCGAGTGCCGAGCGGCCGGGCGAGACCGGCGTCACGCGCGATCGGCACCCCGCGCTAACGGCGGCGCGGCCCCTCCGACAGGAAGCCCAGCAGGTCGTAGCGGGTGATGACGCCGATCGGCTTGCCCTTCTCCACCACCATCAAGGCATCCCAGTCGCGCAACGCCTTGCCGGCCGCGCTGACCAGTTCACCGGCCCCGATCATGGGCAGCGGCGGGCTCATGTGCTGGGAGACGGCGTCGGCCAATTTGGCCCGGCCCTCGAAGACGGCCGAGAGCAGTTCGCGTTCGGAAACGCTGCCGGCGACCTCTCCCGCCATCACCGGCGGCTCGGCCCCGACGACGGGCATCTGGGACACCCCGTACTCACGCAGGATGCCGATGGCGTCGCGCACCGTCTCCGACGGATGGGTGTGCACCAGGTCGGGCAGCGCGCCCGACTTGCGGCGCAGCACGTCGCCGACCGTAGATTCCTCGGTCGACCCGTCGAGCCGGCTGCGCAGGAAGCCGTACGACGACATCCACGCGTCGTTGAAGATCTTCGACATGTAGCCGCGGCCGCCGTCGGGCAGCAAGACAACCACCAACGCGTCGGGCCCGGCTTCCTCGGCGATTTTCACCGCGGCGACCACCGCCATCCCGCAGGACCCGCCGACCAGCAGCGCCTCCTCGCGGGCCAGCCGCCTGGTCATGTTGAACGAGTCGGAGTCGGACACCGCGATGATCCGGTCGGGCACCGTCGGGTCGTAGGCCGCGGGCCAGAAATCCTCGCCGACGCCCTCGACCAAGTAGGGCCGGCCGCTGCCCCCCGAATAGACGGAACCTTCCGGGTCGGCGCCGATGATGTGCACCCGCCCTCCCGATACCTCCTTGAGGTAGCGGCCCGCGCCGGTGATCGTCCCGCCGGTGCCGATGCCGGCGACGAAGTGGGTGACCTTGCCGCCGGTGTCGGCCCAGACCTCCGGGCCAGTGGTCTCGTGGTGGCTGGCCGGGCCTTCCGGGTTCGCGTACTGGTCGGGCTTCCACGCGCCGTCGATCTCCATGACGAGCCGGTTGGAGACGCTGTAGTAGCTGTCCGGGTGATCGGGCGGCACCGCTGTCGGGCACACGACGACCTCCGCGCCGTAGGCGAGCAGCACGTTGCGCTTGTCCTCGCTGACCTTGTCGGGGCAGACGAACACGCACTTGTACCCGCGATGCTGGGCAACCAGGGCCAGGCCGACGCCGGTGTTGCCCGACGTGGGTTCGACGATGGTGCCGCCGGGCCTGAGCTGCCCGCTGGCCTCGGCGGCGTCGATCATCCGCACCGCGATCCGGTCCTTCGAGCTGCCACCGGGGTTGAGGTATTCGACCTTGGCCGCCACGGTGCCGGCGCCGTCGGGGACGACGGAGTTCAACCGAACCAGCGGCGTGCCGCCGATGAGGTCACTGATGTGCTGCGCGATCCGCATGCGTTCATCGTCTCAGGCGGCATCGGGCGCCGCATACCAGCTAGCCGGTGGCTTCGCGGATGTACTCCCCGATCTGGCGCAGGGAACGGATCGCCTCCGGCACCAGCGGCGCGGCCAGCTGGAAGTCATGAACCTGACCGGGCCAGACCCGCACCTCGGCCGGCACACCGACCGCCGCCAGCCTGCTCGCCGCCAACTGCGCGTCGTGCAGCAACACCTCGGATCCGGAGACGTGGATCAGCGTCCGGGGCAGGCCGGGCTTGATGTGCTCCAAGGGCTCGTAGACCTCTTCGGGCTTGCCGTCGACTTTGTTCTTTTCGGCCGCGCTAGCAACCAACTCGACGAGCGCGTCGAACGCCTTCGCGGGGAACAGCGCGTCGGACTTGATGTTGGGATGCGCCTGCTTACATTCCTTTGCTAGCTGCAGCAGTGGCGAGATCGCTACCAGCGCCGCCGGCTCCTCGCCCTCCTCCTGCAGGCGTTGCGCCAAGGCGAGCGCGAGATACCCGCCCGCGGAGTCACCGGCCAGCACGATCTGGTCCGGCTCGTACCCGCGCTCGCGCAGCCAGCGGTAGGCGTCGTGGCAGTCGTTGAGCGCCATCCCGACCGAGTGCTTGGGCAACAGCCGGTAATTGACCACCAACACCGGCGAATCAGCAAACTTCGACAGGGCTTCGACGAGCCTGCCGTGAGAGTTTGCCCCACACGTCAGAAACGCGCCACCATGCAAGTACACGACGACGCGACGGGTGCCGTCGGCGGGCAGCACTCCAGGCGCGCGTACCAACTGCGCCGAGGCATTGCGCAAGTTCACCGTCTCGCGGACGGTGGCCGACACGGGAAGCAGCACCCGCGCCGCGACGTCGATCAGGCTCCAGGGCCAGGGCAGGTTGGGCACGTAGCTGCCGACGGCCAGCACCGGCCGGATCGTCAGTCGCGACGCCAGATTGGCTACTCGTGCAGCAACGCTGGGCCCCGATTCGAGGACCTCGACCGGTGCGCCGTCGCTGGTTGCAAATCTGCGTGCCTCAACTCTACGTGCCTTGAGGACCTCGTGTGGGCGAATGGCATTCCGGGGCGAACCGGATACCTTGCTCGGTGCGGTCATGCTCAACACTTCCTACGTCGTCGTAGTGCGAAACAGCATGTGACGAGGCAGCTAAGCGTCCGGTTAAGCCCGATTCGCCGAAGCGTTCAGCCAACCCCTTGAACTTAGCTTGACAGCCATTTTTAAGTAGAACGTTTGAAGAATCTGATTTGATACCACATTTGATTCACAACGTGACCACATTGTTCATAAGCCGTCCGCGCAAACACCGAAGCCGATCTAAACTGATTCCGTGACCATACGGGTGCCGCGTCGTTCGACGATCGCCCTGGCCACAGCGGGTGCGCTCGCCTCGACGGGTACGGCCTACCTGGGGGCGCGCAATCTGCTCGTCGGCCAGGCGACGCACGCGCGCACCGTCATCCCGAAGTCCTGGGACATCCCGCCCCGCGCCGACGGCGTGTACACCCGAGGCGGCCGTCCGGTGGCACGATGGCGGCGCGGCATGCCCGCCGACCTGCACCTGATGATCTTCGGCGACTCGACGGCCACCGGATATGGATGCGTCAACGCCGAGGAAGTACCGGGAGTGCTGATCGCGCGCGGCCTCGCCGAGCGGACCGGCAAGCTTGTCCGGCTGAGCACCAAGGCCATCGTCGGCGCCACGTCGAAGGGCCTGTGCGGCCAGGTCGACGCGATGTTTATCGCGGGACCGCCGCCGGATGCGGCGGTGATCATGGCCGGGGCCAACGACGTGACGGCGCTCAACGGCATCAGCCAGTCGGCGCAACGGCTGGCGTTGAGCGTCCGCAAATTGCGGGCTCGCAGCGCGGTAGTGGTGGTCGGCACCTGCCCCGACCTGGGGGTGATCACCGCCATCCCCCAGCCACTTCGCTCCCTGGCACACGAGCGCTGCCTTCAGCTTGCCCGCGCCCAGACCGCTGCGGTGCGGGCGGCCGGCGGTGTGCCCGTCTCGATGGCCCAACTGCTGGCACCCCAGTTCCGGGCCTCGCCCGAGCTGATGTTTTCCGCCGACGGTTACCACCCCTCCGCGACCGCGTACGCGCTGGCCGCCGAAGCGCTGCTGCTGGCGCTGTGCGACGCGCTGGGCGAAAAGGTCGAGCGCCCGGTGGCCGACCCGGCACCGTCGGCCGCGCCGGCGCTCGGTCAGCGCCACACGCGACTCAGCGTGATGTCGCGGCTGTGGCGGCGCCCGGTGCCCGCCCCGTCGTCGTCGGGCCCGATCGGTACCGACTAGATTTGTGCTAGCCCGTCGGGGTGGACACACCACGCGGCTATCCAGCGAACCCGCATCCCATTGGAGTGAACCGTCATGCCCGAAGCCGTCATCGTCTCAACCGCGCGCTCGCCGATCGGCCGCGCCATGAAGGGGTCGCTGGTCAGCATGCGGCCCGACGACCTGGCCGCGCAGATGGTGCGCGCCGCGCTGGACAAGGTGCCCGCGCTGAACCCGCACCAGATCGACGACCTCATCCTGGGCTGCGGCCTGCCCGGCGGCGAGTCCGGCTTCAACATGGGGCGCGTCGTCGCCGTCGAACTCGGCTACGACTTCCTGCCGGGCACCACGGTCAACCGGTACTGCTCGTCGTCGCTGCAGACCACGCGGATGGCCTTTCACGCGATCAAGGCCGGCGAGGGTGATGCGTTCATCTCGGCGGGCGTGGAGACCGTGTCGCGGTTCGGAAAGGGCAACTCCGATTCGTGGCCGGACACCAAGAACCCGTTGTTCGAGGAGGCCCAGGAGCGCTCCACGGCCGCCGCAGCGGGCGCCGACGAATGGCACGATCCCCGCGTTGATGGGAACATCCCCGACGTCTACATCGCGATGGGCCAGACCGCCGAGAACGTCGCCATCCTGACCGGCATCACCCGCGAGGAGCAGGACCGCTGGGGAGTGCGCAGCCAGAACCGTGCCGAGGAGGCCATCAAGAGCGGGTTCTTCGAGCGCGAGATCACCCCGGTGACCCTGCCCGATGGAAGCACCGTCAGTACCGATGATGGCCCCCGTCCGGGCACCACCTACGAGAAGGTCTCCGAGCTCAAACCGGTGTTCCGGCCCAACGGCACCGTGACCGCGGGGAACGCGTGCCCTTTGAACGACGGCGCCGCCGCGCTGGTGATCACCAGCGACACGAAGGCCAAGGAATTGGGGTTAACTCCGCTGGCGCGCATCGTGTCCACCGGGGTCAGCGGCCTGTCGCCGGAGATCATGGGTTTGGGCCCGATCGAGGCGTCCAAGAAGGCGCTGGAGAGGGCCGGCATGTCGATCAACGACATCGACCTGTACGAGATCAACGAGGCTTTCGCGGTGCAGGTGCTGGGCTCGGCCCGCGAGCTGGGCATGGACGAGGACAAGCTGAATGTCTCCGGTGGGGCGATCGCCCTGGGCCACCCGTTCGGCATGACGGGAGCACGCATCGCCACCACGCTGCTGAACAACCTGCAGACCCACGACAAGACGTTCGGTTTGGAGACGATGTGCGTCGGCGGCGGCCAGGGCATGGCGATGATCATCGAACGGCTCTCCTAATTGGCCGTTGACTCTGCGCCCACCAGGCAAAAGTGCGAGTAAAGAGCCTGGTGGACGCAGAGTCATCGCGTCAACGCGTTCCAGGCCCGCCGAACCCGGCGGATCACGTCGTAGTCCTGTTGCCCTGCCAGCACCCTGATGTGGGTCCAGCCGATCCGCTGGAGGTACTCCAGGCGCTCGACGTCTCTCACGAACCGATCGCGGCTGACCCGATGTTGCTCGCCGTCGTACTCGACGGCCAGCATGATGTCCTCCCACCCCATGTCGAGGAAGTACCGCGGATAGCCGTCGACCCCCAAGACAGGGATCTGGGTGGATGGCCGCGGGAAGCCGGCGTTGATCAACAAAAGCCGCAGCCAGGTCTCCTTCGGCGATTGGGCGCCTGCGTCGACGAGATCCAAAACCTTGTCCAGTTGGCGCAGCCCGCGGGTGTGGGGATGTCGGCCGGCGAGTTCCCTAACGTCGTTGACCTTGAAGTCGGTGGCATTAGCGAGCGCATCGAGTCGGGCGACCGCCTGACCCAGGGTTCCGCGCCTGGTGAGGTCGAAGGCCGTGCGCTCCTTGGTGGTCACACCGAGGCCGCTGAGGAGCTGAAATTCGCCGTCGAGCAACAGGTCAGCCCTGGTCTTGACACCCCTCGGCGCCCTGGCGTTGCGCCAGATCAATTCCACCAATGCGTCGGCATCGACCCACTTCGCGCCGTGCAGCGCTGATGCCGCGGCGCCCGCGACCACCGCATTCCGGCCCGACCACAGCCACGCCGCGACAATGCGTTGCCGCAGCGACGGCTGGACGCGCTTGTCCAGATAGACGTTCGGCATGATCGCGGTGTAGTAGTTGCCCAGCTCATGCCAGCTGACAATCCCCGCCGTCAGTGCCTCGCTGCCGATGAACGGCCGCTTCCCCACATCCCCCATGCGCGGGCATGGTGCCAGCGCCCACCGACACAGCCCCACCCCTTCAGGGATGACTCTGCGCCCACCAGGCAAAAGTGCGAGTAAAGAGCCTGGTCAGCGCAGAGTCATCAACGCGAAGCTAGTCGTTTTGCAGGTAACTGAGCAGGCGCAGGATCTCGATGTACAGCCAGACCAGGGTCACGGTCAGGCCCAGGGCGATGCCCCATGCCGCCTTCTCCGGCGCCCCCGCGCGGATCATCTGGTCGGCCGCGTCGAAGTCGATCAGGAAACTGAACGCCGCGATGCCGATGCACACCAGCGAGAAGATGATGCCCAGCGGTCCGGGGCTACGCAAGCCCAAGCCCTCGCCGCCGCCGACGTTGAACATCGCCAGCACGAAATTGCCGAGCATGAGGGCCAGCACGCCGAACAACGCGGCGACCACCATGCGGGTGAACTTGGGCGTGACCCGGATAGCGCCGGTCTTGTAGACGACGAGCATTCCGAAGAACACGCCGAGCGTACCCAGGATGGCCTCACCGATCAGCACGCCGGCGTTCGCGGACGACACCGTGATGTTCGCCAGGACGAAGGAGATGGCGCCGAGGAACAGTCCCTCGAGGACGGCGTAGCTCAGCACGATCGGCGCGCTGTCCTGCTTGCGGCCAAAGGTCGCGACCAGCACCAGGCCCAGGCCGCCCAGCGCACCCACGAGGGTCAGCGGCATGGCCAGCGCGACGTTCGCCGCCACCAGGAAGTAGGAGACGACGGCCGAAGTCGTCAGCACGGCCAGCGTCACGCCGGTCTTGGTGACGACGTCGTCGATGGTCAGCGGACGGGCGGCCCGGGTCTCCTGGTACGGAGCGACATAGGGATCGGCTTGATAGCCCTGCGTCTGGGCCGCGCCAGTGCCGAATTGCGCGTATCCGCCTCGCTGTTTCGGCAGCGAGCGAAATACCGGGTTACTTGTCTCCCGCACCGTCGGATCCTCTCTCATGACTGTGGCTTCGAGCTATCGAACACCTGCTCAACGATCAGCAGCCCGGTCGGGTTCCCAGCGGACCTGCCGTTTCCTGGGTATTCCCGGCCTTTGACCAACTCTGCCATTGTTGTCCGGTCAAACATAAACCTTACCCGCGGCTACCGCTTCACCAGTAACGATCTAGATTGCTGGTCGAGGGTGGGCCGGCGACGGGAGGCTGGAGCGTGACTGGGGAATCCGACGAGGTATTGACCCGCGTCGACGGTGGTATCGGCCTGATCACGCTCAACCGCCCCAAGGCGATCAACTCGCTGAATCAGCAGATGGTGGACGCGCTGAGCGCAATCCTCACCCGGTGGGAGAACGACGACGCGGTGGGGGCCGTGGTGCTGTCCGGAGCGGGCGAACGCGGGCTGTGCGCCGGCGGCGACGTGGTGGCCGTCTACCACAGTGCCCGTAAAGACGGGGTCGAGGCGCGGCGGTTCTGGCGCGACGAGTACCTGCTCAACGGGCGGATCGGCCGGTTCGGCAAGCCGTACGTGGCGTTGATGGACGGCATCGTGATGGGCGGCGGTGTCGGGGTCAGCGGCCACGCGAACACCAGGGTGGTCACCGACACCTCGAAGGTCGCGATGCCCGAGGTGGGCATCGGGTTCATCCCCGACGTCGGCGGGGCGTTTTTGCTGTCTCGCGCGCCGGGCGGGCTGGGGCTGTACGCCGCGCTGACCGGGGCGCCGTTTTCCGGCGCCGACGCCATCGCAATGGGATTCGCCGACCACTACGTGCCGCATAGCGAACTCGACGCGTTCACCGCGGCGATCGTCGCCGACGGCGTGGAGACCGCGCTGGCCCGTCATGCCGTCGAACCCCCAACGAGCCCCCTTGCCGCACAACGTGATTGGATCGACGAGTGCTTTGCCAAGGACACCGCCGAAGGCATCGTCGCCGCCCTGCGGGCACATGACGCGGGACCCGCCCGGGAGGCCGCCGACCTGATCACCACCCGCTCCCCCATCGCCGTGTCCGTGACGCTGGAAGCGGTGCGCCGCGCCGCCAAGCTGGGCACACTGGAAGACGTTCTGATTCAGGACTATCGGGTGTCGAGCGCGTCGGTGCGCTCGCACGACCTGGTGGAGGGCATCCGTGCGCAGCTCATCGACAAGGATCGCAATCCGAAGTGGTCGCCGGCGACGCTGGCCGAAATCGCCACGGCCGACGTCGAGGCGTATTTCGCGCCGGTCGACGACGACCTGAGTTTCTAGGAAGGTAAGGCATGACGTACGAAACCATCCTCGTCGAGCGCGATCAGCGGGTTGGGATCATCACGCTGAACCGGCCGCAGGCGCTCAACGCGCTCAACACCCTGGTGATGAACGAAGTCACCAGTGCAGCAACCGAATTGGACAACGATCCTGGCATCGGGGCGATCGTCATCACCGGTTCGGCCAAGGCGTTCGCGGCCGGCGCCGACATCAAGGAGATGGCCGGCCTGGCGTTTGCCGACGCGTTCGACGCCGACTTCTTCGCCGCCTGGGGCAAGCTGGCGGCCGTCCGCACCCCGACGATCGCCGCGGTGGCCGGACACGCGCTTGGCGGCGGCTGCGAGCTCGCGATGATGTGCGACCTGCTGATCGCGGCCGACACGGCGAAGTTCGGCCAGCCGGAGATCAAACTCGGTGTGCTGCCGGGCATGGGCGGGTCGCAGCGCCTGACCCGGGCCATCGGCAAGGCCAAGGCCATGGACCTCATCCTGACCGGACGCACCATCGACGCCGCCGAAGCCGAACGCAGCGGCCTGGTTTCGCGGGTGGTGCCGGCCGACGACCTGCTCACCGAGGCCAAGGCCGTCGCCACCACCATCGCGCAGATGTCGCGATCGGCGGCGCGGATGGCCAAGGAAGCCGTCAACCGCGCCTTCGAATCGACCCTGTCCGAAGGACTTCTCTACGAACGCCGCCTGTTTCATTCGACCTTCGCGACGCACGACCAGTCCGAGGGGATGGCGGCATTCATCGAGAAGCGCGCCCCCAACTTCACCCACCGCTAGGACGCTTCCATGGGCGAACCGGGCTCCGCGACGACTGCCGGCGACAAATCGACTGCCACCTCCGAGGAGTTGGAGCTGTCCTCGGGCGCCGAAGCCAAAACCGAAGCCGGCCAAGAAGTTTCGACGCCCGGCCCGGAAAAGCCCAGGCCCGAGAGGCCCTGGTGGGTTCGCCATTACACGTTCACCGGCACCGCCGCCGGCCTGGTTTTCGTGTGGTTTTCGATGACGCCGTCACTGCTGCCCCGGGGCGCGCTGTTTCAGGGGCTGGTCAGCGGGTTCTCCGGCGCCACCGGCTATGGGCTGGGCGTGTTCGGCGTCTGGCTGGTGCGGTACATGCGCGCCAAGGATTACAGCCCGCCGCCGCCGCGCTGGGCGTGGGCGGTGTTGGTGCCGGTCGGCGCGGTCGGCATGGTGCTGATGGCGATCTGGTTCCACGTCTGGCAGGACCAGGTGCGCGACCTGATGGGTGTCGAGCACCTGAAGTGGTACGACTACCCGGTGGCCGCGGGCTTGTCGCTGGTGGTGCTGTTCGCTCTCGTCGAGATCGGTCAGTTCATCCGCTGGCTGTTCACCTTTCTCGTCGGTCAGGTCGACCGGATCGCACCGTTTCGGCTTTCGGCGACCATCGTGGTGGCGCTGCTGGTGGCGCTGTCGATCACCCTGCTCAACGGCGTGGTGCTCAAGTTCGCGATGCGCACCATGAACAACACGTTCGCCTCGGTCAACAACGAGATGAATCCCGATACCGCACCGCCGAAGACGCCGCTGCGGTCCGGTGGCCCGCAGTCGCTGGTGTCCTGGGACTCGCTGGGCCACCAGGGCCGCATCTTCATCGAGGGCGGGCCCAGGGTCGACGAGCTGACCGCGTTCAACGGGGCCCCGGCCACCGAGCCGATCCGGGCCTACGCCGGGCTGAACTCCGCGGACGGCATCACCGCGGCCGCCGAACTCGCCGCGCGTGAGCTGCAGCGCGAGGGCGGGCTGCGGCGCGCCGTGATCGCGGTCGCGACGACGACCGGCACCGGCTGGATCAACGAGGCCGAAGCCTCGGCGCTGGAGTACATGTACAACGGCAACACCGCGATCGTGAGCATGCAGTATTCGTTCCTGCCGAGCTGGCTGTCCTTCCTGGTGGACAAGGAGAACGCCCGGCACGCCGGCCAGGCGCTGTTCGAGGCCGTCGACCGGCTGGTGCGCCAAATGCCCGAGGGACAACGCCCCAAGCTTGTCGTGTTCGGCGAGAGCCTGGGATCGTTCGGCGGTGAGGCGCCGTTCATGAGCCTCAACAACATCCTGGCCCGCACCGACGGAGCCTTGTTCAGCGGGCCGACGTTCAACAACACCATCTGGACCGACCTGACCTCCACCCGCGATGCCGGTTCCCCGGAGTGGTTGCCGATCTACCACGACGGCAAGAACGTCCGATTCGTCGCTCGCGCAAGCGATTTGATGCGCCCGAACGCCGCATGGGACCACCCGCGGGTGGTTTATCTGCAGCACGCCTCCGATCCGATCGCCTGGTGGAACCGCGACCTGTTGTTCGCCAAACCGGACTGGCTGCGCGAGAAACGCGGCTACGACGTGCTGCCCCAGACCCGCTGGATCCCGGTGGTGACGTTCCTGCAAGTCTCGGCCGACATGGCGGTGGCCGTAGACGTGCCGGACGGGCATGGCCACCATTACGTCGCCGACGTCGCCAACGGCTGGGCGGCGGTGCTGTCGCCGCCCGGGTGGACCCAGCAGAAAACGGACAAACTGCGGCCGTTGCTGCACGCCAACGGCTAGCGCCCAGGGCGCGGTTAGAGCCAGCGGCGACCGGCGTCGGCCAGCGGTCCCGGACGTGGGCCGGGCGAACCGCCGGCCAGCTCGTCCAGGACACCGGCGCCCGCCAGCGCGTGGTAGCCGCCGATGACGTCGGTGGCGCGGTGCAGGCCGATGTCGAGCAGCGCGGCCGCCGCCAGGCTGGACGTGTAGCCCTCCGAGCACACGATCACCCATTCGACGTCGTCGCCGACGGCCTCGGGCAGCTTGGCGTCGCTGGTCGGGTCGCAGCGCCATTCCAGGACGTTGCGTTCGATCACCAGCGCGCCCGGCAATTCGCCCTCGCGGAATCGCTGCGCCTGCGGCCGGATGTCGACGAGGATCGCCCCGCGCCGCAGCGCGTCGGGCACCTCGGCGGCCGCAAGGCGCCGATACCGGCGGCGGGCCGCTCTCAGGACAAGGTCGATGCGGCTCACTGCGGCCCTTCCGGTTGATCGGTCAGTTCGGTGCGCTGGCGGCGCAACCTGTTGCGGTCGGTGACCTCGTAGTACGACATCGCGGTCAGCGGCGGCGAGTAGGCATGCACGCTCAGGGTCGGCTGCACCGGGCCCTTGTTGATGCTCACCGGCCCAGGTACCGGCCTGGGCGCCCACACCACGTCATGCACCCAGCCCAACGGGAACCCGGCCTGATCGCCCGCATCGAGCCGGCGGCGTCGCAAACCCCGCCCGTCCCAACGGAATTCGTTCAGTGAGCCGGACAGCACGGTCAGCGCCCCCAGCGACCCGCCATGGTCGTGCAGCTCGGTGGGACGGCCGGGAACCCAGCTGATCAGCCAGATGTCCAGTTCGTCGTCGCCGTGGATGCGGGTGAACCAGCGCCGCGACTCCGGTACGCCGCCCGCGGGCAGCAGGTGGTCACAGCGTCCGCTGAGCACGTCGTCGGCGGCCCGGTCGGTGGCATGCAGGAGGTCGGGCACCCGCAGCCGAGTGGGTCCCGACGACGGGGCCGAGACGGTCAATGACCGCAGCGGCACGGGGTCAGCGACAGGCGTCGCAATGCGAAGAGGCATCGAGCAGCTCCAGGGTGAACGGATCGGGCGAGCGGCGGCGTATTACGGCCGACAACACTCGCAAAGCCCGAAGCGCTCCATCACGGCCGCCAGTGTTGCATAGATTGAATCCGTGCGCTGGTACGGTCATGGCCCGCTGTTGCGGGGCGCGGTGGTTGTTGTGGCGGGTTTGTTGGCGGTCGCGGGCTGCTCGCATGGCGCCCATCCCGGCCCGACCACGTCCTCGTCGGCGCGGCCGTCGGACATTCCCCGCGGTCCGACCTCGGCGCCGGCCGGCGCCGTGGGGCTCTCCGCCGCCGGCGTGACGACCAGGATCGACGTCCCCGCGGATTCGACCGAGGAGGAGTATTTCCAGGCCTGTCATGCCGCAAAGGTGTGGATGCAAGCGCAGCCGCCGACCGGTGGGTCGCTGATCGAGCCGTATCTGGCGATGGTTCAGGCGTCGCCGACGGGGACCGCCGGCAGCTGGAATGCCCGCTGGTCTGACCTGACGCTGGCCCGGCAGGCGGCCGTGATCACCGCCGCGCGCGCGGCCGCCAACGACGAATGCGGGTAGCGCTGCAGACCCCGGTGCAATTGGGATCACGGGTGCAAAAAAGTGCCGGCCCGGCCGCCGGGAACGCGTTCCGCCGCGCAAAATGAACGCATGCCCGATGGACCTGGCGCAGCGGTGGCGCGTCGGTCACCACCGACTCGAGTGGCGCTGGCGCTCGGCAGCGGCGGCGCCCGCGGCTACGCCCACATCGGCGTGATCGAGGCGCTGCGGGCGCGCGGCTACGACATCGTGGGCGTCGCCGGCTCATCGATGGGCGCGGTGGTCGGCGGCCTGCAAGCGGCCGGACGCCTCGACGAGTTCGCCGACTGGGCGAAGTCGTTGACGCAGCGCACCATCCTGCGGTTACTGGACCCGTCCATCAGCGCGGCCGGGGTGATGCGGGCCGAAAAGATCCTCGACGCGGTGCGCGACATCCTGGGTCCGGTCTCCATCGAGCAGCTGCCCATCCCCTACACCGCGGTCGCGACCGACCTGTTGGCCGGCAGGTCGGTGTGGTTTCAGCGCGGTCCCGTCGACGAGGCAATCCGGGCGTCCATCGCGATCCCGGGGGTGATCGCCCCGCACGAAGTCAACGGGCGGCTGCTCGCCGACGGCGGCATCCTGGATCCGCTGCCGATGGCCCCGATCGCCGCGGTCAACGCCGACCTGACCGTCGCGGTGAGCCTCAGCGGCGGCGAGGTCGGTCGCATTGGGGACAACCGCGGTGCGGAGCCCGGCGTCACCGTCGAGTGGTTGAACCGCATGATGCGCGGCACCTCGGCGCTGCTGGACCGGCCGACCGCGCGGGCCGTCCTGAGCCGGTTCGGCGGCGGGGAACCGGAAAGCTGGTCGGACGCCGAGCTCGATGGCGCCGGGGACATCGCCGAGGCGCCCGGGGTGCCGAAGCTGGGCAGCTTCGAGGTGATGAACCGGACGATCGACATCGCCCAATCCGCGCTGGCCCGTCACACGCTGGCGGCCTACCCGCCCGACCTGCTGATCGAGGTGCCGCGCTCGACGTGCCGAAGCCTGGAATTTCACCGGGCGGCGGAGGTGATCGCCGCGGGCCGGGCGCTGGCCAACCGGGCCCTGGACGGCCTCGAAGCCGAGCCGGACCGGGCGGCGCCGCCCGCGATCGAGGGCTGAGCCGCCGGGGCGTGTCAGACGCCCAGGATCCGCCCCACGGCCCGCGCTTCGCGGCGGCCCTGGTCGCGTCCGGCCATCGCCGACGCGACGCGGCAGCGCGGATCCAGCGGATTGGGCCCGAAGGCCGTCAGCGAGTCCTCGTCGGCGAACACCGCGAACGCTTTGCCGGCGAACGCCGCGATCTCGGCGGCTGGGCCGTCGCCGAACGGCGACGGCCCGTCCACACCCGAGGGCACCAGCACGACGGCCTCGTCGCAATCGCCGGCCACGGCGAGGTTCACCGAGCTGGCAACGCCGCCGTCCATGTAGCGCCGGCCCGCGATCGTCACCGGTGGCCACGCCCCCGGCACCGCGCAACTGGCCGCCACGGCGTCGACCAGCTCGACACCCGACTCCCGGTCGAAAACGACGAGTTCGCCGGTGGCGACGTCGATCGCGGTGAGCCGCAGCGCCCGGTCCGGCCAGTCGTGCGACGGCAGGCGCCGCGCGATCACCCGGCGCCGGACGGGCTCGGCAACCGTTTTGGTCGCCAGCGCGACGGCCCCGATCCGCCGCATCTGCTGTCGGGTCCTGTCCAGTGTCGTGTCGTAGGGTTCGCGCAGGGCGGCCAGGAAGAGTCCGGCGATGTCGTCGACGTCGACGCCGGAATCGATCTCGGCCGACGACTCGGCGACTTGCCGGTCGAACAGCGCCTCGAGCGTGCCGCCGCCGATCTGCGCGGCGACCGCCGAACCCGCCGAGGTCCCCACCAGCACGTCCGAATCCAGCAGCAGCCGCGCCGCCGCCGGCGACTCGTCGGCGATACCGCGCAAAATTCCTGTCTCCCAAGCGATTCCGGCTATTCCGCCGCCGGCGAGCACGAGCGCGCGTCTGGTTGCCACGTCCGGCGCCTCACACCGACGTGTGCTGCGCCTGCTGGACCTGCAGGCTCAGGTCGGCGCGGCGGAGCGGATGCGTGGGCGGGTCGGGCAACACCACACCGCGGGTGATCTGCAGCCCGGCGTCGACGTGGACCAGCTCTCCCGGCTCGAGCGGACGCCAGCGCGGGTCGTCGTCCATCGGTTCGGTGGCGAACACCACCGACGAGCGGGTGCACAGATGCTCTGACCGCGCGCGGATTCGGTGGGTGCGCAGGTCGAATTCGGTGGTTCGGTGCTCGTAGCGTCGGTCCAGGACATAGAGCTCGTGGGTCTGCGGGTAGCGCAGCGCCCACATGTCGGTGGCCGTGCTCAGCGGGATATTGACCGCGTAAATGGGCACGTTCGCCGCCAGCCACCTCATGGCGTCGACCAGCCCGGGCGCCACGTCGCCGCCCCGGGCGCGGATCGACCCGGTGATGAGGGCGAACACCCGCTCCGAATCGGTCTGGCCGAGGACCAGGTCGTCGGTGCCGAGCTCGCGCAGCCGTTCGTCGAGGACGTCGAGCCCCTCGACCACGCCGTTGTGCGCGAAGATCCGGCCGTCCTGCAAAAACGGGTGGGTGTTGCGGACGTCGAGCGACCCGGTCGTCGCATAACGAACGTGGGCGACGAAGGTCGTGCCGGTCAGCTCGTGTGCCTCGGTGGCGAATTGCGTGTCGTGCCACGCCGCGATCGGCTCCTTGTGCAGCTGCGGCAGGCCGCGCTCGTCGAAGACGCCCAGTCCCGTGCCGTCCGGGTTCCGCCGGCTTTGCTCGGAGAGGCTGTCCGGGGCGTTCAGCAGCCAAAACGTCGCGGTGCAAACGTCCGTCCCGGCGTGCAAGCCGAAAAGTCGGCACATGGTCTCGACCGTACCGGCAGTCCTCAGCGCGCCAACCAGGGCGCGGCCCGGCCGGTGATCGGCGGCAGATCGAAGAAGCTTTGGATGCCGGCCGGGGCGGCGCACGTCGCGGGGACCGCGTTGACGCAGTGGGCGGCGGTCGCGACGATCCCGGGGTTGCTCTCCAGCCCCGCCTGCACGCTTTCGGGCTGCCATCCCTTGACGGTCGCGAAGGTGTCCGGGTTGCCGCGCACCTCGATCTCGTAGCGTTCTCCAGCGGGCCCGAAAGACCAAGGCGGGTCGAGGTTTTCGGATCCCATCAGCCAGTTCACGGTGATCCGCACGACCACCGCGTCGCCGACCAGCGCCTCCCAGTGGAAGCGGCGCCCGGCGACCTGCCCGGGCTCGATCGCCCCGATCGGCGAGTCGATGGGGGCGGTCGCGACGGCCACCTCCTGCGACGACCGGACCTCGGGATCGGCGGCGAAGCCCAACCGGTCGACACAGAGCCGCACCGACTGGATGAAGCCGCCGTCGAGCAGCTTTTGCATCGGCCCGGTCAATGCGCTGTCCGGGGTTCCGCCGAAGCCCATCACGTAGCGCAGCACGTCCGGCGCGTTATAGGTGCGAAGGTCGGAAAACTCCTCGGAGCGAACGAAAGTCACGGCCGTGGACATCACCGACAACAGCAGTGGGAACAGCTCGGTGGCCGCCCCGGGCCCGATGCCGGCGCCGTGCAGCGTCGCATTGCCGGCCTGGGCGGCCACCTCGAGCGGGGCGGCTTCTTTTTCGCTCGGGTAGAACCATCCGAGCGGGCTGACGACGTTCTTGCCCGAGCGCAGCAGCGCGGCGACTTCCTCGACGTTGGGCAGCAACGGCGCGTAGATCACCGCGTCGGCGTCCAGCGCGAGCACCTCGTCGATGCTGTTGGTGGCGGTCACGCCGAGCGGCGGGGTGCCGATGATCTCGCCGACGTCCTTGCCGTTCTTGGCCTCCGAATGCACCCAGCAGCCGACGAGTTCGAGTTCGGGATGATCGAGCACGCCTTTGATCGCCGCCACGCCGACCGACCCGGTTGCCCACTGTATGACCCGCAGCATGTACACCCACTTCCTTTCTTCTCTCGCGAGACTTTCTTCTCTCGCGAGCAGACGTAGAATCGCACGCTTGCCGGCGAAGCTATGCGATTCCGCGTCTGCTCGCGGGGGATGCCGGCGCTCAGTCGCGGGCCTCGATCACCCAATAGCCGTGCTCGGCGTACCGCGACCGGATGGCTTTCTTGTCGTACTTGCCCACGCTGGTGCGGGGAATCTCGTCCACGAACGCCCACCGCTCGGGCAACCACCATCGAACCACCTTATCCGCGAGGAACATTCGCAGTTGTTCGGCGCTGACCGATGCATCTTGCTTGGCCACGATGACCGCCAGCGGTCGTTCTTGCCACCGCTCGTCGGGAACCCCGACGACCGCGGCCTCGAGCACATGGGGGTGCGCGATCAGGCAGTTCTCCAGCTCGACCGAGGAGATCCATTCACCGCCGGACTTGATCACGTCCTTGGCCCGGTCGGTCAGGGTGATGAAGCCCCGCTCGTCGATGCGGCCCACGTCGCCGGTGCGCAGCCAGCCCGAGTCGAACTTGGAGTCGTCGCGTCCCAGGTAGTACGAGCCGGCGATCCACGGACCGCGAACCTCCACCTCACCCACGGCGTCGCCGTCGTTGGGCAGCACCCGGCCGTCGTCGTCGACGATCCGCATTTCCACCCCGCACACCGGCTGGCCCTGGGTCGCGCGGAACGCCCAGTGCTGGTCCGCCGGGGTGCCCGGCGGCGGCCAGGCCATGGTGGCCATGGGCGACGTCTCCGTCATGCCCCACAGCTGCCGGATCTGGACGCCGTGTTTCTCCTCGAAGGTGCGCATCAGCGAGACCGGAACGGCCGACCCGCCGCAGACCACCAGGCGCAGCGACGACATGTCGTGGTCGGGGTGGTCCTCGAGGCGGTGCAGGACGTCGTTCCAGATGGTGGGCACCGCGCCCGCCACCGTGGGCCGCAGGTCTTCGACCATGCCGATCAGCGATCGGGCGTCGAGGTGGCGATCGGGGAGCACCAGGTCGGCGCCGGCCATCAGCGCGGCGTACGGCAACCCCCACGCGTTGGCGTGGAACATCGGCACGATCGGCAGCACGCTGTCGGTGGCCCCGACGCCGATGCCGTTGACGGTACACGCGGCCATGGTGTGCAGGAAGCTCGAACGATGGCTGTAGACAACACCTTTCGGATTGCCGGTGGTGCCGCTTGTGTAGCACATTGCGGCCGCGGAGTTCTCGTCGATGCGCGGCCACTCAAAGTCGGGGGATTCGGCGTCGATCAATTCGGCATAGCTCAGCACGGTCTTGCCCGATTCCCGCAGCGGCCCCGTCTCGCCCTCCCCGACCACGATCACCGTGTGCACGGTCTCGAGGCCGCCGAGGACGGGCGCGAGCAGCCCGGCCAGCGACACGTCGACCAGCACGACCCGGTCTTCGGCCTCGTTGGCGACGTAGGCGATCTGCTCGGGGAAGAGGCGGATGTTGAGGGTGTGCAGGACGGCGCCCATCGACGGCACCGCGAGGTAGGCCGTCAGGTGTTCGGCGTTGTTCCACATGAACGTCGCCACCCGCTGGTCGCCGGTAACGCCGAGGCGGCGCAAGGCGTTTGCCAATCGGGCGGCGTGTTGTCCCAGTTCGCGATAGGTGGTCTGCCGGTAACCGTCCCCGGTGGCGGTGGTGACCGTGCGCTCCCCGTGGACACCGCAGCCGTGCCGCATGATCGCGGTGATCGTCAACGGAAAGTCCTGCATCGTGCTGTCCATCGAGCGAATGCTATCGCCGCGCGCGGCTATGAGAAACGGGTCTCCCCGACAAGGCATGCTTACCCAACAGCCGGGCGGACACCGGTTACCGCGGCTCGGCGCGCCCGCCCCGATGCGCAACCTTGTCGATAAGGTCGATCACTGCTTACGCCGGAACCTCCTTTGCTGAGGTCCATGCGCGACGACTCTGCGCGACACTGGCGGCCGCGGATCAAGCCAGTTCGGCAGCAAAAAGGTCGCCACTCGGCGGGCGTGTTAGCGACAGATTGCGGCGAAAAACTTGCGGAGAGGCCTAATTTCACCCCAACGGCGGCACTATGGCGGCATGACCGGCAAACCCTCCGACGCAGGCCCACGCGGGTGCGCTACACCTAGCCGAATTGGGTCCGCGGTCGGGGCAATGCGGTGTCGTCGACGGTGATGTCGACCTTCTCGTTGTAGAAGGCCACCAGGCCGGCGATCTGGCCGACCGCCGGCAGCGGATAGTGATACGTCCACGCCAGGTCCGGATGCACGGTCTCGCCAACCCGCACCGACCAGTAGCCCGACGTCACCCCTTTGTACGGGCACAGCGTCTGCGTCGGACTGGGCTCCAGGTGCTCGAAGGCGACGTCGGCCGGATCGATGTAATACCTTGTGGGCAAACCGGTTTCGAACAGCAACACGGGAGATCTGGTGTCGGCCAGCAGGATTCCGTCGAGTTCGACCCCGACATGCCGGTGTGAGCGCAGCGCGTCGACCCGCGAATACGGGTTACGCGGGTGGCCGTAGATCGGCTCGTCTTCCTCGAACCACCGCAACGGATCCCATTCGAATCGCACGGCGCCCGCCACCGGGCTGTCGCCGTCGGCGTCGAACACCCGCGCCGCCGATCGGTAGGTCCGCCCGCCGCCTACCAGGGAGTGCAGCCGCGACGGACCAAACTGCACCTTCTGCGGGTGGTCCTCGTCGCGCAGGAACTCCGTGTGCACATCCGCCAGCGGCACGTAATACGCTGGGTAATACGGGATTTCCCACACGTAGCGGGCCGCGGTGGTGTCGAAGACCAGTTCGTGGCCGAGATAGCCACGCACCCGACGCGGCGCGGGTTCGATCCGTCCGCGGGTGGCGGCCATTTGCGGGTAGTCACGCTCGGCGGTCACAAGGCACCTACTGGTCCTTGGAGGCCAGCCCGGCCGGCGCGTGGGTGATCGCTTTTCGGATGGCGTCGGCCAGCGCCAGCGCGCTTTCCTCGGTGAGTTCGAGGGCGACCCGAGCCGACGGGCCCAGGTCGGGATTGATGACGTCGATGTTGACCGTGTGGCCGTAGGGCGCGTGGACCGGGTGGTCGACATACACCGTCGCGCGGCTGGCGCCGAACCACCCCGTCGCGCCCTTGCCGCTGCCGTCGACCTGCACGTGCTCGGTGAGATAGGTGCACATGGCTGCCGAAACCTAACCTTTCAGATGGGTCGCGAAGAACTCGTCGATGCGGCGCCAGCCGTCCACCGCCGCCTCCACCCGATACACCGGCCGGTCGACGGAGAAGAACGCGTGGCCCGCCCCCTCGTAGGAATGAAACTCGTGCGCCTTGCCCAGCCGGGTCAGCTCGGCGTCCAGCGCGGCCACCGCGGCCGGCGCCGGAAACTTGTCCTCGACTCCGAACAGCCCCAGCAGCGGACAGCTCAGGTTCGGCGCCAGGTGCAGGATCGGTTTCAGCGCTTTGGGCATGCCCTCGGGCCGATCCTCGACGATGAAGGCGCCGTAGCAGTCCACCGCGGCGTCGAACGGCAGCGAGCAGGCCGCCAGGAACGCATGCCGCCCGCCCGAGCAGTGCCCGATGACACCGAACTTCCCGTTCGCGCCCGGCAGGGAACGCAGGTGCTCGACCGCGCCTGCAGCATCGCCGACGAGTCGCTCGTCGGGCACCCCGCCGGCGGCCCGCGCCGCCGCGGCGGCGTCGTCGGGCGCGGCTCCCGGCGCCTCGCGCGAATACAGGTTCGGGGCCACCGCGTAATAGCCGTTGACGGCGAGGCGCCGGACGAACTCCTTGGTCTCGCGGTCATAGCCGGGCATGTGGTGGATCCACACGATTCCGCCGCGCGATCCCTCGGCGAGCGGCATCGCCCGGTAGGCCTCGATCTCGTCGCCGCCGTGGCCGGTGATGGTGATCGTTTCCGCGCGGATGGCGTCTGGACTGGGCGCGTTCATCGCGATGCTCCTTGTTTGGTTGCAACGGAATGCGGCATGTATGGGTGGGCCCCGCTGAACCCAACGTATCCGAACCATGCGATGGTCGAGCGGGGCACAGGTCAGTGATCTCGGGCCGGTCGCCCGTCGCAGCGCAGGCTGCCAGCTTCCTCGTTTAGCGCTGCTTGTCGCGCACTTTGTAGGTGGACGGCCACGACTTTCGGGACTCGTCTCCGGTCAGCGGGGTTCCCATCCCGCCGACCTTGACGTTGTAGGCCTCCTTACCGGGCCCCACCTCACGGTTGGCGTGTTCCTGGGCGAGGTAATACAGCTCATCGATCGTGGCTTCGTCGTAGGCGACGAACGAGGTTTCCCGCTCGACGTCGTCGATCCCGACGAGCATCCGGTCGGGCAGGTACCGCGACGCCAGCGCCGCCAGGCCCAACAGCGAGAACGGAATGACCCAGTAACAAACGAACGACAACGGGGTCTTCGTGTCGAGGATCGTGGCGTCTTCTCCCTGCACGACCGGCGGAATCGCCGAGGACACCGTCATGCCGGCGAACGCCGCGACCCAGATCCAGGTCAGGCGATTGACGATCCGGCTAAAAAGCTGGGTCTTGACGACGTCATCGGGCTGTTCCGTGGCGGCGGGCTCACGCACGAACGGCTGGCCGATCAGCAGGCTAACGAGCGCCACCAGGAAGATCCCGGCATTGCTCAGCGGCTGGATCCACCGCAGGTTGAACGCGTCGCCGAGCGTAAACGTCAGTACCGTCAGCACCAGAAACGTTGCGACGGCGCCGATTTGGAGCGGGCGCCATGGTTTGCCGGTGGCGTAGCCGATTGCCGACGCGGCGACGGCCATCGCCAAGGCGATCAGTGCGGCCGCGGCGAACGGGACGTTACCGACCAGCACCCAATAGACGATCCACGGCGCCAAGCCAAACAGCATGCCCACGATGGGTCAGTTTATGGGTGACGGATGGCGGTGCCGTCGGCGGCAAGGCCCGGTTGGGCTCAACACGTTTACGGCGTGCCCCAGTCGGACTCGAACCAACAGGCGCACTGCCGATATCGCCAGACGCGCCCGTAACGACTGAAAAGAGCGCTCACGCCGAGACGAAATTAGCCGCGGGTCACCGTCCATCCTTCTTCTTCAAGCGCTTCTTTGGCGACAAATTGGTTTTTGCGTACGGCAGCCTTCAACTGTAGATCGTGAAATGGCTTTCGCGTCTTGTAAAGCGCCTCTTGCCAGCTTTCGCGGTGTTCAACCATTTTCTCAACGATCAGAAATTCGATAACGTCTTCCAGCGTTGGCCGAAATCTCTTGCCGCCTAACGGGCCAACGGGCAAGTGCATCTTCGACAGCTCAAGGAATTCATCGGTTGGCCTCTGGCCTGCAAGTTCCCAGGCCTCAGATGAGGCGCATGCCTGTAAGTGCGCTTCGGGGTACCCTGGCTCCTCTTAGTGCTTATCTCGCTGGAAGTCGTAATGAAGCAATTCTTTCGACAAATTTTCATCTAATGCGAGCAACGTCATCGACTCTTTAACCAGCATGTACTGTCGGGCGTCATCTGCCTGCAAGTGCATGAAGAATCCGAGGTATATCTTCGCGCGCTTTCCGCTGATCGATAGCGGAATCCCGCACCGCAAATCTTGGTCTTGCTTAGTGATCTTATACCCGATATTCATGCCGTTCTTGACACCGGCGATAGGGTCACGGAGCACTGCATTAAGTCTAGGTCCGTCACAAACGGTGCCGTTGAGCATGTCGCTGAGAGAACCCGCGAGCCGACGCGCCTCTCCGCGTAAATCGAGCGTCAATCGTCAGAGGACAACGCCGTACAAGTCGCCTATCGCCATCCAGGCCAGTCGGGCGCGAGTCGACGCGTAGTTGCCGGTCCTGGCTTGCTCCGCTAACTCGTCGAAGGTGCATTCTGCGCGCCGCAAGGCGTTGTCGATAGCCTTCTTCAGATCATCTCGATTTGCCACCAACACATCGGCGCTTGGTTCGGCCACCGCAGTCATGTCTTTTACCTCTCCCTCGACCGCCTTGAGCCGACCCTGACGGTAGACGATGCCTCCGACAGGCTTTGCCAACCAATGTCACAGTATGCCCGCGAAGAGCCATGACGCACGAGCGGATAAGAAATTCCCTGGTCAATCGATGTGTCATAGGCAGACGCCCCGATTCTCAGGAGCACCAGGTCCGGGGCAGGGTCCTAGGTCCTTTTACCGTGCCCCCAGTCGGACTCGAACCGACACTGGACGGATTTTAAGTCCGCTGCCTCTGCCAATTGGGCTATGGGGGCCCGGCGGCGAATGTAGCGCGCGGAGCCTGGCGCCGGGACATCGCATCCCACCCAAAATCGGCCAAATTCCGAAGATGCGTGGCGGCCGGCGTCGGCGTAGGATCCGCGCGCCGCGCGCCGTCTCCCCGTTTTGCCGGCGGACGACAGATGACAGCCCTATGTCGCCCGACAGAACCCTGTTAAAACTGCCCGCGCCAGCGTTAAGAAGCCGTAAACGGCCGTCACCCTAGCCTTTTCAGTCGGGAATGTGGAGTCGTGGCTCGTTAGCCTTACGCCGACGCACAGGTGCCGTTACGCCAACACACAGGGTCGATGCCCCGCGTGGGGGTCGACGTTATTCCAACACTAGGAGCAACAGATGTCGTTCTTGACAACAATCCCTGAAGAGTTGCTGTCCGCGGCGACGCAGCTGGAGGGGATCGGCAATTCACTGACGGCGCAGAATGCCGGCGCTGCCGCACCGACGACCGCCATCGCTCCCGCAGCTGCGGACCCGGTATCGGCCCTGCAGGCATCGATCTTCTCGAGCTACGGCACGCTGTACCAGCAGATCGCCGCCGAAGCCCAGGCCATCCAACAGCAGTTCGTCAGCACCCTGGGGCTCAGCTCCGGTACCTACAGCGACACCGAGGCAGCCAACGTCGCTGCGTCGTCGCCGATCGATTCGCTGACCGGGTTCCTCAACCAAATAAGCACGTTCCTTGGCGGCCCGGGCAATAGCGTCGGCGGCAACCCATTGGGCCTGTCGAGCAACGGGGCCAACTTCCTCAGCTACGAGGGCGGGAACTGGGCCTCGGCCATGTCCGACTGCCTCGGCATGGCCGGTGGCGGCCTGATCGATTGGCCTGCCACCGACGCCGCCAGCGTGGCTGGGGCCGCGGACCTCGCCGGCACGACGACGCCGGTCGGCCCGGGCATGGGCGGCATGGGGGCCATGGCCGCCATGCCGGTCGCAAGCGCGGGCCAGGCGACCATGGTCGGCAAGTTGTCGGTGCCGCCGAGTTGGGCCGGTTCCTTTACCCCGGGTGTGAGCCCTGCCACGGCGGTCCAGACCGTGGGTTGGACCTCCGCCGCGCCACAGGCCGGTCCCGGAACCATCGTGCCTGGCATGCCCGGACTGGGCGCGGCCGCACGCAACAGCGCAGGCTTCGGCGCCCCGCGCTACGGCGTCAAGCCCATCGTCATGCCGAAGGTCAAGGCCGTTTAGGCGGACGCCCGCAGTCGTGCGTAGTTAAAGAAGCGACATTCCGACAAAAGAAACGGATACACAAAATGGTTTTGGATTTTGCAGCTTTGCCCCCCGAGGTCAACTCCGGACTCATGTACGCCGGTGCCGGTTCGGGACCGCTGATGGCGGCTGCGACCGCCTGGAGCAACCTGGCCGCCGAGTTGAGCACCACGGCGTCCTCCTGGGAGTCGATCATTGCGAACCTGACCTCCCAGCAGTGGACCGGCGCGGGGTCGGCAGCGGCGGCGGCCGCGGCCGAGCCGTATGTGGGCTGGCTGAGCACCACGGCCGCGGCCGCAGAGCAGGCGGCCACCCAGGCGTCGGCGTCGGCGGCCGCCTACGAGACGGCCTTCGCGGCGACGGTGCCACCGCCGGTGATCGCCGCGAACCGGTCGCTGCTGGCGGCGCTCGTCGCGACGAACTTCCTTGGCATCAACACCCCGGCGATCGCCGCCACGGAAGCCCAGTACGCCGAGATGTGGGTCCAAGACGCCCTCACGATGTACACCTACGCGGCTTCCTCGGCGGCCACCGGGGTCCTTCAGCCGCTGACGCCGGCGTCGCCGACCGCCAGCCCGGCCGCGGCCGCCACCCAAACCTCCGCGGTTTCGGCGGCGTTCGCGAATGCCACCGCCAACCCGGCGGCGTCGGGCTTGAGTGGGATCCTGAGCAATCTGACGTCGTTGACCTCGCAGCCGTTCGGTAGTGGTGTCTGGAGCTTTTTGCAAACCAACTTCCCCGAGGCGGCGAACCTCATCTATGCGCTCGACGGCCTTGGCGGCACCCTGTTCAGCTTCAACGGCGTTCAGCAGTTCGGTGTCACGGCGGCATGGTTCGTCGGTAACACCATCCCGACGTCGGTGTCGTTGATACACACGGTTGCCAACACGCCGGCGGCGATCGGCGGCTGGGCCGCCAGCGACGTGGCACCGGTCGCCGGTGCGGCCGGCGTGGCGGAAGGAACCATGGTGGGCGCGGTGGCGCCGACCGGCCTGGGCGGAGCGATGTCGGCGGGCCTGGGCGAGGCGTCCGCGGTCGGCGGTCTGTCGGTGCCGGCCAGCTGGTCGGCGGCGACCCCGGCGACGCTGGCTTCCTCGACCGCTCCGCTGGAAGGGTCGGGATGGACCGTCGCCTCCGAGGCGGGCGAGCCGGTCGCGGCGATGCCCGGCATGCCGGGAATGGCGGCGGCAGCCAAGGGTGCCGGCGCCTACGCCGGTCCGCGATACGGGTTCAAGCCCATCGTCATGCCCAAGCAGGTGGTTGTCTGACACGGGAAAAGGCGGATGTGTCACCCATTTGAGGCGAACAGTTGACCGTGAGGCCGTAATCTACCCGTTATGCGGCTACCGCCGCATAGGGCACAACTGACAAGGCTTCAACAAACTGAAAAACGAACTGAAAGTTCCGAGATAAGGAGAAAGGCAACATGGCAACACGTTTTATGACCGATCCGCACGAGATGCGGGCGATGGCGGGTCGTTTTGAGGTGCATGCGCAGACGGTGGAGGACGAGGCTCGCAAGATGTGGGCATCCTCGATGAACATCGCTGGCGCGGGTTGGAGCGGGCAGGCCCAGGCGACTTCGTACGACACCATGGGTCAGATGAATCAGGCGTTTCGCAACATCGTGAACATGCTGCACGGGGTGCGCGACGGGTTGATCCGCGACGCCAACAACTACGAGCAGCAAGAGCAGGCCTCCCAGCAAATCCTCGGCAGCTAGCGGCCGAAAACCGGCTGCTGTCCAACACTTTCAACTCAGGAGGACATAAACATGACCATCAATTACCAGTTCGGCGATGTGGACGCCCATGGCGCCACCATTCGTGCCCAGGCGGCTTCGTTGGAGGCCGAGCACCAGGCCATCGTTCGTGATGTGCTGGCCGCTGGGGACTTTTGGGGTGGCTCCGGGTCGGTGGCCTGCCAGGAGTTCATCACCCAGTTGGGCCGCAACTTCCAGGTGATCTACGAGCAGGCCAACGCCCACGGGCAAAAGGTGCAGACCGCCGGCAGCAACATGGCCAGCACCGACAGCGCCGTCGGCTCCAGCTGGGCCTGACACCGCAGCTTCAGGCGGGGCCGCACACCGATCGGTGTGCGGCCCCGTTGTCTGTCCAACCGTCGAATTACGTTGCGCCGCTGACCGTTCTATCCGGCCACCGGCGAACGCGGAATCAGCGAGGAGCGGAACCCGATCCGCTGAACCGTACCGTCGGACTCGCGCCCGACCATACCGCCCAAGGGCAGCTTGGAAATGCCCGCGCCGGGCGCCGACCCCGGCACCGCACCCCACCCGCCTGGCATGACGTTGGCGTCGAGAGCGGGCAGCGGCGTAACCGACGACACCGCCTCGGCCCAACTCGGTGGTACCGACAAGGTACCGAGTGCGGACGCTTGGCCGACGCCCACCGAGGCGCTTTCGCCGAGGCCGCCCACACCGCCCAGCCCTAGGCTTCCCAGACCGTCACCCAACTCCCCCGGAGCGGGAAAGCCGGAAACCCCCTCGGCGCCCAGAATCGACCCGGCGCCCGCGAAGTCCAGCGACAGGCCGTATCCGTCGAAACCGAGTCCGGCTCCGTCGGAGCCCAATCCGGCACCATCAGCACCCAGGCCGGCGGCATCGGAACCAATGCCGACCACGTCAAACAGGCCGGTCGCCCCGCTCCCGCCCAACACCGATGTCAGGCTCGACGTCAAGCCGGACACGACCCCCGCCCCGGTGCTGGCACTCTTGGTCGCGGTTTTACTGGACGCGCTGGTCAGGCTCGACAGCGCGCTGATCGGCGCGGAAGCTCCCGACGATCCCAGCGACGCCCCGGTGCCCATCGCCGCCTGCGACAGGCCCGCGCTCGACGACGATCCCGGAGTCGCCAGACCCTGCAGGGCTTGGGGCACTGAGGACATCAACTGAGTCGACATCGTCTGAACGTTGCCGCCGGCCTGGGTGCCGGCCGTTTGGGCGACGGCACCGGCTTGGCCGGCAAGCCCGCCCGGGTTGGTCGTTTGTGGCGGCGACGTGAAGGTGCTGAACATTGATGCGGAAGCCGAGGTGGCGGCGTAGTTGTACATGGTCATCGCGTCCTGGGCCCACATTTCGGCGTACTCGGCCTCGGTCGCCATGATCGCCGGCGTGTTCTGCCCGAGGAAGTTGGTCGCGATCAACGCCATGAGCTGCGCGCGGTTGGCCGCGATCAGCGGCGGCGGCACCGTCATCGCGTAGGCCGTGTCGAAGGCCGTCGCGGCGGCCGTGGCCTGGGTGGCGGCCTGCTCGCACTGCTCAGCGGTAATCGTCATCCACGACACATAGGGCGCGACCGCGGCGGCCATCGACATCGACGTCGGCCCCAGCCACGCCTCGTCGGCGAGGCTCGAGACCACCGACTGATAACCGCTGGCGGCGGTCTGCAGCTCGGCGGCCAGCGACTCCCATCCCGCGGAGGCGGCCAGCATCGTCGCCGGCCCAGGACCCGTATACATCCGGCCGGAGTTGATCTCTGGTGGCAATGCGCCAAAGTCCATCGCCTATCCCCATCTCTTGGTTGAGTTTGCTGGCCCGGTTCCACGCGACTCGCCTCGCCGTCCTCGGCGCCGCGCCACACCGGCGTCGCCGAAAACGGGCCGCAGGCCCGGGAAGGCCGCGCGCCGCCCCGACTGCCGAGGGCGACGAGGCGTGTGGCCGCACGCACGGGCGTCGCCGTCGACGCCCGTCGTCATCACCCGTTCGGAAAGACTCGAACCGGACACATTTCGGGCGACCGTTGGAGAGCCCGCGAAACCGCAGGCCTGAAAGTCGCCGACCGTCGCTGAGGTGATTTCCGATGGTGCATTCAGAACTCGCGTTAGGAAAAGCATTGAGATCTACCGTTATTCGTAACTTTACGTAACTTTGCGTTAACGAAAGGCGGGACACCGTCGTCCCGGCCGTCGTGCGTGCATATCGAGGTCCGACGGCAGTCCACTGAAGCGCGGCATCTCGTAATCAACGAAATTCATTCCCATGCCGATGGTTTGGGGAGCTACCCCTCGAAAATGGCTCAACTCCGTCAAACCAGCGACCATGCGTCCCAGTATTTTTGGGAAATGAGCTCAATATCAACGTCGCTGATGCAACACATATAAAACACATATTTGTGCCGGTCGCGGTGTGAGCTGGGGAACAGAGTTTTATTTGAGAACTCTATGAAGTCCGTGACAACCGCATGTGCGCTTGCGAGAATGTAGGAACATGACCGCAATGTCGGGACACGCGAGCAGCCAGCGACCACGCCAGGCGATCCTTGGGCAGCTGCCCCGCATCTACCGCACCGATGGCTCACCCATCCGGGTTTTGCTGGTGGACGACGAGCCGGCGCTGACCAACCTGGTGAAGATGGCGCTGCACTACGAAGGCTGGGTCGTCGACATCGCCCACAACGGGCGCGAGGCCATCGCGAAGTTCGACAGCGTCAATCCCGACGTCCTGGTCCTCGACATCATGCTTCCCGACGTGGACGGGCTGCGAATACTGCAGCGGATCCGCGAATCCGATTCCTACACCCCCACACTGTTCCTCACCGCGCGCGATTCGGTCATGGACCGGGTCACCGGCCTGACCGCGGGCGCCGACGATTACATGACCAAGCCGTTCAGCCTCGAGGAACTGGTCGCCCGACTGCGCGGGTTGCTACGCAGATCCACCCAGCAAACCCCGCCCGCCCCCGAAAGCCTGAAGGTCGGCGACCTGCGCGTCGACACCGCCAGCCGCGAGGTCATCCGCGACGGCACGCCAATATCGCTTTCTTCGACCGAGTTCGAGCTGCTTCGCTTCCTCATGCGCAATCCCCGTCGCGCGTTGAGCCGCACCGAAATCCTCGACAGGGTATGGAATTACGACTTCGCCGGGCGCACCAGCATCGTCGATCTGTACATCTCGTACCTGAGGAAGAAGATCGACTCCGGCAGGGAGCCGATGATCCACACCGTCCGCGGTGTTGGATACATGCTGCGACCGCCGGAATGACCGGAGCGCGAACCACTCCGTGGTGGCGCCCGCACTCGTTGCTCCGACAGCTGGTATTGGGCGTGTCGGCCGTCGTGACGATCGTCCTGATGGTGGTCGGCGTGGTGTCCGTCCTGAATTTGCGAACCTATGTCACCGCCATGAACGACGCCGAGGTCGCGGAATCCCTGGACGCACTGAATCATTCGTTCGCCAAGTACCACCAGGACGATGCGGAGCATCACGATAGATCGGATATCGGGCGTGCGCTTCTGGGGTTCACCGGACAGAATGCGGGCAACGTCATCGCCGTGCTCCACGACGGCCACGTGATCGGCTCGGCGATCTTTTTCGACGACGGCCCGCGACCTGCCCCGCCCGATGTCGTTGCGGCCGTCGAGGCGCAGACCTGGCAGGACGGCCTGCCGCGCACCGTGACACTGGGCGGCCTCGGTTCGTTCCGGGTGGACAGCCAAAGCGTCGACGGCACCGACGACCGCCTCCTCGTCGGGGTGTCGGTGAACTTCATCAACCGGACCGTCGGAGGCCGAATAGTCACTCTCGCAGTGTTTTTGGTTGCGGTGCTGCTGATCACGGCCGCGCTCACGGCCTGGGTGGTCAGCTACGCGCTGCGCCCGCTGCGCCGCGTCGCCGCGACCGCCGGGGAGGTCGCCGCCATGCCGCTCGTCGGCGACGACCACCGGATCGGCGCGCGGGTCCAGCCCGGTGACACCGATCCGGACAACGAAGTCGGGATCGTCGGGCATACCTTGAATCGGTTGCTGGACAACGTGGATGGCGCCCTGGCCCATCGCGCCGAATCCGATCGGCGGATGCGGCAATTCATCACCGACGCCAGCCACGAGCTGCGAACCCCGCTGGCGGCGATCCAGGGATACGCCGAACTGACCCGCCAGGACAGCTCGGCGCTGCCGCCGACCACCGAATACGCGCTGGCCCGCATCGAGTCCGAAGCGCGCCGGATGGCGCTGCTTGTCGACGAGCTGCTGCTGCTCTCGCGCCTGGGCGAGGGCGAAGACCTGCAGACCCAAGACGTCGACCTGGCCGAGCTCGTCATCAATGCGGTGAACGACGCGGCCGTCGCGGCGCCGACCCACCGCTGGGTCAAGGAGCTGCCCGAGGAACCGGTGTGGGTTCGCGGGGATCACGCCCGGCTCCACCAGCTGGTGAGCAATCTGCTCAGCAATGCCCGGCTGCACACGCCGCCCGACGTCACGGTGACCACGGGGATCACTTGCCATCCCGGCAACCCCGATGCCCCCTACGCGGAGTTGACCGTCGCCGACAATGGCCCCGGCATTGACGCGGAACTCCTTCCCCGGCTGTTCGAGCGGTTCGTCCGCGCGGACACGTCCAGGTCTTACGGTTCGGGCATCGGGCTGGGCCTGGCCATCGTGAATTCGATCGTCAAGGCACACCAAGGCTCGGTCACCGCCGAATCCGCCAATGGCAGAACGGTTTTCCGGGTTCGGCTTCCGCTGATCGAAGACCCGGCCATAGGCCGGCACGCCGCAAAGCGCCGTTGATTGGCAAACCGTTCGACGAGAGAATTCGGGCGTAAAGAAAACGTAAAGGTGCCCTGGGGCGCCGTTAGGAAAGTGTCAACCAAAGGCCCTACCGAAGCGGTCCCGTCTACTTTCAAGCTGACCTTGCCTCCGAGGGCTGCGCTGTGGCTGACCTCGATGAGGTCCTTTCGTATGCACGTGATTGGCGCCGAACGGAGACAAGATGGGCGTGTTGATATACGTCGTGCTGACGGTGGCGGTGTTCGCCGTGCTCGGCCTGGCGCAGAAGTTGGTCGAGCGGCTGTGAGCTACGAAAACGTCGTCGGCTTGGTGCTTTCCATCCTTCTCGCGCTGTTTCTCGGCTGCGCCCTGCTGTTCCCGGAGAGGTTCTAGTGAGCACCACGGCGGCGGGGCTGATCTTCCTCGCCGTTCTCGTCGCAGCACTGGTCGTGGTGCATGTGCCCTTCGGCGACTACATGTTTCGGGTGTACACGTCGGAGAAGGACCTCTACGCCGAACGGGTGATCTATCGGCTGATCGGTGTCGACGCGCGCTCGGAGCAAACCTGGGGCGCCTACGCCCGAAGCGTCTTGGCGTTTTCCTCGATCAGCATCCTCTTCCTGTTCGTGTTCCAGCTGGTGCAGGGCAAGTTGCCGTTGCACCTGCACGATCCGGCCACCCAGATGACGCCTGGGCTGGCGTGGAACACCGCGGTCAGCTTCGTCACCAACACCAACTGGCAGGCCTACTCCGGCGAATCGACGCAGGGCCATCTGGTGCAGATGGCCGGGCTGGCGGTGCAGAACTTCGTCTCGGCCGCCGTCGGCATGGCCGTGGCGGTCGCGCTGGTGCGCGGGTTTGCCCGCAGGCGCACCGGCGATCTGGGGAACTTCTGGGTCGACCTGGTGCGCGGCACGCTGCGCATCCTGCTGCCGATCGCAGTCATCAGTGCGGTCCTGCTCGTTGCGGGTGGGGCGATCCAGAACTTCCATCTGCACGACCAAATTGTCACCACCCTTAACGGCACCCAGCAGACCATCACCGGCGGCCCGGTCGCCAGCCAGGAAGTCATCAAGGAACTCGGCACCAACGGCGGCGGCTTCTACAACGGCAACTCCGCGCACCCGTTTGAGAACCCCACCGCGTGGACCAACTGGCTGGAGATCTTTCTGATCGCGGTCATTGGCTTCTCGCTGCCCCGCACGTTCGGCCGCATGGTGGGCAGCACCAAGCAGGGCTTCGCGATCGCCGCGGTCATGGCGACGTTGGCCCTGGTCAGCTCCGGCATGGCGATGTGGATGCAACTGCAGCACCACGGCACCGTGCCGACCGCCGTCAGCCGGGCGATGGAGGGAGTCGAACAGCGGTTGGGTGTCGCCGACTCGGCGGTGTTCGCCGCCGCGACCACACTTACCTCTACCGGTGCCGTCGATTCGACTCACGACTCCTACACCAGCCTCGGTGGCATGGTCGCGATGTTCAACATGCAGCTCGGGGAGGTCGCGCCCGGCGGCACCGGATCCGGTCTGTACGGCATGCTGATCCTGGCGGTGATCACCGTCTTCGTCGCCGGCCTGATGGTCGGGCGCACACCGGAATACCTCGGCAAGAAGATCAACCCCCGCGAAATCAAGCTCGCCGCAAGCTATTTCCTGGTGACGCCGCTGATCGTGCTGATCGGCACCGCGATCGCGATGGCACTGCCCGGCGAACGCGCCGGCATGCTCAACGGCGGCCCGCACGGGCTGTCCGAAGTCTTGTACGGGTTCACCTCGGCGGCCAACAACAACGGGTCGGCCTTCGCCGGACTGTCCGCCAACACCAACTGGTACAACACCGCCCTCGGGCTGGCCATGGTCTTCGGCAGGTTCCTGCCGATCGTGCTCGTGCTCGCCCTGGCCGGCTCGCTGGCCAAGCAGGGCGCCACGCCGCAATCGGCCGGCACACTGCCCACGCATCGGCCGCAGTTCGTCGGAATGGTCGCCGGGGTCACGGTGATTCTCGTCGCCCTCACTTTCCTGCCCATGCTGGCGCTCGGGCCTCTCGCCGAAGGAATCCACTGATGACCGTCACCGTCGATTCGTCTGCGCCGACGCAGCCGACCCACGCAATCCCGAAACGGGTGCAGGGCGGCCTGCTCGACCCCAAGATGCTGTGGAAGTCGGTGCCGCACGCGCTGCGCAAGCTCGACCCGCGGACCCTGTGGCGCAACCCGGTGATGTTCATCGTCGAGATCGGCGCCGCCTGGAGCACCTGGTTGGCGATCGCCAACGAAACATGGTTCGCCTGGTTGATCGTGGTCTGGCTTTGGCTGACGGTGCTTTTCGCCAACCTCGCCGAGGCGGTGGCCGAAGGGCGCGGCAAGGCCCAGGCCGAGACGCTGCGCAAAGCGAAGACCCATACCCTGGCCCGGCGGCTGAGAGACTGGAAACCCGGCGCTTCCGCCGTGGAGGAAGAGGTTGCCGCGCCGCTGCTGCAACAGGGCGACATCGTCGTGGTCGAGGCCGGGCAGGTGATACCGGGCGACGGCGACGTGGTGGAAGGCATTGCCTCGGTGGATGAATCGGCGATCACCGGCGAGTCGGCGCCGGTGATCCGCGAGTCCGGCGGTGATCGTTCGGCGGTCACCGGCGGCACCACCGTGCTGAGCGACCGGATCGTCGTGCACATCACCCAAAAGCCTGGGGAAAGCTTCATCGACCGGATGATCACGCTCGTCGAGGGCGCCAACCGGCAGAAAACCCCCAACGAGATCGCGCTGAACATCCTGCTGGCCGCGTTGACGATCATCTTCGTGTTCGCCGTCGCCACCCTGCAGCCGCTGGCGATCTATTCCAAGATGAACAATCCGGGCGTCCCAGACACCCAGGCGCTCAACGCAAGTGGCGTCACCGGAATCGTGATGGTGTCGCTACTGGTGTGCCTGATCCCCACGACGATCGGCGCGCTGCTGTCGGCCATCGGCATCGCCGGCATGGACCGGCTGGTGCAGCGCAACGTGCTGGCGATGTCGGGGCGCGCGGTGGAGGCCGCCGGCGACGTCAACACCTTGCTGCTCGACAAGACCGGCACCATCACCCTGGGCAACCGGCAGGCCTCCGCCTTCGTTCCCCTCGACGGCGTCACCCCTGAGCGGCTGGCCGACGCCGCGCAGTTGTCCAGCCTCGCCGACGAAACGCCCGAGGGGCGTTCGGTCGTCGTGTTCGCCAAGCAGCACTTCGGGCTGCGCGCACGCACGCCCGGCGAACTCACGCACGCCGAATGGGTGGCGTTTTCGGCCGCGACACGGATGTCGGGCGTCGACCTCGACGGGCACCTGCTGCGCAAGGGCGCCGCCAGCTCGGTCGCGGAATGGGTGCGCGCCCAAGGCGGTAAGGTGCCCTCCCAGCTCGGCGTGATCGTCGACGGCATCTCCGCCGGTGGCGGCACCCCGCTCGTCGTCGGGGAGCGCCTTGGCGGCAAGGCCGCCGTGCTCGGTGTCATCCACCTCAAGGACGTCGTCAAGCAGGGCATGCGCGAGCGGTTCGACGAGATGCGGCGAATGGGCATCCGGACGGTGATGATCACCGGCGATAACCCGTTGACCGCCAAGGCGATTGCCGACGAGGCCGGTGTCGACGACTTCCTCGCCGAGGCCACGCCTGAGGACAAGCTCGCGCTGATCAAGCGCGAGCAGGAAGGCGGCAAGCTGGTCGCGATGACCGGTGACGGCACCAATGACGCGCCCGCCCTGGCCCAGGCCGACGTCGGCGTGGCGATGAACACCGGCACGTCGGCCGCCAAGGAGGCCGGCAACATGGTCGACCTCGACTCCGACCCCACCAAGCTCATCGAGATCGTGGAAATCGGCAAGCAGCTGTTGATCACGCGCGGGGCGTTGACCACGTTTTCGATCGCCAACGACATCGCGAAGTACTTCGCGATCATCCCGGCAATGTTCGTCGCGCTGTTCCCCGGCCTGGATCTGATTAACGTCATGCGGCTGCACAGCCCGCAATCGGCGATCCTCTCGGCGGTGATCTTCAACGCCGTCATCATCGTCATGCTGATTCCCCTGTCGCTGCGCGGCGTCCGCTACACGCCGAGCAGCGCGTCAAAACTGTTGAGCCGCAACCTCTACATCTACGGGATTGGCGGCATCATCGCCCCGTTCATCGGGATCAAGCTAATCGACCTGATCGTCCAATTCGTCCCAGGGATGTCCTGACATGAGGTTCTCGAATTTCGTCCGCACGCACTGGGCGGCCTTGCGCGGGCTGCTGGTGCTGACCGTCATCACCGGCATCGCCTACCCGCTGTTCGTTTGGCTGGTCGCGCAGATACCGGGACTGCACGACAAGGCCGAAGGGTCGATTCTGACCGTCAACGGCAGGCCGGTCGGCAGCCGGCTGATCGGCCAGCCGTTCACCGACAAGGACGGCAACCCGCTGCCGCAGTACTTTCAGAGCCGCCCTTCGGCGGCCGGCGCCGGCTACGACCCACTGTCGTCGGGTGGGAGCAACCTTGGGCCGGAAAGCATCGTCGACACGCCCGCCGACCCGTCCCAACTGGCGGCCGGCAAGTCCGCGTCGGACGCGGGCTTCAAGCCGAGCCTGCTGACACAGGTGTGCACGCGCAGCGCGGCGGTGGCCAAGCTGGAAGGTGTCGACGGGTCGCGTCCGTTCTGCACGGGCGCCGGTGTGGGCGCGGTGCTCTCGGTGATCGGGCCCCGCGACGCCCGCGGAAACGTGCTTCGTCCCACCCGGGTGGTCAGCGTCAACGAGCCATGCCAGGCGACGCCCATGCCCTTCCTGGCCAGCTACGAGGGTGTGGGGGTCGAGTGCGCCAAGTACGGTGAGGATTACTCGATCGGCCAGATCGTGCCCATCCGCGGGGCCGCGCCCGCCGACCCGGCCGTGCCCACCGACGCGGTCACCGCCAGCGGCAGTGGCCTCGACCCGAATATCTCGCCGGCCTACGCCGACATCCAGGTCGCCAGGGTGGCCAAGGCCAGGCACGCCAGCCCCGAGCAGATCCGTGCGGTCGTGGCGCAGTGCCGCAGCGCCCGCGCCCTGGGCTTTTTCGGCGAGCCCACGGTGAACGTGCTCCAGCTCAACCTGCAACTCGACCACAGGTATCCGGTCTCGGGCTAACGCGATAGGGGCATGATGGTTGACGTGACCGACGTCGGCCTCAGGGACCACCCTCCCAAGCGCGGGGAGCTACGCATCTACCTCGGTGCCGCTCCGGGTGTCGGCAAGACGTACGCGATGCTCGGAGAGGCCCACCGGCGCTTGGAACGCGGCACCGACCTGGTGGCCGCCGTCGTCGAGACCCACGGCCGCCGGAAAACCGCTGAGCTGCTTGAGGGTATCGAGATGATCCCGCCGCGGTACATCGAATACCGCGGCAGCATGTTCCCCGAACTCGACGTGCCGGCCGTGCTGGCGCGGCATCCCCAGGTTGTCCTGGTCGACGAACTCGCCCACACCAATACGCCGGGCAGCAAGAACGAAAAACGGTGGCAGGACGTCGAGGAGCTGCTCGACGCCGGGATCACGGTGATCTCCACCGTCAACATCCAGCACCTGGAAAGCCTCAACGACGTCGTCGCCCAGATCACCGGCATCGAACAAAAGGAAACGATGCCGGACTCCATCGTGCGGGAGGCCTCGCAGGTGGAACTCATCGACATCACCCCGGAGGCGCTGCGCCGCAGGCTATCCCACGGTAACGTCTATGCCTCGGAGCGGATCGACGCGGCGCTGTCGAATTATTTTCGCCGTGGAAACCTCACGGCGCTAAGGGAATTGGCGCTATTGTGGTTGGCCGACCAGGTGGATACCGCGCTGGCCAAGTACCGCGCGGAGAACAAGATCACCGACACGTGGGAGGCGCGCGAGCGGGTCGTGGTGGCGGTCACCGGTGGCCCGGAGTCGGAGACGTTGGTACGACGCGCGTCGCGGATCGCGTCGAAGTCCAGCGCCGAGCTGATGGTGGTGCACGTCCTGCGCGGCGACGGGCTGGCCGGCCTGTCGGAACGCAGGATGACCAAGATTCGCGAGCTGGCCAATAGCCTCGACGCGTCGCTGCACACCGTGGTCGGTGACGACGTACCCACGGCACTGCTCGATTTCGCCCGCGAGATGAACGCGACCCAGCTGGTGATCGGCACCTCCCGCCGGTCGCGGTGGGCGCGCCTCTTCGAGGAGGGCATCGGCCCGACGATCGTCGAGCGGTCGGGAAAGATCGACGTGCACCTCGTCACCCACGAGGAATCCAAGCGGGGTTTCCGGGCGGCGTCGCTCGCGCCCCGCGAGCGACGCGTCATGTCGTGGCTGGCCGCCGTTGTCGTGCCGTCGGCCATCTGCGCGGTCACCGTGACGCTGCTGGACCCGTACCTGGACACCGGCGGCGAGAGCGCATTGTTCTTCGTGGGCGTGCTGCTGGTCGGGCTTTTGGGAGGCGTTGCGCCCGCGGTGCTCTCGGCGGTGCTGTCCGGGCTGCTGCTGAACTACTTTCTGATAGCCCCGCGGCACAGCTTCACCATCGCCGAACCCAACAGCGCCGTCACCGAATTGGTCCTGTTACTGATCGCGGTCGCGGTCGCGGTGCTGGTCGACGGCGCGGCCAAACGCACCTGGGAGGCCCGACGGGCCTCCCAGGAGGCCGAACTGCTGACGCTGTTCGCCGGGTCGGTGCTGCGCGGCGCCGACCTCGAGACGCTGCTGGAACGCGTGCGAGAGACCTACTCGCAACGCGCGGTCAGCATGCTGCGCGAGCCCAGCGAGGAAGAGCGCGCGGGTGGAAAGAAGAGCTATCTCGTCGCCTGCGTGGGCAAAGATCCTTGTGTGACGGTCGATTCCGCCGACACCGCGATCGAGGTCGGTGACGAAGAATTCTGGATGCTGATGGCCGGCAAGAAGCTTTCCGCGCGTGACCGCCGGGTGCTCGGCGCGGTGGCCAGGCAGGCCGCGGGTCTGATCAGGCAGCGCGAGCTGGCCGAAGAGGCCAGCCGGACCCAGGCGATCGTGCAGGCCGACGAGCTGAGGCGCTCGCTGCTCTCGGCGGTCAGCCACGACCTGCGTACGCCGCTGGCGGCGGCCAAGGTCGCGGTGTCCAGCTTGCGCGCCGAAGACGTCGCCTTCTCCCCGGAGGACACCGCCGAATTGCTGGCCACCATCGAGGAGTCCATCGATCAGCTGACCGCGCTGGTCGGAAACCTGCTCGATTCCTCGCGGCTGGCCGCCGGTGTGGTGCGCCCGGACCTGCGCCGGGTGTATCTGGAGGAAACGGTGCAACGCGCGCTGGTCAGTATCGGCAAGGGCGCCACCGGCTTTTATCGATCCGCGATCGATCGCGTCAAGGTCGACGTCGGTGACGCCGTGGTGATGGCCGACGCCGGACTGCTCGAACGGGTCTTTGCCAATCTGATCGACAACGCGCTGCGGTACGCGCCCAACTGCGTGGTTCGTGTTAACGCGGGCCGGGTGGGCGATCGCGTCCTGATCAATGTCATCGACGAAGGCCCGGGAATCCCGAAGGGCACCGAAGACCAGATCTTCGAAGCCTTCCAGCGGATGGGCGATCACGACAACACCACCGGGGTAGGTCTGGGAATGTCGGTGGCGCGCGGGTTCGTCGAGGCGATGGGCGGCACCATCGCGGCCAGCGACACTCCGGGCGGCGGACTGACCGTCATGGTGGATCTGGCCGCGCCACAACCGGTCGGCGCGCGATGACCCGGGTGTTGGTGATCGACGACGAGCCGCACATCCTGCGCGCGCTGCGAATCAACCTGTCCGTGCGGGGCTACGAGGTCACCACCGCCTCCACCGGTGCGGGCGCGCTGCGCGCCGCCGCCGAGCACAAGCCCGACGTGGTGATCCTCGACCTCGGTCTACCCGACATATCGGGCATCGAGGTGCTGGCCGGCCTGCGCGGCTGGCTCACGGCGCCGGTGATCGTGTTGTCGGCACGCACCGATTCGTCGGACAAGGTCGAGGCCCTGGACGCCGGCGCCGACGACTATGTCACGAAACCCTTTGGGATGGACGAGTTCCTGGCTCGGCTGCGCGCCGCGGTCCGCCGCAGCGCCGCGGCGTCCGAAGTGGACGAGCCGGTTGTCGAAACCGACGCGTTCACCGTCGACCTGGCCGCCAAGAAGGTCACCAAGGACGGCGTCGAGGTGCATCTCACGCCGACCGAATGGGGCATGCTCGAGGTGCTGGTGCGCAACCGCGGCAAGTTAGTCGGCCGCGAGGAACTGCTCAAGGAGGTCTGGGGACCGGCGTATGCCACCGAAACCCATTACCTGCGTGTGTATCTGGCGCAGCTGCGGCGCAAGCTCGAACACGACCCGTCACACCCCAAACATCTGCTGACCGAGTCGGGCATGGGCTACCGGTTCGAGGCGTGAGCGTGCGTCCAGGGCGCCGAGCGTGCACCCAGGGCGCGAATTTCGCCACATCGTCGCCGTGAGCGCACGCCGGAAGCCCTCAGTTCACACTCGAAAGCCCTCAGCTCACACCCGAAAGTCCTCAGTTCACACCCGAAAGTCGGGCAGGCCGGAGGTATTCGACTTTGTGCCCGCCTCACAGCGACAACGTGCAATCCTGCTGCGATACTGACTAAGTCACATCCGCCACACTGATCCCGCCCTAGAGGCGGCACTCCGTGTGCCCGCCTCACAGCGACAACTTGGCCGCCGCCCGCAACGCGAGCACGCGTTGATGTATTCGGTGCTCGGTGCCCCGCGGGATGTACCTCGGTCCGTAGCGACCTCGGCCAAGCCGGCGGACCCTGTCGCGAGCCATCTCCCAACGCAGGGCATCCGAAATGACTTTCGATGCCCTGCCGGGGACGCAAAAGCCCTGTGCAGTAAGCGCATCCATCATGTCGGCGATCGTCGCCGGTCCGTTGTGGGCGAGGTGCATCGTGAGCACGTAACGCAGCTCGATTCCGTGAAGGTTCATCGCCCCAGAGTTGCATACCGGTACGACATCGGCCCGAGTTGTCGCTATGAGGCGGGCGCGAGAGTGCCGACTCCGGCCAGGGGCCAGTGTGGCGGCTGTGACTCACTCCGCGATCGACAGCACGATGCCGTCCAGGATGTCGTGTTCGCTGACGATCAGCTCGTCGATGCCAGCCCGGGCGCGCAGCTCGCGCGCCAACTCCTCCACCACGATCGCGCCACCGCCGATCACGTCGGCGCGGCCCTCGTGCATCGGCCCCAGCGCGGCACGCTGGGATCGCGTCATGCCGATCAACCGCTCGCACACCGCCAGCAGGTCGTCGGCCCCGACCCGCGAAAGATGAATGGCCGCCGGGTCATACGTGCTCATATTGTGGGCCAGCGCCGACAGCGTGGTCATCGTTCCGGCGAGTCCGACCCAGGTCCGGGCCCCCTCGACGGGCACCACGCCCAGCGCGACGCCGAGCCGCTCGCGCACCACCCGGCGGGCCGCCTCCACCTCCGCGAGGGTCGGGGGGTCCGAATGCAGACAGCGTTCGGTCAGCCGCACGCAGCCGATGTCCGCCGAGTGGCTCGCCACCACCCGGTCACCGCCGAGCACGATCTCGGTGGAGCCACCACCCAGGTCGACGACGACGAAAGGTGCTGCGGAACAGTCCAATTCGCCGATCGCCCCGCGGAAGGACAGCTCTGCCTCCTCGGCGCCGGTGATCACCTCCGCGACCGCGCCGGGCAGTACCGCGCCCAGCACGTCGGCCGTCATCGCAAAGAAGACATCACGATTGGCGACGTCGCGGGCCGCCGACGTGGCCACCATCCGCACCCGCTCGACGCCGTGCGCGCCCAGCAGGGAAGCGTAGTCGGTGAGTGCGGCCCGGGTTCGGGCGATCGCGTCCGGGGCAAACTGACCCGTCGCGTCGACGCCCTGACCCAGCCGCACGATCCGCGTCTCGCGATGCACGTCGCGCAGCCGCCCGCCGGTTGCGTCGGCGATCAGCAGCCGAATCGAGTTGGTACCGCAGTCGATAGCGGCGAGCCGGCTCACCACTGCCCCGCCACCAGCACCGAGACCTCCAGATTTAGGCGCGGCTCGCCGGCCAGCATCGCAAGCGCCTCGTCGCCAAGCGGATTCACGCCGGGACCCTTCGCCAGCGAGTGCGCGATCAGCACGTGCAGGCACTTGACCCGGTCTGGCATGCCGCCGGCGGAAAACGTGGTCCCCAGCGGCTCGATCGCGTCGCGCTCGGCCAGATACGATTCGTGGGCTCGCCGGTACGCGGCGGCCAGTTCGGGGTCGTGCCGCAACCGCTCGGTCATCTCACGCATCAACCCCGTCGTCTCCAACCTGCTCGCGGCCGCGGTCAGCGCCGGATGCGTCAGGTAGTACAACGTCGGAAACGGCGTGCCGTCGGGAAGTTTCGGCGCGGTCTTCACCACGCCCGGTTCGCCGTTGGGACAACGGTAGGCGATCTCCAGGACGCCGCGCGGCTCACGCCCGAGCTGACGCGCGACCGCTTCCAGGTCGGCACGATCAACCACCGGGGGCCGTGGGACTCGGTGCGGCCGGGGCCGCCGGACCGGGCGCTCCGGGCGCCAACGTGTCGGGCGGGACCGGCGGGGGCACGTTGGCCGGTGGCAGGTGCGGGGCATCAGCGATGGTGTGCCACAGCGAGGTATACCAGGGATCGTTGTTGGCCGGTTTCGCCGTCTCGGCTCCCGGCTGCGGGGAAACCGCCCCCGTCGGTGGGAGCTGAACCTGGAACGGGGTGTCTCCAGGCATCACGAAGCCGAGTCGCTCGCGGGCCTGCGCCGCGATAAAGGCCGGGTCAGCGAGCTTTCCCTTCTTCTGCTCGAGGTCGGAGATCTGACGGCGCAGCGCGGCTTCGCTGGCGGCCAACTGGTCCATCTCGGTGCGCTGCGCGAAGTAGGTGCGCACCGGGCCGGCGATGGTCAACGTCAGCACGCAGACGACCGCGGCCAACACCGCCGCCCGCCGCGCGGTGAAACCCAACCGCTGGTCGGACCGCTGCTCGACGGATTCGGCGACCTGTCTTTTGATGGGCTCGACGACCCGCTCGTGCAGCGTCCGCGTCGCGTTGCGGCCGACGTGGGTCGCGGTTTGCGGGGGCTTGGGGGGCTTAGCGGTCCGCGCCGAGCGACGGCGCCGAACCGGGTCGCCGGCCTTCCCCGGACGCGATGCCGGGGAGCGCCGCTTCGGATCGGCCTTGCCTGCCAAGCTATTCCAACCTATTTCTGGTCCGGCGTGTATCGCGGGAATGCCAGATCGCCGGCGTAACGCGCGGCGTCGCCGAGCGCCTCCTCGATCCGCAGCAGCTGGTTGTACTTGGCCACGCGCTCGCTGCGCGCGGGCGCGCCGGTCTTGATCTGCCCGGTGCCGACGGCCACCGCCAGGTCGGCGATCGTGGTGTCTTCCGTCTCGCCGCTGCGATGACTCATCATCGTGCGATATCCGCTGTGGTGGGCCAGCGCGACGGCGTCGAGCGTCTCGGTCAGCGTGCCGATCTGATTCACCTTGACCAGCAACGCATTTGCCACGCCTTTCTCAATACCCTCCTCGAGGCGCTCGGGGTTGGTGACGAAGATGTCGTCGCCGACGATTTGCACCCGGTCACCGATCGACGCGGTCAGGGCCACCCAGCCATCCCAATCGTCTTCGGACAGCGGATCTTCGAGGGACACCAGCGGATAGGACCCGAGCAGGCCAGCGTAGAACTCCGCCATCTGCTCGGCGGTGCGGGTGGCGCCCTCGAAGGCGTAGCCGGTGCCGCCCGCGTAGAACTCGGTGGCCGCCGCGTCCAGGGCCAGCGCCACGTCGGCACCGGGCCGCAAACCCGCCGATTCGATGGCCCGGCTGATCAGGTCCAGTGCCGCGGTGGTGCCGGCCACGTCGGGCGCAAAACCGCCCTCGTCGCCCAGGCCCGTGCTCAGCCCCTGCTTTTTCAGCACGGATTTGAGCGCGTGGTACACCTCGGCGCCCCAGCGCAACGCCTCGGCGAAGCTGGGCGCGCCGATCGGGGCCACCATGAACTCCTGAATGTCGACGGCGGTGTCGGCGTGCGCGCCGCCGTTGAGGATGTTCATCATCGGCACCGGCAGGATGTGCGCGTTGGGCCCGCCGACGTAGCGGAACAGCGGCAGCTCGGCAGAATCGGCGGCCGCTTTGGCGACGGCCAGCGAGACACCCAGGATCGCGTTGGCGCCCAGCCGGGATTTGTCGGGGGTGCCGTCGAGGTCCACCAGGGCCTGGTCGACCAACCGCTGGTCGTCGGCGCTGAGCCCGATCACGGCCGGGGCGATCTCATCAAGGACGGCTTGCACCGCCTTTCGCACGCCTTTGCCGCCGTAACGCTCACCGCCGTCGCGCAACTCGACGGCCTCGTGCTCCCCGGTCGACGCGCCGGACGGCACCGCCGCGCGGGCAAACGTCCCGTCCATCAGGGCTATCTCGACCTCGACCGTCGGGTTACCGCGGGAATCGAGGATCTCGCGGGCCCCGACCTGCTCGATAATCGGCACTGAGTTCTCCTTGCCTAGACTTGCCTAGTAGCTGGTGCCGGCCCCGGGCCGCCTTTAGCCTAAAGCCTGAATCAGCGATACATCCTGCTACAGCGGATGACCCGCCGCGTAGGCGGTCGCCCAGTCCCGCACCGCCCGCGCGTAAACGCCGGAGTTGTTGTAAGCCCGCAGCGCGGTTATCCACCCCCGTGGCGTCGCGAGATCTTTTCCGCGCCAACACAAATAACCCGCCGCCGCAAGCGCCGCATCATCGATATTGTCCGGGCTGACAACGCCGTCGTTGTGCGCATCAACACCGTATAACCGCCAGGTCTCGGGAATGAACTGCATCGGTCCCATCGCGCGCGCCACCCCGTCGCCGTCCGTCGCGTTTTCGTCGCTGTCGACGATGCGCAGCGTGCCTCCGCTGCCGTCCAGGCGAACGCCCCGAATGGGGGGACTCACGTCCCCGTTGGGCGCCAACCTCGCGCCCCGATAGGTGCCGTGGTGGCTCTCGACCTGCCCGATGCCCGCCAGCGTGGTCCACGCAACATGGCACTTGGGGTTTTCGACCTCGGCGACCCGGGCGGCGTACGCGTAAGCCTCCAGCGCGATGACGGGGATTTCCAGTGCCGCCGACCGCTGCTCGGCCCAGCCACGCAACTGATCCGCGGGCCGGCCACTGACGTGGGTGTCCACCGGCGGCACCGGATCGCCGGGTGGTGGCGGGACGCCCTCGGGGATGAACAGGCTGAGCTGCCAGGTGCAGCTGGAGGCCAGAAGCATCGCGGTCGCGCCGATCACGGCGACCGCGCGCAACCAACGTCTCGGCGACACCATGTTGCCTTAAAGCTCCCCTAAACTCCCCTACAGAAACTTCAGCCACGTTCATCGTCCCACGCGTTTCGGGACCACCCGGTCGGTTCGGGCCCAAGCGCACCGATCCGGCGGCGGTCTCAGCTAATCCTCGATTAGCTACCAGCAGTATTGGCCAGCAAAGCCAGGACAATGCCGATCGCTCGGATTCGCAGCCTCACGGGCCAGATTACCCGGCGACAAACCATGGATCGCCGCCGCGGAAACGCCGCGAGCCCGATTCATTGCCGCCCCCGGCGCCGCTTGGAGTCCCCGCGAGACGCTTTCGACGCGACATCTGGCTCGTCATCGGCCGCATCATCAGCGCCGTCGGACGGCTCGCCCCCGGTGGCCCTCTCCGCCGCACTGGATGGCCAGTGCGCGCGCCACTCCTCCTCGCTGACCTCGCCCAGCGGGGCTACGTCGAGCTCCTCCGGTACGCCGTCCCCGCGGCGTGTGGCGGCAATCGCTTTCTCCACGCCGCGCACCGTGTCCACGAACTCCAGAGCCGCTGCGCGCAGCGCGTTTTCCGCGTCGATGTCCGCCGACACGGAGACGGACGTGATCTCGTCGGGAATCAGGTCGGCGGGCAGCCCCGCCTTCTCGACACGCTGAATTACCTTCTGCGCCAGCGCCAATGCGGGCTGGCCGGTGTGCACGTCGTCCATCACCGAAGCCCGGGGCTTTTCGGCCGCCTTGCGCTCTTCCCACTGCGCCAACTGTTCTTCGAGCGAAATCGATTGTCCTGCAAGCACTCCCGGTACACGATTGCCCAGCTTGCGGATCAGCGCGGCGGCGACGTCGTCGATGGTGAAGGGGTGCTGCGGCGCGTCCTCCGCGATGCGGGCGTGGAAGAGCACCTGCAGCAACACGTCGCCGAGTTCTTCGCGCAGCTGGTCGGCGTCGCCGCTGCGGACCGCGTCCAGCAGCTCGTAGGTTTCCTCCAGCAAAAACCTGCGCAGCGAGTCGTGGGTCTGCTCGCTTTCCCACGGTCCGGCGGTGCGCAGTTTGTCCATCATCGCGACCGCGTCGACCAGTAGTTCGCCGCGCGGCGCGTCCGGCGCCGAGATCAGCCGGGCTCCGGCCGCCAATCGAGCGATGACGGCGGGGTGGTCCGGATCGGACGACAGCAACACCGGTGCTGGGACGTCGGGGTTCCCGGAATGCACCGGCCGCGCGGCGGGCAGCGACCACGGCACCGCGACGGGCATCTCCTCGGTGTATTGCACCTCGCCGGTGAGGTGCTCGATGGCTTCCACGGGCACCAGCGATGGGCGGCGGGGGTCGAACAAGACGACAATCATCGCGCCTGTCGCTCCTCACTTGACATCGCTGCAGGTGGACTCGTTATACCAATATCCTTCCGAGGTTCACCTTGCAGTGCCGTCACCAGGTTGGCCACCATCTGGACCAACTCGACATCGCGGAGGCGTGGGGCGCCGACCCCGCCCGCCCGCGGAATCGGGACCTGGACCGTGCCCGTCGTGGCCCGGTAGTGCGCCGACGGATAGATCCGCTTGAGCCGCACCTGGGCCGAATCGAGCAGCGTCACGGGCGACAGCCGCACGGTCGCCGCCGACGGGGCCGAGACCTCGGTGATGCCGGCGCCGCGGCATAGCAGCCGCAACCGTGCCACCGCCACCAGCCGCTGGGCGGGTTCGGGCAGCGCCCCGTAGCGATCGGTGAGCTCCTCGACGACCGCGTCGACGGCCGCGTCATCGCCCGCCGCGGCCAGCCGCCGGTAGCCCTCGAGCCGGAGCCGGTCGCTGGCGATGTAGTCGGGAGGGAGATTCGCGTCGACGGGCAGGTCGATCCGCACGTCCTTGGGCTCCTCGGCGGTGGTGACGGTCTGCCCGTCGGCTGCCGCCCGATATGCTTCAACGGCCTCGCCCACCAAGCGCACGTACAGATCGAACCCGACCCCGGCGACGTGCCCGGACTGCTCGACACCCAAAACGTTGCCGGCGCCGCGAATCTCGAGGTCCTTCAGCGCGACCGCCATGCCCGCGCCCAGCTCGTTGTTCTGCGCGATGGTCGCCAACCGGTCGTAGGCCGTCTCGGTCAACGGCGTATGCGGCGGATATAAGAAGTAGGCGTATCCGCGCTCGCGGCTGCGGCCCACCCGGCCGCGCAGCTGGTGCAGCTGGGACAGCCCGAAGGTGTCGGCGCGCTCGACGATCAGCGTGTTGGCGTTGGAGATGTCCAGTCCGGTCTCCACGATCGTGGTGCAGACCAGGATGTCGTATTCGCGGTTCCAGAACCCCTGCACGGTGCGTTCCAACAGGTCCTCGGGCATCTGTCCGTGCGCGACGACGACCCGCGCCTCGGGCACCAGCTCGCGGACCCGGGCGGCGGCGGAGTCGATGGAGCTCACCCGGTTATGCACGTAGAAGGCCTGGCCGTCGCGCAGCAGCTCGCGCCTCAAAGCGGCCGCGACCTGCTTGTCGTCGTGCGGGCCGACGTAGGTCAGCACCGGGTAGCGCTCCTCGGGCGGCGTCAGGATCGTCGACATCTCGCGAATCCCGGCCAGGCTCATCTCAAGGGTGCGCGGGATGGGCGTGGCGCTCATCGTCAGCACGTCGACGTGGGTCCGCAACGCCTTGATGTGCTCCTTGTGCTCGACCCCGAACCGGTGCTCCTCGTCGACCACGACCAGGCCCAGGTCCTTCCAACGCACCCCGGTCTGCAGCAGCCGATGGGTGCCGATCACGACGTCCACCGACCCGTCGGCCAGGCCCTCGATCACGGCGCGTGACTCGGCCGGCCCGGTGAACCGGGACAGGCCCTTGATCGTCACCGGAAAGCCGGCCATCCGTTCGCTGAACGTCTGCAGGTGCTGGTCGGCCAGCAGCGTGGTGGGCACCAGCACGGCGACCTGTTTGCCGTCCTGAACCGCCTTGAACGCCGCCCGCACCGCGATCTCGGTCTTGCCGTAGCCGACGTCGCCGCAGACCACCCGGTCCATCGGGATCGGCTTTTCCATGTCGGCCTTGACCTCGGTGATCGCGGTCAGCTGGTCGACGGTCTCGGTGAAGCCGAACGCGTCCTCCATCTCGGCCTGCCAGGGGGTGTCCGGCGCGAAGGCGTGTCCCGGGCTGGCCTGCCGTTTGGCGTACAGCGACACCAGCTCGCCGGCGATCTCGCGCACCGCGCGGCGCGCCTTGGTCTTGGTGTTGGCCCAGTCGCTGCCGCCGAGCCGGCTCAGCGCCGGGGCCTGCCCGCCGACATAGCGCGACAACTGGTCCAGCGAATCCATCGGGACATATAGCCTGTCGGCCTGTTGCCCCCTTTTGCTGGACGCGTACTCGAGCACCAGGTACTCGCGTCGGGCGCCGCCCACGGTCCGCTCGACCATCTCCAGGAACCGCCCGATGCCGTGCTGGTCGTGCACCACCAGGTCGCCGGCGGTCAGCGCCAGCGGGTCGACGGTGTTGCGCCGCTTGGCCGCCAACCGCTTGCCCTCGACTGCCGTCGCCCGGTTGCCGGTCAGGTCCGTCTCGGTGATCACGACCAGGTTGGCGCCCGGCACCACGATGCCGTCGTGCAGCGGGCCCTTGAGCACACCCACGACCCCCGCCTTGGGCGCCGTGCCGGATTCCAGCATGGCCGCCGGGGTGTCGGATTCGGCCAGCCGCTCCACCACGCGATGGGCGGTCCCGGTCCCGGGCGCGACCACCGCGGCATACCCGCCGGTTGACACGTGGGCGCGCAGCATCGCGAAGATGGCTTCAATATCCTGCTGATGCCCCCGGGCCGACGGCGCCGCCCGGACGTCTAGCTCCACGGCCGACTCGTCGGACAGCTGGCTCAGGGTCCACCACGGGTGACCGGACCCGGCCGCCGCGGCCCGCACGTCGTCCAGTTCGGTGAACCCCGACCCGCCCAGCTGCTCCACGTCGATCGGCGCTTGATCCTCCCGGGTGCCCAGGGCGGCGACCGACCACGATGCCTCGAGGAATTCGCGACCGGTCTTGATCAGGTCGGCGGCCCGGCTGCGCACCTTTTCCGGGTCACACAGCAGCACCGGCGTGCCTTCAGCCAGCTGGTCGATCAACAGCGCGCGATCGTCGGGCCGCAGCACCGGCAGCAGCGCCTCCATGCCGTCGACCGGGATGCCCTCGGCCAGCTTGGCGAGCATGTCGGAGACGCTGCCGGTGACGACGTTCTCGCGCGCCGGATGCCGGGCGGCCAACCGCGCGGCCCGCTCTCGCACGTCGTCGGTGAGCAGCAGTTCGCGGCAGGCGACCGCGACGACTGTCTCCACCTCGATCTCGGGAATGGAGCGCTGATCGGCGACGGCGAACATCCGCATCTCGCTGACCTCGTCGCCCCAGAATTCCACGCGCACCGGGTGTTCGGCGGTCGGGGGGAAGATGTCGAGAATTCCGCCGCGCACGGCGAACTCGCCGCGCCGGCCGACCATGTCCACCCGGGTGTAGGCCAGCTCGACCAGCCGGGCGATCACGTCCTCGAAGGCGATCTCCTGGCCGACGCGTAGGGCGACCGGTTCCACCAGGCCCAGCCGCGGCGTCATGGGCTGCAGCAGCGAGCGCACCGACGTCACCACCACCCGTAGGCGCGGCCCCAACCGAGCATCGTCGGGATGGGCCAGCCGGCGCAGCACCATCAACCGGGTGCCGACGGTGTCGACGCCGGGTGAGAGCCGCTCGTGCGGCAGAGTTTCCCAGGAGGGGAAGGCCGCCACCGCGTCGCCGAAGACGCCCCGCAGCTCGGCGGCCAGGTCATCGGCCTCGCGCCCGGTCGCGGTGACCACGAGCAAGGGACCCAGCCGCGCCAGCGCGCCGGCGACGAACACGCGTGAGCTGGCCGGCCCGACCAGGCTCAGTTCGGCGGGTCGGGCGGTCGCGCTCTCGATCAACTGCTGGAAGGTCGGCGCGGTCAGCGCCAATTCGACGAGCCCCGCGATCGGGGTTTCTGGGCGAGCAGGCCCCGGTGCGGTCATGATGACGCCATTCTAGGGGGCCTCGAGGCGCGCCGAACTTCGTCAAAATCGCGCCCCGCGCCGTCAAGGGATTGTAAGGAAAGCGGCACCCGAGACTTCCCGCGCGCACGTTTGAGTCATGACATTGCTGGACATCCTGCCGTCCATTGGGCAGGCGGCCCCTCGGCGGTTCGATTCCTCGATCTGTCCGGTCACGACGCATTCCGACGAGGAGGGCAGGCTCTGCATCGGCAACGTAGCGCTGGCCGACATCGCCGACGAGTTCCACACCCCGACCTACGTCATCGACGAGGCCGACTTCCGCCATCGCGCCCGGCGCTACCGCAAGGCGCTGCGCGGTGTCGAGGTCGTCTACGCCGGAAAGTCACTGCTGACCACCGCGGTGGCACGGTGGGCGCGCGAAGAGGGCCTCGGCATCGACGTTTGCTCGGGTGGCGAACTGGCTACCGCCCTGGCCGGCGGGGTGGATCCGGCACGCATCGTCATGCACGGGAACGCGAAATCGCCCGACGAGTTGCGCGACGCGGTGCGTGTCGGCGTCGGCCGCATCGTGCTGGATTCGTGCATCGAGATCGCCTACCTGGCGGGCGTGGCGCGGCGGCGGCAACCGGTGCTCATCCGGGTAACCCCCGACATCGACATCCATGGACACCGCGCCGTCACAACCGGCGTCAGCGACCAGAAGTTCGGTTTCACCCTCGACGGTGACCACGCCGCCGAGGCGGCAAAGCGCGTGCTGGCGCATCCCATCCTCGACCTGGTGGGCCTGCACTGCCATATCGGCTCGCAGGTCACCGATGCCGCCCTGTACGGCGAAGCGATTCGACGAATGATCGCCGCCATGGCCGACATCCGCGCCCGGCACGGCGTCATCCTCACCGAGCTGAACATCGGCGGCGGCCACGGGATCCCCTACGTCGCCGGCGATCGGGAACTCGACCTCGACGAGCTGGCCCGCGTCATCGAGGACGCGTTGGACGAGGCGTGCGCCGCCGAGCATTTCCCCCGGCCGGCCATCGTGGTGGAACCCGGTCGCGCCATCAGCGGCCGGGCCGGTGTGACGCTGTACCGAGTCTGCTCGGTGAAGACGCAGCCGGGCGGCCGCACCTTCGTCGCCGTCGACGGCGGAATGAGCGACAACCCGCGGGTGTCGTTGTACGGCGCGCAATACACCGTGACGCTGGCGAACCGGCATCCGCTGGGAGTCAAGCAGCGCGTGACCGTGGCCGGCCGGCACTGTGAAGCGGGCGACGAGATCGCGCGCGATATCGAGCTGCCCGCCGACGTGCACCCGGGCGACCTGTTGGCGGTGGCCTGCACGGGCGCCTACCACCACAGCATGGCGTCGAACTACAACATGGTCGGCCGCCCGCCCGTGGTGGTGGTCAAGGACGGCCGGGCCCGCGCGCTGATCCGTCGCGAGACGACCGCCGACCTGCTGTCGCGCGACTGCGGTTAGACCGCGCGAATTAGCCGCCGAGCGTGACGTGACTGCGAAAAATCGCGCGATTTTTCGCAGTCACGTCACGCTCGCCAAACCAGAGCCCTACTCGTCCTGCAGCCGCGGGTCGGCCTCCAGGTGGGTCAGGCCATTCCACATCAGGTTGACCAGGTGCGCGGCGACCACTTCCTTCTTGGGCTCCCGCGTGTCGAGCCACCATTGGGCCGTCATCGACACCGAGCCCACCAGCGCCTGGGCGTACAGCGGCGCCAGGTCCGGGTCCAGGCCGCGACGGGCGAAGTCGCCGGCCAGGATGGAGGCGACCTGGCTGACGGCGTCGTTGAGCAGGCTGGAATAGGTGCCCGAGCTGATCGCCGCCGGCGAGTCGCGGATCATGATCCGGAAGCCGTCGGTGCGTTCCTCGACGTAGGTGAGCAACGCCAGCGCCACCCGCTCGACGCGCACCCGGGACCGGTTGTTGGTCAGCGACGAGGTGATGCCGTCGAGCAGCGCCGACATCTCCCGGTCGACGACCACGGCGTACAGGCCCTCCTTGCCGCCGAAATGCTCGTAGACGACCGGCTTGGACACGTTGGCCCGCAGGGCGATCTCTTCGATGGAGGTGCCCTCGTAACCGCGTTCGGCGAACAGCGAGCGCGCGATGCCGATGAGCTGCTGCCGGCGCTCGCTACCGGTCATGCGGGCGCGCGGCGCCCGCGCGTCCTTATCGGGTTTGTCCGGCTCCTTGTCCAGAACGGCCACGTCGATCAGCGTATCGGTTCGCGGCATCGAGGCCGCCCGGCATCGTCACGCTAGACTGCGGCTGGCCCGCAACTGCAATCCGTCGTGGTGTAATCGGCAGCACATCAGATTTTGGTTCTGAGAGTTCAGGTTCGAGTCCTGGCGACGGAGCGTGGCGTGGCCCCTTTTGCCTCGAGCGTGCACAAAATGCCACGCTTGACGGCGTGTCGGCGTGCCGACACGCACGCTCGCGGCAATAGGAGGGTTGATGACGGCGGTACTCGTGCTCGCGGCCGGGCCCGGCACCCGGATGCGGTCGGACACCCCGAAGGTGCTGCACACGATCGCCGGCCGCAGCATGTTGTCGCACTCCCTGCACGCGGTCGCCAAGGTGGCGCCCCGGCACCTGGTCGTGGTCCTGGGCCACGACCACCAGCGAATCGCGCCGCTGGTCGCCGGGCTGGCCGAATCAATGGGCCGCACGATCGACGTGGCGCTGCAGGATCGACCGCTGGGCACCGGCCACGCGGCCCTGTGCGGCCTGTCCGCCCTGCCCGACGACTACGCCGGCATCGTCGTCGTCACCTCGGGCGACACGCCGCTACTGGACTCCGACACCCTGGCCGGGCTGATCGCGGCCCACACCGCGGCGCCGGCCGCGGTGACGGTGCTGACCACGACGCTCGGCGATCCCGGGGGCTACGGCCGCATCCTGCGCACCCAGGACAACGAGGTGATGGCGATCGTGGAGCACGCCGACGCGACGCCCTCGCAGCGCGAGATCCGCGAGGTCAACGCCGGCGTCTACGCCTTCGACGTCGCCGCGCTGCGCTCGGCGCTGGGCCGGCTGAGCTCCGACAACGCCCAACAGGAGCTCTACCTGACCGACGCCATCGCGATCCTGCGCGGCGACGGCCAGGCCGTGCACGCGCGGCACATCGACGACAGCGCGCTGGTGGCGGGCGTCAACAACCGGGTCCAGCTGGCCGAGCTGGGCGCCGAGCTCAACCGCCGGATCGTGGCCGCCCACCAGATGGCCGGCGTGACATTCGTCGACCCCGCGACCACCTGGATCGACGTCGACGTGACGATCGGCCGCGACACCGTCATCCATCCCGGAACCCAGCTGCTGGGCCGCACCCGCGTCGGGGGTCACTGCGTCGTCGGCCCCGACACCACCCTGACCGACGTCACCGTCGGCGACGGCGCGTCGGTGGTGCGCACCCACGGTGCCTCGTCGTCGATCGGAGACGGCGCGACGGTCGGCCCCTACACGTACCTGCGACCCGGGACCGTGCTGGGCGCCGACGGCAAGCTCGGCGCGTTCGTCGAGACCAAGAACTCCACCATCGGCGCCGGCACCAAGGTCCCGCACCTGACCTACGTCGGCGACGCCGACATCGGCGAGCACAGCAACATCGGCGCGTCCAGCGTGTTCGTCAACTACGACGGCGAATCCAAGTCCCGGACCAGGATCGGCTCGCACGTGCGCACCGGGTCGGACACCATGTTCGTGGCCCCGGTGACGGTCGGCGACGGGGCCTACACCGGCGCCGGCACGGTGGTGCGCGACGACGTCCCGCCCGGGGCGCTGGCGATTTCCGCGGGACCGCAGCGCAACATCGAAGGCTGGGTCCAGCGCAAGCGGCCGGGCAGCCCGGCGGCCCGGGCGGCCGAAAAGGCACGACAAAAATCCGAACCCGAACAGACACCGTGAATTCGGTATCTGGTAACCCCGCCATATTTCCGTACCATTCGCTACGTACGATGGGGCGTTCCATTCCACATACGGCGAGGGCAGCACGGTGAGCCACGACTGGACCGATAATCGCAAAAACCTGATGCTGTTCTCGGGCCGCGCTCACCCGGAGCTGGCCGAGCAGGTAGCCAAGGAACTCGACGTCCACGTCACCGCGCAGACGGCACGGGAGTTCGCCAACGGCGAGATCTTCGTACGCTTCCACGAATCGGTGCGCGGCTGCGACGCGTTCGTCCTGCAATCGTGCCCCGCGCCGGTCAACAACTGGCTGATGGAACAGCTGATCATGATCGACGCGCTGAAACGGGGCAGCGCCAAGCGGATCACCGCCGTCATGCCGTTCTACCCCTATGCCCGCCAGGACAAGAAGCACCGCGGCCGCGAACCGATCTCGGCGCGACTGGTCGCCGACCTGCTCAAGACCGCCGGCGCCGACCGGATCGTCAGCGTCGACCTGCACACCGACCAGATCCAGGGTTTCTTCGACGGACCCGTCGACCACATGCGCGGCCAGAACCTGCTGACCGGCTACATCCGGGACAACTACCCGGACGGCAACATGGTCGTGGTCTCCCCCGACTCCGGCCGGGTGCGCATCGCGGAGAAATGGGCCGACGCCTTGGGCGGCGTCCCGCTGGCCTTCATTCACAAGACCCGCGACCCGCGTGTGCCCAACCAGGTGGTCTCCAACCGCGTCGTCGGCGAAGTCGCCGGGCGCACCTGTGTGCTGATCGACGACATGATCGACACCGGGGGCACCATCGCCGGCGCGGTGCAACTGCTGCGGGACGACGGCGCCGCCGACGTGATCATCGCGGCGACCCACGGCGTGCTGTCCAACCCAGCCGCCGAGCGGCTGGCCGCGTGCGGCGCCCGGGAAGTGATCGTCACCAATACCCTCCCGATCGGCGAGGAGAAGCGCTTCGCCCAGCTCACGGTCTTGTCCATCGCACCGCTGCTGGCCAGCACCATTCGCGCCGTCTTCGAAAACGGCTCCGTGACAGGGCTATTCGACGGGGACGCCTAGATGGCCGACACCGTCATCTACCACAACCCCAAATGCAGCACCTCTCGCAAAACGCTGGACCTGTTGCGGGACAGCGGTTTTGAACCGAAGATTGTCGAGTACCTGAAAACCCCGCCATCGCGGAGTGAACTGGCGCGGATGATCCGCGACGCGGGTATCGATGTGCGCGCCGCGGTGCGCAAGCGTGAATCACTGTATGCCGAACTAAATCTCGCCGACGCGACCGATGACCAACTGCTCGACGCCATGGCCGAACACCCGATCCTCATCGAACGACCGTTCGTCGTCACACCGAAGGGCACCCGACTGGCTCGGCCGATCGACGCGGTCCGCGAGATTCTGTGAGACCACTCGCCATCGCCGCCGTGATGGTCGCGCTGGCGACGTTCGCGGTCGGCTGTGGGCCGAAAGCCCCTGATTACCAGTCGATCTTGGGCACGAGCTCGACAACCACCACCTCCGCGGCGACGGGGAAGCCCGTCCCCTTGTCGCAGTATCTGAACGACATCGGCGTTACCGGGCAGCAGGTGGCGCCGGGTGCCCTGCCAGATTTGACGGTCTCGATTCCGACGCCGCCGGGCTGGTCGGCGTTCAATGATCCGAAAAAGATCGCGCCGGAGACGGTGATGATCTCCAAGGGCGGCAAGTATCCGACGGCCAGACTGGTGGTGTTCAAGCTGCGCGGGGACTTCGACCCGGCCCAGGTTGTCAAGCACGGCAACGACGATGCCCAGCTGTTCGAAAATTTCAAGCAGCTCGACGCCTCGACGGCGAACTACAACGGTTTTCCGTCGTCGATGATTCAGGGCAGCTACGACCTTGACGGCACGCGGCTGCACAGCTGGAACCGGATCGTCATCCCCACCGGATCGCCGCCCGCCAGCCAGCGATACCTGGTTCAACTGACCATCACCACGCTGGCCGACCAGGCAGCCGCGCAGGCATCCGACATCGAGGCGATCATCCACGGATTCGTCGTCGCCGCAAAGTAACTGGGCGGCTCGACGGGTTCTACGCCGCGTGAGCACGGTTCACGGTTCCGTTGCCCATCCCTGGACGTGGCTCCCCCACCTGACCGTGGTGAACGGTCTTCTCCCAGAGGAACGGGGCCGTGATCAGCTGGTGCAACGCCCGGCAGGCGGCCAGCCAGTGCAAAAACGGATAAGCCATGACCGCCGTCACGTAGCGGCCGCGAGGGCGCGGGCAGGCCGCGAAGGCGACCGTCAAGGAGGCGATGAAGGTGCCGATTTGCAGCGACGAGACGACTCCCGCATCCACGACAAGTGCGTCGAGAAAACCGTTGTGCCCCAAGGCCCCTGAGATGGCTACGGCAAGCACGACCGGCTGGATCAGGTACTGCAGCGGCGTGCCGAACACGATCACCAGCAGCGCCGCCAGACTCAGCGGCCCAAATCGGCGGGCATTGTTCACCGGGCGGCGGGTGTGAACCAACGCGGTGAGCAGGTATCCCTTGTGCCAGCGCGTGTGCTGTCCGAGCCAGTCGCGGAAGCGATCCGGCGCCTCGCCGTGCGTGATCGTGTCAACGACGTCGGTGCGGTAACCGAGTGCATGACAGCGCATGCCCAAGTCGGCGTCCTCGGATACGTTCCACGCGTCCCAGCCGCCAAGCTCGCGCAACACCTGGGTGCGGAAGTGGTTGCTGGTCCCGCCGAGCGGGAAAGCCGCACCAATCCTGGCCAGTCCTGGCACCGTCAGCCGGTAGCGCAGAACGTACTCCAGTGCGTTGCAGCGGGTAAACACGTTGGTCTGGGCATTACTTTGCAGCAACGTGGCCTGCACGCAGGCCAGGTCGTCGCCCCGCGCGGCGAACATCGCGGCGGCTCGCCTGAGCTGATCGGGCTCGGGGCGGTCCTCGGCGTCGAAAATCACCAGCAGCTCACCACGCGCCAACAGCAGCCCGGCATTGCAGGCACGCGGCTTGGTCTGCGGCGCGCCCGGCGGCAGATGCACCACACGCATGTGCGACGGGGGTTTCGCCGCGCGGATAGCCCGCTGCGTTGCCACGTCACGCCGTTCCACCAGGATCAGCACCTCCAGGCGATCGGTGGGATAGTCAATCCTCGCCAGGCAACGAATCAAATCCCCGATGACGCGCTCTTCGTGGTATGCGGGGATAAGCACCGTGTAGGTGGGAAGCCGCTCAGCGGGCAGTGGCAACGCCGCTCTGCGCCGCCGCGCCCACGGGCTGTGATGCCACAGCCCCGCCAGCACCAAAACCACGGAAATCACGGCGATCAGCGACGTGACGCCCGCCAGGACGATCACGAGCACCGACGGCACCAGCACCCCCATCGCAATTAGCACAACGGCGGCCACGACGGCGGCGCTCTTCTGCCATGCCGTCACCCCGTACCGTGCGGCCAGCGCCGGGTTGCGCTTCGCGAAACCATTCGCGATGTAATCGGCGACCTCGGACTCGCGCTGCAGCAGGACGCGGTCCTGTATGGCCGCCGGATACTCACACAAATCCTCCAGGGCCACAACAGATTCGGCGTGCCGCGGCGACGCCTCGCCGCCACCGATGACCCGTGCTTTTTTATCCACGGCCACGACGGTAACGGCGTGCCCCGAAGGGCAACATCCGCCGATCGGTGGCTTCTTCGGTGGAGACGCACTCCTGCATTTGGAGGAAGGTCCCTGTGGAGAAGGGCAAGATTGGCCGGAAGCGCTGACGGCCGCTCCAATTTCCGCTCCGAGGCGCAGATGCGCTAACCTGACCGGGCGTCACGGCGAGGGTGGCCGACCGTTTGGCCGGCACCGTTATCGACGGAGACCGACTCTTTTGTCGCGACCCTGGCCGTGCCCCCGAACGAGGTAGCGAGCACACAGGAGCGACACGATGGCCAAGTCCGCAGTCAACCAGCTCAAGGTCACGGTGCGAACCGAGACCGGCAAGGGCGCGTCCCGGCGGGCCCGGCGCGCCGGCAAGATTCCCGCCGTCCTCTATGGTCACGGCGCCGACCCGCAGCACCTGGAACTGCCCGGACACGACTTCGCGGCCGTCCTCCGCCACTCGGGCACCAACGCGGTGCTGACCCTCGACATCGCCGGTAAGGAGCAGCTCGCACTGACCAAAGCGCTCGACATCCACCCGATCCGCCGCACCATCCAGCATGCCGACCTGCTGGTCGTGCGTCGCGGCGAAAAGGTCGTCGTGGAAGTCACCGTGGTGGTCGAGGGCGACGCCGCGCCCGGCACCCTGGTCACCCAGGAGACCAACGCCATCGAGATCGAGGCCGAGGCGCTGTCGATTCCCGAGCAGTTGACGGTGTCCGTCGAGGACGCCGAACCCGGCACCCAGTTCAGCGCCGGACAGATCACCCTGCCGCCGGGCGTCAACCTGGTTTCCGACCCGGAGTTGCTGGTGGTCAACGTGGTGAACGCGCCGACGGCCGAGGAACTCGCCGAAGAGGGCGCGGGCGAGGTCGCCCCGAAGGAAGAGGCCCCCGCAGCCGAGGAAGAGCCCGGAGCCGAGGCCACGGCCGAAGAGTCCGAGTAGGCGGCCCGCGACGTGGCCGAACCGTTTTTGGTGATCGGCCTGGGCAACCCCGGAGACAACTACGCCCGCACCCGCCACAACCTCGGCTTCATGGTCGCCGACCTGCTCGCCGCGCGGCTAGGTTCGAAATTCAAGGCGCACAAGCGTTCTGGTGCCGAAGTTGCCAGCGGCCGGTTGGCCGGGCGCCCGGTGTTGTTGGCCAAGCCACGCTGCTTCATGAACGAGTCCGGCCGCCAGGTGGGCCCGCTGGCGAAGTTCTACTCGGTCGCGCCGGCCGACATCATCGTCATCCACGACGACCTCGACCTCGACTTCGGGCGCATCCGGCTCAAGATCGGCGGCGGCGAAGGCGGCCACAACGGGCTGCGGTCGGTGGCGGCGGCCCTGGGTACCAAGGATTTTCAGCGGGTGCGGATCGGGATCGGCCGCCCGCCCGGACGCAAAGACCCCGCGGCGTTCGTGCTGGAAAACTTCACCGCGGTCGAGCGCCCCGAAGTCCCCACCATCTGCGAGCAGGCCGCGGACGCCACCGAATTGCTCATCGAACTGGGGTTAGAGCCCGCGCAAAACCGCGTCCACGCCTGGTAGCCAGCGTCGCCGAGCGTGCGTGTTTGCACACCGACACGCCGCAAACCCTGGCAATCTGCGCACGCTCGCGGCAAGGGGCTGTGCACGCTCGCAGCCAGGAAGCTAGCTGACCAGGGCGACCGAGGTGGACCGCCGCAGCTTGCCCGACGGCGTCTTCGGAATGGTCCCGGGACCGAGCACCACAACGTTGCGCGGGCGCATATCGACCTCGGCCACCACCTCGTGGGCGACCTGATGCTCGATGCGGCGCACCTCGACCGGGTCCTGCCAGGCGTTGGACTCGACGGCCACGGCGAAACTCTCCCGCGAATGCCCGGCGTCGAGGCGCACGGCCACCGCGCAACCCGGCCGAACGCCCTCGACGCGGCAGGCGGCCCGCTCGATGTCGGTCGGGTAGATGTTGCGGCCGGCCATGATGATGACGTCCTTGACGCGGCCGCACACCACGACGTGGCCCTCCTCGGTGAGGTAGCCGAGGTCACCGGTGTCATACCAGCCGTGCTCGTCCTGGGCCGGGATGAAGCCGCCCATGGTGAGGTAGCCGGGCGTCAGCGACTCGCCGCGCAGCTCGATGACGCCGACGCCGCGCGCGGGCACCACGTTGCCGTCCTCGTCGACGACACGGGCCTCGAGGTCCCTCAGCAGGGGGCCGAGAGTGGCCAGCCTGCGGGTGTTGCCCTTGGCGGCGGGCACGGCCCGGCGCAGGGCCGCCAGCAGATCGGCGTCGACCTCGTCGACGACCAGGCCGGCGTTGCACTCCGAGAACGACACGGCCAGCGTCGTCTCGGCCATGCCGTAGGCCGGCAGGATCGCCGAGGGCTTGAGGCCGAACGGCTTGCCCGCGTCGAGCAGGTCCTCGACGTCGGCGGGTTCGACCGGCTCGGCGCCGGAAAGCGCGAAGCGCAGGGTCGACAGGTCGAAATCGCCGGGCTTGGCGTTGCGACGCAAACGCTTGGCGAGCAGTGCGTAGGCGAAGTTGGGCGCCGCCGTCATGGTGCCCTTGTACTTGTCGATGAGCTTGGCCCACAGCAGCGTGTCGCGCAGGAAGTCCATCGGCGTGACCTTGACCAGCTCCGCGCCGAAGTACATCGGGATGGTGAGGAAGCCGACCATGCCCATGTCGTGGAAGCAGGGCAACCAGCTGACCATGACGTCCTTGTCGACGTCGTACTCGGCGCCGATGAACATCGCTTCGGCGTTGGAGTAAATGTTGCGGTGCGTGATCTGAACCGCTTTGGGGGATCCGGTGGACCCGGATGTCAGCTGCATCAGCGCCAGGTCATCCTCGCCGACCTCGACGGGGTCGATCGGATCCGATGCCAGCAGGTCGGCGACGGTGAGGACCTTGATGCCCTTCTCCTCGAGCACCGGGATGGCCACGAGGAAGGGCTCGGAGACGATGACGGCCTTGGCCTCGATCATGCCGATGACGGTCATGGTGTCCTCGGCCCACACGGCCAGGTCGGTGCGCGGTGTGGGCTGGTGCAGCATGGTCAGGCTGGCTCCGCGCATCCACAGGGCCTGCGCCGTGGGGGCGATCTCCACCGGGAGGCCGGCGAGCACACCGATCGCGTCGCCCCGCCCGATGCCCGCCGCGGCCAGGCCGCCCGCGATACGACGGGCGCGCTCGTGGACCTCGCCCCAGGTGTGGCGGACGGGGTGGTGCGGTTCACCGGTGACCATGCCCGTCGTCGCGGTGCGGGCGTTGCGGTACATCTTCTCGGTAAACCTGCTCACAAAAACCTCCTCGGTTCCGGCACTTTACCCAAGGCCCGGGATCTCATGTTCCGCCCGCTGGGTGCCACTTTGTAGCAGGCACGCGAGCACAGTTGGGCAGCGGTTAGGTCTCGAATTGGCGACGAGTCAACGAGTCCGCCGGCATGCCCGGCGGACGATGAAATCGAGTGGTCCTGCTTACCGCTGCTCATCACCGCGAGTTATCTTAAACTCCTCTTAAGTAACTGCCAAACTATTGCACGATTTGAGTTAGATTTCACACCCCGTTCAGACTTCGCTTATCGGCGCCGGCACCACCCGGGCGCCCGGTACCGGCCCGCTGGCGACGCGAACGGTGCGGCAGACGCCCGCCCCCGACAGCTGCGTACCGACGTCGACCGCCGAGGCCGCCGAGGTGCACAGGAAGGCACACGTCGGACCCGAGCCAGACACGATGCCCGCCAGGGCGCCGGCCTCCACCCCGGCGCGCAGCGCCCGTCGCAGGGCCGGGTTCAGGCTCAGCGCGGCCGCTTGCATTTCGTTGCCCAGCAGCGGCGCCAGCCGCTTCGGATCGCCGGCGGCCAGAGCCGCCAGCACCGGCCCGGGCTCGGCCAGCCGCGGCGGAGCCACGCCCTTCCGGGGGCCTTTCCTGAGCCGGTCCAGCTCGGTGAACACCGCCGGGGTCAGCAGCTCACTGTCGGCGAACGCCAGCACCCAGTGAAAGCCGTTGCGGGACAACACGGTCGCCAGCTCCTCGCCGCGACCGGTTCCCAACGCCGTGCCGCCGTGCAGGGCGAACGGCACGTCGCTGCCCAGCCGCGCGGCGAGCATGCGCAGATCGCGGCGCGGCACGTTGAGCTCCCACAGCGAGTTCATCGCGACCAGCACCGCCGCCGCGTCCGCGCTGCCACCCGCCATGCCGCCGGCCACCGGAATGGATTTGTCGATCACGATCGAGACGTCGGGTGCCCGGCCCACGTGTTCGGCCATCAGCTCGGCCGCCCGCCAGGCGAGGTTGCGCTCGTCGGTGGGCAGCTTGCCGGCGCCCTCGCCGACGAGCTCGAGCGACAGCACGTCGGCGTTGCGAACCGTCACCTCGTCGAGCAGCGAGACGGCCTGAAACACCGTCGTCAGTTCGTGGTAGCCATCTTTGCGTCGATCGCCGACCGCCAGGTACAGGTTGACTTTGCCGGGCGCCCGCACGGTGACCGACCCGGTGGGCACCCACTGCGCGGCGGTGTTGCCGTCAGACATTGTCAGCCACCGCAGCAGACTATCGCCGCGACAGGCGAACCACACGCAGACACTTTCGTCAGCTCGCGGAAGCGTGCCCCGAAACCTGCCCCAGCGGTGCGTCCGGGCGGGTGGCGTCGTCTCGTTCGCTGGACCGTTGCAACAGCCGCACGAAGTCGTCGATGGACAGCGTCTCACCGCGACGGGCCGGATCGATGCTGGCGGCCAGCAGTCGATTCGCCGACTCGTTGCCCGAGCCCGCCCACTCGGCGAACGCGTTGCGAGATGTCTTGCGCCGCTGGGCGAAGGCGATGTCCACGAGTTCGAATACTTGCCGCCGGAAGGTGTCGTCGGTGGGCCACGGCGAGGTTGGGTACCGGTCGATGCGAACCAGCCCGGAGTAGACGCGCGGAATCGGCCAGAAGACGGTCGGCGAGACCAGGCCGCAACGACGGACCCGTCCGAAGAAACGGACCTTGACGCTAGGCACCCCGTAGTCCTTGCCGCCCGGCTCGGCGGCTAGCCGTTCGGCGACCTCGGCCTGCACCATCACCGTCATGGTCTGAATCGACGGAAATTCGGCGAGCAGGTGCAGCAGCGCGGGAACCGCGACGTTGTACGGCAGGTTGGCGACCATCGCGGTCGGCTCGCTGGTCAGCTCGTCGCGGCGCAGGGTCAACACGTCGCGGTTGTGCACGGCCAGCCGGTAGATTCCGCTATGCGAATACTTGGCGACGGTCCGCGGCAGCCGCCCGGCGAGCACCGGGTCGATTTCGACGGCGGTGACGGTGTCGGCCCGGTTGAGCAACGCCAGCGTGAGCGACCCGAGGCCCGGTCCGACCTCTAGGACGTGGTCCGACCGGTTGACCCCGGAGGCCGAAACCACCCGTCGCACCGTGTTGGCGTCGTGGACGAAATTCTGCCCCAGAGCCTTTCGTGGCCGAAGTTCGAGCTCTTTGGCCAGATGCCTGATCTCGGTGCGTCCGAGGAGCCGGATGGTCAGCTCGCACCAGCTCTTCCACTGCACACCGGCCACGCACCCCAGCCCTGGCGCTCCCGGGTCACCTCGGCGACGGCGATCTGCTCTTCCCGAGTAGCGAGGTCAGCGCGCGGGGCAAACCGCAGCCCGCCGTTGCGCTCCCAGGTGCCCTGGTCGAACTGCACACCGCCGTAATACCCGTTGCCGGTGTTGATCGCCCAGTTTCCACCGGCCTCGCAGCCCGCGATGGCGTCCCAGATCGATCCGTTGATCACCGAAGGCACATCGGTGCCGGGCTTGGTGCCCACGCGGACCACGGCTTCGCGGGCCGGCGTGATCACGGTGTTGGCGACGGGTATCCGGCCGGTCTCGACGCCGTTGACCGTGGCCACCGCGAACGTCACATCCTGCGTGCCCGGGCTACCCGGGTCTTCGACGACCTGGCGACTCATGTTCATCCCCGGGTCCTCGATCCGACGCGCGTTCGGCGTCAGCGGGATCCGCTCGGTGACCTGCTGAATCCGGTTGCGGGTCACCTGGATGTCCATTCCGTCGACGACCGGGGACGTCGCGCTGGGCACCACCTGGTCGCTCTCGAGCAGCGGCGCGCCGGCGGCGCTCAGCAGGCCCGCGACGTTGGGCGCCGGCAGGTGCACCGTGCGCGCCGCGCCGCCGTCGTTGATGTGGACCGTCTTGGCGCTGACGACCGGCAGCGCCATCCCCGCCAGCGGGACGCGACTGCCGCGGGAGGCCGCGGCCGGGGCGGTGTCGGTCATCGCGAGTTGGGCCAGCGCTTCGTCCACGGTGGACGCCGTCGTCCAAACCTGCTTGGCGTCGTGGCCGTCCAGCGAGATCTGCAACGGCCTGCTGCGCCGCAGCACGATGTTGGCGGCGTCGTGGACCTGCACGCCGGCGGCGGGGTACAGGTCGTCGCGCTCATCGACGGCGAAGCCGTTTTCCTGGACGATGTCGATCACCCGCGACTTCATGGTCGTCACCCGCATCGCGATTCCGTCGACGGTCAGCGTCACCGTCTTGCATGTCGAAACCGCAAACCCGCCGGCGAATCCCAGTACTAAAAGCAGCCCTCCGACTACGAGCCGCAACATCGGTGATGGAGTTTGATGAAGTTTTGTCAATACAGTCAACGCGCGTCTACCCCGACCTTAGCAATCACTTCACGAACTACTACCCAGCAGAAAATGACAAATGGGCCTAGTGGCCCACCCGTTCGATCACAAGACGGTAACGAACCGGCCAATGTTGAGCAACCTCCGGAGCGGCCGTGTTACGGAAGTCATTGCATAAGGACGCTAGTCAGGCGCCAGCCCGTAGACCCGGCGCGCATTGCTAGTGGTGACTAGCGCCAAGTCTTCGGGACGATGATCTAGCAGCTCAGCTAAGGCCCGTACGGTATAGGGCAGGCAGTACGGCTCGTTCGCTGAGCCGCGATAGGGATGCGGCGTCAAAAAGGGCGCATCCGTTTCGACCAGAAGCTGCTCCTGCGGTATCAACGGGACGGCTTCCCGCAGGGCGCGCGCGTTGCGGAAGCTCACCGTCCCGGAAAGGCTGAGCAGCCACCCGGCGTCCACGCAGCGGCGGGCCATCGCGCTGTCCGACGAAAAGCAGTGGAAGATCACGACGTCGGGGGCGCCCTCGGCCGCCAGCACGTCGAGCACCGCGGCGTCGGCCTCCCGGTTGTGGATCATCAGCGGTTTGCCGCACCGCTTGGCCAGGTCGATATGCCACGCGAAGGCATCACGCTGTACGTCCGGCCGCGCGCAGCCGTCCAGGCGCCCAGGCCAATACAGATCCATGCCCGTCTCGCCGACGGCCACCACCCGGGGATGGGCCGTCAGCCGCTCGATCTCGGCACGGGCGGCGTCGTCCAGCGCGTCCGCGCGCGTCGGGTGCAACGCCACCGCGGCATAGACCCGCCGATCCCACTCGGCGGCCCGCGTCACCCAGCGCGCCGATTCCAGGTCGTCGGCGACGGTGACCACCGCGCCCACTCCGACCGCCGCGGCGCGTTCGACGATGGCCCGCACTCCCTCGCTATCGCGGGCGCCGCACGCGTCGAGGTGGGTATGGGCGTCGACGAGGGGCGCCAGCGGCTCCGGGGCGGGCGGCGCTTCTCGTTTACCAGGTCGGTTGGAGCTCACGCGCACACAATAGGGTGGACTCTCGATGAAGCCTTACTACATCACCACCGCGATCGCGTATCCCAACGCCGCGCCACACGTGGGTCACGCGTACGAATACATCGCGACCGATGCGATCGCCCGGTTCAAGCGGCTCGACGGCTTCGACGTGCGTTTCCTGACCGGAACCGACGAGCACGGCCTCAAGGTGGCCCAGGCCGCGGCGGCCGAAGGGCTGCCCACCGCCGAACTGGCTCGCCGCAACTCCGACGTGTTCCAGCGGCTGCAGGAGAGGTTGAACATCTCCTTCGATCGCTTCATCCGCACCACCGATGCCGATCACCACGAGTCGTCGAAGGAAATCTGGCGGCGGATGTCGGCGGCCGGCGACATCTACCTCGACTCCTACTCGGGGTGGTACTCGGTGCGTGACGAGCGGTTCTTCGTCGAATCGGAGACCGCGGTGGCGGGCGAGACCCGGATCGCCGTCGAAACCGGCGCCGAGGTGACCTGGACCGAGGAGCAGACCTATTTCTTCCGGCTGTCGGCGTATACCGACAAGCTGCTGGCCCACTACAACGCCAATCCCGACTTCATCGCGCCCGAGGTGCGCCGCAACGAGGTGATCAGCTTCGTCTCGGGCGGGCTGCGGGATCTGTCCATCTCCCGCACCTCGTTCGACTGGGGAGTCCCGGTGCCCGACGATCCGGACCACGTCATGTACGTCTGGGTGGACGCGCTGACCAATTACCTGACCGGGGCCGGCTTCCCCGACACCGGCTCGGAGTTGTTCCGCCGCTACTGGCCCGCCGACCTGCACATGATCGGCAAGGACATCATTAGGTTTCACGCCGTCTACTGGCCGGCGTTTTTGATGTCGGCCGGAATCGAGCTGCCGCGAAGGGTTTTCGCCCACGGCTTCTTGCACAACCGCGGCGAGAAGATGAGCAAGTCGGTGGGCAACACCATCGATCCGATCGCCCTGGTCGACGCGTTCGGCGTGGACCAGCTCCGCTACTTCCTGCTGCGCGAGGTCCCGTTCGGCCAGGACGGCAACTACAGCGAAGAGGCCATCATCACCCGGATCAACACCGATCTGGCCAACGAGCTCGGCAACCTGGCCCAGCGGTCGTTGTCGATGGTGGCGAAGAACTTCGACGCGGTGGTCCCCGAACCCGGTGAGTTCACCGCCGCCGACACTGAGCTATTGACGACGGCCGACGGCTTGCTGGAGCGGGTGCGTGCCAGTTTTGACTCGCAGGCAATGCATTTGGCCCTCGAGGCGATCTGGCTGATGCTCGGGGAGGCGAACAAATACTTTTCGGCCGAGCAGCCGTGGGTGCTGCGCAAGAGCGAGTCCGAGGCGGACCAGGCCCGGTTCCGTACCGTGCTCTACACCACCTGCGAGGCGGTCCGCATCGCGGCGCTGTTGGTCGCGCCCGTCATGCCCGAGTCGGCCGCCAAGCTGCTGGACTTGCTCGGCCAGGCCGAGGACCAACGGGCGTTCACGGCCGTCGGCGCGCGGCTGGTCCCCGGCACGGTGCTGCCGCCACCGACGGGGGTGTTCCCCCGCTACCAGCCGCCGCCCACCGATTGAGCGACAGGAACACGATATCGACGTCGCCAGCTATCCGGCCCGGGTCGTCAGGGACCTCCGATTCCGCTGCGGCGTCGGCCACATTGGGGAAAAGCGTCCGGCATAGCCCCTGCTATGGGCCATAATCGGCCTGTGGACCGACGACGCAACCAGCAATACAGCCAGTCGCCGACGATGACCTTGAAGCAGCTGCCCGCACTGGTTGCGCTGGAGCGGATCCCGGTTCCCGTGCTGGCAATCGGGGATGACGGCAGCATCTTGTTCACGAACACCGCGTTCGCCGAGATGCTGGGCTACGAGCCCGACGAGGTCTTGACGCTCAGATTCCATCAGATTTTCCATCAGGCCCCGGCCTCGGAGTCCCTACTGTCGGTCGTCCACGCTCTCGCCAATATGGTCGTCGAACTGGCACACAAGGACGGCTCGGTCGTGCGGGCGCTGATGAGCAGGTCGGCGGTGATGCGGGCCGACGATCAATTTGCCCTCGCAGTCTTCCAGGATCTGACCGAGCAGTTGTGGAAAGAAGAGCGCTAGCGCTCAGGCTTTCGCCGCGGGGCCTTTTCACTGAGCCGCCGAGACTGCGGTGGCAGCGACGACGAAAAAGCTAGCGCTGAACGCAGATTCGACACCACAGTCATGTCAGCGGCGTGATCCGCGCCGGCTGCGCAGCACGATCACCCCTGCACCGACGACGGCCACGGCAAGCCACCCGCCGGCAAGCCACCATAGCCATCCCAGGTCCGAGTGGCTCTGGGATGTTGCAGCCGAGCTCCACGTGTTGGTGTGGTCGATGGTCACCGGGTCTTGCCCGGGCACGGACACCACCGCGACGCCTTGCAGCTTCGGCCAGCGCTTGTCGTCGCCGGTGAGCCATCTGAGCAGCTCGTCGAGCTGCGGTGGGGCGCCGTTGGACGTGGCGATCAGCAGCGTGCGGCCGCGGTTGAAGACCGTTTGCACGGATGCGAACCGCAGTGTCGGATCCAGCGTGAGTGTGGTGGGCTTGCCGTCGGACGACCCGGAGGCGTTGACGGTGATTGGCCCGCTGGGCCCCGCGGACACGGGAAGCACGATATCGCGGTGGTTCCACCCGCCGGCGGCGATCACTATCGCGGGATTTGGCGAATCGATCGCTTTTTGCGCGCTCGTCACAACGGTGGCGATCGGTATCGCGCTGAGTCGCTGCAGGATCACCATGATCTCGACGGCGCGCACCGTGTCGTCCAGCGAACGGGGTTCGATGCCCACCTGGACCTGGGGCATCAGCGCTTGCGGCACCGACCGCAGGCCATCCGGCACGGGCGGCGCGGCCGGGCTGGTCTGCACGATGGTGTCGCCGTCAATGGTCAACTTGAGCAGTTGATTTCCAGCGCCGGCGGTGTAGAAATCGCCGCAATGCCCGATGTTGCCCGCGACATCGAGCACTACGTCAAGGCTGGTGTACCGCTGCAGGAGCCGATCCGGGACGTCAACCCAGCGGTCGATGACGCCATGGGCGTCGGTGGGCCAGTGGTCGATGGTCTCGGTGCCGATTATCGCTTCGATCTGGCCGCCGATGTTGGCCGGCGTCGGAGAATACGATCCCTGCAGATGCACCCGCACCGAGTGGACGGATCTGCCAAACCGGGTCTGGTCCAGCCCGATCGACACCCGCGGTTGCAGCGCGCTGGCGCTGGCGAACGGCAGCCCCAGTTCGCGCAGCGTCGTGCTGTTGCCGGGGAATCGAACCTCGGGCGTGAGCGATCCCACAGTGACCTTGGAAGTAAAGGCCAGCGGGGCTATACCGCCGAATAGCAAGGCTATGTCCGATTCGTTGGTTTTCCCCAGCGGTCCCGAGATCAGCAGCCACGGCTCACCTGCGGTGCTTTGAACGGCAAGGCCATCATCGGGTCCCTCTTTGATGACGATCTGGCGTTCCAGCTGCCGCGGCGGCGTCGGCGGCGCCAGCTGTCCTTCCGGCAACGGGACGACGGCAATCTCGGGATTCTGCCTGCCGTAATGCGCGGCGGCGGAGGTGGCCAGCTGAACCGCGGTGTCGGACTCCGCTACCGACGGCGATTGCGGCACGAATATGGTCAGCTTCCGCAGCACCGGCGGCAGGAAATGGGCCACGGTGGTCGGCGGCTGCTCGACCCCGGTGTAGCTGATCGTTCCATCGACCAGACGCAGCGGGCTCCATGGGTAGAGGCAGTTTCCCTCTAATGGCATGAGAGTTGTGCGCATCGTCACGGTCACCGAGTTGCCGTTCACTTCCGCCCCGGCCAGCGGGATGACGATCGGCGCTTGGTCGGTGGCGGGCAGGTTCAGCCTCGCGATGGGGCGTTCGTCCTGCGTGACGGTGATGATCCCCGACCGCATGTTGAGCGGCAGTTGGACAACCGCGTTCAGAGCGTCCGGTACCAGCCCGGGTGGGACCGGCACGGTAAGACGGTGGGTGCTGTCTACGCCCCAAAAATCCAAGGTGGGGGTCGACCCGACGTCGGTCAACCCCACGGTCAGCGTGTCCGCCGCCGTGCCCGAGTCGGCGGGCGCGCCCCATGCGGCCGGGGCGCTCATGGCCAAAATTCCCACCACGCCGGCTAGTGCAACGATCCGGCCTGCGCGTTTACCAAACATCACCGCAATAGTATGCATTGCCGCAGACGCATCAGGGTGGATACCCGAATCACCGTGTTAGAGACCGTGAACGAGCCTATATACAGACCAATAAGGTCTATATATCGATAATTACATACTAAAGGTTGGAAAGGCCGATCGACCCGTCCAGCACGTCGCCACGAAAGGCTGATGAACCCCCACGCGCAGACTTAACCGGTTTCTGATACGCCAACGGCCTCGGTGCGCGCGACAGCGTCCCGGGCGTGGCGGATCGCTTCGCGACAAAGGAATTGCCGGAAATACGACAGCGACCCTTCCGATGCGATGCCGGGAAGCAGAAATTCCCATATCTGACTCAAGCGCCCAGTAAAGTCGCCGGCGATGCCCCCGTCTGTGCGATGACCGGATGCGTTGGATAGCAACCGCGTTCCGAACATGGCGCCGACGATCGACTCACTGAGCACTTCCGGATCCAGGTCATCTCGGAGGTCTCCCTCAGCGATTGCGCGCCGGGCCTCGGCGGCCATTTCCGCCACCAATATCGCGTAGAAGCGCGAGGCCGCTTCGTTGAACCCGCTCAGGGCAGCGGCCAGTTGCTCGGCCGTCCGGGCCAACTTGTCCGAGCCGAGCACGTGCACGACCGCAAACGTGCCGTGGACCATGTTCTCGAGTGCGGGCGAAGCCGATCCACACGCATTGCGCAGGGCGGCGAGGAGGTTGTCGGAGCCTTCTTCGATGATGGCGGCCGCCAATGGTTCCTTCGCTTCGAAGTGGTGGTACAGGGCGCCCTTGGTCATCCCCGTGCGCTCGACGATCGTGCCCCACCCGGCGCCCGTATACCCGACCTCGTCAAAGACGTCGACCGCGGCATCGATAATCTTCCGCCGGGTTACCTCGGATCGAACCTGGCGAGCCATCGCTCCTGCACCTCCGGAGTTCGGTCGATCGGATTAGATTCCGCGCCTCGGCTTCTCATACTTCCTGGGCAGGGGCGTCAAGCCTAACAACTGCCGCTACCGAGGTCCCGATTGTTCGCCTCCATTTTTCCAGGTCGGCGTCAATCGGAAGTCACGTGGGTGGACGTGGCGCTGATCGCAAGTGCTGTGCGCCGACTGATGAATTGCGTGAAGTAATCGGTTCGGTCCGGTTGCAGGATTCCAGCCAGCAGCAGGCTCCAGCTCTTCTCCAGATCGTGAAGAAAGCGCTCCGGATCGCCCAGATCGCTGGTTTGCCGCAGACCCATATAGACGGACACGACGAGGCGTGCGACGTCCTGCGGATCGCACCGTTCGGCGAGATCACCCTCGGCGATCGCATCCCGGACAGCGCTGGCGAGGGCTTCGATCCAGCCGCCCAACAGCTTCGCGTGTAACTCTTCCACCCGCCCGACCGCCTCGACCAGGTGCATGGCCGCCCTCGTCAGATCCTGGTTGATGTCCAGAACGGCTACCAAGAAGGAGGAGTCGACGAGGGTTTCCAGGCCCGAAAGCTCTCGCGCCAGCAGGTCTTGGAACGCGGCGTTACTGGTGACGATATGTTCGTCGATGATCGCCATCGCCAGCGCATGCTTCGAACGGAAGTGGAAATACATTGCGCCCTTGGTGAGTTCGGCCTCGGTGAGGATGTCGTCAAGGCCGACGTCGTGGTAGGCGCGTTGAGCAAACTGATGGGCCGCGGCACGCAGAATCTGTCTCCGAGTGGTATCCGCTCGTCCGCCGGTCGGAGGGTTCTTCATCGGACCTGGAGGGCCCTTTTGCCTCGCATTGAGTAATCGCGATCGCGGCGCGGCATCGCTACATCTGATTTCACCCTGCTCACAACTGGCAGCAGGAGCCCAGGGGCGCAAGGCACGGGCAGCCTAGCGCGATAGTGCATTCACGGAGACTACTGCGTGGACGCGGGCATGCCCTGTGCGGGTGGTCGTGTCGAGGTCGACACTTGTACATCGGGGGATCGCTTTACGTTCGCTATGCCTTCCCCGAGCCGATCGCGCGACGTCGGCGCGTGGGTGCGGTTAACAATCTTCGACCACCCAGCGGAGTTGGCGAGCTCCGAAATGTGAAATACCTGACATCACCAAGATATCGGATTTTCCGTATTAAAAGTATGTAGAATACCGCCCATGCTCATACTGGAGTATCGTACGGCGCCGGTTGGAACACCACAGGCCACCGGCTGTGCGATCACCATTGGGAGGGCGACCGGGGTCGCCTCCCCAACCAGACTGGTCATGCCTGCGCCCGACGCCGCACCGACGCTGACGGTGGGTGCTGCGACCGGCGCAGGTTCGGGCGCCGCCGCCGCGGCCAGCTGACGCGCAGGGGTTCCCAGCGATGGATTTTGGCGCCTTCCCCCCGGAGATCAACTCCGCGAGGATGTATGCCGGTCCCGGCCCCGGCTCGATGTCGGCCGCCGCTACGGCCTGGGACAATTTGGCCGCCGAATTGCATTCCGCCGCAAGCTCTTACCGGTCAGTGATCGCCGGATTGACCACCGGACGCTGGATGGGTTCCTCGTCGCTGGCCATGGCGTCCGCATTCGGTCCATACATGGCGTGGACGGCCGGGGCCGCCGCGCGCGCCGCCGAGGCGGCCGGCCAAGCCAGGCTTGCCGTGGAGATCTACGAGGCTGCCTTCGCGGTGACCGTCCCACCGCCCGCGGTCACCGCCAACCGAGTTCAGCTTGCGTCGCTGATCGCCACCAACTTTTTCGGCCAGAATTCGGCGGCGATCGCGGCTAACGAGGCCGAATACGGTGAGATGTGGGCGCAGGACGCCGTGGCGATGTATCAGTACGCCGCAAATTCGGCGGCCGCTTGCGGCGTGACGCCGTTCGCCTCACCCCCGCAGGTCGACAACCCGGCCGGGATAGCCGCCCAGACCACCGCGGTCGCGCAGGCGGTGACCACCTCGGGAACACAACAATCGTCGCTGGCGGGCCTCGTGTCCTCGGTGCCCGCCGCGCTGCAGGCGCTCGCGTCGCCCGCTTCGGTCACCTCGGGCCTCTCAAGCCTCGGGACGACCCTTGCGAGCTACGAACCCGGCCTGCTTACAAGCATTGAAAACTCGCTGCCCTACGCACTTCCCAACTATCTGATGCTGGGACCGACCCCGCTGTATGGATTATCCGCCGTGCTGTCCATGGCCCAGACGACGCAGGGCTTGATCAATAGCGCAGCCTCGGCCGCGCAAGGGGCGGCGTCGGGGGCGGCGAGCGCGGCCAGCTCGGCGGCGGGTGCGCTCGGATCGCTCGGAAGGGGCGTGTTGGGCAGCCTTGGCAGCGCGTCGGCGCTGGGTCCGATGTCGGTGCCGGCGGGCTGGACCAGCGTGATCCCGGCGGCGCAGGTGAGCGCCGCGGCGTTACCGAACGCCGCTTTCGGTGGCGCAAACGGGTCGCCGAGCCTGTTGAGCGCGCTGCCGCGGGCCGCTTTGGCCGGGTCGGGCAGAACTCTTGGACCGCGATACGGGGTTGTCCCCACCATCATGACGCGCCCGCCGTCGGGCGGATACGCGTAGGACGGCCAGCATGACCTTGTTGCATCGCGGTCGAGCCAGTGGTTCACCAGTAACCGCGCATCCGGTGCCCTTGCCCGGCGGCAGGACGGTACAGCGGTGGGAATACGAGTATTCACACGGCCTGCGGATCAGTGATTCGATGATCGTCTTCGCGTCGGTAATTCTCGCGCAGTACGTCCGATTCGGTGAGGTCCAGAACACGTCCGGTTATTCGGACCCGGTGATGACGCTGTTCTCGTTTCTCTTCGCGGCGCTGTGGCTGTCTTCCCTCGCGATATTTCAAACGAGATCGGCGCGGGTCGTCGGAGCGGGGATCGACGAATACCGGCGGATCGCCAGCGCGTCATTCTGGACGTTCGGAATCATCGCGATGGTCACGTTGCTCGCCAAGGTTGACCTGGCCCGCGGCTATCTGGCGATCGCGCTTCCCGTCGGCACCGTCGGATTGCTGACGAGCCGCCACCTGTGGCGCAAACATATCTGCCGAAAGCGAGCACAAGGCGAATGCCAGACAACGGTATTGGCGATCGGTGACCGACAGGCGGTTTCACACCTCGCGCACGAACTTACCCGCGATCCGGCGGACGGCTGCGTCGTTGTCGGCGTCTGCATTCCGGGATATGGGCCACCCCGCGGCGAAACCCTGACGGTCGAAGGCCGCGAAGTCCCGATTCTTGGTGATGAAACCCACACGGCGGCCGCGATTGACAGCTGCGGCGCCGGCACCGTGGCGGTGACGCAGACGGAGCATTTCGGCGTCCGGGCGATCCGAGAACTGATGTGGCAGTTGGAGACGACGGACGTCGACCTGGTGGTCGCGCCGGGCGTGATGGACGTGACGGAAGCGCGACTGAGCCTGCGGCTGATCGCCGGATTGCCTCTGCTGCATGTCGAAAAACCGCAATACGAAGGGACTCAGCGCTTTCAGAAGCAGGCCTTCGATTTCTGCTTCTCGCTGGCAGCCCTCATCGGGATATCGCCACTTCTCGTCGCGGCCGCCATCGCTATCAAGCTGACCAGCAAGGGGCCCGTCTTCTACCTATCGGAACGTATCGGCATCGATGGAAACCCGTTCACGATGGTCAAGTTTCGAACGATGACGGACAATGCCGACACACAAATCCACCGTCTGTTGTCGCTGAATGAAAGCGCGGGCGGGATGCTCTTCAAGATACGGGAAGACCCTCGGGTCACGCCCGTCGGCAGAATACTCCGCAGATTCAGCATTGATGAGTTGCCACAATTCATCAACGTGATCAAGGGAGAGATGAGCGTCGTCGGGCCGCGGCCCCCATTGCGGCGAGAGGTCGAGAACTACAACGGTGACGTCAAGCGGCGGTTGTTGGTGAAGCCGGGCATCAGCGGGTTATGGCAAGTGAGCGGCCGTTCGGACCTTTCGTGGGAAGAGTCGGTCCGGCTGGATCTGTCCTATGTCGATAACTGGTCGATGGCGGGCGATCTCGTGATCATCGCCAAGACCTTGAAGGCCGTCTTAACCAGCCACGGAGCCTACTAGGTGGCCGCGAGCCATGACTGAGCCGACGGCACAGGTTGGAGTCGTCCCATCGGTGCCGGTCGCGCGGATAGCCCGCGCGTTCTCGATCCAGTTGATCTGCCGGGCGCTGGGGATGCTGGCTTCGGTGGTTTCGGTGGCGATGACCGCTCGCTATCTGGGTCCCGGGCGCTACGGCCAGCTCACCATCGCGATCGCGTTCGTCGGGATGTGGACCAGCCTGGCCGATCTCGGCATCGCCACCGTGATCGTGCGCCGCGTGAGCTCCGGCCGCGGTGACCTTGAGCGCCTGGTGCGCGTCAACAGCGGCCTCGCCCTGGTCTACTGCGTTCCGCTGGCGGCGCTGGCGGCCGGGTCGGGGTTGCTCATCTATCACGACCTCGACGTGCGGGTGATGCTCGTGGTGCTGTCCGGGGGGCTGCTCATCCAGACCATGACGACGCGCTTCGAGCCGGTGTTTCTTACCACCGTCCGGTTCTCCGCGGTGGCAATCTCCGATGTCACGGCTCGGACGGGCACATTGATCATGGTCGCCTGCCTGGTCTCGGCGCACGCGGACGTCGTCTGGTTCGCCGTCGCGCAACTCATCCCGCCCGCCGTGCACCTGCTGATCCAGGGCACCGCGGCAACGCGGCACGTCTCGGTGCGCCCGATCTTCGCGCCGCGGGAGGCCGCCGATCTGGTGCGCGAAACCCTGCCGCTCATCGGATTCATGGTGGTCGGGCTCCTGTACACCCGCGCCGACGGGGTGATCCTCTCCCTGCTGAGCGCCCACGCCGAGGTGGGCGTGTACGGGTTGGCCCTGACGATCGCGTTCAACACCATCGTGGTGTCGCTGATCTTCCACAAGTCGACGCTGTCGACGGCCACCGCGCTATTTGCGCGTGACGTCGCCGCGTTCGCCGGCTTCCTGCGCCGCAGCGTCGAGCTGATGTCCTTCGTGGCGGTCCCGGTCGCCGTTGTCGGCGCGCTGCTGGCCGGACTGTTGATCGCGCTCTTCGGCGACCAGGCGTTCGTCGCCCGCGGCACACCGACGCTGGCGTTGTTGTTCGTCGCGGCAGCTCTGCGATTCGTCAGTGGCACCCTCGGCCAAGGTTTGGTCGCCGCCCATCTTCAGCACGTCCTGTTCTGGTTGACGGTCGCGACCCTCGCGCTCAACATCGCACTAAATCTGGCCCTGGACGGGCGGTTCGGTGCCGTCGGACCCGGCGTCGCGCTGGTGTGCACGGAGTTGTTCCACATGGCAATTTCCAGCCTGTGGCTGCGTCGCAGGTGCGGTTATCGCACGCCAGTGATGTTCATGCTGCGGCTGCTGGTCCCGACGGCGGTGAGTGTCGTTGTGACACTGCTGCTCTCGGATCATCGCGTGGTTGTCATTCTGGTGTGCGCGGCAGTCGCCTACCTGGCCACCAGTGCGGCGATCGGCCCGCTCCGCTGGTCGGCCTTGGGCTCTTTGCGGGCCTCGTTGCGCCGAAGCGAACAGATGCCGTGACCCGTCAAGCGGACCGCGGATATCCGACCCGTCGGGATCGGGCGACCACGAAGCGTCGAATGGACCGCGCATATCTGAAGCTTCCGGCCGGCGACACAGCCGCCGTGCCGTCCACCAGATCGCTTGCGGTGCTGATCGTCAGCCACCAGAGCCACGACCTGCTCGAAATGTGCCTCGGCAGCGTAGCTGAGCATTCGCCTGAGCTGCCCGTTTTTGTCTACCAGGACGGCGACGAGCCAGGTCCGAGCCGCGGGGAACTCGCCGCCCGGCATCCAGCGGTCAACTGGGTGTTGGGGCCGGCGAACGTCGGCTACGCCGCCGCCTTCAACGTGCTGGCCGAACATACGCCGAGCGATGCGGACCTGCTGTTGTTGAGTGCCAATGCCCAGCTGCGCGGACCGTTGAAGCGCACCAGGCAGCTACTCGGCCAGCCAGGTGTCGCGGCGGTTTCGCCGATGGCGGGTGACGCCGCCAAACCCGATCACGCCCCGTGGGACATCGCGACCCGCCAACTGACATTGATCCGGGCGCTGGCCGCGGCCGCCGGCTATTCCAACTCACGACGCGGCACGCCGACCTCACGCCTCTATGCTCGCCAACCTCGCGAGTCACAAAGCATCGACGGCTATTTCGGCGTCGCATGCCTGGCAATCAACCGCGTGGCCTGGAACTCCATTGGCGGCTTCGACGAGGAGTTCTTCCGCTACGGCGGGGAAGCCGACTGGCAGGCCCGTGCCCAGGCAGCTGGCTGGCGCATTCTGCTGGCCGACGAAATCGGCGTCAACCTCGGCAATCCGGTGCCGAACGAATCCGTCTCGACGGCCGAGCGCTGCCGTGATCGGGACTTGGTGCGCGCCAACACCTCTCTGCTTCTCGAACATCAGCACACTGTTCACCACGCGAACGCGTATCTCGTCGGCACGACGCTGTTGGAACGCCTGAAGCGGTCGAACCGCAGTGCACGGAAGAGCGCCGGAGCGCGACGCCGCGACGACTTGCCGGCGATTGTGATCACCACCAACCGCCTGGTCTACGGGGGTGTCGAGCGGCAAAAGGCGTTGTTGGCAACGGAATTGGATCGCCGCGGCTACTCGGTCACCATCGTATGCATGCAACGGCTCGGTCCAATCATCACCGAAATTCCGCAGACCGTGCGCGTGGTGCGCCAGCCCTGGTGGACGCCGATCCTCGACATTCCCCGGGGCCCGGCGGTGCTCATCACCGGCGACACGAACACCGAGACGGGATTTGGAACGTTGTGGCGCGCCGCCGCAGCCGGCCGGCGCTGGCTAGTCGCGCCGCATGTTCCGCCGGAGGAGGACCGGCCGATCTACTCTCGGCCGCTGACCGCCGCGATGAGCCGCGCGGACGGTTTTATTGTGCTGGCGCAACGACATTGGGCGATGCTGAGCGCGCAGCATCGGCTCCGGGTACGACGATTCGTTGCACCCAACGGCATAGCAGTAGCCGATGACCCGACCCCTTCGATCCGGACCGCCGGTGAACCGCTGCACTTGGTGATACTCTCGCGCATCGTCGAGCACAAGAACCCGCATCTGCTGATCGAGGCACTCAACGACTTGGTCGATCTGCCGTGGCGGCTGTCGATTTTCGGTGATGGCCCCGACCGGGAAAAGCTGCAAGCACGAACGCCACTTGCGTTGCGCGATCGGGTGCAGTGGCGCGGCTGGTCAGCCGGCCCCGGGCCCGCGCTGGCGGATGCGGATCTGCTGTGTGTTCCGAGCCGTTCCGAGGCCTTCCCGCTGGTCATTCTCGAGGCGATGGCTCGGGCGATACCCGTTGCGGCATCGGCGATCTGCGCTGTCCCTGAGATGCTCGATTTCGGCAGAGCGGGGTTCCTCGTCGAGCCCGTCTCCGTAGCCGGATGGCGCGACCACTTGGCCCCGATCCTGGCTGACCCCGATGCGCTGCCGTCTGTCGGTCAACGCGGCTACCAACGCCTTCGCAAGCTTTACTCGGTGGAGGCAATGACCGACGCCTACCTCGACGCGATCGGATCCGTGCTGTGAATTCTCCTCGGGTACTGTGGCTTTCACCGTGGACACGGCCGGCGGTGCGGGTGCAGACCGAGGCGCTATTGCGGCACGGGGCCGACGTGTTGCTGGTCACCTCCGATCAACACCCGGAGTCGGACGCGGCCCGTGACTATGAGCTGGTGCTCGATCCGCGGTTTAAAACGGCGCGGAGCTGGCTCCCGACCCTCAAGGCCTGGCAGCACATTCGCCGCTACCGGCCCGACGTCGTGATCGCCGAGATCGTGCGCGATCCACGCTGGATCGTGCTGGCCGGGCGGGGTCCGCGCATTCAGGTGGTGCACGACGACCGGCCACACGACCCCGACGAGCAGCGGCCGGGGTACGAACGTGCGGTATTCGACCGCTGGGGAGCCCGCTCGGCCGCCACCATCACCTACAGCGACTTTGTCGCGACCGCGGTCGCCGCCAACCGCGACGTCGCGGGCACGCCGGTGCACGTGGTACCGCTCGCCAGCGACCTTGACCTGGACCGGGTTCCGCCGTTCATGGGCCCCGAAGGGCGCCGCGACTTCGTGATGTTCGGTCGGCTCAACCCCTACAAGAACGTCGACGTGGTGCTCGAGGCTTGGCGGCGACATGTCGCCGGCGGCGGCTGGCGCGGTGACAACCTGGTGCTCATCGGCGCCGGGGGACTGGACGCCGGCACCCTGCCCGAACACACCGTGTGGCGCTCCGGCAGCTTCCGCTATTCCGACGTCGTCCCCACGCTGGCGGCCGCGAAGGGTTCGATCGCCCACTATCGGCGCGCCTCACAAAGCGGCGTGCAGGTCCTCTCGATGCAGCTGGGCGTCATGCCGATCGTGTCCACCGCCGGTGCGCTACCCGAATACCAGCCGCCGGGCCGCCCGCCGGTCGGCGTCGACGACGTCGCCGGGCTCACAGCCGCCTTCGACGCCCTGGCCGACCCGGTCGCCGCGGCGCAGCAGGGGGCCGACGCGGCGCGGCATTACGCGAACCGATGCGCCGTCGACCTCGTCGCGGAGCGTTTCCTGGACGTTATCGCGGGGGTGCTGGCGCGTCGGCGCTGAGCGGACGGTCGGGCTGTGCGTTTGAATGCGGTCGTCGACGAAAATCGGTGTAGCCATAGGCCTTTCGAGACGTGCGAAAGGTCGAGGCTAGTTCAAGAAACTGTCGGTGCGTTCAAACCCGGCATAACGCAGCCATTCCCCGGCGGCAGCCATCAGTTTGGGAAATTCCTGAAGCTGCAACTCCGGGTAGCGTTCCTTGAATGCGCCCGACGGCAATTTCCGCGCCGTCCCTTGAGTCCACCACAACACCTTCTCGACCGATGGCGTCGGTTCGATTGGCTCAGCGTCGCGTGCCGGCGGATGGATCCGGTTGCGCAGGTTCAGCTTTATCCGGAGCTTGGCCTCGTCCGCCATGCGCCTCTTGATTGCCTTGGCGGGAGGCAACTGTCCAAGCTTGAGGAGCTTTTGCGTCCAGCCCTCTTGGAAATCGGGCTCCGGCAGTCGCTGTATGGTCGATGGGTCCACGCCTATCTCCCGGCAGATTGCACCGTAATACCCTGCCCAGGAATGCGTTTCGACATCGGAAACATTGAACACACCCGACTCAACGTGCTCGGAGCGCGCCAGTTCCACGACGTGTCGGATCACATTGTCCACATGAACGAGATTGCATATCCCTCGGCCTTCGTTGAAAAGGTAGGCGGTACCGTCCACCAAGGCCTGGGCAGGCCCCACCAGCCAACCGGATCCCGGCCCCCAAATCAGCCCGGGCCGCAGGATCACGACCTTCACGGGACCATTGAACTGCGACCGCAACCATGCCTCGGCAGCCGCCTTCTGCCGGCCATACTCGATCCAGTGATCCCCATCCGGCACGCTATCTTCTTGCAGATCAAGCGCTTCGGCTCTGCCGAAAACCTCGCACGAGCTGAAGTGCACGAACAGCGGCACTTCCGCTTCCCGGCACGCCTGGTAGATCGACTGCACATCCCCGACGATGCGCGTGTCATCTCCATTGGTCAGGTTTACCGCCATGCCGCATCCGCGCAACAGCGGGACTAGCGAAGCGGGGTCACTTGCATCGCCGCGCACTGTACGAACGCCGTACCTCGCAAGACGCCCCTGGCTTCGACTCGACCGAACGACCGACACAAGCTGCAGCTCGGCTCGCAACTCTGCCTGTTCAATAAGGCGTGCACCGACATAGCTGCCCGCGCCAATCAGTGCGATGGGCTTCACCCGGCTCTCCAATATTTCGCCCGCGCCGCCTCTTCCTCAGAGTGGGCCAGCCACGGGCAGGCCATCGGTTGCGTGAGCTGATAAGCCTTGTCGATCACCGCTTGGACGCCTGCAGCCTGCACGCCGGTGACAAGGTAGGGCTCGCCATAGGTGATGCGCCGGAGCATGCCGATCACAAGAAGCTCGATGGATTCGAACTCGAAATCGGGCCGTCGCCGCTTCCCTCCACTTCGCTTCAAGTCCGCTGGCCATGTCGTGGTGGCCGGAACGCGCATCCAGCCTTCCCGCGTCTTGCGCCGGTAGGTTCGAATCTCTCCGCACTCAAGCATGATCTCGCCTGAGCTTCCCTGGATCCGCAATCCGTTGTTCAGTGGGTATTCCCAACTGACATGCAGCGTGCCGCGGGCATTGGGAAAAGCCAGTTCCAATTGCGAGTTTGTCTCGACGCCGCCCGCAAGACTATCGTCCACGGCGCTCAGCACCACCGGATCGCCAAAAATCCAGTTCAATTGGTCCAGTAGGTGCACACCTTTGTCGATGAGTGCACCGCCGCCCGCCGTCTCGCGAGAAAACACCGCGCCGCTAGCGGACGGCCAGTCGAAGGCGCCCCCCTCGCGGTACGTGAACCGAAGGTCATCACCGAGGTCACCATTCGCTACCAACTTCGCGACATCGGCAACACTCGAATAGAACCTTCGCGGAAAGACGACGCCGAGTGCTCGCCCCGCATTTTCCGCGGCAGCATTCATCCGGTGCGCATCGGCGGCCGTTGTGGTCATGGGCTTTTCGCAAAGCACATGGCAACCGTGTTCGAGCGCGGCACACGCATGATCGGCATGCAAACTTGGCGGCGACGCAATCAAGGCAAGATCATACGAACCGTTCTCGAGGGCGGAATCGAAGTCGGGATAGGGGCAAGCCTGCTTGAATCTGGCGGCAATCTGCCGGGCGCGCAACATGTTTGGGTCGGCCACACTGACGATCCGTAGTGCATCGGCTTTCTCGAGACGGCGCAGCGCGTAGAGATAATTCCCTTCGACTACTGCCCCAGCCCCAACCAACAGCACCTTGATCATCGACTGCCTTTCAAGGGAATTGAACCGAGTTGGGTCGCGACCAGCTCCGGACCGCAGTTGACGTGGTTTTGGCTCGTATCCTGAGCCCTACCTCGCAGTCCGGCAAACCCCATCGCCGATCCCAGGGCCAGGCCCAGCCCTAAGGCGTCCATCGGCATCTCCGGTAACGGCCAAACGGCTGATACCGCGAGGAGACCGGCCGCGACCGCTGCACTGATCCTCGCCGGTGCCGACGCACAACGCAGCGCCAGGATCACCGGCGTGAGCGCGAACAGCGCGAACACCGCCATGCCCACCGCCCCGGCCTTAGCCAACCACCACAGATAGAACTGTTCTGAATAGGCGGGGTGGAACGTCGAATGGAACTCATCGTCCCCGTCTGGTGGCTGATACGGGTAACCCAGGCCATGGCCGAACACCGGGGCCTGGGCGATAGTCTCTTTAAGTAGGTTGATTTCCCGCAGCCGGTCCTGCGCCGAAACATCCACGGCGAGCGCGCTCGACGAAACCCCGCCGAGCACCCGTTGACTGAAAGCGGCGAACTGATCGCCCAGCCATGCCGCGGCCTTCGATTGCTGTAGCACAAACAGCAACCCGGACACTGTCACCCCAATGACGGCCGCACCGAGCGCGGCGGCGGTGACCGTCCGGCGCACGGTTGCCCAGCTCAAGCTGGCAACGAAAGCAACGCCGCCGGCCACCGCCATAGCGATCAGCGTGTTGCGAGAGAAGGACAGCAGCGAAATGATCGCCGCTGGCGGACCCAACGCGAGATACATTACGGGCCTGGCCCGGCCGACGATCGCGGCGGCGACCAGTGCGCTCAGCACCGCGGTGGCTGGAGTTTGGGTGGACAGGATGAACCGCAGGGCCTGGGCGGCACCCGTCGTGTTTTCCAGGCTTTCCGCCCGGCCAGCCAGCCGGATGGCATGCAACGAACTTGCAATGGCCATGCCCGCCGAAAACCACAGAGTCACGACCATCACACGGATCGACCAGGTGACATGATTGCCGTAGACAATCAACAAGGCCAACACAAATCCGATCACCATTTCGAGCATGGCGGTCGATTCCCGCATCACCACCTTGGCCATGTGTCCAGCCGCGAAACCAGTGATGGTGGAGGACACCACCGTGAGCACCAAGATCCCCGGCAACAGGCAATCGCGGAACCGTGGTCGCACGGTTGGGAGTAGGTAGCAGATCGCCAGCACCGCGGCCACCTGGTACACGTAGATCGTCACCGGGCCAATGACTTTGCCGACCTGCAGGGCTTGTGGCAGTGCAGCGAACGCACCGAACAGCGCGACGGCCACCATGCCTTCGGGTTTCACCCAGTACACGACCACGCAGAACAACGCGCCGGTCAGCACCACTCCCTCGGTGGTCCTGCGCACCGAGAGCACGCCGAACACGAAGCACCCGAACACGAATACCGCCAGCAATACTCCGGTAATCGCCAGGCGATGGCGCTCCGCGAGGTAGGGAATCACGCCGGCTGTCCCGGCGCGGGCGCGTCGGTAGGCTGGACGGGGGTCGCAGGGGCGTCGCCCGGCCGCGGAGAGCCACCCAGCGTCGAGACGATGGCGCCAAAGGCCAGCAACGCGGTCACGGCAAGTTTCCAGTCTGCCCATTCCGGGCAAAGGTACGGAAATCCATTTACCAACCTCTCCCAGCCCACGCCATGCCAAGAGTATCGATTCGCTTTAGTGCATACTCGCGCCCAACACCCAATGCATAGTATGCGGCATCGTCGCATGTCACCGGGATCGCCCTATTCACCTTCTGCCAACAAGGCCGAACGCTGTGCCGGCACCGCGCAGCGGTTTCGCGGGTGAAAGTGTCGGCGGACGGTCAGATACGTCTCCTTCACCCGCAATCGGTGGCGGCGCAGACGGTGTCGGTATACCGCGAGATCGTTTCCGAGGTTTCCGCGCACGGTAGGGCCGCGCCTGCGCGTGCCTGACCGACACCGCCATCCACACCTGGACATACCGAGGATGCGTTTGGCCGTAAAATGGCCGTACGCTAGACGTACGCAAGCCGGGGAAGTGGTGTTATGGACGTGAAGTCTCGCCGGAGAGACCGGCGTATGGAGTTGCGGACGACGGCCGAGGAGCGGGAACTGATTGATCGCGCGGTAAAAGTCAGCGGGACCGATTTGACGGATTTTGTGATCACGCATGCGTCTGCAGCTGCTCGCCGGCTCCTTGCGGACCGAGACCACTTCGGTCTTGACTCCTCGACGTTGACACAATGGGAGAAGATCAACGCTCGGCCGGCTCGGGACTTGCCGGGCCTGCGGCGATTGATGCAGCGCCCTTCGCCTTTTAGCGAGTGAGAACCTACCGGCCGCCCGAACCGCTTTCCGGCCGTCATGATCTGACCCAATTCCGTTGCCGTTCAACCGAGCAGACCGAGTGGTTACGCAGGTATTCCCGGCAGTCAGCGGCGACCGGCACGACACGGGTCTTTGTCGTCACCGAACAGCAGAGAACGCAAGTCGTCGCCTACTACGCCTGGTGCATGGCGCAGTTGCATGGAGATGCGGCCCCCAGCCGGATCCGTCGGGGCGCCGGGCGCTACCCCCAACCGGTGGCTCTGCTTGCCCGATTGGGCGTCGACGCCGGCCACGAACGCGCGGGACTTGGAGCCGGACTGCTCCGGGACGTCTTCGCGCGACTCGCGGAGCTTTCAGACGACATCGGCTGTCGTGGACTGCTCGTTCACGCGGAATCGGCGGACGCACGTAACTTCTATCTTCATCTCATACCTGAGTTCGAGCCCAGCCCCACCGACAACCTGCATCTGGTGTTACTGATGAAGGACATACGCCGAACACTTCGGGACGCGGTCGAGGGCGGAATCAGCTGAGCGAGGATGCTCAACGACGGCGCCGGTGGCCCGCGCGCCCACCGGCAACACCCTGCCAATACTCCTCCAGCCACCCCGTCAGCTCGCGGGCCCCGCCCAGCGCGTCGGCCGGGGCGGACCGGGACCGGGCCGCCGCGATGGCCGCCGGCAGCTCCTCCATTTCTCGCACCACGGTCGCCAGCCCGGCCGCCCCCAGCTTTTCGGCAAGCGGCAGCTGGTGCTCGTCGACGTGCTCTCCAAGCCGCGAGCGGCGGGGGACCACTACCGGATGCTTCCCCTGCTCGACGCACAACAGCGCCGACCCGGCGCCCGCATGGGTGATGACCACGGAGGCGCGCCGAATCTGGTCGCGGACGTTGCCGAAGGACAGGAAACGCTCGAACGAGGCGTGGAGCGGCTCGTACCTGCAAGTTCCGAGCTGCACGAAAAAGTCCTCGCCCACCGCGCTGGTCCGGGCCAGCTCGTCGACCGCGCGCGCCAGCCGGTCGAAGGGATGCACCTCCATCCCCGTGATCACGAAGATCACACGATCCTCCCGTGGTATTCGGTGCGGGGGATCCGGTCGGCCAACTCGGGCCATTGCACCAGGAAGCGTGAGGCGAAGGGCTTGACCATCCGGGCGGTGAGCGAGAGCTCGGTGATGCGGGTGATGGATTCGACGAAGACGGTGGGGATCCGCAGCGGCCAGGCCAGCCAGAGAAAGGGGGCGGCCACGCCCGAACCGGTGGTCACGATCATGGCGGGCCGGTGGCGGATCAGGAGCCGCAGTGCCAGCGCCAGATTGCGCAGAAGGTTAGGCACGTTGCGGACGGTCGGGTGCGCCGCCCAGTAAACCTCCTTCTCGTCACGCAGCAGGTAACGAGCGTCGGCGGTCCCGAAGCTCACCCAGTACCGATCCTTGTCCTGCCAGAACTCTCGCAGGCAAAACATCTGGTAGATATGCCCGCCGGAGGACGCGACGAGAAGCAGGCGGAGCCGATGAGGGTTGCCCACACCTACCACCTGTCCCACCACCTCCGGTGCATCGAGCATGGTCGGCAGGTTGATGGTAGCGAGACCTCTTCTAGAGACGTGCCGACGGCGCAGGAATCGACGAAATCATCGGAATCATCAACAAGCCGGATGCTAACGTACTCGCTGTCGGCCGGAATGTACTAAAACAATAGCTTCTGGACCACTGCGCACGAAAACAAGGGTGTCCGGTATGTCGGCGGCAAGGGATGGGTGAATCGCCGATGCGGAACCTGGCGGGTGAGTGAGAGGCGCAGACCATGATTCGAACGGCCCTCGTCGGCCTCGGAAAGATGGGTCTGTCGCACCTTGCGATCCTTTGTGCGCACCCGGACCTCGACGTGGTCGGCATCTGCGATTCGGCCGGCTATGTGCGCGACGTCCTCGCCAAGTACACCGGTCTGCCCTGCTACGACGACTTCGATCGGATGCTGGCCGAGACGAAAGCCGAAGCGGTTGTCGTCGCCGTACCGTCGAGGCTGCACGCACCGATGGTCGAGAAGGCCCTCATGCGCGGGACGCATGTCTTCTGCGAGAAGCCGTTCGTCCTTGATGTCAGGGATGGTGAACGCCTGGCGGCCTTGGCGGAGAGCGCTCAACTCGTTACCCAGGTCGGCTACCACTGCCGCTTCATCGGCGCCTTCCAGGAGGCGGCACGAATCGTCGCGTCGGGCGCCCTCGGGCGGCTGCACCACGTCCGTGGGGAGGCATACGGCCCGGTTGTGCTCCGCGAAAAAGGCGGCACGTGGCGCGGGGTGAAGGCCGAAGGCGGTGGCGCGCTCTACGACTATGCGTGCCACGCCATCGACCTGATGAACTTCATCGCCGGCGTCCCCCATTCGATCGACGGAATAGTCCGCCACAGCATTTTCTCGCGCGACGTCGACGACGAGGTCTACTGCACGATGCGCTATGCCGACGGCGCAAGCGGTCAGCTGTGCGTGAACTGGAGCGACGAGAGCTTCCGCAAGATGTCGACAAAGGTGTCGGTGTGGGGAACAAACGGCCGCATCACCGCCGATCGGCAGGAGTGCCAAATCTATCTGCGCGAAACGCACCCCAAGCTCCCCGAGCTGACGCAGGGATGGACGATCCGGTACACCACAGACCTCACCGAGGAAGTCTGGTATTACCTGCGCGGCGAGGAATATTCGGCGCAGATCGACTATTTCGCCAAGAGCGTGGAGAACAACCGGGTGAACGGCGAGAACACATTTCGCTCGGCGCTCGACGTCGATCGTGTGGTCAACATGATGACCGGTGCCGCGCCGCCATCGCGGCCCGCGGCGAACGGGTCGCCTCGCGCATTCCGCCGCGGCGTCATTGCGCGCATCAGGAAATCCGCAACCTCAACGGCATCGTGACCATGGACCGTGTGCTCTTCGGGGACAACCAATTTTTCGGCGTCAACCACATGTCCGAGGAGAAGGCGCGCGCCCAGGCGATACGCTTCCAGCACCTCCCGGCTGTGCTCGCGACGCTGGACGACGCCTATCGGGAAGGCATCCGCACGTTCGTCTGCACGACCCACGATCGCGTTGGCGAAATCTGTGATCACTTCCGCGCCAACAAGGTTGAATACCCCGATTACATCTTTTATCCCTGCATGCCCTATGCGCACAAATATGCTAATGCCGTGACCGAGGACGGGATGGTCGAGGCGCTCCGGAAGTTCTTGCCGGACGACGGGATTGTCAGGTCGATGTTCAAGGGCGGCGTCGCAATCGCCAGCAAGGACGTCGAACCGCTGATGCAACTGTTGGTCGATGCCGAGATGAAGATGTTCGCGGGGCTTTCGACGCCCGTCATCTTCATTCAAAACGTCGTCACCGACTTGCTCCTCGGACTCGGCATGGATGAGATCTTCCGGCTGTTCGCCGACCACGTGAAGCGTCAGTACGATGCGGAGCCCGGCTTCATCACGATGAACCTCCCGCGGCTGCTCGATGCGCTCGATAGGCAAGGGATCGAGAACCCCATCGTGTGCGCCAACGTCAACAAGATCGGCTTCCGGATGTGCGGGGGCATAGAGCTTTACGAGAAAACAATCCGCGAACGCCGCTGCCGGCTGATCGCGATGTCGGTCTTCGCCTCGGGCGCAATTGCGCCACGCGAGGCGATCGAATACGTCTGCGGACAACCGCAGATCCAGTCGATCGTGTTTGGCGCGTCCAGCCGTGCGAACATCCGGCAGACAAAGTCCCTGATCGACGAACTCTGGAAAGTTCGGACATGATTCCTGGGCATGCGTGACATGGACCGTCGACGTTCACCCGGTGTCAACTTGCTCAACGGCACACCGGTTCCGGAAGAACAAGCCCGACATGGCAATTCGGGTATGCAAACGGTTGGTTTAGCGTCCGCTCACTGGTATAACCTTGTGCCCGGCGGCATCCGGTCGTGGGGCCTCGAACACAACAGCGGGTGGAAAGCGTTGGTTACGCTGGTCTCCGCCCGTACCCATACCGCATTGCGTTGCTCGGCCCGCTCGACGCGAGACGAGAATGCCGGCACTGCGGCCGCTACGCGACGGAACGGCTGAGCGGGTTTCTGATGTGTGGCATCTGTGGCATCTGGACTGGTGCTGATCCGACAGCCACGCACGGGCGAATCGACCGCATGTTGGACACCATCGTCCACCGCGGCCCGGACACCTCAGGACGATTCGAACGACCCGGGCTCGCCCTCGGGATGTGTCGACTAGCAATCATCGATCTCGCGGGCGGCGACCAGCCGATCTTTAACGAGGACAGATCGGTCGCCGTCGTCTTCAACGGCGAAATCTACAACTTTCGTGATCTACGTGCCGAACTTGAGCGTAGCGGCCACCGTTTCACTACACGTTGTGACACAGAGGTTCTCGTGCACGGCTACGAGCAATGGGGCGACGAGATGCTTCACCGCCTCGTGGGCATGTTCGTCTTTGCTCTCTGGGATGAGAACCGCCGCCGGTTGCTCCTCGCCCGAGACCGTTTTGGTAAGAAGCCCCTCTACTACTCACGTCGTGGCCGCGAGATTGTATTCGGGTCCGAGATCAAAGCCCTGCTGGCTGCGGGTGTGTCTGCGGATCTTGATGACGGCGCTCTCGAGGATTACCTGGCGCTACGCTATGTCCCCGCCCCCCGGACGCTCTTTCGGTCCGTATATCAGCTCCCCGCTGGCCACAAGATGGTCATCAGCGAGGACCACGTCGAGATCCAGCGCTGGTGGCGATTGCGTTACCACCCGAAACTGGCGCTCACGCTGGCCCAAGCGGCCGACAACATCGAGGACCTTACGCGCACGGCCGTGGAGCGACGCCTCGTGAGCGACGTACCGCTCGGCTGCTTTCTATCGGGAGGCCTCGACTCGAGCACCGTACTCTCCTTCATGGCGGAGCTGAGTGGCGAGCCAGTACGCACGTTCTCGGTCGGCTTCGACGAGAGCTGGGTAAGCGATGAGCTGACAGCCGCGCGCTCGACAGCGCGGGCCTTCGGTACGCGCCACCATGAGATACGCCTCGGACCCGACGAGTTCCTGCAACTGATACCGGTGGCGGTCTGGCACCGAGACGAACCACTTGCTGAGCCGTCGGAAATCCCGCTTCTGGCAATGTCGCGGATGGCACGCGAGCATGTCAAGGTCGTTCTCTCGGGCGAGGGGGGCGACGAGCTATTCGGCGGTTACCCGAAATACCGCGCGGACGCTGTGCTGGCCCGCGCGGGTCGAGTCGGGCGGGCCGTCGTAGGTGAGCAGCAGCTGCGTCGCCTGGCCGGCTGGCACCGGTTACCGCGGCGAGCCCGGATGGCTGTTGCAGCACTCGCGACCGCAGCCCCGGCCGAACGCTGGCCAGCCTGGTTCGGTGCCGACCCTCAGGCGGAGCTATCCCCTGACGGCCTGCGGCCGCTCGACTCGGTGCTTGCAGACATCGACGCCGGTCTTGGCGCGCTCGACCGCATGCTCGCGTTGGATGTGGGGAGCTATTTGGTTGACAACCTGCTCGTACGCGGCGACAAGATGACGATGGCGGCATCGATCGAAGGCCGGATGCCGCTGCTCGACCACAATCTGGCGGAGTTTGCGGCCCGGCTGCCGGAAGAGTTCAAGGCCTCCCCCTGGCGCACGAAGATCGTCATCCGCGAGGTCGCTCGTCGACGTCTTCCCCAGTCACTTCTATCCCGCAAGAAAATCGGCTTTGCCGTCCCAGTGGCATCGTGGTTCCGGGGCAGCCTTGGGGACGCTTTGGAGCATCTCGTCGGGCGCGACGCGCGCTCCGAACCCTTGGTAGACCCGGAGCGGGTCCGCAGGGCGCTCGCACTGCACCGGCTCGGTCGCCACGACTTTGGCAAAGAGCTCTGGAGCATACTGACGCTCGACATCTGGGCTCGAGTGTTTCTTGACGGCGCCGAACCGGCCAGCCTCACGTTCAGCATTGAGCGTTGACCGCGCAATCACCCATCCCGTTCCCGAGGCTGGCCACTTCACCATCACCGGCGGCACTTGGTGGCCGCTGACGGCGAGCGAGCAGGTCCTGCCAGCCTGCTGAGTGCCCAAGGGGTTGCATTCCGCGACTCCCGCCGAACGGAGCGTGACAGTCTCCCGTAACTCCGCTCTTGTCATCCAATCCGTCAGAACGCCGTCGTCTACGCCCAGTGAACGAACATCGCTGGGCTCTCTCGACCTTAGACCTGACTTTTATCAAGCGATCGCGGAGTGCAAGGCTAATCCCATGACTGCTGTAGATGCATCGGACCTAGTAGGTCAGGTTCAGTCCAGGAACATTGGCCTGGTCCCACTGGTCAACATCGCGGGCGGGCTCTACCCGAATTTGCTCGTCAGCTCGGGCTTCGACGCCGCGACGTCGCTCGACTCAAGCGGAGCGTGGTCGTGGGACGGCACGGTCGGATATACCCGTGTGGGGTCGGCGACCGCGAGTGCGGACGGAACCGACCAGCCGCTGTACTCCAACCTCATCGAAGTCACCGAAGGCCAGGAGCTGGCCATGTCAATGCACTTCATGTGGACAGGTCTGACAGCGGCGGCCGATACCAACCCGATCCAGATCAGCGCAGCAGCCTATGACACCAACAACAATCAGCTGACCACCGCGATGCTCGCAAGCGTGACATCGCCGGCCTCTTCGTCGGAATGGGTCGAACTATCTGGGATATATACGGTCCCTGCCGGCGTTGCCTACGTTGCGTGCTTGATCGAGCTGACCGCGGATGCAACCGCGGGCCAGGTCTGGGCAGACGACGGCGCGATCGCGCGCCAGGGCACACCAGAGTGGTATCTGAGTCTTCTCACCGACATCCAGAGCAACGCCAACAATCTCCTGTCGCTGTTACAGAGCCTCGGCGCAGACGCGAACTACGCCATAGAGCAAGCGATTTCCTACGTCGAATCGGCACTAACCGGCGTCATTCCGGCGATTGTTGACCTCGGCGACGGTACCGGCAAACTTGTCGGTGACATCATCGACAACGCCGACGGCACAGCAACACTGGTCGAAGGCGCGGCCAATGTGCTAATCGATAACGCTGATGGCACCCTGACGTCGATCGGCCAAACGTTGCAGAACGCGGCCAATGCGGCTGCAGTCACGGCCGCCCGTAACTTGTCCGGCGCAGTGTTAAATGTGCAAGCCACCGTCGACACGCTGATGAACTCCTGGGGAGTCGCTGGCACCAATTTCGTGCAGTCCCAACTGCAAGCGCTAGCCCAGTCCATCCCTTACCCAAACATTCAAGGCGTGCTCGGCCCAGGGGATCTGGGCTCGGCAGTACGTGCTGTGGTCAACGGCGCCTACGCGGGACTGACAGGTATCGCGGATGCCGCCGATATCGGTATCGAGACCCTGCAAAGCCAGCTCAGCGGATTAGTCATGCTGCTCGGATACCGGCCCGACGGGTCGATAGCCGGGGGATCAACGGCAGCGATCGCACAAACGAATAGTGCCAACACCGCCAATCGCGCTGTCACGAAACCAAGTTGGCAAAGCATCGAATCAAGCACTGACTGGGTCTTCCCGCCTGCCCTGATTCAATCACAGTCGCCATTACCCACAGTCGCTGTGACACAAGCGTCCACGTCGATAGGTTTCCTCACCGTGACCGATGCGGGTGTACAGGAAAGCTGCGACTGGTTGGGTTATCCCACCGGCGGTTCGATGAGCACGTTCACAGCGTTCTACCTGAACATTTATCAGCTGAACGTTGCGAACGCGGTGAATTACCCGAACGACTCAGCCAACAACAACCCCAGCAACTTGCCATTCCCGGCTTCTCCTGTGGGAGAGTTGGTTTGGCTGCGCTCGACACCTAATATCGTCGAACTCATAGCGGGCGGCTCAACCCCGGTGTGGAACGCCTACGACTTCGGCGTCACCGACACCGATATCGTCAACTCGGACATCACCACCCGCGGCGTGCCGGGCAGCGGCGACACCGTTCAGGGAGCCACATTCATCAATGCCAACCAGGGCGACGTGTTCGCGGTGGAACTGCAGGTTTACGGCAGTGGCACCTACAACGTTCTTGGCATGAGCAATTACATTCCGTCACATCCCACGGCAATACCCGCCAAAGACGGTGCCTCACGGTCAAACCCGGCGAGCTTCGCCCCAGCGTCGCTTCCCGCTCCTGTAGCGGACCCGACAGAGAGCTCGCCGGTGGGCTATGTAAATAGCACTCCAAATTTCGGTCTGAGTGGCACCACCTCTCAAACTCTGTACCCATCCGTGTTGCAATCGTTCACCTCCAGCGGCACCTACGACCCACCAGAATGGGCCAACTATTTCGACATCGTTATTTGTGGTGGCGGTGGCGGCGGTGTCGCGGGCGCCGCTTTTGTCGGCGGCGTCGGCGGAAACGCCGGCGGGTGGAACCAGCAGCGGCTGACGAAATCCCAAATCTCGGGCGCCGCGTGGACGGTCACGCTCGGCGGCGGTGGAGGAAACGGCCCCGCCGGTAGCTCGGCTGGCAACGGCGGCGCCACCACCGTCGTGGTACCCGGGTGGGGAACGCTATCCGCGTACGGGGGCGCTGGCGGGGTCGGTAACGAAGGCTTGGGAGACGCCTTCGGTGGGCCTGGATGGGGGCCAGGGAACGACTCTTTCCCCAATTACTACGGCGACCCAAACGTCTACTACGGCGGTGCACAGGAAAACTCCCCTCAGGGCAACGGCAACCAACCGGGCGGCGGCGGTGCAGGCGGGAACGCGTTTTTCGCTGTTGGCTCTTATATCTACGGCGGCTTCGGAGCCCCCGGAGGCGCGTTTATCCTGGCATACCAATAGGAGCCTTCATGACAACTAAAGTGATCACCTCTAAACCCCTGATCCGATAACCGGGTTGACCAAATCATTTCTGGGGTGGCAGTTTTCCGGCTCAACGGTTCAAGACGCTTTCGAAGGCTGCAACATTATCTGGACGGCCGCGGCTGGAGCTGGCAGATATCACCTGTTCCCGGTACGGTGACGTGACGACAACACCACCAACGCCGCAATTATGGGCTGCAACGTTCGCGAAAGCCGGGATTACTTCTCTTCAGGTCAAAGACCCTGACTGGATCGCATTCGACGGCACATTCGTGTGGTGCTTGCCGAACAGTGAGATCGGTAATTACATCGTCACCGACCAACAGACAGGAGAGTAGCCCCGTGGCTAGCATCCCGCAGATGGTGTACCAGGGTACGCCGACGATAACAACGAACACCGCACCGCTGTTCGGGGTCATCAACAAATACGATGCGTCGAGCGGACCGCTCTCAGTGGCTCTTCCGGCGCTGTCCAGTCTCAACCCCGGCGTCTCCTGCATTTTGCAGAAGTCGCCCAGTGATCTGACGTCGAACACGATTACGTTCACCCCCAACGGAACTGACGGATTCGACAACGGGGCGTCCGCCGTCTACCTCACGCAGCCCGGTGAAATCAAAGTGCTCCAAAAAATTACCATTTCTGGTGCGAACGTATGGATGATCACGAACACTGTCTCCGACAGCTCGCCCTACTGGGCGTTACAGCCGGCCGGTCAGATCTGCACCCTACCGCGCATCCAACTGAACACTTCCCTCCCGCTTGCCAGTGGCACGCTGCATCTCGCGTATTTTCAGGCCCCAGCCGGAGTTAGCGCCCTGACGATTTCCAATGTGGCCGTCTCGACCGGAGACGTGGCAGCCGCAGGAGTCACCCTGGCGCTGATAGGCATTTTCTCCGTCGATCCCGTCACGGGTGACCTCACGCTTGTCGCTGTATCCAACAGCGCCGCAACTATTTTAGAAGCAGGAACCTACAACAACGATTCGGTGTCACTGACGTCGCCTGTTTCACTGGTCCCAGGCGGCACCTATGCTGTCGGGATCTTGGTCATAGCCTCCACCATGCCGGAAATGGTCGGCGAGTATGTTGTCGGCGACGCGAATAGCGTCGCACCCCGGCTCGTCGGATTCGTCACTAGTTTGACGGAAATGCCGACAACCGTCGCCGCCGCCAGCATCTACAACGAATACCGCCTGCTGTACTTCAGGATGTTCTGACCATGACCATCTGGGTCTACGAAATGGGCGGCACCGGGATAATTATCAGGGGGTACGACTTCGGTAACTGGCCGTGGACTCCTGAGTCTCTCGAGCCCGGTCAGGTGACGCTCGTCACGAATCTGGGCTTTAACATGAATTTCGAATGCGGTCTGGTCTGGTATCCGGCCCAGGCACTTCCGATGGGGCCAAGCGTCGATGAGGGGATTAGCCTCCTGACGGAGGCTGTCAACACCTATTCTCCAAATCCTGGTGACCAGTTCGTGCTGATGGGAATCAGCCAGGGGGCGATGGTGTGCTCAAAGTTTTACGATTCATGGCGCACTGGACCGCGTGCGGATGATCTGGTCGCCGGCATCATGTTCGGCAACCCTGCCCGCGAAGCCGGCCACACGTTCCCCGGCTGCCCCGACCCAGGCGGACACGGGATATGGGAATGGCGCCTCACCGACACCGAAGACAAATGGTGGGAATTCGCGCTTCCTGGGGACCCCGCGACAACACAGGGTGATGATATCGTGGGGCAGGTCTCCACGGATATTTTTGAGTGGATGCAGGCCGATTGGGCTGGCGGCCTTGAATACCTGGACCAGGTCGTTTTAACACACCCGCTAGAAGACATCAGCTTGCTCGACCCTTTCTTCGATATCGTATCGCTCGCCGAAATCTTGTATAAAGATATATACGAGCTTGCTACTGTCCACCTGACCTACGGAAGTCCGACCAGAACGATCATCCCGGGAGATCCGCGCAGCTGTTACGAAATCGCTGTCGACTACATCAACTCGCTCGCACCAGCCGATGATTCAACCGCAATCAACCCAACAGTTCCAATGCCCGTCGCGACGGGCTGGTCAAGTCAACCAGTCCATTAAATAATTAAATTGGAGCAAGGACAAAGGCCAGCAAGACAAGCGGCCCGACAGGAATCAAAATCGGACTGAATAGCGCCAAGGCCCCGACGCTCTCTACCAGAAACAGCAACGTCTCGACGTTCTCGGTGAACGACGCCGCGCTCGACACGTCCGTGTTGGCGTAGCCGTTGGCCGCAGATGTCAGATGCTGCGCAAACTGCTGGATGCCGATCATCCCAGTTTGCTCGACTGCCATGTGAAACTGTTCGGCGTAGGTCGAGAACAGATTCACCAGATTTTGGGACAGCTCGTCACCCGCAGCTGGGGTGATTCCGGTTGTCGACGTAGCTACGGTGAGGTTCGCGACGGCGATGTCGGACCCCACAGTCGCGAGCCGCTGCGCTGCGGTAATCAGCTCATCGGGGGAGACCAGCATAAGAACAAATCCAACCATCTACCCGAGCGTCGCGGGTCAGAATACGCGATTCGGCTCGCGTCTGGTGTCAGGTCGCGGTGCAGTTCCCGAAATGGGTCTGGGTCATGAAGGAGCCAGAGCCATTACATTATTGCTCACTCAAAGCGGTATTGCTTTGAATGAGCAATCGAAAATGATGGACCTCGCCACGATACGCCGATCAACAGGTATGACCCAGACCGAACTCGCCGCCAACCTCGGTGACGGCGCAGATCGAGATCAACCAGCGGGCAGAAATCAGGCTGGTTGAGCGCGGCGGCGAACGGGATGGCGGCAAGCAGTCGCTTTCATCAGAGGATTGGCGCTGGCCGTCCACAATCGAACCGATAAGCGCTTGTCGGAATTACCAGAGCCAACTTTCTGACCAACGGATTAACCTCAGAACCAACACAGCGTTTAATAACAATCGCCAGGAAAAGCGGACTTAAAATCCGCCCAGTGTCGGTTCGAATCCGACTGGGGGCACGCCCCTGGTCCGCGCAAGTCGATACTGGTCGACGAGGCCAACGCCACGCTGAACCGTCACTCAATACACTGACCCATCGTGGGCATGGTGTTTGGCTTGGCGCCGTGGATCGTCTATTGGGTGCTCGTCGGTAACGTCCCCTTCACCACGGCAGCACTGGTCGCGCTCGCGATCGCCGTTGCCGCGTTCGTGATCGAGCGCGTCTTACCTGACTTTTATCAGGCTAGACGGTGATTCTGGACTGAATGCGCCAGGTTGGGAGCACGCTCAGATCGTCGGCAATCTCGTGCACTGCAACAGATTTCAGGACGTTCTCAGTGCAATCCATTAGCAGATTAGGACGCTGCGACGGGTGCAGTGGCCGCCCGAAATCCCCTGAGCAGCGTATTACTGTATTACTGCCCCTTGCTAATTGTTGTTCCGTTGGAGGAGGGCGCGCCTCGACCAAAAGCATGGACCATCCATCCGGCGTTCCGCCAATTGTCCAGATCGATCACGTTACGGGTGTCGAGTAGCCGAGGCATTCGCACATAGGCCCGCAACACCAGCGGGTCGATCATGCGGTACTCGTCCCACTCAGTGGCCAGTACTACCAGGTCAACACCTCGGCAGGCATCTTCGAGGTTTTCGCAGTAGGTCAAGGTCGGAAACTTCGCCCGAGCGTTGGTGATCGCCTTCGGGTCGTGCACCCGTACGTCGGCACCCCGAAGATGCATCGACGCAGCGACATTCAATGCCGGTGAGTCACGAACATCGTCACTATTGGGTTTGAAAGCGGCCCCCAACACCGCAATTCGTTTGTCTAGAAAATCGCCTCCGAGCAACGTGCCAGCCGCGGACACTGCCTTTGCCCGCCGCCGCACATTGATCTTGTCGACCTCGCGCAAGAACGTGAGAGCATCGGCGGCACCCAGTTCGCCGGCCCGGGCGCTAAATGCGCGAATGTCCTTCGGTAGACATCCGCCACCAAAACCTAAGCCCGCGTGCAGAAATTTACCACCGATACGCTCGTCGTAAGATAGTGCCCTACTGAGCACGACCACGTCAGCATTGCTGAATTCGCATACCTCGGCCATCGCATTGATGAACGAGATCTTAGTAGCCAGGAACGAGTTGGCTGCGACCTTGACCAACTCCGATGTTGCGAAATCCATTGTAAGATACGGAATGCCGGCATCGATCAAGGTCGCATAAACCTCCAGCAGCACTTTCTCGGCCGTTTCGGAGGCCACTCCGAATACCAAACGATCAGGATGCAAAGTGTCGTATACGGCTCTGCCTTCCCGGAGGAATTCCGGATTCCAAGCCACCTCAAGCCAATTCGGCTCGTTGAGCCGCGTGAACTGATCCGCCAACCGTTGCGCAGTACCCACCGGCACCGTCGATTTACCGACGATCAGACTCGGCAGGTTCGCATATTCGGCAACCAGTCGGAAAGCACTGTCGACGTACTGCAGATCCGCGGCACTCGAACCGGCCGACTGTGGCGTACCGACACAAATGAAGTGCACCGTTGCGCCCGAAATCGCTTCCTCCGGCAGTGAGGTGAACCGGAGTCTGCCTGAGCTGACCTCGGCCAACAAGAGTTCGACGAGACCCGGTTCGTAGAACGGCGGCCTCCCCGTCGACAACGCAGCGATTTTGTCGGCATCGGTGTCAAAGGCGACTACCTCGTGCCCGAGTCGGGCCATACTGGCGGCGTGCACCGCGCCCAGGTAACCGGTGCCCAGCACACTGATCCGCATTTGTCGCACTTTACGCCTAAACAGTATGGGTAGGCTGGGTCCTCGCTGAATTGTGTGGTGGTACATCGGTGACGACCTGTATTCCGCACCTCATGGTGAGTTCATGACAATCACGGTCTCGCACAATTGGGAAAACACCAGTCTGACAGGCGCTCACAAATATCCACAGCGCTGATTTCTAGCGGCTCTGTCAATGAGTTGTCCAGCCATGTGGCTGTATTCAGCGGACTCCATATTGATATTGGCGGTCGTCCCTACTCCATCGACCCGTTCACCTTTCCGGCAACGCCGGGCACCGTCGACTTAGGCGCCATTGCCGATGTTTCGCTTCGGGTAATCGACCTTCCCCCATTTAATCCGTCCAAGTTTCCGGCCCGAGCGCATCGTTACCGCGATAGTGGGCCTTGAACGCAAAGGACTCCGAGCCATCCGAGCTTCCGCGAGGCGCTCAGCAAGCCGGACCCCCAGGGCGATCCCGAGCAGCGTCGGGTTGGCCTGGCTGGACGTCGGCAGCACGGATGTGCTGGCGACGTACAGCCCGCGCACCCCGTGGACCTGCAGGTGTGGGTCCACGACGCCGCCTTCCGGCGACTCCGACATCCGTGTGGTTCCGGCCTGATGGAAACCCGCCTTCTTTTCCATGTACGCGCGCACCGAGCCCTCGACATCGTCGGTCAGCCACTCCACATACCCCACGCCGTGGCGGCGAAGGTGCTCGTCGATTGCGGCGACGGCCCTGCGCACGCTCTGGTAATCGGCGTCGGAGTAGTGCATGCGGGTGCGAATCCGCCGCATGCCCAGGGCATCTCGCTCGTCGGCCAGCTCGACCCGGCTCTCCCAGTGCGGAAGGTGTTCGCCGTGGTACTGGAGCAGGTATTGATTGTCGGCGCTCTTCACGAAAAAACCCGGCGCCTTCCTGCCCCTGCGGAGGAACCGGGCGTAGTAGAACGCGACCGCGAACCGGATCGACGGGGACAGGTCGCGCACGATATTGCGAAGATGCGCGAGGATTCGAGGCGGGCCGTCCGTTTGGGTGTGTACCTCACGAATCGCCCCCGCGAGCAGGAAGCGGCCGATCGGGGAGATCAGGGTGAGGTAGACGCCCGACAGGATCCCACTTCTGTGACCGGGGTCGCTGATCGGCGGGTTCACCAGCCAGACGGCGGCATTCGGCATCCCGAGTTCTCGCTGTCGGCGGGCATCGATGGTGAAGCGTCGGCGAACGTAGACCCCGTCGTTGTCCCGCTCATACCCGTAGATGATGTCGTCCGTGGTGAAATGCACGCGCGCGACCCGGCCCTCGACGTGGGCCATGTACCAGCGTCCCAGGTGCCCCCCGGCGTTTCCCAGCCCCGCGGGATGGTGGCGGTCCGATGCCAGCAGCAGGCGGGTCGCCTCCAAACCGCCGGTCGCGATGACGTAGTCGGCCGCGACGACCCTCCCCTCCCGTCTATCGAGTGTCTTGACGACTAGGTGGTCGACGGCGTCGCCGGCGTCGGTCGTCACGATTTCGGTGCAGGTGAGGCCGGTCCACACGGTGAGACCGGGGGTATCCCGCAACGCGGCGCGGTACTCGCGCCCGAAACGCGTCGGCAAGGCCCACCGCTCGAGATCGGTCGTGCGCACCTCGCCGTCGGGGAGCCCGGCGATCATGTCCCGGTGGGCGAGCCCCGGGATATCGCGCGCGTTGAATGCTGCCCGACCGCACGCCGCCCACTCACAGGCCCGCTGGAGGTACGGTTCGACATCCTCATATCCAATCGGCCAGGGCGCCTGCTCGGTGATGGGCCGGTCTTCGAAATCGATGGGGTCGAACGCGACGCAGCGCCCACCCCAGAGCGCCGTCGTCCCGCCGACCTGCCGGCGGACGGTCAGCTCACTGCGCGCATGGAAATAGTCATCCTGCCGCGAATCGAAGGTCGCGAGGTCCTGCGCCGCCCGGTTCATTCGCTCCAGGCCACTGTCGATCAGCGCGACCCGCACACCCGCGCCGGCGAGTTCCAGCGCGGTCGCGATGCCGATCGCGCCGGCTCCGACAACCACCACATCGGTCTCGATCGTCGTGCCGGTGGCGAATTTCTCGGGGCCACGGATCACCCGGAGGCACCCGCTCGAAACTCCTTAACGAGAGCGAGGAACCGCGTCAAGATGTCGGCGTCCAGCGGCGCCGAGACCGCGCTCGCCGCTTCGGCGACCCGTCGCGGTTTAGTGGTGCTGTACAGAATCGCCCGGCAACCCGTTGCCGTAGCGGCGGACCCGAGGATCAGTTTCGGGAGCACGCCGGGAGCGAGCGGATCGATCTGGAGGGCCTCGCGCCAACGGCTGGCCAGCCGCGGGTCCGCCCGCAATGCCCGCGAGAGCGTCATAAGCGGCCTGTTCAACACGCCGAACGCGAGGTCCGCGGGGCGCGGCGAAGGGCTGAGCACGTCACTGCGCAGTTGACTCACGCCCTCGGGGGCGAATGCCCGGGCGAAATCCACTTCGAGGCCCTCGTCTTGAGAGACTCCCCAGGCGCGAATCTTGCCCTGCTGCTTGGCGCGGTCGAAGAATTGGCGGAGTTCACCGCCGGCAACCGTGTCCCCGGGCCTCGGGGCGTGAACAAACAGGATGTCGACGTAGTCGACTCCCAGCGCCGCGAGGCTCTGGTCAAGGCTGCGCGCGGCGACGGCCGCGTCATACAACCGGACCGTCTTGACGGCGCCCTGTCGCCGTTTGACAGCCCGTCGGAGCGTCGGCGCTTTTCGGAGCACCGCCCGCGCCGGGGCCTGAAACCGGGCGACGCGCCGAGTCACGCCGCCAACTTCGATGCCGAACTTGGTTGCAACGGTCACGGCGTCGCGGTCGATCGTGCGCAAGAACGCCCCTAACTCCGCCTCCGCCATTCCCAGGCCATACATCCGCGCGGTGTCGAAGTGCGTCATCCCGCCGTCCACCGCGTCGGCTAGGACGGCCATCCGCTCTTTCCGGGACGGCGACCGCATCAAACCGGCACAGCCAAATCCGACCGCGCTCACCGTCAGTTTCGGTCCCGGAAGCTCAACCCGGTCCACCACCACCACAGCCCTCGTAGATTCGGCGAAGCTGCACACCGATGACTTCGGGGCTGCGTGTCGCCGCAATGTGCGCCTGGCCCTTCAACCCGTCACGCTCGGCCAGCTCCGGATCGCGCAGGTAGCGGCCGATCGCCGCCGCCAAGGCGGGAGCGTCATCGACGGGCACGAGCATCCCCGGGTCGGACACAATCCCCGGCGTGCCGGAAATCGGGGTCGACACGGCCGGTCGCGCGCCGGCGAGGGCCTCGGCCACGACCAACGGCATCCCCTCGGCGCGCGACGGAAGCGCGACCACCCGGGCCGACCGGATCAATTCGGGGACCACGTCGGGTTCCACCGGGCCTTCAACCGACAGGCGCTCCGTCGGCGGCGGGGTGTAATCCTCGATGGGACCGACTATCCGACAGCGCCATTCGGGTCCTGCAGCGCCCTCGGCGAGAAGTAACCGCCAGGCCGCGACGAGCGTGTCGACTCCCTTGCGGAGGCCGATGGCGCCCGCGAAAAGCACCACCGGTGGCGTCGAACTGGCCCCGGGCGCGTCTCGATCGATCACGGTCGGGTTCGCGACGATGCCGGTCGACACCGAAGGCGCCACCTCGGCGACGGCGGCGCGCGCGTCCTCCGACAGGACGATCACATAGTCCGCGCGGCTCAACGTGGCACCGACAAAGCGGGGGTGCGACCGGGCGAACTCGGGGAAATCGAAACCATGGACGGTGACGATCACCCTGAGGCCGCGAGCTCTCGCCAGTCGGATCAACGCTCCCTTGCGCAGCCACGCCCCGCCATTGGTGATGTGGAAGTGCGCGATGGTGGTTCGTGGGGCCCGTGCGAGCACCGCCGCGGCGCGCGCGGTCAGAATGAGGTTCCTCGCGTGGTGGTGCCCGTTCCACGTCGAAAGGACTCGGATGGCGTCCGCGCCGATCTTGTTGTCGTGGATGACCCGGATCACGGACTGCGTGCCGCCGACGCTGTGCATGTTGGGTCCTACGTGTGTGACCGCGATCATTGTCGGCCAAGGGCGGGTCGGCGCGCCCGCACGTGGCGGGTGTTCGCGGAGACGTCGACGGTTAACACCGGGCTGGGTACCACAGCAAACTGGACATCCGGTCAAGATAGACCAGGCCGGCCGCGATCCGCTCGACACACGCGCAACGACCGCCAAGCGATAACGCTCCCCCAGGTAGGGGGTCACGCCGGTCCTCTGATCTTTGCCCGGTAGCTCCGGGCGGCGGCCCTGGTGCGCAAGGACGGCCGGGCGTCTGTCAGCACGGTCCCGACGATCTCCGCGTTGGCCGCGCGCAGGGCGGTCAACGCGTCCTTGAGTTCGTCGGCGGTGGTGCGCCTGGCCCGCACCACAAGCACCGTGGCCTGGACGGCGCCGGCCAAGAGGCCGGTGTCGACCGCCGCCAAAATCGGCGGACCGTCGACCACCACCCGGTCAAAGCGTGACGACAGGTCCGCCAGGACGTTGTCGATCACTTGCGGCGGGTACGCGCTGCACGGCAGCGTCTCGCGGCGGGCGGACCGCGATGCGAGGACGAACAGCTTCGGCATCGGTGTCGCCTTCACAGCGGCCATAGCGATGTCGGGGTTGGCCAGCGCGTTGGCCAGCCCCTCCCCCGATTCGACGTTGAGCAAACCGGCGATCACGGGCCGGCGGGTATCGCCCTCGACCAGCAGCACGTCCTCGCCGGACTCGGCGAATGCCCGCGACAGGTTCAGCACCGTCGTTGTGGTTCCTTCGCCGCCGAACGGCGCCGCTACCAGCACGCGGCGGGCTTCGGGCCCCATCACCCTGCGCAGCCGCGCGCGCAGGCCGCGCACGGCGTCGTCGAACGCGACGTCGGCGCCGAACCGCGGCGTGCCGCCGCGCGTTCCAGGCAGCTCGGCCAACGTCGGCAAACCCGAAAGTTCTTCCAGCTTCTCGCGGGTGCGCACGGTGCGATCGCTCGCCTCGCGGGTCAGCGACACCGCGATGCCAAGGAGCACACCCGCGACAAGCCCGATCGCCATGTTGCGCATCGGGACCGGCGACACCGGTCTGCTGGGTACTCGGGGTGGCTCCACCACCCTGGCGTGGGCCACCGGTGTCTTAGCCGTTGGCTGCGCGGGGGCCTCCGGCGGCTGGCCCTGCGTCGGGGTTGTGTCAGCCGGCCGTGGGGTCGCACCGAGCGTCGCGACCATCACGCCGAACTGATCGGCCATCGCGCCCGCCAGTGCCGCGGCCCGCGACGGATCGGTGTCCTTGACGCTGATCGTGAAGAGCATCGATTTCGCGGCGTATTTCACCTGGGTCTGGTTCACCAGGTCATCGGCGCTCATCGGGACCTGGAGCTGGCTGATCGCGCGCTCCGCTATGGTGTGTCCGCCGGCGATCTGGGCGTATGACGACAGCCGTTCTTGTGCGGCCATCGTGCCGCTGTACAACTCGTTGAGGTCGGTAGCGCCGGAAAACGAGACCAGGACCGTGGCCGACGACTGGTAGTGCTTCGTCTGCACTGCCGTGACGAATGCGGCACCGACCGTACACGCCAGCAGGGCGGTCGTGGCGAGTTTCCAGTGCGCCCCGAGAATCCGGACAAAGGTGCGGAAATCCATCCACTAGCCTTCCTGAGCGTACGCTGAACGGATATCGTCGATCCGATTTACTGCGCATCCGCGCGCAAAGCCCAATGCATAGTATGCAACATCGTCATCCGGCAGCATCAAAATCACGATGCCCGGGCAGTCAAAAGCTTTGCCGGCGCCTCTTCCGCGCCCGCTGTTCATTGCCGGGCGGCGGTCAGTACATCGCGCGGGACGTTGAGCGTTGCGAGCGGATACCACCCGGAGCCGTCGCGTCCATCCCGCGCCAAGTGCATGGGGGGATAGTTGACCACGTGCGACGCGCCGGGCTTGTGCTGTTCCCAGTCGACGGACGCGGTGAGCGTGTAGTGCCCCGGCGCCAAGCCCGCGACGTCGACGACGACGGACTCGGTCGACGACACCGGTACCGGTTCCTTATCGGAATTGTCACCGGATTGGCCCTGGACCAGGGCCTTCAATACCACCGTTGCGGGCAGCGTGCGGATCACCGCTCCCGAGAAGTCCACCAGCCGGTAGCTGGGGACCCATTTTTCGGTTGCGGCGGCGGAACCGTAGTTGGTCCAGGTGACACCGACCGTCGCCTTGCCGTCGCGTATCGATTGCGATCCCGGCCGCGCCTCGACCGAATACCGATAGCCGGCGACAACGTTGGTTTGCGCCCACAGCAGATACAACGCGGGATCCATCGGGGTGGTCGAGGCCGCGTCCTCGAAGTTGTGGCTCGATGTCATCGACACGTGGTATTTGATGACGTCGTGCAGGCCCTTTTCGTAGTACTGGCGCCGATCGGCTCCCTTGGGCAACGTGCACCACTCGGTGATCACCGGCGCCGTGACAAGCCGATCCTTCACTTCGGCGACGAGCGGATCCTTCGCCTGCACATAATGTGAGTCAGCCGCTTCGGCCCACGTGTGCAAAACTCCCATCACACCGATGCAATCCGACCGGATGCCGACCGGCGCGGACAGCCTCTTCGTGACATCGTCGGCGAGCAGTTGGCGGGTGATCTCGGGGTTCACCACCGTCGTTATCAATTGTGTGTGAGGGAAGGCGTTGACGTTCGCCGCAACCAGCTGCCGAATGGACGCGGCGGTGATGCTCTGATCGCGATACTGGCTGTAATACCCCAGCTTCGCGACGCTGTCGTCGGGCGCCGGACCCGGCGCGCCCAGCGTGTCACGCAGATACGAGATGTGGTTCTCGCTCCAATCCCCGTAGCCGGAGAACTCGAAAACGCTGAGCCGCTCGTCACCGTCATAGCGGCGGCCCAGCGCGGCGAGCAGCTGACCGAAAGCGTCCAGGTAATGGGGGTCGTTCCAGTTCGGCACCACCTGCGTGATACCGGGCCCCCACCAATAGTGTTGTGGCCCAGGGTAATCGGTGGCCGTCGAACGCATCCAGTCGGGAATCGAGATGTTCGTGTTGTTCGGATAGGTAGTGTCGCAGCAGGAGCTGTAGGCGTGGACACGAAGGGTCATCCGCATGTTTCGGCCGGCCAGTTTCGCCAGCGCGTCGTCGATCACGCTGAAGTCGAACTTGCGGTCGTCGGGAGCGTCGGGTGGCAGCGTGCCCGGGTCGGTGGGCTGCAACTGCCGCCACGAGACACGCAAACTGGCGTCATCGGACGCGGGCCACGCGGGATACCGCTTCTGCGCTGGGTTGCCCTGCGGGAAGAGCGGCACCAAAAGAGATTCGTACTGGCCGCGTAGCGGATTGGGGATCTCCTGCACGGTCAACGGTATGGGCGGACTGCTCACCACGGCCAGCGGCTCGGGGTTACCCCGACCACCACATCCGTTCAGCACCAGCGCCGCGCACGCGGCAACGACCGCCGCGGCCTTCCTCGGCGTTCGGTGGCGCTGCGACACGTTACTGACCATTGGCCTCCGTCATTGAATCGCGCGGGATGTCGAGCGTGGCAATCGGATACAGGCCCGAGCCGTCACGGCCGTCACGGGCCAGCGCCATGGGCGCATAGTTCACCACGTGCGAGGCGCCCGGCTTGTGCTGTTGCCAGTCCACGGAGGCCCGCAGCGTGTAGTGCCCCGGCGCCAGGCCCGTCAGGTCGACGTGCACCGATTCCGTCGATGACGCCGGGACCGCCTCCTCGCGTGACTGGCTGGAGTCGTCGTGGACCAGCGTCTTGAGGTTGACCGTCGCCGGCAGGGTCCGAACCACCGCTCCGGAGAAATCCACCAGCTTGTAGCCGGGCGCCCACTGTTCGGTCGCGGCCGCGGAGCCGTAATTGGTCCACACCACAGAAATGCTCGCCACCTTGCCCCGTATCGACTGCGAACCCGGCCGCGCTTCGACCGAGTAGCGATAGCCGGCGGACGCATTGGCTTGGGCCCACAGCAGATAGAGCTTGGTGTCCATCGCCGACGTCGAATCCCGGTCCGGGAAGTTGGTGCTCGACGTCATCGACACGTGATACCTGATGACGTCGTGCAGGCCCTTTTCGTAGTAGGAATGCGGGTCGGTTCCGTTGGGCAATTGGCACCACTCGGTGATCACCGGCGCCGAGGCGAGCCGCCGCTTGACCGCGTCGACGACCGCATCGTCGGTCCGCACGTACCGCGAGTCGCTGGACTCGGCCCATGCCGGCAGCGGTGACTGAACGCCGAGGCAATCCGAGCGGATCCCCACCGGCGCGGACAGTTTCTTGGTGATGTCGTCGGCGAGCAGCTCACGCACAATCTCCGGGTTCTGCGGGGTCACCACCAATTGCGTGTGCGGAAAGGCGCTTACGTTCGCCGCAACCAGCTGCCGAATGGACGCGGCGGTGATGCTCTGATCACGATACTGGCTGTAGTACCCCAGTTTCGCGACGCTGTCGTCGGGCGCCGGACCCGGCGCGCCAAGCTTGTCACGCAGATACGCGATGTGGTTCGCGCTGAAATCCCCGTAGCCGGAGAACTCGAAAACGCTGAGCCGCTCGTCACCGTCGTAGCGGCGCCCGAGCGCGGCGAGCAGCTGCCCGAAGGCGTCCAGGTATGCCGGGTCGTTCCAGTTCGGCACCACCTGTGTCACCCCGGGTGCGGAGCCATTCGGCGGGCTGGAGTAGCTGGTGGTGGCGCTGGGAATGGCACGCACCCAGTCGGGAACCGCGGTGTTCGTGTTGTTCGGGTAGACAGTGTCGCAACAGGAGTTGTAGGCGACCACCCGAAGGGTCAGCCGCATGTTTCGGCTGGCCAGCTTGGTCAGCGCGTCGTCGATCACGCTGAAGTCGAACCTGCGATCGTCGGGAGCATCGGGTGGCAGCGTGCCCGGATCGGTGGGCTGTAGCTGCCGCCACGAGACACGCAGGCTCGCGTCGTAGGAGGCCGGCCACGGCGGATACCGCTTCTGCGCCGGATTACCTTGTGGGAAAAGCGGGTTCAAGAGATCTTCGTATTGGCCGCGCAGCGGATTGGGTATCTCCTGGGCCGAAGCGGGTATGGCCGGACTGACCATCGCGTTCAGCGGCCCCGGGTTGGTGTGGCTGCTACATCCATTCATCGCCAGCGCCGTGCATGCGACAACGACCAGCCTGCTTTTTCTGAAAGTGTGAGACATCGGGGCGTCAGATCGCACCGAGCGACAACGCCTCGCGGTCGGCGAGGAACGGCATCGGCATCCAGCGCGCGGACAGCAACGCTTCCATGGCATTGCCCGGGACGGGGCGCGATAGCAAGAATCCCTGCGCCCGGTGGCAGCCGTGTTGCATCAAAGTCAGTGCGGCGGCGGGTGTTTCGACTCCCTCGGCGACCAGCTGCAGACCAAAGGCCTCGGCCAGCCCGATGATCGCCCGGACGATGGCAAGGTCGCCGGCGTTGGTGCCCAGATCACGGACGAACCCGGTGTCGATCTTGAGCACGTCGACCGGCAGCGATTTCAGGTGCGACAAAACCGCATAGCCGGTGCCGAAATCGTCGATGGCGATCTGGACCCCGACCTCCTTGAGCTCCGTCAGGGTTTTGCGGGTGGTTTCGATGTCGTGCACCACAGCCCGCTCGGTGATCTCCAGGCATACCGACCCGCTGTCGATGCCGAACTCCTCGATGGTGTCGGCAACGCTACGAACGAAACCTCGGGTGATCAGCTGCACGGGTGACACATTGATGCGCAATATGGCGCCTTGTCCGACGCCGTTGGATCGCCACCGGCTGAATTCGGCACAGGCGCTTCGCATTACCCACCGGCCCAGCTCGCCGGCGAGATTGGTCGATTCGGCGACCCCGATGAACGAGTCCGGCAGCAGCAGTCCCCATATCGGGTGACGCCAGCGGACCAGCGCCTCCGCCGCCACGATGGCGCCGGTCCACAGGTCGACCTCGGGCAGGTAGTGCAGCAGCAGCGCTTCGCTGTCGATATCGCCCTGGAGATGGAGTTCGATGTCGTTGCGGAAGGCGCTTTTCAGCGACATGTCGTCGGTGGACAGCGCGACCTGGTTGCCCTGGCCGCGCTTGGCGGTCAGCACGGCCTCGTCGGCCCGGCGCAGCAGATCGGTGGTGTTGTCGCGCCCGGGCATGCCCACCGCCAGCCCGATACTCACGGTGCGGGTGATCATGTAGCCGCCGATGGCCAGGCGCTCACGCAACATCGCCACGAGGCGACGGGCGAAAAACTCCGCGGTCTCGGCCGACATCGGCTGGTCGGGCACGACGACGAACTCGTCCCCACCCAGCCGGGCGATCATGCTGTGGCTTCCCACGCACACCCGGATGCGTTGGGCGAACACCCTGATGAACCAGTCGCCGGCGGTGTGGCCGAGGTAATCGTTGATCGGCTTGAGCCGGTCGAGGTCGAGGTACAAGACCGCCACAGGTCCGGGGCTTCCCGTCGCGAGCCGTTCGGACAGATGCGCCACCAGCGCCCGGCGGTTGTACAGGCCGGTCAGGTCGTCGTGCTCGGCCAGATACCGCAGCTTTTCTTCGGCCACGATGCGGGCTTGAAGCTGCGCAAACAGGGCGGCAACGGCCTCGAGCGTGTTGATCTCTTCTTGCTTCCACTTCCGGGCGCCGAACTTGACGAAGCCAAGTACCCCGGTGGTGATCTCACCCGAGACCAGCGGTGCGGCGGCCACCGAGGGCGAGACGGGTTGTTTGGCCCTGCCTATCCAGCGCCAGAAGGAGCGGCTGGGCCGATCCGGCCGTATCACCACCGGTTTCCGGCCGTGTTCGCACTGTGCGAGCACCGGATCGGCGCTGGTGAAGTGGACGACGGCCATCGGATCGGGGTCGGGAACGGCGGTTCGCGGTGGCCATTCGGCAACCAACACCGAGGCCCGGATGTCGTGGTCGTGGTGGCGCAGGAAGCTGGCGTCCACATCGAACTGCTCGACGAGCTGGGCGAGTACCTTTTCACTCACCTGGGTCGCGGTGGATCCCGTGGCCTCCATCAGCTGGGTGGCCACAGAGGTGACGACGAGATCCAGGCTGCGCGGCACGGGCTCCTCCGATGTCGGGCACATGTCCCATCTGGGCGCCTGGCCCAATCAGGGGGATGGTCGTCTTCTAATTTGCTTGTCCCAATGCGCAGTTACGCGCATCGAAAAGCCCCGTACTTCGGCGTTGTCTGCTGAGTGTATTCGGCACGGGGCAGGTTACAAATTAGTACAGCGAAGCGTATCATGGGCGGCCCGCCGCGCCCGGCCCCGCGAAGCTTACTTCTTTGCCGAAAGCCTCTAGCGCCATTTCGAGGGTCGCGTCCATGTCCGCCGCCCCGTGGCGTCGAACACCATCTGGGGCAACTGACTGCGCTTGATTCGCTGAACCCCCAAGTGGAACGACGCCGGCATGAGCGCCTGGAGTTCGCTGGAAAAGCGTCTCGGCGGAAAGACTGCGGCGATAAACAGGTTGGGATTCATCGTGCGGGCGACGCGTACTGCGGGTGCCAGATCGCTGTCGGCTGAGACGATCAAAGCTGCGTCGGACATCTTCAGTGCCGCATCCGCGACAAGATGCGCTGCGATGTTTACATCGGTTTCCTTCTCCTCGTATTCGGTCCAGGAGTGGTTGCAGCGACGACACGCCTTTGGCTTCGCTTGGTAGCGGCCGTTGATGATGTCGATCAGACCAGGGTTCTGGTCTGTCAGTGCGGCGAGATAATCGCTCTGACTTGCCAAGGCGACGAGATCCAGCCATAGATGCCTACGGCCCGACACCTCGTGCAGTCCGTAGTAAAGGTTGAACCCGTCGACGTAAACGGCCAACGTTTCAGACAAGGTCGCCTCCCGGACAGAAAAAGTCCACATCGGGAACGTTTTGCACCTGTTGATGAGCTATAGTGCTTGTGTAACCCCGCCTCCGTCTCCGGACGGATGGCCCGACGGCCCCTTCCCTAGGGGCCGTTTTTGTTTTGTCCGGTCGCGCCGCTCGATTCTCTCCAGGTCGAACAACACCAACGCCAACGTGCCTCGAAATCCGTGCCGATATCGACATACCCCGACAACGTCGGCGTCCCATCAGGTTTCGGTGCGCCGGCAAGCTGCGCACCACCGACCAATTGGAACGACCGTGGCCGCTTGCTTGCGCGTGCGCAGCTCCGCCTCGAGGTGTTCCACCGAAGGGGGCCAATCGATCCCAGTGCACAACAATCACCTTCGCATCCGGGTCCGACAAAACGCGGCGCAGCTTACGGCTGCGCGCGCAACCAGCCAACAATTCTGGTGGAAGCCGAAGAACGCCATCACCCCCAACGCCATCGCCGCGGTCACCAAATTGTTGACCGGGCACGGCTACGCGGACTACGTCGACGTGCCTGACTCCCGGCGATCAATCGAAGAGTTCGACAGGGCCGAGCATCAGCACCCGGCGAACGTCGGCAGCCGCAATAACGGCTGGGCGGCCAACAGCGTCTATGTCAACGACTTCGTCTTCATCCCGACGGCTGCCCTCGAGTGAGACGGCTCACAATCGCGGCACAAACTGTCACGCCGGGCCGACCCGCGGTGTCTCAAGGGCACAAGTCCCGTGAGAACCCGTGAGAATAGGAGACAGCCATGACCGAGCCGGCCACCCCACGAACCCACGTCGTCGTTGTCGGCGGCGGATACGCCGGAACGCTGGCCGCCAATCACCTGCGGCAGAATCCGGACGTCGACATCACCGTGGTGAACTCCCGTCCAGTGTTCGTCGAACGAATCCGCTTGCACCAGTTGGTCGCCGACACCGGCGCCGCGACCGCCGATTACGCCACGCTGCTCGGCGACGGCATCCGGCTGATTGTCGACACGGTCGACCGCATCGACGCCACGGACCGGCGCATCCTGCTGGGCTCGGGTCGCGAGGTGGATTACGACTACCTGATCTATGCCGTCGGCAGTACCGGAGCGATGCCGTTGACGGTGCCCGGGGCGGGCGAATATGCCTACTCGGTGGCCGATCTGGAAAGCGCGCAGCGGCTGCGGTACGCGCTCGCCGACCTGGCGCTGACTGCGCCGATCACCGTGGTCGGCGGCGGACTGACCGGCATCGAAACGGCTTCCGAGCTGGCCGAGCGGGACCGCCGGGTGACCCTGGTCTGCGGCGGCGCCCTGGGGCCGTCGCTGAGCAACCGGGGCCGGCGTTCGGTGACCAAGCGGCTGCGCAAGCTCGGTGTAGACGTGTTGGAAACCGTTGCCGCAAGCGAGGTTCGCTGGGACGCGGTGTTGCTTACCGACGGTGCCGTGCTGCCCAGCGCGGTGACGGTGTGGACGGCCGGATTCGCCGTGCCGGATCTGGCCGCGCGCAGCGGTTTTCGCACCGACGCACTGGGCCGGCTGCTCACCGACGAAACATTGACCAGCATCGACGACCAACGCGTCGTCGCCGCGGGCGACGCCGCCGCGCCGTCGGGCCAGCCGTTGCGGATGAGCTGCCAGGCCGCAGGGCCGTTGGGCGCCCAAGCCGCCAACACGGTGCTGAGCCGCATCGCCGGAAGCGCGCCCGCGGTGCTGAACCAGGCGTTCGTCGGGCAGTGCATCAGCCTGGGCCGCTCGCGCGCCGCATTCCAGCTCGCCCACACCGATGACACCCCGGTGAACGTGGTCGTCGGAGGCCGGTTCGCGGCCTCCATCAAGGAGGCGGTGTGCAAGGGCACGCTGTGGGCCATCCGGCGCGAGGCCACCAAACCCGGTTCCTACTTCTGGCTCAAGGGCGGCACGCGGCCCGCACGGTTGGCGATCGACGAGCCGGTCGCGCTCCAATGATCGCCGGCGGTGGACACGCCGAACGGTTCACCCCGCTGCGGCCGTTGCTGTTCACCATCGCCTACGAGATCCTGGGCTCGGCAACCGAGGCCGACGACGTGTTGCAGGACAGCTACCTGCGGTGGGCGGCCGTCGACCCGTCGACCGTACGCGACGCCAAGTCCTATCTGGCCCAGCTGGTCACCCGGCAAGCGCTCAACGCGCTGCGGGCCGACGCGCGTCGCCGCGAGGAGTACGTGGGACCCTGGCTGCCGGAGCCACTGCTGCTCGACGACCAGGACCCGTCGGCCGATGTCGTTCTGGCCGAATCGGTTTCGATGGCGATGCTGGTTCTGCTGGAAACGCTGAGCCCCGACGAACGGGCGGTGTTCGTGCTCCGCGAGGTGTTCGGTTTCGACTACGGCGAAATCGCCCAGGCGGTAGGCAAACCGGCGCCGACCGTGCGACAGGTCGCCCACCGCGCACGCGAACACGTACGGGCGCGGCGGAGAAGATTCGACGCGGTCGACCCGCAACGGAACGCGGAGATCACCGCCCAGTTTCTGGCCACGGCGGCCAGCGGTGACGTGGAAGCGCTGATGACGATGCTCGCCCCGGGCGCCACCTGGACGGCCGACAGCGGCGGCATCGTCAGCGCCGCCCGCAGGCCGGTCGTCGGCGCCGAGCGGGTGGCCAGGGCGATCACCGGGCTGATGCGCAAGATGCGTGAGATGTGGGCGACGCTGCGCGTGGAGATGGTGACCTGTAACAGCGCCCCGGCGGTGTTGGTCTACCACGACGAACGCCTCGAGATGGTGGCCACGCTGGAAATCGCCGACGGGAAGATCACCAACTTCTACGTGATGCGCAATCCGGAGAAGCTGGCGGCCCTGGCGACCGCGCGCGACATCAGCCGCGGCTGAGCGACAGACGCCCGGGGTGCGAAAATCCACCACTCTGTCAAGCTAGGTCGGTGCGAATCGACCGGCTCGGTGACCTTGGCGCCGCACCCCGTGTGCTGCGCGCCGTCGGTGACGCCACCGGTCGGCTCGGGTTGCCGCCGCCCGCCGCGCTGAGCGGCGACTGGTTCGGTGCGCTGGCGGTGATCGCGCCGAGCGTTGCGGTGCGGCCGGTGGGCGCCGGCGACGTTTTCGCGGTCGCGCCGGGTCCCCAGTCGCCCGATTGCGCGGCGGTGGGCGGCGGCTGGGTCGGTTACCTGTCCTATCCCGATCCCGGCGCCGACGGGCGGCCCCACCGGATTCCGGAGGCCGCCGGTGGCTGGACCGACTGCGTGCTGCGCCGCGACCGGGACGGGCAGTGGTGGTACGAAAGCCTGTCCGGTGCGCCGATGCCGGGCTGGCTGGCCGCCGCACTGGCGGCAACGCCGGCGCCGGCGCGCGATTGCCGGATCGCCTGGGACACCCCCGACCGGGCGGCACACCGCGGCGGGGTGCTGGCCTGCCTGGACGCGATCGGCGCCGGCGAGGTCTATCAGGCGTGCGTGTGCACGCAATTCATCGGCACGGTCACCGGGGCCGCGCTGGACTTCTTCATCGACGGCGTCGCACGCACCTCTCCCGCCCGGGCGGCCTACGTTGCCGGACCGTGGGGTGCGGTGGCGTCGCTGTCCCCGGAGCTTTTCCTTCAGCGCCGTGGCGCGGTCGTGACGTCCAGCCCGATCAAGGGCACCCTGCCACTGGATGCCTGGCCGTCGGCGCTGCGAACTTCGGCGAAAGACGTGGCCGAAAACATCATGATCGTGGACCTGGTCCGCAATGACCTTGGCCGGGTGGCGATCGTCGGCACGGTCACCGTGCCCGAACTGTTGGTCGTGCGGCGTGCGCCTGGGGTGTGGCACCTGGTGTCCACCGTGTCGGCGCGGGTTCCCGTCGAGCTGCCGACGTCGGCGCTGCTGGACGCCGCCTTTCCCCCGGCCTCGGTCACCGGAACCCCCAAACACCGTGCCCGCCAACTGATTTCCCAATGGGAACAGAACCGTCGTGGAATATATTGCGGCACAATCGGTTTGGCATCCCCAATCGCCGGATGCGAGCTGAACGTCGCGATCCGTACCGTCGAATTCGACGCCGCGAGCAACGCCGTGCTTGGCGTCGGCGGCGGGATCACCGCCGACTCGGATCCCGACGCCGAATGGGAGGAATGCCTGCACAAGGCGGCCCCGATCGTCGGGCTGCCGTCCATCGCGACCGCGGCGCCGGTCGGCTAGTTGAAATGCGCACGAATTTCGGATAACACTCCGCATGGGAGACCGCGCGCGCCTAAGCTCCATACATCGGCCCGCGCCGATCGCGAGTCGACTGCTGGAGGGGTCAGTCATGAGAATCGCTGTTCTCGGCGCCGCAGCCTCTGCCCTGATGGGTGGGACGCTGGCGGTGACGCCGCTGACCTCGGTCAGCACTCCGCTGCCGGCCGCGGGAGGATGCGGCACAGGCGGGGCGGTATGCGAGAAAGTCGCGTCGGTCCTCATGCCCGAGACGCCGAAATCATCGGGAGCGGCCGCCGATGCGGTAGCGCCACACGCAGCGCCGTTTTCGGAAGCGAGCAATGTGATCGCGCCCGGTGTGCCTGCAGAACCCGGTGTGCCGTCGGCCGCCGCCGCGGTGCCCGGGGTGGGGGGACCGGGGGTCGGCGTGGGCGGGGGCGTACCGGCCGTGGCGGGAGGAGTCGGCCTGCCCGATATCGCGGGTATGGGCGTGCCCGACGTCGCAGGGCTCGTGCCCGGCTTGGCGAACCCGGCCGCCCTGCTGCCCGGCTTGGCCGGCCTTGCCGGCGTGCCCAGCGGGGCGGCGGTGGCCTTGTCGGTCGTGCAGGGGGTCGTGGGCGTGGGAGGCACCGTCGTGGGTGTCGGGTCCGGCCTCGTGGGCACCGTGACCAGTGCCGCGATAGCGCTGACTTACCTCCACAACTTGGGCGTCCTGCCGAACCTGAGCCTCCCGTCGCTGCCGGGGATCAGCCTCCCCACCGCCGCGGCGGCAATCCCGGGGGCAGCGGCGGCTATCCCGGCGGTGGCCGCGGCCGTCCCGCAGGTGGGTCTCCCGGCCGCACCCGCGCTCCCGGCGCTCCCGGCATTGCCCGCGGCCCCCGCGCTCCCGGGGCTACCTGCGGCCCCCGCGCTCCCGGCCCTGCCCGCGCTGCCGGCGCCGCCCCCGCTGCCGGGTCCGCCGGCCATCCCGCACCCGCAGTTGTGCACCCCCGGATTCGGCCCCATCGGGATCTGCACGCCCTGATCCGGCGGGCGGCTACCGCATCGAATCACTCGCGGCGTAATCGCAGAACCGCGTCATAGAGCTGGCGCGAGCGCACGTCTGGATGCGCCGCGGCCACCTGGCTGCACGCGTCTTTGACGCGCACCCCTCCCGCGACCAGGTTCTCGACTTCTGCCACCAAAGACGGCAGGTGAGCGCGCGGGACCGCCCCGGCGAGCACGACGGTGATCTCGCCGAGCACACCGTCGGCGGCCCACGCCACCAGCTCGTCGAGCGACCCGCGCACCACTTCCTCGTGCACCTTGGTCAGCTCCCGGCACACCGCCGCCCGCCGCGCACCGCCGAGTTCCTCGACGGCGTCGAGCAGGCACGCGGCCAATCGGCGCGGCGATTCAAAGAACACGCAGGTGCGCCGCTCGTCGGCCAGCGAGGCCAACCATGTCCGGCGCGCCGACTGTTTGCGCGGAGCGAATCCCTCGAAGCAAAACTTCTCCGACGGCAGACCGGACACCGCCAGAGCCGTCGTCACCGCCGACGGCCCGGGGAGACAGGTCAGCGGGAGCCCGGCGTCGATGCACGCCACCACCAGCCGGTAGCCGGGGTCGCTGATCACCGGCATCCCGGCGTCGCTGACCACCAACACCGTCGCCCCCGCCTTGATCTCGTCGAGCAGGGCGGGCACCCGCGCCGCCTCGACCTGGTCGAACAGGCTGATCACCCGGCCTGTGATCCCGGCGTCGAGCGCCTTGGCCAGGATTCGCACCCGCCGCGTGTCCTCGGCGGCCACCACGTCGGCGTGGGTCAGCGCGTGGATCAGGCGCGGCGAGGCGTCCGACGGCCGGCCCAGGGGGGTCGCGCCCAGCAACAGGCGACCAGAGGACATGACGGACAGCCTACGATCGACACCGATGACCGCCCCGCCCCGCGAAGCCCCCTTGAACGCGAAGGGTGCCGTCCAGGAGCGTGTGGTACCCGTCGTCAGCCCGGGCCCGCTGGTCCCGGTCGCCGACTTCGGGCCGGTGGACACCGTGCGCGGCTGGATCGTGACGGGCGTGATCGCGGTGCTGGCAACCGTGACCCGGTTCCTCAACCTGGGCTCGCCGACCGATGCCGGCACGCCCATCTTCGACGAGAAGCATTACGCTCCCCAGGCCTGGCAGGTGCTGCACAACCACGGGGTGGAAGACAACCCCGGGTTCGGTCTGGTCGTCCACCCGCCCGTCGGCAAGCAACTGATCGCGATCGGCGAGGCGATTTTCGGCTATAACGGCGTGGGCTGGCGGTTCACCGGCGCGCTGCTTGGCGTGGTCATGGTGGCGCTGGTGATGCGGATCGCCCGGCGGATCAGCCGCTCGACCCTGGTCGGCGCCATCGCCGGCGTGCTGGTCATCTGCGACGGCGTCAGCTTCGTCAGCGCGCGGACCGCGTTGCTCGACGGCTTGCTCACCTTCTTTGTGGTCGCGGCGTTCGGCGCGCTCATCGTCGACCGCGACCAGGTGCGCCGACGAATGCACGTCGCGCTGCTGGAGGGTCGCAGCGCCGAAACGGTGTGGGGTCCGCGGCTGGGTGTGCGCTGGTGGCGGTTCCTGGCGGGGGTCCTGCTCGGATTGGCTTGCGGGACAAAGTGGTCCGGGCTGTACTTCGTGCTGTTCTTCGGTGCGATGTCGTTGGCGTTCGACGTCGCGGCGCGGCGTCAGTACCAGGTAACCAGGCCCTGGCTTGGGGTGCTGCGGCGTGACGTGATCCCCACCGGATATGCGCTGGCGCTCATCCCGTTTGGGGTCTACCTGGCCAGCTATGCACCGTGGTTCGCGTCCGAGACCGCAATCGACCGTCACGAGGTGGGCCTGTCGATCGGTCCGCACTCGCTTGTGCCGCTGCCCGACGCCATCCGGTCGCTGTGGCACTACACCGCCAAGGCCTTCCAATTCCATGCGAGCCTGACGAATTCCGCCGGCAATTACCACCCGTGGGAATCCAAACCGTGGAGCTGGCCCATGTCGTTGCGCCCGGTTCTCTATGCCATCGACCAGCAGAACGTTCCCGGTTGCGGCGCGCAATCGTGCGTCAAGGCGGAGATGCTGGTGGGCACGCCGGCCCTGTGGTGGCTGGCGGCGCCGGTGCTGATCTATGCGCTCTGGCGAATGCTGGTTCGCCGCGACTGGCGCTACGCCGCCGTCCTGGTCGGTTACTGCGCCGGGTGGCTGCCCTGGTTCGCCGACATCGACCGGCAGATGTACTTCTTCTACGCCGCCACGATGGCGCCATTCCTGGTCATGGCCATCGCGCTGATCTGCGGCAACATCCTCTACGCCCGCGGCCGAGGGCCCGTTCAAAACCCCGAACGACGCACGCTGGGACTGATCGCCGTGAGCGCTTACGTTGCCTTAGTGGTGACCAACTTCGCCTGGCTGTTCCCGGTGCTCACCGGTCTGCCCATCTCCCAACAGACCTGGAACATGGAGATCTGGCTGCCCAGCTGGCGCTGAGGTCTTTGCCGCGAAACTGCAACTAGCGACGGCACTACTCGGGAAACGCGTTGCCAGTTGCAGTTTCGCGGTGCTGTCACAACGAATCCCGGGCAATGGGACAGGACATGCAGCGGGGGCCGCCGCGGCCGGTGCCCAATTCGGATCCCGCGATGGTCAGCACTTCGATACCCGCGTCCTGCAGGCGGGTGTTGGTCTGCACGTTGCGCTCGTAGGCAACCACGACACCCGGCGCCAAGGCCAACGTGTTGTTGCCGTCGTCCCACTGCTCGCGTTCGGCGATGACGGGATCGAGACCGGTGTCTATCACACGCAGCTTGTCGATGCCCATCGCCTTGGCCGCGGCGTCCAGAAACGGGGTCTCGTCGCCGATGGTGACGCCGTCGGGAGTGCGCTGGATCGTGAACGCCGAGAGCGTGTCGACGACGTTGGCGTACATCACCACGGTGTCGGTGTCGACCATCGTGCACACCGTGTCCAGGTGCATTTGCGCGCGCTTCTGGGCGATCGGCACGGCGAGCACCGTGTGCGCCAGATCGTCGTCAAAGAGGCTGCGCGCCAAGGCTTCCGCGCCGGCCGGGCCGGTCCGCTCCCCGACACCGACCGCGACCGCGCCGGGGGCAAGCAGCAGCACGTCACCGCCCTCGACGGGAGCGGTGCGCGACTCGTAGGCGCGGCGCACCCCGGTGAATCGCGGGTGATGGGCGTAGATGAGATCGGTCAACGACGCCTCGCGAACCCGGGCCCGCAGTGCCAGCGTCGGGATCACCACCCGCGGCCCGATCCATATCGACGAGTCCCGGGTGAACACCAGGTTCGGCAACGGGTCGATGACGAAATCCGCCCCATGGTGCATGCGCAGCACCAGCGACACGTCGGTGCCGGTGCTCGACGGCAGCTCGTTGAAGGTCATGCCGGCCATCAGCACCTGCGCCAGCCGGACCGGGTCCAGGCCCCGCAGATGGGCCGAAAGCTCTTGTGCCAGCGGCACTCCCAGCCGGCGCGCGTCGACCGCGGCGGCGACCCCCTGCATCCTGGCGGCCCCGCTGTGGTGCAGCGCCTCGATCAGCAGATCGGACAGCAGCAGCACTTCCACGCCGCGGGAACGCAACAGCTCGGCGAACCCGTCATGCTCCTCCTGCGCCCGCGCGACCCAGGGCAAACCGTCGAACAACAGCTGGTCATTGTTGCGCGGATTGAGTCGCGCCAGCTCGGCACCGGGGCGGTGCAGGATGGCGACCCGCAGCGCGCCCACTTCGGAATTGGTGCCCAGCTCAACAACACCCACGGCTAAACCGTAGCCGCAGCCGATCCCGTCGAACTAATGTGCGATAAACTGGGCGGCGTGGGGATCGCGGTCCAAGGCTCGCTGTTCGAGCACACCGAGCGCAGGCAGCTTGGGGACGGCGCCTTCATCGAGATCCGCGCCGGCTGGCTGCAGGGCGCCTCATCGGGTGGAGAAGGACTGCTCGACACCCTGCTGTCGACGGTGCCGTGGCGGACCGAACGCCGCCAGATGTACGAGCGGGTGGTCGACGTGCCGCGGCTGGTGAGCTTTCACGACCTGACGGTCGAAGATCCTCCGCATCCGCTGCTGGCGCGGCTGCGCCGGCGGCTCAACGACATCTACGCGGGGGAGATGGGCGAGCCCTTCACCACCGTCGGCTTGTGTTGTTATCGCGACGGCTCCGACAGCGTCGCCTGGCACGGCGACACTATCGGCCGCAGCAGCACCGAGGACACCATGGTGGCGATCGTCAGCCTCGGCGCCACCCGTACCTTCGCGTTGCGGCGCCGCGGCGGCGGCCCGTCGCTCAGGCTGCCGCAGGCGCACGGCGACCTGCTGGTGATGGGCGGATCATGCCAACGCACCTGGGAGCACGCGGTTCCCAAGACGTCGGCCCCCACGGGTCCGCGCGTCAGCATCCAGTTCCGGCCGCGCGACGTGCGCTAGCTTCGGATGGCGGCCACCGCCTTGACGAGCAGATCGCGGGCGCGCTGGGTGTCCACCTTGGCGACCGGCTGGTCCGGGATCACCAGCGGATTGGCGATGACGATCACCTGATAGTCGCCGAACTGCGCGGAGTAGTCGTAAAGCTCGCCCGTGCGCGGCGCCGCACCGACCAGCGCCTGCAGGACGCGGTGCACGCCCAGCGTGTGCGTCCCGTCGATGTGCGGCGCGTCGATGACCTCGATGCCACCCCGCACCTGGGGCCCGGTGAACGCCACCTTGGTGCAGTCGCGCCCCGGGTCGGTGACCGGCATGGGCTTGGAGGTCTCCACGGCGATGACGACATACCGCGTGCCGTTACCCTCGGCCGAGACCGCGGCCATATTGCCCTGCAGATCCGGTGGCATGTCCGGTCCCGCCGCCACTTTCGCGCATTGCGCCGGATCGAAGCTCAGCCCGTCGGGCAGCTTCCGGGCGGACAGCAGCTTCGGATCGATGGCCCTTTCGCTGATGTCGCTGACTTTGTACTCGGGCCCGAAGCTCGACTTCACCTCGGCGACCCTGCCGATTTCCACCCTCGTCGAGGAGGCATCGGTGCCCGATGAGCAGCCGGCGAGCAGGCATACGGACGCGAGCGCGAACACCACCTTCACCATCGTGGCTAATCTACCCAAACCGGACGCTCAGCTGCGTAACGTGGACACCGTTTTGACAAGCAGATCGGCGGCGAATTGGGGCGGCAGCGCGGGCAGCGCCGAACCCGGATCGGTGGTCAGCGTGGTAAACGCATAGTAGTCGCCCAGGTATGCGGTGAATGTATATGCCCGCGAATCGATTTCGGCACCCGACTCAACCGATGACCTGATGTCGACCGTCATGGCGAGCGTGTCGGCGCCGTCGATGTGCGGGGCGTCGGCGAGGCGAACACTGGCCGTCGTGTGTGTGTCGGTCATGGTCCAACGGCCACATGCCGCGACCAGGTTGTGGTCGAGGTCGACGGGACCTGGCAAAGCAACGACGACCGCGTCGACGATGCCGCCGTCGCCCGATCCGGACACGCCCTGTGCGGATTGGCCGCGCCCATCGCCCGGGTCGGCGAGTGTGGCACATTGGGGGGGCTTTGCGGTCGCGGCCGCTTCGAGGGTCCAGATCACCCTGGGTGAGGCTCCGCCGGGAATGCCGGTGGTGACTTCATCGTGGGGCGGCAGCTCGCGAACGATCCGCTTGATGTTGGCGGGGTGGACGGTCAGGCCATGGGTCGACGGCGTGGGCGCGGCGGACGGCGCGTGCGCGGGCGGATGAGCGCACGCGGTCACCAGCAGGAGGAGCACCAGGCCAATCCGGAACGGCCGCATGCCCGTTCATATCATGCCGGGCGGCCCCGGGGATTCATCCGACCGCTTCGATCACCTGGCGGGCGACGCGCTCGATCTGGTTGGCCGTGTCGCGCCCGAAGGTGCGCCGCCGGGGCACGTCGATGACGGTGGTGATGACGCCGACGTCTTCGCGCTGCCACACCGCGCCGTAGTGGTCCATGATCGCGCGCATCGGCACATTGTCGGAAAGCATTCGCGCGGAAAACCTTTCGACCCCGTTGACCTCGGCTGCGATGGACAGCGCGCCGATCAGGAAGCTGCCGATCCCCCGACCCTGGTAGGCGTCGGCGACGGTGAACGCGATCTCGGCGATCGTCGGATCGCTCTCGTCACGAACAAAGCGCGCGTCGGCCACCGGGTCGCTCCCGTCGGTCACCACCCAGACGAAGTGGTCGACGTAGTCGACCTCGGACAGGTAGTGCATCAACGCCGGCGTGGGAAGGCGGGCCGTCATGAACCGCCGATACAGGGTCTCGCTGGAGAATTGGATGTGCCCGTGCACGGTCCGCTCGCTGTCGCCGGGCAGGACCGGGCGCAGCATCAGGCGGGTTCCGTCGCGAACCCGTATCGGGATCGGGGTGATGAACGCGGCGAGACGCTGCCGCACCGTGCGCAACAGCCGCGGCATGATCCCGGGAATGTGCACCATCCGGGTGAAGGCGTCGTTGTCACCGATCCACCCGGTCAGCGGTTCGGCCGCGGTGACCGTCGCGATCCGCGGGATGTCGCGCAACAGGGCGATCTCTCCGACGATCATGCCGGCGGATACGTGCTCGACGGCCACCGCGCCGTCGGCGCCGACGTGTTTGATCTCGGCGGTGCCCGACGAAATGAGCAGGAACGAGACGGCCCGCTCGCCCTGCTGCATCAGCACCTGGCCGGCCGCGGCGCGTAGCGGCTGAACGCACGCCGCCAAGGGCACCAAATCCTCGGTGGGGCATCCCTCGAAGATGTCCATCGCCGCGAGTTCTTCCGCTCGCGCGCCGGTCAGCTTGGCCACTGAGATGTCCGACGGATTCCGCAGTTTAGGCACGGGACTCGCGGTGCCCGCACAGCCATGAACCCGCCGCCCTGTTCTCGTCCCTTCCGCGACAGGCGCACGGCCCATCTCGCGGTCCGATCCGACTCAGGTTAGGGCGTCCGCCGCCGATGCAGCAACAACTCACACCGCGCTCGCGTCGGTGGCTCGGTCGGCAACCCAGCGTTTCACGCGAAGGTAGTGCGCGATTCCCTGGCGCTCAAGATGAGCTCGACGGCGGCGGCGAGGTCGTCGACCACGACGTCGGCACCGGCGGCTTCTTCGGTGCCGGGGCGCAGCAGGACGGTCGCAGCGCCGACGGCTCGGCCCGCCATCACATCGGCGTCGCTGTCACCGATCACGACCGACTCGGCCAAGTCCACGCCGTGCTCCCGCGCCGCGCGCAACAACATGCCGGCGCCGGGCTTGCGGCAGTCACACGTATCCGCGGCATGCGGGCAGTGATAGGCGGCATCGAGCCGGGCGCCTTCGTCCGCCAGGAGTTGTTCCAGACGGTCGTGGATGGCGGCGAAACGTGCCGGATCTGCCGACGGATCCGACAGCCAACGCTGGTTGGTCACCAGAACGGTACGCAGGCCGGCCGCGTTCAGGGCGGCCACCGCCTTGGCCGCGCCGGGCAACAGAATCACCTCCGCGGGCGAGGTGATGTACTCGCCCGGGGCGGCCTTGACGTTGATCGTCCCGTCTCGGTCCAGGAAGACGGTGCGCACGTTCCGCAGATCGGGTGCGGCCATGGTCAAGACGTTCTGGGAAACAAGGCCGCTTCGACCATCTCGCAAATCGTGTGGCCCAGATGCAGGCACGCCTCCTGGATCCGCCCGGTGTCGTCGCTTGGCACCCGGATGCAGGTTCCGGCCAGCCCGGCCACCTTCCCGCCGCGTGTGCCGGTGAGCGCCACGGTCGTCATCCCGGCCTGGCCGGCCGCCTCGAGCGCGCGGACGACGTTGGGTGAGTTGCCCGACGTGCTGAGGCCGACCACGACGTCTCCCGGGCGGCCGACGGCGAGCACCTGGCGGGCGAACACCTCGTCGTAGGAATAATCATTGCCTATCGCCGTCATCGCCGCCGTGGCGTCTGGGAGGCTGATCGCGGCGAGACCCGGACGGTCGAAAGCGAAGCGGCCCATCAGCTCGGCGGCCAGGTGTCCCGCGTCCTGCGCGGACCCGCCGTTGCCGAAGAAGATCACCTTTCCACCGGAGCGCAGGGAGCCGATCATCTGACGCGCCACCTCGACGGCCTGCGCCGCACAAGGGCCGGCCAGCATCTGCTGCTTGACCGCGATCGTGTCCGCCAATCTTTCCTGGACCAGCTCCACGCTCGGGGGGACGACATCCGACGCGCTCATGCCAGCCATGTGGTCAATCCCTTGCTCTCGAAGGCGAATTCGGTGACGGTGGCCCCGGCGGACTCAAGGGATTCGATGAGGCGGTGCTTTTTCGTGAAGTCGCAGAACAGCAGGATGTAGCCGCCACCACCCGCTCCGGTGAGTTTGCCACCCAGCGCGCCGTTGGTCAGGGCGAGGTCGTAGAGCTCATCGATGCGTTCGTTGGTGATGTATGGCGACATGCGTTTCTTCTGGGTCCACGCTTCGCCCAGCAGTGCCCCGAAGTCGTTGAGCTTGCCCGTGAGGAGTGCGGCCTTCATGGCAACCGCAAGTTCCTTCTGGGCTCGTAGTCCCGCGAGGGTGTCTCCCGAACCCGTTGCGGCGCGGCGTGTTTGGTCCTCGATCACTCGTGCGGAGTCCCGCGTGATACCCGTGAAGCAGAGCAGCAGGCTGAGCTCGAGCTCGAACGCGATCTCCTCACGGATGCGCAGCGGGTTGACAATCACACGGTCGGTGAACTCGATGAAGTTGAATCCGCCGAACGTCGCCGCGTAGAGGTCCTGCATGCCGCCCGTGATGCCCAGGTCCTCGCGTTCGATGGCGCAAGCCAGCTGGGCGGTTTCGTATTCGCCCATGGGCACCCCGTAGTGCTCCGCGAGCAGGCCCGTGAGCGCGACCATCATCGTCGACGACGAGCCCAGCCCCGAGCCCGGCGGAGCGCTCGAACGCAGGACAAGGTCGTAGCCGTCCGTGCCGTCACGGCCGAACCTGCGCACGGCCGCCTTGATCAGATCAAGGCTGCCGTCATAGAGGATCTCGCTGTCGAGCGTCATCTCGGTGGTGGTCTTGAAGTCCACCGACTCGATCGTGACGATGCGATCGGTGCGCGGGGCGAGGGAGCCCTGAGCGTAGCGGTCGATGGTCGCCGACAGGACACAGCCGCCCTCGGTCGACGGGAAAGGCGGTACGTCGGTGCCGCCTCCCGCGAACGAAATCCGCAGCGGCGCACGTGCGCGGATTCGTGGGCGTGTCATGGCGATGCTCTTTCGACGTGGTCCGCTCAGCTGACCGACGCGCGTCGCGCGATGGCGATCATCGGCGACTTCCAAGAGACCACGTGCTAACCCCATCGTTGCTGTGAGTCACGATCCATGAGGCACGCCTATCCACGGCGCGAGCCTCACGGAGGGTAACCGGGCTAGCGTAGCAGGCTAACCAGCAGGGTTGTTATTCATCTGTCTAACTCCTGGGCCCGGCATGGCCTGGAGGAAACGCTTACCCGTGGGGCCATTCTTGGGGGTTTGCCAGCGAGTCGGCGGGCGTTTTACCTTTTGCGCCCTATTTGGGCATTGCCCAATTGTGCAAACTGGGTGCCAAATCGAATTGAGGCATCTGTACTCTTTCGCCGTGATCGGCAAGCAGGTTGGCCTCAACTCCCATTGCCGTCAGCAATGCGCTGAAACGAGCAGGCGTGACGCTACGCAACCTCCATCTATAGCCGGCACCGTTGACACGCGGCGATGATCGAGCGGTCTTGGCGGATCGGCTACTCCGAACCAGTCTCCCGGTCACTTAGAGCGGCCTCGTAGTCACGGCCGCCGTGGAAGATGCCGACAATCACCACAGTCCAGCACAGCAAACGCAATAACCACTCGCCGCCTGAAGCCGATCATGCGGAGTCCTGTCCTGATGTCATCGCGTGCTCTGCCTCGATGCGGGAAAGCGGCCAGTTCCTCGCAGAACGCCACGATCTCCTCCGTGTAGCGCGTCGCGACCTCCGCCGACCCCGACTCCGCAGTATATCGGTATAGCTCGACGAGCTGATCTTCCGCCTCAGGCGCAAAGACGACGCTGAGACTCACGCGCTCCCGGCCTGCTCGGCAGCCAGTCGCGCACGCACTGACTGCGCAGTGACAGCACGCGAATGGTCGGCGACTACCGCGTCATACGCTGTGGCAACCCCCTCACGAAGCCAAGCCTCAACAGCCTGATCACGGGCGAACAACGCCCGCAGTCCCTCGCGGATCACTTCGCTTTCGCTGGCGTACTCGCCCGAGCGCACCCGTTGGCGCAGCGCATCGGCCATATCGTTCGGGAGCGTGATGCTCAGTTGCCGCGTCGTTCGCATGGCCGACCCCCATCCGAGCGATAGGACTAAATCCTACCCTTGGGCGCGATGCGGTGCATGCGTGGCCGGCAGCTTGCAGTTCGGGCAGACCTCGGCGCCGCGCGACTGGCGCACGTGCGTGCACTTCTCGCAGGCGCGCCCGTATTCGAAGAGGATCTCTTGACGGTGCTCCTAGACGACATACGGAATGGCCTACCCAGCGGCGTTTGAGTCGCGATGCATCTTCCGGCAGTCTGCTGAACTGCTCAAACTCTGTGGAGCTAAGGGGATTCGAACCCCTGACCTACTCGATGCGAACGAGTCGCGCTACCAACTGCGCCATAGCCCCTGATCGCTAGCAGGCTACCAGCCGCCGAAACGCCAGCACTACTCGCCAACGGCGCGCGGCAGGTCCCTGGGCCAACCGAAGGTCGGCATCGCCATCGCGTTGTCCAAATGCTCGAAGATCGGGTCCTCGTCGTCGATTTCCAAGACCACCGCGCCGGGGCGCCGCAGCCGCGACGGCACCACGTCGTATCCGCGGTCGTAGGCGTTCTCCACGCCGAGCCGCGCGCGTGCCATCCGCTGCATCCGGCGACGACGGACCCTTTCCTCGATCCGGGTCTGCCTGCGCAAATAGGCCAGGTAGAGCACGGTCGTGGCGGTGGCGGTTCCGCACAGCCACCAGGCGCTCGGCGACACCTCGAACGCGGCCGTGGCCGAGCCAACCAGGACGACCGCCATCACCATCAGCACGCGCTTGCGGAAGGCGTACTTCCGGGCGCTGACCGCGGCGGCGGTCTGGGTGTCGAATCGGCGCCGCCGTGAGCTGCCCGGCGCGACGGACGCCCGCGGATTCGCGTCCTCGTCGCGGTCCTCTTCGGGCTCCAAACCGGATGAGTCCTCGACATATTCGTATCCGTCGCCCAGATCGTCGTCGGCGTCTGCGTCGGCCTCGTCCCCAGCCTCTTCGTCGGCCTCGTCCTCATCGACGCCGTCGGCGACGGGCTCGGCCACCTCGGCTCCTGCTCCCGCCGGAAGGGCCCCGGAATCCTCGACGACCTCGACGTCGAGGTAGTCGGGATCGGTGTGCTCGGCCGCCGCGACCTTCATGACGACCGGACGGGTGTCCTCCCGGTCGGCATCGGAAGCATCGGAGGCCTCGGCTTCCTGGGCGGACTCGGCGAAGTCCTCCTCGACCGGGTCTTCCTCCGGCGTCCAGTGCGGATCGCTGCGATGACCCGCAGCGGGGCCACCGCGCTTGACCAGCCGGGAACCGGCACCCCCGTTGAGTACCCGGGTCGCCAGGGCCACGTCGCTGGTGCGCCGCACGGCATCGCGTTTGCTGATGAGCATCGGAACCAGCACGAATAGCCAGAGCACCACCAGCGAAATCCACAACAACGACTGCGGGATGCTTGGCATGATGACTTGCTCCTAACTGGTCCGGATCCCCCGCGAGGCCCGACGATGGCCTGCGCAGCCGAATCACAGTGACCAGGACAATTACACACCTGTAATTTCCCTCTCACAAGCACCACGTGTCACTCGTGTCGCGCTAGCCACAGCTCGCCGAGCGCGGTTTTTCCGGATGTGTGGGCAAAGCGCCAAGTGAACCGCACTGCAGGCCGGCTCGGGCCCGGCATCCCGCGACGTGCGGTCAAGCCCAGCTCGCGTGACCGGCGCGGACCAGGCTCGCCGCCACCGATCCCTGAACCTCTTCGACCGTGATGGCCATCAACAAGTGGTCGCGCCAGGCCCGGTCAACCTCGAGGTAGCGGCGCAGGAGGCCTTCTTCTCGGAACCCGACCTTTGCCAGCACGGCCCGGCTTGCGGCGTTTTCCGGACGCACGGTGGCCTCCACGCGATGCAGCATGACCGGACCGAAGCAGTGATCGAGGCCCAGCGCCAACGCCGCGGTGGCCACCCCGCCGCCGGTCGCCGACCGTGGCACCCAGTAGCCGATCCACGCCGATCGCAGCGCCCCATGGGTGACGTTGCCGATGGTCAACTGGCCGCAGAACCGCCCGTCGAGCTCGATGACGTACGGCAGCATGTGCCCCTTGCGGGCCTCCGCTCGCAGACCGGAACACAACGCCGGCCATGCGGCAACCGTGTGCCGTAGCGTCCAATCGCCATCCGCGCTGGGCTCCCAGGGTTCGAGATGCGCGCGGTCGGCCAACCGGATCCGGCTCCACTGCGCGCCGTCGCGCATCCGCACCGCCCGCAACCGGACGACGCCCGCCTGGACCCGCAGCGGCCCCACATCCAAGGGCCAACCGGGATGACGAGAACTGGTGCGCAACAGGTTCATCAGAGGTCGGTCTGGCTAGCCGCGCTGAGCCAGGAAGGCGACGTCGACGATCTCGCCGGTGCGGATCTGCTCGGCGCCGCTGGGAACCACCACCAGGCAGTTCGCTTCGGCGAGGGTCGCCAGCAAGTGCGACGAAGCCCCGGGCGCCCCACCCAGTGCCTGCACCAAATACTCACCGGTGTCCTGGTCACGCATCAGCTGACCGCGAAGGTAGCCCTTGCGCCCGGCGACCGACGTGATCGGCGACAGCGCACGGGCCTGCACGATCCGACGCATCGGCTGGCGCTTGCCCAACGACAGCCGGATCAGCGGCCGGACCATCACCTCGAAGACCACCAGCGCGCTGACCGGGTTGGCCGGCAGCAGAAATGTCGGAACGCCCTCGCGCCCCAGCTGCCCAAAGCCCTGGACGGATCCCGGATGCATGGCCACCCGGACGACCTCCATCTCGCCGAGCTCGGAAAGCGCCGTCCGCACGGCCTCGGCCGCGGCGCCCCCGACCGCGCCGGCGATCACCACGACCTCGGCGCGATTGATCTGGCCTTCCACGAGCTCGCGGAGCTCCTTGGGGTCGTTGCTGACGATGCCGACGCGGTTGACCTCCGCGCCGGCGTCCCGGCCCGCGGCCGCCAACGCATAGGAGTTGACGTCGTACACCTGCCCGTTGCCCGGGTTGCGCGAGATGTCGACCAGCTCGCCACCGACGGCCATGACCGACAACCGCGGGCGCGGATGCACCAACACCCGCTCGCGGCCGACCGCCGCCAGCAGCCCGACCTGTGCCGCGCCGATGATCGTTCCGGCGCGCACGGCAACGTCGCCGGGCTGGACGTCGTCGCCGGCGCGGCGCACATAGGCGCCCGACGGCGCCCCGCGCAGAATCCGCACGCGCGACGTCCCGCCGTCCGTCCACCGCAGCGGCAGGACCGCATCGGCCAGCGTGGGCAACGGGGCCCCGGTCTGCACCCGGACGGCCTGTCGCGGCTGCAGCCGGCTGGGCGTGCGCGAACCGGCCTCGATGGTTCCCATCACCGGCAGCACCAATCCGTCGCCGGCTGACTCGTCGGCTGACTCGTCGGACGCTTCGCCGAAGCCTTCGCCACCCACCTCGCCGACGCCCAGCACGTCGACGCTGCGCACCGCATAGCCGTCGATCGCGGCCTGATCGAAGCCCGGCATGGGCCGCTCGGTCACCACTTCCTCGGCGCACATCAATCCCTGCGCCTCGGCAATCGCGACACGTATCGGCCGCGGGGCCACCGCGGCGGCCGTTATCCGGGCCTGCTGCTCCTCCACAGAACGCACAGCGCGCCTCTCTGCCCTAACGGGCGCCCCTGGCCCGCCCCGCACACCGGCACTATCGCCCGGCTACTGCTCGGTCAGGCCCAATCGCGCCACCAACCATCGCCGCAAATCCGGGCCATAGTCGTCACGATCCAATGCAAAGTCAACCGCAGCCTTGAGGTAGCCGCCAGGATTTCCCAAGTCGTGTCGAGATCCGCGATGCACCACGACATGCACCGGGTGACCCTCCTTGATCAGCAGCGCGATCGCGTCGGTGAGCTGCACTTCGCCGCCCGCCCCACGGTCGATGCGTCGCAACGCGTCGAAGACGGCGCGGTCGAGCACGTAGCGGCCCGCCGCGGCATACATCGACGGGGCATCTTCGGCCTTCGGCTTTTCGACCATGCCCTTGACCCTCAGCACGTCGGGATTGTCGGGAAACCCGGGGACCGGCTCGACGTCGAAAACCCCGTAGGCGCTGATCTCTTCGGGCGGCACCTCGATGGCACACAACACCGTGCCGCCGTGACGGGCCCGCACCTTCGACATCGTCTCCAAGACGCCGGTCGGCAGCACCAGGTCGTCGGGCAGCAGCACCATGACGGCGTCCTCGTCGGCCGCCAGCGTGGGTTCCACACAGCCGATGGCATGGCCCAGTCCGAGCGGTTCCGCCTGGACGACGGACTCGACCTTGATCAGCTGCGGCGCGCGGCGCACCTTGTCGAGCATCGCCTTCTTGCCCCGCGCCTCGAGCGTGCCCTCCAGCACCAGGTCTTCGACGAAGTGCGCGACGACCCCGTCCTTGCCCTCGGAGGTGACGATCACCAGGCGTTCCGCGCCGGCCGCGGCCGCCTCTTCGGCGACAAGCTCGATGCCGGGAGTGTCGACGACCGGCAGCAGCTCCTTGGGCACCGTCTTGGTCGCGGGCAGGAAACGAGTACCCAGGCCGGCCGCGGGGACGATCGCCGTAAAGGGGATCGGAACTTCTGGGCGTGACATCGTTCACACGATAACCCTCACGAGGTTTGCCCACGCGGTGTGGCGGGGCGAAAGCCGCGGCTGTCATGGTTAGGGCATGGCAACCGCGAGCAAGGCCGCGTTGCGCGAACGACTGCTGGCCGCCCGGCGCAGTGTTGCCGACGACGTTCGCGCCGCCGAGGCCCGCATGCTCAGCGAGCGGCTGGAGCTCGTGGCGACCAGCGGCAGCACCGTCTGCGCGTATGTGCCGGTGGCCACCGAGCCGGGGTCCATCGAGATGCTGGACGTATTGCTGCGCCGGTCGGGGCGGGTGCTGCTGCCGGTGGCGCGCACCACGGGCGACCTGCCGTTGCCGCTGAGGTGGGGCGAATACCGGCCGGGCGCGCTTGCCCGCGGGCCGTGGGGGCTGCTCGAGCCGCTCGAGCCGTGGCTGCCGGAGTCGGCGCTGGCCGAGGCGGGCCTGGTGATCGTCCCGGCGCTGGCGGTCGACCGTCGGGGCGTGCGGCTGGGCCGGGGGCGCGGCTTCTACGACCGCTCGCTGGACGACCGGAACCCGCGGGCGAGCCTCATCGCGGTGGTGCGTGATGTGGAGTTCGTTGACGAGCTGCCGTCGGAGCCGCACGACGTACCGATGACCCACGCGCTCACGCCCGGGCGCGGCCTGATCGCGCTCCCGGCCCGGGAATGATCGCGATCACGTGGCGGTTCTAGCACTTGAGACGGTAGAGTGCTAATGCAGCCCGACATGATTCGGAGGTTTTTGTGCCGACATATAGCTACGCGTGCACCCAGTGCGCCAACCGCTTCGACGTGGTGCAAGCCTTCACCGACGACGCGCTGACCACATGTGAGAAGTGCTCCGGGCGGCTACGCAAGCTGTTCAACTCCGTTGGCATCGTGTTCAAGGGCAGCGGCTTTTACCGCACCGACAGCCGCGAATCGGCCAAGGCGTCGAACGGTTCGACCAACGGGTCCTCGACGAGCGAGTCGGGGACCGGTTCGGGTTCGAGCGAAAGCAAGACGCCGAGCCCGGCGGAGAAGTCGACCAGCAGCGCCACGCCGGCCGCCGCGGCCGCCTCGACCTAAGCAGTTATCCACAGGGCGATTCCCCACCGACATTGCCCGCGTCGCGCTGCGCTTACCGTTGCGACGTGGGGGAACCGTCTCTGAACCCAAGCCTGTTCGGCCGACTGTGGACGTCATTGCGCCCGGATTGGGCTCGCACCGTGCTGGCCCGGCGGGTAGCCGCGGGCGGTCTCATCGTGTTGGCCGGCGTCGCGACGCTGCGGTCGAACCCCGACGGTGATCGCGCCGACGTGGTGGTGGCCGCGCGTGACCTGCGTCCCGGCACCGCGTTGACCCCCGACGACGTTCGGCTCGAAAAGCGTTTGGCTACAACGGTTCCCGACGGGTCGCAGGCCGATCTGGGTGTCGTGGTCGGTGCGATGCTGGCCAGCCCGACGAGGCGCGGCGAGGTGCTCACCGACGTCCGGTTACTCGGGAGCCGGCTGGCCGAGGCCGTGGTCGGACCGAAGGCCGGGCCCGGCGCCCGCATCGTGCCGTTGCATCTGGCGGACAGCGCTCTGATCGACCTTGTTCGCATCGGCGACGTCGTTGACGTGCTGGCCGCGCCGGCCAACGATGCGCAGCCGGCTGCGCCCGCCGCCAGCAGGGTGCTGGCCACCGACGCCGTCGTGGTGCTCGTGTCGGCCAAGCAAAAAGTCCAGGGCGCCGACGGCGACCGCGTAGTCTTGGTTGCGCTGCCGGCTCACGTGGCGAACACGGTGGCAGGCTTGGCGCTGGGTCAGACGGTGACGCTCACCCTGCACTGAGTGCCGCGCCGCTGTTCGGCACGTGATCGATGGCAAACTCTGTCCAGTCCCAGAAAGGCCATCCCATGCTCAAAGGGTTCAAGGAGTTTCTCTCGCGGGGCAATATCGTCGACCTGGCCGTCGCGGTGGTCATCGGCACGGCGTTCACGGCCTTGGTCACCAAGTTCACCGACAGCATCATCACGCCGTTGATCAACCGGATCGGTGTCAACCAGCAATCCGATGTCGGCGCCCTGCGGATCGGCATCGGCGGCGGCCAGACGATCGACTTGAACATCCTGCTGTCGGCGGCGATCAACTTTCTCCTGGTCGCATTAGTGGTGTACTTCTTCGTCGTGCTCCCCTACAACACGCTGCGCAAGCGTGGTGAGGTCGAGCAGGCCGACGACGCCCAGATCGTCCTGCTCACCGAAATCCGCGACCTTCTCGCCCAGAGCAATGGGGACTCGTCCGGCCGGCACGGCGCTGGAGTTGCCGAGACGCCTACCCCGAGCCACGGCCCTCGCGCGGACGCGGAAACCGGCCGGCAGTGAATCAGATTTCCAGGCTGGACAACTGCCCGATGATCTGAGCGGCCAGCGGGTTCAGCGTCGCCATTCCGTCGCGCACCGCGTAACGGGAACCAGCCAGGTTGACCACCAACGTGCTACCCGATACGCCGGCGAGACCGCGGGACAGTCCGGCGTCGATGATTCCGGCGGCCAACCCCGAGGCGCGGATGGCTTCCGCGATGCCCAGGATTTCCCGATCCAGAATGTCGCGGGTCGCCTCCGGGGTGACATCGCGCGGCGTGACGCCCGTCCCGCCGACCGAGACCACCAGGTCCACCCCGCCGATCACCGCGGTGTTCAGCGCGTTGCGGATCTCGACCTCGTCGGCCGCGACCGCCACCACACCGTCGACGACGAACCCCGCCTCGGTCAGCAGCTCGGTGACCAGCGGCCCACTGTGGTCCTCGTCCCCGTGAGCGGTGCGATCGTCGACCACCACGACCAGAGCCCGGCCGACCACCAACTCCGCACCAGTTTGCATGGGTGCCACCGTATATCCGAGTTCCGACAATCCCGCCACCGAGGGCTCATCGACTCTCATCACTGATCCGCCTTGCCGAGGGTGACCTGCACGGTGCGGCTCCCGCCGGCGGGATCCTGGAAGGTCAGCGATACCTTGTCGCCGGGTGCTTTGGACCGCACGGCGGCAACCAATGCGTCGGCGCTGTTGATCGGCCGGTCGTCGACCTTGGTGACCACCACGCCCTTGGGCACTCCCGCGGCGGCGGCCGCGCCGCCCTGCACCACGTCAACAACCTTGGCGCCCGGGGTGCTCTTGTCGCTGGTCACCTGCACGCCGAGCGAGGCGTGCGTCGCCTTGCCGGTACTGATCAATTCGTCGGCGATGCGCTTGGCCTGATCGACCGGGATCGCGAAGCCGAGGCCTATCGAGCCGCTCTGCGCGTCCTGGGAATCGGCGCCCAGGGTGGCGATCGCCGAGTTGACGCCCACCAGCTGGCCGTTCATGTTGACCAACGCGCCACCCGAGTTACCCGGGTTGATCGCGGCGTCGGTCTGAATCGCGTCCAAGACGGTGTTTTGGTTACCCGACTCTCCGGTCGTGGACACCGGCCGGTTCAGCGCGCTGATGATTCCGGTGGTCACCGTGCCCGACAGACCCAGCGGCGACCCGATCGCCACCACCGGCTGGCCGACCCGCAGGTCCGCCGAGGAGCCCAGCGAAATGGGCGTGAGCCCCGACACGCCCTGCACGCGAATCACGGCGATATCACTGGTCGGGTCGGCACCGACGACCGTGAACGGTGCCGTGCGGCCGTCGGCAAAGGTCACCGTCGTTTTTGGAGGCGGGCCGGCGGGCCCAGGCGGGCCGCCGTTGCCCGGCTTGGCCGCGGCCGCGACGACGTGGTTGTTGGTCAGGATCAGCCCGTCGGCCGACAGGATGATGCCGGAGCCCTCTTCGGACTGGCGCCCCAGATCGGTCTCCAACATCACGACGCTGGGCACCACCTTGGAGGCGACCTGTTCGACGCTGCCCGGCGGCATGTTCGCCGCCGGGACACTGGGAGCGGCCCCCGCGATTGTCCCGTGGCCGTTGCCGCCCGCGGAGTGCGTGCCCAGCTCGACGGCCGTCGCCGCGGCGCCGCCGATACCGGCCGAGACCACCGCGATTGCCAGCGCGCCTACGGCCAACACGCCTGCGCGGGAACGTTTTTGGTGTACCGGCGCCGGCGGCATCGGCGGCAGCATCCCAGGGATTGGGCCCGGCCCGGTGCTCCCAGGCATCCGACCCGGCCCGGCACCACCGAACGGCTCGTAGGGCCGGCGGTACTGGCCCGACTGCGACGGCTGCTGCGGCTGATAGCGCCAGTCGAACGGCTGGTTGTACGGTTGCTGCTGCCCCTGGGCATAGGCGGGGGGCACAGGCTGATTAGGCCCCGTACGGTATCCCGGCTGCTGCGGCGGTGGCGAATACCTCGGGTCATTCGTCATGTCGCTACGTCGCTCTTCCTCTATTAGCTCGCCCGATGTCGGCTCTGACTTGGCTCGATTCCAACAGTAACTGCAGAACTACCTTGCCCGCGCGGACTGAGAGTCCACTGAGATAACGTTCGCCGATTCCCGAGAGTTCGCCTCGTTGCCAACCGCGGGTACGACGGGGCCGGTGTTGGCTTCCTCCTCGAAGGCTTCGGCGTCGGCAGCGGGCATCGGATACGCCGAAACCGGCATGGGCCGGCCGGGAAGCAGCAGGTAAATGGAGGTTCCCGGGGGCTGCCCCCCCGGGACGGTGTCCTCGACGCGAAGCAACCCGCCGTGGTTGAGCACCACCTTTTTGACGATCGCGAGTCCAAGTCCCGAACCCGGCAGCGCCCGGGCCGTCGTCGATCGGTAGAACCGCTCGAACACCAGGCGGCGCTCGTGCGGCGGAATGCCCGGGCCATAGTCGGAGACCACCAGCTCGGCATGCGACGGGTCGAGTTGCCTCATCCTGATCCCAACCCGCCCGCCCGGCGGGCTCCACTTGGCGGCGTTGTCCATGAGGTTGAGCACCGCGCGCGACAGCCCGGCGGCGTCGCCGTAGACCTGCCATCCAATCACCTCGACATCGAAGTGAATGTCGTTGCGCCGCCGCCTAACTCGCTCCAGGCTGCGATCAACCACCTCGGACATCTCGACCGGCTCGTGCACCACCTGTCCGGCGTCGTCGCGAGTGAGGTCCACCAAATCGCCTACCAGAGTGGACAATTCCTCGATCTGCGCGAGCACGTCGGCGCGCAGGTCGACCATTTCCTGCTCGGGCAGCCGCGGCGCTCCCGGTTCCATCGAGGCCATCAGCAGTTCGACGTTGGTGCGCAGCGACGTCAGCGGGGTGCGCAATTCATGCCCGGCATCGGTGACCAACCGCGCCTGCCGCTCGCGCGACTCGGCCAGCGCGCGCAGCATCAAGTTGAAAGCCTCGGTGAGCCTGGCCAATTCGTCGCTGCCGAAAACCGGGATGGGCCGCAGGTCGTCGGTGCGCGCCACCCGCTCGGCCGCCTCGGTCAGCCGGGCCACCGGACGCAACCCCGCCCGGGTCACCATGCCACCGGCCACCGCGGCGACCGCGACGCCGACGCCGCCGACGATCAGCAGCACCCAGCGCAGCTTGGTCATGACGGCTTCGGTCGGCTTCAGGCTCTTGGAGATCAGCAGTGAGCTGCCGTTGGGTAGGTGGATGGCAAGGATTCGCTGATCGGACGCGGTGCGCCGCGACATGAACAGCTCGCCGCGGATCACGGCCTTCTCCGGCGCACCGACCGGCAGGATCTGACCGGGCTGGTTGGCCGTGTAGACCGAGTGGCCGGGGTTCACCAGCATCGCGTTGACGTCCGAATAGGCGGTGCCCTCGATGGCCTTTCCCGGGTCGGCGGCCAGCGAACCGCTGGCGATCAGCAGCTGCGCCCGGCTCTGCAGTTGGTCGTCGATATCGCTGTACAGCGCGGCCGAAATCACCGCGTAGACCGCGAAGGCCATCAGCACGACGACCATCGCCACCATCGACATTGCCAGCAGCATTACCCGCCATCGCAGGGACAACGAGCTGGTGGCTCCCAGCGGTGCGCGCCGGCGCCGATGGAACCGGATCATCAGGGCGGTGTCTCCCGAAGGACGTAACCGACCCCGCGCACCGTGTGGATCAGTCGCGGCTCACCGTCGGCTTCGGTTTTGCGGCGCAGGTACCCCACGTAGACCTCCAGCGCATTGCCCGAGGTGGGAAAGTCGAATCCCCACACCTCCTCGAGGATGCGGCTGCGGGTGAGCACCCGGCGCGGATTGGCGATCAACATTTCCAGCAACGCGAATTCGGTGCGGGTCAGGCTGATCCGGCGTTGCCCGCGGGTGACCTCGCGGGTTACCGGGTCCAGGGTCAGGTCCAAGAACTTCATGGCCACCGACTCGGCGGCATCGTCGATCTTGGTGCGGCGCAGCAGCGCCCGCATCCGCGCCAGGAGCTCTTCGAGGGCGAATGGCTTCGGCAGGTAATCGTCGGCGCCCGCGTCGAGCCCGGCGACTCGCTCGGAAACCGAATCGCGGGCGGTAAGCACCAGGATCGGCAGGTCGTCGCCCGTGCTGCGGAGCTGACGACACACCTCGAGACCGTCCAGACGCGGCATCATCACGTCCAGGACGAGCGCGTCGGGCCGGTCGCTGGCAATCATTTCGAGGGCCTCGATGCCGTCGTGAGCCAACTCGACCGAGTAGCCGTTGAAGGAAAGCGACCTGCGCAGCGATTCGCGCACCGCGCGATCGTCGTCGACGACAAGTATGCGCACGGCCACTAGTTTCGTCCTAGCGCCTGAGAGCGGCCTGAGAGGCGCGCCGGGGTATTCGCGGCCGAATTATGCGGCCGCGCCGTGACGGCCACCCCGATGCGGCGATCGAGATTAGCGGCGGTCGAGGTCGATGAGACCAAGGCGGGCCGCCTTGAGCAGCCGGCGGGGCACCTTGTGCTTCTGGCCTGCCACCGTCACACCGACGAGCTCGGTCTTCGTGGCCTTCCACTGCGCGCGACGGCTCCGGGTATTCGCGCGCGACATCCTGCGCTTGGGTACGGCCATGGTCGGGCCTAACTCCTCATCGGGGCTTCGGGTCGGGGCTTGTCGCGCGGCATGGCCGGTCGGGCCGAACGTGCGACGATTGGATATCAGGATAGTCGGTGGCCCGCCGGTCACCAAAACGGACACTCCCCGCCGACCAGGCATCCTTGACGTGACACCGGCGGTACCCGTTAACCTACCGGGTGGTTGGTTGGTTCGCGCTCGCCGGCAATTCCACGAATGGAGGACGCGCATGGCCTCTGCTCCCGGTCGTCTCGGCGCCGTCCGGATCGCGAACTGCTCCGGGTTCTACGGCGACCGGCTATCGGCCATGCGCGAGATGCTCACCGGCGGCGAGCTGGACTATCTCACCGGCGACTACCTCGCCGAGCTCACCATGCTCATCCTGGGCCGCGGCCGGATGAAGCACCCCGACCGCGGCTACGCCAAGACCTTCCTGACGCAACTCGAGGACTGCCTGGGCGAGGCCCAAGACCGCGGGGTGCGCATCGTCGCCAATGCCGGCGGGCTCAACCCTGCCGGGCTGGCCGACGCGATCCGCGCCCTGGCCGAGCGGCTGGGCGTCCCGGCCCGGATCGCCCACGTCGAGGGCGACGACCTGTTGCCGCGCGCGGCGGAACTTGGCCTGGGGACGCCGCTGACGGCGAACGCCTACCTGGGCGCGTGGGGCATTGTCGATTGCCTCCACGACGGCGCCGACGTCGTCGTCACCGGCCGGGTCACCGACGCCTCGGTGATCGTCGGGGCCGCGGCCGCGCACTTCGGTTGGGGCCGTGCGGATTACGACCGACTCGCCGGAGCCGTGGTCGCCGGCCATGTGATCGAGTGCGGCGTCCAGGCCAGCGGCGGCAACTACTCTTTTTTCACCGAGGTCTCTGACCTGACCCACGCCGGTTTCCCACTGGCCGAGGTGCATTCCGACGGCTCGTCGGTGATCACCAAGCACCCCGGCACCGGCGGCCTGGTCAGCGTCGACACCGTCACCGCGCAGCTGCTCTACGAGATCACCGGCGCCCGTTACGCCAACCCCGACGTCACCGCCCGGATGGACAGCATCGAGCTGTCCGCGGACGGCCCCGACCGGGTCCGCCTCAGCGGCGTGCTCGGCGAACCGCCGCCGCCCACGCTGAAGGTGTCGCTGAACAGCATCGGCGGCTTCCGCAACGCCATGACGTTCGTGCTGACCGGCCTGGACATCGAGGCCAAGGCCGACTTGGTGCGCCGGCAGCTGGAAGCCGCTTTGACGGTGAAGCCCGCGGAGCTGCAATGGTCCCTGGCCCGCACCGACCACACCGACGCCGACACCGAAGAGGCCGCTAGCGCGCTGCTGCACTGCGTCGTCCGCGACCCCGACCCGGCCAACGTCGGACGCCAATTCTCCTCGGCCGCCGTGGAATTGGCGCTGGCCAGTTATCCGGGCTTCCACGTGACCGCCCCGCCGGGCGAAGGCCAGGTGTACGGCGTGTTCACCGCCGGCTACGTCGACGCCGCCCAGGTGCCGCACATCGCGGTGCACGCAGACGGAACCCGCGTCGACATCCCTTGCGCCACCGACACTGTGGAGTTGGCACCCGCTCCCGACCCGCCGTTGCCCGAGCCGTTGCCGGCCGGTCCGGCGCGCAGGGTGCCGCTGGGCCGGATCGTCGGCGCCCGCAGCGGCGACAAGGGCGGCTCCGCCAACGTCGGGGTGTGGGTCCGCACCGACGAACGATGGCGCTGGCTCGCCAACACGCTGACCGTCGACCTGCTCAAGGAGCTGCTGCCCGAGGCGGCGGACCTCGACGTCACCCGCCACCTGCTGCCCAACCTACGGGCGGTGAACTTCGTCATCGACGGCATCCTCGGCCAGGGCGTCGCCTACCAGGCACGATTCGACCCCCAGGCCAAGGGGCTGGGCGAATGGCTGCGCGGCCGCTACGTCGACATCCCGGAAAGGCTCTTATGAATCTTTGGACCACTCCCGAGCGCGAGCAACTGCGAAAGACGGTGCGCTCCTTCACCGAACGCGAGATCCTGCCGCATATCGACGAGTGGGAGCGCACCGGAGACCTGCCGCGCGAGTTGCACCGGCGCGCGGGAGCGGCCGGGCTGTTGGGCGCGGGGTTTCCCGAAGCGGTCGGCGGGGGCGGCGGGGACGGCGCCGACTCGGTGATCATCTGCGAAGAGATGCATCAGGCCGGCGCACCGGGCGGGGTCTTCGCGTCGTTGTTCACGTGCGGCATCGCGGTGCCGCACATGATCGCCTCGGGCGACGCGCGGCTGATCGACACGTTCGTGCGGCCGACGCTGGCCGGCGAGAAGATCGGCGCGCTCGCCATCACCGAGCCCGGCGGCGGTTCCGACGTCGGGCACCTGCGCACCACCGCGGTGTTGGACGGCAATCACTATGTGGTCAACGGCGCCAAGACCTACATCACCTCGGGAGTGCGCGCCGACTACGTGGTCACGGCGGTGCGCACGGGCGGCCCTGGCGCCGCGGGGGTTTCGCTGCTGGTGGTCGAGAAGGGTGCACCGGGCTTTGAGGTCAGCCGCAAGCTGGACAAGATGGGCTGGCGGTCCTCCGACACCGCCGAGCTCTCCTTCACCGAGGCGCGGGTGCCGGCTGTCAACCTCGTCGGCGCCGAGAACAGCGGGTTCGCCCAGATCGCCGCGGCTTTCGTCGCCGAGCGGATCGGCCTTGCCGCGCAGGCGTATTCGAGCGCGCAGCGGTGCCTGGACCTGAGCGTTCAGTGGTGCCGCGACCGGGAGACGTTCGGTCGCCCGTTGATATCCCGGCAGTCGGTGCAGAACACCCTGGCCGAGATGGCCCGCCGCATTGACGTCGCGCGGGTGTATGCGCGCAGCGTGGTGGAGCGCCAACTGGCCGGGGAGACGAACCTGATCGCGGCGGTGTGCTTCGCCAAGAACACCGCCGTCGAGGCCGGGGAATGGGTTGCCAACCAAGCCGTCCAGTTATTTGGGGGGATGGGCTATATGGCCGAATCCGAAGTCGAACGCCAATATCGAGACATGCGGATCCTGGGCATCGGCGGCGGGACCACCGAAATCCTGACCGCGCTGGCCGCCAAGACCCTTGGGTATCAATCATGACCGTGCTGCAGTCCGCCCTCGACCCGAACTCCGCCGCCTACACCGACGCGGCGTCGACGGCGGCCACCAGGCTCGAAGAGATCGACGCCGAACTCGCCAAAGCGCTTGCGGGTGGGGGCCCGAAGTATGTCGAGCGCCACCATGCGCGGGGCAAGCTGACGCCCCGGGAGCGCATCGAGCTGCTCGTCGACCCGGATTCTCCGTTCCTGGAGCTGAGTCCGCTCGCGGCCTATGGCAGCGCCTTCCAGATCGGCGCCAGCCTGGTGACCGGCATCGGCGCGGTCTCGGGTGTGGAATGCATGATCGTCGCCAACGATCCCACCGTCAAAGGCGGCACCAGCAACCCGTGGACACTGCGAAAGATCCTGCGGGCCAACCAGATCGCGTTTCAGAACCGGCTCCCGGTCATTTCCCTGGTGGAATCCGGCGGGGCGGACCTGCCCACCCAGAAGGAGATCTTCATTCCCGGCGGGCAGATGTTCCGCGACCTGACCCGCCTGTCAGCGGCCGGAATCCCTACCATCGCCCTGGTTTTCGGCAACTCCACCGCGGGCGGGGCCTATGTTCCCGGGATGTCGGACCACGTGGTGATGATCAAGGAACGCTCGAAGGTGTTCCTGGCCGGTCCCCCGCTGGTGAAGATGGCCACCGGCGAGGAATCCGACGACGAATCCCTGGGTGGCGCCGAAATGCATGCCCGCACCTCGGGTTTGGCCGACTACTTCGCGCTCGACGAGCTCGACGCGATCCGGATCGGACGCCGCATCGTCGCCCGGCTGAACTGGGTCAAGCGGGGGCCCTCCCCGGGGCCTGTGACCGAGCCGCTGCTCGATGCCGAGGAGCTGATCGGCATCGTGCCCGCGGATCTGCGGATCCCGTTCGACCCGCGGGAGGTGATCGCCCGCATCGTCGACGGCTCCGACTTCGATGAGTTCAAAGCCTTGTACGGATCGTCGCTGGTGACCGGCTGGGCCCGGTTGCATGGCTACCCGCTCGGCATCCTGGCCAACGCGCGCGGCGTGCTGTTCAGCGAGGAGTCGCAGAAGGCCGCGCAGTTCATCCAACTGGCCAACCGCTCCGACACGCCACTGTTGTTCCTGCACAACACCACCGGATACATGGTGGGCAAGGACTACGAAGAAGGCGGCATGATCAAGCACGGGGCGATGATGATCAACGCCGTGTCCAACTCGACCGTCCCGCACATCTCGCTGCTGATCGGCGCGTCGTATGGCGCGGGCCACTACGGCATGTGCGGGCGCGCCTACGACCCCCGATTCCTGTTCGCCTGGCCCAGCGCCAAATCCGCGGTGATGGGCGGCGCCCAGCTGGCGGGCGTGCTCTCGATCGTGGCCCGCGCGGCCGCCGAAGCCCGCGGGCAGCAGGTCGACGAGGAGGCCGACGCCGCGATGCGAGCCGCCGTCGAGGGCCAGATCGAGGCCGAGTCGCTGCCGCTGGTGTTGTCCGGGATGCTCTACGACGACGGGGTGATCGACCCGCGCGACACCCGAACCGTGCTGGGAATGTGTTTGTCCGCCATCGCCAATGGCCCGATCAAGGGGACGTCGAACTTCGGCGTCTTCCGGATGTGATGCTGATGTCGATCACTCGAGTGCTGGTGGCGAACCGGGGCGAGATCGCCCGCCGGGTGTTTGCGACCTGCCGGCGGCTGGGCCTGGGCACCGTCGCCGTCTACACCGACCCGGACGCCGGGGCGGCGCACGTCGCTGAGGCCGACGCGCGCGTGCGGCTGCCGAATACCTCTGGCTATCTGAATGCCGAGGCGATCATCGCGGCGGCCCGCGCCGCCGGCGCCGACGCGGTGCACCCCGGCTACGGATTCCTTTCGGAGAACGCCACCTTCGCGGCCGCCGTCCACGAGGCGGGCCTGACCTGGGTCGGCCCACCGGTGGACGCGGTGCGGGCGATGGGCTCCAAGATCGAGTCCAAGAAGCTCATGGCCGCGGCCGGAGTGCCGGTGCTCGACGAACTCGACCCCGACACGGTCACCGCGGCGCAGCTGCCGGTGCTGGTCAAGGCGTCCGCGGGCGGCGGTGGCCGCGGCATGCGGGTGGTGCGCGAATTGTCCGCGCTGCCGGCCGAAGTCGAGGCCGCACGGCGCGAGGCACAGTCAGCCTTCGGCGACCCGACCGTGTTCTGCGAGCGCTACCTACCCACCGGACACCATGTCGAGGTCCAGGTCCTCACCGATACCCACGGCACGGTGTGGGCCGTTGGGGAACGGGAATGCTCGATTCAGCGCCGCCACCAGAAGATCATCGAGGAGGCCCCCTCGCCGCTGGTCGAGCGCACACCGGGCATGCGCGCCAAGCTGTTCGACGCGGCCCGGCTGGCCGCCGCGGCAATCGGCTACACCGGGGCCGGGACGGTGGAGTTCCTCGCCGATGGTGACGGCGAATTCTACTTCCTGGAGATGAACACCCGGCTGCAGGTCGAGCACCCGGTCACCGAGGAGACCACCGGCCTCGACCTCGTCGAGCTGCAGCTCGCCATCGCCGACGGCGGCCGGCTCGATGCCGAACCGCCCGCCACGCGGGGGCGTTCGATCGAGGCCCGGCTCTACGCCGAAGATCCCGCGCACGGCTGGCAACCGCAGGCCGGCGCGGTGCACACGTTCGAAGTGCCGGCGGCTCGGGCGCAGTTCCGCACGCTGGGACACCGCACCGGGATCCGGCTGGACTCCGGCATTATTGACGGCTCCACGGTATCCATCCACTACGACCCGATGTTGGCCAAGGTCATCTCGTACGCCCCCACGCGCCGGCAATCGGCGCTGGTGCTCGCCGACGCGCTGGCCCGCGCCCGCCTGCACGGGATGCGCACCAACCGCGAGCTGCTCGTGAACGTGCTGCGGCATCCGGCGTTTCTTGACGGGGCCACGGACACCGCGTTTTTCGACACCCACGACCTGGCGCGGCTGTCCGCGCCGCTGACCGACGCCACCACGGTCCGCTTATCGGCGATCGCCGCCGCGCTCGCGGACGCCGCGCACAACCGCTCAACAGCCGGGGTGTTCGGCTCGATCCCCAGTGGCTGGCGCAACCTGCCGTCCGGCTATCAAGTCAAGAGCTACCGTGACGACGAGGACAACGAACTCCGGATCGAATATCGATTCACCAGAAACGGATTGGTGCTTCCAGGCGACGAGTCGGTGCGGCTGGTCTCGGGCACGGCGAGCGAGGTGGTGCTGGCCGACGGCGACGGGGTGGCCTACAGTTTCGCGGTTGCCCGCTACGGCCAGGACATCTATGTCGATTCGGCGCGCGGGCCCGTTCACCTGGTCGCGCTGCCGCGGTTCCCGGAGCCGGGCTCGACCCTCGAAAAGGGTTCATTGGTTGCGCCCATGCCCGGCAACGTCATCCGGCTTGGCGCTGCGATCGGCGAGACCGTCACCGCCGGCCAGCCGCTGATCTGGCTGGAGGCGATGAAGATGGAACACACCATCACCGCGCCGTCCGACGGCGTGCTCACCCAGCTCAACGTCGACACCGGTCAGCAAGTCGAAGTGGGCGCCGTCCTCGCGAGAGTGGAAGCGCCTCAAAATGCTCGAGCAAAAGGAGATCCACAGTGACCGATACCAGCTTCGTCGAAAGCGAGGAACGCCGGGCCCTGCGCAAGGCGGTGGCCGAATGGGCGTCCAACTACGGCAGCGAGTACTACCTCGAAAAGGCGCGGGCACACGAACACACCACCGAATTATGGTCCGAAGCAGGAAAACTCGGCTTTCTCGGGGTGAACCTGCCCGAGGAGTACGGCGGTGGCGGCGCCGGAATGTACGAGCTGTCGCTGGTGATGGAGGAAATGGCGGCCGCGGGTAGCGCGCTGCTGCTGATGGTGGTATCGCCCGCCATCAACGGCACCATCATCAGCAAGTTCGGCACCGACGAGCAGAAGAAGCGCTGGATTCCGGCCATCGCCGACGGCTCCCTGACGATGGCTTTCGCGATCACCGAGCCGGACGCCGGATCCAACTCGCACAAGATCGTCACCACCGCCCGGCGCGACGGCGGCGACTGGATCCTGAAGGGCCAGAAGGTCTTTATCTCCGGCGTCGACCAGGCGCAGGCGGTGCTGGTGGTGGGTCGCACGTACAAAGACACGGGGGCCAAGTCCGAATCGCTCAGGCCGGCGTTGTTCGTGGTGCCCACCGACGCGCCCGGCTTCACCTACACGCCGATCGAGATGGAGCTGATCAGCCCCGAGCGCCAATTTCAGGTTTTCCTCGACGATGTCCGGCTTCCTGCCGACGCGCTGGTCGGAGCCGAGGACGCCGCCATCGCACAGCTTTTCGCCGGCCTGAACCCCGAGCGCATCATGGGCGCGGCCAGCTCGGTCGGCATGGGCCGGTTCGCGCTGAAAAAGGCCGTCGATTACGTCAAGACCCGCCAGGTCTGGTCCACGCCCATCGGCGCCCACCAAGGGCTGTCACATCCGTTGGCGCAGTGCCACATTGAGATCGAACTCGCGAAGCTGATGATGCAGAAGGCCGCGACGCTCTACGACGCCGGCGACGACGCGGGCGCGGCCGAGGCCGCCAACATGGCCAAGTACGCCGCCGCCGAGGCAGCCACCCGCTCGGTCGACCAGGCCGTGCAGTCTTTGGGTGGCAACGGGCTGACCAAAGAATATGGCGTCGCCGCCATGCTGGCCTCGGCGCGGCTCGGTCGGATCGCCCCGATCAGTCGCGAGATGGTGCTGAACTTCGTCGCGCAGACGTCGCTGGGCCTGCCTCGAAGCTACTGAAGCCGTACTGATGGAAAATCGTCTCGTCGAGTATGCCGGCCCCGCCGACGCCGGCGGCCCGTTCGCGCGGCTGACGCTGAACTCCCCGCACAACCGCAATGCGCTGTCTGGCGCGCTCGTCGGCCAGTTGCATCAGGGACTGCGTGACGCCGCGGCCGACCCGGCGGTGCGGGTGGTGGTGCTGGGCCATACCGGCGGCACCTTCTGTGCCGGCGCGGATTTGAGTGAGGCCAGCGGCGGCGACCCTTTCGACGTGGCCGTCTCTCGGGCCCGCGAACTGACGGCGCTGTTGCGTGCCATCGTCGAATCGCCGCTGCCGGTGATCGCCGCCGTCAACGGGCATGTCCGCGCCGGCGGGTTCGGCCTGATCGGTGCCTGCGACATCGCGGTCGCCGGCCCGCGCAGCACCTTCGCGCTCACCGAGGCGCGGATCGGCGTTGCCCCGGCGATCATCTCGCTGACCCTGCTGCCGAAGATGTCGGCGCGGGCCGCGGCGCGCTACTACCTGACGGGCGAGACGTTCGATGCGGCGCAGGCCACCGAAATTGGCTTGGTCACAATGGCGATCGACGACGTGGACGCCGCGGTGGGGAAGCTGGTCGCCGACGTGAGCCGCGGTTCTCCCCAGGGTCTTGCCGCGTCGAAGGCGCTGACCACAGCCGTCGTGCTCGAAGGGTTCGACCGCGATGCCGAACGGCTCACCGAGGAGTCGGCCCGGTTGTTCGTCTCCGACGAAGCCCGCGAGGGCATGCTGGCGTTCTTGCAGAAACGCCCGCCTAGTTGGGTGCCGCTCGGCTGAGCCTTAGGGACGGACCGAAAGGGGTACGCCTGTGCAGGAGATGGCGAGGTAGGACGGCGACCGACTTCATACGTCGACGTCATCGATGAACGTGGTCGAGTGTCATGCCGGCTGGCATTGGTCGCCTCGTCGTGGACCGTTCCACGCCCGGTCGAGAAGCACACCAGCAAAAGCAGATTGAGATGTTGATCGCGTTGGGAGCGACGATTGAATTCGTGATATTAAGCAGGCCGGTGCCATTCCTGACAAAAGCCGGACTGCTGAGCAAGCCAAACCTGGAGCCGAAACCGTTGAGGAAGGTGTTCGTCACCGCACCGGGGGTATTGACCAGGTTGGTCAGCGCCCCCAATGTGTTCCCGGCATTCCACGCGTTGTAAACCGCTTGAAGACCAGGACCGAGCCCTTCTTGGATCTGGTTGCCCAGCTGGACGATCCCATCGCTTCCAATAGCGGTTACACCGTTGAGTGCCAGATACTTGGTCGCGTTCGCGAGGTTCTGCGTGATGTATTCGGGAATATTCAGAATTTTGGCGAGCGGCAATCCGATTGTGATAAGTGGTTCCGCGTAAAGCGCCTCGTAAAAGTCCGTCACCATGCCCGTTACGTTGCCTGATATAAGGGCGGTTAACGCTTTTTGGATCCACCCCTGAAATTGAGTAGCAGCGGTTCCGGTGAAGTAGTTAACAGCAGTCTTCGCAGCTGTCTGCCAGGTTGAGACGTAGAGATCGCCGTATGAGACCCCATTTGCGGCGACCTGCTGCAAATCCGCTCACTGTTGCGCTGCGGCAACGTCATTCACCCGATCGGCGCACTCTACATCCGGAAGATCCTCAAAACCGCGGCGGTGAAGGTCGGTGAAGGTCGGTGAAGGGCTTGGCGGTCGCTCATCAAATTGTCCTCAAGGCAGGACGGTCTTTTAGCCCGTGTTCTTCGCGTGTAGAACGGAGCACCCGTGGTTGCGCGAGGCGCCCGGCATGGGCGTGGGTGCAGCCGGTCAACGATGCCCGGAAACTTCTTCGATCCTCGATCGGGCACGTGGGCCGGGCGCCGTGTCGGCCGTCCCCGGTTCACGTCACGCAAGGCGATCACCGGCAGTGGCAACGGATTCCAACGGGTGGTTGGTCGTGGCGAAAGCAAAGTCCCGATAGGTCCTCCCCGTCGGGAGGGGCGCAACGAAGCGGCAAGGGCCCAGCGTCGCCAGAGCCGCGCGGGAAGCCCCCGCATTTCTGCCGTCGAGCACGTCAAACTTAAGCGCTTCCTAGGAGGAAGGTTTCAGTTTAGCCAACCCTCTTGCAGCAAAACCTGTACGTCGTAGGCTCGTGAATGATGAGCAACTCAGCGCAACGCGATGCGAGGGACACACGCGACGAAGCGTCGCGTGCGGCCGACACCGATCGCATCCAGATTGCGCAGTTGCTGGCGTACGCAGCGGAGCAGGGGCGCCTGCAGCTGAAAGACTATGAAGACCGCCTAACCAGGGCGTATGCGGCGACCACGTACGAAGAGCTGGATCAGCTCAGGGCCGACCTGCCGGGCGCGCCGGTAAGCCCACGCAGGGGCGGCAAACCCAATCCGGCGCCGTCCACGTTGCTGCTTGCCCTGATGAGCGGGTTCGAGCGGCGCGGCCGATGGAACGTGCCGAAGAAGCTCACCACCTTCAGCTTCTGCGGGGGCGGGGTGGTGGATCTGCGCTACGCCGACTTCACCTCGACCGAGGTCGACATTCACGCGATCTCGATCATGGGCGTGCAGAACATCTTGCTGCCTCCCGAAGTCAACGTCGAAATCCACGGTCGCGGCCTGATGGGCGGCTTCGACCGCAACGTCGTGGGCAAGGGCACGCCCGGCGCGCCGAAGGTGAACATTCACGGCTTCTCGTTGTGGGGCGGTGTGGGCATCAAGCGCAAATCCCGCAAGCCTCGCCCGTAACAGTTCGACCGATCAACCCACCGCGGATGCTTGGTCATAGCGGTAGCGGTGAATGACTTCTCCCCAACGCTGCGTGACGATCGCGCGCTGTTCAGCCGTCAGTTTGTAGGTGTTCGTTTCGTAATCCACATGGTCGGCAAGGTACTGTCGCAGGCGCGGTCGGTATTGCTCGAAGCCGTCAAGACCCAGATGTTCGTACAGTTGGCGCAATTGCCCCTCGGGATCGCTGACCAGGTCTTCATAGCGCAATTCGTAGAAGCGTGACGGATCAACGAGTTCTCGCCCTTCGTCCAACTTTCGATACAGATCGACGTAGGTAGACAGAACCCTCTCGTCCAATCCCTCGAACGTCGGTCGTTGCAAGCTGTGTACGCGGGACAACCTCTTAAGAAGATGGATGCTCGATGGATAAACGAGGTACGGATCTCGGACGATGTGGATGAACTTCGCTTGCGGAAATATGTCCAACAGCACCTTGATTCGGAAACTGTGATTCGGGTTTTTGAGGATCACTGTCTTGCGATGGCGGAAATACACCTGCTGAACGAACCTGAAGAGGATGCGTTTCCATGCTTCCAGCTCTCGCGATGTCAACTGCTCCAAATCCAAATACCGCTCATGCTGATTCGGCCGGTTCGGAAACGCGAGGGTCAGGTACGGCGACGGCTGCCCTTGCATGCACCATATGAACTCGTCTTCTTGCGGGTGACGCAAGCTCAAATCCATGTTGTCCATGGCGCGGTGCTTCGACACCAGAAATCCCAGCAACGGCGCAATCCGCTCGGTCAGTAGAAAATGTTGTGGCGCAACGCATTCGAAGCCCGTGGGACCGGTGTGACGATCGTCGAGGACCAAAAGTTCGTGCAGCAAGGTGGTGCCGGTACGCCAGTGCCCAACGATGAAGATCGGCGGATCGGCGATCACCGTTTTGGCCAGTCGCCTGTCGAACAAGATCTTCTGCCACAACCCCAGGAAGGAGTTGACGACGCTGACAAGCGTGAAAAGGACGGCGAAGTGCCAGCGGCTGGGGTGCACGGCGAAACGGTTGCGGATCAGCAGGCGCGCCCATGCCGAGAAACTGCAACCGATCCACACCGGCGCGGCCCACTCATGCCACCGGGAAAATCGAGACGTCAAACGGGGGGTCTTCATCGCGCGTGGTGCACGCTCTATGCGGTCGCGCGGGGGGTGACGGCGACCCGTAACCGGGTCAGGCCGCGTAGGTTGGCATTTGTCGTCCACGACGGCGGCTCGACCACGTCAATCCGGTCGATGTTGGCGACGATCTCGCGCAGGATCGCCTGGCCTTCCATCCGCGCCAGCTGCGTCCCGGGACACGAGTGGATGCCGGAGCCGAACGCGAGATGCCCGGCTGGGTTGCGGTCGGCGCGAAAGACGTCCGGGTCATCGAATTGGCGCGGGTCACGATTGGCCGCCCCCCACGCCAGCAGCACCAGAGAGCCCGCAGGGATGACGGCGTCGCCGACGGGATAGTCGACGCGCGCTGTGCGGCAGATGTTTTGGACCGGCGACATAAAGCGAAGTTGCTCCTCAATCGCCGACGGGATCAGATCTGGTCGCTGCGCGAGGAGCTTGAACTGATCCGGATAGTCGGCCAGCGTGAGGAATAAGGTGCTGATCATATTCGCGGTGGTTTCATAGCCCGCAACCAGCAGCAACACCGCGAACAAGAACAATTCGTCATCGCTGATCCGGCTCTGCTCGGCATGCGCGGCAAGCTGCCCGAGGATGGTGGACTCCCCCAGCAGCCCGTTGTCGCGTCTGTGAGTGAAGAGCTTGCGCAACCGCCGAAATCCGGTGAAGCCCTGCACCAGCGAAACCAGCCCCGGCACCGACAGCTTGACGTCGGTGATGCGAATCGCCTGGTTGGACAGGCGGCAGAAGGCGGCCTCGTCGGGTCCCGCTACGCCGAGAACATTGGTGATGGTGCGCATCGGCATCGGTGCGGCCACGGTGGAGACGACGTCCGCGGTTGCCCGGCCCAGCAGCCCGCCAACCAATTCACGGGCAAGTTCGTCGATCATCGGACGCCAGGACTCCAACGCGCCGCGCGCCATACCCGGCGCCAGTTGCTTGCGCATCCGAGTGTGTACAGGCGGATCAGACGTGGGAAGGAAAGGGGGCGCCCCCCGTGACAAGGTGACTCCACCGGCGCTGGACAACGCGTCGTGGTTGCGCGCGGCCTCGCGGACGTCGGAGTACCTGCTCAAGATGTAGACGTCGCGCTTGGGGTTGTAGTGCACGCGCTCGCCCGCCAAAAGCTCCCGGTAATACGGGTAGGGGTCGCGGGCTATCGCGGGTTTCAACGGGTCAAAGTCGGTGATCTGCACATGCTTTGGGTCATGGTTGTCGATCAGTTTCGACCGCACTTTCCTGGCTGCGGTAAGTGCGAGCACTTTTGCCAGCATGGGCGCGCACGCCCGCACAAGCTGGGTATCGCGCCTCATCGTTGCGGTCACAGGAAAGTCAAGGCGAGCTGGCATACGCCAACTCGCCATGTTGCCAATCAACGCGATCACGCCTTGCGTGATCGGCGCGGAGCACAAGGTGCCGCGCTCGCACGGGCATCCGCCCGCGGCACCCGACCCTGTGCTGCATCGGTACCGGATAGCGTCGCTGTCATGGCCCCCAGGTCTCAGGCAGGTGAGGTTTCCGAACAGTGCATAGAGTACCGACGCGTGTCGAACCGCACGCGATTTCCGGCCGTAATCGCCTATTTGACAGGTGTCAACAAACCTGACCTGCCGGCGGACCCGCCCGGTTCGAAGCGAGGTGACGCCGTGGCGCTGACGGAGGTTCGGTTCTCGATGTCCGACGATGGGAGCTGGGCCACAGTCGCGGGCATGAGGCTATCCACGCCTGGTCAGCACCAGGTGGCGGTGGCAAGCTAGAGACCGGCCGTGGCCGGGCTGGACCGCCACAATGCTGCAACTCCCGTGAAAGGCGACGTGTGTGAACCAGGTCCGAGTCGGCCTCAGCACTCAGCTCCTCAATTCTCGATATTCCCCGACCGCGCTCACTCACGCCAACGTGCTGATGGCCACGGCGAGTGGCGTCGACTCCTACTGGGTGGCCGACCACCTCAATTCGCTGTTCCCGCGCTCGATCGCCACGCCGGACTACCTTGGTGTCGCCAAACTCGTCCCTAAGATCGACGCCCAATTCGAACCGTGGACGATGCTCGGATATCTCGCCTCCCGCAACCGCTTTGCACGCCTGCGGCTTGGCATCGGCGTCACGGACGCCAACCGGCGTCATCCGGCGGTCACCGCGCAGGGCGCGGCCACGTTGCACCTCATCACCCGCGGCCGTGCCATCCTCGGCATCGGCGTCGGGGAGCGGGAGGGCAATGAGCCCTACGGGGTGGACTGGACCAAACCCGTGGCGCGCTTCGAAGAGGCGATCGCCACAATCCGCGCGCTGTGGAACTCCCGCGGCGAACCCATCTCGCGTGAGTCGCCGTACTTCCCTTTGCGTAACGCGGTGTTTGACCTGCCGCCCTACCGTGGCAAATGGCCCGAGATATGGATCGCCGCCAAGGGCCCGCGGATGCTGCGAGCCACCGGACGCTACGCCGACGCCTGGTTCCCCGGGCTGGTTTCGGGGCCCGAAGCCTACGCATCCGGCCTTGAAGCTGTGCACACGGCGGCGTCCAACGCCGGGCGGGATCCGGGTTCGATCACGCCGGCGCTCTCGATCTTCGTCGTCACCGGGCGAAGCCGCGACGAGGTCGAGCAGACGCTGAACTCCGATGCCGCGAAAGCCTTCGCGCTCATCATTCCGGGCCAGATGTGGGCCGACCACGGCGTGCAACACCCGCTTGGGCATGACTTCGCCGGCGCCCAGGACCTGATCCCGCAAACGTTAGACGAGCAGACGGTGCTGTCCTACGTCAAAGACGTCCCGGTATCGCTGCTCAAAGATGCGCTGCTGGCCGGGACGCCCGACGAGGTCATCGATCAGGCTGCGCAGTGGCGCGACCACGGGGTGCGCTATCTCGTTGTCAACAATCTCAGCCACCTGCAGCCGACCCTATGGAAAGGCCTCGCATCTAGCGCACCCTTCTTCAAGATCCTGCGCGGGCTCAAGGGACTGTGAATTCGGCCCACCGCGTGCGCGCTGGTGGTCCGGGGGCTGTTATCAGACGCCGCTGCCGCCGAGTCTGCGCTGGTGGCATCGAGCCTGCGTTCACGGCCGGCTTTTCGCCTTGGGCGCCGCTACCACCGCAGTCTCGACACCCCAGCGAACACCCGTGCCCGCTAGCGACGGCGCCGCGACCGCAGGTAGTCGCCCACCACGGCCGCGCCCAGGCCGTCGAGGTCGGGCACCACGACCCGCCCCTCGACGCGGCGGGCGACCTGGTCGATGAACCGCGCCAGCCCGGGGTCGCTGCCGAGCCGGAAGATCGTCACCTGCGCGCCGAGCCGGGCCATGTCGTCGAATCCGCGCACGGTGTGGGCGATGGTCCGCGGATGCGGCGGGTAATCAAAGAACACCGCCGTGCCGTCGCCGTCGAAGTCCTCCAGGTGCGCGGTCGGCTCACCGTCGGTCACCACCAGCACGACGGGCTGCGCGTTGGGGTGCCGGCGCAGGTGGCGACCCGCCAGCGCCAGCGCGTGATGCAGGTTGGTGCCCTGCTCGTAGACGCCCTCGAGACCGGTGAGCTCGGCGGCCGTCACCGTCCGGGCGTAGCGGCCAAACGCGATGATCTGCAAGGCATCCGCGCGAAAGCGCGTGCACACCAGGTGGTTGAGCGCGAGCGCCGTCTGCTTCATCGGCAGCCAGCGATTCTCCATTACCATCGAAAACGAGGTGTCGACCAACAGCGCCACCGCGGCCTGCGTGCGGGTCTCGGTCTCGGAGACCTCGACGTCGTCGACGGTGATGCGAATCGGGCCGTCAATAGTCGACGTCCCCGCCTGCCGCAGCACCGCGTTGGTCAACGTGCGGGGGATGTTCCACGGCTCGGTGTCCCCGAACTGCCAGGGCCGGGTCGCACCGGTCAGCTCACCGGCGGCCCCCGCGCGCCGATGGTCGCGTTCGCCGCGTCGGCCGGAAAGCTGTTGCGCCACATCGCGTAACGCCGTCTCGCCGAGCCTGCGCATCGCCTTCGGCGAGAGCCGCCACTGGCCGTCGGAACCACGATCCAGGAAACCCTGATTGACCAGGGCGCGCTCCAACTCGGCGAGCGTTCGGGCGTCGATGGCGGCCTGGTCGCCGAGCTGGCGTGCCAGCGCGTCGAGATCGACGTCGTCCATGGTGGCGCCCGGATAGCTCTGCGAGAGCTGCTCGGCCAGCTGCTCCAGCTCGGCGATGTCGGACAGCGCCTGGGCGCCCTCGCCCATGCCGAACGGGTTATCGCCGGAGAACTCCTGCGACCCGGTCCAATCCTCACCCGGCCGCGCGGCCTGCAGATGCGCGTCGAGCCGATTCAACGCCTGCATCAACGCCGGGGAACCAAATGCCTGCTGCGCCAAGGCATCCAGCTCGGCACGCTGCTCCGGGCTCAGGCTGTTGCGGAAACGTTGCGCGGCGGCGGCGCGCTTGGCCAGCGAGTCCAGCAGCTCCTCGACATTGCGCGGGTTCTCCGGGAAGAACTCGCCATGCTTGTCCATGAAATCTTGAAAGTCCTGCTGCGTGTCCTCGCCGCGGGCGTGCTTGTCCAGCAGCTCGTTGAGGTCGTCCAGCATCTCGCTGACGCGCTGGCGGTCCTCGTCGGTGGCGCCCTGAAGCGCCTGTTTCATGCCGGCGAAGCGCTGGTCCAGCATCTCGCGGCCGAGCAAATCCTTGATCTGGTCGTACTTTTGGCGCGCCTCCGCGCTGCGCCAGTCGTAGTCGGACAGCTCCTGGACGGCCTTGGCCGGTGACGCGGGCAGCGCGTCGAGCTGCAGTTCGCCGAAGCGGGCGTCGTCGTCCAGCGCGCGGGCCAGCTCCTTGCGTTCGGCCAGCACGGCCTCGTCGAGCAGCTTCTTGACCTCCTGCAAGGTGCCATCTAAGTTATTGCGGCGCAGCAGATCCCGTCGACGCCGATTGGCCTCGGCCGCCAGCCGATCGGCCCCGGGCATATTCTTGGTGCCGCGCCGCAGCAGCTCGGACAGCGCACGCCGTGGCGAGGTGCCCGCCATGACGTCCTGGCCGATCTGTTCGAGAGCCTCGCGCAGATCCACCGGCGGGGCCAGCGGATCGGGCCCGCCGGTGTACGCCGAATAGCGCAGTGAGTGGCCCTTAACCGGTTCAGCCATAGACGGTTTGGCCTTCCCCGGACACCTTGTCGATGCGCTTGGCCAGATACAACGCCTCCAGCGCCAGTTCCAGCGCCGCGGCGCGCTCTCCCTCGGATTCCGCGCCCAGCTTTCTGGCAATGGCGTCCACGACGGGCAGCCCCGGGACCGCGGCCAGCACGTCCTTGGCCGACACCCGCTCCCCCGTCGTCACCGCCGCACCGCCCTCGACGGCCGCCACCAAAGAACCGACGTCGAGGCCGCCCAGCACTCTGGCCGCGGTGTCGGCGGTCGCGCGGCGCAACAAGTGCTCGAGCACCGCCTGTTCGCGGCCTTCCTCACCGGACTCGAATTCCAGCTTGCCGCGCAGCACGTCGATCACCGTGCCCAGGTCGACCACCCGGGCCACCGGGTCGGTCTCCCCCAGCACCGCGCCCCGGTGGCGCGCGGCGGCCGCGACGGTCTCGGCGGCCGCGATCGCGAACCGCGCCGACACCCCGGACCGCTGGTCGACCGAGTTGGACTCGCGCAGGTATCGGGCGAACCGCGCGATCACCTGCATGAGATAGGCGGGCACCTGGGCGCTCAGGTGCGCTTCCTGCACGATCACGCCCACCTCCGCGTCCAGCTCCAGCGGGTAGTGCGTCCGGATCTCGGCGCCGAACCGGTCCTTGAGCGGGGTGATGATGCGGCCGCGGTTGGTGTAGTCCTCGGGGTTGGCGCTGGCCACCACCAACACGTCCAGCGGCAGCCGCAGCGTGTAGCCGCGGACCTGGATGTCGCGCTCCTCCATGACGTTGAGCATCGACACCTGGATGCGCTCGGCGAGGTCGGGCAGCTCGTTGACCGCGACGATGCCGCGGTGCGCGCGCGGAATGAGGCCGTAGGCGATGGTCTCCGGATCCCCGAGGCTACGGCCCTCGGCGACCTTGATCGGATCGATGTCACCGACCAGGTCGGCGACGCTGGTGTCCGGGGTGGCCAGCTTCTCGGTGTAGCGCTCGCTGCGGTGCTTCCACTCCACGGGCAGATCGTCGCCGAGCTCGTAGGCCCGCCGGATCGACTCCGGCGTGATCGGCCGGTACGGATGCTCGCCGAGTTCGGCCCCGCCGATCACCGGGGTCCACTCATCGAGCAGCCCGACCAGCGCGCGCAGCAGCCGGGTCTTGCCCTGGCCGCGTTCGCCCAGCAGCACGAAGTCGTGACCCGCGATCAGCGCCCGCTCCAGCTGGGGCAACACGGTGTCGTCGAAGCCCAGGATGCCCGGCCAAATGGCTGCGCTATCCGGCCCGTCGGCTAATGCGGTCAGCAGATTTTCGCGGATTTCCTGCTTGACTCCCCGTTCGCGGTGACCGGCGGCACGCAGTTCGCCGACGGTGCGGGGCAGATTGCTCGGTGATGTCACCACTCCACGCTACGTCGCATGGCGGGATGGCGTTTGCGCACCGGCGACCACAGTGAATTTCACGACGCGCGTTCGGCGTGTCGCGTCGTGAAATTCACCCTCGCGCCCGTCAACGCGCGGCGCGGCCGGTGAGATCAATGCTCACCGACGAGCGAAGGTCGGGCAATCGGATCGATTGCCCGACCTTCGGCTAGGGGATGTTGCGCTGGGCCGAAGACGGTCAGCTGAACGTGGCGGTGGCCTCGGTGTCACCCGGTTTCCAGGTGATCGTGCCGTGCTCGAACGTCGACTTCTTCAGGCCGTCGGGGGTATCCACCTCGTCGCTCGTGGGATAACCCAACTTGCCCTGTGAACCGCCGAGTTGGTTCCACTTATCGCGGATCTTGCCCCACACGACGTAGGCCTGCGTCTTATAAACAATCACGCCGCCGTCGAACTGTTGATAAATGCCGCCGTCCGGGTTCGTTTGCTGGTTGCCCGTCGGGGCGCCCAGGTCTTTCCGCGCCTTCTCGTCAAGGGAGTTGTACTTGTCGAGAATCGGCCCCTGAACCGTGTACGCCGTGCCGTTGGCCCCCGTGATCTGGGTCGACGGCGCGGCCGCGCTCGCGCTCGTGGTCGCGGAGGAACCGGCGCTTGCGGAGGTCGTCACCGACGACGTCACGGAGGAACCCGTTGTCTCGTTGGATTTGTTCGCGTGGCCACACCCGGCGCCGATCAGCGCAAACCCTACGATTGCCGCCGAGAATGCCGCTGCTCGTGTTGTTATCGCACGCATCTCATTTCCTCTCGAATTCGGCTAGGACCCGTAGTCGCGAGCCCAAATTCGGATGCTATTGGGGTGTGCGACCGCGTAGCAAGGGTCGGCCCGGGCCCGCCTAATGGGCGAAGTGACGGGCCCCGGTCAGGTACACGGTGACGCCGGCGTTGGCCGCCGCCGCGGTCACCTCGTCGTCGCGGACCGACCCGCCCGGATGCACTATCGCCTTCACCCCGGCGGCGGCCAGCGTTTCAAGTCCGTCGGGGAACGGGAAGAACGCATCGGAGGCCGCGACCGCGCCGCGCACCCGCTCCCCGCCGCGTTCGACGGCCAGCCGGGCGGCGTCGACCCGGTTGACCTGACCCATGCCGACGCCGATGGTGGCGCCGTCGGCGGCGATCACGATCGCATTCGACTTGACCGCGCGGCAGGCTCGCCACGCAAAGACCAGGTCGCTCAACGTCGCCGGGTCGGCCGGTGATCCCGTCGCCAGCGTCCAATTCGCCGGGTTGTCGCCGTGCGCGTCGAGCTGGTCGCGTTGCTGCGCCAAAAGCCCGCCGCTGATCGGTCGCAGCTCGGTGCCGCCGGTCAGCGGCTCGGAGGCCAGCAGCACCCGGATGTTCTTCTTGCGCGTCAGTGCGTCCAGGGCGCCCGGGGCGTAGGCGGGTGCGACGATCACTTCGGTGAAGATGGTGCTGACGTACTCGGCCATCTCGACGCTGACTTCGGTGTTCGCCGCGATCACTCCGCCAAAGGCGCTCAGCGGGTCGCATTCGTGCGCCTTGCGGTGGGCGTCGGCGACCGATACCGACGAGATCGCGATCCCACATGGGTTGGCGTGCTTGACGATTGCCACGCACGTCTGCTCGTGGTCGAAGGCGGCGCGCCAGGCCGCATCCGCGTCGGTGAAGTTGTTGTAGGACATCTCTTTTCCGTGCAGCTGCTCGGCCTGCGCCAGTCCCGGCCAGGCGCCGGGGTCGCTGTAAAGCGCGGCCTGCTGGTGCGGGTTCTCGCCGTAGCGCAGCATCGTCGTGCGGCGCCAGCTGCGGGCCAGCCACTGCGGGAACGCCGTGGGCGGATGCTCGGGCGCCAGCGTCGACTCCATCCAGCCGGCGACGGCGACGTCGTACTCCGCGGTGTGCTGAAACGCCAACGACGCCAGCCTTTTACGCTCGGCGAGGGTAAATCCGCCGCTTCGCACCGCGGCAAGCACTCCGTCATACCCGAGGGGGTCGGTGACCACCGCCACGCTGGGATGGTTTTTCGCGGCCGCCCGGATCATCGACGGCCCGCCGATGTCGATCTGCTCGACACACTCGTCGATGCCTGCGCCCGAGTCGACGGTCTCGCTGAACGGATACAGGTTGACGACGACCAGTTCGAACGCCGCGATTCCGAGCCGCTCGAGCGCCGCGGCGTGATCGGGTTTGCGCAGATCGGCCAGCAGACCGGCATGCACTCGCGGATGCAGCGTCTTGACCCGGCCGTCGAGCACCTCGGGGAAGCCGGTCAGCTCCTCCACGCGTGTCACCGAAATCCCTTTGTCGGCAATGGACTTCGCCGTCGATCCGGTCGAGACGATCTCCACGCCCTCCGCGGTCAGCCCCCGGGCGAGGTCTATCAGGCCGGTCTTGTCGTAGACGCTGATCAACGCGCGGCGAATGGTCCTTCTTGACTCGTCGGTGCTCATCGTATGGTCGCCTTTCGTCCGATCGTCGCTTTTCGTCCGATCAACGTCACGCCGCCGGTTGCGATCGCGGCCACCACGTCCACCAACAGCTTCCGTTCGGTGACCTTGATGCGTTCGTGCAGGGTCTCCTCGTTGTCGCCGTCGAGCACCGGGACGGATTGCTGCGCCAGTATCGGCCCGGTGTCCGTGCCGGCATCTACCAGGTGCACGGTACAGCCCGTGACCTTCACACCGTAGGCCAGCGCGTCGGCCACGCCGTGTGCACCCGGGAACGCGGGCAACAGCGCGGGATGGGTGTTGAGGATGCGGCCGTAGAATCGTGAAAGAAACTGTGGTCCAAGGATTTTCATGAACCCAGCGGACACCACCAGGTCGGGCGAGTGCGCGGCGGTGACCTCGGTGATGGCGGCGTCCCAAGCGTCGCGGTTGGGATAATCGGCGAGCCGGACGGTGAAGGTGGGCACCGCTGCGGCCTCGGCGATCTCTTTGGCCAGGCAGTCGCGGTCGGCGCCGACGGCCACCACGCGGGCCGGGTAGTCGCCGACGGCGGCGTCGAGCAGCGAGGCCAGCAGCGAACCGGTGCCCGAGGCCAGCACCACCACCCGCGCCGGCGCACTGGGGGACACATGCAGCGGTTCGGCCACATGGCGAGCGTAGTCGGGCGACGACACGGGCCGGAACGGCACGCTGAGAAGCCCGACAATCAGATCCAGTCGGGCGCACCGCCGCGTTGATTCTGCGTGCACCAGGCAAAAGTGCGAGTAGAGGCCCTGGTCAGCGCAGAGTCATCAACGTCGTCACCGGCTCCAGCGGCTCACTCGGACTGCGACTCGGGTTCCTCGGGCGGCGACTCGTCGTCGTCCGCCACCTCCGCCGAGGCCTCATCCGCGGCGGAGTCACCCGTGGGCTCGTCGTCCGCCTCGCCGTCGGGCTCGTCGAAAAGCCCCGCGAAGTCCGCCGGCTCGTCGGCCGGTGAGGCGGGCGCGGGTTTGGGCCGCCTGGGCTCATGCCTGATCCCGCCGGCCAGCACCACCGTGACCCAGCCGACGACCGCGAACCAGAAGAACACGCCGACCAGCAAAGCCCCCTGGTCGACACCGACATCGCCGAAGTTGCCCAGCCGGCCGCTCCCGCCGTACGCCAGCAATGACATCACCAGCGCCCCGGCGACCGACGCAACCAGCAGTTTGGCCATCGCCGGCCGCAGCGGCAACGCATGCCGCGCGCATTGCTGGCCCACCGCCACACCGGACGACGCACCGACGATGAGCAGCGCCACCCACACCGGCCCCAGCGGCGGCGTGGGGACCGCGGCCAGGATCGGCAGAGCGGGAATGTCGCCGCCGAAAACGGTGAACGGACTGAACGTCGCGAAGCCCAGATGGGCGCTGGACCCGACGGCGATCGCCGAAGTGCCGACGATCACGTTGGGCGCGTACAACACGGACAGCACGGTGAGGCTGAACTGGCCGAAGATCGAATCGGTGATCCCGTAGAGCTCTTGCATCGTCGCCCAGTGCACAACCAGCGACCCCGCCGTCACCAGGCCGGAGAGCCCGACCAACGCCAACACGCCGGCGACGGCGGCGCGCAGGGAATCGCCGAGCCAGTCGGGCAGCGACGATGCCGCCAACGCCCGTCGCCCCACCCGGGACCACACGCCGATCGCGGCGCCGATGGCGTGCACCACCAGCACGCTGGCGAACGCGCGCAGAGCATTGGGCGTCTGCAGCTCGGTGATCACCGACGACGCGTCGTGGATGACCGCCAGCGCGATCGCCGCCACCAGCAGGGGACCGCCCAGCGCCGACGCGACAACCCAGCGGACCACCAGCCACGACGAGGACGCGGAGGTGGCCCGTGCGGTGCTGCGCGCGGTGGCCCACACCATCAACAGGACCGGCAGCAGCGGCAGTACGCCCAGTTCCCGGCCACCGATCGAGATCGGCACCTGGTGCACGCCGAGCCACATGCTGGCGATGGCGCCCAACGCGCCGGTCATGTCGCTGTTGGCGATCAGCAACTGCAGCAACGTGATCGCGGCAATGATGCCCAATGCCACCACGGCCGGACCGAACGCGACCCGAACCAGGTCGCGCGCCTGGCGAGCGCCCGCCGCCCGGTTGTCCGCGCTTTCTGACACCCTTTTCATTCTTGGCGCACGCATCCGAACTACGCGCGAGGGCGCATGGTTAGACCGGTGCCGGCCCAGACGGCGACTGCTGCTGTTCCTGGCCGTGGGACTGCTGGCCCCCGGTCTGGCTGGAGTAATCGACCGGAGCCGAACCCGCCTGAGAGTCCGTGCCGGCCGATGGCGGCGGACCGAAGCTGGGGAAGCCGGTGGGCGGCGTGGACGGTCCCTGCGGCTGCGGCGCAGGCTGGGCACCGAATCCACCGGTCGACGAAGCCTGGGCCGGCGCCTGGCTCGACGGATAACCGCCGTACTGCGACCCATACCCGGACGGCTGCGGCGACTGGTGTCCCGCGTGCTGCTGGGTGCCGGGCTGACCGTAATACGGCTGTTGTCCGTATTGCCCATATTGGCCGTACTGCCCGTACTGGCCATACTGCGCGTAAGGGTCGTACTTGGGCCGCGGTGCGGGCGCGGTGATGACACCGGCGTCCAGCAGGAGCGCCGCAACGGCGGCAAGCGCCTGGAAGATGCTGCAACCCACCAGCGGCCACATCGCCCAGCCGATCGAAAAACCGGCGGGCGTGTTGACTGTCTCGGTGATCGCCAGCAACGCGCCCAGCACCGCGACCACCGCGACGATTCCCACGTAATTCTTCGCCTTGGGCAGCAGGCCCAGCGCGGCGAGCAGCGCGGCCAGCACCGCAACGACGACGGCGATGCCGGCGTCGCCGGCGCGCCCACCGCCCGGACCGAGGTCGGCACTGATGATGAACGTCGGCGCGAAATTCAGGAGATACACGGCCAGGCCGAGCACCACCACCGCGATGTTCAAGACCAGCGGAAGCTTGCTCTCCCCGTCGTCGGTTTTGGCGAACGACGGTGTGGCGCCTGCATAGGAGCCGCCGGGCTGCGCGGGTTGATATCCGGGACTACCGGGCGAGTAGGTCATGGCCCCTCCTATTGCTTCCAGTGCCTTCAAGACCCTCAGCGACGCCGCATTTGCGGCGCGACGCTGCACTTCCAGGCGCGCCGCCTTTGAAAACACCTTCGAGATCTTGCGTTGCGACGCGATCGATCACCCACGCTAGCGCACGTTCGGCCGCCCGTGCCGGGCCGACCGACCTGTCGGCGCGCCCGGCGCCGACCAGTGTTGTGGGTCCGAGTCGAGATCCTCGGCGGCGCAGCGGCTTGCCCACCGCCGGTAGAACACGTTCTAATTCTGTCCATGGATTACGGGCTTGTACTTTTCACCAGCGACCGCGGCATCTCCCCGGCGGCAGCCGCCAAACTTGCCGACGACCACGGCTTCCAGACGTTCTACGTGCCGGAACACACCCATATCCCGGTCAAGCGCGAGGCGGCCCATCCGACGACGGGTGACGCGTCGCTGCCGGACGACCGCTATATGCGCACGCTAGACCCGTGGGTGAGCCTGGGCGCGGCGTGCGCCGTGACGTCGCGGGTGCGGCTGTCTACCGCGGTGGCGCTGCCCGTCGAGCACGACCCGATCACGCTGGCGAAAAGTATTGCCACCTTGGACCACCTGTCCGGCGGCCGGGTCAGCCTCGGCGTTGGGTTCGGCTGGAACACCGACGAGCTCGCCGACCACGGCGTGCCGGCCGGGCGCCGTCGCACCATGCTGCGTGAATACATCGAGGCAATGCGGGCGCTGTGGACCCAGGAGGAAGCGGCCTACGACGGCGAATTCGTCAAGTTCGGGCCCAGCTGGGCCTGGCCCAAGCCGGCGCAGTCGCACATTCCGGTGCTGGTGGGCGCGGCCGGGAACGAGAAGAACTTCAAGTGGATCGCCCGCAGCGCCGACGGCTGGATCACCACTCCCCGCGACTTCGACATCGACGAGCCGGTGAAGTTGCTGCAGGACACCTGGGCGGCCGCCGGCCGCGACGGCGCACCCCAGATCGTGGCGCTGGACTTCAAGCCGGTGCCCGAGAAGCTGGCACGCTGGGCCGAGCTCGGGGTGACGGAGGTGCTGTTCGGCCTGCCGGACCGTTCCGACGACGAGGTCGCCGCCTACGTGGAGCGGCTGGCCGGCAAGCTGGCCGCTTGCGTTTGACCCGCGAGCAGACGCAGAGTCGCACGAATCCGCTTCGCGGGCGTGCGACTCTGCGTCTGCTCGCGCTAGCGAGACCTACAGGCTGTTCAGGATCTCCCGGGCCAGCGCCGCCGTCTCCGACGGCGTCTTGCCGACCTTGACCCCGGCCGCCTCCAACGCGTCCTTCTTGGCGGCCGCGGTGCCCGAGGAGCCGGACACGATCGCGCCCGCGTGGCCCATCGTCTTGCCCTCCGGGGCGGTGAATCCCGCGACATAGCCGACGACCGGCTTGGACACGTTGGCCTTGATGTAGTCGGCCGCACGCTCCTCGGCGTCGCCGCCGATCTCACCGATCATCACGATGAGCTTGGTCTCGGGGTCCTTCTCGAAGGCCTCGATGGCGTCGATGTGGGTGGTGCCGATCACCGGGTCGCCGCCGATGCCGATGGACGTGGAGAACCCAAAATCGCGGAGCTCGTACATCATTTGGTAGGTCAGCGTGCCGGACTTGGATACCAGCCCGACGGGCCCCGCACCGGTGATGTTGGCGGGGGTGATGCCGACCAGCGCCTGGCCCGGGGTGATGATGCCGGGACAGTTCGGCCCGATGATCCGGGTCTTGCCCCCGTTGTCCAGGTTGTAGGCCCACGCATATGCGGTGTCCTGCACCGGAATTCCCTCGGTGATGACCACCAACAGCGGAATCTCGGCATCGATGGCCTCGACGATGGCGTCCTTGGCGAACCTGGGCGGGACGAAGACGATCGACACGTCGGCGCCGGTCTTCTCGATCGCCTCAACCACGCTGCCGAACACCGGCAGCTCGATGTCGTTGCCGTCGGCGTCCTTGTGCGAGACGGTGGTGCCGGCCTTGCGTGCGTTCACACCGCCCACAATTTGGGTGCCCGCCTTAAGCATCCGGGCGGTGTGGACGGTGGCCTCGCTGCCGGTGATGCCCTGGACGATGACCTTGTTGTCCTTGTTCAGAAAGATCGACATATTGGGAAAGTCCTTTCGTAGTGTCGACCCGCTGCGACCGGCTGCGCCGCTCTTGCGATCGCCACGTCAGGCGCTCGCCAGCTCGGCGGCCTTGTCGGCGGCCTCGTCCATCGTCGGCACCAGCGTCACCAGCGGGTGGTTGGCCTCGGCCAGGATGCGTCGGCCTTCCTCGACATTGTTGCCGTCGAGGCGCACCACCAGCGGCTTGTTGGCCTCGTCGCCCAGGATCTCCAGCGCCTTGACGATCCCGGTGGCGACGGCGTCGCACGCGGTGATGCCGCCGAAGACATTCACAAACACGGCTTTGACCTGCTCGTCGCTCAAAACCACGTCCAATCCGGCGGCCATCACCTCCGCGGAGGCACCGCCACCGATGTCGAGGAAGTTGGCCGGCTTCACCCCCCGGTGCTTCTCACCGGCGTAGGCCACGACGTCGAGCGTGGACATCACCAGACCCGCGCCGTTACCGATGATGCCGACCTGGCCGTCGAGCTTGACGTAGTTGAGGTCGTGCTCCTTGGCTTTCAATTCCAGCGGATCGGTGGCCGCGCGGTCCTCGAACTCCGCGTGATCGGGATGGCGGAAGTCGGCGTTGGCGTCCAGCGTGACCTTGCCGTCCAGCGCCAGGATCCGGCCGTCGGGGGTGCGCACCAGCGGATTCACCTCGACCAGGGTGGCGTCCTCACCGACGAAGAGGTCCCACAGCTTGGCGATGGTGACCGCGGCGGCGTCGAGCACCTCGGCCGGCAGGTGTCCCCGCTCGGCAATGGAACGCGCGGTCGCCAAATCGACGCCCTTGACGGCGTCCACGGGAACCTTGGCGAGCCGGTGGGCCCTGGCGGCGGCCACCTCTTCGATCTCCATGCCGCCCTCGACCGAGCACATGGCGAGGTAGGTGCGGTTGGCGCGGTCGAGCAAGAAGGAGATGTAGTACTCCTCGGCGATGTCGCTGGCCTCGGCGACCAGCAGTTTCTTGACGACGTGGCCCTTGATGTCCAGGCCGAGGATCTTCTTGGCGTGTTCATAGGCGTCGTCGGGGGTCGCGGCGTATTTGACGCCACCGGCCTTACCGCGTCCGCCGACCTTGACCTGCGCCTTGACCATCACCGGGCGACCGATTTCTTCGGCGATGGCGCGAGCGCCCTCGGCGGTGTCGGTCACCCGACCGGGTGTGCTGGGCACGTTGTGCTTGGCGAACAATTCTTTTGCTTGATACTCGAAAAGGTCCATGGGCTCACTGTCTTCGCTCGGCTTAACTGCTGGGCCTATTGGCTTGCGGTGCCGGATTCGGCGACTCGCACGCTGGCACTGTATCCACCCATCGAACGGCTGCTATCGTCGCGTCCACCTATGTGGCAAACGTCACGGCATACCGGCGGCCCTCAAACGTGATCCAAATCACAATTTTGGTCGGGTTTCTGCCCCAAGGTTGCCAGCTCCGTAGGTCAGCGGATACCTTCCTAGGGTCCAGATAACGTTATGGTCACGATATGAGGACATTTCAGGTTGTCCCAGCACCGTTTCTCTCGTTCTTCTGCCGTAACAACGGGCATGGTGAGGGTGGGTCGCGCGGCAGGCGGCCGGTGGATGGAGCCCCAGCGAAACCGGTGGACGGAGCCCCACCGAAACGAAGTCACCGAGATCCTGCCGCTGGACGGCTTCGACTTCGATGACCTGGACTTCGCCGACGACTTCGGCGAACTGAACGACCTGGATTTCAGCAACGACTCGAGCTTCGACAACGAGGCGCAAGTGCTGCTGGCACCCGAGCTTGACGATCTGCACGACGTAGACGATTTGGGCCCGCTGCTGCTGGCCGCCCCCACCGCCGTACCCGTCCCCGCGCGACTCCAGCCCGACACCGACGTCATCCCCGTGGTACGGCGCGGCGGTCAGCATCGCAAGCAGCCGACCAGCGCGGCCAGGGGACGCCTGCTGATCTCGGCGATGGCCGCCGGGGCGGCGGCCGCGGCGGCCCACACGGCGACCAGCCATACCGATACCCCCAGGACCGAGCCTGTGCTGACCGCCAATGCCTCGGCGCTCACCGGCGGGGCGAGCAGCAACCCGATCCGTGGCGCCCAGGTGATCGCGGTCGAGCCAGCGGCGAATGCCGCGGTGCACAACGAGGAGCTCGCCAAGGGAATGGCCTTCGCGAACGATCGCGCCCAGCGCGAGGCGCGATTGCAGCAGCCGCTCTATGTCATGCCGACGAAGGGCATATTCACCTCCAACTTTGGCTACCGGTGGGGTGTGCTGCACGCCGGTATCGACCTCGCCAACTCGATCGGAACGCCGATCGTTGCCGTCTCCGACGGCGTGGTTATTGAGGCCGGGCCGGCCGCCGGCTACGGGATGTTGGTCAAGCTGCGCCATGCCGACGGCACGGTCACGCTCTACGGCCACATCAACACCGCGCTGGTCAGCGTCGGTGAGCGGGTGATGGCCGGTGACCAGATAGCCACCATGGGCAACCGGGGCAATTCCACCGGTCCGCACCTGCATTTCGAGGTGCTACAGGGCGGCACCGAAAGGATCGACCCCGTGCCGTGGTTGGCTAAGCGAGGACTCAGAATCGGCAACTACGCTGGTTGAGGTGACCGCGCCGAACGACCCTTCTGCTTCCCCGCAGCCGCCCGAGCCCGCTGCGCGGCCCTCGGAATCGCGGACGCGGATCATCCGGCGGGTGCCGACGGGACCGATGCCCATAGTGCCGGAGTCGCCGACCGCCCAGATCCCCCAACGGCCGCCTCCCCACCGGGGCGAGGCCCGACGGGAAGGCGCTACGGGCCTGCCGAGCGACGAGCCGAGCGGTCGAACGGCCGTCGCCGCCTGCGCGGTCAGCATCGTCAGCGGGTGGGCCACCTCGGTGGTGGCCACCGACCTGATCGCCGGGTGGTGGAGAACCGACCGCCTGTTCTGCATCGCGATCGCCTTTCTCGCCCTGGTGTTCGCGACCACCACCGTTTCCGGGGTGATCATGTTGCTGCAACATCGGCCACTCGGGCGTCACCTCATCGTGGCCGGCGCGGTGGTCGCGGTGCTGACCTACGGTGGCGTGTTCATCGCGGGCGCACGCGTCGGGTGGATCGTGTACACCCTTTGGCTGCTGCCGATCGCCAGCATCGTGCTGGCGCTGCACCCGCAAACCAAACGCTGGCTGCAGGCCTGACGAGACCCCTCCTGCGCCGAACGTGCTTTCAGGGCGAAAATCTCACCGTGGGTTCACGTTCGGCGGATTAAAGCTTGCTGAGCGGGGCGTGGTTGTGCATCAGCTTCACCCGTCCGGAGCTGCCGAAGTCGATCAGCGACATCGCCGATTCGCCGACGCCCGAGACTTCCTCGACCCGGCCCAGCCCGTACTTGTCGTGGGTCACCCGATCGCCGGGCTGCAGCACCAGCAGCGGGCGTTTGCCCGCCCCCGAGCGGGTCGGGGCCGTGCGCGGCGTACCAAACCGGCCCGCACCGCTGACCGGCGCGCTGAACGACGGCGCGGGTGCACTGCGCCGCCAGTCGATGAGCTCCTGCGGGATCTCGCGCAGGAACCGCGATTCCGGGTTGAGCATCGGCTGCCCCCAAGACGACCGGACCATGGCCCTGCTCACATACAGCCGCTGACGGGCCCGGGTGATGCCGACGTAGGCCAGCCGCCGCTCCTCCGAGAGTTCGGTGGGATTGTCGAGCGACCGCATGTGCGGGAACATCCCGTCCTCCCAGCCGGTGACGAACACCACCGGAAACTCCAAACCCTTCGCGGTGTGCAGCGTCATCAGCGTGACCACACCGGCACCATGCTCGGGGATCTCGTCGGCGTCGGCGACCAGCGACACCCGCTCCAGAAACGCCGCCAGCGCACCGGTGTCCGGCACGTCTTCGTCGTCCGGGGTCTGCAAAGCGGCCGCGTTGGCCTGATCGGTGCTGAATTCGTGTGCGACACTGACTAATTCGTTGAGGTTGTCCAGCCGGGCCAACTCCTGTGGATCGCTTGACGACTCCAGCTCCCTGCGGTATCCGCTGCGTTCCAGCACCGACTCGACCAGATCGCCCAGGTCGTCATCGAGGCGTCCCCTCAGGTCGTCGAGCAGCTCGACGAAGCCCGCGATCGCCTTCTCCGCGCGGCTGTTTAGCATCGGCACTTTGCCTTCGGCCGCGGCCACCAGGGCATCGGCGAAGCTGGCGCCGGTGTTCTCGGCGTACACCGCCACGCACGCCTCGGCCCGATCGCCGATGCCCCGGCGGGGCGTGTTGAGGATGCGCCGCATGCTGACCGCGTCGCCGGGGTTGTCCAGCACCCGCAGGTAGGCGACGATGTCGCGGATCTCCTTGCGCTCGTAAAAGCGCACTCCTCCAACGACTTTGTACGGAATTCCGGCGCGGATGAACACCTCTTCCAGCGACCGCGACGAGTTGTTGGTGCGATAGAAGACGGCCACGTCGTTGTAGGTGATCTCGCCGCGATCGACGAGCGCGTCGATCTCCTCGGCGACGAACCTGGCCTCGTCGTGCTCGTTGTCGGCGACGTAGCCGACGATCAGCTCGCCGGCGCCCGCGTCGGTCCACAGCCGTTTCTCACGCCGTCCGGTGTTGCGGGCGATCACGGAGTTGGCCGCCGACAAGATATTTTGCGTCGAGCGGTAATTCTGTTCCAGCAGAATCGTTTTCGCGTCCGGATAGTCGCGTTCGAAGTCCTCGATGTTGCGGATGGTGGCGCCGCGGAACGCATAGATCGACTGGTCGGCATCGCCGACCACGCACAACTCCGCCGGCGGCACGTCCTGCGTCTCTTGGCCTTCCGGGGCGCCGCGACCGACCAATTCCCGCACCAGCACGTACTGCGCGTGGTTGGTGTCCTGGTACTCGTCGACCAGCACGTGGCGGAACCGCCGCCGGTAGTACCCGGCGATCTCCGGGAAGGTCTGTAGCACCGCCACGGTTTCCCCGATCAGGTCGTCGAAGTCCAACGCGTTGGCCGCCCGCAGCCGTCGCTGGTATTCGCCGTAGACGCCGGCCACGGTGCGGGTCAGGTCGTCGGAATCATCCGACAGGTTGGCTAAATTTGTCAGAGCCTGGTCGGGGTCGATCAACTCGTTCTTCAAATTGGAGATGGCGTTGGCCAGCAGACGCGGCGAGTAGCGCTTGATGTCGAGGCCCATGTCGCGGCCGATCATCTGCAACAGACGCCGCGAATCGTCGGCGTCGTAGATCGAAAAGTTGGAATTGAGTCCGTGGATCAGTGACGCCTGGTTGCGCAGGATGCGCACGCAAGTGGAGTGGAACGTCGACACCCACATGTAGCGGGCCCGATCCCCGACCAGTCGCACCACGCGTTCGCGCATCTCCGCGGCGGCCTTGTTGGTGAACGTGATGGCCAGCACCTGACCGACCCCGACGCCGCGCGCCGCGATCAGGTAGGCGATGCGCCGGGTTAACACCGCCGTCTTACCCGAGCCCGCCCCGGCCACGATCAGCAGCGGCGAACCCTCGTGTACCACCGCTTGGCGCTGTTGCGGGTTGAGGCCGTCGAGCAGCTGGTCTGCTTCGGGGGCGGGCTTGGCTTCGGAGTTACTGGTCGCGTGCACACTCATGTCGGTCCAAATTTACCGCCGCCGACCGACTACCCCGCCGGGCAGGCCACCGGGCGCGGCAGGCGCCTGGGGAGACGCCCAGTCGGCTTGCGGGGCCGGGTTCGCGGCCCTTCGCCCGCCGCATGGACGGCGCAGCCGAGTCCGATTGCTGGACAGAAGGATTAATGCCAGCGCGCGACCACGAACCGCGACGTCGTAAACCCGGCGGCCTCACCCGGCTTTGCCGGGCCTTTGCGCGCGCATGGCCCTTAGTGGCACACTCGGTTGGTGCTCAACGCGCAGTGCCATCGGCAGCTCTCGACCAGCGAGTGGCCCCGAGAGTGGATTGGCCGATTTTTCTACGGGTACCGACCAGCGGTGCCCGTGGTCTAGCTGCTTTCGCAGAGCCCCGTGGTCCGCTTCCGGATTCGGGGCTCGTCTCTTTTGTGAGGCCCGATAACGGATGAGACCAGAACCCCCACATCAAGAGAACGCGGAGTTAGCAGAGATGAACATCGAGACGGCCGAGGCCGAACAGCCCACCGACATCGAAGAGTTGCGCCAAGAGATCGACCGATTGGACGCCCAGATCCTTGCCGCGGTGAAACGGCGCGCCCAAGTGTCCCAGGCGATCGGCAAGGTCCGGATGGCATCCGGCGGCACCCGGCTGGTTCACAGCCGCGAGATGAAGGTCATCGAGCGCTACAGCGAGCTCGGTCCCGAGGGTAAGGATCTGGCGATGCTGCTGTTGCGGTTGGGCAGGGGCCGGCTCGGCCACTAATGCCTTCGGCTTGACCTGGCTCCGTCGCGTCGGACCGCACTAGTCCGACGGTGACGGCCCGCAGCGCCCGACTACGCCACGCTCGCGACCGTCACTACTCCGATGGTGACGGCCCGCAGCGCCCGACTACGCCACGCTCGCGACCGTCACTACTCCGATGGTGACGGCCCGCAGCGCCCGACTACGCCACGCTCGCGACCGTCACTACTCCGATGGTGACGGCCCGCAGCGCCCGACTACGCCACGCTCGCGACCGTCACTACTCCGATGGTGACGGCCCGCAGCGCCCGGCTACGCCACGCTCGCGACCGTCACTAGGCTCGAACCATGACCTCCGTGCAAACCATCCCCGACATCACCGCCACCCCGGCGTGGGAAGCCCTGCGCAGGCATCACGAACAAATCGGCGAAACCCACCTACGCCAGTTCTTCGCCGACGATCCCGATCGCGGCCGCGAGCTCACCGTCACCGTCGGTGACCTCTACATCGACTACAGCAAACACCGCATCACCCGAGAGACGCTGCGGCTGCTGGTCGATCTGGCGCGCGCGGCTAACCTCGAGGAGCGCCGCGACCAGATGTTCTCCGGCGTGCACATCAACACGTCGGAGGATCGCGCGGTGTTGCACACCGCGCTGCGGCTGCCCCGCGACACCGAGCTGATCGTCGACGGCCAAAACGTCGTCGAGGAGGTGCACGCTGTGCTCGACGCCATGGGTGACTTCACCGACCGGTTGCGCAGCGGTGAATGGACGGGGGCCACCGGGAAACGGATCAGCACCGTCGTCAACATCGGGATCGGTGGGTCGGACCTGGGTCCGGTGATGGTCTACCAGGCCCTGCGCCACTATGCAGATGCGGGCATTTCGGCGCGCTTCGTCTCCAACGTCGATCCGGCCGACCTGATCGCGAAGCTGGCCGACTTGGATCCTGCCACAACGCTTTTCATCGTCGCCTCCAAGACTTTCTCCACGCTGGAGACGCTGACCAACGCGACCGCGGCGCGCCGCTGGCTGACCGACGCGCTCGGCGACTCCGCGGTGTCCCGGCATTTCGTGGCCGTCTCCACCAACAGGCGCCTGGTCGACGACTTCGGCATCAACACCGACAACATGTTCGGGTTCTGGGATTGGGTCGGCGGGCGGTATTCGGTCGATTCGGCGATCGGGCTGTCGCTGATGGCCGTCATCGGCCGGGAGGCCTTCGCCGATTTCCTGTCCGGATTCCACATCGTCGACCAACATTTCAAGACCGCCCCGCTAGAGTCCAACGCGCCCGTCCTGCTGGGGCTGATCGGGTTGTGGTACTCCAACTTCATGGCGGCGCAATCGCGTGCCGTGCTGCCGTATTCCAACGACCTGGCGCGCTTTGCCGCCTACCTGCAACAGCTGACCATGGAATCCAACGGCAAGTCGACACGCGCCGACGGCACGCCGGTCACCAGCGACACCGGCGAAATCTTTTGGGGCGAACCGGGAACCAACGGCCAGCACGCCTTCTATCAGTTGCTGCACCAGGGCACCCGCTTGGTGCCGGCCGATTTCATCGGCTTCAGCCAACCCACCGACGACCTCGCCACCGTCGAGGGCACGGGCAGCATGCACGACCTGCTAATGAGCAACTTCTTCGCCCAAACCCAGGTGCTGGCGTTCGGCAAGACCGCCGAAGAGATCGCCGCCGAAGGCACGCCCGCCGACATCGTGCCGCACAAGGTGATGCCGGGTAACCGCCCGTCGACCTCCATCCTGGCCAACCGGCTCACCCCGTCGGTGCTGGGCCAACTGATCGCGCTCTACGAGCATCAGGTCTTCACCGAGGGCGTGGTCTGGGGCATCGACTCGTTTGATCAGTGGGGCGTGGAGCTGGGCAAAACCCAGGCCAAGGCGCTGCTTCCGGTGATCACCGCTGACACCTCACCGGCGCCGCAGTCGGACAGCTCGACTGACGCGCTGGTGCGTCGCTACCGAACCGAAAGGGGCCGGGTCAGCTGACCCGGCCCCTGCCGCGAGCGTGCGCAGAATGCCACCGCGAGGCGGCGTGTCGTGTACAAACACGCACGCTCGCGGTTGGGGCAAGGAGGGGGGCTACGCGAACGCCTTGGTGAAGCGGGGCGGCAGCACCCGCATCAGCTGCACCAGCGGCGCCCACGGCCACCACGGCACGACGGCGCGGCCGGGCTCGCGCTCGATGGCGTCAACGAGTGCTTTGACGCCAGTTTCGTTGTCCACCAGGAACATTGTGCTCGCCGATTTGGCCGTCATTTCCGACTCGATGTAGCCCGGCTCGATCACCGAGACCTTCACGGGGCTGTTGCAATATTCGGCCCGCAGTGATTCGCCCAGGGAACGCATTCCGGCTTTGCTTGCGGCGTAGGAGGCTTTGACGCCCGGCACGCCTTTAGCGCCGAGCACCGACGAGATGAGCACCAGATGCCCCGAACCACTCTTGGTGAACATCTCCAGCGCGGTTTCGATCTGCACCAACGCTGCCACCAAGTTGGTCTCGATGGTCGCCTTGTTCGCCCACAGCTTGCCGGAGCCCAGCTTCGCGCCCTTGCCGATACCGGCGTTGACGATGATGCGGTCGATGCCGCCAAGCTCGTCGCTCAGTTCGGCGAAGACCTTGGGCACCTGCTCGTGGTCGTTGACGTCCAGCGCGGCGACCGCGATCTTGATGCCCGGATGCTGTTGCGACAGTTCGGCTTTCAGCTCGTCGAGGCGGTCGGTGCGACGGGCGCACAGCGCCAGGTCGCGGCCCTTGGCGGCGAAGGAACGCGCCATCCCGGCGCCCAGGCCGGAGCTGGCGCCCGTGATGAGGATCTTCTGACGAGTCACGTTGGCAGCATATCCAGTGCCCGCCCAACGTCGAGTTGTTGGGCTGGACAGTGGGTTTTCGCCACAAGTCGGCGCACTTACTTCAGCAGCCGCGACATGCGCCGGTCGGCCAGCACCTTGCCGCCCGTCTGGCACGTCGGACAGTACTGAAAAGACTTGTCCGCGAAGGACACTTCGCGCACGGTGTCCCCGCACACCGGGCAGGGCAGCCCGGTGCGCGCGTGCACCCTCAGTCCGGAACGCTTCTCCCCTTTGAGCATGGCGGCACCCTGGCCGACCAACCGGCTGACCGCGTCGGTCAGCACCGACACCATCGCGTCGTGCAGCGCGGTGAGCTGTCCGCCGGTCAGCTTCCCGGCGATGGCGAACGGCGAGATCTTCGCGACGTGCAGGATTTCGTCGCTGTAGGCGTTGCCGATGCCGGCGATCACCTTCTGGTCGGTGATGACGGTCTTGATCCGGCCGGTGTTGCCGGCCAGCAGCCCGGCCAGGTCGTCGACACCGAGGTCCAGCGCGTCCGGGCCGAGGCCCGCGATGCCCGGCACCAGCCGCGGGTCGTCGACGAGCCACACCGCCAGCCGCTTTTGGGTGCCGGCCTCGGTGAGGTCAAAGCCGGGCGCCTCACCCGGCGTGCCCAGGTGCACCCGCAACGCGATCGGTCCCTTGCCGGGGCGCAGCGGCGCAGCGGCGAGCTTGTCGGACCACCGCAGCCAGCCCGCGCGCGACAGGTGGGCGATCAGGAACAGCTTTCCGGCCTGCAGCCCCAAGTACTTGCCCCACCGGGCGGCCCCGGTCACGACCTGGCCGTGCAGGGCGCTGATCGGCGGGTCGAAGGTTTTCAGCACCGACAGCGCGGCGACGTCGACGCGGCCGATCGTCAAACCGACGGCGTGGCGCCGCAAATGGTCGACCAGCGCTTCGATCTCCGGCAGTTCGGGCACGCCCTTCAGTCTGCCGGTCTGAGCAAATAGGTGTCCATGATCCAGCCGCGCCGCGAGCGGGCGTCGGCCCGCATCGCCGCGATGCGCGTCCCGACCTCGCCGACGGTGCCCGCCACCAGCAGCTCGTCCTCGGTACCCAGGTATGCCCCCCACCAGATCCGGGTGTCCGCGGGGCACGCCTGAAACGAGCAGTCGGCGTCGAGCATCACCAGGGCCGAGCCCTTCAGGCCGGCCTTACGCAGCTGCCTACCGGTGGTGATCAGCACCGGTTCGCCGACCTCGTTGAGCGGGATCCGGTGCCGTGCCGTCAGCGCCTGCACGGCGGTGATTCCCGGAATGACGTCATAGCCGAAGTCGACCTCGGCCGCGACCGCGTCGAGGATGCGCAGCGTGCTGTCGTACAGCGACGGGTCACCCCAGGCCAGGAAGGCGCCCACCCCGTCGGGGCCGAGCTCGGCGGAGATGGCCGCCGCCCAGACCCGCGCACGCGCGGCATGCCAATCCGAAACGGCCTCCCGGTAGTCGCCGTCGACCTGCCGTTTAGGGTCGGGCAGCTCGACGAAGCGATAGCCCGGCTCGCGGATGAACCGCGCGCAGATCTCCCGTCGCAGCGAGACCAGGCCGCTTTTCGCCTCCCCCTTGTCCATCGCGAAGAACACCTGCGTGTCGTTGAGCGCCCGGATCGCCTGGACGGTCATGTAGTCGGGGTCCCCGGCGCCGATGCCGATGACGTGGATATGCCGACTCACCGTTGCCTCCTGACACGCTCATCGCCGGACACGTTGCGCGCACGGCCCGGTGTGGGTCAACCTAATTGAAACCTCATACACCTAGTCGAAACCACAGGTACCCGATACCATGGGTATTGACTATCTGTTGCGATCTTCCTGCCGTCCGAAGCATGAAGGGACACCAGCGATGACCACCGCGGTGAAACCAGCCGGGCCGAGTCGTGAGGAATTCTCGGAGCGTCTACTGAAAGGCTCGGTCAAAAAGTCCTACGAGCCGGTCGTCGACATCGACTGGGATGCCCCGCTGGAGCCGGACAAGTTCTTCCTGCCGCCGCGGCTGGTGTCGCTGTACGGCACGCCAATGTGGGACGAGATGACGCGCGAGCAGCAGATCGAGCTGTCCCGCCAGGAGCTGGTCAACACGCTGTCGGCCGGAATCTGGTTCGAGAACATGCTCAACCAATCCTTGTTGCGCACCATCCTGCACGAGGACCCGACGAGCCGGTCGACGCATTACAAGCTGACCGAGCTGGGCGACGAGACCCGCCACATGGTGATGTTCGGCAAGGCCATCGAGCGCATCGGCGCCAAGCCGGTGCGCCCACGGCTGCTGCACCGGATGATCATCAACGCCCTGCCGCTGGCGTTCCAGCGGGGCGCGATGCTGTGGGTCGCCGCCCTGATCGGTGAAGAGATTTTCGACTCGCTGCAACGGCAGATGATGGACGACCCGGAGCTGCAGCCAATCATCCAGCGGCTCATGCGGATTCACGTCACCGAAGAGGCCCGTCACATCCAGTTCGCCCGCGACGGCGCGCGCAAGCGTGTCGCCGAAATGCCCCGGTTCAACAAGTGGTTCATGGCCAACATCAACGGGCTCGGCGGGTATTTCTTCCGCTACCTGTTCAGCAATCCGATCCCGTACGCGCGGACGGGCCTGGACGCCAAACGGGCACGAGCGACCGCGCGCACGAGCCCACACCGTTATGAGACGCAGATTGCCGGTTTCGCCCCGCTGGCCGCGTTTTTGACCGAGATCGGCCTGATGGGCCCGATCGCGCGCCGCGGCTGGAAGCGCGCCAAGTTTCTGTGACGCGGCGCGTCCACGAGGTCGTTATCGTCGGTGCCGGCGCGGCCGGCAGGTGTGCCGCGACCGAGCTGGCCGACGCGGGCGTCACCGACTCCCTGACCCTGGACAAAACGTCGGGCCACGAAGTCATCGGCTCGGTGTTCGACGACGACTCCGACACCTGGACGTTGCACACCGCCGCCGGCGAGATTTTCCAGGGTCGTATCGTCATCGCGGCCCACCCACCGCCAAATGTCCCGTGGATACCGGAATTGGCCGGGCGCAACGACTTTCGCGGAGCGTCGTTTCACGCGGCCCGGTGGCAGCCCGATTTCGATCCAACCGGCAAGCGCATCGCCGTCATCGGCGCCGACACCACCGCCGGGCATCACATTCCGCGGCTAACCCAATCGGCGGCCTCGGTCACCGTCTTCGCGCACCCGCCGCGCCGGATCGTCCCCGAGTTGCCGCTGCCGACGACGCGCGCAAAACGCTGGCTGCGCCGCCATATCCGACCGACCGCAAGCAACGGGCGGTCGCGGCCCGCGCTGGTGGGATCGGCGGTCGGCGCCGTCACCCCGTCGGGCATCCGCACCACCGACGGCGTCGACCACGACGCCGACGTCATCGTTTACGGCACTGGGTTCGCGATTCCCGAGCGGATCCCGGACAAGAGGCTGGTGGGTTCCGGCGGGCTGACCATCCGGCAGGCCTGGGACGACGGCATGGAGCCCTACTTCGGGGTCGCCCTTCACGGTTTCCCGAACTACTTCTTCATCGGCGGGCCCGACGTTGGCGCCCAAGCACGCTATGTCGCCGAATGCGTGCGGCTCATGAAGCACACCACCAGCACCCGAATCGAAGTGCGGCGCAGCAGCCAACAGGTGTTCAACGAGCGCGTCTACGTGCAATCCGCCCAGCCGCATCGGGTGGCATCGGCCTTCGACCTGTCATTCAGCGCACGCGAAGACGGCGAAATCTACGACGGCGCAGCGACGCTGACGGTGGCCGGCACCGAACACCCGGTGCGCGTCCGCCTCGCCGGCCACCTGGACCCGATCGACGGCCGTTACCACTGGCAGGGCACGGTTTTTGGTTCCTCGTCGCAGCCCCTGCCGGACGAGACGCTCAGGCAGGCGCGCACCGCGACGCTGACGGTGGGCGACCGCAGTGCGCCGGCGCGCATCGTCGAGCAAACGCCGTGGGGCACGCACACGGTCGCCGGAGTGGGCGCTCCACCGTACGCGCCGAGCCGGCGCTAACGGCCTAGAACCGGTCTGCCTTTTTTAGGTTTGCCACGTGTTACGTGGGGGTAATCCGCATAGGCCTATTTTCATCCCGCGCGGGAGGTTGGGCACCCGGGCAAAGTGGGTAACCCCGCTGGGTGCACACGCTGCAGCAGACGAGTGGACGAGAACGGCATGTTCGGCGTGGTAGGGGTCGATGCTTCGGACGGGCGGGTCGAAGCACGCACCTCGCTCGTGTCCAGTCCGCGGAGCGGCCATGGGGCCAAGGCGGCCCACCACATCCAGTCATCCCTGGCGGCATCGATGCCGCCCATCCGGGAGCGAGAAGCTTCTGCCGCCGAGGGGGCGGGTTCTCAAGCAGTTATCCGGGCGGGAATTCGAGGAGCGGGATATGGAAATGGGCCGCACGGCCGAGCCGGAAAGCCGGATTACGACATCCCATCCGTTTTCGACCACGTTAGGAATGCGGGCGCCTGAATCGCTCGCGGGACACGCACGCTGGCACGGCACGTGTTCGCGGGCCGCGGTCTGCGAGGATGAAGCCCTGAAGGAAAAGGGGTGGCCGCGGTGAGCGCGGTAGCTGAGTCGCCGAGCTCGCTGGCAGTTGTGACGCGGATGGATCAGTCGATGGTCGTCCTGACGGTCGAAGGCATGCTCGATACCGGCAGCTCCGCGGCGCTGCGCGACATCGTCATGAACGCCACACGCGACAAGCCCTCGGCCGTCATCGTCAACGTCAGCGCGCTGCGAGTGCCCGCGGAATCGGCCTGGTCGACCTTTATCGGCGCGCGGTGGCAGGCGCAGCCCGACGTTCCGATCATGCTGGTCTGCGCTGATCGCGCCACCCGCGAGGCGATCGCCCACAGCGACGTCGCGCGCTTCACACCGGTGTACGCGACCGAGAAAGGAGCGGGGAAGGCGCTCGATCGGCTCGCACGCCGCACCATTTGGCATGCCGACGCCGAACTGCCCGCCAACCTGACCAGCCTGCGCGAGTCACGCCGGCTGGTCCGCGAGTGGCTGGCCGCCTGGTCGCAATCCGCGCTCATCCCGGTGGCGCTGGTGGTGGTCAATGTGTTCGTGGAAAACGTGCTGGAACACACCGGAAGCGTTCCGATGATGCGGGTCCAGACCGACGGCGCCACGGCGACCATCGCGGTGTCCGACGACAGCAGCGCCCCGGCCCTGCGGCTGCCGTCGTCGGACCAGGGCATCGACGTATCCGGCTTGGCCATCGTCGACGCGTTGTCGCGCGCGTGGGGCAGCACTCCCACGTCGTCCGGCAAGACGGTTTGGGCGGTCATCGGCCCCGAAAACCAGCTTTAGCCGGACGACGATGCGGCCGTGCCGCTGAGGAGCCCGGCAATCCAACAGGGCCGGACGACGATGCGGCCGTGCCGCTGAGGAGCCCGGCAATCCAACAGAGCCGGACGACGATGCGGGACCCAAGCGCGGGTCAAACTAGAACACGTTCTAATGTCGTGGGACGGCCCCCTCAAGGAAGGCAGACGACGTGCGGTTCAGCTACGCGGAGGCAATGACCGACTTTTCGTACTACATCCCGCTGGCAAAGGCAGCCGAGGCGGCCGGGTACCACAGCATGACCATCGCCGACAGCATCGCCTATCCGTTCGAGTCCGACTCGAAGTACCCGTACACGCCCGACGGCAATCGCGAGTTCCTGGACGGCAAGGCGTTCATTGAGACCTTCGTCCTCACGGCGGCATTGGGCGCGGTGACGTCAACGCTGCGGTTCAACTTCTTCGTCCTCAAGCTGCCCATCCGGCCGCCGGCTCTGGTGGCCAAGCAGGCCAGTTCGCTGGCCGCGCTGATCGGTAACCGCGTGGGCCTGGGGGTCGGCACCAGCCCCTGGCCCGAGGACTACGAGCTGCTGGGTGTCCCATTCGCCAAGCGCGGCAAGCGGATGGACGAATGCATCGAGATCGTGAAAGGCCTCACCACCGGCGACTACTTCGAGTTCCACGGCGAGTTCTACGACATTCCCAAGACCAAGATGACCCCGGCCCCCACCCAGCCGATCCCCATCCTGGTCGGCGGCCACGCCGATGCGGCGCTGCGCCGCGCCGCGCGTGCGGACGGATGGATGCACGGCGGCGGCGACCCCGAAGAGCTCGACCGGCTCCTCGCCAGGCTCAAGGAGCTTCGCGAGGAAGAGGGCAAGACCGGCCCGTTCGAGATTCACGTGATCTCGGCCGACGCCTACACCTTGGATGGCATCAAGCGGCTCGAGGACAAGGGCGTCACCGACGTGATCGTGGGCTTCCGCATTCCCTACATCAAGGGATCCGATACCGAGCCGCTGGAGACCAAGATCCGCAACCTGGAGGCGTTCGCCGAAAACGTGATCGCGAAAGTCTAAGCGTCACAGGGGATCCCACTTCGGAGTCCGCTTCTCCTGGTGCGCCTTGGCGGCCTCGACCGGATTGTTGGTGAAGCCGCTGAGGATCTGCGTGCGGTTCTCCAGCTCGATCGCATGCCGCAAGCTGGGCGCGTCCAGGGCCGCGTTGAGGCCAATCTTGGTCTGCCACACGCCATATGCGTTGTTCTCGGCGATCGAGTGGGCCAGCTGCAGGGCCGCCGGCATCAGGTCGTCCGGAGCGACCACCTCGTGCACCAGCTTGATGCGGTAGGCCTCGGCGGCGTCGATGATGCGCCCGGTCAGCATCAGCTCCCGCGCCACCCCGGCGCCGACGATTTTGGGCAGCAGGTAGCTGGTGCCCATGTCCATCGAGGAGAAGCCGGCCTTGATGAACACCGACCCGAAGCGGGCATGCTCGGAGGCGACCCGGATGTCGCTGACGAGCGTGAACGCCAGCCCACCACCGACGGCGACGCCGTTGACCGCGGCGATCACCGGGATGGGTAACTCGTAGATCCGGGTGAACAGGTCGGCCAGGCGCACCTGGGCGTCGTAATTGATCTTGAACGGCGGCGTCGTCGGTTTGGCCTTGGACGGCTTCTTGATCCAGGGCTCTCCGGTCCCGCTCAAATCGGCGCCGGCGCAAAATCCACGTCCGGCGCCGGTAAGGATCGCGATCCGGAATTCGCCTCCGCCGAGCGCGTCCAGCGCGTCGTGCACGCCGTCGATCAGCGAGCCGTCGATGGCGTTCAGGCGCTCCGGCCGGTTGAGGGTGACGCAGGCGATGTTGTCGTCGAGGGTTTTGAATTCCACTGCGGACATACCCAAACCGTAGGCGACATCGGTGTTTACCCCCGCGGCATACGGTGGTTTGGCCGCGTACGAATCAAAGGAGAAGTGATGGCACGAACCGAGGGCGACAGCTGGGACCTGGCCAACAGCGTCGGAGCCACCGCCACCATGGTGGCGGCTGCCCGGGCCGCCGCGACCAAACGTCCCCAGCCGGTTATCAACGATCCGTTCGCCGAACCGCTGGTACGCGCCGTCGGGGTCGACGTGTTCAACCGGATCGCGGCCGGCGAATTCGACTTCAACGGAGCCGACGGCGACGTCGGGATTCCGCGGATGACCGATACTTTCGCCGCCCGGGCCCGGTTTTACGACGACTACTTCGCCGAGGCCACCGGCACCGGCATACGGCAGGTCGTCATCGTCGCGGCGGGGCTCGACTCGCGCGCGTACCGGCTTCCATGGCCGGCGGGCACCACGGTGTACGAGATCGATCAACCAGAGGTAATCGAATTCAAGACGTCGACGCTGTCGAAGATCGGCGCCGAGCCCACCACCGACTACCGCCCCGTGGGGATCGATCTCCGGTACGACTGGCCCGCGGCGCTGCGGGCGGCCGGCTTCGCTACCACCCGGCCCACCGCATGGCTCGCCGAGGGAGTGTTGATCGGTTTTCTGCCGCCCGAGGCCGAGGTTCGATTGCTCGACAACATTGACGCGCTGAGCGCCCAGGGCAGCTGGCTGGCCGCCGACTACGGAACGATCACCGGGCCTTCGGAGCGGGCGCAGGAACAGGCCCAGCGGGCGGCCGAGGGCTGGCGACGGTACGGATTGGATCTAGACGTCGCCGGTTTGACCTACCCCGGCGAGCACACCGACGTCGCCGCGCACCTGGAGGCCCACGGTTGGGACGCGACCAGGTTCACGCTCGCCGACCTGTTCACCGCCGCCGGCCTACCGGAACTGGAGGAGGCCGACCAGCAGGGGCCACCGGCCGCCACGATCGGCTTCGTGCGGGCGATCCGAACCTAGCCGCGAGAGTGCGACTGCCGACGCCGCTTCTCCGGAAACGCGTCGCCAGTTACACTTTCGCGCACCACCTCGCTTGGCTTCTTGTCCGGCCGCAGCCCGCGCCAACTCGTTTGGCGCAGGCGGTCATCCGGGGTCCATTCGCTGTAGCGCACCTCGCCCACCAGAACCGGCTCGACGAACGTCACGCCCTTGGCGTCGAGTGTCGAAAGCGGCGCGTCGAAGGGAGACCGTTTGGTGTGCAACGGCGCCAGCGTCTTCTTCAGGTTCGCGAGGTCGCGTTCGGTGAAGCCGGTACCAACCCGTCCGGCGAAATGCAGCCCGCCTTCACCGGGGATGCCCATCAGCAGCGAGCCGATGCCGCTCGTCCGGCCGCCCTCTCCGGCTTTCCAGCCGCCGATCACGACTTCCTGGGTGTTCCAGTGCTTGTCCTTGATCCAGGAGGCCGCGCGTCGGCCCGGCTGATAGGTGGAGTCGCGCCGCTTGGCGATCACGCCCTCCCAGCCGTGCTTGCGGGAATGCTCCAGCGCCTGGGCGCCGTCGCCGGGCAGCAGCTCGGGAACGATGAGGTTGGTGCCGCTGGCCAGGGTTTCCAGCAGCTTTCGCCGATCCCGGTACTTCGCGCGCAGCAGCGAGCGGCCGTCCAGGTAGAGCAGATCGAATGCCCAGTACTCGACGCGGCTGCCCCGGCCCCGGTTCTGCATCTCGTGGAAGCTGGGCACGCCGGACTCGTTCAGAACGACGGCCTCGCCGTCGAGCACCGCGTGATGGTCCGCCAGATCGTCTGCTACCGCCCGTAATTCGGGGTATTCGGTGGTGACTTCGCGGCCGCGCCGGGACCGTACCCGCAAGGCGCCGTGATCGACCTCGACCAGCAGGCGGTAGCCGTCCCACTTACCCTCGAAGGCCCACTGGCTCGCCGTGCACGCCGCGACCGAACCCTGCGTGGCGAGCATAGGGTCGAGCGCGTCGAAGTCGAAGGCCTTTTGATCCTTCATCCGGTGCGCCAGCCACTGGTCGCCATTGGTGTGAATCAGCACGTAGCGCCCAGAGATCCGGCTCCCGTGCAGATTGACGATGACCTCGTCACCACGGAATTTCTCGGCGTCGTAGGTTCCCGAGTCCCAGATGATCACCTTGCCGGCGCCGTATTCGCCCTTGGGGATCACGCCCTCGAAGGTGGCGTATTCCAGCGGATGGTCCTCGGTGCGGACCGCCAAATGGTTCACCGATGGGGTTTCGGGCAGGTTCTTCGGCACGGCCCAGGACACCAGCACGCCGTCTCGTTCCAGCCGGAAGTCGTAGTGCAGCCGGCGGGCGTGGTGCTCCTGTATGACGAACGTATTGCCCTGCCCGGTAGCAGGTTTCGCTGTGGGAACCGGCTCGGGCGTTTTCGACGCGTCGCGCATGCTGCGGTATTTGGTCAGCCGATCGCGGATCGGCGCGTCAGCGTCCAGCGGTGCCAGCAGGTCGCCGTCGCGCGCGACCCGGGCAAGCACCTCGTCGTAACGCAACTGGCGCAGCGCAGGGCCGTCGATTTCGTCCCAGCTGCGTGGCGCCGCGACCGTCGGATGTTCGCGTCCGCGCAACGAATACGGCGCGATGGTCGTCTTGGAGCCGTTGTTCTGGCTCCAGTCCACGAACACCTTTCCCGCCCGCACGCTCCTGGTCATGGTCGATGTAACCAGCTTGGGCATCGTCTTTTCCAGTTGCAGCGCAACATGTTTGGCTAACGTCGTGGCACCCTTGCTGCTTACCGGCTCGGTCAGCGGCGTGTAGAGATGCAAGCCCTTGCTACCACTGGTCACCGCAAAGGTGGTCAGCCCGATATCGGCGATCAGATCACGGACCGCATGCGCCACCTCAGCCAGCTGAGCCATCGTCACGCCTGCACCGGGGTCCAGGTCGAACACCAACCGCGTCGCCGGGCCCGGCTTGAGCACTTCAGCACTGCTTCGCGTCCACTCGGCGACGAACCGCCACTGCGGCACGTGCACCTCCAGCGCCGCCTGCTGTGCGATCCACGCCAGCCCGGCGGGGCTGTCGATGATCGGATAGGTCGTCGTCCCCGACCGGTGGGTGACGCTGCCGCGCGGCAGCCAGTCGGGCGCCGACGAGGCCAGCTGCTTTTCGAAGAACGACTCGCGGTCGACACCGTTGGGCCAGCGCTTGCGGGTCGCCGGACGCCCGGCGATGTGCGGCAGCATCACCTCGGCAATCCCCGCGTAGTAGTCGAAGACGTCCTGCTTGGTGGTTCCGGTCGCGGGATACAGCACCTTGTCGGCGTTGGTCAGCCTCACCCGCGCCTTCGCCGTCGAGCCCATGATGTCAACGTACGTCGTCGTGAGCGCCGGTACCGTCAACTCCGTGGTTCGACTGAACAGCGCCACCCTGAGACGACTGCCGATCGCGACGCCGAGTCATGACCGTGACGGTGTGCAGGTCGGTATAGCGCACTTCGGCGTCGGCGGGTTTCACCGGGCACATCAGGCGATGTATATCGACAGGTTGCTGCAGCAAGGCCGGGCGCGGGAGTGGGGCATCTGCGGGATCGGCCTGATGCCGGCAGACCGCCGGATGAGAAACGTGTTGCGTGCTCAGGACGGCCTGTACACGCTGGTTTTGGAACACCCCGACGGCAACCGGGAGGCGCGGGTGATCGGTTCGATCGTCGACTACCGCTATGCGCGCGACGACCCGCAAGCGACGATCGAGCTGCTCGCCGCACCGACGACCCGCATCATCTCGATGACCATCACCGAGGGCGGCTACGAGATCCGTGACCCCGCGTCGGCATTCGGCCTGATCGCCGAGGCCCTGTCCCGGCGTCGTGACCGCGGCATCACCGCGCCGACGATCGTGTCGTGCGACAACATCGAGCGCAATGGCGAGGTCGCGCGTCGGGCCGTCATCGCCCATGCCGAACCGCTGCGTTCCGGCCTCGCAGGCTGGGTCGCCGAGCACGCCCGGTTCCCGTGTTCGATGGTCGATCGCATCACGCCGGTCACCACGCCGGACATCGTGGCCGGGGTGGAGCGCGACTTCGGTGTCGCCGACGAATGGCCGGTGGTGGCCGAGGCATTCGCGGCGTGGGTGCTCGAGGACGACTTCGCCGACGGCAGGCCGCCGCTGGACGAGGCGGGCGTGCTGCTGGTCGACGACGTGACCCCGTACGAGTCGATGAAACTTCGGCTGCTCAACGCCGGTCACCAGTGCCTGTGCTACTTCGCCGCGCTGTGTGGGTACCGCATGGTGCACGATGCGGCGCGCGACCCGTTGTTGGCCGAATTCCTGCTGGCCTATTTCGATTCCGAAGCGGTGCCGACGCTGCGGCCGGTCCCCGGCATCGATCTGGGTGCCTACACCCGCGGGCTTATCGAGCGCTTCGCCAACCCGGGAGTGCGTGACACCGTGGCGCGGTTGTGCGCTTATTCATCGGACCGGATCCCGAAATGGCTGCTGCCGGTGATCCGCGACAACCTGCGCACCGGCGGGCCGGTCCGGTTGGCGGCGGCGACCGTGGCAAGCTGGGCCCGCTACGCCGAGGCGGTCGACGAGCGTGGCGGACCGATCAAGGTCGTCGACAACCTGGCGGATTCGCTGGTGCCCATCGCGCGGTCGCAGCGGCTACATCCGACCGCCTTCATCGAGAACCGGGCGCTGTTCGGGGATCTGGCGCAGGCGCCCCGCTTCGTCGAGGCCTACCGCTGGGCGCTGGATTCGTTGCACACCCGCGGGGCGAGGGCAACGCTGGAGGTAGTGCTGCACGGCGCGTGAAGGAGGTGAGGCGATGACCCGCGGGCTGGTGATCGGTGAGGCGTTGATCGACATCGTGGACCGCAGTGACCCTTTGGAGGGCGGCACCGAGCACGTCGGCGGCAGCCCACTCAACGTGGCCGTCGGACTCGCCAGGCTCGGTCGCGCCGTCGACTTCTTGACCCATATCGGCGACGACGAACTCGGCCAGCGCATCGCCGAGTACGTCAAATCATCTGGCGCACAGCTGGTTCCGGGAAGCATGTCCGCGAGCCGAACGGCGACCGCGGCGGCGACCATCGCCGACGACGGGTCGGCGGTCTACGCGTTCGACCTGGAATGGCGCCTCTCCGGTACGCCCGAAGTCGCACCGCCATTATTCGTGCACACGGGATCCATCGCCGCCGTGCGGGAGCCGGGGTGCTTGGCGGTCGCGGCGCTGCTCGACGCCTACCGCGTGTCGGCCACCGTCACTTTCGACCCCAACGTGCGTCCGTCACTGATCGCCGACCGGGATCTGGCCCGCGAACGCATCGCACACCTCGTCGAGCGCAGCGACGTCGTCAAGGCCAGTGACGAGGACCTGAGCTGGATCGATCCCGACCACGAACCGGAGTGGACGGCCCGGACCTGGGCGGCGTCGGGACCCGCGATCGTCGTTTTGACGATGGGCGATCGGGGCGCGGTGGCGTTCTGCCCGGCCGGCGAGGCCAGGGTGGCCGCCAGGCCGGTCCGGGTGGTGGACACCGTCGGGGCCGGCGACGCGTTCATGGTCGGCCTGCTCGACGCGCTCTGGGGACTGGGCTTGTTGGGCGGCGGAAAGCGAGCCGCCCTGGGCCGCATCGGGCTCGACGCGCTGACGGCGGCGCTCGAGGCGGCCAGCCTGTCGTCGGCGCTGACCATCGGCCGCACCGGTGCCGACCTGCCCGACCGAGCCGCCCTGCAGGCTCAAACCTCCCCTCCGCCCGGTCGTTTCACTCGTTTCACTTAGGCCGGTGGAATTAGGCACCGGCGGATTGCGTGCCCGGGAGCGCCTAGGAGATATTGCGTCGCATCCGAGTGCCGCCCGAAACGTTGCCGCACGGGACCGGCAAACGGGAAAATTTTCGCTGCGCGGATCCGCCGCGCTGTTTTGCTGCGGGTGGTGTGTGGGCATACTGACTTACATGCGCTCCATCTGGAAGGGCTCCATCGCGTTCGGGCTGGTGAACGTTCCGGTCAAGGCGTATAGCGCCACCCAGGACCACGACATCAAGTTCCATCAGGTGCACGCCAAGGACAACGGCCGCATCCGATACCAACGCGTGTGCGAGCTAGACGGCGAGGTCGTCGAATACCGCGACATCGCCCGGGCCTACGAGTCCGACGACGGCCACATGGTGGTGATCACCGACGACGACATCTCCACCTTGCCCGAAGAACGCAGCCGCGAAATCGAGGTGCTGGAGTTCGTCCCGGCCAGCGAGGTCGACCCGATGATGTTCGACCGCAGTTATTTCTTGGAGCCGGATTCGAAGTCGTCCAAATCCTATGTGCTGCTGGCCAAGACACTCGCCGAGACCGATCGGATGGCGATCGTTCATTTCACGCTGCGTAACAAGACGCGGCTGGCTGCGTTGCGGGTCAAGGACTTTGGCAAGCGCGACGTGATGGTGGTGCACACCTTGTTGTGGCCCGACGAGATCCGCGATCCCGACTTCCCCGTGCTGGACAAGGAGGTCGAGATCAAGCCCGCCGAGCTCAAGATGGCCGGGCAGGTGGTGGAGTCGATGGCCGAAGACTTCAACCCCGACCGCTACCACGACACATACCAGGAGCAGCTGCTGGAGCTGATCGACGCGAAACTCGAAGGCGGGGAAGCGTTTACCGCCGAGGAGCAGCCCCAGGAGCTGGACGAGACCGAGGACGTCTCCGACCTACTGGCCAAGCTGGAGGCCAGCGTCAAGGCGCGCGCCGGTAACGGCAAGGCACCGGCGAAGAAGACACCGGCCAAAAAGGCGACCGCCAAAAAGGCACCGGCCAAAAAGGCTTCGAGAGCCGGGTCGAAATCCTGACCTTGTGCCCAAAGCGCTCAGCGCCGTCGGGTTGACAGGAAGCGGAATGCCGCGGCGATGACGTTGATCGCGGCGACGATGATGATCAGCGTCAGCGCCGCGCCCCAGATCCGCAGGAAACCGGCGTGCTCGGGATTGGTGAGTTCGGTGTAGATCAGCAGCGGCAGCGAGGCCATGTTGCCGTGGAAGATGTCGAGGTTGATGGATCGGCTGTATCCGACCAGCACCAGCACCGGTGCGGTTTCGCCGATAACCCGCGCGACGGACAGCAAGACGCCGGAGACAATGCCCGGCATCGCGATCGGGAAGACGATCCGCACGATGGTCTTCCACTTGGAAACACCCAGCGCGTAGCTGGCCTCCCGCAGGTCGTCGGGCACCAGCCGGAGCATCTCCTCACCGGCCCGCACCACCACCGGCAACATCAACAGGACCAGCGCCAGCGACACGGCGAACGAGCTCTGCTGGAACCCCAAGGTCGCGATCCACAGGCTGAAGATGAACAGCGCCGCGACGATCGAGGGCACCCCGGCGAGCACGTCGACCATGAACGTCGTCAGTCGCACCAGCCGGCCCGAACCGTATTCCACCAAGAACACCGCGGTCATCAAGCCCAGCGGCACGGACAGGATGCCGGCGACCCCGGCCTGGGCCAACGTCCCATACAGCGCGTGGTACACGCCGCCGGCGAACTCCTCTGGCAGCACGCCGCGCAAGGAGTGCGTCCACCAGCCCGACCGGGTGACGGCGTACCAGCCTCGCGCGATCACCACCGACAGCAGCCAGACCAGCGGCACCAGGGCCACGAGGAAGGAGGCGACGAAAAACGTTGTCGCGGCGTTGTTTGTGAGTCGCCGCCTTAAGCTCAGGGGCTTGAACGCGTCCGATTTGACCGGCAGGTCGAGCACGTCTGTGCTCGTTGGGGGGCTCATCCGTTGACCTTCCCGCCGGCGATCGCGCGGGCGGTCGCGTTGACGATGAACGTCAGGACGAACAGCGCGAACCCGGCGGAGATGTAGGCGCCTGTGGGCAGCGGTTCGCTGAATTCGGCCGCCGCCGACGCGATCTTGGAAGCGAACGTGTAGCCGCCGTCGAATAGCGACCAATTCCCCGGGCGGGCGGCCGAGCGCAGGATGATCAGCACCGCCACGGTTTCCCCCAGGGCGCGGCCCAACCCCAGCATCGACGCCGCGATGACACCGCTACGGCCGAACGGCAGCACGGTCATCCGCACCACCTCCCACTTGGTGGCGCCGAGGGCCTGCGCGGCTTCCATCTGTATGGGCGGGGTCTGCCGGAACACTTCGCGCGACACCGAGGTGATGATCGGCAGGATCATCACCGAGAGCACGATGGCGGCGGTGAAGATGGTGCCGCCGCCGGCCAGGGAGACGTTGCCCTTCTTGAACAGAAAGAACCATCCCAGGTTGCGGTTGAGAAACGTGGCGACCGGCTCGAGTTTGGGGGCCAGCACGAAGATTCCCCACAACCCGAAGATGATCGACGGCACCGCGGCCAGCAGATCGACCATCGCGGCGAACGGGCGCGCGAGCCGTTGCGGCGCGTATTGGGTGAGGAACACCGCGATCCCGACGGCGACCGGCACGGCCAAGACCAGCGCCGTTATCGAACTCAACACCGTGACCATGAACAGGTCGCGGATACCGAACGCCAGGTGGGACGCCTTGGTGGTTTCGAATTCCGCGCTGGTGAAGAAATTGGCATGGTCCGCGCGTAGCGACGGGACGGCACGGACCAACAGGAATACCGCGATCAGCACGATGGCGATCACGATCGTCGAACCGGCGGCGGCGGCGACCAACTTGAACAGTTGGTCGCCGCGGCGCGCCTTGTGTGGATCAATAGCCGTCAGCGCAGGCTTCGTCCCGGGCGGCTTGGCAAGCGTTTCTCGGGCCATCACACCCCAGATCACGCGATGGCGTTGACCGAAGCCGACAACCTCGACTTGAAGGAGTCCGGAATGGGGATATATCCGTTGTCCCCCAAGCCATTTTGCCCGGCGCCGATGGTGCTCTGCAGGAATGCCTTGACGGCCGTGCCGACCTGGGAATCGGGATACTTCGAGCAGACGATCTCGTAGGTCGCCAGCACGATCGGGTAGGAGCCGGGCTGCGTCGGCTTGTAAAACGACAGCGTGTCGAGCACCATGTCGTTGCCCTGCCCCGTGACGGTGGCGCCGGAGATCGTCTTGCCGACCGAGTCGGCGCTGATCGCGACCGCATCCGTACCGGCCGAGGTGATGATCTTGGCCATGTTCAGATTCTGTGCCTTGGCGAACGACCATTCGTTGTAGGTGATCGACCCTTCGGTGGCCTTGATGGCCGCCGACGTGCCGTCGTTACCCTTGGCGCCCTCACCGACACCGCCGTTGAACGTCTTTCCGGTGCCCTTACCCCACGCGCCGTTGGACGCCGCGTCCAGATACTTCTGGAAGTTGTCGGTGGTCCCGGACTGGTCGTTGCGGAATACCACGTGAATCGGCTCGGCGGGCAGGTTGACGCCAGCGTTAAGGCCCTGGATCGCCGGATCGTTCCAGGCGGTGATGCCGCCGTTGAAGATCTTCGCCGCGGTGGGACCGTCGAGGTTCAGCGAAGTCAGGCCCTTGACGTTGTAGGTGATCGCGATCGGGCCGAACACCACCGGCAGGTTCCACGCCGGCGAGCCGCAGCGCTGCTGGGCCGCCGCGTACTCGTTCTGCGCCAACGGCGAGTCCGATCCACCGAAATCGGTTTGATTGCCCGTGAATTCGCTAATCCCGGCGCCCGAACCGTTGGCCGTGTAATTCAACGTCTGGCCGGGGCAGGCCTGTTCGAACGCGTTGACGAAACGCGTCATCGCGTTGGCCTGGGCCGTCGACCCGCTAGCCTTCAGCGTCTTCTTCCCGCCGCAACTCACCTTCCCCGACGAGCCTGCGGCACTTCCCCCGGTTGCGTTAGTTGCGTTGTTGTCGCTGCCACACCCGGACAGCACCAGCGCGGCGCTAGCCAGGACGGTCAGCGCTGCGCCAAATCGGTTGAGCTTCATTCAGTTCCTAACGGTAGGGATGAAACATCGCCGCCGCCTGTGGCCGCGGCCGGCCAACCAGCCGTTTTCCTCGCAGCCATGAAGCTAACAGTAACAAGGTTAACGTTCAGCGAACTTTGCCTGGCCGTCATCGCCCGGTGCCCCGGCGCACGAGCAACATTCCGGAGCGTTACATCGCCACGCCGCTGTGACAAACTAGAACCTGTTTCAGAAATGCCGCGATCCGAGTTGGCTACCGTTTCGCCGACAACTCAAATAGAGAGGCCGCAATGATCCTTGACAGGTTCCGTCTCGACGACAAAGTCGCCGTCATCACCGGCGGCGGCCGCGGCCTCGGTGCGGCCATCGCGCTGGCGTTCGCCGAAGCAGGGGCCGATGTCCTCATCGCGTCGCGCACGCAATCCCAACTAGACGCCGTCGCCGAACAGGTCCGCGCCACCGGCCGGCGGGCGCATACCGTCGCCGCCGACCTGGCCCATCCCGAGGCGACCGCACAGCTGGCCGGTCAGGCGCTCGAGGCTTTCGGAAAACTAGACATCGTCGTCAACAACGTTGGGGGGACCATGCCCAACACGTTGCTGACCACCTCGACCAAGGACCTCAAGGACGCGTTCACCTTCAACGTCGCCACCGCCCACGCGCTGACCGCCGCGGCGGCGCCGTTGATGCTGGAGCACTCCGGCGGCGGCAGCATCATCAACATCACCTCGACCATGGGCCGGCTGGCCGGGCGCGGTTTCGCCGCCTACGGCACCGCCAAGGCCGCGCTGTCCCACTACACCCGGCTGGCCGCCCTGGACCTGTGCCCACGCATCCGGGTCAACGCCATCGCGCCGGGGTCGATCCTGACGTCCGCGCTGGACGTGGTGGCCGCCAACGACGAGCTGCGCGCGCCGATGGAGAAGGCGACACCCATGCGCCGCCTCGGTGATCCCGTCGACATCGCCGCTGCCGCAGTCTATTTGGCGTCTCCGGCCGGCAGCTTCCTGACCGGCAAGACGCTGGAGGTCGACGGTGGCCTCACCTATCCCAACCTCGACATCCCCGTCCCGGACCTGTGAACCCATGACCCGCGAGCAGACGCAGAATCGCCCATTTTCGTGCGGTTTTGGGCGATTCTGCGTCTGCTCGCGGGTCATGTCCCCACCGCTAAGGAGCTAGCCATGGCCATACCCGTCGTTCAATTGGGCACCGGCAACGTCGGCGTCCACGCGCTCAAAGCGCTCATCACCAACCCGGACTTCGAGCTCACCGGCGTGTGGGTGTCCTCGGAAGCCAAAGCCGGCAAGGACGCGGCGGAGCTTGCCGGACTTGCGGATTCGACCGGCGTGCTGGCCAGCACCGACCTGGACGCCGTGCTCGCCACCGGGCCGCAATGCGCGGTCTACAACGCGATGGCCGACAACCGGCTGCCCGAAGCCCTGGACGACTACCGGCGCGTGCTGTCCGCCGGAGTCAACATCGTCGGCAGCGGCCCGGTCTTTTTGCAGTATCCGTGGCAAGTGATTCCCGAGGAACTCATCTTCCCGCTGGAAACCGCGGCGCGCGAAGGCAATTCGAGCCTCTACGTCAACGGCATCGACCCTGGCTTCGCCAACGACCTGCTGCCGCTGGCCTTGGCCGGTACCTGTCAGAACATCCAGCAGATCCGGTGCATGGAGATCGTCGACTACGCCACCTACGACAGCGCCGTGGTCATGTTCGACGTCATGGGATTCGGTAAGCCCCTCGACGAGATCCCCATGCTGTTGCAGACCGGTGTGCTGAGCCTGGCGTGGGGCTCGGTGGTGCGGCAGTTGGCGGCGGGCCTGGGCATTTCACTCGACGAGGTCGCCGAGGTGTACGTCCGCGAGCCGGCGCCCGAGGACTTCGACATCGCGTCGGGGCACATCCCCAAGGGCACCGCCGCGGCGCTGCGGTTCGAGGTGTTCGGAATGGTCAACGGCGACCCCGTCGTCGTCCTCGAACACGTCACCCGGCTGCGCGAGGACCTGTGCCCCGATTGGCCGCAGCCGGCCCAGCCCGGCGGTTCCTACCGCATCGAGATCACCGGCGAACCGTCGTATGCCATGGACGTCTGCCTGAGCAGCCGCAACGGCGACCACAACCACGCCGGCCTGGTCGCTACGGCGATGCGGGTTGTCAACGCGATCCCCGCGGTGGTGGCCGCGCCGCCGGGCATCGTGACCACTCTCGACCTGCCCCTGGTCACCGGCCGGGGCCTTTACGTCCCCGGGTGACCCCAGCTCATGTGATGGCGTTGACCGCGGCCTTCAACCACAACTTCCACGCGTCCGGCACGGGGATGTATCCGTTGTCCGCCAGACCATTCTGTCCGGCGCCGATGGTGCTCTGCAGGAACGCCCTCACGGCCATGCCAACCTGCGGATCCGGGTACTTCGAGCAGACGATCTCGTAGGTCGCCAGCACAATCGGGTAGGCGCCTTGCTGCTTCGGCCTGTAGAACGACACGAGGTTGAGCACGAGGTCGTTTCCCTTCCCCGAGACCGTCGCGCCGGCAATCGTCTTGCCGACCGAGTCGGCGCTGATCACCACTGGATCCTGACCGGCCGAGGTGATGATCTTGGCCATGTTCAGGTTCTTCGCCTGGGCGAAAGACCATTCGTTGTAGGTGACCGCCCCTTCGGTGGCCTTGACGGCCGAAGAGGTGCCGTCGTTGCCCTTGGCGCCCTCACCGACACCGCCGTTGAACGTCTTTCCGGTGCCCTTGCCCCACGCGCCGTTCGAGGCCGCATCGAGATACCTCTGGAAATTGTCCGAAGTCCCGGACAGGTCGCTGCGGAACACCACTCGAATCGGCTCGGCGGGCAGGGCGACGCCTTTGTTCAGCGCCTGGATCGCCGGATCGTTCCATGTGGTGATGCCGCCGTTGAAGATCTTGGCCGCCGTCACGGCGTCCAGGGTTAGCGAATTCAGGCCCGTGACGTTGTAGGTGATCGCGATCGGGCCGAACACCACCGGCAGGTCCCACGCCCGCGAGCCGCAGCGCTGTTGGGCGGCGTCATACTCGTTGGCGGCCAGTGGTACGTCCGATCCACCGAAATCGGTTTGCTTGCCGGTGAATTCGCTAATCCCGGCGCCCGAGCCGTTGGGCGTGTAATTCAACGTCTGACCGGGACAAGCTTGTTCGAACGCTTTGATGAAGCGGGTCATCGCGTTGGCCTGCGCGGTCGACCCGCTGGCCTTCAGCGCCTTCGTCCCGGCGCAATCCACCGGCACCGGCAGCGGGCTCGGCGTCGAACTCCCGCCGGCCGTATTGCTGTTGCCGCCGCCGCACCCCGACAGAATCAGTGCACCGCTGGCCAGGGCAGTCAGCGCGGCGCCAAATCGCTTGAGCTTCACTCTGTTTCCTCACTGCAGGGGGTGAAGCGCGACCGCCGCCGTTCTCGCCGCATCGCGCCGCCAGCCATCTATCGCAGTCATGAAGCTAACAGCTGCAAGGTGAACTTCGGGCGAACTCTGCCTGGGGGTTGGCTGGACCACCCCATGGTTCACGGCGGCAGGCTGTTCGGTTAACCTAACTTTTTTATTCGAGAACATGGATCGAGGGTCGATACGTTGGCGCAGGGTAGCCAGGCCTCGCTCAAGACGAGTTGGTATCTGCTCGGGCCGGCGTTCGTCGCCGCCATCGCCTATGTCGATCCGGGAAACGTCGCGGCCAACGTCAGCGCCGGCACGCAGTTCGGCTATTTGCTGCTGTGGGTGATCGTCGCGGCCAACGTGATGGCGGGGCTGGTGCAGTACCTGTCCGCGAAACTCGGGCTGGTGACCGGGCGCTCGCTGCCCGCGGCGATCGGCGGGCAGATGAACCGCCCGCTGCGGCTGACCTTTTGGGCGCAGGCCGAGATCGTGGCGATGGCAACCGATGTGGCCGAGGTGATCGGTGGAGCGATCGCCTTGCGAATCCTGTTCGATTTGCCGCTGACGATCGGCGGGATCATCACCGGCGTGATCTCGTTGCTGCTGTTGACGATCAAAGACCGCCGCGGCCAGCTTCTTTTCGAGCGCGTCATCACTGGCTTGCTGCTCGTCATCGCCGTGGGCTTCGCGGCCAGCTTCTTCGTCGCCACGCCACCGCCCGACGCCGTGGTCGGCGGCTTGGTGCCGCGGTTCCACGGCCGCGAAAGCGTGTTGCTGGCCGCCGCCATCCTGGGCGCCACCGTGATGCCGCACGCGGTGTACCTGCACTCGGGCCTGGCCCTCGACCGGCACGGACATCCAGAGCCGGGCCAGCTCCGACGGCGGCTGTTGCGCGTCACCCGCGCGGACGTCGCGCTGGCGATGACGGTCGCCGGGACCGTGAACGCGGCGATGCTGCTGGTGGCCGCGATCAACCTGCAGGGCCGTGCAGGAACCGGATCCATCGACGGCGCTTACCTGGCCATTCACCACACATTGGGGTCGGCGATCGCGGTGCTGTTCGCCGTCGGATTGCTCGCGTCGGGCTTGGCGTCGGCATCGGTGGGCGCCTACGCCGGCGCCATGATCATGCAGGGATTGCTACACCGGTCGGTTCCCATGCCGGTGCGCCGGCTGGTCACGCTATGCCCCGCCGTCGCGATCCTGGCGCTCGGTTTCGACCCGACGCGCGCACTGGTGTTGTCGCAGGTAGTTCTGTCCTTCGGCATCCCCTTCGCGGTGCTTCCCCTGGTCAGGCTGACCAGCAACCGCAAGGTGATGGGTGTAGATGCCAACCACCCCGTCACGACGGTTATTGTCTGGGCGGTCGCCGTAATGGTTAGTCTGCTTAACATGGTGCTGATTTACCTGACGGTGACGGGCTGAATGCCGGCCCGCCGGCACCCTTACTTCGCATACGGGTCGAACCTGTGCGTCAGACAGATGGCGCTGCGGTGTCCCGATGCCGCCGATCCACGGCCGGCGGTCCTGTCCGATCACGACTGGCTGATCAACCAGCGCGGCGTGGCCACCGTCGAACCGTTCGCCGGCAACCAGGTGCACGGGGTGCTCTGGCAGCTCTCCGACGCCGACCTGGCGACGCTGGACGGCGCCGAGGGTGTGCCGGTGCGCTACCGGCGCGACCGGCTGACCGTCCACACCGACGGCGGGCCGTCGCCCGCATGGGTCTACATCGACCACCGGGTGACCCCGGGTCCGCCGCGACCCGGATACCTGCCCAGGATCATCGACGGCGCCGTACACCACGGGCTGCCGCAACGATGGATCGACTTCTTGCGCCGCTGGGATCCCGCCCGCTGGCCCCGCCCGGTCTCCGCGACTACCCCAGCGCCGCAGTCACTTTCAGCGCTGTTGCGCGAGCCGGGGGTGGTCGAGGAGAGCCGGCTGCGGTCGCGTTTCGGTTTTCTCGCCATTCACGGTGGCGGCTTGGAAGAGATGACCGACGTCATCGCCGAACGCGCCGCAACGGCCGCCGGCGCGTCGGTGTATCTGCTGCGCCACCCCGACCGCTATCCGCACCACCTGCCGTCGGCCCGTTACGATCCCGACGAATCGCCGCGGCTCGCCAAGTTTCTCGAGCATGTCGACGTCGCCGTCTCGCTGCATGGCTACGGTCGCCTCGGGCGTGGGACGCAACTGCTGGCCGGGGGGCGCAACCGCGCACTGGCGGCCCACCTGGCCCGGCATGTCCGGCTGACCGGTTATCAGGTCGTCACCAACATTGACGACATCCCGCCGGAACTGCGTGGGCTGCATCCGGACAACCCGGTCAACCGGGTGCGCGACGGCGGGACGCAGCTGGAGCTTTCGGTTCGTGTCCGGGGACTTAGCCCACGCAGCCCGCTGCCGGGAGCTGACGGGCTGTCGCCGGTCACCAGCGCCCTGGTGCGGGGCTTGGCGGCTGCGGCCCGTTGCTGGTAAGTGTCGTTTGAACGGAGGTTGTTGGTGGTCAAGGATTTTCGGTTTGCGCTAAGCGTCCGCTTCTTCAAATCGCGCGCGGCGCTAGAGGACAAGGCCAAGCGGGCGGAAGATCTTGGATTCGACGTTCTGTGTGTGCCCGACCATTTGGGCGCGGCGGCACCGTTTCCGACGCTGACCGCGGTCGCGATGGTGACCACGCGGATGCGGTTGAGCATGTATGTGCTCAACGCCGCCTTCTACAAGCCGGCCTTGCTCAGCAGGGACCTTCAGGCGCTAGACATGCTCAGCGGCGGCCGCGCCGAGGTCGGGCTCGGCACCGGTTACGTTCGGGAAGAATTCGAGGCCGCCGAGCTGCCGTACCCCAGCGCCGGAGCCCGGGTCGACTACCTCGAACACATGACGACGTATTTGAAAGAGCATCACCCGACGGTTCCGATCCTCATCGCCGGCAACGGCGATCGGGTGCTGACCCTGGCCGCCCGGTACGCCGACATCATCGGACTGACCGGCTCCAAGGTACGCGACGTCGACGATCCGTTCGCCGAACGCATCGACTTCGTTCGCAAGGCCGCGCCGGATCGGTTTGACCCGCTGGAGCTGAACCTGGCGATCACGGCGATGCCACGTGACGGCGAGACCGCCCCCGACCTGAAGCTGACCCGCAGCTACGCACCGGAACTGTCCGACGAGCAGTTACTGTCCATGCCGTCGGTGCTCAGCGGATCTCCCCGCGAGATGGCCGACACGTTGTCCGGATACCGCGAAAAGTACGGAGTCACGTCCTTTACGGTGCAGGACAACCACATCGACAACTTTGCAAAGGTGATCGCGGAGCTGCGCTGACCGGTTGCTGCCGTCGAGATCGAGCGTCTTGGCTGATCGTCGACGACCGGTCACCATCGACGACGGGTGATCCCTAGCGGTCCCGCTCATCGCGGGCCGGGCGGCTCATGCAGGGGCTCGTCGGCGTGCAGGCAGGCGATCACGTCGGCCAGCGTGGCCGCGACAGAGCAGACCCGGATCGACGTTCCCGCCGTCTGGACCGCAACGGTGTCGGTGACGAGCACTCCACGCAGGTCAAGCTCACGCAGGCGGCCGGCGGCGGCGTGAACCAGAAGCCCATGGGTCGCGGCCACGACAATGTCCGGCGCGACCCCGCGCGCGCGGAGCAATCCGACCGCGGCTTCGATGGTGGCCCCGGTGGTGATCATGTCGTCGACGATCACCGCCGGGCGGCCGCGCACGTCGCCGGCGATGTCCAACGCGGCGACAGCCGAACCACTTTCGCGTTGTTTACGCACCACCGCGACCGGGCCGTGCAGCACCGTCGCATACCGTTCGGCCAGCTTGACCGCGCCCAGGTCGGGGGCGACGACCACCGCCCCCTCCGGCAGCTCGCCGGCGAGCTCGCCCGACAGGACCGGGACGGCGGACAGCGTTTCCACCGGGATGCGGCACGCGGCCTCCAAGGACGGCGTGTGCGGGTCGACAACGACGAGCCGATCGGCGCCCGCGGCGGCGATCGCATCCGCCACAACTGCTGAGCCGAGGGCCTGACCCGGTTTGGTACGCCGGTCCTGGCGGGCGTAGCCGAAGTACGGCACCACCGCGGTCACCCGCGCCGCGCGGGCCCGGCGGCACGCGTCAAGCAGCAACAGCAGTTCGACGAGGTGCTCGTTGACCGGTGGCGATGTCGGCTGGATGACGTAAACATCTGAGCCACACGCATTTTCGATACTCGGACGAAGCTCCCCATCCGGATATCGCTGTGGTGAGCCGCCACCGGGCTCCACGCCCAGATAGTTGGCGATGGCACTGGCCAGAACCGGATTGGCGCTACCGGAGACGATTCGCAGAACGGTCATCGGACACCTTTTCCCTCGCCTTTTTCTCGCCGCACAGGGTCCATGTTGCCAACACTTCGGACAGATCGCCTTCGACGGTCACACCGATTCGGTGTCGGGCCGAGGGATCGGTCACCGTAGAAGGGCACGTTTACGCTGTTTATTCAAGCGCCGCAAGCGAAGTCGAGCACGCGCGGGCGCGGGGTCGTCCACAGTTCGCTGGTCCAACGTCGTCGGGTGAAGGGACGAATGGCCCTAGGCCGGGCGACATCGCCGTCTTTATGGTTGGTCTGCCCGTCACGATTCAGGAGTGCATAATGCCCGCTATGTCGTGGGAGAAACACGCAATCGCCAGTCACCGACACTACCTGGGGAGCAAATCATGAATACTCACTACGGCAGCGGCCCGGCGGCAGGCGAATACAGCGCCGAGGACGACAACCAGCTTCAGCCAGAGGACACCCTCACCGACCGCGGCGTCGACGACATCCTCGACGAGGGGTACTCGCCGCCCGAGCAACCATACGGGCGTGGCGCCTTCGGGCCGTCCGAAACCATGGACGAGCTGCTTGCGGAGGAAGAGCCGGACCCCGCATCGCGGATCGATGTTCCGCTCGATGAGGCCGAGCGGCAGCGCTCTGACGAAGCCGAGCGCGAAGCCGAATTTCCCCAGCGGCGTGAGGTTGGCCGGGCGCGAGCCGGCCGGCTTGTCGCGCCGGACGAGGGATTTGGTGAAGATGCCGAGGCGGAATTGGTCGCCGAGGACGTAGGTATCAGCGGCGGTGCGGCCTCCGCCGAGGAGGCCGCGGTTCACATCATCGAAGACGGGCAGTGACCAAAACTCGCAAGTTCACCCGTCGGCCGACCGGGCTCGTTCAACACGTCGGCCGTGCGGGGAGGTGACATAGCCCACCAGGCCAGCTGGCCAGCGGTCGTGGATGCCCCGACTCCGCATCTCGCCAGCACGCCGGTAGCCTCAATCTCGATCGGCCAATGCGGAGGATTGCTTTTATATGAAGATGTGGATCCAACTTGAAGGCCACGATGAGGATGACGAATACCCGGACGACGCCACCTACGAAGTACTCACGGGCGGTGTGCTAAAGATCGTCAGCGGCAACGACATTCACCTCTACAGTCCGGTGTACTGGCAAGAGGTCACGATCGATACCCGCCCCGCGGTCCAGCGTGACGAACAAGCGCAACCCCTGGACGACGAGCTCAAATGGCAATGAGTCCGGCCCAGACACGATTCGCCTTGGGCCGCAACGCGATCGCCCGCATTTAAGAGGACCCAGTGCGAGCCCCCGAACATCTGCCAAGCGACCCCGTTCACGTCCACGCTTCATGTCGCTTTGCCCCGCCAGCTACACTCACGTCAGCCGCACTGGGACGACCGGCCCGATCTCGGGCCTGTGACCCGGCACGGCGTTAGGACGCCCAGGACACCGCATGGCAGTATTCGAAGACGTCCCTCGCCCTCGTAGCTCAGGGGATAGAGCACGGCTCTCCTAAAGCCGGTGTCGCAGGTTCGAATCCTGCCGGGGGCACTCGATGTTTACGCAGGTCAGCGATGGTTTTTAGGTGTCTGCTGACTAGCCGTGGCTTGCTCCGGCCGGTGCTGTGGTCGGTGATTGTTTGGCATCAGATGACGCAGCCTGGCGGGCGATAGTCAATCGCGTAGCATCAGCCGCGGATGAGCGCACGAGCGTCTTTCATAACCAGCATCGGATGCAGCGGATCGGTCGGAGAGACCTCGAACTCGAAGTGGGCGTAGAACGCGCGGGCCTCATCGTGCGGCACGACACAAAACGCCCCCGCCGCCTGCCTATAGTATATGATGCTATAGTTGGGCATGAGCGGTCGGAGTGACGTATTGCGGACGGTGATGCACGAAACAGGCACCACCCAGTCCGAGTTGTCTCGGCTCAGCGGTGTGCACCAGCCGAGCATCAGCCAGTTCCTCTCGGACAAGGTTGAACTCAGCGATGAGCAGCTCGACCGACTGTTGTCCTGCATGGGGTACCGACTCGAAATCACCCGCCAACCAGTCACTCCCCAGCTGACACGTTCCGAACGCCGCTCGTGGAAACTGCACCGCGAGCTGGCCAGACACCTGACGCGGTCGACTCTCACACAATGGCAACCCACGATCGAGCGCAACCTGCGACGATTGCGGTCCGATGTCACCGGACAGCCGCACATGAGAAACCTCGACCGCTGGGAATCACTCATGAGAGACGGCGACGTACCCGGCCTTCATCGCGTCCTTACTGGACTCGGCCGCGATTGCATCGAGATGCGCGAAGTCTCACCGATGGGTGGGCTGCTCCCCGAGGCGGAGCGCATCCGCGTTCTGCGCACGGTGCGCTGATGCGGCGCGACCAGCTTGAGCACGCTATCCGGACTGCCTGCCAAATCGCCGGTCTGACTGAAGTGATCATCGTCGGCTCCCAAGCGATCCTCGGCACCTACACCGAAGATCAGCTGCCCTTCTACGCCACCAGGTCGGTGGAAATCGACGTTCTACCGATCGCTGACGACACCGGTGAAATCGCCCGTCTTGCAGACGGAATCGAAGGAGCAGCAGGCGAATTCTCCCCGTTTGAACAGCTTCACGGCTTCAGTATCGACGCCGTAGACCTGCAGACCTCGGCACTGCCCGACGGATGGCGCGATCGCCTGGTCAAAGTCCAGAACGAGAACACCGCCGCACCATCGGGCGAACCGCAATTCATCGGATGGTGCCTCGACAAGGAAGACTTGTGTGTTGCGAAACTGTGTGTCCTGCGAGAGAAGGACCAGAACTTCGTCGACGCACTGATCACCGCCGGCCTTGTTAACTCGCAGGTGATCGCTACCCGCCTCGCGACCGTACCCGACCGCCACGAGCATCTCCGCGATATCGACGGACTTCACACGGGGTCATCCTGTTTCGGGTGCCTCGCCTGAGTTCCTCGGCACCGGTGGTCTGCCACCGCTTCCACATCAACGGCGTAGCGCCGCGCAAGCACGTCGTCAACACCGACGCACCGGTGCGGCAAGCAACACGCTGTCCCGCACCGTATTTCGCATGTACTGGTAACCCCGCCATATTCGATCCCGCTGTATTCCTCCCCGGGCGAGGCAACGAACGAGCCGAGATGAGGTGAGCGAGGAGCCTCGACTGCTGGTCGAGTCAGCCAGCGGTGTAGCTGGACATGGCGAGTCGGTCTGCGGAATGGTTGTTTGCTGACGTCCAAATCTGCGGAACTGCGATTCACGGGCCATGAGGCAGTCGAACTCACCCGAGCCGCGAGGCGCCATCGCTCGGAATTGTCAACGGCGGCCGAAAATTGACCCCTTTCCGACGTCGACACGGGGTCAGTTTCCAGACGACGCCGACAGGAGTTGGCCGCCAAGTCCACAGCATCTGCCCGGTGTCGAGCGGGGCCCGAAATGGCTGTCGTCGAACCGTGGTCGACAGGCGAGTATCGTCAGCGACGTGGCGCTTGCACCAGGGACCTGGCCCGTTCCGCTACTGCGTGTGGTTCGTACTTCGAACAAGTACTTGCTCAACCCGCTCATGGGCTTGCTTGCCGGGCGAAAAAACTCGTACGCCGCGGCTATCCGGCATACTGGCAGAAAGTCAGGCAAGCAATATTCGACGCCGGTTGGGGCAGAGCGTACGCAGGACGGGTTCATCATTCCGCTGGGCTACGGGACCCAAGTGGACTGGCTGCAGAACGTGCTTGCCGCTGGGCAGGCCACGGTATCGGCCAAGGGCGAGACCCACGACGTAACCGAACCCGAACTGATCAACGCGGCGACGGCCTTGCCAATGCTCTCGCCGAGGCGGCGGCGGACCTTTGAGCGCCTAGGCATTGCGCAATATCTGCATGTGAAGCTCGCCTGATTGCGATAAGACGCTGCGCACCGCAGAACTGATCTCCCGAAGTCAATCTCAGTCCACACATGCTGTGAGACAACGTAATTAGAGATATGGCGTACTTTACCGGTAACTCTCTGATACCCACGAACAGCTGCGACGCTTAGGACCGTGCCTGGAGCCGACCGCCAAACGTCGTCGACCCTCACCTAACCGGGCTGATTCCCGACTTCCTCGCTGACTGTGCGATTCGCAAGCCTTCACCGCACAGCATCAAGGCCGCTGTGCTGGGGGTGTCTCGTCGTCAGCTCGGTCTCGATCCAGTTCGCGCCGTCGCGTCGAAACAGCATGAACCCTGTTAGTTACGGTAACTTCAAATGGTGAGGTTTACCGCTCGCTTGGCTGCAGTAGCCGTGGCGATGTTCGCCGGCACGGGACACAACTAAGTTGAGCGGTGCGTCAGTGGATGAGCCACTCCGCCGGCACAGCTTTTTGCGACAGCCGAAATCGGTGTGGGCCGTCGCATTTGCCTGTGGGGTCTCGTTCATGGGTTCCGGGTTGGTGAGCCCGATCCTGCCAACGATGGCTAGCCGGCTGCACGCAACTCCAGCGCAGATGTCGCTGTTGTTTACGAGTTACCTATCGGTGACCGCTGTTACGATGCTGGCTACCGGCTGGGTCTCGTTCCGGATTGGCGCCAAGAGGACACTCGTTGTCGGATTGCTCCTCACCGCCGTGTTTAGCGGACTCGCGGGTGCTTCGCACGGGCTCGACGGCATTATTGGCTTTCGCGCCGGATGGGGTCTCGGGCATGCGCTATTTATCGCGACCGCACTGGCCGTCATTGTCGGAGCATCCAGCGGTGGAATCGTGGGCGCGATCGTGCTCTACGAGGCCGCCCTTGGCATTGGTATCGCGCTCGGGCCGGTGATTGGCGGCTTCCTGGGCGAAATCAGTTGGCGTCTACCATTCTTCGGCGTCTCCACCCTCATGGCGATCGGCTTAATCTGTGTCATCACCCTGGTCGCACCGACCGTGCATCCGGCGGAACGCGTCTCGGTCTCAGACCCCATCAAGGCACTTCGTCACCGCGGGTTGCTCACCACATCAATCGCCGCGCTGCTGTACAACTGTGGCCTCTTCATCGTCATCAGCTATGCCCCTTACCCCATGAAGATCACAGCACACGAACTCGGATTCGTATTCTTTGGCTGGGGAGTACTCATCGCGATCTTCTCGGCCTTCTGCGCGCCGTGGGCTCAGCGGCGCATAGGCACCGCGAGATCGCTCTATCTCACAATGCTTCTCATATCAGTGGATGTCGCCGCAATCGGCTACTGGATTGAGCGCCCGCGAATCATCATGATCTGCGTGATCGCCAGCGGGGCGCTCATCGGAATGAACAATACCTTGCTGACTGGCACTGCGATGCATGTGGCGCAGGTGCCCGGTCCAACTGCTTCTGCCGCTTACAATTTCGTGCGATTCATCGGTGGAGGTGTCGCGCCGTGGGTGGCCGGTATTGCGGCCAGGCACTATGGTCATTCCTCGGCGTTCTACGTCGGCGCGGCCGCGGTACTCCTTGGATTGGTGGTGCTCGCTACCACGCACCGGCTCATCGTGCAGGTGGATGAGCGCCGCGTCCAAGAAACCGAAGAAGTCATTGAGGAGTTTCTGGATTCAATGGGCAACGTTGGCTAGAAACAAGTTTGAGTTGCGGCCGGGGCACTATGGCAGCACGGTATGCATCAACATCACGTCGTATGCCGACCACAGCGACAGGTTGAAGTACAGGTCCCGACCAGACGACCAGGGATGGATCATCGGCGCGTAGATGCCACCGGGCATCTGGAACGACGACACGAGCGGTTGCTCCGGGCTCCACGGTCCCTGAGGGGTCGGCGCAGTCCTGGCCACGACGTCGTTGCTGCCACCGTTGGTATACAGCACCAGGTACTGCTTGAGATAGTTGTTGTATTGGGCCGACATTTCGCCCACGGGAGCCGGAAAAATCGGCGTCGCGGCCCCCGGATTGGCCGGGACCCAGCGCCCGCCATCGTCGCCATTCCAGTACTGGTACTTGGTCAAGTCCGGCAGCTGATTCGGGGTAACTCGCGACAGAAAGGCCGCACCGCCGCGCCCGGACGGAGTTCCGAACTGGTAGAGGTAGCCGTCGTTACCCTTCATGAAGGCGCCCATCTGGAAATTCTCGTTCCCCGGCGTGAACCCGGCTCCCGGGATGGCATCCGCCGAAGCCGTGCGGATACTGGTGGGGAAGATCCCCCAGTTCTGTCCGTTGTCGTTGGACCTGGCGATCGCGGAGTAGTTTGTCGTCCATTCGCCATCGCGACCCCATTGCCGGATCGACATGTAGCTCATGTACTGGGTTCTGCCGAGGGAGATCGCGGCGGTCGGAATGATTCCCGTCTCGTGCGACGCCTTGTGGATGGTGTTGACCACCTGTTTGGACAGGCCGTTTGTCCACACCGGTGAGCCCGAGTACTTGTCGTTGGGCACCCCGTCGGCCACGTGGATTCCGTGCGACAAATCATGGTCGGAACTGCGGAACAGGACGTTGTATCGCCATTCTTGACCGTGGACCTTGCAGTAGCCGAATGTGTCACCAAAGGCCATGAGGATCTGATGGTTGGCGGGATCGCCATTGTCCCAGGCGATTCCGAGGTCTGTCCCGGAGATACCGAAACGTTGCAGGGTCTTATTCGGACCGTTCGGTCCGGTCACCCAGTCGACGAGCGATGTCGGTGCCCCCGCGATCGAGGCGGGCGGCGGCGGTGCCGGCTGCGGCGGAACCGGTGCGGCGTTCGGCTGTAACTGAGTAGCGTTCGGGGACTGCGGGATGCCGGGCGCGGGCGGATTGGGCCCGGGCGGCGGTACTACTCCCGCCTGAGGTTGTATCGGCGCGGAGTATCGAGTACCCGGCGATCCCGGCCTGATCAAAGAAGAGATCAGCGGACCCAGCTTGGGCAGCGGCGCGCGGTCATTCGTATTGGAGGGCCTGCGCCCGGTCGGTGGTTGGACGACGGGCTGGGGTGCGGGCATCGCTGGGGGTGCCGCGGGAGGATCCACGTTCGCTTCGGGCGCGCCGCAAGGCGTGGCGTTCGCCGACGGCGCGAGGCCGACCGCACCAATGAATGCGATAGCAGCCACCGACGCCACCGATAGCGATACGGTCCGAGGAATCGCCGACAAATGTCACACCTTTCCAGGAGCAGGCCGCCGCATTGACGTCCGCAGTTGGCTCATGTGACGATAGTGATTTACGAGGCTGCTGTGACCACTGATTCGGCAATAGGTATGCATCCGAGACCGTGTCGCAATCGAGAGTTTTCACGGGAAATGCGCGCGCGGGAGCGCCGGCGCTCCCGGCCCCGCTGTTGGGCCCATAGGCCCCCCGCCCCCATCACTCGCTTGGGTCACAGGACGGTCACGTGCGGCGGTTTGCCCACCTCGTAGAAGGCTGCGGCCGGCCACGTTGGCACCCCAGGGAGCCGCTACGACTGCGTTAGCTAAGAGCCGGCATGTTTGTCCACCGCTGCCGGTGGCAATGTTTCAACAGAGGTGGGTGCGTCGGCCGGCCGGCGCACTTATCCAGGTCCCGTCGGTTCAGCCCGAGAGCCGACGGGGCCGCCCTTTTGCCTGCGCCCCGGCAACCGGACCGGCTCGCCGGATGGGCACGTCATCCAGGAGTACCGTGCCGCACGGCCTGGACGGCATCTGTCTGCGCAACACCGAGAATCGGCCACACCCGGCGTTGAAGACCTATCACCCGTTCGATGGTGACGGCATGCTGGACATGGTCGGCTTCCGCGACGGAAAAGCCTTCTACCACAACCGCTTTGTGCGCACGGATGGCCGGCGTGCAAACTCCAGTAGCCCGAACGTACTTTCAGCGGCACGCATTCGGCGTGGGTGCGCGGCGCGCGGTTGCCGCGCCGGCATTCGCCGAGTCGGCGGCGAGCGCCATCGGGCCGGGTGGATCGCCGAGCCTGTAATCCGGCAGCATAAGTACGAGTGGCGGTCTGCAGAATTACAGGCTCGGCGAATCGGGGTAGCAGTGGACAACGAAAAGCGTCATCGGACAACGCACTGGCCCGCGCGGCTGGCGTCGATCGGGGCCATCCGCTTCGCTCGCCGCTCGTCGAACTTCGAAGAAACAGTGCGGTTTTACCGTGAGCTGGTGGGGCTGCCGCTCTACGAAACGTTCGAGGCCAGCTACGGCAGCAACGGCGCCATATTCGGCCTGCCCAGTTGGAACCTGACGCTCGAAATCGTGGAGGCCGTCGACACCGTCGCCGTCGATCACCACGAACAGCTGTGCCTGTACTTTCCCGACAGGCAGGCACGGCAAGCCGCGATCGCGCGCTTTCAGGCGGCGGGGCTGGCACCCGTGGAGCAGCACCCCTACTGGGAGGCGACGGGTGCGGTCACCTATCGCGACCCCGACGGCCGCGAAGTCGTGTTCGCGCCCTTTGTGTTCGGCGTCAACGAGCCCGAGGACACGTCAGGCAGACACGAGTTCCCGCCGGCCTGAAACCTCACCGGCCGGAAACCACCGCCGCGATCACTGCCGCAACCGAGCATGCCACGGCGCAGACGGCAGCGACGGCGCCGACGTAGAGCCCGTATTGCGCCGACACCGGCGGGCTGACGTTGAGCCGGTAGTACCACAGTGTGAGCGCCACGATCAGCAGCGAAATGACGAGCGCGGCAACAGAAGCGAGCTTCACCGACAGGCCGCGGCCCACCATCGCCCCGGCCACCAGCAGCGTCGAGGACAGCAACACGATGAGCTGGCCCGCACCGAACCCCGGCGGCAGCTCCAGGCTGCCGTGGGTGCCTCCGATGGCGTTGGACCAGCCCCCGCCATTGACCGCCGTCGTCAGCCACGGCATCCAGGCGCTGGCCGAGATGAGCAGGGCGAAAAACGCCACCAGCCAACCAGAGCGCAGCCGGCGAGTCATGGTTGCGAGGTTAGCCGACGCGGGTCCGGGCCCGTGTGACCGAACGGCAGCGAGCCGGAAACTCACCGCCGGCCACCATCTCCGTTCATCTGTGGGTCGGGGGCCGTGAACACCCTGACAAAGTTGTGCAGCGATTCATTGATGTCGCTTCGCAGCGCCGCGGCAACGATCATGCCGATCGGCCCGAACAGCGCCGGGCCGCCCAGATGTACGTCGAACCCGACGACGGAGCCCTCGTCTTTGGGCTGGATCTTGGCCATCAGCTTGACCTTGACTCCGCCGACACCGTCGCCGTTGAGTGTCATGCCTTGCGGCGGCTTGTAGTGCACGACCGTCCATCTGATCCGGTTGAGCATGCCCTTGACCTCGACGATCGATTCGATGACCGTCCCCTTCTCGATCTCGTCGGGCAACGTGCTGCGCCACACCCGGTGGATCGTCAGCCATTCCCTGTACCGAGAGAGGTCGGAGGCATGCTTCCAGGCGACCTCGGGGGGCAGGGGTACGTCGATGGATCCGGAGAGTTTCGCCATGCGCTCAGTTCTGCTGGTCGCCGGGGCCAGCAGACTCAGCGGCCTTCTTCGCCTCCTCCTGCACCTTGTGGATGGTGTCGGAGTACTTGCCCTTCGTCTTGCCGTCGACGAACTCGCCGGCCTTGTCGATCGCGGTCTCGACCTTGTCGGCGTTCTGCGCCAACAGGTCTTTCGCCTTGTCCAGGAATCCCACGCGCCAGCCCCCTTCCCGCAGATGTTGCTTTGCTGGTCAAAGCCTAACTTGTCGGTGCCCACAACCGCGGCCGGACGCCCAGCATCTTGGCCCGGATCCACCAGGTTGCCTCGATCGCCGCGGCCCCCGCCACACCGATCCCCAGCGCGGTCGAGGTCACCACCATATTCGACGGGTCGAGCAGGAACTTCTGCTGGGCCAGCGGGATGCTGAAGATCACCACGTAGGCCAGGCCGGAGGCAACCACCAGCGCCACCCGCCACCACTGGTAGGGGCGCGCCACCACCGCGAGCACCCATAGCGCGGTCACCAGCAACGTGATCAGCGCAGCGGTCGACGCCTGATCCTGTTGCTGGAACGTGGCGTGGCGGCCGTGGTAGGCCACCAGGTAGGAGACGAACGTGGCGACACCGGCGACAAGTCCGGACGGCAGCGCCGAGGTCAGCACCCGCCGCACGAAGCCCGGGTGGGCGCGTTCGTTGTTGGGTGCCAGCGACAGGATGAACGACGGAATACCGATGGTGAACCACGCCGCGATCGTGACGTGGATCGGCTGGAACGGATACAGCAGCGGGTCGGCCTTGAGCGGTTTGGCAAACAGGCATTCGGTGCCCACAAACAGCGCGAGCAGCACCGAGTACACCGTCTTGGTCAAGAACAGGTTGGCGACCCGCTCGATGTTTCCGATCACCCGCCGGCCCTCGCCGACGACATACGGTAGCGTGGCAAACCTGTTGTCCAGCAACACGATTTGCGCCACCGCGCGCGACGCCGGGCTGCCCGCGCCCATCGCGACACCGATGTCGGCGTCCTTGAGGGCCAGCACGTCGTTGACGCCGTCGCCGGTCATCGCGACGGTGTGGCCGTGCGATTGCAGGGCGTGCACGATGGCGCGCTTCTGTTCGGGCCGCACCCGGCCGAAGGTGGTGTGGCAGTCCAGCGCGTCGGCCAGTTCGGCTGGGTCGGTGGGGAGTTGACGCGCATCCATCGTCTCGCCGCGCAGTCCGAGCTTGCCGGCGATGGCGCCGACCGAGACCGCGTTGTCGCCGGAGATCACCTTGACCGAAACGCCCTGGGTAGCAAAATAATCCAGTGTGTCGCGGGCGTCGGGACGGACTTTCTGCTCGAGTACTACCAGGGCGATGGGGGTGACCCGGCCCGGTGCGTCCGGGCGATCCACGGCCACCTCGCCGCGACCCAACAGCAGCACCCGCAGCCCTTGGGCCCCGATCCGCTCGGCCCGTTCGGCGACCGCCGATGCCGGGTCGAGCAGCACGTCCGGCGCGCCGATCACCCAGTCGCCGTGATCGCGGTAGGACACGCCGCTCCACTTGGTGGCCGACTTGAAAGGCGCGGTGGCGGTGGCGATCCAGCCGGGCGGCTGGTCGTAGGTGTCGGCGATCGCCTGCATGCTGGCGTTGGGCCGCGCGTCGGCCGTGGCCAGCGCCGCCAGCACGTCGGCGACGGTTTCGGACTGCGCGGCCCGCGCCCCGACCTCGAAGACGTCGGCAACCCGCATGCCGTTTTCGGTCAGGGTGCCGGTCTTGTCGACGCAAACCACGTCGACCCGGGCCAATCCCTCGATCGCGGGCAGCTCCTGGACCAGGCATTGGCGTTGACCGAGCCGGATGACCCCGACCGCGAACGCGATCGACGTCAACAGCACCAGGCCTTCGGGCACCATGGGCACCAGCGCCCCGACCATCCGCAGCACGGACTGCCGCCAGCCGGCGTGCGTGGTGAACAACTGGGTGTAGATCGTCAGCAGACCGGCCGGCACCAATAGATAGGTGATGAACTGCAGAATGCGGTTAATACCATGGCGCAGTTCGGATTTGACCAGGGTGAACTTGCTGGCCTCCTCGGCGAGCTTGGCCGCGTACGCGTCCGGGCCGACCTTGGTGGCGCGGTAGGCGCCGGTGCCGGCGACGACGAAGCTGCCCGACATCACCGCGTCGCCGGGGGCCTTGGCGATCAGGTCCGCCTCGCCGGTCAGCAGCGATTCGTCGATCTCCAAGTTCTCTTCCTCGAGGATCTCGCCGTCGACGACGACCTGATCCCCCGGGCCGAGCTCGATGACGTCGTCGAGCACCACCTCGCTGGGCATCAGCGTTCGAGTCCCGGATCGCCTGCGCACCAACGGTTTCGCCTGCCCGACGATCGCCAGCTTGTCGAGCGTCTGCTTGGCCCGGATCTCCTGGACCATGCCGATGACGCTGTTGGCGACGATGAGCAGCCCGAACAGCCCATTGATCACCGAGCCCGTCGCCAACACAATGATCAGCAGCACGCCCAGGATCGCGTTGATCCGGGTGAAGACGTTGGCCCGAACGATCTCCGCGATGCTGCGCGCGGCGCGCTGCGGAACGGCGTTGCTCTTGCCCTCGGTTACCCGCCGCGCCACCTCCGCATCGGTCAGGCCTAGCGTGTTAGCGACGGTCATCGGGTGAAGGTTCCCAGCTTGTCCGAATCGAAGTACTCCAGATTCAGCGTGGCGCGGGGGAACCCGGCGAAGACGGCCTTGGAAATCGTCCCAGGCGGGGCGTTTTCGTTCGTCAGCGGGAATGTGAAGGTATTGCCGTCCCAGTGCATCAGGGCGAAGGTCTGGTTTTTCGGCCCGAGCGAGAGCTGCAGCGCACCATCGCGTTCGGTTACGACGGCCGGACCCCAGTAGTCGTTGGCGTATACGCCGGCGTAGTCGCGCGGCGGTCTGGCCGGTGTGGGGTTGGCCGGGGGCTGCTTGCCGACGAGCGAGCCTTCCGGGTTGTTCATCCAGCCGATCGCCTGCCTGTACAGGCTGGCCCAGTCTTCGCGAATCTGGCCGTACTGCACCAAATCCATGAATTCGGCGGTCAGCGTCTCGGGCACACCGATGGGCGCGGCATTGGTCAGTGCGATGATGGCCAGGTCCTCGGACGGCATCACCACAAAGTTGGTCGCCGCCCCCAAAGAGAAAGCGCCGGAATGACTGTATTCGGTGCGCCCCGACGACGTCACCGACACGTTGAACCCGTAGCCATAGAAGCCAGAACGCGCCTTCGGCGTGGTCGCGGGCGCCGAGACGACCTGCGCGGTGGTGGCGGCCAGCAGGGCTTCCGGCGACACGATCCGCTGGCCGCCGTAACTTCCATTGCCCAGCAGCATGATTAGCCAGTGCGCCATGTCGTTGACCGACGAGCTCACGCCGCCCGCGGGCGTCTGTGTATCGGGATCGCGTTGGAAGCGCGGCTCCCATTTGTCTCCGACCCTGACGTGGTTGACGGCGCGGTCGGGCCTGGCCATGAAATCGGCGAACCGCGAACTGGTCGACGCCATTCTCAGCGGGCGGTAGAGCACCTCGTCGGACAGGTCGGCCCACGGTTTGCCCGCGGCGGCGGCCACCGCCTCGGCCGCGGCGGTCACGCCGAAGTTGGTGTAGGCGTAGCTGATTCGAAAGGGCGACAGCGGCAGGTACTTCAGCCGTTCGAGCGACTGGCGGCGGTCGTAGCCCAGATCCTCCAGCTTGTCACCGGCATGGTCGGGCAGCCCGGAACGATGCGAATACAGGTCGGCAATGCTCACATGGCCGGTGACGTAGGGATCCTCCAGCGCGAACCACGGCAGCTTGGACACCACCGGCGTGTCCCAGGTGACGACGTTGTCGCCGACCTCGTGCGCGACCACCGTCGCGCCGACCGATTTCGACACCGAGGCCAGTTGGAAGACGGTGTCGGCGTTGACCTTGTTGTCCTGGCCGTCGCCCTTGCTCGTGTCTTTGATGCCGAAGCCCTTGGCATATACCGTCTTTCCGCCGCGGACGACGGCGACGGCCATTCCCGGGATGCCGGTGGCCTTCATCAGGTTGCCGATCAGGCCGTCGACCTTGGAGATGGCATCGTCGATGCGACCCGGGGGAATGTCCACGCCCGAAACCTCGTTGGGCGGTGCGTTAGACAGTGCGGACGGCGGGCCGGATACCGGTTGCGCCGGCCCGCATCCCGTCGACGCAAGCAAGGCCAGCACGACGGCGGCCGTTGCGGCGCGTTTCGTCATGGCGGAACTCTAGCGTGGTTTAGAGCCGCCACCACGGGTTGAATCGCGGGGGCGCGGCGGGTTCGACGCGTTGACCGGGCGCGGGCACCGCCACATTCACATGAGCCGGCGTCGCGGCCGCGAGCAGGCGCTCGACCGGTTCCGCCCACGGGTGCGGGGCCAGCCGGAAGGTGCCCCAATGGATGGGCACCAGCAGTCCCGACCCCGAGTCGGTGATATCCAGGTGCGCCCGAACCGCCTCCTCGGGGTTCATGTGGATGTCGGGCCAGGCCGTGTTGTAGGCGCCGATGGGCAGCAGGGTCAGGTCGAACGGTCCGTGGTCGGCGCCGATCTGCGTGAAGCTCTTGGTGTAGCCGGTGTCGCCGCCGAAATACACGCGGCGGCTCGGGCCAAGGAAGACCCACGATGCCCACAGCGTGGTGTTCCGGCCCAGGAAGCGTCCCGAAAAGTGCCGTGCCGGCACGCAAATCAGGGTGAGCTCGTCGACTTGAGCGCTCTGATGCCAGTCAAGCTCGACGATGCGGCGCTCGGGGATGCCCCACGCGCGCAGGTGGGCACCGACTCCCAGCGGCACGACGAACGGGGCCCGCTGGGTGCGGGCCAGCGCGAGGACGGTGTCGACGTCGAGGTGGTCGTAATGGTCGTGGCTGATCACCACGGCATCGACGGCGGGCAGCCCGTCCAGTTGCACCGGCGGCGGATGCAGCCGCCGCGGTCCGACGACGTCCGACGGTGAGCATCGGTTACTCCACACCGGATCGGTGAGCACGCGGTAGCCGTCGATTTCCAGCAGCGCCGTCGAGTGACCGAACCAGCTGACGGCGAGCCGGCTGGGGTCACGCTCGACGATCTCCGGCGCGGCCAACGGGATCGGCGCCGCCGGCCGGCCGCTGCCGCGTCCACCCACGAATTCCCACGCGATCAGCCGCAGTTGCTCGCGGTCCATGTTGAACGTGGCCGGGTCGAGGTTGACGAACTTGCCGTCGGAGTAGTTCGGCGATTTCTGCGCCACCGCTCGGATCGAAGCGGGATCGGCGCCCAGCGCTGCCGGCGCGCCATGCAGCGCGCGCAACGCCCATCCACCGGCCGCCAGCGAGGCCGTGCCGGCGGCCAGCCGCAGCGCCCCCCGCAGCATGCTTGTCAGGCCCCCTGAAACTTCGGTTGTCGCTTCTCCATGCGGGCAATCTGCGCTTCGATGACATCCTGGCTGCCCCAGGCTTTGTCGAAGAGTTCTTTGTGCTGCGGTGACGCCTCCTCGATGGCGTCGTCGTTGAGCACCCGCTTGGCATGCTGGATGGCCAGCGGCGCCAGGCCGGCGATCTCGGCGGCCCAGGCCTGGGCGTCGGCCAGTGTCCCGATGCGGTTGGCCATTCCGGTCTGCAGTGCCACGTCGGCGGTCAGCTTCTCCGCGGCCAGCAGCATCGCGCGGGCCCGTCCGTGACCGACCAACGAAGACAGTCGCCGAATGCTCCAATTATCAAGGGCTAGCCCATATTTCGACGTCGGGAACTGGAAGAACGCCTCCGGCGCGACGACCCGCAGGTCGCATTGCATGGCCAGCTGCAGGCCGGCGCCGATGGCGGCCCCGTTGATGGCGCCGATGATCGGCATCGGCGCCCCGTCCATCGCCTTGTGCAGCTCGATGAGCCGGTCGGGATAGTCGGCGGCGAAGGCGTCGCCGCTGAGATCCGCGCCGGCGCAGAACACGGTGCCCTGGCCGGTGAGCACCACGGCCCGGGCATTTTCGGCGGCGGCTTTCAGCACGGCCTCCCGCAGCTCGTCGACGAGCTGGGAATTCAGGGCGTTGCGACGCTCCGGGCGCTGCAGCTCAATGGTCGTGACGGCTTCCGCCTGGGTGACACCGATCATGAGGGCCAGGATAAAGCGTGTTGAAGGACTGGTGTCAGCCCAACCACGCCGTCGCGACAAGGCGACGGAAGCCATCCGTAAGGATGGAACCGTGGTACCGTATCGACTGTAGAAAGGTACCACCATGGCTTTGAACATCAAAGATGCGTCGATCCACGAAGCGGTCAAGCAAATCGCGAAAATCACGGGTGAGTCCCAGACCCAGGCCGTGGCGACCGCGGTGCAGGAGCGCCTGGCTCGACTGCAACGGGACGATCTCACGGCCCGGATTCTGGCAATCGGCCACAAGACTGCGGGCCGGATGAGCTCGGAGACCAAGCAGCTGGACCACGCCACGCTGCTCTACGATCAGCGAGGGCTTCCGGCGTGATCGTGGATACTTCGGCGGTCATCGCGATCCTCACAGAAGAGGACGACGCCGCCGTCTACGCCGAGGCCCTTGCCGGCGCGGACACCTGCAGACTGTCAGCGGCCAGCTACCTCGAATGCGGGATCGTCCTAGATTCCCAGCGTGACCCGATCATTAGCAGAGCGCTCGATGAACTCATGCAGGAAGCCCAATGCGTAGTCGAGCCGGTAACCGAGCGCCAGGCCCGTCTGGCCCGCCAAGCGTATGCAGATTTCGGCAAAGGCAGCGGGCACCCGGCGGGTTTGAACTTCGGTGATTGCCTCTCGTACGCGCTGGCGTCCGACCTACGCGAGCCCCTGCTATGGAAAGGCAACGACTTTGGGTATACGGGCATCAGGTCGGCGCTGGATCAGTAGGACACCAATACCTGGGGCCTGAACCATTAGGGCGTTGCCGATTCGATCGAACCGAGTTAGCCGACAGGGTTATATAGCCTCGTCACGTGGGTCGTATCACGACTGATCAACTGCGGGATGCGGTGCTGGACGACGGCTCCTTCGTCAGCTGGGACAGCGAGCCGCTGGCGGTGCCGGTCAGCGAGTCCTATGCGCGGGAGCTGGCCGACGCCCGAGTCGCCACCGGCCGCGACGAGGCGGTGCTGACCGGCGAGGGGCGCATATTCGGGCGCCGGGTGGCGGTGGTGGTCTGCGAGTTCGGCTTCCTCGGCGGCTCGATCGGCGTGGCCGCCGCCGAACGGATCACTGCCGCGGTGGAACGGGCGACCGCCGAGCGGCTGCCGCTGCTGGCCTCGCCGAGTTCGGGCGGCACCCGCATGCAGGAGGGCACGGTCGCGTTTCTGCAGATGGTGAAGATCGCCGCCGCCGTCACACTGCACAGACAGGCGCACCTGCCCTACCTGGTCTACCTGCGCAACCCGACCACCGGCGGGGTGTTCGCGTCGTGGGGCTCGCTGGGCCATGTCACCGTCGCCGAGCCGGGCGCCCTGATCGGCTTCCTCGGGCCCCGGGTGTACGAGCTGCTCTACGGCGAACCGTTCCCGGCCGGCATCCAGACGGCGGAGAATTTGCAGCGGCATGGGGTGATCGACGGCGTCGTTGCGCTTGACGAGCTACGGGGCACGCTCGATCGTGCGCTGAGGGTGATCGCCGATCCGCCCGAGCCGCTGACCGCGCGGCGGCCGGCCGAACCGGTGCCCGACGTACCGGCGTGGGACTCGGTGGTGGCGTCCCGGCGGCCGGACCGGCCCGGTGTCGGACATCTGTTGCGGCACGGCGCAACTGACCGGGTGCTGCTGTCGGGTACCGGTCAGGGTGAAGCGGCGACGACGCTGCTGGCGCTGGCCCGATTCGCCGGCCAGCCCGCGGTGGTGCTGGGCCAGCAGCGGGTCGGTGGCGGACTCGTCGGGCCCGCTTCGCTACGTGAGGCCCGGCGCGGCATGGCGCTGGCCGCCGAGTTGCGCCTGCCGCTGGTGCTGGTGATCGACACCGCCGGCCCCGCGCTGTCGGCCGAAGCCGAGCAGGGCGGGCTGGCCGGTCAGATCGCCCAGTGTGTGGCCGAGCTCGTGACGCTGGATACGCCGACGGTGTCGGTCCTACTTGGCCAGGGCAGCGGCGGCCCGGCGCTGGCGATGGTGCCCGCCGACCGGGTGCTGGCCGCGCTGCACGGCTGGCTGGCGCCGCTGCCGCCCGAGGGAGCCAGCGCGATCGTCTTCCGCGACACCGCCCATGCCGCCGAACTCGCTGCGGCCCAAGGCATTCGGTCGGCCGACCTGTTGGCCTCCGGTATCGTCGACGCCATCGTGCCGGAGCATCCCGACGCCGCCGACGAGCCGGTCGAATTCTCCCAACGGCTGTCGCGCGCGATAGCCGCCGAAGTCGACGCGCTGCGCGGGATGCCCGACGCCGAGCGCCTGGCCGCGCGACTGCGGCGCTACCGACGAATCGGATTGCCCTGAGACGCTTTGGTCCGTCAGCTCTCGGCAGCCGAGGTAGCGCTGGATGATCGCGGGGGTCGATGAATCAGTAACAACGCTCGAAGTCCGCGACCCAGTCTCACCAAAGTTATTGGGATAGAACATATTCCAGCAGATCGCGGAGTCATGATGCAAAACCTGGTGGACTCTCGTCCGGCATTGGTTACGTTGTCGTGGGCGACTGCACGCCCGGGTGAGGAGCACATCAGTAAACGATGGCCCCCTTCTCGCGAAGGGGGCCATCGCCGTTGGCGGTCACCGGCTCGCATCGGCGACCACCCGCGGACTCAGAGCAGCTTGAGGATGTTGGAAATCAACAGCCCGATATTGCTTGCCAACGCTGCGCCGAAGTTGCCCAACATCGCGGGGAAATTCGTCACGACATTTTGCAGCGTCCCAATCAATTGACTACTGATGTTGCTGATCACCGGGCTCAAAGATGGCCAACCATTGACCAACTGGTTCCCGAATTGCTGGATCGCGGTCCCGACATTGCCGCCGGCTAAGATATTAACCGAGCCAGGAGCGATGATCTGGTTCGTAATACCCTTTTGGATGGCTAGCAGCCCCTCTATCGCACCAAAGTTCTTGCTCAGCAGCCCGTTGGTGGCATTCTTTCCGGCCCCGTTGAGGAATGTGTTCATCACTGCGCCCGGTGTGTTGAGCAGGTTGGTAATCGCCAGCAGCGGCTCTCCGGCGTACCAGGCATTGAAAGCCGTCTGAAGGCTGGTGCCAAGCGCTGCCTGGGTGACATTGGGCAGCCCGAGGAGTAGATCAGCAAGGCTGACCACGCCAGTGGTAGACATGTAGTTCGTCGCGTTGGCGAGATTTTGAGTCATATAGGCCGGGATCTTCAAAATACCCTCAAGCGGAATCCCGAATTGCGCGAAGGGACTAGCCCACAAACCGTTGTAAAATTGGGTTAGGCCGCCGCTAATGTTGCCCGCCATGAGGTCGGTGATACCGGTTTGCATAAACTTACTGAAAGTGCCACCCGTTCCGAAATATGAGACGGCGTTCGTAGCGACTTTCTGAAACGCCCCGACGTACAGTTGCCCATAGTCGGCGAAGTTCGCGCCAACCTGCTGCAGTATCGGGAAGGGAGGCGCAGACATCTCACCGACAATCCGCTGCAGGTTCGTGCTGGCCGACGCGAAAGTTTGCATCCACGTCTGCACGATCAAGTTCTGGGTGGGGTCCAACGCCGCACCGGCCGCAGCGGCCGTGGCTGATCCGCTGGCGAGAGACGCGAGTTCGTTTTCCACGCCAGAGAACAAATCCACCATGGTGTCGGCGGCATCGCTGAGGCGAATGTCGGAAATGCTCACCTGGGACAGCTGCTGGGCCAGGTGAAAGTCGGGCAGGTGCTGGGTCACCGGGGCGACCGTGATGACGCTGGCGGCGGCCAGGGCCACTCCAGCGGTGATGCGGTGGCGGGCTGTACGTTCCACAACCATCTCCTTTGATCGGCGAGTCGAATTCAGATGATCGAAAGGTAGCTGAGAACAACCTGAGATTCGGGCGAGTTCGACCGAAGCTGATCAAATCCATCCGGCAGACGTCTAGCATTGCAAACCATACGAGATAAAGAAACCAATGCTCATAGGCACTTTAAAAAGCCTGGAGTTACCCCCCCCCCCGAATTTTAGTTCAGGTCGCAACTACCGGCGGGCGATCCTTAGGCTATGTTTGCCACACTATGCGGCGCGACCAGCAAACCCTCCGATACCACACCCGTCACCACACCCTTGGCTACCCACGGCTCAACTTGATGCTCGTGTCAGATGATGAATCCGCCCAAATCGCGGGGTCGATGCTGACCACCCCACGACCCACCCCCTGCTAGGCAGCTGCACTGCACGTTGGGGGTGGCAATCCGCATGAACAGCGTTGTACGCCCACGGAACGCACTACCCCTTAAAACGCAGGTGCTTCACACCGACATCGACAGCATCGGCGATGCCTGGTCGAGCGTCATCCAGCTGGCATTGTTGCGTTGGCCGTCGGGTGAAGCAGCTGTGGTGTCAGAGCCGCGCGAGGGTGGCACTGATGTCCTTGGTCAGCAAATAGAGGTCGAGGTTTGTCGGATCCTCGGAATCGAACGGTTCAAAGCCGAATCGCTGCCACCAACTCAACGCGATTGGACTTAGCGCTGTCACCACCACGGCACGGCATGCCGCTTTTTCGTTCAACTCCGCTGCAGTCGCCAAGATGTGCTTAACCATTTGGGTACCGAGCCCGAGCCCGGCAGCATGGTTGTCAGTGGCCAATCGGCCGACCAGCAGTGCGGGCACTTGGATCGGGGCGCCTCTGGCGAGAGGAGCGGGGCTGGCGGATCGATCCACCGAGGTCATAGACAAGGTCGCGTAGCAAACCACCCGGCAACTGCGGTCGGCGATCACCCACACTGCTGCGGTGTTGCCACGTCGGTTCTGGCCCGCATAGCGGCGCAGCCACTCGTCCGGCGACGGCTCACCGGAGGTGAACTCGTTGCGCTGGTGACCCTCCAGGTCCAGCAGCGTCGGCCGATAGAACTCCACTCAGTCAAGCCAGCTGAACTTCTGCGACTGCCCCAGCGCGACCGCTAGCCGCTCGTTCACCTGTGCCGGACGGTTAAGAGCCTCCGTGAACGCAGCCGCCGCGTTGGGTGATAGGTGAATGGCCCGTCGTTGAGCCAGTAGGTCATCGGCTGCCTGATTGGCGGCCTGCAGCACAAACGCTGACACACTCAAGTGCGCCGCGCTGGCAGCCTCCTCCAGTCGACGCTTCGACGCCGCATCGACACGCAGCTGTAGGCGATTATCTTTCATGACGGCCATGTACTAACAATGGCAGTACGTCACGTTGCCGTCAAGGACGATTGTGTCGGAAGCACCGTGACGTCAAAGACGATCGTCATCATCGCCGGCGCCGGCCACCGCACACTGTCTCGAACCTCACAACAGATTTCGGGCGATCCGCAACCGGAACCACAAATCGAGCGCAGCAATACCAAAGACACCGCCCGGCACATCAGCCCTAACTGCCGATCAAACGTGACGAGCAGGATGGCGATTCCCAGCAAGCGGGAGCGGGCTCTCCCATATTCATCGCGAAATCCATTGTCTTGCAAGCGATATCCTCATCCTGACCCTGGCCGGCGGTCATAAGGTGGCGATACGCTGCGACCCGCGCGAAAAGCTCGGCATGCGTTCCCGCATGCGCGATGGTCGCCCCAGAACAGTCGTCGGCTTCCAGGAACGCCACCCGATCGGCGAGCAGCACGGTCGACAGCCGCCGCGCGACCACGATGCCGGTCGTCCCGGTGAGCGCCGCCCGCAGCGCCTCGGCAGACACGTCCAACCCGGACAGGGTGTCGTCGACCACCAGCAACGTCGGCGCGGCGATGATCGCCCGGGCCAGGCACAGCCGCTGACGCTGCCCGCTCGATAGCCGCATGCCCCGTTCCCCAATACGGGTATCGAGTCCGAATGGCAGCTCGTAGACGAACCGCGCCGCCGCGATACCGATGGCCTCGGCCAACTCCGCGTCGGTAGCACCCGGGCGGCCCACCCGCAAACTCTCGGCCACCGACATCGAAAACACCGTCGGATCCTCGAATGCCGTGCTCACGGACCGGCGCAGCGACGGCAGAGACAACTCGCGGATGTCGTGGCCATCGAGCAGAATCTGCCCCTCCGACACGTCGTAGATCCGGGAAAGCAGCGACGTCAACAGGGATTTGCCCCAACCGACGGAGCCGACGAGGGCGAGCGTCTCGCCGGGCTCGATGGTCAGCGTGACATGCCGGAGCAGCCACTTGGCGCCCGCCGCCACGTCGGGAATCCGGAAGCCCACATCGCGCAGTTCCAGTCGCCCGGCCCGGACCGGGTTCGCGCGCGGCACGTCGATGATGCCGCGGGGTGTGTCGAAGGTCCGATTCGCCGCCGTCATCGACAGCAGCAACCCCATCGCCGTGACCGGCCACACCAGCGACAGCATCAAAGTGATGAATCCGGCCAGGGTGCCGACCGTGACCAATCCGTGGTCCGCCGCGTACGCACCGAAACCAAACAGAACAATCAGCGCGACGTTCGGGATGACCTCAAGCAGCGTCCAGATCTTCGCGGCCACCGACGCCGGCCCATCGATCACCACCCCCGTCATGATCGGGATACCCACCGTGGCAACAAGACTGGTAGTGGCGGCCAACACGATGGCGATGCGTGTGCGGTCGGGAACTAGGTCCGGAAGCAACCGACTCAGGTTCGAGGCCGCCCGCCGGTGCTTCGGCGCAGCGACATCCCGCGGCCGCCTGGCTTCAGTCACGACGAGTCCGTTTCCCCCTGTCCTTTGCGCGCGGTGGCGCCGAAATCGAAAGCTCACGCCTGGATTCGATCCTGGCACGGTGTGATCCACGCGCAGTCGCGGCTGGGCGTCGAAAACGTAACCGTTTAGCCACTCCCCCGAGCCACTCCCGCGAGGAGACGCAGAATCGCACTCCGGCGACCGGATTTATGCGATTCCGCGTCTGCTCGCGCAGGGAGCCAGGCTTATGCGCCCGCTCGCGCCTCCCACCCCCATCGTCGACAATCAGGCAAAATGGGCGACATGGACACTGGTGCGACTTCGCCTCGGGTTTTGGTCGTTGACGACGACTCCGACGTGCTCGCCTCGCTGGAACGCGGCCTGCGCTTGTCCGGGTTCGAGGTGTCGACGGCGGTCGACGGCGCCGAGGCCTTGCGCAGCGCCACCGAGACGCGGCCGGACGCGATCGTGCTCGACATCAACATGCCCGTGCTGGACGGCGTCAGTGTGGTGACGGCGCTGAGAGCCATGGACAACGACGTCCCCGTCTGCGTGCTGTCCGCCCGCAGCTCGGTCGACGATCGCGTGGCGGGCCTGGAGGCCGGCGCCGACGACTACCTGGTCAAGCCGTTCGTGCTGGCCGAACTGGTCGCGCGGGTGAAGGCGCTGCTGCGCCGCCGCGGGTCCACCGCGACGTCGTCGTCGGAAACCATCACGGTCGGCCCGCTGGAGGTGGACATCCCCGGCCGGCGGGCCCGGGTCAACGGCGTCGACGTCGACCTGACCAAGCGGGAATTCGACCTGCTGGCGGTGCTGGCCGAGCACAAGACCGCGGTGCTGTCCCGCGCGCAGCTGCTGGAGCTGGTGTGGGGCTATGACTTCGCCGCCGACACCAACGTCGTCGACGTGTTCATCGGGTACCTGCGCCGCAAGCTGGAGGCCAACGGCGGCCCCAGGCTGCTGCACACCGTCCGCGGAGTAGGGTTCGTGCTGCGAATGCAGTGACCATGAAGCGGCCATGAACATCCTGTCGCGGATTTTCGCCCGTACGCCTTCGCTGCGGACCCGGGTCGCACTCGCGACGGCGATAGGCACCGCCATCGTGGTACTCATCGCGGGAGCGGTCGTCTGGTTCGGCATCACCAGCGCCTGGAAGGAACGGCTGGACCGCCGCTTGGACGAGGCAGCGGGTTTCGCCATTCCCTTCCTGCCTCGGGGGCTCGATGAAATCCCCCGCTCACCCAACGACCAGGACACCGTCATCACGGTCCGCCGCGGAAGCCAGGTCAAGTCCAATTCCGACGTCACGCTGCCCAAACTGAGCGAGGGCTACGCCGACACCTACGTCAACGGGGTGCGGTACCGGGTTCGAACGGTGGAGATCCCGAGCCCCGAACCGACTTGGGTCGAAGTCGGCGCGACCTATGACGACACCATCGTCCAGATCAACAATTTGCACCGACGGGTGATCCTGGTATGCGGGTCCGCCATCGGCGCGGCGGCGATATTCGCTTGGCTGCTGGCCGCTTTCGCGGTCCGGCCATTCAAACGGCTTGCCCAGCAAGCCCGTTCGATCGATGCCGGGGACGAGGCACCGCGGGTCGAAGTGCGCGGCGCCACCGAGGCCGTCGAGATTGCCGAAGCGATGCGGGGCATGCTGCAACGCATCTGGAAGGAGCAGGACCGGACCAAGGAGGCGCTCGCCTCGGCGCGCGACTTCGCCGCGGTGTCCTCCCACGAGCTGCGCACCCCGCTGACCGCGATGCGCACCAACCTCGAGGTGCTGTCCACCCTGGACCTGGCCGACGACCAACGCAAAGAAGTGCTCAACGACGTCATCCGCACCCAGTCGCGGATAGAGGCCACGCTGACCGCCCTGGAGCGGTTGGCCCAGGGCGAACTGTCGACGTCCGACGATCACGTGCCGGTCGACATCACCGAGCTGCTGGACCGCGCCGCGCACGACGCCATGCGGATCTATCCCGACCTCGACGTCTCGCTGGTGCCGTCGCCGACCTGCATCATCGTCGGGCTGCCCGCGGGGCTGCGGCTGGCCGTCGACAACGCCATCGCGAACGCCGTCAAACACGGCGGCGCCACCCGCGTCCAGCTATCCGCGGTCAGCTCGCGGGCCGGGGTGGAAATCGCGATCGACGACAACGGCAGCGGGGTGCCCGAAGCCGAACGCCAAGTGGTGTTCGAGCGGTTCTCCCGTGGGTCGACGGCCTCGCATTCGGGGTCGGGCCTGGGGCTGGCGTTGGTGGCCCAGCAGGCCCACCTGCACGGCGGGACGGTGTCGCTGGAAGACAGCCCGCTGGGCGGCGCGCGGCTGGTGCTGCGCCTGCCCGGCCCCAGCTAGCGCCCTGCCGACCAGGGTCACCTTCTCGAGCTTTTGCGCCACGGCGTGAAACAGGCCCGCGCGGCGGATTCCTCGTCCTTGAACCAGACCTGGGCGACGGTCGGGTCGTACGTCGGGTCGTCGGGGGTGTAGTAAAGCCGGGTGTCCGAGCGGCCCTTTATCAGCCATCCCGCCGGCCCGCCGCCGTCCGGGGCGGCGCGAGCCGAGCCCGGGCCGTAGGGCGCATAGGGCAAGACCGGGATCTTTTGGGTGGGCGACCCCTCGGCGACGGGGATCTTGGTCGTCGGCGACTCCTGGGCGACCAAAGCCTTCTTCGCCGGTCGCCCCCTGGCGGGCGGAACCTTTTTCGGCGGCACCTTTTTCGCGGCCCGGGCCTTCGTCGGCCTTCCCTTGCCGGGCGGGGCCTTCTTGGGCGGCACCTTTTTCGCGTTTTTCGCGGCCCGAATCTTCATCGTCGGCGCCTCTTTAGCGGCCGGAGCCTTCTTCGGTAGCAACTTTTTGAGAAACTTGGTCGCCGGTGATTCTTTGGCGACCGAGATCTTCGTCGTCGGCGCCTCTTTTGTGACGGCAATCTTCGTCGTGGGAAACTCTTGCTCGACGGGGATCCTGGTTGTGGGGAACTCGGACGTGGCGTTGACGTCAGGGCCCGGCACCCCCACCGGCACTTGACGTTTGACGGGGCGGACGGTCAGCGCGAGCGTCAACACCAACCCCATCACGAAGGACAGGCCGAAGAGCCACCAGTGCACGTGGTTCATCGCCACCCGCCTATGCGGGGGCTGGTCGCGTCGGGAGAGCCTTGCCCATCACCTGCGCGCTTGCGCAGCGTGTTGGCGATCACCCAGGCGACGGCCGAGCCCGCCACGAAAGCGAGCAGGTACCACAACCATTGGATCACGAAATCCATGCCGGATCTCCTTAGCTGACAACGATTTCGACGCGGCGATTCTTGGCGCGACCCTCGGCGGTGTCGTTGGGGGCGACCGGGTTGACCGAACCCAGACCCTTGGTCGCCAGCTGAGCACCGGGAACGCCATGGGCGACAAGAAAATCCGAGACCGCTTGGGCCCGCTGGTTGCTCAACGGGATGTTGATGCCCTCGGTGCCGGAATTGTCGGTGTAGCCGTTGATCGTCGCATGCGCGTTTGGGCATGCCTTGAGCTTGTCCGCTACCTGGGTCAGGATCTGCTCGTCGGCCGGGGTCAGGCTAAACCCGTCGTTCCCGAACGTGATCGGGCCGCCCGTCACGGCGTTGATGGCCGCTTGCAGGTCGGTGCACGGGCCGGGGGGTGCGGGCGGTGGAGGGGGGCCGGGGGGCGTGGGAGGTGGGGGCGGACCCGGCGGCGCGGGCGGGGGAAGTGGCCCGTTAACCACAAGATTGTCAACGACTTTCAGGTGCGACCAGGTGTGCGCCGCCTCCTGTTCGACGGTGTTCTTCTGGTCTTGGGATGTGGCGGTGCCCGCCAGGGTAATGGTGTCTCCGTTGACCGTGAGACTGAAATTGGCAATCGACGCGCTGTCCTTGAAAATCGATCCGGCGTTTGCGAAATCGAGCGCGTCGACATCGGGGTTGATGTGGATTTGGTCGATGACGTTGGCGCCCGGCGCCAGTGCGCCGTTGAGCGCCTTCAACAATGCCGCTTTAGCGGAGTCATCGGGAAACTCGCCGCTGAGCGTAATGTCGTTGCCGTTGCGGGTAATTGAAAGCGGCGCCAAGGACAACTTCGGTGTGCCGGACTTGCTCGGCGGCGCCAATGTTGGTAGCGCGCCGGTCGGCCCGGTGGTGGCCTGGGGTCGCTCCAGCGCGCCGTAGCCGATTGCGGCTATCAGCAACGGAATAACCAGCAGGGCAATCAGCCAAGGAAGGCCAGGCGACCGCCGGTGAAAGTCCCCGGCCCGCCGCGAGACGGTGCCTGCGGCCGCTTGCCGCAAACCCGCGCCTAATCCCACTATCGGTCCCTCCCTCTGTCGCTACCGGGACTCGTCCGTCCTGCAGGCGATCTGCAGCCTACCGAGTCGACGCCGCGTTACCCGTGAAGTCGGGCACACTGGAGCGATGGGCAACGGCAAAAAACCCGCCGACAGCGAAACCCTGGTACACATCCGCGAGCTGGTAGCCGAGGAGAAAGCCTTGCGGGCGCAGCTGCAGAACGGCAACATCGCCACGTCGGAGGAACATGATCGCCTGCACCGGGTGGAGGTCGAACTCGACCAGTGCTGGGACCTGCTGCGGCAGCGTCGGGCACTGCGCGATACCGGCGGCGATCCGCGCGGGGCGGAGGTGCGCCCGCCCGACCAGGTCGAGGACTACCTGAGCTGAACGAGCGCGCGGCGGATTTCGACGCCATAGACGTCCTAGACGTCATAGTCATAGGTGGGGGCCACAACGGGTTGGTCGCGGCCGGCTACCTGGCCCGGGCGGGCCTGAGGGTGCGGTTGCTCGAGCGGCTGGGGCACGTCGGCGGCGCCGCGGTCTCGGCGCAGGCCTTCGACGGTGTCGGGGTCCGGGTGTCGCGGTACTCCTACCTGGTCAGTTTGCTGCCGTCGCGCATCGTCGACGACCTGGGCGCCGCGGTGCGACTGGCCAGGCGGCGATATTCGTCGTACACGCCCGACCCCGCCACCGGCGGCCGCGGTGGGCTGCTGATCGGGGCGCCCGGCGACACGTTCGCCGCCATCGGCGCCGCCGGCGATGCGCGCGGTTTCGCCGCGTTCTACCAGCGCTGCCGGCTGGTGACCGAACGACTCTGGCCGACGCTCATCGAACCGCTGCGCACCCGCGAGCAGGCCCGCCGGCACGTCGTCGAGGCCGGCGGCCCCGGCGCGGCGGCCACCTGGCGAGCCATGATCGACGAGCCGATCGGGCACGCCATCGCCGACGCGGTGGATAACGACCTGGTGCGCGGCGTGATCGCGACCGACGCGCTGATCGGCACCTTCGCCCATGTCGACGACGCGTCGCTGCGGCAGAACATCTGCTTTCTGTATCACGTGCTCGGCGGGGGAACCGGGGACTGGGACGTGCCCGTCGGCGGGATGGGCTCGGTGACCGCCGCCCTGGCGACGGCGGCCGTCAGCCATGGCGCCGAAATAATCACCGGCGCAGACGTTTACGCCGTTGAACCGGACGGCCGGGTGCGCTACCGCAGCGGCGGCGACGAGCACCTGATCCGGGGCCGGTTCGTCCTGGCCGGCGTCACACCGGAGGTCCTGTCCGGTCTACTCGGCGAACGACCGGCGCCACCGGATCAGGGCGCGCAGGTCAAGGTGAACATGGTGTTGCGGCGGCTGCCTCGATTGCGCGACGACGTCGTCACACCCGAACAGGCATTCGCGGGGACGTTCCACGTCAACGAGACCTGGACCCAACTGGGCACGGCGCATTCGAGGGCGGCCGGCGGGCAGCTGCCGGATCCATTGCCGTGCGAGGCCTACTGTCATTCGCTGACCGACCCGAGCGTCCTGTCGGACGGGCTGCGCGACTCGGGCGCTCACACGATGACGGTGTTCGGCTTGCACACCCCACACTCGCTGTTCGACGGCGCCGACCCCGACACCCTGCGCGACAAACTCACCGACTCGGTGCTGGCGTCCCTGAATTCCGTTCTGGCCGAACCGATCCAGGATGTTCTGCTAAGCGACGCGAATGGCCGGCCGTGCATCGAGACGACCACCACCGCCGATTTGCACCACACACTGGGGATGACCGCGGGCAACATCTTCCACGGCGGGTTGTCGTGGCCGTTCGCCGACGACGACGACCCGCTGGACACCCCGGCGCGGCGATGGGGAGTGGCCACGGCCCACGACCGAATCATGTTGTGCGGCTCCGGTGCCCGCCGCGGCGGGGCGGTGTCGGGCATCGGCGGCCACAACGCCGCGATGGCCGTCCTCGCGTCGGTGTAACTGGTGGTCTGGTCCGTACGTTCGTCGGGGGTTACCAAACGCCGCTGACGTCGAGTCTGCGCTGGTGGCATCGAGCCTGCGTCCACGGCTGGCTTTTCGCCTCGAACGCCGCAACCACCGCAGTCTCGGCGCCCCGGCGAACAGCGCCCCAACGAACCTCCGGGCGAGACCGCTAGCGCGCGTCGATGGTGACGTAGTCGCGTTCGGTGTAGCCGGTGTAGATCTGGCGCGGACGGCCGATCTTGCTGTCGCCCTCGTCGTGCATCTCCCGCCAGTGCGCGATCCAGCCGGGCAGCCGTCCCAACGCGAAGAGCACGGTGAACATGCGGGTCGGGAACCCGAGGGCCCGGTAGATCAGGCCGGTGTAGAAGTCGACGTTGGGGTAGAGCTTGCGCTCGATGAAGTAGTCGTCGGTCAGTGCCGCCTCTTCGAGATCCTTGGCGATGCTCAGCAGGTGGTCGTCGCCGCCGAGCTTGGCGAGGATCTTGTCGGCCTGTTCCTTGACGATCCGGGCCCGGGGGTCGTAGTTCTTGTAGACCCGGTGGCCGAAGCCCATCAACTTGACGCCGGCCTCGCGGTTCTTCACTTTCCGGACGAATTCCCCGACGTCGTCGCCGCTATCGCGGATGCTCTCGAGCATCTCGAGCACCGCCTGGTTGGCGCCGCCGTGCAGCGGGCCCCACAGCGCGTTGATGCCGCCGGAGATGGAGGTGAACAGGTTGGCCCGCGACGAGCCCACCAGCCGAACCGTCGACGTCGAGCAGTTCTGCTCGTGGTCGGCGTGCAGGATGAACAACATGTCCAGGGCCCGCACGATCTCGGGGTCGGCCTCGTACGGCTCGGCCGGGAACCCGAAGGTCATCCGCAGGAAGTTCTCCACCAGCGTCAACGAGTTGTCCGGGTACAGGAACGGCTGGCCGACCGACTTCTTGTACGCGTAGGCGGCGATGGTGGGCAGCTTGGCCAGCAGCCGAATGGTCGACAGGTCCACCTGGCCGCCGTCCATCGGGTCCAGCGCGTCCTGGTAGTACGCCGACAGGGCGTTGACCACGCTGGACAACACCGGCATCGGGTGCGCGTTGCGGGGAAACCCGTCGAAGAACCGCTTGAGGTCCTCGTGCAGCATGGTGTGCCGCTGGATCCGGTCGGTGAACTCGGCCAACTGGTCGGTGTCGGGCAGCTCACCATAGATCAGCAGGTAGCTGACCTCGAGGAAGGTCGATTTCTCGGCGAGCTGCTCGATCGGGTAGCCGCGGTAGCGCAGAATGCCGGCGTCGCCGTCGATGTAGGTGATGGAGCTCTTGGTGGACGCGGTGTTGCCGTAGCCAACATCGAACGTGGTGTACCCGGTCTTGGCCAACAGCGAGCCGAGAGCTATCCCGTCGTTTCCTTCGGTGGCGCGGACGATCTGCAGGTCAATCTCACCCCCCGGGTACTTCAGAGTTGCGGTGTCGTCGGTGTCGGCCACGAGAACCCCTTTGCGCTCTGGCTGATATGGCTAGGTGCGTATAGCTGAAGGTAGTCGTTATCGCGACGACGCGCCTGCCCGGGGTCAGGTCGACCGAACTCGCGGCTTTCCGCCAGGTAAACCCCGCCTTATCTCGCGGTGTTAGGGCTCGCGGAAGCCTATTGCCGGCGGCCCTCCCTGCGGACCGGCCACACGGCAAGCAAGCCCTCGCTCGCCACCGCATGGCGCGCGCCGTTACGGGCGGGGGCTCACGGCTGCAGGCGCTCGACCTGGTTGCCGACGACCCGAATCCGGTTGTGCACCCGGTTTTCCCGTCCCTGCCAGAACTCCACCACCTCGGGTGCGATGAGGTAGCCGCCCCAGCCCGGCGGCACCGGGACGCGCTCATAGTCCGCGAAGCGCGCGGTCACCGCCGCCAATTGGTCCAGCAGCGCCGCGCGCGACGCGATCGGCCGCGACTGGTGCGACGCCCACGCACCCAGCTGTGAGCCGCGCGGCCGCTTGGACCAGTAGTCCCGCGTGACCTCCGGATCGACCTTGCTCACCGGGCCGCGGATGTGGAACTGCCGTCCCAGCTGGTACCAGGGGAAGGTCGCCGACGCGTACGGCGTCGCCGCCAACTCGACACCCTTGGCCGAGTCATAGTTGGTGAAGAACGTGATCCCGGTCTCGTCCGCGCTCTTGCACAACACAGATCGGCTGACCGGCCTGCCCTCCGCGACGGTGGCCAGCACCATGGCGTTGGGCTCGGCCACCCCGGCGCGTTCGGCGTCGTCAATCCACTTGCGGAACAACGCAAGCCAACCCTCGGCCAACCAGTCCGCATTCAGATCGGGGCTGCCGTCCTTCTCGACGGACCCGTATTCCACGCGCATAGCCTGCAGGTGCTCTTTACCTAGTCCCGGGTCTGGTCCCGCCATTGCGTCAACGCTACCGGGGGTTGCTACCGGCCGGTAGCGTCGGCCCGAAGGCGGGGTGCAAGAATTTTCCCATGACTGTGGTCCCCGAAAACTTTGTCCCCGGCCTGGAAGGCGTGGTGGCCTTCACCACCGAAATTGCCGAACCGGATAAAGACGGCGGTGCGCTGCGCTACCGCGGCGTCGACATCCAGGACCTGGTGAACCAGCAGGTCACGTTCGGTGACGTGTGGGCGCTGCTGGTCGACGGGAGGTTCGGCCACGGGCTGCCGCCCGCCGAGCCGTTCCCGCTGCCGATACACACCGGCGACGTGCGGGTCGACGTGCAGGCGGGCCTGGCGATGCTGGCACCCATCTGGGGGTACAAGCCCCTGCTCGACACCGACGACGCCACCGCCCGCAATCAGCTGGCCCGCGCATCGGTGATGGCCCTGTCCTATGTCGCACAGTCCGCGCGCGGCATCTACCAGCCGGCCGTCCCGCAGCGGATTATCGACGAATGCCCAACGGTCACAGCACGATTCATGACTCGCTGGCAGGGCGAACCGGACCCCAGGCACGTCGAGGCCATCGACGCCTACTGGGTGTCGGCCGCCGAGCACGGCATGAATGCGTCGACGTTCACCGCGCGCGTGATCGCCTCGACCGGCGCGGATGTGGCCGCCGCCCTGTCCGGTGCGATCGGGGCGATGAGCGGCCCGCTGCACGGCGGGGCTCCGGCCCGGGTGCTGCCGATGCTCGAAGAGGTCGAGCGCACCGGCGACGCCCGCGGCCTGGTCAAGGGCATCCTGGATCGCGGCGACAAGCTGATGGGATTCGGGCACCGCGTATACCGCGCGGAGGACCCGCGGGCGCGGGTGCTGCGGGCGGCCGCCGAGCGGCTGGGCGCGCCGCGCCACGAGGTCGCGGTGGCGGTCGAGCAGGCCGCGCTGGCCGAGCTGCGGGAGCGGCGTCCGGACCGGGCCATCGAGACCAACGTCGAGTTCTGGGCCGCGGTCATCTTGGACTTCGCCCGGGTGCCGGCCAACATGATGCCGGCGATGTTCACCTGCGGCCGCACCGCGGGGTGGTGCGCCCACATCCTCGAGCAGAAGCGCCTGGGCAAGCTGGTCCGCCCGTCGGCCATCTATGTGGGACCGGGCCCGCGCAGCCCGGAATCCGTCGACGGCTGGGACCGGGTCCTCACCAACGCCTGACCCCGCCTGCCGTCTGCCGCGAGCGTGCGTGTTTGCACACGACACGCCGCGCGCGGGCGTACAACTGCGCACCCTCGCGATGAGATTTCCCGCCGCGCGGAGTCAATATGGGGGTAGACCAAACCCAACGACAAGGAGACCACCTTATGGCGATCAATATCGAACCCGCGCTGTCCCCACACCTCGTGGTTGACGACGCCGCCGCGGCGATCGACTTCTACGTCAAGGCATTTGGTGCCGAGGAACTGGGGCGCGTGCCCCGTCCCGACGGCAAGCTGATCCACGCCGCGGTGCGCATCAACGGCTTCACGGTCATGCTCAACGACGACTTCCCGGAGGTGTGCGGCGGCAAGTCCATGACACCCAAGTCGCTGGGCGGCACTCCGGTGACCATTCATCTGACGGTCACCGACGTCGACGCCAAGTTCCAGCGGGCGCTGGACGCGGGCGCCACCGTGATCGCCCCGTTGCAGGACCAGTTCTGGGGCGACCGCTACGGCATGGTCGCCGACCCGTTCGGCCACCACTGGTCGCTGGGACAGCCGGTGCGTGAGGTCAGCATGGACGAGATCGAAGCCGCCATGTCCGGGCAGGCCGGCAACTAGAGATCACGCAGCCGCGCCACCACCCGGCGTCGCAGCGGCGGCGCCGGCGCGGTGGCAGCCGCCGCGAGCATGTCACCGACATCGGTGAACTTGCTGCGCGGCCGCCCGTCCTGGCCGCCGCGCGCGATCTCCGCGGCGTCGATCGCGCGCCATCCCGCGGAGTCCACGGCGTCGGGCTGGCGGGCGCGCACCAGCTTGGCCAGCGCCTCCGGCTTGGCCACCGGGCCGGTCAACCTGTCGGCGTTGAAATCGGCCACCAGGGCCTGGACGGTTTGACACGAGCAGGTCTTGTTGGTTCCGATGAACCCCGTCGGTCCGCGCTTGATCCACCCTGCGACGTAGGCGCCGGGCACCGGCCGGCCGGAGGGGTCGAGGACACGACCACCGTCGTTGGGAACCACACCCGCCGATTCGTCAAACGGAAGGTCGCGAATCCGCTTGCCGCGGTAGCCAATTGACGTCAGCACCAGGCCGGCCTCGAGCCGACGCACCTCGTCGGTGCCGGTGACCGTAAACTCCACGCCGGTGGCGCGCCGCTGACCCAGCACGCGTTCGGGCGTGAGTCGATAGGCCAGCCGGATGCGCGGGCGCCCGCCAAGCGGCGCCGAACCGTCCCCGAGCTTGCTCAAAATCTCCAGCTTGTTCCGGGTCAGCGTGTCAGAGACGGTCGCGAGGTCGGCGGACACCCGCTGGTGGTCACCGGCATCCAGCACGACCTCGGAAGTGCCTGTCAGCCCGATCAATTCGGGCAACGTGAACGCCGACTGGGCGGGCCCGCGCCGCGCGGCGATCACCACTTCACGCACCGCTGAGTGACGCAGCCCTTCCAGCGCATGATCGGAGATGTCGGTGCGGGCCAGATCATCGGGATCCGCCGTGAGCACCCGGGCCACATCGAGGGCGACATTGCCGTTGCCGATGATCACCACCCGCTCGTGGCCGAGATCGACCGGCAGATCAGCGAAGTCGGGATGTCCGTTGATCCACGCGACTAACTCCGTGGCGGTTCCGGTGCCCGGGAGGCCCATGCCGTCGATGTCCAGCCGACGGTCGTCGGGCGCACCGACCGCGTACAGCACGGCATGATGGTGGGCCAACAGCTCGGCGTGGCTCAGGTGCTTGCCGATCTCGACGTTGAGGTAGAACCGGAAGCGGCGATCACGGGCGACTCGGTCGAAGAGCTGAGTGACGCGCTTGGTGTTCTGGTGATCGGGCGCCACCCCGGCGCGCACCAACCCGTAGGGCGTCGGCAGCTTCTCAAAGACGTTGACCCGCACGCCATGCTGGGTGAGCAGTTCGTCGGCGGCATACATCGCCGCCGGCCCGGACCCGACGATGGCCACGGTCAGCGGCTGACGGCGCGCAAACACCTTGGCGGCCGGGATCACCGGGGCCAGCTTCGATGTCGGCGGCAGCTTCACACCCGCGGGTCGCTCCGGATAGAACGATGCATTGATCTCGATGAACGGCAGCTGCTTGGGCTCCAGCCGGGTATCGGGCGCGATCGCGCCGACCGGGCAGGCGCTCACACACGCGCCGCAATCCACGCAGGCCACCGGATCGATGTAGAGCATCTCCGACGTGGCAAAGCCCGGCTCGTCCGGCGTCGGGTGAATGCAATTCACCGGGCAGGCGAAAACACAGGACCCGTCGTTGCAGCACGACTGGGTAATAACGTGCGGCATAAAGGCCGAACCCGCGCAGTCCTATGCGGCCGGTACCGCGGCCAGGTGCTGGCGTTGCGGCTCGCTGCGGTAGCGCGACGGCTTGCCGTTGATCTTGCAGATCCGCCACATCAGCCGCGCGGAACGCGTTTCCATCAGGCCGGTGTCGTAGGCGAGCATCCGGACGTCGGCGAACATGTCGCTCAACCACTTTCGCGAATCCGGCGACCGGAAGAAGAGTTCCTTCTTGACCTCACGCGGGATGTCGAACTCCCGCCAGAACGCCCTGGGCGGCACCGTGATCGCCTGGCACAACACCCGCATCGTCAGCGGGTAATACAACGAGACCCAGAACCGCTGCCGCTTGGTCAAATGCGGCAACCGCCTACGCAAGAACTCGTGCGCAAACGAGATGTGGCGCGCTTCCTCGGCCACGTGAATGGCCATCACCCGCTCCATGATGGGGTGCAGCGACTTGCCTTCGCGCAGCACGTTTTTCTGCGTGTGGTCGATGGGCTCCTCGCCGGCCAGCACGCCGATGAAGAACGCGACCGGCAACGGTCCGGCCACCAGCGGAACCAACGGCGAAATCCAGCGCAGCATCCGCGGCATGCCCGGGACGTCGGTGCCGACGCGGTTGACCATCTCCTGGAACATCATGGTGTGGTTGCACTCTTCGACCGATTCGTGCAGGCAGTACCGATACTCCGGTGACCCGTTGGGCACCCAGAACGTGTAGTTCATCAGGCCGCGGATCAGGATCGACTCAAAGTGCAGCCCCACCTTGGCGACGTTCGCCTGGCGCCACATGCCGATCTTGATCTTGCGGTCCTCGGGCTGGGCCTGATACCAGGGATGACGCCCCAGCGGGTCGGTCAACGGCAAGATCCACCGGGGATCGTTCTCCGTGACCGCGAATTCCGGTGAGTCCCAGTCGATGTCGGTGTAGGGGTTGAAGTTTCGCCGCACAGACCCCTCGGACAGTGTGGCAAGCATGTTCACGTACTCGGCGTCGTCGCGCACCTCCATATTGCGGCGCCAACGCCGGACCATTCGTGTCCTGGCCATTTCAAGCCTCCCCAACGAGGTTTACATTTGAACGTGCTGTGTCTAGACAGTACCGCAGGTACCGGATATTTTCCAGAGCCCTTCGACGCGCTGTGGCCTGACCAGTGGTCACACACTGGGTGTGGTCTGACTCACACCACGCGGGCGTTGCGAGTGGCCAGCCAGGCGTTATCCGATCGCCGCAACTACCGCGGTCGGCCCGCGACGCCGCCGCGTCGGTGGCCCTCACTACGCTGGCTGATATGGCTGACCAGCTCGAGATTCCCCTTGACATTCCCAGCGACATCAAACCCCGCGACGGCCGCTTCGGGTGCGGCCCGTCGAAGGTTCGACCCGAACAATTGAAGGCGCTGACCACCACCGCGGCCGCGTTGTTCGGCACGTCGCACCGGCAGGCGCCCGTCAAGGATCTCGTCGGTCGGGTTCGGTCCGGAGTCGCCGAGCTGTTCTCCGTGCCGGACGGCTACGAGGTCATTCTGGGCAACGGCGGTGCGACGGCGTTCTGGGATGCCGCGGCGTTCGGGCTGATCGATAAGCGCTCGCTGCACCTGGCCTACGGCGAATTCAGCTCGAAGTTCACCTCCGCGGTCACCAAGAACCCGTTCGTCGGCGATCCCATCGTCATCAAGGCGGATCCCGGCAGCGCGCCGGAGCCGCAGTCCGACCCGTCGGTCGACGTGATCGCGTGGGCACACAACGAGACGTCGACCGGGGTCGCGGTGCCGGTCCGCCGGCCCGCCGGCTCGGGCGACGCCCTGGTCGTCATCGACGCGACCTCCGGCGCCGGCGGTCTACCGGTCGACATCACCGAGGCCGACGCGTACTACTTCTCGCCCCAGAAGAACTTCGCCAGCGACGGCGGGTTGTGGCTGGCCGTGATGAGCCCGGCCGCGCTGGCCCGCGTCGAGTCCGTCTCCGCGTCCGGCCGCTGGGTTCCCGACTTCTTGTCGCTGCCGATCGCGGTGGAGAACAGCCTGAAGAACCAGACGTATAACACCCCGGCGATCGGCACGCTGGCGCTGATGGCCGAACAGCTCGACTGGCTGCTGGGCAACGGCGGGCTGGACTGGGCGGTCAAGCGCACGGCGGACTCGTCGCAGCGGCTCTACTCCTGGGCGCAAGAGCGGCCCTACACCACGCCGTTCGTCGCCGACCCCGCCTTGCGGTCGCAGGTGGTCGGCACCGTCGACTTCGTCGACGACGTCGACGCTGCAACAGTCGCGAAGACCCTACGGGCTAACGGCATCGTTGACACCGAGCCGTACCGCAAACTCGGCCGCAACCAGTTGCGGGTCGGGATGTTCCCCGCGGTCGACCCCGACGACGTCAGCGCCCTCACCCGGTGCATCGACTGGGTGGTCGAGCGGCTTTAACCTGGCCGTCATTAGCCTGCAACCCGCCAGCGTGTCAGAGCGGGTTGCCGGCGTGAGCTGCACTAGAGTGCGCACCTGATGGGTCCGTTGCCGACCTGCACGGAGCCTGCGAGGAGAAGCCATGCGGGAACTCAAACTGGTTGGGCTCGACGACGACGGCAAATACATCATCTGCGAGACCGACGACTCCGCGGAGCAGTTCAAGCTGGTTGCCGACGACAAACTGGCCACCGCCGTGCGCGGCGAACCGAAGCCGCCGGAGCAACCACAGCTCGACATCGAAGTCACCAACATGCTGAGCCCCAAAGAGATTCAGGCCAAGATCCGCGCCGGCGCGTCCGTCGAGCAGTTGGCCACGGCGTCGGGCTCCGACGTCGCGCGGATCCGCCGGTTTGCCCACCCGGTGTTGCTGGAGCGTTTTCGCGCCGCCGAACTGGCAACGGCCGCGCATCCGGTGCTCGCCGACGGCCCCGCGGTGCTGACCCTGCTGGAAACCGTCAGCTCCGCGTTCGTGGCGCGCGGCCTCGAACCCGACAAACTCAGCTGGGATGCCTGGCGCAACGAAGACAATCGCTGGACCGTGCAGCTCGCCTGGAAGGTCGGCCGTTCCGACAACATCGCACATTTCTGCTTCACCCCGGGTGCCCACGGCGGAACGGTCACGGCGCTCGACGATGCGGCCAGCGAGCTGATCGACCCCAACTTCGAGCGGCCGCTGCGCCCGCTCGCGCGGGTGGCCCACCTCGACTTCGACGCGGCGGTAGCGCCCGCCTGCGGGGGAGACGCGCAGCCGGCGGTCACCGCGCCGGCCGAACGGCCGGTGCATACCCGGCGTGGCAAGCCGGTCATTCCGGCGTGGGAGGACGTGTTGCTCGGGGTGCGCTCAGGCGGGCACCGCTAGCCGGTCCCCGACACCGCCAGCGCAAGCACCGTCAGCCACGCGCCCACCACGCCCACGGCCGCGCCCAGCACAAACCAGCGCAACACCGGGGTGCGCCGCCAGCCCCATAGCGTCGGCGCCAGCCCACCCGCCGCCACGACGTTGAGGCCGACCGCCAACAGCGGATGCACGCGGATCAGCCCGAGGCTCAGCACCACCACGGCGACTCCGGTCACCGCGGCGACGAACCCGGCGACCGTCAAACCCGTTGCCCAGGGCACAGACTCGTCGCTCACGGACCGACCCTAGCCCGCTCGTAAAAAGCCAAAGCGGCCGCGGTCGCGACGTTGAGCGAGTCTGTGCCGCGCGACATCGGGATGCGCACCCGCGCGTCGCTGCGCCGCAGGGTGGCCGCCGTCAGCCCCGGGCCCTCGGCGCCAACGAGCACCGCGACCCGTTGGTGACGCGCCGCCGCCATTTCCTCCGGCAGCGGGCACGCTTCGCTGTTCGGAGTCATTGCCAGCAGCCGAAATCCGCTTCCTTTCAACAACGCAAGGTCGGAGGGCCAGTCAGTCGCTCGCGCGTACGGCACCAGCAACGCGTGGCCCATGGACACCCGGACGGCGCGGCGGTATAGCGGGTCGGCGCAGCCGCCGCCGAACACCACCGCGTCCACGCCCAGGCCCGCCGCGTTGCGAAAGATCGAACCCAGGTTCTCGTGGTCGTTGACGCCTTCGAGGACGGCGACGGTACGGGCGCCGTCGACGACCTGTGCGATGCTCGGTTCCGGCACCCTCCTGGCGGCCGCCAGCACGCCGCGATTGAGGTGGAAGCCGACCACCCGCGCCATCACGTCGGCGGACGCCCGGTAGAACGGCGCGGCGACACCGGCCAGGTCGCCCTCGAGCTCGGCCAGCCTGCGGTCGGTCCCCAGCAGGGCGTGCGGGGTGAACCGGGACGCAAGCATGCGCTGCACGACCAGCACACCCTCGGCGATCACCAGCCCTTTGCCGGTGGGCAGATCGGGACGACGGTCGACGCTGTTCAGATCGCGGAAATCGTCGAGCCGCGGATCGTCAGGATCGTTGACGTCCTGAACATCCACGCGTCCCCTCACGGGCCTTCGTCGACCAGCGCCAGCATCAGGTCGGCCGCGCTGCGCAGGATCTCGAGTTTGTCGGCGTCCAGCGTCGCGAGTCTCTTGGCCAGCCACTCCTGGCGAGCGCGACGAGCCGCCTTGACCAGCTCGGCGCCGGACTCGGACACCGAGACGAGCACCTGCCGGCCGTCGACGGGGTGCGGCGTGCGGTCTACGAGACCCATCTCGGCCAGCGAGGCGATCACCCGGGTCATCGACGGCGGCCGTACGCGCTCGCGAATCGCCAGTGCGCCGGGAGTCATCGCGCCCTCGTTGGCCAGGGTCGCTAACGCCGACAGCTGCGACAGCGTGACCGGCGAGGACGGGTTCCGAAACCGCAATTGGCGGGCCAGCCGCATGACGGCCAGCGACAAGTCGCTCGCCAGCCGCGCATCGCTGTCAGGCATGGCGCGAGGTTACACGGAACCCAAGAAACTCGGGATACGAAACGGCGAACGACAGACTTTGGTCCTTCCCATCGCTGCGGCAAATTCGGCAAAACTTCCACGGACGCCTCACGCCACACAGCGGCCCGCATCGCCGCCGGGCTATGTTGGTCGCGATGCCCGCTGAACCTGGCCAGAGCCCCGAGGCGCCGCCGCTGCCGCCCGCGCTACTCGAGGTGTGGCCCGTCGTCGTGGTCGGCTTCCTGGGCTGGCTGGTCGCCGCGGCCGTGGCGTTCGTCGTGCCAGCGCTTCAGAGTTGGCGCCCGGTGACACTGGGTGGACTGGGAACCGGGTTGCTCGGCACGGGAATCTTCGTGTGGCAGCTCGCCGCCGCCCGCCGCGGTGCGCGTGGCGCACAAGCCGGGCTCGAAACCTATCTCGACCAGCAATAGCAAACATCAAAGCCGCGGCCGAGAAGGGCTAATCCGGCGGTTCCGTCGCTTCCGGAGTCTCCGGCAGCTCGGCCTGAGGCTCAGGCATCGTCTCCATGACATCGAGCACGCCGTCGTCGTAGGGCTCGTATATCGGCGAGCCGCTGCCCGCCGGAGCAGGTGTGTCGGAATGGGCGCCGCAGCCGTATTGCTTGTCGACGACGTGGCCGTCGGCGGAGAGTTCGTTGCCGCATACCCCGAACATCGCGCCGAACGATCCGACCAGCGGCAGAAAAAATCCGCAGTCGCGGCACACGCGTTTGGTGGAGCGCGCCATCGCCGAGTCGGGACCGTAGTCGCCGGTGTGCCAGCGCTCGGCAGCCTCGGAGCGGCCCCAGGCGCCCATCACCCAGCGCCGGCCCAGCCCGATCTCGGCGGCGGTCTCGTCGACCTGGGGGTCGCCGCTGGCGGTGTAGCCGGGAACCAACCGTGGGTCGTTAGCTGCAGGAGCCAGCAGGTCTCCGGGACTCAGATCGCCCGGTCGCACGCGCCGTTCCCAGGGCACCCATTCGGGAGCAAGCAGCGCCGTCGGCCCGGGGATCAGCACCACTTCGCTGATGGTGGCGTGCTCGGCGCCGGGGTAAGCGGCGACGACGGCCGCCCACTGCCAGCCCTGGTAACCGGGCAGGTGCGCCAGGAACCGATGGGTGGCGGCGTTCGGGTCTTCGTAGCTGACGCCCAGGTAGTCCCCGACCGCCTCGGGACCGGCGAACTCTTCGACGGCGGACCTGGCCTGGTCGACCGCGCCCGTGAGCACCGCCGCCAACCCTTCGGGCCATTCGGCCACGGTCGTGGCGGCGGGTCCCACCGACCCTTCAGTGGGTCCGGTCACGCTGTCCCCTCTCTGCATTGCGCCTCCAATACTAGGTTGGCGAGCCACACCCGGTCGCCTGCCGGCATGGGAGAGAATTGGTTCGTGTCTGGACGGCGGCGTGATGATCCGGGCCGTGTGGTCCCCAACCCGGGCCGCCGGACCCGTAACGGATCGACCAATCAGCATCCGGGCATGGCCAACTACCCGGCCGACGACGCCGACTATCGCCGGGCGCGGCGCCCGCCGCCGATGCCGAGCGCCAACCGCTACCTCCCACCGCTGGGCCAGCGGCCACAAGCCGAGCGCAGTGGCGGCGCGCCGCCACGTGGTCCCGCCCCCGGCGAACGCATCACCGTCACTCGCGCCGCGGCGCAGCGAAGCCGTGAAATGGGTTCGCGGATGTACTGGATGGTGCAGCGGGCCGCCACCGCCGACGGCGCCGACAAGTCCGGTCTGACCGCGCTGACGTGGCCGGTCGTCGCGAACTTCGCGGTGGACGCCGCGATGGCCGTGGCGTTGGCCAACACGCTGTTCTTCGCCGCGGCGACCGGCGAGAGCAAGGGCCGGGTCGCGCTGTACCTGTTGATCACCATCGCGCCCTTCGCGGTGATCGCGCCGCTCATCGGCCCTGCGCTGGACCGGCTGCAGCACGGCCGCCGCGTCGCGCTCGCCACGTCGTTCGCGCTTCGCACCGCGTTGGCATTGGTGCTGATCATGAACTACGACGGCGCCACGGGGAGCTACCCGTCGATGGTGCTGTATCCGTGCGCCCTGGCCATGATGGTGTTCTCGAAGTCGTTCAGCGTGCTACGCAGCGCGGTGACACCGAGGGTGATGCCGCCGACCATCGACCTGGTGCGGGTGAACTCTCGGCTGACGGTGTTCGGCCTACTCGGCGGCACCATAGCCGGCGGCGCCATCGCCGCCGGCGTCGAGTTCACCTGCACCCACCTGTTCAAGCTGCCCGGCGCGCTGTTCGTGGTCGTCGCAATCACGATCGTGGGCGCCTTGCTCTCGATGCGGATTCCGCGCTGGGTCGAGGTGACGGCGGGCGAGGTCCCGGCCACCTTGAGCTATCGCCGGGACAGCGGCGCGCCGAAGCGAAGTTGGCCCGAAGAGGTCAAAAAGGTCGGCGGTACGCTTCGACAACCCTTGGGCCGCAACATTATTACCTCACTGTGGGGCAATTGCACCATCAAGGTGATGGTGGGCTTTTTGTTCCTGTACCCGGCGTTTGTCGCCAAGGCGCACCAAGCCAACGGCTGGGTTCAATTGGGCATGCTGGGCGTGATCGGCGCCGCGGCCGGGATCGGCAATTTCGCCGGCAATTTCACCAGCGCACGCCTGCGGCTGGGCAGGCCCGCCGTGCTGGTGGTGCGCTGCACGGTGGCGGTGTGCACGGTCGCGGTGGCGGCCTCGGTGGCGGGCAACCTGGTGGTGGCGGTGATCGCCACGCTTGTCACGTCGGGGTCCAGCGCCATTGCGAAGGCCTCGCTGGACGCCTCGTTGCAAAACGACCTGCCCGAGGAGTCGCGGGCATCGGGGTTCGGCCGCTCGGAGTCGACGCTGCAGCTGGCCTGGGTGTTGGGTGGGGCGCTGGGCGTGTTGGTGTACACCGAATTGTGGGTCGGCTTCACCGCGGTCAGCGCGCTGCTCATCCTTGGGCTGGCGCAGACCCTTGTCAGCTTCCGCGGCGACTCGTTGATCCCCGGTCTCGGAGGCAACCGCCCCGTCATGGTCGAGCAGGAGGGGTCGCGCCAGCCCGCCGGTAGGCCGGCGGTGGTGCCCGAGTGAAACCCAGAAACAAGCGGGTCGTGGTCGTGTTGCTGGCGGCCTCGGTGACGCTGCTGACCGTGGCGGCCGGGATCGGAACGTGGCTGCTCGTGCGGCGGCCCGGTCCGCAGCCACCCGAGATCAGCGCGTATTCGCACGGGCACCTGACCCGGGTGGGACCCTATCTGTACTGCAATGTGCTCAACCTCAACGACTGCCAGACGCCGCAGGCCCAGGGCGAGCTTCCGGCCAACGAGCACTATCCGGTGCAACTGTCGGTCCCCGAAGCCATTTCCCGGGCGCCCTGGCGGCTACTGCAGGTGTATGAGGACCCCGCCAACACCGCCACCACCATGTTTCGGCCGGGCACCCGGCTCGCGGTCACCATTCCGTCGGTCGACCCTCACCGCGGGCGGCTGACCGGGATAGTCGTGCAGTTGCTGACGTTGGTGATCGACGCTGGCCAACCGAACGACACCACCACGGTGCGCGCCGTGCCACACGCGGAATGGTCTGTGCGGCTTATCTTTTGACGTTCGGAATGGGAAACTCAGGCGCCGTGGCCGGCCGGTACCCGCTCGCCGCCGACCGGCGGACCGGGGGGCGTTCCTCCTCCGAAAGGCCTGCCCACCAACGCTTCCCGTCCATGTGGCGTCAACCAGCCGGTCAGGTCCGGGCCCTTGGGCACGATGCCGGTGGGGTTGATGTCGGCGTGCACGATGTAGTAGTGCTGCTTGATCTGGACGAAGTCGACGGTATCGCCGAAACCTGGTGTCTGGAATAGGTCACGCGCATATGCCCACAACACCGGCATTTCGCTGAGTTTGCTTCGATTGCATTTGAAATGGCCGTGGTAAACCGGGTCGAAGCGGGCCAGGGTGGTGAAGAGCCGTACGTCGGCCTCGGTGATGGTGTCGCCCACCAGGTATCGCTGGTTGGCGAGGCGATCGCTCACCCAATCCAGGGCGGTGAACAGCCGGTCGTAGGCCGCTTCGTAGGCCTGCTGCGTACCGGCGAAGCCGCAGCGGTACACGCCGTTGTTGATCTCCGTGTAGACCCTCTTGTTCACCTCGTCGATCTCACCCCGCAGCGGTTCGGGGTATAGCTCGGGTGCGCCGTCGCGGTGGTAGGCGGTCCACTCCGTCGAGAAGTCCAGGGTCATCTGGGCGAAATCGTTGGTGACCACCGCGCCGGTAGGTATGTCGACGATTGCCGGGACGGTGATGCCCTTGGGGTAGTCGGGGAAGCGCTTGAAGTAGGCGTCCTGCAGTCGTGGGATCTTCAGCACCGGGTCGACGCCCCCCGGGTCGAGGTCGAAGGTCCAACTGCGCTCGTCGTGGGTGGGACCGCAAAACCCAATGGACAGAACGCCTTCCAGGCCCAGCAACCGCCTAACGATGATCGCGCGGTTGGCCCACGGGCAGGCGCGGGCCACGACGAGCCGGTAACGGCCGGGCTCGACCGGATAGCCGTCGCGTCCGTCGGCGGTGATGCGGGTGGTGATGTAGTTGGTATCGCGGGTGAATTCGCCCACCCCGGCGACGTAGGTGGCCATGGCGACAATTCTGCCCCAGCACCGAACGTCGAGCTGTTGGGCCGACACGCCGGGACTTCGCGTCATCACGTCGACGTTCGGTGCAAAAGGGACACCGTCAGAAACCGCCGAGCCAGATTGGGCTCGGTCGATGCCCCTGGTTCCCAAGGCGCGATCCACGGTCCGGTGCCCTCGGACTGATCGACGATCCCATCCTCCAGCCAGGTGTAGCGGCCCTCCAGCACGTCGTGGGTCAGTCGAACGTCGGTGCTGTCGGTGTTGGTCCACAACGCGTGGAACAGGGCGTCCACCCGCAACGTCGCTTGCTCGCAAAACGTTTCGGCCAGCTCGTATGCCTGACGACCGACGTCCGGATCCGCGGCCCGCTGCCCCTCGGCCCGGACACATACGGCGGACATCGCGAAGAGCTCGGCACCGATGTCGACGATGCGCCCGAGGAATCCCTGCCGTTGCTCCAGTTTGGCCTGCCAACGCGCCATCCCGTAGAAGGTGTTGCGGGCCAGCTTGCGGGTGCAGCGTTCGACAAACCGCAGATGCGACGCCAGTGGGCCGAACTCGCTGTAGGCCCTGGGCCGCTGCCCCTCACCAAAAACCAGCTGTGGCAACCACTTTGCGTAAAATCCGCTAGCACCGGCGGCCGCGGCGGCCTTCTGCCGCAGACCGGCGTCGGGCTTCGCGAGGTCACCGGCCGCACTCAGGTGGGCATCGACCGCTTCGCGCGCGATGAGCAGCCTCATGATCTCGCTCGACCCTTCGAAGATGCGGTTGATCCGCAGGTCCCGCAACACCTGCTCGACCGGGACCGCGCGCTCCCCACGCGCGGCCAGGGACTCCGCGGTCTCATAGCCCCGCCCGCCCCGGATCTGCAGGAGCTTGTCGGCGATGAGGCAGGCCATCTCGCTGGACCACAATTTGGCCAGCGCCGCCTCGATCCGGATGTCGTTGCGGCCTTCGTCGGCCATCTGGGCGGACAGCTCCAGCACCGCATCGAGCGCATAGGTGGTGGCGGCGATGAACGAGATCTTGCGGGCCACCGCTTCGTGTTTGGCCAGCGGCTTGCCCCACTGCACGCGCTCGCCGGACCATTCGCGCGCTATCTTCAGCGCCCACTTCGACGAGCCCGTCGCGCTCGCCGGCACCGACAGCCGCCCGGCGTTCAGTGTGGTCAGCGCGATCCGAAGCCCGTCGCCTTCGCGACCGATCAGGTTTTCGGCCGGCACGCGCACGCGATGAAGCCTGGTCACGCCGTTCTCGATGCCGCGCAGACCCATGAACGTGTTGCGCCGCTCCACGGTGATCCCGGGTGAATCGGCCTCGACCACGAATGCGCTGATGCCGCCGCGGTGCCCGTCGCTCTTGGGTACCCGGGCCATGACCACCAGCAGTTCGGCGACCACCCCGTTGGTGGTCCACAGCTTCACGCCCTCGATTTCGTAGGCCTTCCCGTCGTCGACCGGTGTCGCGGTCGACGCCAGGCGCGCCGGGTCGGATCCCACGTCGAGTTCGGTGAGCAGGAATGCCGATATCGCGCCAGCTGCGCAGCGCGGCAAGAACTTTCGCTTCTGTTCGGGGGTCCCGGCGAGCTTGAGCGGTTCGGGCACGCCGATCGACTGATGGGCCGACAGCAACGCGCCGAGGCTGGGATGGACCGACGCAATCAACACCAGGGCCCTGTTGTAGGCGACCTGCGACATGCCCAGACCGCCGTATTCCGACGGTATCTTCATGCCGAAACAACCCAGTTCGGCCAAGCCCTTCACGTATTCGTCGGGAATCCGCGCATCGCGTTCGATGACGCTGCCCTCGACGGTGCCGAGAAACTCCCGCAGCTTGTCGAGGAATGCGCGGGTGCGTTCCTCGTCGGCGTCGGACGGTTTGGGAAACGGGTGTATGAGCTCCAACGGAAAACGACCGAGAAACAGTTCTTTGGCGAATGATGGTTTATCCCAACCAATTTCGCGGGATTCCTCGGCGAGGGCCCTCGCTTGTTCCTCCGTGACCTGCGCTTGCTGTGGCATCGCCACCTCCTTGCCAACGACTCGAGGCTTGAATACCCGGTTCCTTCACCACGTAACTACGGCGAGCCGTAACAAAAAAGACCCCTCGCGCCGTTCCGGCGCTCGCCGTCGTCGGGCTAGGCGTCGAGTTCCCGGGCCACCGCTTTGACCACCTCGGAGACCCGGCGAGCGGTCTTGCGGTCCGGGTAGCGACCTTTGCGCAACTCGGGCTGCACGGTGCTCTCCAGCAGCGTGATCATGTCCTCGACCATGCCGTGCAGCTCATCCGGGCTGTGCTTGTGCTCGACGGACGGCTCGCGGCGTACCTTGGCAAGGCTGGGCGGCGGATCGATCAGCTTGAGACTCAACGCCTGCGGGCCCCGTCGGCCGGAAGCCACACCGAATTCCACCCGCTGTCCCGCTTTGAGCCCCTCGACCCCGGCGGGCAACGCCGACGAGCGGACGTAGACGTCTTCGCCGTCCTCCTGCGACAGGAAGCCAAACCCCTTCTCGGCGTCGTACCACTTAACCTTGCCGGTCGGCACTGGTCTCACCTGCTTGTCTGACGGAATGAGCGACATAAGAAGCGCCCCGCCTGCGCAGGACGCGATGTGAATTGTGATCCTACTCGGATGCTTGCCTGACGAGCACCCCCCGTTGCGCCTCACTCGGTAGGCTGGCATTACCCGCTGGAGGAGAAATGCGCCTGGTCCTGAACGTCATCTGGCTCGTATTCGGCGGCCTGTGGATGGCCGTCGGATACCTGCTCGCGGCGCTCATCAGCTTCGTGCTCATCATCACCATCCCGTCCGGCTTCGCGTCGCTGCGCATCGCCTCGTACGCGTTATGGCCGTTCGGCCGGACGATCGTCGACAAGCCGACCGCGGGGACCGGCGCCCTGATCGGAAATGTCATCTGGGTGCTGCTGTTTGGGTTGTGGCTGGCGATCGGCCACTTGGTGAGCGCGGTGGCGATGGCGATCACGATCGTCGGCATTCCGCTGGCGCTGGCCAATCTCAAACTGATCCCGGTGTCCTTGATGCCGCTGGGCAAAGACATCGTTCCCGTCGGCTCGCCGACCCGATTCGCGCGGGTGCCCGCATGACGCTGACCGCATTGGGTCTACCCACGGTGCCTAGCCTCAACGGGCACCGTGCCGTCGCGGCCGGGGCACCGACCGCCGGCCCGCTGTTGGACACATACGGGCGGGTCGCCACCGATCTGCGGGTGTCACTGACCGATCGCTGCAACCTGCGGTGCAGTTATTGCATGCCGGCCGACGGTTTGGACTGGCTACCCGGAGAACAACTGCTGCGGCCCAACGAGCTGGCCAGGCTGATGCGTATCGCCGTCACCCGGCTGGGCATCACCGGCATCAGGTTCACCGGTGGCGAGCCCTTGTTGTCTCGGCACCTCGAAGAGGTGATCGCGGCGGCGGCCGGCCTGCGGCCCCGTCCCGAGATCTCGCTGACCACCAACGGTGTCGGATTGGCCCGACGGGCTGCTGGTTTAGCCCACGCAGGCCTGGACCGGGTCAACGTGTCGATGGACAGCGTTGACCGCGACCACTTCGCGGCCATCACCCGCCGGGACCGGCTTCCTGAGGTGCTGGCCGGCTTGGCGGCCGCCAAAGACGCGGGCCTGACGCCGGTCAAGGTGAACGCCGTGCTCGATCCCGCCACCGGACGCGAGGATGCCGTCGAACTGTTGCGGTTCTGCCTCGACCATGGCTATCAGTTGCGGGTCATCGAGCAGATGCCGCTGGATGCCGGGCATCAGTGGCGCCGCGGGGTGGCGCTGACCGCCGACGACGTGCTGGCCGCGCTGCGCCCGCACTTCCGGCTGCGGCCGGACCCGGCCCCCCGCGGTTCGGCCCCGGCCGAACTCTGGCTGGTCGACACCGGCCCGAACACGCCGAGCGGAAAGTTCGGCGTCATCGCGTCGGTCTCGCACGCGTTCTGCTCGACGTGCGACCGCACCCGGCTGACGGCCGACGGCCAAATCCGCAGCTGCCTGTTCTCCGCCGAGGAGACCGACCTTCGAGGCCTGCTGCGCCGCGGCGCGGACGACGACACGATCGAGGCGGCGTGGCGCGCCGCGATGTGGGCCAAGCCCGCCGGCCACGGCATCAACGACCCCGACTTCATCCAGCCCGACCGCCCGATGAGCGCAATCGGTGGCTGAACTCCCTGTCGAGCCAGACGGCATCCGGGTGACGGTGCGCTACTTCGCCGCCGCACGCGCGGCCGCGGGAACCGAATCGGAAATGGTGATGCTGCGGCCAGGCACCACGGTGGCCGAGCTGGTCGGGAGGCTCGCCGACCCCGGAAGCCGCCTCGCCGCCGTGTTGACCCGCTGCTCCTATCTGTGCGACGGAACCGCCGTTCGCGACCAGGCCACAGCGCTGCGTTCGGGCGACACCATCGACGTGCTGCCGCCCTTCGCCGGCGGCTAAAACTGTGAAATATCTCACGTAACGGAACGATAACGACGCGGACACGCTCCGGTCTCGGGCCCTGTGAACTGCACAAACCCGCGGCATTCCTGGGCTTTTGCAAGATGGCCGTGCGGGAAACGCCGGGTTTCCTTAAAACATGACGACGCCAACAGAAACCGCTAGCGTCTCCGAAGGCTCGCCAAGCTGACCGATTGGCGGTCCTCCCTCGTCTATCGCGCCGAGCTCCATCCAATAGGCGGGGGACACCGTAAGTGGATGGAGGCGGGGGACCCACCGGTCCACCGCGATCGGACTTGGGGCCGCTTGCGGCTCCTTGGGGTGAAGCCGACGTCGCGCCCACGTGAAGGACGATGCCGGCCGGGTGGCCTCTCCGACCCGAACCCGACAGCTGACCTCGTAGGCGCGTTACGAGAGAGGAATGTTCCGGCGCCTATGAGTGGACGTCATCGTAAGCCCACCACATCGAGCATCAGCGTCGCCAAGGTCGCCTTCACAGGGGTGGTGCTTGGTGGCGGCAGCATCGCCCTCGCCGGCCAGGCGGCCGCGGCCACCGACGGCGAATGGGACCAGGTAGCCCGCTGCGAGTCCGGCGGCAACTGGGGAATCAACACCGGCAACGGCTACCAGGGTGGCCTGCAGTTCAGCGCCGGCACCTGGGCCGCGCACGGCGGTGGCCAGTACGCCCCGTCGGCCCAGCTGGCCACCAGGGAACAGCAGATCGCGGTCGCCGAGCGGGTGCTGGCGACCCAGGGTCGCGGCGCTTGGCCGGTCTGCGGTCACGGGCTGTCGGGCCCGACGCCGCGCGACGTCCCTCCCCCCGCACCGGCGGGTATGGACGCGCCGCTGGATGCACCCGGGATCAACGGCGAGCCGGCACCGCTGGCCCCACCGCCCGCCGACGCGCCCCCGCCGCCTCCCCCACCTCCTGCGCCGCCCGCCGATGCGCCTCCGCCGGTGCAGCTGGCCTCCTTTGACCAACCGGCGCCACCCGCGGAGATACCGCCCGTGGAGGTACCGCCCGCACCGCCTGCCGACCTCGCACCGCCGGTACCTCCCGCCGACGCGCCGCCGCCCGCGGACGTGCCACCCGCACCCCCTGCGGACATGCCACCGGCCCCGCCCGCAGACCTGGCACCGCCAGCGGACGCACCACCCCCCGCGGACGTGGCGCCACCGGTCCCGCCCGCCGACGCGCCGCCCGCTCCCCCGGCCGATCCGGCACCGCCGGCTGACGTGCCGCCGCCTCCCGCCGATGTCAACAACGGCGCAACGGCCGAGCCGCAGCACGCTTCGAAAGTCGGCTACACCAAGCAGCTGTGGGAAGCGATCCAAGGCGCCGACATCCACGGAAACGATGCGCTGGACGCCCTTGCGCAGCCGTCCGTCATCAACTGACGCCTTTACCTAGTCGGATTGCTCGGCGCCCTTGAGGCGCTGAGACTGCAACGGCAGCGACTCCAAGTGGCCAATCCACGCGGTGGCCGCAGTTTCGGCGCCGTGACCGCAGACTCGATGCCGGCGGTCGAGGCGTTTAGGCCGAGCCCACCCATTCGTCGGTTCCGTCGTCGAAGAACTGGTGCTTCCACACCGGTAGCCGCGCCTTGATCGTGTCGACCAGCCAGGCGCAGGTGTCGAATGCCGCCCGTCGATGGTCGGCGGCGACCGCGGCCACCAGTGCCGCCTCACCGACGTGCAGCGCACCGATGCGGTGGCTGGCCGCGAGGGCGCGCACCCCACTGGACTCCTCGGCGACCTCGGCCACCACGTGGGCAATGACCTGCGCGGCCGACGGGTGCGCGGAATACTCCAACCGCACCACGCGACGCCCGCCGTCGTGATCGCGAATCATGCCGACGAACCCAACGATGGCGCCCGCCGATTGATGGCTCACCAGCTCTTCGTGCTCGGCCAGAAAAATCGGCTCTTCGGTCATGGCGGCGCGCAAGACGAGCGTCATCGCTCGTGATCCCCACCAGCGAGTTGGTCGAGCGCGTGGTCGAGCACGCCGGCGAGCACTCCCAGGCCGTCGCGCACCCCGCCCGGCGAGCCCGGCAGATTGACAATCAGGGTCTGGCCAACCACACCGCACACACCGCGCGACAGCACAGACGTCGGCACGTGTGGCAGCCCGGAACGGCGGATGGCGTCGGCCAGCCCGGGGATCATGTAGTCGAGCACCGCCACGGTCTGGTCCGGGGTGGTGTCGCTGGGCGAGATGCCGGTGCCGCCGGAGGTGAGGATGAGGTCGACTCCGGCATCAAGCGCCCTGCGCAGCGCTTCGCCGACCGGCTGCCCGTCAGCGACGACCTCGGGTTGTGCGGACGAAAATCCCTGCTGCGCAAGCCATTCCGTGATGATCGGCCCGCATCGATCGTCGTACACACCGGCAGACGCGCGAGTTGAGGCGATGATGACTCGTGCGGATCGGGCGCTCATCGCCGTGCCCAATTTCCGGTTTTGCCACCCTCCTTGCGGAGCACCCGGATGTCGTCGATGCGGGCGGCCGGGTCGACCGCTTTGACCATGTCGTAGAGCGTGAGCCCGGCCACGCTGACGGCGGTCAGCGCCTCCATCTCCACACCCGTACGGTCGGTGCTGCGCACGGTCGCGGTGATCTCGATGTCCGACTCGCCGACGGTGAAATCGACGTCGACTCCGGTGAGCGCGAGCTGGTGGCACAGCGGGATCAGGTCGCTGGTGCGCTTTGCCGCCAGGATGCCCGCCACCCGCGCGGTGGCCAACGCATCGCCCTTGGGCAGACCGCCCGTCGAGATCAGCGCCACCACCTCCGGGGACGTACGCAAGGCTCCGGCGGCAACGGCCGCGCGCTTGGTCGCTCCCTTTTCGGTGACGTCGACCATGTGCGCCGCCCCACGCTCATCCAGGTGTGACAGCGTGCCGGAGCCGGATTCCCTCGACTCCCGGGTCGCGGGGGCCTTGGATGCGGATGCCTCGGCCATCCGGGCGACCTACCGGTTGACGACCGTGACCGGGTGGACGTAGGGCAGGTCGGTCGAGGGCAGCGGGAACACCAGTTCACCGAAGGGTGATAGCGCACCGGTCCGATCGGTCACCAGTTCACTTACCGCGTGGTCGTCCGGGTCCGTCGTCGGCCAGCCGTTGTCGACGTACTTGGTTTTGCGCGCCCTGTCCTCAGCGATGTCAGCCACGGGGTCCATTCTGACAGGTCGCGCCCGCGCAGGTAACGCAAGGGGACTCCGCATCCTCGGCGCGGCCTCGGGGTCGGCGGGCTGCTTTACGCTGGTCGGCAATGACCGACAACACCCCGGACATCCCGCTGGGGTCCTGGCTGGCCGACTTGCCCGACGAGCGGCTGATCCGACTGCTGGAACTACGGCCAGACCTCGCCCAGCCGCCGCCTGGCAGCATCGCGGCGCTGGCCGCGCGGGCACAGGCCCGTCAGTCGGTCAAGGCCGCCACCGACGAGCTCGACTTCCTACGGCTGGCGGTGCTCGACGCGCTGCTGGTGCTGCAAGCCGATTCGGCGCCGGTGCCGACCGCAAAGCTGCTGGCCCTCATCGGTGACCGCGCTCCCGAGGCCGACGTGATCGGCGCGCTCGACGACCTCAGGCGGCGCGCCCTGGTGTGGGGCGAGGCCGCGGTCCGGGTGGCCGCCGACGCCGGCACGGCATTGCCGTGGCATCCGGGGCAAGTCACGCTCGAGGACGCCTCACGCACCGGCGAGCAGATCGCCGACCTCATCGACGGGCTCGACGAGGCACAGCGCGACGTGGTGGACAAACTGCTCGAAGGGTCCCCGATGGGACGCACGCGCGACGCCGCGCCCGGCGCCCGGACGGACCGGCCGGTGCCCCAGCTGCTAGCGATGGGCCTGCTGCGGCGCATCGACGCCGAGACGGTGATCCTGCCGCGCCACGTGGCGCAGGTGCTGCGTGGCGAGCAGCCCGGCCCGATGCAGCTGACCGCACCCGACCCGGTGGTATCGACCACCACCGCCCACGATGTCGACGCCACGGCCGCCGGGGCCGTCATCGACCTGCTGCGCGAGCTCGACGTACTGCTTCAAACCCTCGGCGCCGCACCGGTTTCCGAACTGCGCAGCGGTGGACTGGGAGTTCGCGACGTCAAGCGGCTGGCCAAGGCGACCGGGCTGGACGAACCGCGGCTGGGCCTGATCCTCGAGGTTGCGGTCGCGGCCGGATTGATCGCCAGCGGCATGCCCGATCCGGAGCCCGCACGCGGTGACGGACCGTACTGGGCGCCGACGGTGGCCACCGAACGGTTCACCTCGATGTCGCCCGCCGAGCGTTGGCACCTGTTGGCCAGCACGTGGCTTGACTTGCCGAGCCGGCCGGCCTTGATCGGCAGCCGCGGCCCCGACGGCAAACCTTATGGCGCCCTTACGGATTCGTTGTACTCAACGGCGGCGCCGCTGGATCGCCGACTGCTGCTGGGCATGCTCTCCGAGCTGCCCGCCGGTGCCGGCGTGGATGCGGCCTCGGCGTCGGCCGCCCTGATCTGGCGGCGTCCGCGCTGGGCCAGGCGGCTGCAGCCGCCACCCGTGGCCGACCTGCTGACCGAGAGCCACGCCCTGGGCCTGGTGGGTCGCGGGGCGATCAGCACGCCCGGTCGCGCGCTGCTGCAGGAATCCGCAGATCCCGAGATCGCGGTCCACGCGATGAGCCGGGCGATGCCCGCGCCCATCGACCACTTTCTGGTGCAGGCCGACCTGACCGTCGTCGTACCCGGGCCGCTGCAACGCGACCTTGCCGAGGACCTGGCCACGGTCGCCACCGTCGAATCGGCCGGCACGGCGATGGTGTACCGCGTGAGCGAGCAGTCGATCCGGCACGCGCTCGACATCGGCAAGACCCGGGACTGGATGCACGAGCTATTCAGGAAGCATTCCAAAACACCTGTGCCGCAAGGACTCACGTACCTTATCGACGACGTCGCGCGCCGGCACGGCCAGCTGCGAATCGGCATGGCCGCCTCGTTCGTGCGCTGCGAGGACCCGGCTCTGCTGGCCCAGGCGGTCGCGGTCGCCGAAGAGCTGCAGCTGCGTGCCCTGGCGCCGACGGTGGCGGTGTCGCCCGCGCCGATCGCCGAGGTGCTTGTCGCGTTGCGCGGCGCCGGCTTCGCCCCGGCCGCCGAAGACTCCACCGGCTCCATCGTCGACGTCCGGCCGCGCGGAGCCAGGGTGCCCACGCCGCAGCGCCGCCGCCCGTATCGCCCCCCGCCGCGCCCAAGCACCGAGACGCTCAACGCCGTCGTCTCGGTGCTGCGCAGGGTGACCGCCGCACCGTTCGGCAACATCCGCGTCGACCCCGCGGTCACCATGTCGCTGCTGCAGCGCGCGGCCAAGGACCAGGACACGTTGGTGATCGGCTACCTCGACGCCGCCGGCGTGGCCACCCAGCGGGTGGTGTCGCCGATCACCATCCGGGGTGGGCAGCTGGTGGCGTTCGATTCGGCGTCCGGGCGGCTGCGCGACTTCGCCATTCACCGCATCACGTCGGTGGTGTCGGCCGACGACTGAATAATGGACGATATGCGCGCCGGCGACATTGAAAAGAGTAGCGATGGGGTGGGGGTATGGCCCCACAAGTGGGAGGTACCCCCACCCGCTTGCGGGGGAGGGCGGCGCCATTGACTGACGGGCCGTTGATCGTGCAGTCCGACAAGACGGTGCTGCTGGAAGTGGACCATGAGCTGGCGGGCGCCGCGCGCGCCGCCATCGCGCCGTTCGCCGAGCTGGAACGCGCACCCGAACACGTGCACACCTACCGCATCACGCCGCTGGCGCTGTGGAACGCGCGCGCCGCGGGCCATGACGCCGAACAGGTCGTCGACGCGCTGGTGAGCTATTCGCGCTACGCGGTGCCGCAGCCGCTGCTGGTCGACATCGTCGACACCATGGCCCGCTACGGCCGGCTGCAACTGGTCAAGCACCCGGCGCACGGCCTGACGCTGGTGAGTCTGGATCGCGCGGTGCTCGAGGAAGTGCTGCGCAACAAGAAGATCGCACCGATGCTGGGCGCACGGATCGACGACGACACCGTCGTCGTCCACCCCAGCGAGCGCGGCCGGATCAAGCAGATGCTGCTCAAGATCGGTTGGCCCGCAGATGATCTCGCTGGCTACGTCGACGGCGAGGCGCACCCGATCAGCCTGCGGCAGGACGGCTGGCAGCTGCGCGATTACCAGCAGTTGGCCACGGATTCGTTCTGGTCCGGCGGCTCCGGGGTGGTGGTCCTTCCCTGCGGTGCCGGCAAGACGCTGGTCGGCGCGGCCGCAATGGCGAAAGCCGGTGCGACGACGCTCATTCTGGTCACCAACATCGTCGCCGCCCGGCAATGGAAACGCGAACTGATTGCCCGCACCTCGCTGACCGAGGAGGAGATCGGCGAATACTCCGGAGAGCGCAAGGAAATTCGGCCCGTCACCATCTCGACATACCAGATGATCACCCGCCGAACCAAGGGCGAGTACCGGCACCTGGAGCTTTTCGACAGCCGCGACTGGGGGCTGATCATCTACGACGAGGTGCACTTGTTGCCGGCACCGGTGTTCCGGATGACCGCCGACCTGCAGTCCAAGCGGCGGCTCGGCCTGACCGCCACGCTGATCCGCGAAGACGGCCGCGAGGGCGACGTGTTTTCCCTGATCGGCCCGAAGCGCTACGACGCGCCGTGGAAGGACATCGAGGCGCAGGGCTGGATCGCGCCGGCGGAGTGCGTCGAGGTCCGGGTCACCATGACCGACAACGAACGGATGATGTATGCCACCGCCGAACCCGAAGAGCGCTACCGGGTTTGCTCGACGGCGCATTCAAAAATCGCCGTGGTCAAGTCGGTGTTGGGTCGGCATCCCGGCGAGCAGACCCTGGTGATCGGCGCCTACCTCGATCAGCTCGACGAGCTCGGCGCCGAGTTGGATGCTCCGGTGATCCAGGGGTCGACCCGGACCACGGAGCGGGAAGCGCTTTTCGACGCCTTCCGCCGCGGCGAGGTGCCCACCCTGGTGGTGTCTAAGGTCGCCAACTTCTCCATCGACTTGCCGGAAGCGTCTGTGGCGGTGCAGGTTTCGGGAACATTCGGCTCACGCCAGGAGGAGGCGCAACGGCTGGGCCGGCTGCTGCGGCCCAAGGCCGATGGCGGCGGCGCGGTCTTCTATTCCGTGGTGGCCCGCGACAGCCTGGACGCCGAGTATGCCGCCCACCGGCAGCGATTCCTCGCCGAGCAGGGCTACGGCTATATCATCCGCGACGCCGACGACCTTCTCGGCCCGGCCATTTAGTGTGGCCGCGTGGCGTCGTGCCGCGTGGCGTAGCGCCGAGTGGTGTAGTGCCGCGAGCAGACGCAGAGTCGCACGAATCGCCTTGCGTGAGTGCGACTCTGCGTCTGCTCGCGCGGGGGACTCGCGCTAGGTCGACAGGATCGTCGCCGAGGCCGTGCCGGGCGCGCCATACACCTGCGCCAGGCCGACGCGGGGGTTGCCGGGCACCTGACGCTCGCCCGCCTCGCCGCGCAGCTGGCGCACCAGCTCGTGCATCTGCCGCAGACCCGACGCGCCGATCGGCTCACCGTTGGCGATCAACCCGCCGTCGGTGTTGACGGGCATCGAACCGTGGATCTCGGTGGCCCCGTCGGCGATCAGCTTCTCTTGTTCGCCGTCGGCGCACAGGCCGGTTTCGGCCATGTGGATGACCTCGGCGCCGGCGTCGGTGTCCTGTAGCTGGGCGGCGTCGACGTCCTCGGGGCCGATGCCCGCGGCTTCGTAGGCGGCCTGAGCCGCGTACACCGTCGGCGAGGCGTCCTCGTCCAATGGAGCCGAGGTCGCATGCACCTCGTAGGCGCCGTAACGCCGGGTCCGGATCTCGCAGGCCCGCACATATACCGGCGTGTCGGTGAACTTGTGCGCCAGGTCGGCGCGGCACATGATGACGGCGGCGGCACCCTCGTCGGGCGCACAGAACATGTACTGCGTCAGCGGGTAATTCAGCACCGTCGAATGCAGGATTTCATCCTCGGGAATCGCCTTGCGGCGGAACGCATTCGGGTTCAACGCACCGTTGCGGAAGTTCTTGGCGGCGACCTTCGCCAGGGTAGCCTGGGAGATGTTGTGGTCGTGGATGTACTTGTTGGCCTTCATGCCGAAGAACTTGGTGGTGACGAACTGCCCGTTCTGCGCGTACCACTGCGGCAGCGCCAGCTTGGCGGGGTCGTCGGTGAACGCACCACGCGGGTGCTTGTCCAGGCCGATGGCGATGCCGATGTCGTACTTGCCCAACCGGATGGTGTCAGCGGTCTGCTGAATGGCGCTGGCCGCGGTGGCACAGGCGTTGAACACGTCGGTGAACGGGATGCCGGTCAGCCCGATCAGCCGAGTCACCGCGTCGGGGTTGGACACCTCGTAACTACCACCGAAGCCGAACTGAATGTCCTTCCAGTCCAGGCCGGCATCGCCCAGCGCGGAGTGGATGGCCTCGGCACCCATCTGCATCGCGGTCTTGTCGAACCTGCCGAAAGGATGCAGGCCCACGCCGATGATGGCCACATCGCTCGTCATCTCAGGCTCCTTCCTCAGACCGGCTGGAAAGCGAACGTCATGACCTCGGCGCCGTCGGCGTCGGTGGTAAGCGGCACCATGGTCAGCTCGACCTCCTGACCGAATTCCAGGTTGGCCGGATCGTTTTCGGTCAGCCGGCCCTCGACCCGGATGACGTCGTCGAGCTGGACCAGGCCCACCCCGAACGGTATGAAGTCCTTGCCGGTCGGACCGGCATAAGGAGCTCCGGGCGGGAAACCCTGGGTGGTCCACGCCACCAGGGTTCCGCGGCGCGGCAGCAACAGCTCGGTCATCTCGCCGCCGCTGCACCGCGGGCACCACTGCTGCACCGGGAACGTGGTGGCACCACAGTTGCCGCATCGACTGCCGATCAGCTGCGGGTTCTCGTCGGGCCAGGTCGAAATGTCGGGAGCCAGGGCCTTCTGCATCACACGGTCCTCCGTACTACGACAAGAGAGAATAATCCTGACTAAACGGTACAACAACGTTCAACAAATACAGAAATGCCGTTCTCATTGCCGAGTATGCGGGAAGCGCTGCACCACGTAAACGCCCGGTAAGCCTGGTCAGCTTTACGGTTGTTACTTGACGCGGTTGACGCGCACCGGGAGGAAACCACCGGGCCTCGTTCGAGCGGCAGGATCATGCGATTGGTCTCCCCCGAAGATCCACGATCGGTACAGGAAAGCCAGCGAAACGCGGCTGGATCCGGATGCGTTCGGCGACCCGGAGAACATCGCGGAAGCGATGGCGGCGGCGCTTCCGTTGGGCCGATTCCTTGTGTGATTCCTTGTGTCGAAATCGCCGCGCTGCGATCGCGCCATCAACTTGTCGTCGCATCAAGCCGAGTTTGCCGACAGGAACGCGGTCACCTGCTCGACGAATCGATCCAGATCGCCCAGATCGCCGAGCCTGCGCACCACGATCTCGTCCGACACCTCGACGTACTCGTGCACCAGGACGTTACGGAATCCGACGGCCTTGCGCATGGCGTCCGACACGTCGTCGCTCAATGCGCCATGGCGCCCAAGTACTTTCATAGCGTCGCCGTTGTCGGATGGAGGCCCCCAACCCTGCGCCGCACAGATGTGCTGGGCGATATCCACGCAGGCTTCGATGGCCGTGACGAAACCGTATTTCACCCCCCGCAGCCACATCGGGTCGGCGCGACGCTCTTCACTGGCTGTGGATTCCTGACGCAAAACCCCGAGATCGTCGGTGATCGCCCGCAGCAGCCGGAAAACTCGGATGTCATCGACCACGGCGCAACACCGCTTCGGCGAATTCCCGATGAGCGCGATTCATGCGTGGCAGCTCGTCGAAATAGATCTTGCGTGTCGTCGCCTCCCACACCACACGAACGGCGGCGTCGCGCTCGAAGAGAAGTTTGCCGTGCAGCGCCACACGCCCCGCGAGTTCCAGCGGAGCCCGATTCAACACCACAAGGTCGATGCCGGAAGGCAGGAGAACCTCGAATGACTCCGGGGGCTTTCCGTCAAAATAGGCCGCAATGTCGATATCGGAATCGGGACCGGCCCTACCAGCGGCCCGGCTGCCGTGCAGGTAGGCAAATACCGCGCCGTGACGCTGCAGCACCTGAATTGCTTCCGCGATGCGACGGTCATATTCGTCCACCGGCCGATTGTCGCATCACAACGCTATAGCGGATGCTCCATCGTCGGGTTTGGCCATGCCGCCAGAGTGCGGTTGGCGACGGCCTTACTCGAGAAACGCGTCGGTAGTTGCACTCTCGCGGCTAGCGGCGTTTCGTGCCGCTACGGGGGCTCGCCCCGACACGCGTCATGCCTCGCAGCGAGAGGTGTGACAGGCGCTCAGTCGAGTGCGCACACGACTTGGAATGGCACCCGCCGTTGATCGGGGCGAATTGAAAAGGCATCTCACCGGAGAGGGTACCGACGAACAACCGTGGTTGGTGTCCGTCTCGACTTGACCAAACACGATCGTCCGGTTGCACACTCGCTACGCGACGATGACGCTCTAATCGACTGCGCCGGCCGGCACAACCCACCGGCAGGGTTGACCAGTCGCCGTGGAAATGAGGTCGAAGTCCGCGTCATAGGGCAGGACTGTAAGTCCGTGTTCTTCGCCGCCGCCGACGGGTATTTTTCGACCGCGCCGGCTCCGCTCAGCGGTCCACGGCGGTGCGGAAGAATCGCGGTCAGCATGGTCGACAGCGACGGTTCTCCACCAACATCCCGACGGCGCCACGTCGTGCGGCTCGCCGTGTTCGCCTGCTTCCTGCTCGTGCTGTTCTACCTGGTAGCCGTCGCCCAAGTCATCGATGTCGAGGAGGTGCGGCGAACAGTCTCGGCGACGGGACCGGCGGCGCCGCTGGCCTACGTCGTGGTGTCGGCCGTCCTCGGCGCGTTGTTCGTGCCGGGCCCGATCCTGGCCGCGGGCAGCGGGCTGCTGTTCGGTCCGTTATTCGGCATCTTCGTGACGCTGGGTGCGACGGTGGGCACCGCGATCGTCGCGAGCTTCATCGGCCGTCGGGCCGGCCGGGACAGCGCGCGGGCTCTGCTCGGGACGACACGCGCGAAGCGCATCGACGCACTGATCGAACGACGCGGACTGTGGGCGGTTGTGGGTCAGCGCTTCGTCCCGGGCATATCGGACGCGCTGGCATCTTATGCATTCGGCGCCTTCGGAGTTCCGTTGTGGCAGATGGCCATTGGTGCGTTCATCGGTTCGGTGCCGCGGGCGTTCGTCTATACCGCGCTGGGCGCTTCGATCGGGAATCGGTCATCGCTGTTGGCGTACGCGGCGATCGCGGTGTGGTGCGTCACCGCCATCGTCGGTGCGTTCGCCGCGCGGCGTGGATACCGGAAATGGCGCGGGCATGCAGGCCGTGGCGGGGACGGCGACGTCCCGGATTCACATCACCAAACCAACGCGCGCTGAGGCGGAACGAACTGATTCGGCGACAAGCCAGCCGTCGTCCTCTGCCTACCGGCGACTTCCTTCGTTCGCATGTCGAGTCCGGCGGATCCGCAACAACTATGCCGACAAATCCGCAGCAGATCTTCGGACGGATCACCAGCATGGGTATGGACAAATCGTGGCTCTGGTCAAGGGCTCCGTGTCGGGACCCGACCGGTCGGCTGATGGCGGACCTCGCGACTCGGCTCGCGGCCGCATAGGGTGGTCGCCGTGGCTGAAGCTTTCGACGCGACGGAGACCCTTGCGAGGGTCCTGGTCGAACACGGCCCACTGCACGAAGACGACATCGCGCAACGACTGCGGGAGACCGGTGTGGTCGACCCGGATGACGTACTGGACGAGATACTCGACGAAATGGTTTGTCCGGCAAGGCAGTTGGTTGACGATCGGTGGGTGTGGCTGCCGGCCGTGCTGGCCGGGCGGGTGTTCACGCACCAACTCAGCGCAGACGACGCCGCCCACGACGCGCTTACCGTGACCCCGGATCTGGACCCGATCACCGCACTCTGCGAGTACGAGCAGTACCAGCTACTCGCCGATGGGTCGCCGGTACGGGCGGTGCTGGCCGGGTTCGACGATGAACTGCTCGAGCAACGGGGCATCCCGCCCGAGGCGATCGACCCGCTCGGGGCGCTGCTCCTCGAACCGGGCACCCTGGAAGCGTTGGGCACGGCCGAGGGGGATCTCGTCGGGGTGCGGCTGACCGAGCAAGGACTCGTGGTCGAGCGGGTAACAGCCCTGGCGCATCCCGCCGCGGGTGCCCGGCTGGCCGCGACGCTCGATGCCGACGAGCCCGTATACATCGACGCGGCCGTGTGGACGGCGTGCGCCGAGGACCCGGAGCTGTTCACCGAGCCGCTGCCGCCCCTGGGCGAGATCATCGACGACTACGGTCTGGCACGTCGCGGCGAATGGCTCGCACCCGCCGGATTCGACTTCGACCGTTGGCATTTCGAGAGCCGGTGCGCAACGCTGGCCGAGCAATACGACCTCGACCCCGACGACGCGTTCGTGCTGTACACGCTGATCAAGCTCTACGACCAGGTGTCCCTGCTGGTCGAGGCCGTCGACGCGGACGAGGCGCCCGGGGATGCGTTGGCCGCGGACGTGCTCGATCTCTTCGGTGAGCTCGGGGCCGCGCTCGCCGACCCGCGACTGGCTGAGCTGCTCGTGGCCGAGACGGTCGGCGGCGGCCGAGACGGTGCCGCCGCGCTGAGCCTGTTCACCGAGGTGCTGGAGCCGAAGGTGCCGCGCGCGGCGCAGGTGGCGTGCCGCTGGCTGCGCGCGGTGGCGCTGGAACGGATCGGCGACATCGACGCGGCCGAACGCGAGTTCCTCGCGGCCGAGTCGATGGATCCGGATTGGCCGTTGCCGTTGTTGGACCTGGCCCGTATCGCCTCCGATCGCGGCGACGCCGAGCGCGGGTTGGCGTTGCTGCGCCGCGCCGACGTCGAGCCGGACCACCCGCTGGTGGAGCTGCTGGAGCGGTATCGGACCGCGCCGCGCCGTGACCTTGGCCGAAATCAGCTGTGCTGGTGTGGATCTGGCCGGAAGTACAAGAAATGTCATCTGGGGCGAGAGCAGCCGCCGCTGGCCGAGCGGGCAAGCTGGCTGTACGCGAAGGCCATCCAGCACGTGCTGCTGGACGGATGGAACGACCAGCTGTTCGAGGTGGGCTACGAACGCTGCCGCTACGTCGACGCTACTTCCGATGCGCTGGCGGCGGCGCTGGACGATCCGCTGGTGTTGGACGCGGTGCTATTCGAGGGCGGTGCGTTCGAGGAGTTCCTGCAGATGCGCGGGTCGCTGCTGCCCGACGACGAACGGCTGCTGGCCGAACAATGGCTGCTGGTGCAGCGGTCGGTGTTCGAGGTCGAACAGGTGCAGCCCGGTCAGGGCATCACCGTGCGCGACCTGCGCACCGGCGACACCCATGAGGTGCGGGAGCGGACGGCCAGCCGTCAGCTGAAGCCCGGGCATCTGGTCTGCGCACGCGTGGTGTCCGCGGGGGACACGATGCAATTTTTCGGCGGACTGGAACCGGTCGCGCTGCACGAGCGCGATCCGTTGATCGACCTGCTCGACGCGGAACCCGACCCCGTGGCGCTGGTGACGCAGTTGAGCCGCCGGCTCGCGCCGCCGGCGCCGGTCAACACCGAGGGCGACCCGCTCGCGATCTGCGAGGCCACCGTGTGCGTCGGCGACCCGGCGGGGATTGAGGCCGCGCTCGATGACGCCTACGACCGGGTCGACGGCGAGGAGCCGCCGCGCTGGCTCGAATACATCACCACCCAGGGCATGCGGCGGATTCGCGCCACCCTGGTTCTCGACGGCGACACCCTGCGGGCGGAAGCCAACAGCGAGGAGCGCATGGACCGCGTGCTGGCCACGCTGGAGCGGCTCGACCCCGCGATGGAGGTGCTCGACGACGTCCGCCAACCGATGCGCGATGCCCGCGAAGCCGCCGAGCAGCTGCCTATCACCGACGAGGACGCGCTCGAGCCCGACGACCCCGAACTGGCCGCGTTTCTCGAGGAATTCATCCGCGACTACGAAACCAAGTGGCTCGACAAACCCCTCCCCGCGCTCGACGGCCGCACCCCACGCCAGGCCGCCGGCGACCCAACCCGCCGCGGCGACCTGGTCAAGCTCCTGGACAGCTTCCCCATCGGTGCGGCCGCGCGCGGCGGCATGGACGTCGACCGGCTGCGCGTCGCGCTCGGGCTGTAGCGCCACGCTCACGTCGGGGCCGTCGCGCCGATCTCGGCCGCGAACTCGCGAAAGCCGTTGTGGCCGAGTAGCTTTCGCAGGCACTGCGGAAGGCAGTCGCTGCCGGGGAGGTCGCTGCGGCACGCCTTGTCGTGGTCAACACTGTCGACGACGAAGCGGCGGCGTTTTACGATCGATACGGTTTCGTCCGAGTTCCCGAGCATCCGCTTCGGCTCTATAGGCGTATCAAAGACGTTCGCGCCAGCCTTGATTCGTCCGCCGACGGGTGAGCAGCGAACCCGCCCGGCCATACCGGCCGATCAGCTCTTGCAGCTGACAGTGCCCGACCATGGGCCGCGCAAATCGCCGCAGTGCTAAACGTTGCGCCACTCAGCCACGGGTCGGGCGTCGGAGTATCATGGGAGCGCAGCGTGCTCATCGTTATTGATCACTCCAGCGGTTCGCGCCAGATGGTGCGCTGAGCGTCGGCTTCCTGGTTGTCGGACTGGTGGTCTTGCCCGGGAGTTCGTCGGGCGCTGTTCGCTGGGGCGCCGAGACTGCGGTGGTTGCGGCCGCCAAGGCGAAAAGCCCGCCGTGACCGCAGGCTCGATGCCACCAGCGCAGACTCGACGCCAGCGGCGTCTGGTAACAACCCCCGACGAACGTACGGACCAGACCACCAGCGCCGAACATCCGATCATTGTCGAACGTCGAAGATCCACGTATCGGTGTGTCTTCTGCTTCGTCAATGGCGGTCGTTCTAGTTTGGCGGTGAATGGTTCCCATCCCGAAGGCCGTAGGTGCATCGTGATCCGATGGAGCGAAGCTCGCATCGACGAGCGCAAGATTATCGACTACCTGCTCGCGATGGCCCATCCCGTGGGAGGTGCAAAGGCCGTGTTGTTCATGTCCCTTGGATATCGGAGCCACGAATGGACTCGCCTCCGCGATGATCTGGCACATATCGCCCAGAATGGTGAGCTCGTCGAGGTCGGCGCGACAGCCTATGGTTCCAAAATGATTGTCGACGGCGTCGTGGAATCACCATGCGGCCGGATGGTGGCGTTGCGTACCGTATGGATCAGCGATGAACCCGATGGCGTGCCGCGACTGGTGACAGCCTACCCAAGCTGAGGAGTAGACCGATGTATGCAGAACACGATGTAGTCGTACTGACGCGCGACCTTCCCGAGGAAGGCCTTGTCGCTGGAGATGTCGGTGCCGTTGTGGGCCGCTACGCGGCGGGCGGCTACGAAGTCGAATTCACTGCCGCAGACGGAAGCACGATTGCCGTGGTCACTTTAGCCAGCGACGATATACGGCCACGGCGGCGGCGTGAGATCCTGCACGTGCGCGAAGTCGCATAGCAACCCATGCTCGCAGCATTCGACCTCGCCGAACTCTTGACATCCGGGAGCGCTAGGTCAGCCTGAATTTCCCTGACAACAGGCGAAAGCGGCACAAATTCCTCGCTACGACCCCGCCCGCTGGGCGGCCACGAACAAGTTCCCCGGCACGGTGTCCTCGACCTCTTTGGCCGCGCTGCGGCCATAGCCGGCCATCAGCTCGAGTGACGGCGTCACCGTCATGTCCCAGCCGTGGCGACGGAACCAATCACCGAGTCTTCGCGCTCCTCGAAATACCACAGCTCGTCGGTCCTGGGAACCTCTCGGTCCGGGTCCAATTCGGCCGTCAGCGTGCGAATCCGATCCATCCGGAATTCGTCCGCGATTACGAAACCAAGTGGCTCGACAAACCCCTCCCCGCGCTCGACGGCCGCACCCCACGCCAGGCCGCCGGCGACCCAACCCGCCGCGGCGACCTGGTCAAGCTCCTGGACAGCTTCCCCATCGGTGCGGCCGCGCGCGGCGGCATGGACGTCGACCGGCTGCGCGTCGCGCTCGGTCTGTAGCGTCGCGGGGCGTTCACTCCGGGGCCGTCGCGCCGATCTCGGCCGCAAACTCGCGGAATCCGTTGTGGCCTGGTAGCTTTCGCAGATACTGCGCGGTGAGGTCGCGAGCGGCGTCGGTGTTGCCGCGTCGGTGCGCGACCCGCGCGGAAAGCAATGTCTGCTCCGGACCGCCCAGTGCGGAGTGGTTGGTGATCCTGTCGAGCAGACCGCCCTCGGTGTCCGCGAGGTTTTCCAGCAGCAGACCGTGCCATTCCGCCAGCGCGCCGGCTCGCTCCTGCCCGGTATCGCGGTAACGCCGTACGCGGCGTGTCGACGCGCCGGATTCGTCCAGCGCCCGCACGTACTGCTCGGCGAAACCTTCCCACGTGTCCGCAACGCGCAGCATCCGCGCCAGTACCACGGCGAGCGAAGTCTCCTTCGCCGCGATCGAGCCCTCGCCGTAGCGCGTCCAGCCGTACCTGGACTCCCACCGGATCAGTTGCGGCGCAGCGGTTTCGGCGAACACCTGAAAACCGTGGCGCTGCCATGTCCACGCCCACAAGGCGGCGGCCGCATCGGACACGACGAAGCCCGCCGCCGCCACCGGATCTTCGGAGCGGAAGTAGTTATAACCGCCGACTTCGCACGCGAGGTCGATCAGTAGCTCCAGGGCGGACGCCGCCGGTCCGGCGTCCTCGGCACGCAGCGCGTCCTGGGCTCCGATGGCAAGGCGCTTGAAGGTGAAGCGCCAGCGCGACCGCTCGCGTGGCGACACCCTCCGGTCGCCGCCCAGGTACGCGCCGGATCGCGCCAGCGCCACGAAGTCGTCGACCTCGTCGCGCACCGTCTCCGGGTCCGGCGGCGCCTTCGCCGAACGCTTGGAGCGTGCATGCCCGTCGCCCGCAAGCTCGACCTCGATGCGCTCCCGCACGTTCGCCGTGCCGCGCCAGTACAGGTTCCAGAGCACCTTGCGCAGCCGATCGTCGTCGAGCCCCGACATCGCGCGGAAGAACTGCTCGCGGTCCATTCGCTTTGCCGCCACGAAGGCGATTATCTCCCGCTCTCATCGGATTTCAGCATCGGATCCGCATCCCCATTGTGGGATTGTGGGCATAACCCCACGCGTTCCTGAAGCGATCACCCAAAACCCTTCGAAAGTCCCATGGGTCTAAGTTCTTCAGAGTTATGTCCAGCTCGCCAGCCGTCTGACGTCGACACGAAACTACGGTCACATTCCATGCCAGCTGGGCAAGATCATCACCTCGCCGCCCTGGCCAGAAGGGCCTACCACACCCACACGCCATCCACGCAGCTGTACCGCGACAGTCACCGTGCGCCCACGGTGGATGCTGGCATCAGTATCACCGTCCGAACAGTCACTATGCTCGACTGGTGAGCGATCGTGCTATCAAACCCCGACGTCATCGGCTGGAGGTCCGCGTTACCCCAGAGCAGGACACGCTCATCCGTCATGCGGCCGACCTCGAGGACACCACAGTGACGGCATTCGTGCTCGACACCGTCACCTCGCGGGCGAAGCGGGTAGTGAAGCAACACCACGATTTGGTGTTATCTGACCGGGCGTTCGACCGATTCATCGCCGAGCTCGACAAGCCGGCCCAGCCCGTGCCAGAGCTGGTCGACCTGTTCAAGAACAACCCGAAGCTTCGCGAGGTGTGAGCCGCGCCCCGCGACGCCGGCTCGAAAGGCTCAATGCCCACCACGATGTCAGCACCTTCGACTGGGGAAACGAGGTGCTCGACCAGTGGCTTCGCCGCCACGCACTGGCAGCACAACGCATGGACTCGGTGCGGACGTTCGTCGTCACTCGAAGTGGACGCGTCGTCGGCTACTTCAGCCTGACCATGGGCTCAGTACTTCGAGCCGAGGCTCCTGCAAAGCTCGTTCGCGGCATGCCGGCGTATCCGGTGCATGGTGTTGCTGACCGGGCTGGCAGTCGACCGGTCAGAGCAGGGAAAGGGCGTTGGCGCAACCCTTCTCGCCGAGGCACTGCGGAAGGCAGTCGCGGCCGGGGAGGTCGCTGCGGCACGCCTTGTCGTGGTCGACGCTGTCGACGAAGAAGCGGCGGCGTTTTACGAGCGATACGGTTTGATCCGAGTTCCCGAGCATCCGCTCCGGCTCTATAGGCGTATCAAAGACGTTCGTGCCAGCTTTGATTCGTCCGACGTCGACGTGCCGACCAAGGAAGTGGGCGCCGGGCTGGGGCTCACCTGTCGCATCAGATTGTTATGACCTCAACGCCTGGCATCGCAGAGTAGTCGCTGCCCTGGGTCACGATCGGAATGCCATGCGCCATGGCAGTTGCCGCAATCCAACTGTCGTTGATCGGTGCTCGCAGGTTGGCGGCGCGCTTGGATACCAGCAATGCCCACGCTTCGGAGACCGTCTCGTCGATGCTCAGTGGTTCGAACCGCTGAGCAAGCTGGTATGTGGAGAGCCGGCGTGCGGCGGTGTCCGGGTCACTGGCTTGCAGGACACCCAGCCGCAGCTCACCCAGTGTGATCACCGAGACGCCCCACTCGTGTTCGGTAAATCGGTCGTCGTCGAATCGTGCCGCCTCGATCCCGATGAAGATGGACGTGTCGGCGAGGGCCCGCCGAACCATCACCACGACACGTCGTCCGTGGTCCGTGTCAGCGTCTCCCGTAGTTCCTCGCTGAGGTTGGTGGTATCGGGACCCAGGCGCATGAGTTCGCCGATTACCTCCGCTGCCGGTAGCCATTGGCGGCGCCGTGTGAGTGGGACTATGCGCGCCACAGGACGGTTGTCCTTGAGCACCTCGATCTCCTCGCCTGCCGCAACTCGCCGCAGCACCTCAGCGGTGCGGTTACGGAGATCGCGGGCGGGTATCGTAGCAGCCATGCTACGAGTGTAGCGGATACTGGGCGTTATTTGACGAGGACGGCAGCCCATCGCCAGTCGGCGCTGGCGGCAGCCAGTCGCCGCCGGATCGGCTGCAGTGTTGCAGAAAAAGCATCGCCGTCATCGAGCGCACGACCGACCCTACTTATATGCCTGCGCGTCCCCGCGTGTTGACAGACAACTTCGTGATTGCGAATATGTCTGTTATGGAATTCGTTGCGGCGATGGATGCCGCACGACGGCTCGGCGTGACGACGCGGCAGGTGCAATACCTCGTGGCACGTGGCGACCTATGCCCTGTGGCGCGCGGCTTGATCGACCGCACTTCGCTGGATCGGTTTATCGCCATCCGGCAAGGGGCTCGGCACCGCGCCTGGTCGGAAGGCACCGCGTGGGCTGCTGTGGCGATGCTGTCAGATTTGCCCGCGCCTTGGCTTGGCCCCACGCAACGCTCGAGGCTGAGGGGCGCGATCCGGCAGTTGACCGGGACCGAACTGGTCGGCCGCACTCGCGGACGCGCCCGGGTGCACCGATATCGAGGCCATTCGCGGGCGGCTGAACGACTACGACATGAAGTGGTCGATACCTCCGGCTCGGCCACCACGCTTGGGTTGGTCGAGGCGCCGGACCGGGTAGACGGTTATGTCCCCGCCCACGAGCTCACCGAGATCGTCACCCGCCACGCTCTCATCGAGGATGTCGACGGTCAATACACTTTGCGGGCGACCGAAATGGACCTGGCGACGGTGCGTGCTCTCGCTGACGACGCACCGGTGCTCTCAGCGCTCGACCTCGCCGAATCACTTGACATCCGGGAGAGTCAGACCGGCCTGAATTTCCTCGACCACAGGCTGCAGCGGCTCAATGCGTGAACGGACCACGATTGACGTCGTCGCAGCGCCGGGTGGCTGGCCAAAACCATGGCCGAACGTCGCTGAACTCACCGAGCACCTACACAGCGATCGATGGTCGCTCGTCGGGGGCCTCATGGTCCAGCTGCACGCCGTACATCGTGGCGTCGGAATCATCCGCCCTACCAACGACGTCGACATCATGTTGCACGTCGAGACCTCCCGAGGCGTGCCGGCCGCGGCCGCGACCGCGCTCGAATCCCTCGGATACCGCCTAACAACTCCGGTCGATCCACGAAATGAATTCGCGCATCGATTCATCCGCGGTGACACCCGCGTTGACGTAGTGGCCAGTGCCGCAGACACAGTTGACGTGCTCCTCGCCGACCACGCCGCGCCACGGGTAGTGGAGAAATTACGAGGACGCACAATGGTGAAGGTAGAAGGCGGAACCCAAGCGTTGCGTCGCACCATCAACGCTCGCCTGCAAATTGGCACGGGCCAGACAACCACCATCAGCGTTCCCGACGCGTTCGGCGCGCTAGTTCTCAAAGTCGCTGCCTACCAAACCGACACCCGCGACCGAGGCCGGCATCTGTACGACGCCGCCGTCTTGCTGTGCTGCATCGAAGACCCGTACGTCGAAAGAGAGCGATTCGCGGGATCTGATAGAAAAAGACTGAGGTTACTTGCAAACTCTCTTTCGGCGGATCATCCTGCATGGCAACGTATCCCGCCCGGGATCCGTGCTGAAGGCCAAGCCGCACTGCGGCTGCTTTCAACGCCAGCGTGACAATCGAGGGGCTATGCCTCGCTACGCCCGCTGCGCGGCCACAACAAGTTCCCCGGCACGGCGTCCTCGACCTCTTTGGCAGCGCGGCGGCCATAGCCGGCCATCAGCTCGGATGACGGCGTCACCGTCACGTCCCAGCCGTGGCGACGAAACCAGTCGCCGACGTCTTCGCGCTCCTCGAAGTACCACAGCTCGTCGGTCTCCTGGGAATCTCACGCTGCGGGTCCAATTCGGCCGGCACGGCGGCGAGCCAAAGTCGGGCGTCAATCCCCGTGTGTCACATCGGTCACTGGCTGGGCCGGCATACGACAATGTGCCCACCTCCGCGCGACAGCCACCATGTTTGTCGCTCGGAAGTGGGCAGAAGAGTATGTGCCCGCCACGCCGAGACGCACGTGACATATGTGACCACCACGAGGTGTCCGACGTGGCCGCCCTGCCTTGCGGGCCACGATATAGCAGCGACGGTTGCTGCGGTTTAATTCCTCTGAATGAGGTGGCACACCAGCCTATTTCGCGGCCCGTACCCTGGTCAGCGATGCTCAGCGCCAAGATTGGATCATGCCGAGCGACTCGGAAAACTTGCGGTCTCGCTACGCCCGCTGTGCGGCCACGAACAAGTTCCCCGGCACGGCGTCCTCCACCTCTTTGGCGGCGCCGCGGCCATAGCCGGCCATCAGCTCGAGTGACGGCGTCACCGTCACGCCCCAGCCGTGCCGGCGGAACCAGTCGCCGACGTCTTCGCGCTCCTCGAAATACCACAGCTCGTCGGTCCTGGGAACCTCTCGGTCCGGGTCCAGGTCGGCCATCAACGCACGAATCCGCTCCATCCGCTCGCGACGCCTGGCGCGAAACTCGGGGTCGAGAAACTTTGGTCCCAGCGCCTCCACGGCAACCCGGCTGCCGGCGATGGTGAGACCCTGAACACGCTCGAACAGCAAATCTTGGGCCGCAGCCGGCAGATACGGCATCAGCCCTTCGGCCGACCAGACGCTGGGCGCCGAGGCGTCAAAACCCGCCCGCCGCAACGCCGTTGGCCAGTCCTGGCGCAGGTCTACCGGGACGGCGACCCGATTGCAGGCGGGCTGCGCCCCGTGCTCGGCCAACGTCGACGATTTGAACTCCAGCACCCTGGGTTGGTCGAGCTCGTAGACGGTGACGCCGTCGGGCCAGGGCAGCCGCCACGCCCGCGAGTCCAGGCCCGCCGCCAGGATCACCGCCTGGCGAATGCCCGCGCCGGTCGCGTCGAGGAAGAACTGGTCGAAAAACGCTGTGCGCGAAGCCATATAGCCGACCATCGCCTTCATCTGCAGCGCCACCTCGGGTTCGGCCTCGAGTAACTCGGGGGCCAGCGTCGAAGCCGAATACCAGTTCCACACTCCGTCGCCGGCGGCGTCAAGGAAGACCTGCGCGAACGGGTCACTGATCAAAGGATTTTCGCTTCGGGTCTCCGCCGCCCGGGCCGACGCCACCCCCAGCGCCGTCGCCCCCACACTCTCGGTGATCTCCCAGCTGTCGTTGTCGGTTCTGGCCACGCTCAGTTCCTCTCGGCTGCCACGAACAAGGTCTGGGGGGCGGCGTCGTCGATGCCCTGCGGGGGCCTGCGGTCGTAGCTGGCCATCAACTCCTCCGCCGGGGTCACCGCCACGTCCCAACCATGGCGTCGCAACCAGTCGCCGACGTCTTCCCGCTCCTCGAAATACCACAGGTCTTGGACATCGGGGATGTCGCGTTGCGGCTCCAGTTTGGCCATCAGGTCGCGCACCCGCTGCATCGTCTCGCGCTGCTTGGCGCGGGCGGCCTCGTCGAGAAAGTCGGGACCGGGCGCCTCCACGGCGATCCGGCTACCGGAGGCGCTCAGCGCTTGGACGCGCTCGAAGAGCAGGTCCTGGGCGGCCGCCGGCAAGAACGGCAACAGCCCCTCGGCCGACCAGGCGCTGCGCGCCGAGGCGTCAAAACCGGCCTGCCGCAACGCCGCCGGCCAGTCGTGGCGCAGGTCGACCGGAACGTGCACCAGGTTGCACGTCGGCCGCGCGCCGGCTTCCCGCAACGTCGAGGACTTGAACTCCAGCACCCGCGGCTGGTCGAGCTCGTAGACCGTGGTGCCATCGGGCCAGGGCAGCCGCCACGCCCGCGAGTCCAAACCCGCCGCCAGGATCACCACCTGATGTGCGCCCGCGCGGGCCGCGTCGAGGAAGAACCGGTCGAAAAACGACGTCCTCGCGGCCATGTAGTCGACCATTCCCTGCATCCGCGGCTTCAGGTCGGGTTCGGCCTCGGCGATCTCGGCGGGCAGGTCGGGCGCGGCGAACCAATTCCACATGCCATCGCCGGCCGCGTCGAGAAACACCCGCGCAAAAGGATCGCTGATTAGTGGGTTTTCGCTCTCGGTCTCCGCCGCTCGGGCCGCAGCGACGCCCAGCGCCGTCGCACCCACGCTCTCGGTGATCTCCCACGTGTCGTTGTCGGTTCTGGCCACCCTCATGTCCTCCATTCGCTAGCACGTCTAGGTACCGACCCTACGCGCGCCGCATGTGAAGAAGCTGTCCTGGAATCAGGTATCCGGTTAACTTGTCGGCGAACCAGCAAGCAGAATTAGCCAGCGGTGCCGGGCCGATCCGAAGGATCGTAAGAACATGCGAGTTGACGGGCGCGACATCAGCGTTTCGGGTAGCTTGCTGCAACCGCTAACCCGGCGGACCAACGACATCATCCGGCTCGTGCTGGCGGCGGTTGTCCTCGCGGCGGTGATCACCAGCTCCCTGATCACCCGGCCCCGGTGGGTCGCGCTGGAGAAGTCCGTCTCCGAGATCGTCGGGGTCTTGTCCCCCACGCAATCCGACGTGGTGTACCTGGTCTACGGATTCGCGATCCTGGCGTTGCCGTTCATGATCCTGATCGGCCTGATCGTCGCCCGGCAATGGAAACTGCTGGGCGCCTACGCGGCCGCCGCCCTCGTCGCGGTCCTGCCGTTGTCGATCAGCAGCAACCGCATCGCGGCACCCCGATGGCACTTCGACGTCTCCGACCGGCTCTCCACGCTGCCGGCCCAGTTTCTCGACGACCCGCGGTGGATCGCGATGCTGGCCGCGGTGCTCACCGTGTCCGGCCCCTGGCTGCCCGCGCGCTGGCGGCACTGGTGGTGGGCGCTGCTGCTGGCCTTCGTGCCGATCCACCTCGTCATCAGCGCCATCGTCCCGGCGCGCTCGCTGGTGGGGCTGGCGGTTGGCTGGTTCGTCGGCGCGTTGGTGGTCCTGGTCGTCGGGACTCCCGCCCTGGAAGTGCCGCTGGACGGCGCGGTTCGCGCGCTGGCCAAACGCGGATTCGTGGTGACCGCGCTTCGGGTGGTGCGACCCGCCGGGCCCGGGCCGCTCGTTCTTGCGGCCACGGCCTCGGATCCCGATGCCGAGGGTCTGATCGAGTTGTATGGTCCACACCAGCGCAGCGGCGGCGCGCTGCTTCAGCTCTGGCGGAAGCTGCGGCTGCGGGACAGCGAGACCGCACCCCTGGTGGCGTCGATGCGCCGGGCCGTCGAGCACCGCGCGTTGATGGCCATCGCGATCGGCGACGTGGGCGTCGCCAACACGTCGACGATCGCCGTCGCCACCCTCGATCGGGGCTGGATGTTGTACTCGCACAACCCCGTTCGGGGAATTCCGCTCGGCGAATGCGCAAAGACGACACCGGTTGCCCGCGCCTGGGAATCGCTGCGAATCCTCAACGACCACCAGATCTCGCACGGCGACCTGCGCGGCGCCGAGATCACGGTCGACGACGGCACCGTGCTGTTCGGCGGATTCGGCAGCGCCGAATACGGCGCCACCGACACCCAACTCCAATCTGACATCGCTCAGCTCCTGGTGACGACGTCGGCGCTGTATGACGCGAAGTCCGCCGTGGGCGCGGCGATCGACGTATTCGGCAAGGACACCGTTTTGACCGCATCGCGCCGGCTCACGAAATCCGCTGTGCCAAAACGAATCCGACAATCCATGGCCGACGCTAGCGCCGTCATCTCCGCCGCGCGCGGGGAGGTGAAGCGGCAAACGGGTGCCGATCAGATCAAAACCGAAACGATCACCCGGTTCACCCGCAGCCAGGTCATTCGACTGGTCCTGCTCGTCGCGCTGGTCTATGTCGCGTATCCGTTCATCAGCACGGTGCCGACGTTCTTTTCCGAGTTGAGGACCGCGAACTGGTGGTGGGCGCTGCTGGGCTTGCTGGTGTCCGCGCTGACGTATCTCGGCGCGGCGGCCGCGTTGTGGGCCTGCACCGACGGGACGGTAAACTTCTGGAAACTGTCAATCGCGCAGGTGGCCAACACTTTTGCCGCTACCACCACCCCGGCCGGCGTCGGCGGGCTGGCGCTTAGCACCCGGTTCCTGCAAAAGAGCGGCCTGTCCGCGGTGCGGGCCACCGCGGCGGTGGCGCTGCAGCAGGCGGTGCAGGTGATCGCCCACCTGGTGTTGCTGGTCTTGTTCAGCACCGTCGCGGGCGTGTCCATGGACCTCTCGCATTTCGTGCCGAACGCCACGGTGCTGTACCTGATCGCGGGTGTGGCGCTGGGCATCGTCGGCGCATTCCTGTTGGTGCCCAGGCTGCGGCGCTGGTTGGCGACGGCGGTGCGCCCGAGGCTGCAGGAGGTCACCGACGACCTCATCGCGCTTGTCCGCGAACCGAAACGCTTGGCGCTGATCGTACTCGGTTGCGCCGGAACGACTCTCGGCGCGGCGTTGGCACTGTGGGCCAGTGTCGAGGCGTTCGGCGGCGGCGCGACGTTCGTGACCTGCACCGTGGTGACGATGGTCGGCGGAACGCTCGCCTCCGCCGCGCCGACGCCCGGCGGTGTCGGCGCCGTCGAAGCGGCGCTGATCGGTGGTCTCGCCGCCTTCGGCGTGCCCGCGGCCATCGGTGTTCCGTCGGTCCTGCTGTATCGGGTGCTCACCTGCTGGCTACCCGTATTCATCGGCTGGCCGGTGATGCGGTGGCTAACCGAGAACGACATGGTCTAACCCGTCTCGGCCTGGGCGTCTACCAGGACGATCGACCGGCGGACGCTCTGGCCAACCGTGGTGGTGAGAAGGACCAGGTAGTACTCGTCGGGCACCGGCTTCGCCACGGCGATCGCGACGTCGATGGCGGCCGACCCGTCGGAGCCGAACCCCCCGGACACGGGTGGCGCCGTAATCCCATCATCGGAGGACGTGGCGGTGATGGTGTAACCCCCGGCGCCGTCGACCATCCGTTGCGCGTCGAGTCTCACGGTGCCGGTGTGTCCCGGCGCGATCGTGATGGTGGGTTGGGAAACGTTGACGGTCACCGCCGAACCGCCCACCCCGAACGACGGCGGCGCGGAGGATTCTGCTGTGCCCCAGGTCTTGTTGGGGTAGGCGGCGAGCGAGAACGTGACGTCGCCGCCGGTCTGGATGATGTCCTCGGGAAGCGACGTGTGGTCGGTGGGCCGGCCGTCGATGCTCAGGCCGCTGATGTACTTCAGGTGATACGGTCCCGACGCACCCGGGGCGGAGATCCGAATGGATTTGCCTGCCGGAAGCGCGATTACGACGCGATCAAACAGCGGTGCGCTCACGGTGAGGATCGGCGTGCCCGGGGCGCTCGGGTAGAGGCCGAGGGCGGCCCACACGTACCAGCTCGCCATCGCCCCGAGATCGTCGTTGCCCGGCTCGCCGTCGGGCGTCGGACCGAATAGACCGCGCACCCGGTCGACCGTGAGCTGGGTCTTCCATGGTTGACCGATGTAGTTGTACAGCCACGGCACCCCGAAGCCCGGCTCGTTACCGGCCCAGAGGTACGGCTCGTTGGGGCCCACGTTGAGCTTTTTCGTGAACCGGTCGAGCCGGCCGGCCACCGCCGCGCGCCCGCCGAGAGCGGTCACCAGTCCGGCGACGTTGTGCGGCGTCCACCAGACGTACTGCTCGGCGTTGCCCTCGTCGAACCCGTCCTGGCCGAAACCCGAAGCGGATTCGACGAACCCGGGCCCGTCGGCGAAGAATCCCAGCGCGCCGCGGGGCGAGACGTAACGGGTGCTGGGATTGAACAGGTTTTGCCAGTACTGCGCGCGGTTCTGGAATTCGGCGGCGGTCGCGGTGTCGCCAAGTGATTCGGCGAATCGGGAAATGGCAAAGTCGTCGACCGACCATTCGAGCGTGATCGAGGCGTCGACGATCTTGTCATCGGCGCGGAACTCCAAGGTGTGCGGCGCGTAGCCCAGCCCCAGGTAGGTGGCGATGCCCGGCCGCTCGACGTAACCATTAAGCCCGACACCGCCTTTGGTCGCCCCGTCGATCATGTAGCGCAGGGCCGTCTTCAGGTCGAAATCCTTGGCGCCGTACGTGTAAAGGTTCACGATGAGCGGTACCACGCTGTCGCCGCTCATCTCGCCGGTCGCCGAATTCGCAAGGGCCCAGCGCGGATACGATCCGCTCTGCTCCGCGTCGTTGACGAGCGACTGGACCATGTCGCTGGCTTGCTTCGGGAACAGCAGTCCCTGTAGGGCCGCCAAGCTGCGGTAGGTGTCCCAGTCGGAGAAGTTGGCGTATTGGGTGCGCCCCTTGGCGACGGCGTGGATGACGCCGTCGAATCCGATGTAGCGCCCGTCCGCGTCGTTAAAGGTGTTGGGGTGCAGCAGGGACCGGTACAGGGAGGTGTAGAAGGTTTCCAGATTGTCGGCGTTGCGGCCCGCCACCGTGATGCAGGACAGCGTGGCGTTCCATTGGGATACCGCGGCGGCGCGGACGTCGTCGAAGCTCGCCGCGCCCTCCGCCTCGAGGTTTGCCCGCGCCCCGTCGATACCGACGTAGGAGATCGCGGTCCGCACCTCGACCACCGAGCCGGCCGGGAACGTTACGTAGCCCCCGCTGTAGGGCGAAGCCGCGCCGCGGGCGCCGGGGTAGACGGAATAGCCGTCCCAGGCGCCGTAGGAGGCGAACGGCTGGCTGAACTTCATGGCGAAATACACCGTGTAGGTGTTGTTCTTGCCGCAGAACCCGCCGCTGGTCGCCCACCCGGTGATCGTGGTGTTGTCCTCGCCAATCTGGATGGTCGCGCGGGAGTTGCCCGCCAGCGACGCGCCCGAGCGCACGTGGAACAGGGCCGGCCGGCCGTTGTGTGGATAGCTGAACCGGCCGACGCCGGCGCGGGTGGTGGCGGTGAGCTCCGCGGTCACTCCGGTGTCGGGGAACCGCACCGTGTAATAGCCTGGCGCGCCCTGCTCGGTGTCGTCGTGGGCGATCGTTTCCCAGGCGTTCCATGGCTGCGTGCCGATTCCGGTGGTGGTCGGCAGCATCGAGATGTCGCCGAACGCGGCACAGCCCACCGAGGCGTGGGTCATGCTGAACCCGGTGGAGCGGGGGTTGCCGTAGTTGTAGCCGGCGTAGTTGCCGACGGTGTCCGGCGAGTACTGCACCATTCCGAATGGCACCGCGGCGCCGGGGAAGTTGTTGATCTCCCCCACCGTCGCACCGCCCGTCCCGGTGCCGATGAGCGTGTCGACGTGGTCGACGGGGGTGGTGACGAGCTGCGGCTCACCGTCGTAGGCGATCGGCGGGGCCGCCGCGATGAAGGCCACGAAGACGACTACGAGCGCGATGACCGCGACAAACCCGACGAGGACCCTTCGTGACCGCATAGCTGTCTCTTACTGCATCGTCGCCCCTTCGTGTGGTATTTCGAGAGGGATTTTCTGACAGCGATGGTCGGTCCTGTGGACGACGGGGCGAGACGGTGTCGTAACCTTCCCGGCCGACTTCGGCCGAAATCCGCAACCGGATCGCCGAAAAGTATTGAGTTAAAACAGATTTCAATTTGGCATCGGCGTTATGGGGGTTGCCGATCAACAACCCGATGTTGGTCGCCAGCCCAAATCGACAACAATCGGCCCCCGCCGCCAGATAACTCGCGGGGGTAGGCGTCGACGGTACGCCGATTCAGGTTGTCACGGCTGGGTGTGATGCGGTGATCGCGCGTTTCATGTCGGTGGTGCTGACGTGCAGGACGCAGGGGTCGGCGCACACCAGTTGCTCGAGATCGCGGCGATTGGGCGCTAGTCGGTGCAGTTTGCGGAGCCGTGCGCGCTGGCAGGTGCGGATCACGTCGTGTGCGTAGTGGGCGTTGCCGGCGACGTCGAGCAGCGTGCCACTGCCATACGGAATCGAGCACAGTCGGGTTGCCTCAGCGCGCAACAGCTCCCACACTGTGTCCTCGACGTGGAGGTTCTCCTTACCGGCTAAGCGACGCCCAATAGCGACCACTTCCTCAGGGGTATAGCTGGTGAAGGTCATGGTGGTGTGGAATTGACCGGCCAGCCCGACATGGGCTGTCAAGAAGTCCTGCATCGGGCCGGGGTAGCCGGCGACGATGACCACGAGTTCGTCGTGGTAGGCCGTCATGCATGCTTGCAAGGTGGTGATCGCGTCCACACCCAAAAAGTGGTCGTCGGTGTCTGGGACCAGCCGGTAGGCCTCATCGATAAACAGCACCCCGCCGCGTGCCTGGTCGCACACGTCTTTCATCCTGGCCGCGCTGCGCAACAGATCACCCACCGCGACGATGTCGTGGGCGGCGACCTCGGTGACACCTGGGCGCGTGGTCGTACCCACCCCGAACAACACCTCACCCACCACCCGGGCGAACGTCCTTTTCCCTGTACCCGGCGCACCCAAGAACACCATATGGTTTTCCGTACAGGACGTCACCGCGGCGCCATACTCGAGACGACGTTGGCCGATCTCAAGTGCGGTGCGCCACAACGCGAATCGTTCTTTAGCCTCGACCAAACCGATCAATTCATCAATACGTTCCTGCGCCCAATCAAAAACCTCCTGACACTCCCAGGCCAGCCCGGCGTCAGCGCCCGCGCGTGTGTCGCAACCACCCAACGCCTGAGCGGCGGCTTCCTCCTCACCCAATTCGCGACTGTGGACAGACATCGAGACCACACCCAAATTCAGGCCACGCTGCGTGCGGTAATACACACTGGCAGTGAGGAATTAGCGCCACAACACCACGCCAGCGCCGCCGACCCAATCCGCATCATCGAAATACCTCCAACACCCGGCCGTCTGCCGGCGGCACCGATCGGGCCGCCGGCAGACACCACACCGATAACGAAGGGAGCCAATTACCATTACCCGTCACCTGCAGTGACGGCAGGCCTTACCGAGACTCACAGCGCCGAGAGGATGTGCAGCGCCATCATTGAAAGGTCGACTGGCAGCGTTGTCGCCAACGATCCCGCAAGATTCGCACCCAACGACGAACCCAACGACCCCGCAACATCGGCCGCCAACGACGGACCAAGCGACGCAGCGATATTGGTCACCATCGCCGGATCAAACGCCTTGAACAGATCGGCCGAGTCGAAAGCCGCCGCGATGCTACTGGCTGCCGGCGAAATGGCAGCAGCCGCACCGCTAAAGCCACCCAAATAAGTTTGAATCGAGTTGACCAAGGTATCGAAGGTGGTCTGCGGGGTGGGGAAGCCCGTGGCCAGCACGTTCCCGAAATACCCCAACCCATACGAGAGACTGCCGCCACTCATGATGTCCTGGGCGTTGGGAGCGGCGATTTTGCCTGCCAGCCCTTGGGTGAGGTATATGGTGCTTTCGGCAATGCCGGCATTGTTGCTGAACAGGCCGCCATAGTACTGTCCGGGGGTTCGTGGCAGACCGTTGAGGAGCACGTTTGCCACTTCGCCGGGGACATCAATCGCGTTGATCACACCCCCCACTGGGTCTCCGGCGGTGAACGAGTTGTAGACATTTTGCAGGGCCTCACCGAGCACGCTCCCGAATTGTGAGGGCATGTAGATGACGAGAACTACCCCGTACTCCGTTATCGCGGTGGTCGTCAGGTAAGCAGTTGTGGTGGCGAAGTTCTGTGTGATGGGGTTAAGGATCTGCGGAATTGTTTCCATCGGCTGGCCGATCTGTTGGAGCGGCTCCTGAACCAGAGTCGACACCAGTTGCTCCGTCGCGCCCGCGATATTGCCGGACGCCGCATCACTGAACGCCGTTTGAAGACCCCCTGCCAAAGTGTCTGGACCAGTCCCGAGTAAGTAATTGACAGCGGCGTTTCCGGCCTCTTGGTACGGCTGCACATATTCCACTGCGTACTGCGCAAAGTTAGCGGCTACCTGCTGCGCCAGCGGGAAGGGATACTGCTGGAATTGCGAGCCGAGTTGCTGGAGGTTGTAGCCCAGCGTCTGGAACGTGTCGATCCAGGTTTGGATGGGGTTGGCGACGTAATCGGTCAGCCCCACCGCGCGTTGCTGGATGGTGGCCGTGCCGTGTTGGATATCGACTGCAAGATTGTTGGAGACCGCCGGTGCTAGGGCGATCATGCTGGCGCCTACCGCCGCAACACCCGCGGTGACGAGAGGCCGGAGGGCTGTTCGCTGTTGCATTTGTTGTAGTCCTTTGCTGTCTGTGATCTGGAAGTTCGTGGACTAGATGAAAGTGGCGGTCGGCGGTCATGAGAGACGGCCATTACGCCCAGTGAGGTATCAGTTGTTAGCCCCAGGTATGCCGGCTGCACCGATTTGGCCCAGGAGCCCGGCGAATCCGCCGGCACCGCCGGCACCGCCGTAGTAGCCGGGGTAACCGGGAGTGGCGGCACCGCCGTTCCCGCCGGCACCACCGTTGCCGGCCAGAATTCCGCCCAAACCACCGGCGCCACCGGCCTTGCCACTGTTGTAAGTATTTAAACCGGCGATGTTGTTGCCGGCGGAACCACCTACGCCTCCGTTGCCGACCAGCCAGGCACTGTTACCGCCGGCGCCAGCAATCCCGCCGTAGCCACCGGCGGGGTTGCTGGCGCCTCCGGCTCCACCAGCGCCACCGTTGCCGAACAAGAAACCAGCGGAGCCTCCGTGACCCCCAAATCCGCCGTGATAACCAGGGGCGGACATTCCGCCGACACCACCGGCGCCGCCGTTACCCATCAGGATGCCGCCGGGACCACCGATTCCACCAGCGAGATAGGCCCCGCTAGCGGCGTAGCCATTAAGGCCGGCGCCACCGGTCCCACCGTTGCCGATCAGCCCGGCGGAACCGCCGGTAAATCCGACCGGGTGAGCGGCGGTACCGGCCGCACCGGCCCCGCCGTTGCCGAATAAGAACCCGCCGTCTTGCAGGTTGCCGAAGAGCCCGGTTTGGCCAAGCAACGTGGTGTTAGGACCCTCGAAACCGTTGACGCCGTTGCCGATGAGGTCGCGCCCGAACAAATAGAGGAACGGCCCGTTGATCAACCCGTCCATTTGTTCACCGGCCGGGCTGGCGATCCAGTTTTGGCCGGCCGCGTAGACGGTGTTGTAGAAGGCGTCGAACGCGTTGTAAACGACGCTATTTAGCGCGGCACGAGGATCTAGGGCACTGGCGCTGACACCACTGATGTTGACGGCAGCGGCGCTGGCATTAAGGCTGTTGGTAATGCCTTCAAAGGCAGCAGTATGCATGCCATTGAAGGCAGCGGTGCTCGCATTGATGCTATTCGTAATGCCTTCGAGGGTGGCCGCGTGAATGCCTTCGAAGGCGGCGGTGCCGGCACTAAGGCCACCGAGAACACCATCGGCGCCCGCATTGATGCCCTCCAGGGCTGTGGTGCCCGCAGTAATGCCCTCGTTGGCAGCCGTGCTGACGGCCCCGATCACGGGTTGGACGATGGGATCGATAATCATGTCAAGCACCCCAGCCCGTGCCGGGGGCGCGGCGGCCATCGGGGCCATCGCGGCAGTCAGAAAAGCGCTGGCAGCCGTGCCCAAACCGACCACACGGCCACGGCTCGCCTTCAGTGACCGGCGATTCCGCCTGATTTTGTGCTGTTTACGCTTCATCTGAGCGCCTTCCTGTCATGACCGATGGAAACGATGTGCCCGAGCCGTACTTAAAGAAGTGCTGGCGACTTTCGATCTAGTTCACGTGCGTTTTGGATAACAACAGAAGTGAACATAACTAGGAATTATGTTGAGCGAATTTTGGCAACAAATCAGTAATTTAACTGTGGGGATATATGTTGTCAGCAAAGTCGCCCGAAATGCACAGAAAGCTATTACCTGAATTGGACGAATGGTGATGCGGGAAGGGTTTTCCTCGCGCGCCGACACCGGGCCGACACAGATCCGTTGGCCGAAGATCGAGGCACATTGTGTGATGGTCATGGTCGCGGTGCTTGCTGCAGTTGACCGCAGCACTTGGGCAATGGGCATGGCCGCGTCGGCGTCGGCAGCGAAGCACTATCTTTCTCAGCAAAAACAAGAGGGTTCTGTACGCCCTGACGAAAAATTTGCATTGTCGCGGCGATAGTTATCTTGAGCGTGGGGTGAATGCCGGGGGCAGTGTGCTACTGGATGGTATTTACATATTGAACTATCGCAGCAGTAGATGGGATTTGCTGTGATATGGGTGCGCGACGGGATTACCAGGAGTTTTTGAACTCCATGAAGATTGCGGAGCCGCATATTCCTGCGGTGATCGCTCAAAGCCCCTCGAAAGTGCCACGAGCACAAGTTCTTCCTAGTTATGTCCAGCTCGGCTGCCCGAAAGCTACCGACGTAGGAAACCGTCCCCGGAAACCTGTGAGAAGCGACAAACAAATAGGGAGATGTCGCGTTAGCTCGCAGCTCGCCCTCGCGTTACGGCTCGCGTTGCCCGGGCCGCCGTAACTATCATCGCCGCAGGTCCGGGGACCCAGCACCTTCCCACCACACCCGGACCGCTAGCTGACGTCGACCAAGCCAAGCTGCAGAACCCGCCGGGTCACCAGGGGCTCTGGCAACGGAAGCGCATCAACGCTCAGCGGCTTCCAGACGTGGCAGATCAGTGGCTCCCACGTTCCGGACGGCAAGAAGGGCGCCGTGGCACAGAAGACGGTCGCGATCCCCGGCCGGGGCGCCGTGTTCGTGCTTCAGCCCAACGCCAACCCCCTCGACAGCGGCCAGGCCGCGTCGATGGACGCTATGAACATCATCGACAGCCAAACGACCATCAGCTCCTGACGTCCGAGGCCGCGGGCGCCCGACCGGCAATGTCCTTCGGGCTCCCCTCCGACGAAACCGACCGGCGACGGCAACAAAGTGTCCATTTGGCCTTACGGTGTTTGGCATGGCAGAACAGTCGCCCGCGATAGACGTCAGTCACCCGCCGTCGGCCCTACTCCGGCTCGTCAACCCGGTGCTGGGCTTCCTGCTGCGCACGCCGCTCGCCGGGCCCGCACGCAAGCAGTTGATGGTGTTGAGCTTCACGGGGCGAAAGACGGGGCGGCCGTACTCAATCCCGGTGAGCGCCCACGTGATCGACAACGATCTCTATGCGCTGACCGGCGCCTCGTGGAAGCAGAACTTCCGCGATGGCGCACCCGCCCAGGTGGTCTACGACGGCAAGACCACCGCCATGCGCGGCGAGCTCATCCGCGACCGCGCCGTCGTCTCCGACCTGTACCACCGCTGCGCCGAGTCCTACGGCGTGCGGCGCGCCCAGCGGATGATCGGATTGAAATTCCGCGACCGGCGGATACCGACGCTCGACGAGTTCGCCGAAGCGGCGGACCGGCTCCACCTGGTGGCGATCCGGCTCACCCCAGCCGGGTAGGGCCCGATATCGCCGACCGCGCCACAACCCGCCATGGAGCGAATTAGACTGCGCGAAAAGGTGTTTCATGACGAGCAACACTTCACTGCCCGCGGCTCGAGGCTCCTAAGCTCTAAGAAAACCCGGGCCCACCCCAGCCCGCCACGCACCATCCTCACCCCCGCGCGGCGTCCCCTAGCCATGCCAATCGGTGCCTCTATTGAAAACGATTGTCATTAGGTCCGCTTCGCAGTAACATCTGGTCTACCGTTTAATGAAAATGATTTTCATTAAACGGGCAGGTTTCTGCGTAAGCACTGATGGGAGGCCTGTCATGAGACTGCGCACGAACGCGGCGGCCACGTCGTATCTCACCGGCGGCCGGCGATGACCGCCCCGGTCTGGATCGCTTCCCCACCGGAAGTGCATTCGGCGCTGCTGTCCAGCGGGCCCGGACCCGGTCCGTTGCTGGTGGCCTCGGCAACGTGGAACTCGTTGAGCGTCGAATACGCTTCAGTCGCTGAGGAACTCAGCGCGGTGTTGGCGTCTGTACGGGCCGGCGCGTGGGAAGGCCCGACCGCCGAGGCGTTTGAGGCCGCATATGTGCCGTATCTGACGTGGCTGATGCAGGCCAGCGCCAACAGCGCCGCGACGGCCGCCCAGCAGGGAACCGTGGCCACGACTTACACCGCCGCGCTAACGGCGATGCCGACCCTGGCCGAGTTGGCCGCCAACCACGCCACCCACGCGGTGTTGGTGGCGACCAATTTCTTTGGGATCAACGCCATCCCGATCGCGCTCAACGAGGCCGACTACGTGCGGATGTGGATTCAGGCCGCCACCGTAATGAACACCTATGAGGCGGTCTCGGAGGCGGCGGTGGCGTCGGCGCCGCACAGCACCGCGGCACCCGCGATCGTGAAAGCCAACGCGCCTGCGGCAGGAGGCCCGCCAATGCAGCCGCCGCCGGACCCTGGCGCGGGACCGTTCTACGCGTTTTTCACGGTGCTTGACGAGCTGATACAGCAAATTATCCCGGCTCAGGATGTCCCGCTGATCGGTCAGCTGTTCTCTCCGTTCACCAGCCCGGCGGCGTTAGCGCAACTGGTGGCGAGCATAGACACGCTTGAGGCACCGACGCTATCTGCTTCACTGCCCATCCAATCCGAATCCGTGTCCGTGATAGTTTCATTCGGCCAGGGGTTAATAGCCTCGGCTGGTCCCGAGTACATCGTTCCGGTCTCGCTGCTCGTCGCGTACCTGGTCGGCTTTCACGTAACCCTTTTTATACTTCAGGACCTGCATTTCCTGGTGTCGCTTCCGCTCATCCAGGCGCTGTTGGTGCCCTTGGCGACCGCGCCCCTGGCGGCGATCGCATCAGGCGGCTTTGCCGGCTGCGCGGGGCTGGCCGGTTTGGCCGCGATACCTACGGGTGTCGAAACGATCCCCATTGCGCCGATCGTCGTGCCGCAGCCGGTCGTCAGTGTCGCCCCGGTCTTGAGCCCTGCCCCGACCCCGGCGCCATCCCCGACTTTGGCGCCAGCCCCGGCGTCGGCCCCGGCTCCGGCTCCCGCGCCCACCGCGCCCACCGCGGCCGGTGCCGCGCCACCGCCGGCCGCGGGGCCGGGGCCGTTTCCCTACCTGGTGGGTGGCGGCCTGAGCATGGATTACGGGGCGAGCGACCAAGCCAGCACCAAAAAGAAGGCGCCGGAGCCCGATATCGCCGCAGCCGCGGCGGCGGCCACGCCTGGGGAACAGGCGCGGGCGCGTCGACGCCGGAAAGCGAAAGTGGAAATGCTCGGCCGCGGGTATGAGTACATGGACCTGGAACCGGAGCCCGAAGGCTCGGCGAACGGCGACCAGTTGAGCGCTGTGGCCTCCAATGTGGGCGGCGGACTTTTCGGGCTTGTCGGGACGGCGGGCAAAGGCATCGTCGAGGCGGCGGGGTTGACCACGCTGGCCGGCGAGGCCTTCGGCGACGGCCCAGGGATGCCGATGGTCCCCAGTAGCTGGGACTACGGCCTGGCCCAACCCGGCCCAGCCGGCAAAGGAGGAGACGACAGCTAGGGGTGCCACCTTGCAATTACTCGACAATGGGTCAATGGAATATCTGGTCACACGCATGACCGTTGCGTGCCGAAAGGGGTAGCGGAAGTTGGTTGAGCGTTCTCCGGATTCGACGACTTGCGTCATCGCCGGGGGCGGGCCGGCCGGAATAATGTTGGGGCTGTTGCTTGCCCGCGCCGGAGTGGCCGTCACGGTGATGGAAAAACACGCCGACTTCCTGGGCGACTTTCGCGGCGACACCATACACGCGAGCACCCGGCGGCTACTGGAGGAACTCGGCCTCGGCGAGCAGTTCGCGCGACTTCCCCACCAGGACATCGAGAGCGTGCGTGGTCCGGTTCGGGGCAATTCAGCCGGCGTCGAGCCGCGCCGGGGCCCGCGGCGGCGCATCGCCAAAGTGTCCCAGCGGGACTTCCTTCAACTGCTGGCCACCGCCGCGGCGGCCGAGCCGACTTTTCGGCTGCTGCGTAGCACCGAGGTGATGGGCCCGCTGCGCCAGGGCGGCCGAGTCGTCGGCGTCCGCTATCGCGGCCCCGACGGCACAACCCGGGAGTTGCGCGCCGATCTAACCGTGGCGTGCGACGGTCGCTGGTCCACGCTGCGTTCCGCGATGGGGTTGACACCGCGCAGCTTTCGCGTGCCGATGGATCTGTGGTTGTTCCAGTTGCCCCGCTACCCCGACGATCCGCCGGAACTATCGGGGATGTCCCACATCGGCCAGCGATGCACCACCACCAACAGGGGTGACTACTACCGGATCGGCTTTCGCATCCCCAAGGGTCAGGACGCGAATCTGCGGGCGCAAGGCATCGAGGCGCTCCAACGCGATGTGGCGTCGCTGGTGCCCAGCCTCGCTGACCGGGTCGGCGAACTCACCTCGTTCGAGGACGTGAAACTGCTTGACGTTCAAGTGAATCGGCTACGAAAATGGTACGCCGACGGAATCCTGTTCATCGGTGACGCGGCACACGCCATGTCGCCGGCCGGCGGTATCGGGGTCAACCTCGCAATCGCCGACGCCGTGGCCGCCGCGCGGATTCTGGCGGGCCCGTTGCGCGACGGCAGATTATCCACCCGTCACCTCGCGCGGGTACAAATCCGGCGGGTTATTCCCGCTGTCATGGTCCAGACGGTGCAACGCATCCTGCACGCGAGAACGGATGCGGCGCTGAGGTCAGGCGAAACCACCGGCCGCCGGCCACCCCGGCTGATGATGACCGTCAGCCAAAGTGCGCCGGTACGGGCGATCTTCGGCTATGTCATTGGGGTAGGCCCGTTTTCCGAGCACGCACCGACCTTCGCGCGCCGTTGACAGTGCAGCGGTCGGCCGTCGCGGCACGTTCATCCGTCAAAGCCGCCGGCAGATCCTGTCGACCAGGCCGAGCAACCTTACGTAATGCGAACCGGCCCAATAGATCCGCCCGCATTCCGTGCAGCGGCCGAACACCTCGTAGTACTGGCGGGTCAACGGCTCGAGCTGGTCGATCACGTCGTGTTTGGCAACCGCGGCCAATTTGCCGTTGCACCGCACGCACCAGCTCAACGGCGCCAGCCGTTGCCCCAGATCCAGCCGCCTCATCACCTCGACCGCCTGCTCCTCGGCATGCTGGGAGTGGACGAATAGGCCATGCGTGATGGCCCTGCGCTTCAACAGGCCCCGGTCGCGGGTGAGCAGGATCCGCTGCTCGTTCAGGCTGACGTCGGCCAGGGTCGCGTCGTCGGCGTCGCTCGACCACCACACGTCGACGCCGAGCACGCGAAGCAGCCGCGCGAGCCGCCCGAGGTTCACGTCAACGACGAACCGCGGATCGCGCAACGGCGCCGGCCGCAGCCTGGCCGTCGACCCGACGTCCAGCGACTCGAACATCGGGTAGGCGGCGATGCGGTCGCCGGCGCTCGGGCGGTAATCGAAGCCCCGCGATGATCCGTTCACCAGGATGAGGTCGACCTCGGTATGCGGAATGCCCATCGCCTCGAGCACGTCCTTGACCGTCTGATGGCTCCGGAACGGGCGGCGCACCGTCACACCGCGCGACTCGGCCGGCAAGAAGTCGTTGAGCTCGGCGTACGCCCGAACGTCCACGTGGCCGCCCGGGTCGCTTACCGACACGGCCCCGCGCCCGCGGCCGCGCGGGTTCGGGTGATCGCCGGCCGCTCGAATCCGGCGGCACATACCGCCCGGTGCACCGCCTCGCCGACCGCTTCCGCCCGGTCGGTCGGGACCAGGGCGATGACGCAGCCGCCGAAGCCGCCGCCGGTCATCCGGGCGCCCAGGGCGCCCGCGCGCACCGCGGTATCGGCGATCAGGTCGATGTGCTCGGTAGTGATTTCGAAGTCGTCGCGCATGGACGCGTGCGAGGAGGTCATGATGCGCCCGGCCTCGGCGAGGTCCGAATCACCCAGCGCGGCAACAAAATCGAGCACCCGACAGTTCTCGGTGAGCACGTGACGGGCGCGACGGGCGTCGAACCGGTCGGCCACGGAGGCCACAACCGAGGGCCCGCGATCCTGGACCTCACGCAGCGACGCGACCCCCAGATCCGCGGCCGCCCGTTCGCACGACGCGCGCCGGGCCGCATAGTCGCCGCCGGCGTGGCGATGGCGGGCCCGGGAGTCGATCAGCAGCAGCGCAACACCCTGAGCGTCCGGGTCGAAGGCCACCGGCGCGACGGTGAGATCACGGAAGTCGATCAGCAGCGCCGTCGACGGCTTGCCGAATAGCGCGGCCAGCTGGTCGAGCAAACCCGTTGGGGCGCGGACGTATTCGTTTTCGGCGCGCTGCGCCAGCCGTGCCCGTTCTTTGGCGTCGATGCGCACGCCGGCGGCCGACGCGATCGCGCCCAGCGCCGCGCATTCCAGCGCCGCCGAGGAAGCCAGGCCCGACCCCATCGCCACGTCACTGGTGATCGACATCGCGCCGCCCGGCACCGGGTGGCCAGCCTGGCGCAGCGCCCACATCACCCCGGCCACGTAGCCGGCCCAGCCGGTCACGTCGCCGGGAGCCGTGTGCAGCGGAATGCGCACCGAGCCGTCCGCGCGGTCGCTGCCCACGGTGATCGCGTCGCCGTCGTCGGGGGTGAACGCCACCACGGTGCGCTGCGGTAGCGCGATCGGCAGCGTGAACCCCAGGTTGTAGTCGGTGTGCTCGCCGATCAGGTTGATCCGCCCGGGGGCCGCATAGCGGATCGTCATCCCAGATCCCTGAGCCGCCGGGCCACGCTCTCGGGTGTGACGTCGCTGATGAACGCGTCCATCGCCGACTCGGAGGCCGCCAGGTACTTGAGCTTGGTGGCGCTGCGCCGGATCGACATCAACTCGACGTGGAAGTAGCCATCGGCCTGCGTCTCGGTGGCAGCGAACTGGTGCAGCGCCGAAATGTACGGCAACGGAGCCGAATACATGCGATCGAACCGGCCCAGCACGTCGAGGTACACCCGCGCGAACCCGTCGAGCTCGTCCTCGTCGAGCTCAAGGAGGTTGTGCACGAACCTGTTTGGGTAGATGTGCACCTCGACCGGCCAGCGCGCCGCGAACGGCACGAACGCCGTGAACAGCTCGGTGCGCGCGACGACGCGACCGCCGTCGGCGACCTCGCACGCCAACAAGTCGGCAAAGAGGTTGCGGCCATACAGCATTCGATGTTCGCGCGCCCGCCCCAGCATGGCCGCGGTTCGCGGCGTCAGATAGGGGTAGCCGTAGATCTGACCGTGCGGGTGGGTCAGCGTGACCCCGATTTCCTCGCCACGGTTTTCGAAACAGAACACCTGCTCGATGCCCGGTGTGGCCATCAGGTCGGCGGTGCGGTGCCGCCACGCCTCGACGACCAGCCGGGCGTGCGTGGGTTCCAGGTCCGCGAACGACCCGGTGTGGTCGCTGGAAAAACAGATCACCTCGCTGCGGCCATACCCAGGAGCGGACACAAAGCCGTCATCCGCGGACGTCAGCACACCGGCGCCGGCCAGACTCGGGAACCGGTTCTCGAAGACGACGACGTCGTAGTCGGGGGCGGGCACCTCGCTGGTCAGCCCGGTTGGGCCCGGACACAGCGGGCACTGCTCGGCGGGCGGCTTGTAGGTGCGGTCCTGGCGCAGCGCCGCGATGATCACCCACTGCCCCGTCGACCGGTCGAACCGCAACTGCGACTGGCCGGGTTCTCGCTCCGGCAGCGGCCTGCGATCGGCGACCGGCGCCGGACGGTGGCCGGGCAGCGCGAAGAACAGCAGGTCACGGCCGTCGGCCAGCTTCGCCCGCGTCGGCGCTGTCACGATGTCGAAGACTAGCTTGGAGATGTGCTGTCCGCCCGCGAGGAGACACAGAATCGCACGCGCGGTGGCCGGACAGTGCGACTCTGCGACTGCTCGCGGATAGGAGAGGGGTCACCCGATAACCGTTTTCTATGAACGAGCCCGCAACTGGTGGATCGGCTCGGATCCCGGATGGCTGCGGCTGCGGATAGCGACCCGGACGACGGCCGCGCTCGGCTGTTCCCTGCTGATCCTCGATGTCCTGACCAGGGCCACGGGACGGCCCTTGGGCGTCACTTTCCTCGGGGTCGTCATCTCGATGATCGCGGCACGATCCGTCCGCGAGCCGGACCCACATCAGCAGCGGATCACGATGGCGTTGCTGCCGCTGCCGGCTGCGCTTGCCATCGCCGCCGCCGCACTGCTCGCCCCACACAAGGTGCCCGCCGACGTCGTCTTCGTCATGATCGTGTTCGCCGCGGTCTATATCCGCCGCTTCGGGGCGCGCGGACAGGCGCTGGGGATGGTCGCGTTCATGGCCTACTTCTTCACGCTGTATCTCCAGGCCCGCGTTTCGGAGTTGCCCTGGCTGATCGGGTCCGTCGTGGTGGGAACGGCGTGCACGTTTGTGGTAACCACCTACGTTCTTCCCGATCGGCCAGAACGCGTGCTGCGCGCCACCATTCGTTCGCTGCGAGCGCGGATGGCCATCGTGGTCGACACCACCGCCGACGCACTGCGCACCGGCCGCCTCGACGACCGGCGGCGTCGCCGCATGCGTACACGGGTCGCCCGACTCAACGAAACCGCGTTGATGATGCAGAGCCAAATCGAAGACCAAGCCAACCCGGCCACTCCCTGGCCCGGGATCAGTGCCGAACAACTGGCGCCGTGGTTGTTCGACGCGGAACTGGCCGTCGAATGGGTCGCGATCGCCGGTCAACGCGCCGCCGCCGTCGAACCGGCGATACCCGCACCCACCCGAGCCGAACTGGCCGCGGCGCTGACCGAGCTCGCATGGGCCATCCGGACCCCGGAACCCGACGGGCTGCGCAGGGCCGCGGACCGCGCCCAACAGGTTCTCGACAAGCAGCCAAGCCCCACCGCAACCGACAACCCCGCCCAGGCCGCGGCGCGCCGTGCTGCCCTGGCGATTATCGCCGCGGCGGAAGCGACCACCGAAATCCGAGCGCTCGTGGAGCGCGCGGCCGCCACGCACGAAGGCACGGGCGCACCACCGCGCGCATCCGACGACAGCGGCCCGGACGCCGACGCCGCTCGCGGGCAACCGCGCGATGGTCTGCTGCCGACGACGCGGCAAGCCATCCAGGTTTCCGTCGCCGCGTCGCTGGCCATCGTCACCGGCGAGGTCGTGTCGCAGTCTCACTGGTACTGGGCGTTGATCGCGGCGTTTGTGATCTTCGCCGGCACCAACTCGTGGGGCGAAACCCTGACCAAGGGCTGGCAGCGGCTGGCCGGCACCATCCTCGGCGTCCCCTGCGGCGTGCTGGTTGCCACGCTGCTTTCCGGGCATACCGTCGCGTCGCTGGTGACGATCTTCGCGTGCCTGTTCTGCGCCTTCTATTTCATGCAGGTGACCTACAGCCTGATGGCCTTCTGGATCACCACGATGCTGGCGCTAATGTACGGGCTGCTGGGCGAATTCACTTTCGACGTCCTGCTCCTGCGCATCGAAGAGACCGCGATCGGCGCCGTCATCGGTGTCACCGTCGCGATGCTGGTGCTGCCCACCAACATCAGACCGACAATCGTCAGCGATGCCCGCGCCTTTTTGGCGACGCTGTCTGCCCTGGTCGAGACGTCCGTGGCCACCATGTTCGATGGCGACGACACCGCCAGCCCGATCGAGCGGGCGCGTCAACTCGACCGGGACCTGCAGCAGTTCCGTGTCACCGCCAAGCCGCTGTTGGCGGGGGTCGCCGGGCTCGCCAACCGGCGAAGCATTCAACTTGGCCTGCAGCTGTTCATCGCCTGCGACCACTACGCGCGAAACCTGGCTCTCAGCGCCGAGCGGTACCAGGATCCCGCCGGCACGCGAGAACTCGCCGACGCGTTTATGTCGGCGGCGGCACAGACCCGACGCAACATCGACGCGCTGGCCGCCGCTCTCGACGGCGAGCACGAGCCGACCATCGGCTCCGTGACCGACGACCTCGATACCGCCGAGGCCCTGGCCCGGGAGCAGGACGACGAACCGCGGCCCGGCACGCGGCGATTCCTCACCGCGGTGCACGCGCTTCGCCAGATCGACCGGGCGGTCGTGACCGCGGCGACCGACCTTGACCTTGGTGCGCGAGCCGGCCCGAAGGCGCTCAGCGTGAGCCCGACCGTGAAACCTTCGCAGGCCGACGCCTGACGGATCCGCCGGCGTGCCGGGGGCGACTGGCCCCGAGGCAGAATTGCCGTATGCGGGTTGCGATCAGCGGTGCAGGCGTGGCGGGCGCGGCGCTGGCCCACTGGTTGCATCGGACCGGCCACGTCCCGACGCTGATCGAGCAGGCGCCGAAATTCCGCACCGGCGGCTACATGATCGACTTCTGGGGCGTCGGTTACCAAGTGGCCAAACGCATGGGCATCGAAGACCCGATCCGCGCCGCGGGATACCGGATCGAATGGCTCCGCTCCGTCGGCTCCGGCGGCAAGGTGAAAGCGGACGTGGACGTCGACGTCTTTCGTCGCATGATCGGTGACGACTTCACCAGCCTGCCCCGCGGCGACCTGGCCGCCGCGATCTACGCCACGATCGACGACAAGGTCGAGGCGATCTTCGGCGACAGCATCGCCACCGTCGACGAGCACGATGACGGTGTTCGGCTCACCTTCGACCGGGGCGCGCCGCGCGATTTCGACTTGGTCATCGGCGCCGACGGATTGCACTCCAACGTGCGCCGTCTCGTCTTCGGACCCGACGAGGATTTCGAGCACTACTTGGGCTGCAAGGTCGCGGCATGCGTGGTCGACGGCTACCGGCCCCGCGACGAGCTGGTCTACGTCACCTACGGCGCTCCCGGCCGGCAGCTGGCGCGTTTCGCGCTGCGCGGCGATGCCACCATGTTCTTATTCATCTTTCGCGCCCACCGCGACAGCACCGGACTGGCGCCAAAAGACCAGTTGCGCAATCAGTTTGGCGACGTCGGCTGGGAATGCCGGGATATGCTGGCGGCGCTCGACGACGGCCCGTCCGGTGTCGAAGACCTGTACTTCGACGTCGTCAGCCAGGTCCGGATGGACCGCTGGTCGCGCGGCCGGGTGCTGTTGATCGGCGATGCGGCGGGGTGCATTTCGCTGCTGGGCGGCGAGGGCACCGGCCTGGCGATGACCGAGGCGTACGTGCTGGCCGGCGAGCTGGCGCGGGCCGGCGGCGACCACCGCCCCGCTTTCGCTGCCTACGAGGCGCGCCTGCGTCCCTTCATCAAGAGCAAGCAAGCCGGTGCGGCAAGTTACATCGGCTTCTTCGCGACGCGGACCCGACTCGGACTGTGGTTGCGCAACGTGGCGATGCGCGCGGCGAACTTCGCGCCGCTGGCAACGCTTTTCACGGGCAGCATGCGCGACGACTTCGAGCTGCCGGACTACGGCATATAGCCCTGCCCTGCCAGTGCCGGCGCTGGGACCTCCCTGATCGCGTTGACGCGGATCCGCGCGCCGTGGTGCGGCGCCAGGATGACGTGCTTGAGCCTCTGGCGTTCGCCGGCCGCCGTGCTGGCGCTCAACTCGACCCGGCGCAGAATCTCGCGCAACACCACACGCATCTCGACCATGGCCAAGCCGGCGCCGAGGCAGCGACGGTTGCCGCCGCCGAACGGGAACCACGTCGTCGGGCTCAGGGTGGCACCCAGCATCCGATCGGGGTCGAATCGGTCCGGATCCGGATACACCGCGGCGCTCGCGTGCACCAGCCCCATCCCGGGGGCCACCAAGACCCCGGCCGGCAGTCGATAGCCGGCCAGCTCGACCGGCTCGGTGAGCACCCGGCCCACGTCGAACACGGGCGGACGGACCCGCAGCGTCTCCTTCGCCACCGCGTCGAGATACTCGTCGCCGGCCGCGTCGCCCGCCGCACCGGTTTGGGCCGCCCGCGTCGCCCTGGCCAACACGGCCGGATGGCGGGTCAGGCGTTCCAGCGCCCAGGCCAGCCCCGTCGCGGTGGTGTCGTGCCCGGCCACCAGCAGCGTCATGAGCTGGTCTCGCAGCTCGCGGTCGGTCATGGTGCGTCCGTCTTCGCCGGCGCGCACGAGCATGGAAAGCACGTCAGCCCGCGCGGCCAGGTAGGGGTCGGCACGGCGGTCGGCGATCTCCGCGTAGAGCAGGCCGTCCGCCGCCGCGATTCGACGGCGCAGCCCTCGCCACGGGCGGCGGTCCAGCAGCTTCGGGTTGACCAGCGCCAGCGTCGCCCACGGGCCCACGTTGAGCAGCCGCGGCATGATTTTGCGCAGCGCGACGAGCCGGGCCGGATCGGTGGCGCCGATGACCGTCTGCAGGATCACCTCGAGCGTGATTTCCGACATCTTCGGCGCCGCTGGGAAGCCTTTGCCCACCGGCCACCCGGCGATGTTCGCCGCGGCGATCTCGGCCATCAGGCCGGCCTGGCGCGCGACGGCGTCGCGGTGGAATGGCGCCAGCATCAGACGACGCCGCTCCCGATGCGCGTCTTCGTCGATCACCAAAATCGAGCTGTCCCCGAGCAATCCGCCCAATATCGAATTCGCCTCGCCGGCATGGAAGACGCGCGGGTCGCCGGCAAACACCGCCTTGATGTCGGCGGGATCGGCCAGATACACCAGCGTGCCGACCGACGCGATCCGCAGCGTGAAAACGCTGCCATACCGTCGCGCGCAGGCGGCGACGAAGCGGGGTCCGTGACGCACCGACAACACCGCCTGGACCGACCGGGGAAGCCGGGGTCCGGGCGGCAGCGCGGCACGCGTGGCTATGGCGTTCCAATGTTTAATGTCACAAGTCTACGACCGACATCGCAAATTCGTCGTCGCGAAGCTCGGCGTTCAACGCCGCCGCTGGCCGAGTCCCGTTCGGGCCTAGCCGATTTGGTCGTATGCGTATTCCCGCCATCGCGGCGACGGTCACCGGCTCACCGATGCCCACGAGCGATCCGAGCGTCCCCCTGGTGGCTATACACTTTTGACTTTATGTATGGCGATTGAGAACCCGCCGTTGCACCTGGACGATCGCGCACCCATCCCGGAAAGCACCAGGCGGCGGCGCTCAACCGGGTAACCCGAATGTTCGCGTCGAGCAATAGAAATCGTTGACAGCCACCTACCCTGGCCATACATTGTGTGAAAGTCGTCGCGAGCTAAAACGTTCGCGCAACGTACCGCATCAGGCGGGCAGGTGAGGAAATTGGGTCTGAACCCGGCGAGCGGATTCATGACCGTCGGTGCCGTTCCGGCAAGCGTTTTCGACGCCGACCTACCGACGCTCGCGTACGGCCTCGAGGAAACTCCGGCCGAGGTCTATCCCCGCCTCCAGGCGGCGCAACGGCAGGCCCCGGTCGCGCTGGGGCCGCACGGGCCCGAGGTGCTCTCCTACCACCTGGTCCGTTCCGTTCTCCGGGATCCCCGATTCCAGATCCCGCCCGGCCTGAATCTGCTCGTCCAGGGCATCACGTCGGGTCCGTTGTGGGACAAGGTGGTCAACAGCCTGCTGTGCCTGGAAGGCGAGGCACACCATCGGCTGCGCAGCCTGACGTCCAAGGCATTCACGCCCCGAGCGATCCTGCGCCTGCACGACGCCATGGTCGACGTGATGAACGAGATCGTCGATCGGGTCGCCGCCGCGGGCCGCTGCGACGTCGTCACCGACATCGCGCGTCCCTACCCCGTTCCGATCATCTGCGCGTTGCTCGGCGCGCCCCGCGAGGATTGGCAACGGTTTTCGTTGTGGGCGGACGACGTCTTCAAAGCCTTCAGCTTCACCGTCGACCTCCGCGAGGTCGAGCCCGTCGTCATGCGCGCGTGGGGGCAGCTCGACGACTATGTCGACGACATGGTCGCCCGGCGCCGGCACAGCCTGACCGACGACCTGCTGTCCGATCTGATTCGCGCCGAGGACGACGGCGATCGGCTCAACACGGCCGAGCTGCGCATGCTCGCGGGCGGCCTCCTGCTGGCGGGCACGGACACCACCCGCAACCAGGTGGCCGCCTCGGTGCACGTCCTGTGCGAACACCCGGAGCAATGGGAGCTGCTCAAGGAGCATCCCGAACTGGCGATGCGCGCGGTCGAGGAGACCATGCGCCACTCCCCGATCGCGTGCGGAACGCTTCGCCTGGTGGTCGAGGACGCCGAGCTCGGCGGTTACCTGTTCCCCGCCGGCACGATGGTCCTGGTGAATACCGCTGCGGCCAACCGTGATCCGGCCGTTTACCACGATCCGGACCGTGTCGACATCACCCGCGAGGGGGCGCCGCCCATACTCACCTTCGGCGGCGGCGTCCACTATTGCCTGGGAGCCAACCTGGCCAGGCGCGAGATCGCCGAGGCGCTCAACGTCCTCGCCCAACGGTTGCCGAACCCGCGCACCGCCGGACGGGTGCCGTGGAAGCCGATGGTGAGCCTGAGCGGGCCCATGAGTCTGCCCATCGAGTTCGACCGATAGGCTCCCACGCTTGCGGGTTTCCCGGACTCAACCCGTTCTGGTTAAGGGCTTGACGACGGAACTCGTGGATATTCCGAACGTGCAGGTCACATCGCCGATGAATGCATGGCGAACGTCGGGCCACGGTGCACGGGTCGCGGTGGTGCCCGGCCGGCTTTACGCTCGTTGGTTGCACGAACTTAACGGGGGTTTTGTTGATGAATGGGGTTAAGGGGCGGACTGTGCCCAAACACAGGCTTGCCCCGGTCGCGTTTTCCGTCTCCCTCGTCCTCGCGTCCTGTTCGGAAACCGCTTCCCCACCCGCGGCCACACCCACCACCTCGACTTCCACTTCGGCAACCACTACCGGCACGGCTCCCGCGCCGCCTTCGGTAACCGGTCCTTTGGAGAAAGACTGGAAGAGCTACGGCGGAACGGCCTATTTCGGATGTCCCGACAAATTCTCCCTCAGCAAATCAGCGCTCGAGGACATCCGCCCCAAGGTATTCGACACCAAGACGGGGCAATACGTCGCGCCGGCCATTCCCACGGTTCCAGCCGGAGAAAACCTGACCGGTGGCATGTGCGCGCTGACCGGCACGACCGACGACATGAAGGCGGTCTACGTGGTGACGACCCTCAAGCCGGCGCAAACGTCGGAACCCGAAGCCACCAAGGCGACCGCATACGCGTTCGACCTCAAGACGAGCCAGCCACTGGTAACGAAAGAACTGCAGCCCCCGACCCCCGATCTGAAACTGACCGCCGCGAACGGATGGGGGCTCGCCGCAACCGCGTCCGGCGTGGCGTGGGAAAACGCCTTCACCGACGGGCATAGCGCCGCGTCGCCGCCTCGAACGGTAATCCTTTCCGGTACCGACCTGTCGACGGTGTGGAGCGACCCGCAACCGGGCCGCGCGTGGCAGGACGTTCTGTCATTTCAACGAAACACCGACGTTGGCAAGACGTCGGGCGCGGAGCTGCGCCGGCCGAACGGGGAAGCGATTTACCAGGACAACGATATCTGGACCGTCGATGCCGAATTATCCGACGGCCCGGACAAATTGGTGAAAATCACGCGCCGGGATTCCTACAACCCTCCGGTCGTGTCGACCATGTTTTATGACCTGAACGCAAAGGCCGTCATCAAGGTCGGCGATTCGGACCGGATTTCCGGCGGCGGATTGACCGCGACGTTGTCGGACGGCAAATTATTCGTCGACGGTCGCGATTCGGATAGTTCACAGTTCGGCTTCGGGGTGTGGAACCTGCGAGCCCAACAATGGGCCTTGCTGAAGAATCGAGACGACGCCAAGAAGCTGTCGATTTCCAAATTGGCGTTCTTCGAAGACCACCTCTACGTCACGAACGCCGACAGCACGTTCTCGGTAATCGCCTTGCCCGCAACCGATCCGGTCGCGTCAAACTGGTCGGTCCGGCCTTTTAAGCGGATATCCGGCTGGACGCTGGTATGCCGCGGTGAAACGGCTCCGGTCTCGAACGGGGAGTGCAGGGAAATCGTCATGGTACAAGACCAGGACGGCCACTACCCCGGTCCGTGGTTCTGAAGGCTGTCTTTCACCGAGCCAGCGGCTTGTAGAAGACCAGGCCGTTGCCTTTGTTGTCGTAGACCACGGCCCGGCGTTCGTGCGCGTCGTCGTACGGGCCTTTCACGATGCCGCCGCCGCTGGCCTCGACAGCCTTGGCCGCGGCATCGACATCGGCGGTCTTGATACCGACGACAACCTGCCCGGGTATGGGATGGTCCACCGCGGTCGCCAGCGCCAGGGTGACCGGCCCACCATCAAGGGCGGCGAAGTGCGCCCCGTCGCGGAACTTCAGCGGCATCCCCAGGGTCTCGCTGTAAAACCGGATCGATTCGTCCAGATCGTCGGTCGACAAGACGATCATCTTCACTTCTTGCTCGCTCAACTGATTCCTCCTGTGGCTAAATCGCTTCCAGACTAGGCCGAGACTGCACTCGCAAAGTGTTGCCCTTAACACACCAAACCTCAACGGCAAGGGCGCGCCACGATCGGCACGGCCGCGGTCTATATCCGAAAGGGCCTGGGAATCGGCTTCCTGAGCTGGTCCATCTTTGACGACATCGACGATTCGGGCCTGGCGACGGTCCGCATCGCCGACCACGACCTCCAACGGCGGTGGTACGTCGCGACCTGTGCGACCCGCCCGCCCAGCGCCCTGCTTTCGCTGATCGAGGAAGTCATCTCACGCCGGTGAGTGACCCCGCCACAGGGCGGGTCTGAACGCCGAGCCTGTAAATCTGCAGGCACCCACTCGCACTTTGTCTGCAGATTTACAGGCTCGCGAGACCCGGCGACGATGCAGACAGCGGGACGTGGCCGGGTGAATCGGCACCGGCATCGTCCTCAAGTTGCTGCTGAACCTGTTCCACGTGATCAGGGAGCTGGGGCAGCTTCCGCGCGGCATCAAGGCGGTGTATCTGCACCTACGCTCGCGGGTGCCGCTCGTCGACCACACGACAGGCGAGGTCCCCAGTCATTTCCTGGAGGAGTTCAGCGACCAAGACCAGAGTCCGAAGCTGGTGATCGAGGGATGGACCACATGCGGCCCCCGTCCAAGCACGAGACAAGGGGCGCTCAACCAACGGATTGATGGCCGCCCTCACGGGTCGCTTTGCCTTAGGACGTCGCGTTTGACGCCAAGCCGCCGCCCACCACATCGGCCTTGAGCTTGGCAACGTCGTTCTGCAGCGTGATCACGGCGGATTCCAGCGCCGCGATGGCGTCAACGATGGCGGAAACATCGGTCGGTGTCGGCGTGGGTCCGAACCACTCGATCGCCGTGCGGGAACTGTTCCACGTCGAGCACAGCTCCTGCGTGATCGGCGGCAAGCTGCCCCCGGCCAGGTAGAGACTGAAAGCGCTACTCATCATTCGGCCGCCTCCCGTTCTTTGATGGTGATGTTCGGCGCGATCCGAGGGCGGTAGTCGGCGCGCGGATACGGCAGATGGCCGCGACGGGCCTCAGTGAGGATCGGCGAGTAATGGGGATGCCCGACACCATGCGGTAATACCCGGCCGCGGCAGGTCAACGACGCCAGGAAACTCCCCGCCCGACCGCTTGGGCCAACGCATGAGTCCACCCTTTTTCAATGTTCTCATGGTTTTCGTACAACAACACCTAGCATCGCCGCATGGTGCACCCCTGATCTAGGGCCACAAGTCCCTAGACGGGCGGATCCTGGGCTTGCCCTTGGTCCCAGGCCGCGTTGACGTCAACTCGCCGGCGTTTCTGCCGAAGAAGCCGGCTGCCGGTGCCGGCCAAATGCCAACGGATGCACATCAACCCGAGTCAAACGCGCTGACATCCCCGGTCGGGTTACGCTCGACACACATGCGGCACCTCACACACCTTGAGCGCGTGCCGACGTCGCGGGAGGGGGTTGGCCCAAAACCCCCGAGAAGTGGTGGCAGGTACAGGATTCGAACCTGTGTAGGCGTAAGCCGACGGATTTACAGTCCGCTCCCATTGGCCGCTCGGGCAACCTGCCGCATAGCAGGGTACAACGAGCGGGTAGACAAGGCACAAACGGCTACCACCGGATGAAGGGACGGATCGAATGGCTGACTCATCGTTCGACATCGTCAGCAAGGTCGACCGGCAGGAGGTCGACAACGCGCTCAACCAGGCCGCCAAGGAGCTGGCCACCCGCTTCGACTTCCGCGGCACCGACACCAAGATCGCCTGGAAGGGCGATGAGGCCGTCGAGCTGACGTCGTCCACCGAGGAGCGCGTGAAGGCCGCCGTCGACGTCTTCAAGGAAAAGCTGATCCGCCGCGACATCTCGATGAAGGCCTTCGACGCCGGCGAGCCGCAAGCCTCGGGCAAAACCTACAAGGTCACCGGCACCATCAAGCAGGGCATCAGCAGCGAGAACGCCAAGAAGATCACCAAGCTCATCCGCGACGAGGGGCCCAAGAACGTCAAGACCCAGATCCAGGGCGACGAGGTCCGTGTGAGCAGCAAGAAGCGCGACGACCTGCAGGCCGTCCAAGCGCTGCTGAGGAACGCCGACTTGGACGTCGCGCTGCAGTTCGTCAACTACCGGTAGCCAGCGCGCGATCCGGATGCGCGCCGAGCGTAACGCCACTGCGAAAACGCGGCCGGCATTTCGCAGTGGCGTTACGGTCGGCGACCGCTCGACATCCCCACGCGCATCTTCGCCAGCCCGAGTCGCATGACGGACCCCTGGCCCGACCAACCGGTGGGTGCCTAATGTGGTGACCGTGACCCCCTCCGAAGCCGACTGCGTCGACGTCGTCATCGTCGGCGCCGGTATCTCCGGCATTGACGCGGCCTACCGGATCAGCGAGCGCAACCCGGACCTGACCTACACCATCCTGGAGCGGCGCGCGCGGATCGGCGGCACGTGGGATTTGTTCCGCTACCCGGGCGTGCGCTCCGACAGCAGCATCTTCACGCTGTCCTTTCCCTTCGAGCCGTGGACCCGGAGAGAAGGAGTCGCCGACGGCGTCCACATCCGCGAGTACCTGAGTGCCACCGCGCACAAGTACGGCATCGACCGTCACATCCGGTTCAACAGCCATGTCCGCTCGGCGGATTGGGATTCGTCCACCGACACCTGGACGCTCACCCTGGAAGACGGGGCACAAGGCGGCGCCCGAAAGCAGATCCGCGGCCGGTTCGTGTTCTTCGCCACCGGCTACTACAACTACGACGAGGGCTACACCCCCGACTTCCCCGGGATCGAAAAGTTCGGCGGCACCGTCGTGCATCCCCAGCACTGGCCGGAAGGCCTGGACTACACCGGCAAGAGGGTCGTGGTGATCGGCAGCGGGGCGACCGCGGTCACGCTGATCCCGTCGCTGGCGCGCCGCGCCGCAAAAGTGACCATGCTGCAGCGCTCGCCGACCTATCTCGTCTCGGCGTCCAAATACGGCACGTTCGCCGCCGTCGTCCGTAAGGTGTTGCCGCGCAGGGCTTCCCACGTGGTCGTCCGAATGTACTGCGCATTGACCGAGGCGATCTTCTGGTTCTTGTCCCGCAAGCTGCCGGGGCTCGTGAAGTGGCTGCTACGGCGCAAGGCGATCAACAGCCTGCCCGACGGCTATGACGTCGACACCCATTTCAATCCGCGGTACAACCCGTGGGACCAGCGGATGTGCCTGATCCCCGACGCCGACCTGTACAACGCCGTCAGCGACGGCCGCGCCGAGGTGGTCACCGACCACATCGACCATTTCGACGCCACCGGCATCGCGCTCGCATCCGGCGGGCACCTCGACGCCGACATCGTCGTCACCGCCACCGGCCTGCAGCTGCAGGCGCTGGGCGGGGCGGCGATCGGCATGGACGGCGTCGGGATCGACCCCCGTGACCGCTTCGTCTACAAGGCGCACATGCTCGAAGACGTGCCCAACCTGTTCTGGTGTGTGGGCTACACGAACGCGTCCTGGACGTTGCGCGCCGACATCACGGCCCGGGCGACGGCAAAGCTGCTGGCGCACATGGCCTCTCACGGTTACACCCACGCGTACCCGCACCGCGGCAACGAGCCGATGCCCGAAAAGCCGTCCTGGGACATTCAGGCCGGCTACGTGCTGCGGTCGCTGCATGCGCTGCCCAAATCCGGCACCAAGCGACCGTGGAACGTGCGGCAGAACTATCTCGCCGACGCCATCGACTACCGCTTCGACCGCATCGGGGAGGCGATGGTCTTCGGCCGGGTCGCCGACCGGGCGCCGGTGGCGGGGTGAAGCCTCAACGAATTCGATCGGCTTCCCACGCCGATTCCCCAACGGGGACTTGCTTCCCGCAATTCGGGCAGAACTTTTCGGCGGGATGGTGTTGCGCCCCGCAGCTCGAACAGAAGTGGGGTTCGGTGGCCGTCGGCCGTTGCGTGGCGCCCGTGTCTGCCGACGGACCGGCCGCTTCGGTGGTGGCCGCCGGCCGGCGCGGAAACGGTTGGAAACGAGAAACTTCGGCCGGGGACAGCAGCGGCCAGCGGCTCCTCACCACCATGAAGGTCAGAGCCGCGCCGGCGGCAAGCACCAGCACGACACCGCCCACGGTGTACCACACCAGGTTTGCGCCACTGAACACCGAGACGTCACCGTATTGCTGCCGCAGGTTGACCGCGTTGGTTCTGAGGTCCACCAGCCCGGGATAGTCGGGCGACATCAACAAGGTCTGGTCGAAATCATCGATCGCTTCGGTGTAGTGGCCGGAGTAGTAATGGTCGAGCCCCTTGCGGTAGGAGACGTCGGCGGGTCCGAGCCTCGCCTTGACGCCCTTGCTCGCCAATATCGCGGCCAGGCCGTCGGCGGGTGAAATGAAGTTGAACGGCTGCGGTTCGCCGAGGGGCGACGAGCTGTTCACGCCGATCACCTTGCCGTTGAGTTCGATGGTCGGACCGCCGCTCATGCCTTCCGAGATCGCGGCATCGATTTCGTATTCCGGAACGCCGCCCATGGTCGACTTTTTGCTGACCGTGCCGCCCTTGTTCGTCGGATCCAACGACGGATCGGTGACTCGTCCGGTGCTCTGCGAGAAACCTACCGCGAGAACCGGTGTGCCGATGTTGACTTCGGCGTCGGTGGCCAGCTCGGACGACGGCAGGTTGCGCTTGTCCACCTTGAGCAGAGCGACGTCGCCCTTGCCGAGAGGCCGGAAATCCACGACATTGGCGGGCATCTTGCCGGCGACCTTTGTCCCGGCGCCGTACAACACCGTGAGGCTGGTCTCGGGACCGCGGTCGGCGGTGTCGCCTTCCACTCTCGCGTTCTTGCGAAGCCACTCCAATGTCGTGGCCGGATCCCGCGCTTCGGGCGCACCCGGGAATTGATTGACGTATTCGTTGGCGGCCCGCTTGAGTATCAGGTCCTTGGCGCTCTGCGGATCGACGCAGTGACCCGCGGTCCCCACCCAGCCGTCGGGATTGACGACGAAACCGGTGCAGCTCCAGGTCGCGATGAAGGGCATGTTCGAACCCGCGCCGAATTGAGACAGGATCTGGCCGTCGGGCAGCCGGACCTGGCCGTAGCTTTGGGCGGCGAGGTATACCACCGCCGGCCGTATCATGGCCGCCGCCCTTTCCTCCGGATTTGCCTGCGGATGACCGTCATCGGCGGCCGCGATGCCGGGTGAGCCAACCAACACCGCGAGCGCAGCCGCCGACAGCAGCGCGGTCGCCCGGCGACGCGCGGCGCCGCCCCCCGGCCGGCCCGCGCGTCTGGGCATGCTTCCTCCTTGTATCAAACCTGGCTTCGACGATCCGCCAGCGCGCGTGATGAGGGTAGGGACCGAAGTCCCATGCCCAGGGGGTCATTGGTTTCGATTTCGCCGGCCGCGCGGTTGGTGAACCGCTTCTAAATCCCGGGTGTCGGCAATACGCTGGTCGCCATGGCAGCCCAGATGCGCGAACCCAACGTCGTTGTGCTCGGTGGCGGTTCCTGGGGAACCACCGTGGCGTCGATCGGGGCGCGCCGCGGGCCGACGCTGCAGTGGGTGCGCTCCGAGGCGACGGCTAAAGACATCAACGAAAACCACCGCAATTCCCGGTACCTGGGCCCGGATGTCGTGCTCAGCGACACGCTGCGCGCCACCACCGACTTCGCCGAGGCCGCCAACTGCGCCGACATCGTCGTCATGGCCGTTCCCTCGCATGGCTTCCGGGGTGTGCTCACCGAGCTGGCCAAGGAACTGCGGCCGTGGGTGCCGGTGGTGTCGCTGGTCAAGGGGCTCGAGCAGGGCACCAACGCGCGGATGTCGCAGATCGTGGAGGAGGTGCTGCCCGGTCATCCGGCGGGCATCCTGGCCGGCCCGAACATCGCGCGCGAGGTGGGCGAGGGATACGCCGCCGCGGCGGTGCTGGCCATGCCCGACCAGCACCTGGCGACCCGGCTGTCGGCATTGTTCCGCACCCGGCGCTTCCGGGTGTACACCACCGACGACGTCGTCGGTGTCGAGATGGCCGGGGCGCTGAAGAACGTCTATGCCATCGCGGTCGGGATGGGCTATTCGCTGGGCATTGGCGAGAACACCCGTGCGCTGGTGATCGCCCGCGCGCTGCGCGAGATGACCAAGCTCGGCGTGGCCTTGGGCGGGAATCCGGAAACGTTTCCCGGGCTGGCCGGCCTGGGCGATCTGATCGTGACCTGTACCAGCCAGCGCAGCCGCAACCGTCACGTGGGCGAACAACTCGGCGCGGGCAAGCCGATCGACGAGATCATCGCGTCGATGAACCAGGTCGCCGAGGGCGTCAAGGCCGCCAGCGTGATCATGGAGTTCGCCAGCGAGTTCGGGCTGAACATGCCGATCGCCCGCGAGGTCGACGGGGTGATCAACCACGGCTCGACGGTCGAGCAAGCCTATCGCGGCCTGATCGCCGAGGTGCCGGGACACGAGGTCCACGGCTCCGGGTTCTGACTTGGCCGGTTGGCCCGGCGGCGACGAAAAGATTTGCATTCGATATGCGCCCGGCCCGTCAGCTTGACCCGCGCCTGACCGGCAAAATACCGTCGAACGAGGCGGCCAGGCTTTGACCCGCGCGCTGGGCGCAGCTGTAATCGTCTGTGCACCAAGGTGTTACGCAGGCGTAACCAGGTGCGATACGGGGCGGATATCGCGACATCCCCCGCTAGGACCTAACGAGGGAAGCGACGGATGCACAACATCGACCAGCTCAGCGAGCACGGTCTTGACCAGGGCCGCACGGGATCACGAGGCGGCCGGATGCGCTCGGTCATCCGGCACGACTTACCTTCGTCGCTCGTGGTTTTCCTGGTCGCGCTCCCGTTGTCGCTCGGGATCGCGATCGCTTCGAACGCCCCGGTGCTCGCCGGCCTGATCGCCGCGATCGTCGGCGGAATCATCGCCGGGGCCATCGGCGGATCGCCGCTGCAGGTCAGCGGTCCCGCGGCCGGCCTGACCGTCATCGTTGCCGATCTCATCTCCGACTTCGGTTGGGGCGTCACGTGTTTGATCACCGTCGCCGCGGGCGTGCTCCAGGTCCTGATGGGGCTCAGCCGCGTTGCGCGGGCCGCGCTGGCGATATCACCCGTCGTGGTGCACGCCATGCTGGCCGGCATCGGAATCACCATCGCGTTGCAACAAGCGCACGTGCTGCTGGGCGGAAAGTCCAAAAGCACGGCCTGGCACAACCTGATTGACCTGCCGGGTCAAATCGTCGGCGCGCATCGGCCCGGGGTCATCCTGGGGACACTCGTGATCGTCATCCTGGTCGCGTGGCGCTGGGTCCCGGCCCGACTGCGCCGCATTCCGGGCCCGCTGGTCGCCATCGTGGCGGTGACGGTGATCTCGGTGGTCTTCCCGTTCCACGTGCGGCGGATCGACCTCGACGGGTCGCCGCTGGATGCGCTGCGGCTGCCGGACATTCCGGACGGTAACTGGGGCGCGATCGCCGTCGGCGTGATCACGGTCGCGCTCATCGCCAGCGTCGAGAGCCTGCTGTCCGCGGTTTCGGCAGACAGGATGCACACCGGCCCACGCACCGACTTCAACCGCGAGTTGATCGGGCAGGGCGCCGCAAACATCGTTTCGGGGACCGTCGGCGGGCTGCCGGTCACCGGGGTCATCGTGCGCAGCTCAACCAATATCAACGCCGGCGCGAGATCCCGCGCCTCGGCGATACTGCACGGCGTCTGGATCCTGCTCTTCACGGTTCCGTTCGCGGAGTTGGTCGAAGAGATCCCGACCGCCGCGCTCGCGGGCCTGCTCATCGTCGTCGGGGTTCAGCTGCTCAAGCCGGCGCACATCGAAACCGCAATGAAGCACGGGGATCTCGCGGTCTATGTGGTAACGGCGGTCAGCGTCGTCTTCCTCAACCTGCTGCACGGCGTGATGATCGGGCTCGCGCTGGCCATCGCGTTGACCGGATGGCGGGTGATCCGGCCCCGGGTCGACGCCCAGCCCGCCGGCGAGGAATGGCGCGTGGCCGTCGAGGGGGCCGCGTGCACCTTTCTCGCCCTGCCCCGGCTGACGCGCGTGCTGGCGTCCGTCCCGGCCGGAAGGGTTGCTACGGTGGACGTTTCGGTCAACTACCTCGATCACGCCGCGCACCAGGCGATCACCGACTGGCGGCGCCAATATGAGGCCACGGGTGGCACGGTCCGGATCCTTGGGACGGTCGAGACGGGCCACCTCGCACGAGCCGCCTAATCGAACCCGGAAAAGCTATCAATTTCGTGAGTCGCTCGTCCCCAAGGAGAGCCCGGCTTTCCAGGGCATGCGGCTTACACCGGATTTGATAGCGCATGCGCTATCAAGAGGCTGCGCAGGGCCCGTTAACCCCGCGCCATCTGCTCCAGCCGGCGGATGCGGTCCTCGATCGGCGGGTGCGTCGAGAACAGCGACCCAATGCGCTCACCCGCGCGGAACGGGTTGGCGATCATCAGGTGCGCCTGGCTGGCCAGCTGCGGCTCCGGCGGCAGCGGGGCCGCCTGCACACCTCCGGAGATCTTGCGCAGGGCCGACGCCAAGGCCAGCGGGTCACCGGTCAGCACGGCACCCGACTCGTCCGCCTGGTACTCGCGCGACCGCGACACCGCCAGCCGCACCACCGTCGCGGCGACCGGCCCCAGCAACGAAACCAGCAGCAGCGCAAAAGGATTCTCGCCATCTCGGTTGCCGCCGAACATGCCGGCAAACATGGCCATGTTGGCCAGCGCGGTGATCACCGATGCCAAAGCCCCGGCGATACAGGAGATCAGGATGTCGCGGTTGTAGACATGCGACAGCTCGTGCCCCAACACGGCGCGCAGCTCACGCTCGCTGAGGATGTCCAGGATGCCGGTGGTGCAGCACACGGCGGCGTTGCGCGGGTTGCGGCCGGTGGCGAACGCGTTGGGCGCGTTGGTGTCGCTGATGTAGAGCCTCGGCATCGGCTGGTGCGCCGCGGTGGCCAGCTCGCGCACGATCCGATACATCGCCGGCGCCTGCACCTCGGAAACCGGCTGGGCGTGCATCGCCCGCAGCGCCAACTTGTCGCTGTTGAAGTAGACGTAGACATTCATGCCGACGGCGAACAGCATCGCGAAGATCAGCGCCGTCCTGCCGAACAGCGAGCCCACAAAAACGATCAACGCGGACATACCGACCAACAGGGCGAAGGTCTTCAGCCTGTTGGCATGCGGATGCCAGGTCATCAGTGTCCTCCTTGGAACACTCGTGTGTTGCTGACTACAGCTCATTGAACGCCCGGGATGGCCTTCTGGGTTCCGCGGGGTTCTTGAGGCTGGCTAGCCGTGCCGGCTGACGGTGTAGTCGACCAGCGCCTGCAGCGCGTACCGGCCCGGGACGTCGGGCAAAACGGCCAGCTCCTGGCGTGCCTGGGCCGCATATTGGCCCAGGAACTCCTTGGCCTTGGCCATGCCGGGCGACGCCCGCAACAGCGTCAGGGCCTCGGCCACCGCCTCGTCGTCGTCGACGGGACCGGACAGCAGCTCGCGCAGCCGCGCCGCCTCGGGCCCGGGTTCTCGTAGCGCGTAGACCATCGGCAGGGTGTGCACCCCCTCGCGCACATCGGTACCGGGCAGCTTGCCGGACTCCTGCGAGTCGCTGTCGATGTCGATGATGTCGTCGGAGATCTGAAAGGCGGTGCCCACAATGCCGCCGAGGCGGCTCAGCCGCTCGACCTGTTCGCCGTCGGCCCCCGAAAACATTCCGCCGAATCGGCCCGCCGCGGAGATCAGGCACGCGGTCTTCTCGTACACCACCTTCAGGTAGTGCTCGACCGGATCCGCCCCGTCGGTGACACCGCGGGTCTCGCGCATCTGCCCGGTCACCAGCTGGGCGAACGTCTCGGCGATGAGCCGCACCGCCTCCGGCCCCAGCCGCGACACCAGCCGCGACGCCGTCGCGAACAGGTAGTCGCCGGCCAGGATCGCGACGTTGTTGCCCCAGCGCACATTGGCGGTGGGCGTGCCGCGGCGGACCTCCGCCTCGTCCATCACGTCGTCGTGGTAGAGCGTGGCCAGATGCACCAGCTCGATGACCGCGCCGGCGATCGTCACCTCCCCGGCGTCCGGGTTCGGTCCGATCTGCGCGGACAACACGGTGAACAGCGGCCGGAACCGCTTGCCGCCGGCCTTGAACAGGTGCGTCAGCGAGTCGGTCATCACCTGGTCGGCGCTGCGCAGCTCGGTGTCCATGAGCTGCTCGATCCGCCCGACACCGTCGCGCACGGATGCGGCGAACGCGGGGTCACCGAAATCGAAGCCCGCCACCACCGTCGCCGGAGTCCTCACCCGACCAAACATACTGGTGTACATGGAGACGAGAGCGACCAGAGCCGACCTGGTGGTCGTGGGCGCCGGACCCGCCGGTTCGGCGGCGGCCGCCTGGGCCGCCCGCGCGGGCCACGACGTCCTCGTCGTCGACTCCGCCAGTTTCCCCCGCGACAAGCCCTGCGGCGACGGGCTGACCCCCCGCGCGGTCGCCGAGCTGGAACGGCTCGGGCTGGGCGACTGGCTCGACACCCGCATCCGGCACCGGGGCTTAAGGATGAGCGGGTTCGGCGGCGAGGTGGAAGTCGACTGGCCCGGCCCGTCGTTCCCGTCGACCGGCAGCGCGGTGGCCCGCCTCGAGTTGGACGACCGGATCCGCAAATGCGCCGAGAATTCCGGGGCGCGGATGCTGCTTGGTGTCAAAGCCGTTGCGGTGCACCATGACTCGGCGAGACGGGTGGTGTCGCTGACGCTCGCCGACGGCACCGAGGTGGGCTGTCGCCGGTTGATCGTGGCCGACGGGGCGCGGTCCTCGCTGGGCCGCAAGCTGGGCCGGCGCTGGCACCAGGAGACCGTGTACGGCGTCGCCGCCCGCGGCTATCTGGCCACCGAGCGCAGCGACGACCCCTGGCTGACGTCACACCTGGAACTGCGCTCCCCCGACGGCGCCGTGCTGCCCGGCTACGGCTGGATCTTCCCGCTCGGCAACGGCGAGGTGAACATCGGCGTCGGGGCGTTGTCGACGTCGAGGCGGCCAGCGGACCTGGCGCTGCGCCCGCTGATGTCCTACTACGCCGACCTGCGCCGCGACGAGTGGGGGTTTACCGGCCAGCCGCGTGCGGTGTCGTCGGCGCTGCTTCCCATGGGCGGCGCGGTGTCCGGGGTGGCCGGGCCGAACTGGATGCTGATCGGCGACGCCGCGGCGTGCGTCAACCCGCTCAACGGGGAGGGCATCGACTATGGCCTGGAGACGGGGCGGCTGGCCGCCGAACTGCTGGACTCACGCGACCTGTCGCGGGTGTGGCCGTCGGTGCTGCAGCATCACTACGCCCGCGGATTTTCGGTCGCGCGCCGGCTGGCGCTGTTGCTGACGTTCCAGCGGTTCCTGCCCACGACCGGGCCGATCGCGATGCGCTCGACGGGGCTGATGACGATCGCCGTGCGGGTGATGGCCAACCTGGTCACCGACGACGATGTCGACTGGGTGGCGCGTGCGTGGCGCGGCGGCGGCCGATTGTCGCGGCTGCTCGATCGCCGACCGCCGTTCGGCTGAACCGGTTTTCATATCAACACCCTTGGCATATATCAATATGGTTGATATATGCTTGAGGGCATGACTCAACCAACGGATTTCGCGTTCGAATCGGCCTACCGCGGGCGATCCACGCAATTCGGCGACGGCGTGCGGCCGCCCTGGAGCATCGGCGCCCCGCAACCCGAGCTGGCGGCCCTGATCGAGCGGGGCAAGTTCCACGGCGACGTCCTCGACGTGGGCTGTGGCGAGGCGGCGATCTCGCTGGCGCTGGCCGGGCGCGGCTACACCGTCGTCGGACTGGACCTCTCACCCACCGCCATCGACCTGGCCCGCCGCGAGGCCGGGAAACGGGGCCTGACCAACGTCACGTTCGAGGTGGCCGACATCACCGATTTCAGCGGCTACCCGCCGGGATCGGCCGGCCGGTTCGGCACGATCGTCGACAGCACCTTGTTCCACTCCATCCCGGCGGAGGCGCGCGAGGGCTACCAGCGGTCGATCAGGCGGGCCGCCGCGCCCGGCGCGTCCTACTTCGCCCTGGTTTTCGACAAGGCCGCGGTGCCCGAGGGCCCGATCAACGCGGTCACCGACGACGAGCTGCGCGACGCGGTGTCCAAGTATTGGGTCGTCGACGAGATCAGGCCGGCCCGCCTCCACGCCAACCTGCCCGAGGGTTCTTTCGAACTGCCGTTCCTCGACGTCCGCGACGAGCCCAACGGCCTCAAGTCGGTCGGCGGGTGGCTGCTGTCGGCGCACCTGGGGTCCTGACCGAACGGGTGTATAGTCTGGCTAATGAAGCGCACGAAGCTGGCTACTAGCGTCGCGGTGGCGGCGGCAGCAATCGCGCTGGCGGCGCCGGCGCAGGCCGATGACTACGACTACCCGTTCAAACAGACCGTCAACGGCTTCGGCGTTTACGGTCCGCAGGACCAGCTCGCGTGGCTGGGCAAGATCAGCTGTGAACGGATCGGCCGGGGCGTGGACGGCGACGCGTACAAGTCGGCCAATTTCGTCCAGCGCAACCTGCCCTTGGGCACCACCCAGGGCCAGGCGTTCCAGTTCCTGGGCGCCGCGATCGATCACTACTGCCCCGACCACGTCGGCTTCCTGCAACAGGCCGGCCGCTAGATCTACTTGTGGCCCGCGTGCAGGGCCACAATGCCGCCGGTCAGGTTGCGCCAGCGCACCGCCGACCACCCGGCCGCCGAAATCCGCTGCGCCAGCGTGGCCTGGTCGGGCCAGGCCCTGATCGACTCGGCGAGATACACGTAGGCCTCGGGGTTGCTGGACACCGCGCGTGCCACCCGCGGCAGCGCCCGCATCAGGTACTCCTTGTAGACGGTGGCGAACAGCGCGTTGGTGGGCGTGGAGAATTCGCACACCACCAGCCGGCCGCCGGGCCGGGTGACGCGGAACATCTCACGCAGCGCCGCCCGCTGGTCGGCCACGTTGCGCAGCCCGAAGCTGATGGTGACCGCGTCGAACACGTCGTCGCCGAACGGCAGCCGGGTGGCGTCGCCGGCGACCTTCGGCACCCTGCGCCCGGCGCCCGCCGCCAGCATCCCGACCGAAAAATCGGCCGCCACACACCATGCCCCGGATTTTTGCAGCTCCACGGTGGATATTGCGGTGCCCGCGGCCAGGTCGAGCACCTTCTGGCCCGGCCCGATCCCCAGCGCCGACCGGGTGGCCCGCCGCCAGAGCCGGTCCCGGCCCAGCGACAGCACGGTGTTGGTCACGTCGTACCGGCGGGCGACGCCGTCGAACATCGACGCGACGTCCCGAGGGTCCTTGTCCAAGGCCGCGCGGCTCACGACGTCGACGCTACTGCAGCCGGCCCGGGAATTAGGCGACGAGTTCGGCGTTGTAGGGCTGCGTGACTGAAAAAGTTTGGTTTATCACCGGTACATCGCGAGGCTTCGGACGAGCGTGGGCGACCGCCGCGCTGGAGCGGGGCGACAAGGTGGCCGCCACGGCCCGCAACACCGCATCACTGGACGATCTGGTCGAGAAATACGGCGACGCGCTGCTGCCGATCCGGCTGGACGTCACCGATCGCGAGCAGGACTTCGCCGCGGTCAGGCGGGCGCACGACCATTTCGGGCGCCTCGATATCGTGGTGAACAACGCCGGCTACGGACAGTTCGGGTTCGTCGAGGAACTCTCCGAGCGAGAGGCGCGCGATCAAATCGAGACCAATGTGTTTGGCGCGCTGTGGATCACCCAGGCCGCATTGCCGTACCTGCGCGAGCAGCGCGGCGGTCACATCATCCAGGTGTCCTCGATCGGCGGCATCACGGCGTTTCCCAACGTCGGCATCTACCACGCCTCGAAGTGGGCGCTGGAGGGCTTCTCCCAGTCGCTGGCCCAGGAGGTCGCCCCGTTCGGTGTGCACGTGACGTTGATCGAACCCGGCGGCTTCGACACCGACTGGGCCGGCTCGTCGGCAAAACACGCCACACGCCTGCCCGACTATGACGAGGTGCATGCCGCGACCGACGCGGAGCGCAGCCGGCGGTGGGCCAGCCCGGGTGATCCGTCGGCGTCGGCGGCCGCGCTGCTGAAGGTGGTCGACGCCCAGGAGCCGCCGCTGCGGGTGTTCTTCGGCGCTTCCCCGCTACAGACGGCCAAGGCCGACTACGAAAGCCGGTTACGCACCTGGGAGCAGTGGCAGCCGGTCTCGGAGCTGGCCCAGGGGTAACCGCGCGCCGTCACTCCCCCTGCGCGTAGCGCCGCAGCGACATGCGCGCTGCGGTTCTCGCGTAGGGGGATTGCACGGCGAGATAGTGGCCGAGCAGCTCGTCACAGATGACCGGCCAGCTGCGGCCGAGGACGCTGCGCCGGGCGGCCGGCGCGTAGCGAGGCCGTTCCTGGATCAGGTGCGCAACGGCGGCGGGCAGCCGCGCCTGGAACTCCTTGACGGGCAACAGGAGTCCGGTGCGGCACGGCGCGACCAGGTCACGTGGGCCGCCGGCGTCGGGGGCGATCACCGGCAGCCCCGACGCCAGCGCTTCCTGCACGACTTGGCAGAACGTCTCGTGCTCGCCGGGATGCACGAAGACGTCCATGCTGGCGTACGCCGCGGCGAGCTCGTCGCCGTACAGCGCGCCGGTGAAAACCGCTGTGGGCATTGATGATCGAAGCTTGTTTCGGTCGACACCGTCGCCGACGATGACGAGCTGCACGGAGTCGTCGGAGGCCAGCGTGGTCAGCCGCTCGACGTGTTTTTCCGGCGCCAGCCGGCCCACGAATCCGACGATCGGCTTGCCGTCCGGTGACCACCGCCGCCTGAGGGCTTCGTCGCGCAACGACGGCGCGAACCGCAGCACGTCGACCCCCCGTGCCCACCGGTGCACCCGCGGAAATCCATGGGCGACAAGCGACTCCATCGTCACACTGGACGGGGCCAGGGTGCGGTCGGCCAGGCTGTGCAGGTGGCGGAACCACGCCCACGCCGCCCGTGACGTCATCGGGATGCCGTAGCTCGCCGCAAATCCGGGAACGTCGGTCTGATACACCGCGACCGTCGGCGCCCCCAGCCAGCGAGCCGCTTTGAGCCCGCCGTAGCCGAGCAGCGCCGGCGACGCCAGATGCACAACGTGCGGATCGAATCCGCGCAGCACGCTTACCATTCGGGGCATGGGCAAGCCGAGCGGCAGCGTGGTCACCTTCGGGAACATCCGCGACGGCACCCGATGCACCCGGATGCCGTCGTGGATGCGATCCGCGCGGGGTTCGCCCGGCGGGTTGTCGGGGGCGATGACGAGGGCTTCGTGACCGGTTCGGCGCAGGTGCTCGAGGACCCGCAGCACCGAGTTGCTGACACCGTTGACATTGGGGAGGAAAGACTCGGCGACGATCGCAACGCGCACGCCTCCACCATGTCAGCGCCGGCTGTCGATAAGGTTGCCTACGGGCATACGTCGTGCGAAATCTGCTGGTCGGCGCGGCGGCCCAGCCACTTGTCCAGCAGCGCCAGACCGATCAGGGCGGCCGCCGCAATCAGCCAGCCCATCACCGCGATGGACCCCGCCGGGATGATCGCCAGCGCGGCGTTGCGGTGCTGCACCCGAACCAGGTTGGGATCGTTTTTGTTGTATTCGACGTATATCCGCATGCCCGTCGACAATTGGGACGGATACAGCACGCCGAGCTCGGGGCGGTAGGTGACGCGCTCGGGTGTGACGAATTCGATGGTCGAGCGCCGCGGCCCGGCGCTGAGCACCTCCGCCTGCGCCACCCCCATATGGTGTTGAATCGCAAGGTCGTCGCGCCAGGCGCCGGCCACCAGCAGCACCGACTGCAGTGTGACCAAACCGGTGACGATCAACACCGCGATCCGGGCCCACCGCAACACAATCCCGGTCCGGGTCTTCGACGGTTGATCACTGTGGCCATGAATCAGGATGTGCAGCAACGCCTTTGGTGATATCACAGCGCTGCCTTGATGGCGGCGTGCAGCTGACGCAGCGAGGACCGGTCCGCCTTGACCTCCAGCACCCGCATGCCCGGTCCCGGTTCGTCGAGCGCCGCGTCCAGCTCGTCGACCTCGATCTGCCGGCTCTCGACGTGGTAGGCGCGGCACAGCGCGCCTACGTCGACGTCGTGCGGGGTCCCGAAGATCCTCGACGACACGTCGGAGAATCGCGGGTCGCCCTGCTCGAGCAGTTCGAAGATGCCGCCGCCGTTGTCGTTGGACACCACGATGGTCAGCCGGCGCGGTGTGGGTTCGGTGGGGCCGATCAGCATCCCGGAGCTGTCGTGGACGAACGTCAGGTCGCCGATCAGCGCGACGGTTCGGGCGGGACTGTCGGGGCTGCCGGTGCGTTCGTGGGCCCCCTCATATGCCAAAGCGGCGCCGATCGCGGTGGACACGGTGCCGTCGATGCCGGCGACGCCGCGATTGGACCGGACCTTGATGCTCTCGGTCTTCAGTCCGACCAGCGCCGCGTCGCGGACCGGGTTGGACGCCCCGAGCACCAGCTGGTCTCCCGGCCGCAGCGCGTCGGCCACTGCCGCGGCGACGTGCAGACCCGTGGTGAGCGGGTGCGCCTTCAGTTGACCGCGCACCGCCTCGTCGGCGTGCCGGTTCATCTCCGCGCAGCGTCGCAGCCACGCCGGGTGCGGCGCCCCGGTGGTGACCGCGCGGGTGCCGGTGGCCTGTGAGTTGCCCGAGACGTCGGGCCAGCGCGGCCCGGTGGTCAGCGCGTACACCGGCACCTGCGGGTCGGCCAGCAACGCCGACACCGGCCGGTGCAGGGTCGGGCGGCCGAGCATGATCACCTGTTTCGGGCGCAGCAGCAGCAGCGCCAGCGGGTGCAGCGGGTTGGCCGCCGGGGGCGCGGTGGGCTCGGCGACGGTGGGCACGTGCGCCAGGTTGGGGTGCACACCCGCGCCGTGCCCGGCGATGACGACCGTGTCGGGCGACAGGTCGATGTCCAGCGGTTGGTCGAAGGTGACCGGCGGCGTGTAGGTCCACGGCCTTCCGTCGGGCCGGCCCGGCGGGATCACGGCACCGTGGGGTTCGGGATCGGGCACCAGGGGTTCGCGCAGCGGGATGTCGAAGTGCACAGGGCCAGCGTTGGCGGTGCGAGATCCCGTGGCGGCCACCAAGACCCGGCAGGTGGCCGATCGCCAGGTGGCGTTGAGCGAATCCAGCCGCTCGGGCGCGTCCTCGGCCAGGCCCAGGCTGATGGTGGCGCGGACCTGGGTGCCGAAGTAGCCCAGCTGCTCCATGGTCTGGTTGGCGCCGGTGCCCAGCAGTTCGTAGGGCCGGTTGGCCGACAGCACGATCAGCGGCACCCGCGCGTAGTTGGCCTCCACCACCGCCGGGCCGAGGTTGGCCACGGCGGTGCCGGACGTCATCGCGACACACACCGGCGCGCCGGCGGCGATCGCCAACCCGATGGCCAGGTAGCCGGCGGTGCGCTCGTCGATGCGGACGTGCAACCGGATCCGGCCGGACCGGTCGGCGTTTTGCAGGGCGAACGCCAGCGGGGCGTTCCGCGACCCGGGGCACAGCACCACGTCGCGGACGCCGCCGCGGATCAGCTCGTCAACGACGACGCGGGCCTGTGTCGTCGAGGGATTCACTCCTACAGGGTGTCATAACCGGAGATCGCGGCCGGGCGGTCAGGCCCGAACGCCGGCGAAGAACTGCAGCGCCGCGGCGTTGACGGCCTGCGGGCGCTCGAAGAACCCGAGATGACCGGCATCGGGTATCTGCAGGTAACGGCCGTTGGGCAGGGCGTCGGCGACCTCCCGCCCCAGGTGGGGCGGCGTGACGATGTCGTCGCCGAAACCGATCACCAGCACCGGCGCGGCGATGCTGCGGTAGGCCGGTAACCGGTTGGTCTGCGGCGACACATCCAGTTGGCAGCGCAGCCCCGGGGTCTGCTTGATCGGCCAGGTGGAAAACATCGCGATCCAGTCGCCGACGGCCGCGTCATCGTTGATGGTTTTTCGCGAAAAGCTTTCCAGCAAGCGAGATCTCGCGTCGTAGGAGGGAGGCAGCCGGACCCCGGAGTCGTAGAGCTCGGCCTCGGCATCGTGAAAGAACTGGCGGGCGCGGTCCAGGCGGCCGCGGGTGGCCATCAGCACCGCCGCGGTGACCAGCTCCGGGCGCGACACCATGAGTTCCTGCGCGATGAACGAGCCCATGGATACCCCGACGATCCGCGCGGGGGCGGCGCCCAGCGACTCGATCAGCGCGGCGGTGTCGGCGACCATGGTTTGCGTCGTGAACCCTTCGGCGTTTTCGGTCGCGGCGATGCCGCGGTTGTCGAAGGTGATGACCCGATATCCGGCCGCCAGGAACGCCGGAACCTGGTGCGGATGCCAGGTGCGGCCCGCGCCGCCGCGGCCGGCGATGAAAACGACGGGCTCGCCGGACCCGCGATCGTCGTAAGCCAGGTTGATCACCCGGACGACGGTACAAGCAGCGGATGGCAGGCCTTGACCCGGTCGATCCACCACTGCCGCCGCTCCGGGGGCGCGGCCAGCGCCTGCAGCCGCTCCGGGTCGGGCGTCACCGGCCCGACCGCCAGGCTGCCGTCGACGGGCGCGGCAACGTCGGCGACGTCCTCTAGGAACAGCCCGCCGGTGCCCAGCCCGCAGGCGTGACGAAGCTGCGGCAGGGCCGCGGCGGCGGTCAGCCCGGCGGCGATCCCCACGGCCGAGTCGAGGGCGCTGGAGACGACTATCGGGATGTCGATTTGGGCGGCGATGTCGAGCAGGGCCGAAATACCGCCCAGCGGAGCCACTTTCAGCACCGCGATGTCCGCGGCGTGGGCGCGGACCACGGCGAGCGGGTCGTCGGCCTTGCGGATGCTTTCGTCGGCCGCGATGGGCACGTCGACCCGGCGGCGCAGCTCGGCGAGTTCGGCTATGGCCGCGCAGGGTTGTTCGAGGTATTCCAGCGGGCCGTCGGCGGTCAACGCGGCCGCGGCCCGCGCCGCCTCCTCGACGCTCCAGCCGCCGTTGGCGTCCACCCGCACGGTCGGGACGAGTTCGCGCACGGCGTTGACCCGATCCACGTCGTCGGCCAGCGTCTGCCCGGGTTCGGCGACCTTCACCTTGGCCGTGCGGGCCCCGGGGAACCGGGCCAAAATTTCGGGGACCCGGGCGGCCGGTGTGGCGGGCACGGTGGCGTTGATCGGGACGCGGTCGCGCAGCGTCGGCGGCGGCTCGCGGTAGGCGGACTCGATGCCCGAGGCGAGCCAGTGCGCGGCCTCCCGCGGGCCGTATTCGACGAACGCCCCGAACTCGCCCCAGCCCACGGGGCCCTCGATGAGCGCGACCTCGCGGGTGGTGATGCCGCGGAACCGCACCCGCATCGGCAGGGCCACCACATGCAGGCGGTCGAGCAGGTCCTCGAGCGTCGGGGTCACGCGCGGTAGACCTGGCGGCCCGCCAGATACGTCGCGCGCACCTCGAGGTCGGCGATTTGCTCCGGCGGCACCGTGCGGGGATCGGCCGACAGCACCACCAGGTCGGCGTACTTGCCGACCTCCAGCGACCCGATCACGTCGTCGGCGAACAGCTGCCAGGCGGCGTCGATGGTCTGCGCGCGGATCGCCTGTTCGACCGTCAACCGCTCCTCGGGCGCCAGCACCCGCCCGCTGGGCGCGGTGCGGGTCGCGGCCACGCTGATGTTGCGCAGCGGCTCCTCGGGCGTGACGGGCGGATCGTTGTGCAGCGAGATCCGCATTCCGGTGGCCACCGCGGAACCCGCTGGCATCCAACGGGATCCGCGCTCCGGGCCGAACAGGCCGTCGACGAGGACATCGCCCCAGTAGTGGATCTGGTCGACGAAGATGCTGCACGTGACGCCGAGGTCGGCGGCCCGTTGGAGTTGGTCGGGGCGGATGGCGCCGACGTGTTCGAGCCGCAGCCGATGGTCGTCGCGCGGATTGCGTTGCAGCGCTTGTTCGTAGACGTCAAGGATGGTGTCGACGCCGGCGTCGCCGTGCACGTGGCAAGCCATCGGCCAGCCCAGCGGAAAGTAGGCGCCGACGATTTCGCTCAGCTGCTCGCGGGTGTAGTTGGCGTGCCCGCAGGAACCGGGCGGCACCCCGATGGTGCGGGTGGCGGCGGTGTCCAGGTACGGGAAGGACAGGTCGATGTTGCCCACCCAGGGTGAGCCGTCCACCCAGATCTTGATGCCGACCTGGCGCAGCATGTCGTCGCCCTCGCCGGGGGTGGCGTCGGTGTGCATCCGCGGGTTGGAGATCTCGTAGGTGCGCAGCCGGACCGTCAGCTCGCCCCGCAGCCGCTCGACCAAAGGCCGAAACCCGGGGTCGAAGGCCATCTCCGAGCAGGTGGTCAGGCCCGCACGGTTGAGCCGGGCGCACTCGGCGCGCAGCATCGCCGGGTAATCTCCGGGTGCGATGGCGCCGCCCAGCAGCGGGAAGACCGCGCCGGTTTCCACGGCGGTGCCGTCGAGTTCGCCGTGTGCGTCGCGGCCGTACTTGGCGCCCTTGGGATCTGGAGTGTCGCGGGTCAGGCCATTGAACCGGGCGGCGTGGGAGTTGAAGTAGGCCTTGTGCCCGGAGTTGTGGATGATCACCAGCGGCCCGTCGGGCGCGATCTCGTCGAGCCAGGCCAGCGTCGGTTCCGGAAGCCCGTTCTGCAGCAACGGATCCCAGCCGTTCAGGTAGGCCCCGGCGGCTCCCCGGGTTTTGGCCTCGCGGGCGACGGCCTCGACCACGCGATCCGCGTCGCTTATGGTCACCGGCCGGATGTCGACGATCCGGTCCGACAGCGCGATGGCCTCCATCAACGGATGCCCATGCGCCTCAACGAAACCCGGCATGACGCAGCCGTCGGCGACGTCGATGGTCTCGGTGTTCGGGCCGATGTGGCCGGCGACGTCCGAACGGGCGCCGACGGCGACGATCCGGCCGTCGGCCACGGCGAGCGCCTCGGCCGTGGGTCGCGCGTCGTCGACGGTCAGGATGGTTCCGGTGATGACGGCATCTGCCTGCGCCATGGGTAGGGATCCTAGTGACCCGGCAAGCTCGCGGGTGGGTTTGGCGTCCCGGGTTCGCGACGTGACGGGATTCTCCGGCCAACGCGGGGGGCCGCCGAATTCGGTGGATCATAAGTGGCCGAGGTTGCGAGCGGTCTGGTCGGTACGTTCGTCGGGGGGTTGTGACCAGACGCCGCTGGCGCCGAGCCTGCGCTGGTGGCATCGAGTCTGCGTCCACGGCTGGCTTTTCGCCTCGGGCGCCGCAACCACCGCAGTCTCGGCGCCCCAGCGAACAGCGCTCCCGCACTCCGAACCCCTAGAAACGAGACTTGGGGGTTTGGGCCAGAGCAAAATATGGTCCCGGCGATCTGGGGGTGGCCGAGGGCGCGGCCGACGTGAATTGCAACACGTTCTAGTCTTGGCGTCATGAGTGACGAGCTGCTGCGCAACCCGACCCATAACGGCCACATGTTGGTGGGCGCGCTCAAACGCCACAAGAACAAGCCGGTGCTCTTCCTCGGCGACACCACCCTGACCGGCGGCCAGATGGCCGACCGGATCAGCCAGTACATTCAGGCGTTCGAGGCGCTGGGTGCGGGCACCGGGGCCGCGGTCGGCCTGCTGTCGCTGAACCGTCCCGAGGTGCTGATGATCATCGGCGCCGGCCAGACCCAGGGCTATCGGCGCACCGCTTTGCACCCGCTCGGTTCGCTGGACGATCACGCCTACGTGCTCAACGACGCCGGCATCAGCTCGCTGATCATCGACCCCAATCCGATGTTCGTCGAGCGTGCGCTGGGCCTGCTGGAAAAGGTGCCGTCGCTCAAGCAGATCCTGACCATCGGTCCGGTGCCCCAGGCGCTCAACGGTGTTGCCGTCGACCTGTCGGCCGAGGCCGACAACTACGAGCCGCGGCCGCTAGCGGCTGCCGACCTGCCGCCGGACCAGGTCATCGGGTTGACCTACACCGGCGGCACCACCGGCAAGCCCAAGGGCGTGATGGGAACCGCGCAGTCGATCTCCACCATGACGATGATCCAACTCGCGGAATGGGAATGGCCCGACGAACCGCGGTTCTTGATGATCACGCCGCTGTCCCATGCCGGGGCCGCCTATTTCCTGCCGACGTTGGTCAAGGGCGGCGAAATGTATGTGCTGCCCAAGTTCGACCCCGCCGAAGTCCTGAAAACCATTGAAGAGAAACGGATTACGGCCACGTTCGTGGTGCCGTCGATGCTGTACGCGCTGCTGGACCACCCGGATTCGCACACCCGCGACCTGTCGTCGCTAGAGACGGTCTATTACGGCGCCTCGGCGATCAACCCGGTGCGGCTGGCCGAGGCGATCCGCCGGTTCGGCAAGATCTTCGCCCAGAACTACGGTCAGTCCGAGGCCCCGATGGCCATCACCTACCTGGCCAAGGGCGACCACGACGACACGCGGCTCACGTCGTGCGGGCGCCCGACGCTGTTCGCGCGGGTGGCGCTGCTCGGCGAGGACGGCAAGCCGGTGCCGCAGGGCGAGCCGGGCGAAATCTGCGTCAGCGGGCCGCTGTTGGCCGGCGGCTATTGGAACCTGCCGGAGGAGACCGCCAAGACCTTTAAAGACGGCTGGCTGCACACCGGCGACATGGCCCGCGAGGACTCCGACGGCTTCTACTACATCGTCGACCGGGTCAAGGACATGATCGTCACCGGCGGCTTCAACGTGTTCCCGCGGGAGGTCGAGGACGTGGTCGCCGAGCACGCGGCCGTCGCGCAGGTGTGCGTGGTGGGGGCGCCGGACGAGAAGTGGGGCGAGGCCGTCACCGCGGTGGTCGTGCTGCGCGCCGACGCGGCCAGCGACGACTCCGCGATCGAGGCCATGACCGCCGAGATCCAGGCCGCGGTCAAGGAACGCAAGGGCTCGGTGCAGTCGCCCAAGCGGGTGGTGGTCGTCGACTCGCTGCCGTTGACCGGGCTGGGCAAGCCCGACAAGAAGGCCGTGCGGGCGCGGTTCTGGGAGGGCGCCGGCCGCGCGGTCGGCTAGGTCCGGCCGCCGAACGTCACGCTGGCGTGGCGCCCGACGCTCACGGTCACTCTGGCGTGACGCTCGGCAGGGGCGACAAGTTTAGCGAGCCACGCCGGCCACCAGCAGGTCGAGCATGCGACCCGTCTGCTCCGGCGAACCGCTGGCCAAAAAGATGCCGATCAGGCTGGACACCACGTCGTCGGCTTGCACGTCGGGGCGCAGGCCGCCGTCGTCGGCGCCGGCCCGCAACAGCATGTCAACGGCACCGACGATGCTGTCGCGGGTCTGGCTGGGCTCCATGGCGCCGGAGTCGAAGATCGCGTGCAACGACTCGGCCATCCCGCGCTTGGCGGCCACGAAGCTGGCGTAGCGGTCCATCCAGCGTCGCAGCGCCGCTTTGGGCGGGTGCCGCTTGAGCAGCTGTTCGGCCGCCGCGGCCACCTCGGCGAGCTCGGCCCGGTAGATCGCCTCGACGAGGGCCTCCCGGCTCGGGAAGTGGCGGTAGAGCGTGCCGATCCCGACGCCGGCGTCGCGCGCGATCGACTCCAGCGACACCGGCCGCCCCTCGGCGGTGGCGAACGCCGCGGTTGCCACCTGAAGTAGCTTGTCGCGGTTCCGGCGCGCGTCGGACCGGATTGGCTCGGCCAAAGCGGAGGATCCTCCGTTTCTGCTAGGGTGGACCAAGCGGAGGATCCTCCGCATTTCTCTAGTGTGTCACGAGTCCTACCGAGGGAGCACCATGACGGACCAACCACAGCCCGGCGGCGTCGGCGGCATCGGCACTACGAGGGTTGCCCGCGTCGGCTACGGCGCGATGCAACTGTTCGAGGCGATATCACCCGAGGACGCCGTCGCACTGCTGCGTCGCGCGGTCGAACTCGGCGTCAACCACATCGACACCGCGTCGTTTTACGGCCCCGGCGAGGTGAATCGCCGGATCCGCGAGGCGCTGGCCCCCCACGGCTCGCCCTACCCTGAAGACCTCGTCATCGTCAGCAAGGTCGGTGCGCGATACACCGGCGAACAACCGATACCCCTGGCCGCGGCGCAAAGGCCCGCCGAGCTGCGCGGCGCCGTCGAAGACGACCTGCGCCAGCTCGGCCTCGACTGCGTTCCGGTGGTCAATTTGCGGCGCCTCGACCTCGGGCCCGGATTGCAAGCCGAGGGCGACCAGATCGTGGACCTTGACGACCAGCTGGCCGAGATGATCGCCCTGCGCGACGAGGGCAAGATCGGCGCCATCGGCATCAGCAGTGTGCCGCTCGACGTGCTGCGGCGGGCGCTGTCCGCGGGAATCGTCTGCGTGCAGAACGCCTACAGCCTGCTCGACCGCTCGCAGGAAGAGATGCTCGACGTTTGCACCAACGAGGGCATCGCCTGGGTACCGTTCTTCCCGCTGGGATCGTCGTTCCCCGGTTTCCCCAAGGTCGCCGACAACGCGGTGGTGGCCCAGATCGCCGGGGAGCTGGGCGTGACGGGCGCCCAAGTCGGCTTGGCGTGGCTGTTGGCCCATGCGCCCAACATGTTGCTGATTCCGGGCACGCGGTCGATCGACCACCTCGAGGAGAACGTCGGCGCGGCGAACCTTTCGTTGGATGCCGACGCGCTCGCGCGGCTGGACGCCGTCACCGCGCCGGGGGGCGGCCCACAGCTCCATGGCACCGAACCCTTTCTGGAGGCGCCGACCGCCTGACTACTGTGGCAGGCATGGCAAACGCTGACGGTCTCAAGCCGCCCTGGTGGCTGAAACCGGCGAACAAGCTCTTCATCCAGCTGTCCCGGCTCGGCCTGAGCTTCGGCGGCGAAAGCCCGGTGGTGTTGACCGTGGCGGGCCGCAAGTCCGGGACTCCCCGGTCGACGCCGGTGACCCCGATGACGGTCGACGGCAAACGGTACGTCGTCGGCGGTTTCCCGGGGGCGGATTGGATCCGAAACGTCCGCGCCGCAGGCGAAGTCACGCTCAGGCGCGGCCGCACACAAGAGCGGGTGCGCATGGTGGAGTTGTCCGCCGACGACGCGCGGCCGTTCCTGCGGGCCTTCCCGACCGAGGTACCCACCGGCGTCGGTTTCATGAAGCGGTCCGGGTTGGTCGAGGAGGGACGCCCCGACGAATTCGAGGCGTTGGCCGGCGTCTGCCCGGTCTTCCGCGTGGATCCGCTGTGAGCGACAACCCCTTTGATGCGCGGGCCTGGCGGCCCGTCGACGGGTTCGGCGACCTGACCGACATCACCTACCACCGCCACGTCGACGACGCCACGGTGCGGGTGGCGTTCGACCGGCCCGAGGTGCGCAACGCGTTCCGTCCGCACACCGTCGACGAGCTGTACCGCGCTTTGGACCACGCCCGGATGTCCCCCGACGTGGGCGTGGTGCTGCTGACCGGCAACGGCCCGTCGCCGAAGGACGGCGGCTGGGCGTTCTGCTCGGGCGGCGACCAACGCATTCGCGGCCGGTCCGGCTATCAGTACGCGAGCGGGGACACCGCGGACACCGTTGACGCGGCCCGCGCCGGCCGGCTGCACATCCTCGAGGTGCAGCGGCTGATCCGGTTCATGCCCAAGGTGGTCATCTGCCTGGTCAACGGGTGGGCCGCCGGCGGCGGGCACAGCCTGCACGTGGTCTGCGACCTCACCCTGGCCAGCCGCGAGCACGCCCGCTTCAAGCAGACCGACGCCGACGTCGGCAGCTTCGACGGCGGCTACGGCAGCGCCTATCTGGCCCGCCAGGTGGGCCAGAAGTTCGCCCGCGAGGTCTTCTTCCTGGGCCGCCCGTATACCGCCGAGCAGATGCACCACATGGGCGCGGTCAACGAGGTCGTCGAGCACGCCGAGCTGGAAAGGGTTGGCATCGAGTGGGCGGCGGCGATCAACGCCAAATCGCCTCAGGCGCAACGGATGCTGAAGTACGCGTTCAACCTGCTCGACGACGGGCTGGTGGGCCAGCAGCTGTTCGCCGGCGAGGCCACCCGGCTGGCGTACATGACCGACGAGGCCGTCGAGGGCCGCGACGCCTTCCTGGAGAAGCGGGCCCCGGACTGGAGCCGTTTCCCCCGGTATTTCTGAGGTCGACTCGCCGAGCGTCACGCTGGCGTGGCTCCCGCGCGCGAGAGCCACGCTGGCGTGACGCTCGGGGCCGGCGGTGGCGGGCGCCGCCTACACTCGCCACCTGTGAGCAAAAGCCCGCTTCGCCGGTTGACCGACCAGATCGTGCTGGCCACCATGCGGCCGCCCATTTCGCCGCAAGTGCTGGTCAACCGGCCCGCGATCAAACCCGTCGACCTCGACGGCAAGCGGATTCTGCTCACCGGCGCGTCGTCGGGCATCGGCGAGGCCGCGGCCGAGCAGCTGGCCCGCCGCGGCGCCACGGTGGTCGTCGTCGCCCGCCGCGGCGACCTGCTCGACGCCCTGGCGGACCGGATCACCAAGGCGGGCGGCACCGCGATAGCGATTCCCTGCGACGTCTCGGACATGGACGCCGTCGACGGGCTGGTCGCCGACGTCGAGAAGCGCATCGGCGGCGTCGACATCCTGATCAACAACGCCGGCCGGTCCATCCGCCGGCCGCTGGCCGAGTCGCTGGAACGCTGGCACGACGTCGAGCGGACCATGGTGCTCAACTACTACGCGCCGCTGCGGCTGATCCGCGGGTTCGCGCCCGCGATGCTCGAGCGCGGCGACGGTCACATCATCAACGTCTCGACGTGGGGCGTGCTGTCGGAGGCATCGCCGCTGTTCGCGGTGTACAACGCGTCGAAGGCGGCGCTGTCGACGGTGAGCCGGGTCGTCGAAACCGAGTGGGGCCGAAAGGGTGTGCATTCGACGACGCTGTACTACCCGCTGGTGGCCACGCCGATGATCGCACCGACCAAGGCCTACGAGGGCATGCCCGCGCTGACGTCGGAAGAGGCCGCCGAGTGGATGGTGACCGCGGCGCGCACCCGGCCGGTGCGGATCGCACCTCGGATGGCGATCGCGGCCAAGGCGCTGGACACCTTCGGGCCCCGCTGGGTCAACGCGCTCATGCAGCGGCAGAACCTCCAGCCCAACCGCGAGGCGGGGTAGCCGCAACCCGGCGCCAACGCTCCGCGGCGGATGCGCGGCGACGCGCCGGGGACGTGATAGACACGACGCTATGGAGATCCTGGCCAGCCGGATGCTTCTCCGGCCGGCTGACTATCAGCGGTCGTTGGGCTTCTACCGCGACCAGCTCGGCATGGCGATAGCCCGCGAATATGGCGCGGGCACAGTATTTTTCGCGGGCCAGTCTTTGCTGGAGTTAGCCGGTTACGGCTCACCGGACCATACCCGTGGACCCTTTCCCGGTGCGCTGTGGCTCCAAGTCCGTGACATCGCGGCCACCCAGGCCGAGCTGGAAGGCCGGGGGGTGCCGATCGCCCGCGAGGCGCGTCGCGAACCATGGGGCCTGCGCGAGATGCACGTGACCGACCCCGATGGAATCACGTTGATTTTCGTCGAGGTGCCGGGGGATCACCCGTTGCGCCGCGACACCCGGGGTGAACGGGGAGGAACGTCCGGTTAACTGAGAGGTAACATCTGGCGACGAGTCAAGGTACACCCGCGTTTCGGCGATGTCTGCGTTCGACAATTTAATCCCACTACCACCAGAATCAGGCGCTGTGAACATCGATTTGTTCCTCTTGATCATTGTCGTAATCACGGCACTCGCTTTCGATTTCACCAATGGCTTCCACGACACGGGGAATGCCATGGCGACCTCGATCGCCAGCGGCGCGCTCAAGCCGAGGACAGCGGTCATCCTGTCGGCGGTGCTGAACCTCGTGGGTGCCTTCCTGTCCACCGCCGTCGCGGCCACCATCGCCAGGGGCCTGATCGACTCGAACCTGGTGACGCTGGAGCTGGTCTTTGCCGGGTTGGTCGGCGGCATCGTGTGGAACCTGATGACCTGGCTCCTCGGCATCCCCTCGAGTTCCTCGCACGCCCTGATCGGGGGCATCGTCGGGGCCACGATCGCTGCGGTCGGCGGGCACGGGGTGATCTGGAAGGGCGTGGTGTCCAAGGTGATCATCCCGGCCATCGTGGCCGCGTTGCTGGCCATCGTCGTCGGCGCGGTGGCCACCTGGCTGGTCTACCGGATCACCCGCGGCGTCCCGGAGAAGCGCACCGAAGGCGGCTTCCGGCGCGGCCAGATCGGCTCGGCGTCGCTGGTCTCGCTGGCGCACGGCACCAACGACGCGCAGAAGACGATGGGCGTGATCTTCCTGGCACTGATGTCCTACGGGTCGGTCAGCAAGACGGCCGCCCTGCCGCCACTATGGGTGATCATGAGTTGCGCGTTGGCGATGGCGTTGGGTACCTACCTCGGCGGTTGGCGAGTCATCCGGACCCTGGGCAAGGGCCTGGTGGAGATCAAGTCGCCGCAAGGCATGGCGGCCGAAACGTCGTCGGCTGCCGTCATCTTGTTGTCCGCCCACTTCGGGTACGCGTTGTCCACGACACAGGTCGCGACCGGGTCTGTGCTGGGCAGCGGCGTGGGTAAGCCCGGGGCCGAGGTGCGCTGGGGCGTGGCGGGCCGGATGGCGACCGCATGGCTGGTCACCCTTCCATTGGCCGGGCTCGTCGGGGCGATCACCTACTGGATCGTTCACCTGATCGGCGGGTACCCCGGTGCGATCGTCGGCTTCTCGCTGTTGGTCGCGGTCTCCGCCGTCATCTACATGCGGTCACGCCGGGCGCCCATCGACCACACCAACGTCAACGCGGAATGGGAAGGCAGCCTGACGGCCGGGCTCGAGGCTTCGGGAGACCATAAAAAGCCACCCTCCGATACCGGCCCTGAGATGGCCACCGCTGCCCCATCGGACCTCGGTGGTTCCGACGACGACACCGTCAGCGCGCGGAACGCCTCATGAACGCCTGGTTCAACTACGAGGCCAGCCTGAAGATCCTGGTCTTCAGCCTGTTGGCAGGGGCGGCGCTCCCGGCTCTGTTCGCACTCGGGGTTCGCCTGCAGGCGGCCGGCGCCGGAGACATCAGCACCGACCACGCCGCACCACATCGCAACCCGGTGCTGCTGGCGATCGCCTGGGCGATCTACGCGCTGGTTCTGGCGGTAGTCATCGTCGGGGTGCTGTATATCGCCCGGGACTTCATCGCACATCACACGGGGTATCCGTTCATGGGCGCTAAACCCAAGTAGCATCGAATCGTCGTCCACCCATGCCGAGCCCCCGCACGGGAGTGATAGCAAGTGAACCGATTCCTGAGTTCGGTCGTCTCGTGGTTGCGCGCGGGGTATCCGGAAGGCGTTCCGCCGACCGACACCTTCGCGGTGCTCGCTCTGCTGACCCGCCGATTGACCAATGACGAAATCAAAGCCGTGGCCAACGAACTGATGCAGCGCGGCGAATTCGACAACATCGACATCGGGGTGGCGATCACCCAGATCACCGACGAGTTGCCGTCACAGGAGGACGTCGAGCGGGTGCGGGCGCGATTGGCCGCCAAGGGCTGGCCGTTCGACGAGCCCCGCGACGCCGAGGATCACGCATAGCCGTCCTGCGCGCGCTCGGCGTCGTATCGGGCTCCGCCGTCCCGTGGCTGATGCCCGCGCTGGAACGGGTGCTGGAGGGCCGTGATCCCGCGCTGGTCGCGGTGCCGGCCGGCGACGACCGCGTGCTGGGCGCGTTGCGCGTGGGTTCCGAAATCGACGACGACGTGGCCCTGGTGGCCGTAACGTCGGGAACCACCGCTGCGCCCAAGGGTGCCCTGCTGACCGCCGCCGCCCTGACCGCCAGCGCGTCGGCCACCCACGACCGTCTCGGCGGGCCGGGCAGCTGGCTGCTGGCCCTGCCGCCGTATCACATCGCCGGCCTGCAGGTGCTGGTCCGCAGCGTGCTCGCCGGCTCGGCGCCCGTCGAGCTGGACGTCAGTGCGGGCTTCGACGTCGCCGAATTGCCCGGCGCGGTACGGCGATTGGGCTCGGGTCGGCGATACACGTCGCTGGTCGCCGCCCAGCTGGCCAAGGCGCTCGCCGACCCGGCGGCCGCGGGCGCGCTCGCCGAACTGGACGCGGTGCTCCTCGGCGGGGGACCGGCTCCGCGGCCCGTCGTCGACGCCGCCGCGGCGGCGGGCATCGCGGTGGTCCGCACCTACGGGATGAGCGAGACCGCCGGGGGCTGCGTTTACGACGGCCTCCCGCTGGACGGGGTGCGACTGCGGGTGTCCGACGACGGGCGCGTCGTCATCGGCGGCGCGACGCTGGCCAAGGGCTACCGCAACCCGGTCGATCCCGACCCGTTCGCCGAACCGGGGTGGTTTCGCACCGACGACCTGGGCGCCCTCGACGCCGCGGGGGTGCTGAGGGTACTGGGCCGCGCCGACGACGCGATCAGCACCGGCGGGTTGACGGTGCTGCCGCAGCCGGTCGAGGCCGCGCTGCGCGGCCACCCCGCCGTCGCCGACTGTGCGGTTTTCGGTGTTGTCGACGACCGGCTGGGGCAGCGGGTGGTCGCGGCGGTCGTGGTGGCCGACGGTTGGCGGGCGCCGACGCTGGAGGCGCTGCGGGCCCACGTCGCGCGCACCTTGGACGCCACCGACGCGCCGCGCGAGCTGCACGTCGTCGACGAGCTGCCGCGCCGCGGCATCGGCAAGGTCGACCGGAGGGCGTTGGTGCGCCAGTTCGGCGGCGGTCAATAGGCTGACCGACCGTGAGGATTGCGCGACGGGAGGCGCTGGCCGTCGCCGGCGCCGTTGCCCTGGTGGCAGCGGCGTTCGTGCTGCCGCGGTTGCACTGGGGCGTCCGGCCGCGGCTCGACGTCGGCCCGGAGCGGTTCGCCACGCACGCCGGGGCCGCACCGATCTTCGGTGTGTGGGAGATTCACGCCGGCTGGGGAACCGGGCCGGCGATTCTCGTCGCCGTGGCCGCTGTGGTGTGGGGACCGGCCGTCGCACAACGTCTTTCGTGGCGGGCGCTGACGCTGGGCACCTGGGCCACCGCCTGTGGTTGGGCGTTTGCGCTGGCGATGATCGACGGCTGGCAGCGTGGCTTCGCCGGACGATTGACCACCAGGGACGAGTATTTGTCGCAGGTGCCGACCATCACCGACATTCCGGCCGCGGTGCGGACGTTCTCCAGCCGGATTGTCGACTACCAGCCGAACTCCTGGGTCACCCACGTCTCCGGGCACCCGCCGGGTGCGCTGCTGACGTTCGTCTGGCTGGACCGGGTCGGCCTGCACGGCGGCGCCTGGGCCGGGCTGCTGTGCCTGCTGGCCGGTTCCAGCGCGGCGGCGGCCGCGGTGATCGCCGTGCGTGCGCTGGCCGACGAGCGGACCGCGCGCCGGGCCGCGCCGTTCGTCGCCGTAGCGCCGACGGCGATCTGGGTCGCCGTTTCGGCCGACGGGTACTTCGCCGGGGTGGCGGCGTGGGGCCTCGCGCTGTTGGCCGTGGCGGTGCGCCGCGGCGTTCGGTTCCCGGCCCTGGTGGCGGCCGGCGCCGGCCTGCTGCTGGGCTGGAGCGTCTTTCTCAACTACGGCCTGATCCTGCTCGGGTTGCCGGCATTGGCGGTGCTGGTGTCCGCCTCCGATTGGCGAGCGGTGCTGCGGGCACTCGGCCCGGCGGCGCTGGCCGCGGTGGCGGTGGCGGTAACCTTCGCCGTCGCGGGGTTTTACTGGTTCGACGGCTATACCCTTGTGCAGCAACGCTATTGGCAGGGGATCGCCAAGGACCGGCCATTTGCGTATTGGGGCTGGGCCAACCTGGCGTGCGTGGTGTGCGCGATCGGATTGGGCAGCGTGGCCGGAATCGGCCGGGTTTTCGGGCTGGCCGCGATCCGTCGCCGCTCCGGCTTCCACCTGCTGCTGTTGGCGATGCTGGCGGCCATCGCCTGCGCGGACTTGAGCATGCTGAGCAAGGCCGAGGTGGAGCGGATCTGGCTGCCGTTCACCGTCTGGCTTACCGCGGCGCCGGCGCTGTTGCCGGCGCGCTCACACCGCGTGTGGTTGGCGCTCAACGCCGCCGGGGCGCTGCTGGTGAACAGCGTCATCGTCACGAACTGGTGAGCGAGCCTGCGCGCTCGTCTCGTCTCGTCGAGACTGTAATTCTGCAGGCCCGCACTCGCACTTTGTCTGCTGATTTACAGGCTCGGCGATGACTCAGAGCCCGGCCGCGCGCGTGACCCGCGCGAAGCGGCTGGCGGGCCGGCACGCGTCGCGCACCGTCGCGACGTCGTCGACGACGTCGACGTCGGCCAGCCGTTGCACCGATCTCACGCCAATACCATTGCCGCGCAAGGCCTTCAACGTGAGTTCCCCGGTATCGGGTTGGGACATCGGAATGGCGCGCAGGCATTCGGCCATCGTCGGCGTCTCCACCCCCAGCGCCCACCAACCGCCGTCGTAGGCCAGGCCGAGCACGGCCGGCGCGTCGAGCAGCTGGCGCGCGCAATCCGTCAGCAGTTCGGCGGTTACCTGCGGGGTGTCCATCCCGATTTGCAGCACCGGATACGTGTCGGCCGAGTCGGCGTGGGCGTTGGCGAGCCGGTCGGCGAGGCCGTCACCGCGCTGCGGAATCACGGTGAAGGACTCCAGCCGGTGCCGGATCTCGGCGGCACCCGCGGCCGCGTCCAGATCGCCGGCGAGGGCCACCATCCGCGCCGCCACCGGCGCGGCGGCGACCGCGTCCAGCGTGTCCAGCAGCGCCGCGGCGGCGATGTCGGCGGCGACCCGGTCACCGACCGTCACCGCCAGCCGCGTCTTGGCCCGGCCCGGTTCCGGCGCCTTGGCGACGACCAGCAGGGTCACCGGCAGGACGCTCACGACATCGCCTTCCAGAAGTCGACGATCGCGGTGATGCTGCCGCGCAGCGAACCGCTGACCTTCGATTTGCCGCCCGTGCGCGGACCGTAGCTGACGTCGAGCTCGACTACGCGCCAGCCCGCGGCCGCGGCCCGGACAAGCAGTTCCAGCGGGTAGCCCGACCGTCGGTCGACGATGCCCAGGTTCAGCAGCGCCTCCCGCCGGGCAACGCGCATCGGGGCGATGTCGTGCACCGGCAGGCCGTGCCGGGTGCGCAGCCGCCGGCTCATCGCCACGGTGCCGAGCCGGGCGACCCAGGGCCAATGCAGCCCGGGCACCGGCCGGCGCCGCCCGATCACGAGGTCGGCGCCCCGGTTGAGCGCGGCGACCAGCCGGGGCAAGTCACCGGGGTCCAGCGAGCCGTCGGCGTCGATGACCGCCACGATCGGGGTGGTCGCGGCGACCACGCCCGTGTGCACCGCCGATCCGTACCCAGGCCGCGGTTCGGCGACCACCCGGGCGCCGTGACGGGATGCGACGCCCGCGGTGTCGTCGGTGCTGTTGTTGTCGACCACCAGCGCCCGGTAGCCGGCGGGGACGGCCGCAAGCACCGCCGGCAGCGCCTCCTCCTCGTTGAGGCAGGGCAGTATCACCGTGACCGGGACGTTGCGCTCAGAACCCGTGATGACCCCCGCCACCGTGTGGTTGCTGCGGGATCATCGGCTGCTCTGAATGCGTCGGGGGCGCGGTCTGCTGAGTTTGTGTGTGCGTCGGTGGCGCCTGGGTCGTGGGAGGCGCGTATGTCGTCGTCGGAGGCACATATGTCGTGGTGGGCGGCGCATGCGTGGTCGTGGGAGGCGAGTAGGTGGTCGTCGGGGGCGAATACGTGGTGGTCGGAGGCGAATACGTCGTCGTCGGGGGCGAATACGTCGTGGTCGGAGGCGAATACGTCGTCGTCGGGGGCGAATACGTCGTGGTGGGAGGCGTGTACGGGGTCGTCGGCGCCGTCGGGGGTGGGTACGGGTTTGGGTAGGGGTTGGGATACGGGTTGGGCGGGTGCCAGCCGGGGAACGGAACGATGATCGGAACCGGGATGGGCACATTCGGGTTCGGGTTGGGCACGAAACCGGGTGTGCCCGGCGTTTCCGGCCCGACCGGGGCCGGCGGCGTCCCACCCACGGCGGGCGGCGGTGCCTGTTGCGGGACCGAGCCCCCGCTCGCTGGAGCCGGAACGGTGCCGCCCTGGAATCCGGCATTGGGCGCATCGGGCGGGGGCGGGGGCACCGGTGCCTGCTGCTGCGTCGGCAACAGCGGCATGAACTTGCCCGGGGCGGCGTTCTGGTGTCCCACCACCGGCTGTTGACTCGTGGTCGGCCGGATGGCGATGGCCACCGCGGCGGCCAGCGACGCAAAGCCGATGACCGCGAACGCGATAACGGCATTGCCCAGCACCAATGACCGTCTGCTGAGCGGCACTCGGCTTGTCGCGGCCTCGTCGTACCCATCGGATTCGGGGCCGAACTCGTCCGCCCCGAGCGGCTCGCCCTCGCCGGCCATCGAGTAGGCCAGCTGCGGTTCCTCGGCGGCCGGCTCGGCCGCCGGCGCGAACGCGGTCTCGTCCCCGGTGGGCCCAGCCGCCGGCGCCATCGCCGTCGCATCGCCGGCCGCGGACGCCGCCAGCGGCGCGGCCGCCATCGCGGCGCCGCGGGCCAGCGCAAAGGTGGGGTCATCGGCAATCTGCACCCGCATGGTGGACGCGTCGCGAAGCTGGTCGGCGACCCCGGTGAGGTCCGAAGACGCGCCCACCAGGTAGACATCCGTCGGGGCGCCGGGCTGTTCACCGAGCCTAGCCAGCATCGTGTCCAACGCGGCGGTGGCGTCGGCGCCCGAGCCGCCCACGAGGGACCCCCTGGCCAGCATGGTCGGCGCCGCGTCCGGGTCCCCGGCCGAACCCACCACCGACAGGGTCGCCGTCTCGTCGTCAACCACCAGCACGCCGCCGACCCGCCCCGCCGCACGCATCAGCGCCGTCACCGCCTGCGACTCCGACAGCACCGCGACGTCGCGGACGCCGGAATCCTCCAGCGCCCGGCGGAGCTGATCGGCCTTCGGATGGTCGGACCAGCACAGCCGGGTGGCGACCAGCTGGTGGTTCTCGCCGGCCAAGAGCCGACTCGTCCCGGCCACGGTCTCGGTCAGTTTGTCGATCGGGTCGTCAGCGACGTCGACGACGGATTGGTCGATCACGTCGGCACCCCGTGCGCCCGGCCCGACGAGCGCCAAGCGGGCGACGGGCCCCGTGACCGCAACCCCCAAAACGACGTCCATCCCGGCTCTCCTTCGGCTGGCTACCCCACGACCAGCATGTCCCGGCATCATTACACTGCGACACCGTCACTCGTTCGGGCGTTCCCCGGCCACTGCCGCGCCGCCCGAACGGAGATTATGTTTCCAAGTAAGCACAGCGGTCGGCCCGGCAGGGGGTTGCCCCGGCCCGGAACCGGCGCTGCGCCACCAATGACCGTCCTCGATACCTGGGGGGAACCGTGAGCCAGAGCAGCGACGACGCGCCCACCGGCCCCATCCGCGGGCACACGCGGCAGGCGCCCCCCGGCCCACGGACCGCGGCCCGGGTGCCCACGCGGCGGTGGAACATCGCCGGCGACCTGATCGCGGCGGCCCTGCTCGTCATCGCGCTGGCGTTGCCCTGGAACCTGTATTTCGGTGTCGGAATCCCGGGCAGCGACGAGACCCTGTGGGCGGTGCTGTTCGCGGTGACACTGCTGTCGCTCGTTTCGATCGCTGTGGCCGGCTCGTGGAGGTCGTCGAGCGCGCGGTTCAACCCCAGGCTGGCCGGCCTGCTTCGGCTGGGACTCAACGTCCCCTATGTGCTGCTGGTGCTCGCCTTCGTGGGGTTCGACGCGGTCGAAACGGTCCGATTCGGCGGCACCGTGAACGTGCCGGGTGGTGTCGGGCCGGGGGCCTGGCTGGGGATCGCCGGCTGCCTATTGGGCGCGCAGGCGCCGATCACCGGTCCGGCGGCAGCGGACGACACGCGCGGGTCCGCCCGGGTCATCGGCTACGCCTCGATGTTGGGTGCCGCGCTGAGCTTCGGTTTCAACCTGTACTGGCGGGTGAGGTACGCGCTGCACGGCGCCGGCGGTTCGGCCGACTTCGGCAAGCAGAACGTCGCGGTCATCGCGACCGCGGTGGTGTACGGCGTGGTGGCGCTGGTCACCGTTTTCGTTGGGTCGAGGTGGCTCCTGCGCGGCGCCAGGGCGACGCGGCTGGCGACCGTGGCGCTCGGCGCGTCGACGCTGGTCGCCGGGATCCTCGTGTGGAGCCTTCCCGTCGGCCGTGACATCGACGCATTCCACGGCATCGCGCAGAACACGTCGACGGCCGGGATCGGGTTCGAGGGTTACCTGGCGTGGGCTGCGGCCGCGGCGGTGTTCGCGCCACGAACCCTGTGGGCCCGGCGGGACCCGTCGGCCACCGAGAAGAACGCGTGGCGCGCGGCGGCCCGAAATGGCTTGCTGCTCATCATCGTATGGTGCCTGGGGTCGGCGATCATGCGGATCACCGACTTGGCCGTCGCCGTCAGCCTGGACTACCCGTTCTCGCGATACGACAGCCTGGTGCTGGCGGCGTTCGATCTGGCCACCGCGGTCCTTGCGATCTGGCTGCGCATCAACCTGGGCGACGACTCGGTCTCCGCGAGGCTGATCTCGTCGCTGTGCGGACTGGTTGCCACGCTGAGCATCTCGCGCGTCGTGGTGGGCGTCGCGCTGGCGCCGCGGTTCGCGGAATCGCCGAATTCCCCGGCGCAGAACCCGGTCTACGGAAACGACCTCGCCCAGCAGATCACCAGCACCTTCGACGTCGCGCTGTGCGGGCTGGCGCTGTGCATTCTCGCGGCGGCGGTCGTCACCGGTCACCTCAGCGGTCGGCGCCCGCAAAAGCGCCGTGCCGTTCCGGCGACCGCCCGCCCGCGCCCCGCCGCGCCGAAGACCCGTGTCCGGGTGGGTGGCACTGCCCCGCCGTCGGCGGCGGCGACGACGCGCATCCCGACCGGCGAGCCACCCACCGGCGTGCTGCCCCGGCCGGCCGGTTCGCCGCGGATCTTCCGCGGCCCGGAAGATGGGGACTCCGCCACGCGGCGGATCCCGGTCCACAAGCCCAGGATCTTCCGCCCCCCGCACGACCCGGCGTAGAACGAGTTAACGCAAAGGGGAGAAAGCGAATTCGCGCAAGCCCTCGCGCGGGTCGACGGCCGCGCGGAAGCCCAACGCCTCGGCGGCCCGGGTGGGATCGGCGACGATATGGCGCACGTCACCGCCGCGGTACTGGCCGGTGATCACCGGGGCGGCCGAACCGTCACGCGCGTCGCACAGCGCGGTGGCCACCTCCAGGATCGAGATGGGCCGCCCGGAACAGACATTGAACGCCGAGAAGCCCACACGCTCGGCCGCTGACGAGACAGCCGACACGGCGGCGAGGTTGGCCGCGGCCACGTCGTCGACGTGGACGAAGTCACGCATCTGACCACCGTCCTCGAAAACCCTTGGCGGCTCGCCCTTTTCCAGTGCCGAGCGGAAGATCGCCGCCACCCCGGAGTACGGGGTGTCGCGCGGCATCCCGGGACCGTAGACGTTGTGGTAGCGCAGCGCCACCACCGAGCCGCCGGTCGCCTCCGACCACGCCAGCGCGTAATGCTCCTGCGCGGTCTTGCTGGCGGCATACAGGCTGCGCGGCCGCAGGGCGGCGTCTTCGCCGACCGGCAGCCACGTCACGTCGAGCCCGCAGAAGGGGCAGCGGTGCTCGAAGGCACCGGCGTCCAGGTCGGCGCGCCGCCGCGGCCTCGGGTCGACCGGCCCGTGGTCGGGGCAGGCGTAGCGGCCCTGCCCGTACACCACCATCGACGACGCCAGCACCAACCGGCGCACCCCGGCGGCGAACATCCGGGCCAGCAACACCGCGGTGCCGAAATCGTTGTGGCCGCCGTAGGCCGGCGCGTCGGCGGCGTCCACGCCGGCACCCACCATCGCCGCCTGGTGACACACCACGTCCACACCGTCCAACAGCGGGTCCAGCGCGTCGCCGTCGCGGACGTCGACCTTCCGGCATCCCTTGGGTAACAACGGGTTTGGGCCGTGCGCGGCGGGCAGCAAGGCGTCGACGGCGACCACGTCGTGACCGCCCGCCCGCAGCGCCGCGTGCACCCGCGACCCGATGAAGCCGGCCGCGCCCGTCAACAACACCCTCATGGCAGCTCCACCGGCAACGTGACACCGGTGTGCGGCTGGCAGTGTGTGCAGGCGCGCTCGACGGCGACCCGGCCGATCGCCGCGCGCACCAGCCTTTTGAACGGCTCGATGTTCTTCTCGAATTGGGCGAACACCTCGGCGGCCTTCACCCCCTCGCCGGCCCCGACACCGGCGTCCAGATCGGTCACCAAAGCGATTGCCGCATAGCATATTTCGAGTTCCCGAGCCAGCACCGCCTCGGGATAGCCGGTCATGTTGACCAGGCCGAACCCGGCGGAGGCGAACCAGCGGCTTTCGGCCCGGGTGGAAAAGCGCGGCCCCTGGATCACCACCATGGTGCCGCCGTCGACCACGTCGGGCAGACCGGTGACGGCGGCCCGCAAGGTCGGGCAGTACGGGTCGGCGAAGTCGACGTGGATGGCGCCGGAGTCAAAGTAGGTGTCGGGACGGCCGTTGGTGCGGTCGACCAGCTGGTCGGGCACGACGACGGCGCCCGGACCGTTGTCCGGGTTCAGGCTGCCGACGGCGCACGGGCCGAAAACCCGCCGGACGCCGAGCTTGCGCAATGCCCACATGTTGGCCCGATAGGGCACGGTGTGCGCCGAGAATTCGTGCCTGGCGCCGTGACGGGGCAGGAACGCCACTTCGTGCTGGCCGACGGTGCCCACCGTGACCGCGGCGCTGGGCCGGCCGTACGGGGTGTCCACGTCGACGTCGCGGGCTTTGCTTCCAAAAGGCGGCTCGAAGAACGTGTAGAAGCCGCTGCCGCCGATGACTCCGAGCATCCGCCCATTGTTGTGCATAGCTTTCGGGTGATCGGTTGGGTGGGCCTTGGCTGCGTCCTGGCAGGATGCATGCGTGGCCAGTTTTGCGCAGTGGGTCTCGGGTGCGCGGCCGCGGACGCTGCCCAACGCGGTGGCGCCGGTCGTCGCAGGCACCGGCGCCGCGGCGTGGCTGCACTCCGCGGTGTGGTGGAAGGCGCTGCTGGCGCTGGCCGTGGCGGTCGCGCTGATCATCGGCGTCAACTACGCCAACGACTACTCCGACGGCATCCGCGGCACCGACGACGACCGGGCCGGCCCGGTGCGGCTGGTGGGCTCGCGGCTGGCGACCCCGCGCTCGGTGCTGACGGCGGCGGTGACCAGCCTGTCGGTCGGCGCGGCGGCCGGGCTGGCGCTGGCGCTGCTTAGCGCGCCGTGGCTGATCGCGGTCGGCGCCGCCTGCATCGCCGGGGCCTGGCTGTACACCGGCGGGTCAAAGCCCTACGGCTACGCGGGTTTTGGCGAGGTCGCGGTGTTCGTGTTCTTCGGCCTGGTCGCCGTGCTCGGCACCGAGTACACCCAGGCGCTGCGGGTGGACTGGGTGGGGCTGGCGCTGGCGGTGTCGGTCGGGGCGCTCTCGTCGTCGGTGCTGGTGGCCAACAACCTGCGGGACATCCCGACCGACGCGCGGTCGCGCAAGATCACGCTGGCGGTGCGGCTGGGTGACGCCCGCACCCGGACCCTGTACCAGGCGCTGCTGGCGACCGCCGGAGTCCTGACCCTGGTGCTCATGGCGGCGACGCCGTGGTGCGCCGCGGGGTTGGTGGCCACCCCGCTGGCCCTGCGCGCCGCGGGTCCGGTGCGATCCGGCCGCGGCGGGCCCGAGCTGATCCCGGTGCTGCGCGACACCGGGCTAGCGATGGCGGTGTGGGCGACCGCGGTGGCGGCCGCGTTGGCGCTGGCCCGCTGACCGCGCGCCTCAGGCGGCCCTGTCCAGCAGCGCGAGGATCGCGGGCCGCAACTGCGCGGTGTCGACGTGTTCGGCGATCAGGTCGTTGGCCTCCTTGTCGCCGCCGCGCATAATGCCCAGCATCAGGTGCTCGCAGCCGATCTCGTTGTCCTTGTGGGCCAACGCTTCTCGCACCGCCAGCTCGAGGGACTTCTTCGCGGCACGGGTGAAGGGGACATGCCCGCGCCTGCGGCGACGGCGGCCGGACCGAGGTAATGCGTTGTCGAACACGTCGGCGCCGAAGGTGCGTGCCACGCTGTCGCGGACCGCCCGCAGGTCGATGCCGATGGCCCGCAGCGCCTCGGCGTCCTCGTCGAACGACTCGTCGGGCGCCTGAGAAGCGGCCCCGGCGGCCTCGATCAGGCGGGCCCGCACCGCGTCGGCGGTCAGCCCGTAGCCACCCAGCGCGGCGGACAAGTCGTTTCCGGCCGCCTGCAGAACCCCGAGCAGCATGTGCTGCGCACCGATTTCGCGGGTCCCCAGCTCGCGCGCCTCCTCCTGGGCAAGCACGATGGCCACTCGGGCGTGACGGGTGAAACGCTCGAACATGCGTCATCTCCTCCGGTTGTACTTCTGGTGCACGGCCTGCCGGCTCACCCCAAGCGCTTCGGCGATGGCCTGCCAACTCCAGCCCTGCTCGCGGGCGTTGGCGACGTGGACGGCCTCCAAACGCTCCTGCAATCGCTGCAGCGCACGCACCGCGCGCAACCCAACCGCCGGGTCGGCGTTGGCCGCCGCGTGCGCGGCCGATACCCCCGACAGGTCGGTCAGCTCATCCATGAGTGTCAACATAGCTTGACACCCGGGCGCGCGTCAAGAAACGTTGACACACATTCTGTGCGCTCGCGAGCGTGACGTGGCTGCGAAAAATCGCGCCGGATTTCGCAGTGGCGTCACGCTCGCGGCGCGGGGCGAGCTCAGTCCCGGTCCTCGCCGCGCAGCCGGGCTTGCAGCGCTTCGCGTTCCCGGCGCCGACGCGCGCCGGCCATCGCAAGCGAGGCGGTCGCGCGCCGGCGCAGCGGGCCGAACAGCCAGATGCCCAAAGGCATCGCGATGATCAGAGCGAACAACACGGCCACCACGATGGGGAACTGGGCGACCCCCAGCAATCGCGCGATCCCGTAGATCACGCCGCTGAGCACCACCGCCAGCAGCAGCCGGGCCGCCGCGTAAAGCAAAACGTCGACGGCTGCGTGATTTCCCGCGCGCTCCCCGGTGCTGTTGTCGCTAGGTCCTTCTGACACAGCTCGAGCCTACGGCGCGGGTATATTCGCCCAAAGGAGGTGTTGAGTGCTCTACCTGCTGATCGTCCTGATCCTGGGGACGCTGATCTACGTCGGCTGGCGTGCGGCACGGTCGCAGACCAACCGGCCGAAGACGCGCGTTATCGGACCCGACGACGATCCAGAGTTCCTGCGGCGGTTAGGCCACGACGACAACAACCCTCGCTGAACTCAGACCAGGCCCGGGTTGCGCTGATCTCCGGGGAACCCGTCGGCGACAACGGCCGCCAGCTCGACGAGCGCTTCGCGGGTGGGCCGCTTCAACCGGTCAAGATCGATTTCGGCGCCCTCCTCGAGATGAGGATCGAACGGCACCAGCCGCACCGCCCGGCAACGGCGCGAGAAGTGGTCGATCACCTTGTTCATGTCGACCTTGCCGGTCCGTGACCGCACCGCGTTGATGACGGCGACCGAATTGCGGACCTTCTCTTCGTGGCCGTGCGCGTCCAGCCAGTCCAGCGTCGCCGAGGCGCTGCGGGCTCCGTCGATGGAGGCCGAGCTGACCACGACCAGGACATCGGCCCTGTCCAGCACCGACGACATCACCGAATGCAACAGCCCGGGACCGCAGTCGCTGAGCACCAGCCCGTAGAACCGCTCCAGGATTTCCAGCGTGCGGGCGTAGTCGTCGGCGCTGAACGCGTCCGAGACGGCCGGATCGCTTTCCGACGCCAGCACTTCCAGCCCGCTCGGGCCCTTCGAGGTGTACCGGCGGACGTCGCTGTAGCGCTCGACGGCTCCGGCGTCATGCAGCAGCTGACGCACCGTCGCCGCCGTCTCCAGCGGGATCTTTTGGCTCAGGGTGCCGCGGTCGGGGTTGGCGTCGACGGCCACCACGCGATCGCCGCGGATGGCGGCGAAGGTGGACCCCAGCGTCGCGGCGATCGTGGTTTTGCCGACACCACCCTTCAACGACAGCAACGCGATCCGATAGGAACCCCGCAGGGGCCGGTTGACCTGAGCCACCAGGTTGTTGTGGCGGGCGGCCCGGGGGCTTTCGCCCAAGTTGATCAGGTGACCGGACAGCTCGTAGAGCAACCGGCGCCAGCCCTCCGACGGCGGCGGTTTGACCGGTCGCAACAGCATGCCGGTGGACAGCTCCGGATAGGGCGTGTGCGGCAGGGGCTCGGGGCGGTACGGGGCTGCCGGTGCCCCAGTGGGGGGCGCGTCGGCCGGGCCGCTGTAGTAGGCGCCGAATGCGGTCGGGTCGACGCGCGGGATGCCCGTGACCGGTGTCGAATCCCAGGGCGGCATCCCGCCGGGCGCGGTGGGCGGTGCCGTCTGCCGCCGCTCGGGCCCGGGGACCCGCCGCTCGGTGCGGAATCCCGCGAAGGCGCGGGTCGGCGCTTCGCCCCCCGATTCGGCGGGGTGCTGTTGAGGCGGCGCCTGGATGGTCTGCGGATCGGGCGCCCCCACGCCCGTCGTCGGATGGTCGGACACGTGCACTCCCCCTTGTTGCGTTACTTCGGTTGCTGGCTGTCAGCCCACGCCCGCATAGGAATGCAGGCCCACGGTGACCAGGTTAACGAAGAACAGGTTGAAGACCATGGCCACGAATCCCGCGACGTTGATCCACGCCGCCTTCCTGTCCCGCCATCCCGCGGTCGACCTGGCATGCAGGTAGGCGGCATAGATCACCCACGCGACGAAGGACACCGTCTCCTTGGGGTCCCAGCCCCAATACCTGCCCCAGGCTTCCTCGGCCCAGATGGCGCCGAAGATCACCCCGAAGCCGAATACCGGGAACGCGAAGATGGTGGTGCGGTAGGCGATGCGGTCCAGGGTCTGCGCGTCGGGCAACCGCTGCACCACGCGGGCCAGCGCTCCGCGGGCGTCGGGGTCGCCGAGCCGCGACGTGCGCGCCAGGAACAGGATGCTGGCAATGCCGGCCACCAGAAACACCCCCGAGCCCAGGCTGACCACCGACACGTGAATCGGCAGCCAGTAGGACTGCAGCGCGGGCATCACCGGCGCGGCGTTGGCGTAGAGCCAGCGTCCGGACACCGTGAGCAGGATCAGCACCGGCACCAGCAGGAATACCCACAGCGGACGGTATTGCGGGCGGCGCAACACGATCGCGCCGGCGAGCAGCCCGCACAGGCAGGTCAGGTTGATGAACTCGTACATGTTGCCCCACGGCACCCGCAGGGTGGCCAGCCCGCGCAGCACGATGCTCGTCAGCAGCAGCCCGATGCCCAGGTAGGCCACGGCGAGCCCGCCCCGCCCGACGCGTTCGTCGAAGGGCCGTCCGGCAGCGTCCTCCACGACGCCGGGGGTGGTGCTGTCGGCGGCGACCGAACCGGCCAACACCCGCTCGCGCCGGTCGGCGCGGCGGCCGCCCACGTAGGCCAGCTCGAAGGCCAGCAGCAGCAGGGCTACCACGAGGACCACCACGGCCGAGGTGAACGCCCAGTCGGAATAGCGCGCCAGGCCGAGGTTGACGTGCAGGGTGTTCATGTGACGTCCACCTGAGAACTCCTTCTGGACGCTGGGGGCGTTTGCGCGAGGTCCGCGGTGCCGAGCCCGGCCAGCAGCCGCTCCGTCAACCGCCCGAACTCGTCACCCCAACCGGCGTTGTCGGTGCGCGCCAGGCCGCCCAATTCGACGTTCACCGTACCGGCCGCCTTGCCACTAGCCGGGGTGAGCCTTACCCACACCCGGCGGCGGCGCACCAGCAGCGACACCAGCAGCCCGGCCATCATCGTGATGGCGAAGACCAGCACCCAGGTCTGGCCCGGGTCATGGGAGACCTGCAGGTTGACGAACGGCACGGCCCCGTCGAAGCGGATAGCGGTGCCGTCCCCGGCTAGCCGCACCTGTTGGCCGGCGCGCAGGTTGACCCGCTTCTCCTTGGTCAGCCGGCCCTGTTCGATCAGCCGGGGATCCAGCGTGAACAACGACTGCGGCCGGCCGGTGTCCAGGCCGGTGTCGCCGCGGTAGACGTCGATGGCCACCGCGGGGGCGTTCAGCGCCGGAAAGCGCGACGACAACAGGGTGCCGTCGAGCTGCTCGGTCGGAGCCAGCAGGCCCTGGATCGCGATCTCGTGGTTGCGGCGCTCGGCGGGGCTGGGATAGCTGCCGGCGGGCGGGTCGATGCGCACCACGCCCGACGAGAGCAGGGTCTGCGGGTTGTCGGGTCGCCACTGCACGGTCGACGTGCGGGTCTGCCCGTCCGGGAACGTCACTGTGAAAGTGGGGGCGTAGCCGTGGCCCTGCAGGTACACCCGGTCGCCGCCGACCCGCAGCGGGTGGTTGACCTCCAGCAGGTAGTGCCGCCAGGTGTTGGCGCTCAGGTCGCGGCCGGCTTGATAGTCGATGTCCGCGGCGAACGAGGTGGCCTGGCCCGACGGCAGGTAGTGCGCCTGAAAGTCGTTGACCCGGACGCAGATTGGGTGCAGCGAGGTGCCGTCGACGGTGTTGCCGGCGCGGAACGAGTCGAACGCGGCCGGCGATGCCGAGCAGAAGCCGGGGCTGCCGTCGGCGATGACGATGACGTTGCCCTCGTAGCCGAACAGCTTGCCGACGGCCACCGCGACCAGCAGGCCCAGCAGCGAGAAGTGGAAGACGATGTTGCCGAATTCGCGCAGGTAGCCCTTCTCGGCGGACACCTCGACCGTTTCGCCGTTGCGGCGAATGGCCGTGCGCCAGCCACGCAGCCTTCCGACGATGGTCGTGGCCAGGGTTTCGGGGTCGCCGGCGTGTTCGGCGGTGGCGTGCTTGGGCAGCCGGGCCAGGTTTCGCGGGGCGGCCACCGGGGCGGCGCGCAGGCTGCGGGCGTGCTCGATCATCCGCGGGGTCAGGCAGCCGACCAGGGACACGAACAGCAGCACGTAGATGGCGGTGAACCAGAAGCTGGAGAACACGTCGAAGGCCTGCAGCCGATTCAGCCAGGGCCCGATCACGGGGTGGGCCTTCAGGTAGTCGTCGACCTTGCCGGCGTTGAGGCTGCGCTGCGGCAGCAGCGCGCCGGGGATCGCGCCCAGCGCGAGCAAGAACAGCAGCACCAGCGCGGTGCCCATGGAGGTCAGCGCGCGCCAGGTGTTGCGCGCCCGGCCGCCAAGCGCCGCGAGCAGACGCAGAATCGCACCAAAACGCGCCGTTTTGTGCGATTCTGCGTCTGCTCGCGCGCTCAAATCGGCAACCTCACGTCGGACACGAACGCGTCGCGCAGCCAGGAGACGAAGTCGTTCCACACCCCGGTGACCAGCAGGGCACCGACCGCGATCAGCAGCGCGCCGCCGAAAATTTGGATGGCCCTGGTGTGCCGGCGCAGCCATCCCAGGCCCGCCACCGCCCCCGCCGAGCCGAACGCCAGCAGGACGAACGGGATCCCCAGCCCCAGGCAGTAGGCGATCACCAGCACGACCCCGCGCGCGACGTTGGCGCCGTCGGTGGCCGAGGCGACGGCGATCACCCCGGTCAGCGTCGGCCCCAGGCACGGCGTCCATCCGAGCGCGAACACAGCGCCGAGCAGCGGGGCCCCCGCGACCGTCGTCAACTGCCGCGGACCGAAACGGGCCTCGCGCTGCAGCGCCGGGATCAGGCCCACGAACACCAGCCCCATCACGACGGTCAGCACGCCCCCGATCCGCTGCAGCGCCAGCTGGTTGGTGATCAGCGTGGTGGTCATGCCGAGGACGGCGACGGTGCCGAAGACAAACACCGCGGTAAACCCCGCGACGAACAACGCCGCGGATCCCGCGACCCGCCACCGGGCGGCCGGCGGGGCTTTGAGCGCGCCGGGCTCGGGCCGCTCGTCGACACCCACGACCGCGGCCAGGTACGACAGATAGCCAGGCACCAGCGGCACCACGCATGGTGAGGCGAACGACACCAGCCCGGCCAGCAGGCACACGCCCAGCGCCACCAGCAGCGGTCCGGCGGCGGCGATCTCGGTGAAGCCGCTCACTGAAGTTCGGCCCGTCCGGGCGCGGCCTGACCCGCAGGGGATTCCCGAGCCACCCGCTGCACCACCGGCTGCAGGTCCCCGGCCAGCAACTCGCGCAGAAACACCGCCGCGACCCGGTGCTGGCGGTCCAGCACCAGGGTGGACGGGATAACGGTGGTCGGGTACTTGCCGCCGAACGCGATCAGGGTGCGCATCGCCGGATCGTAAATGGAGGGGTAGCTCACGTGGCGGTCGTCGACGAAGTCCAGGGCGGCCTGGCGGTTGTTGTCGCGGACGTCGATGCCTAGAAAAGACACCGAGGACACCTCCCGGGTGGCCTCATACACCCGCTGCAGTTGGCTGATCTCGGCCCGGCACGGCCCGCACCACTGCCCCCACACGTTGACGACGACGACCTGGCCAGCGAAATCGTCCAGCGAGCGCGTGCGCGCCGGGTCCGCCAAGTCGGGCCCCGACAGCGGGCCCGGGCGGCTACGACTCGCGGGCGGGTCGTAGTAGATGTCGGTTTTGCCGCCGGGCGAGACGAATTCGAAGGTGCCGCCCTGGGCGACGGCATCGCGACCCGAGCAGCCGGCGAGCAGGGTCGCCAGCACCGCCCCGGCCATCGCCAGCCGCCAGATGGTCACGGCGCCGCTTCTCCGCATCGCTTCACTTTGCATCGTCGTCGGCGCGGTCAGGCGCCCGCCGGTTGGCAATACTCGACGTCGACCAGGCGGTCGCCGTCGTAGACCAGGGTGGTGACCGAGCACAGCCCGCATTCGCGTCGCCGCGGGTCGTGCCAGAGCCGCTTGCCGGTCAGGTGCAGCCGCAGCGTCCAGACCGGGAGTTGGTGGCTGACGCAGACCACCTCGTGGCCGGTGCCGCGGGCGCGCGCCTTGTCCACCGCGGTCGCCATCCGGGCGGCGATCTCGGTGTAGGGCTCGCCCCACGACGGGGTGAACGGGTTGCGCAGCTGCCACCAGAACCGCGGGTCTCGCCACGCGCCGTCGCCGGGGCCGACGCGGCGGCCCTCGAAGAAGTTGGCCGACTCGATCAGGTCGGGGTCGGTGTCGACGGGCAGGTCGTGCTTTGCGGCGATGGGCCCGGCGGTCTCCTGCGCCCGCTGCAGCGGGGAGGCGATCACCGCGACGACGTCACGGTGAGCCAGCGCGTCGGCGACCGCATCCGCCTGCGCCCTGCCCTTGTCGGAGAGGTGGAATCCGGGCAGCCGCCCGTAGAGGACCCCGCTGGGGTTGTGCACCTCGCCGTGGCGCACCACGTGGACGCGGGTTTGCTCGGCCATCAGGATCCCCCCTGCCGGGCGGCCTCGGCGGCCCGACGGGCCGCAAGGGGTAACGCCTCGGCGATCCGGTCGAACGCGGTGTCGTCCAGGGCCGTCGAGACGAACCACGCCTCGAAGGCGCTGCACGGCGGGTAGACGCCGGCGTCCAGCAGAGCATGGAAGAACGGCGGATAGCGCCACGTCTGGCTCGCCCGCGCGGCGGCGAAGTCGGTGACCGGCGTGTCGGAGAAGAACACGCCGAGCATGTTGCCGGCCCGCGGAACCTGGTGCGGCACACCGGCTTTCGTCAGCGCCTCGGAGAGCAGCGTGGCCAGGCGGTCGGCGTTGGCGTTCAGTGTGGCGTAGACCGCGTCGTCGGCGGCGCGCAGCGTGGCCAGCCCGGCGGCCACGGCCACCGGATTGCCCGACAAGGTGCCGGCCTGGTACACCGGCCCCAGCGGCGCCAGCCGCTCCATCACCTCGGCCCGCCCGCCGAACGCGGCGGCCGGCAGCCCGCCGCTCATCACCTTGCCGAAGGTGAACAGGTCGGCGTCGACGGGATCGATTCCGTACCAACCACTCCGGCTGACCCGAAAACCCGTCATCACCTCGTCGACGATCAGCAGCCCGCCGTGCCCGGCGGTGATCGCGCGCAGCGCCGCGTTGTATCCGGGCCCGGGCGGGACGACGCCCATGTTGCCGGGACTGGCTTCGGTGATCACCGCGGCGATCTGGTCGCCGAACCGGGCGAACGCCTGCTCCACCGCGTCGATGTCGTTGTAGGGCAACACGATTGTGTCGGCCGCGGCCGCGCCGGTCACCCCGGGCGAGGACGGCAGGCCCCGTGACGATCGCAAGCGCGGCGAAGCCGGGCGCGGCGGGTCGTCACATAAGCCCTGTGACGATCGCGAGCGCGGCGAAGCCGGGCGCGGCGGGTCGTCACATAGGCCCAGCGTCGCCACCCCGGAACCCGCGTCGGCGAGCAACGCGTCCACGTGGCCGTGGTAGCAGCCGGAGAACTTGACGATCTTGGCCCGGCCGGTAAAGCCGCGGGCCAGCCGGACCGCGCTCATGGTCGCCTCGGTGCCGGAGTTGACCAGCCGGATCCGCTCGACCGGCGCCACCCGCCCGATGATCTCGGCGGCCAGCTGGCTCTCGGTGGGCGTCGGCGCCCCGAACGACAGGCCGGAGGCGGCGGCCCTGGTCACGGCGTCGACGACGGCCGGGTGCGCGTGGCCCAGGATCATCGGACCCCACGAGCACACCAGGTCGACGTAGCGGTTGCCGTCGGCGTCGGTGAGCCAGCAGCCGCGGGCCTCGGTGATGAAGCGCGGGGTGCCGCCCACCGCCGTGAAGGCGCGTACCGGGGAGTTCACGCCGCCGGGGATGACCGCGCAGGCGTCCTCGAACAGCCGGGCCGAGGCGCGCACGGCCGTGCCGATCTGGTCGGTGCTACCCATGACGACCAGTGTCCCAGCCTCCGCGGCGCGTTCAACTACAGGGTGTAAGAGTTGGTACGTCTTGAAGTGCGCCGGGGCCGACGAGTTGGATGGCGGTATGCAACTTCCCCAAGGACTCGCCCGGTTCAACCGGCACGTCACCAACCCGATTCAGCGCCTGTGGGCCGGTTGGGCCCCGTCGTTTGCCATCATCGAGCACGTCGGACGGCGCTCGGGAAAGCCCTACCGCACACCGGTGAATGCGTTCAGCGCCACCGTCGACGGCAAGCCCGGCGTCGCGGTCCTGCTGAGCTACGGCCCGGACCGCGACTGGCTGAAGAACCTCACCGTGGCCGGAGGCGGGCGGATGCGCCGCAACGGCAAGACGTTCGGCATCGCCGACCCGCAGGTCGTCAGCAAGGCCGAGGCGGCGTCGCATGTCGTCCGCGGCCGGCGGGTCTTCGCACGTCTGCCGTTCGAACAGGCGGTGCTGTTCACCAAGACGGGGTGATGCGGCGGAGTCGTCCGCGCCGCCTCCTGGCGACGACGTACAGCCCAACCACCGCGGCCCAGGACAGCAGGCTCAGCCAGAGCTGACTGCGCGCCGACCGGTCGAAGGCCATCTGCACCAGCACGGCGGTGATTCCGGCGAGGGTGAAAATCGACAGCACTGGAAAGAACCACATCTTGACCCGCAGCTTCTCTGGAGGCGTCCGGCGGCGCAGGATGATCTGCGAGAGCGCGATCAGCCAATAGACGAACAAGATGACGGCGCCCGACGAGTTGAGCAGGAAGAGAAACACCGTGCCGGGCGCGACCCACGCCATGACGACGCAGCCGAAGCCGATCGCCGACGAGCACACGATGGCGACATACGGGACGCCACGCGGACTGAGCTTGATCAGCTGAACCGGCGCCGCGCGCCGGTCGGCGAGCACGAACAGCATGCGCGACGCCGTGTACAGGCCCGAGTTCAGGCAGGACAGCACCGCGGTGAGCACCACCGCGTTCATCACCTGGTCCGCGCCGGGTAGACCCATGTGCTTGAGCGCGGCGACGTACGGCGAGGCGCCCAGCTCCACCGAGTTCCACGGCAGGATCACGACGAGCAGGAAGACCGATCCGACGAAGAAGATTCCGATCCGCGCGACCACCGACCTCGTCGCTTTTTGGACCGCCAGCTGCGGGTTGCGACTTTCCGCGGCGGCGACGGTGACGATTTCGGCGCCCACCATGGAGAAGATCACCACCACGATGGCGGCGAAGACCGCGCCGACGCCTTTGGGGAAGAACCCGCCGTGGGACGTGAGGTTGGAAAAATCCGTGTCACGGCCCGGAAAGAACCCGAGGACGAAAGCCGCGCCGACGACGAGAAAGACCACGATCGTCGCGACTTTGATTCCGGCGAACCAGAATTCGAATTCGCCGAAGGATCTCACCGAGAACAGGTTCGTCGCGGTCATCAGCACCATCAGGCACAGCGAGAGCAGCCACAGCGGCGCGTGAAACCAGTAGTCGAGGACCTTCCCGCCGGCGACCGCCTCGAACCCGACCACGATCACCCAGAAGTACCAGTACAGCCAGGCAACCGAAAACCCCGCCCAGTCACCCAGCGCGTTGGCCGCGTACTCGGCGAACGACCCGGTCGACGGGTTGGCGGCCGCCATCTCGCCCAGCATCCGCATCACCAGGACGATGAGCAGCCCGCAGAGTGCGTAGGTCAGGAACGCGGCGGGCCCGGTGTCTTTGATCACCACACCAGACCCGATGAACAGGCCGGCGCCGATCACGCCGCCGAGGGCGATCATGCTGAGCTGCCGCTGCGAAAGCCCTTGGCGCAGATGCGAAGTGGTGTTCGTTACGGGTTCCGCCGGCGCACTGTGGCCATCCGCCTCGGGCCGGGAATTCACCCGGCGTTGCGTGCGCCGCATGAGCGGACGCTAGCAGCCGGGTCGCCCCCTCGCCCGGGTCAGTCGCCCAGTCCTGGTGGCGGCTAGTGCGCCGAGGCGACGGCGAACGGCGTCGCCGGTGCCGGGTGCGACCGACGGTTGGGATGTCTCCACAACCCCATCCGCTCCAGCAGCGGCAGGACGCCCTCGCCGAACCAGTAGGCCTCTTCCAGGTGCGGATATCCCGACAGGATGAAGTGGGTGATGCCCAGTTGGGCGTACTCGGCCAGCCGTTCGGCGACCTCGGCGTGCGACCCCACCAGGGCGGTGCCCGCTCCCCCACGGACCAGGCCGACCCCGGCCCACAGGTTAGGCGCGACGAGCAGCCGGCCGCTACTGCCACCATGCAGCTCCAGCATGCGGCGCTGGCCGTCGGATTCGCTGCGTGCGAGGCTGGCCTGCACCCGCTCGATATCCGCCGGGTCGACGGCCGCGAGCAGCCGGTCGGCCTCGGCCCATGCCTCGGCGGCGGTGTCGCGGCTGATCACGTGAATCCGCAAGCCGTATTGCAGAATTCGGCCGGCATCGGTGGCCAGCCCGCGGATCCAGTCCAGCTTCTGCCCGACCGCCTTCAGGGGCTCACCCCAGGTGAGGTAGACGTCGGAGTGCCTGGCCGCGACCGGGCCCGCGGATGCCGACGATCCGCCGAAGAACACCGCGGGTATCGGCTCCGGCGGATTGTTCAGCTGGGCGTCGTCGACGCGAATGTGGTCCCCGGCGAAGGTGACCGGCTCCCGCGAGGTCCACAGCTGCCGCACCACATGCAGAAACTCGGCGGTGCGGGCGTACCGCGACTCCTTGTCCAGGAAATCCCCGTAGGCCCGCTGCTCATGCGGTTCACCGCCGGTGACGACGTTGAGCAGCAGCCGTCCACCCGAGTGCCGCTGGAAGGTCCCGGCCATCTGCGCGGCCAGGGTCGGGCTGAGCAGACCGGGCCGGAACGCGACCAGGAATTTCAGTGTCTCGGTGCCCTCGATCAGCATCGCCGTCGTCAACCAGGCGTCCTCACACCACAATCCGGTCGGCGTGAGCACCGCCTCGAAGCCGTTGTCTTCGGCCGCCGCGCAAATCTGGTGCAGATACCGCAGAGTCGCGGGCCGGTCGCCGTGCATCGCCGTGCCGTGCCCACCCGAGATCAGGTTTCGCGAATCCCCATAGGTCGGCAAAAACCAATGAAACGCCAGGCTCATCCACGCTCCCTTTCGAGTCTCCTTGCATCGTGCAGCAGATCGGCCCGGCGTGCGAGGGTTGAAACCTCCGAGATCGGATCGGGCGCCTTGAGGGCTGGCGCGGGCCGCGTCGAGTTTGAACCCGCGTTATCGGGGCCTGAGCGTGAGCCTGGGAACGGTTGGCTCCCGGCATGAATTCGGTTGCCACTCCGCGGGTTTGGCGTGCTCGACGAACCGGTTCATCGCGGCGCGGTCGAAGGACGGGTGTTCGGCGTCCCGCGGGCCGAATGTCAACTCTTCGTCAACGCTAAATCACAATGCTTGCGATACGGCGTGGCTGGGCCGATAAAAGCCGGCCGGCGCGGCATTATGTCGCTCGTGCCTGACCTGAACCGTCGTGCGGTACTGCGTATGGGCGCCGGTGCCAGCGCTGCAGCCGCTGGCGTGTGGGCGCTGAGCGCGCTACTGGATCCGCTGGAGCCGTGGGCGGCGCCGCCGCAAGCTCCCGCGCCGTTCGAGCCGAAGGCGGGCAGCAGCCTGCCGACCAAGCTCACCGGCTCGTTCGTGTCCGCGGCCCGCGGTGGCGTCAAGACCAATTGGGTGATCGCGCTGCCGCCGGGATACACCCCCGAGAGCGGGCTGCTGCGCCCGGTGATCGCGCTGCACGGCAAGGACGGCAACGCGAACATGATGCTCGACTGCGGTGTCGAGGACGGGCTCGCCCGGCTGGTCAAAGAGGGCAAGCCGCCGTTCGCGGTGGTGGGCGTCGACGGCGGCAACACCTCCTACTGGCACCGGCGGGCGTCCGGCGCGGACTCCGGCGCGATGGTGCTCGAAGAGCTGCTGCCTATGCTGTCGTCAATGGGTATGGACACCTCGCGGGTGGGCCTTATGGGGTGGTCGATGGGCGGCTACGGGGCACTGCATTTGGGTGCCAAGCTGGGCCCGTCACGCACCGCGGGGATCTGCGCGATCAGCCCGGCGCTGTTCACCTCGTTCACCGGCAGCGCCCCCGGCGCGTTCGACAGCTATGACGACTGGGTGCAAAACAGCGTGCTGGGCGTCCCCGCGCTGTCACAGATTCCGTTGCGGGTGGACTGCGGCACCGGCGACCGCTTCTATTTCGCCACACGTCAATTCGTCAACCAGCTGAAAAAGCCACCGGCGGGCAGCTTCTCCGCGGGCGGGCACGACATGGACTATTGGCGGGCGCAGCTGCCCGGCGAGCTCGCCTGGATGGCGTCCTAGCCGGGGCAGATGAAGGTCCGGCGGCCCGACAACGACAGCCTCCCCCGCAAGCGGGTGGTGCCCCCGCCGCGACAAGCGGGTTTTCGCCCGGACATCGAGGGCTTGCGCGCCGTCGCCGTGATCGCCGTCGTGCTCTACCACGCGCGCATACCGGGCGTCACCGGCGGCTACATCGGCGTCGACGTCTTCTTCGTCATCTCCGGCTTCCTCATCACCGGGCTGCTCTGGCGCGAGGTCACGACGACCGATGCCGTTCGGCTCGGCCGCTTCTACGGCGCCCGCGCCCGCCGCCTGCTGCCGGCCGCGGCCGCCGTCGGCGTCGCCACCGCGATCGGGGCGGCCGTGGTGCTGCCGCCGTTGCAGGCGCGAAGCGTCTTCACGGACGGCATCGCCAGTGCGGCGTATGTCGGCAACTACCGGTTCGCCATGCAGGGCACCGACTACCTGGCCTCCGACCTCCCGCCGTCGCCGTTCGAGCACTACTGGTCGCTGGGTGTCGAGGAGCAGTTCTATCTGATGTGGCCGGCGCTGATCATCGGTACCGCGTGGTTGGCGCGCCGCGTGCGCGGCGGCACCGCATCGCGGGCGACGCCGTATGCCGTCGTCCTCGGGTGCGTGGCGGCGGCGTCGCTGGCGGCGGCCGTGGTGTGGACCCGCACGTCGCCGCCCTGGGCGTTCTTCTCGCTGCCCACCCGCGCCTGGGAGCTGGCCGCGGGCGGTCTGGTGGCCCTGTCGATTCGCCAATGGCGCAGGCTGCCCCTGCTAGCCGCGGCGATCGCCGGATGGGGTGGTCTGGGCCTGATCGTGCTGACCTGCACCCAGCTGGGACCCGGCACCCCGTACCCCGGCACGGCGGCCCTGCTGCCCGTGCTGGGCACCGCCCTGATCATCGGCGCCGGGCGCGTCACCGGCGGCCTGGGGGCCGGTCGCGTGCTGTGCCGGCCCGCGGTGCGGGCGATCGGCCGGGTGTCGTACTCGTGGTACCTGTGGCACTGGCCGGTGCTGCTGCTGATGCCACCGCTGCTGGGCCTGCCCGCGGGCCTGCCGGGCCGGCTCGCCGCGGTCGTCGTCTCGGCCGGACTCGCGGTGCTCACGCTGCATCTGGTCGAAAATCCCGGCCGATTCGCGGCCGCCCTGCGCCGGTCGGCGAAGGCCAGCCTGGCCGTGGCCGGGGCCGCCAGCGCGGCCACCGCGTGCGCGTGCGTGCTGCTGCTGAACGTGGTACCGGCGCCGGCGGGGCACGGAACGGCCGCGCCCAAGGCCAACATCGTCGCGCTGCCCCCGGCGAACGCCCCCGCCGTCGGCCCGCAAGACGCGACGGTCCAGCAGGCGCGCGACGCGGTCGCGGGGTCCGCGGGCCTGCGTGCCGTGCCGTCCAACCTGGACCCGCCGCTTGCCGCGGCGCCCGCCGACAAGGCGGCGGTCTTCGTCAACGGCTGCGTGCGGTCGTGGCGCGATGTCGGCCAACCCGAGTGCGCGACGGGCGACACCGCCTCGCCGACGACGGTGGCCCTGGTCGGCGACTCGCACGCCGCGATGTGGCAGCCCGCGTTCCAGCAGCTCGCCGAGCAGCGGCATTGGCGGCTGGAGACGCTGGCCAAGGTGACCTGCCCGCTGCAGGAGCTGCGCATCACCAGCCCGTACCTGGGCCGGGAATACACCGAGTGCGAACAGTGGCGCGGCCAGATCATGGCCCGGTTGACGGCCGAACACCCGCGGCTGGTCGTGCTGGACATGAGCCGGCGCTACGGCGGGGATTTCGGCTTTGTGTCCTACGACCCGGCGTGGATCGGCACCCTGGCCGACACCGTGAAACGGTTGCGCGGCAACGGCGCGACCGTTCTGGTCCTCGGGCCGGCCCCGGATCCACACGGCTCCGTGCCCGCGTGCCTGTCGGCACACCTGGACGACGCCACCGCCTGCGCGCCTGCGCGCCCGGTCGCGGTCGACGACGGCGGCGTCGTCGCCGAGCGGGCGGCGACCACCGGCGGCGGCGGGCACTACGCCGACCTGACGGAGCTGTTCTGCACCCCGGACCGCTGCCCGGTGATCGTCGGCAACACCCTGGTGTTCCGCGACGACAACCACGTGACGACCGAATACGCGCGACTGCTGGCACCCGTGATCGGCGCGCTGGCGGACCGCGCCGTCGCGGGCGGGTGAAACCGTAATGAACTTCTGGTCGCGGACGATCGTCCTATCAGGGAAAGGTTTTTGGAGGTTGTGAGATGACTTCGCTGCTGCTGGTCTGCATCGCGGCGGCCGCGCCACTCGTCGGCGTCGGCCTGATGCACTTGCAAGCGCGCCTGGAGCGATGGGACTACGAGCGGCACGCGGAAGACTGAAGCGTCTGGCTCGAAAAACGTTCTGCGACTGAAACTTTGGCCTACTGGTGGTCTGCCTGACAGCTGGATGAGCGGCACACTCTCGCCCACCAAAGATCGCCGCACCGAAGGGTAAACACGATACGGGTCGGATCGTGGTGCGCCACGGCTGCGAGAACGTCGATCCGGCTCGGATTCCGCAACGCCAAACATCTTGTGCCGCAGAACCGGATATGAGCTATCGACGGCGGTTCGACCGCATGCTATCTTTGGCATTAGGCGATGAAGCACCGCCTTGAAAGGCCATCCCGGCTAATGGCTTCTACTCATACGCAGTAGAAAGTGGGTGGATGGTGATGCTCAGCATTGTGCTCTTGCTTCTCTTTTCCCGGTTTTATGCATGCTGGCCGCATTCGGGATGCCGTCGACGTCAGGTTGCTTGACCATGGCGATGACTCGCTCCAGCAATCGGGCTGACGATCAGATCGTAGATAATCCGCCCGCGCCCGGGAATCGCCGAAAATAACCGTCGCGATAGCCGATAGCCCAGCGCGCGGGTATCAGGCCACGCATTATCTCACGGGCCAATCACGGTCTTTATCGAAAGTGCTTACGCGACAGTACCTTTGACGAACTTCGATTTGGTAAAGGTGTCCGACCGAAATTCGGGTCGTTTGGCCAGCGTCAGCCACAGTTTTCGATCTGCCTTAAAGCGAAAGGGGAGGATCCATGTCTTTTGTGACCGCACAACCGGAAATGTTGTCAGCGGCGGCGTTCGACTTGCAGGCGATTGGGTCTGCGATGGCTGCTCAGAATGCGGCGATTGCGGCCCCGACCACGGGCGTGGTGCCCGCTGCCGCCGACGAGGTTTCAGCGCTTACCGCGCTGCAATTTGCCACTCACGGCGCGATGTATCAGGCGGTCGCTGCCGAGGCGGCGGTGCTGCACCAACTGTTGGTCACCACCTTGGCTACCAGTGCTGGATCGTATGCGGCCACCGAGGCCGCCAATGCCGTCACATTGAACTGACGTCCTCGGAGGGGATAGCGAGATGGACTTCGCGGTGTTACCGCCGGAAATCAATTCCGGCAGGATGTATGCAGGGCCCGGTTCGGGCCCGATGCTGGCCGCCGCGGCGGCTTGGGACGAGTTGGCCGCCGACTTGTATTCCAAGGCGGCATCTTGCGGATCGGTGATCTCGGGGCTGACCGGTGGGCCGTGGCTGGGGCCGGCGTCGGTGTCGATGACGGCGGCCGTTGGGCCTTATCTGGCGTGGATGATCACGGCGGCCGCGCAGGCCGAGCAGGCCGCCACCCAGGCCAAGACGGCGGCGGTGGCTTACGAGACCGCCTTCGCTGTGACGGTGCCTGTGCCGCTGATCGCGGCCAACCGCAGCCTGTTGATGGCGCTGGTTGCGACCAATTTCTTGGGGCAAAACATCCCGGCGATCATGGCGACCGAGGCGCACTACATGGAGATGTGGGCTCAAGACGTCGCCGCGATGATCGGTTATGCCGCCCACTCGGCGACCGCCGCGGCCTTGACGCCGTTTTCGGCGCCGACGTCAACGACCAATCCGGCGGGGTTGGCCGGTCAGGCGGCCGCGGTGGCCCACGCCGCCGCAGCCGGGGCGGGATCGGGCGTATCCCACGTCATGTCGGTGGGCCCACACCTGATGTCCGCGGTGCCACAAGCGCTGCAGGGTCTTGCCTCGTCGACGTCGTCGGCGTCGCCCTTGTCGGGGCTGTTGGGCCTGGCGAGTGGATCGGGCTCCTCGGCGTCGTCGTTGCCCTCGCTGACCTCGATTCCGTCGTACTTTGGCCCGCTCGCCTCGTTGGGGGGTATGAGCACGTCGACAACGAGCGCGACGATGTCGGCGAACTCGGTCAGCACCAACCTGAGGAACGCGGCAGCCAACCAGGAACGGCTCGTGCGTGAGGAGGCCCAGGGACTCATCCGCGGGGGCGCACCCGGAGATCTTGGCGGACTGCGCTCCGTGGGCCTCGGCGGTGCGATCGCCAATGCAAGCCTGGGCCAGTCGTCGTCGATTGGGGCGCTGTCGGTGCCCCAGCGCTGGGCCGCCGTCGCTCCAACGGCGATCCGCCCGCTCGCCGCGGCATTGCCGATAAGCAGTGTTAGCGCCGCCCCGCAGGCGTTGACGGGGTCCGCCGGTAACACGTTCAGCGACATGGCCCTTGCCGGCATGGCCGGCCGCGCCCTCGGCGGCGCGGCCGGTCTGGGCCACCGTGAAGGCGTCGGGGCCAGCACAGGCAAACCGCTCGAACCAGCGCAGACCTCACCGGGGGGCGCCGGAACGGGAATCGCCGCCGAGCTGCGCGAGCTCGCCGAACTCCGCGACCGGGGAATCCTGACCGACGAAGAGTTCGTCGAGCAAAAACAACGCGTCCTGGGTCGCTAATCACCGCTTCACACCATCAGGAGTGCCACAAGATGGCCATCAACTACCCGTTCGCCGACGGTGACGCCCACGGCGCCACCATCCGCGCAAGCCATAACCCACCGTCGCGAGGGGTGGGAATGTTGAGAACGCTAACGCTCGCCACGGCGCTCGCCGCAGCCGTTGCCCTGGCCGCACCCGCCCGCGCCGACGACCCTGAATTCCTGACGCGTCTGGAAAGAAGCCACGTCAGCTACGTCTCGCCATCCGACGCGCTCGCGTGGGGACGCTCCGTATGCGACCAATTACGCGACGGCCAACCACTTCCATCGGTGTTCTCCGCGCTTCAAAACGGTGGTGGCTTCACCAACCGCGATGCCGGGGCGATCATCGGGGCCGCGACCAGCGAGCTGTGCACCGACCAATATCAGACGGCGATGGATTGGGCCCGCGGCCAGCTGGGCTGAGCATGCGCGGCAAATGTCTTATCCGTGAAGGATTCTCGGGAGTTTACAGATAATCCACCGCTGCTGGCGTGCCTCGCAGTGGCCGCGTCAGTCGCTGGAGTTGGTTTGCCGAACCCGCGAGAGATCTGGAGCGATGGGATCATGAACGGAATGCAGACGACTGAAACGTCAGCACAGCCGGCCGCCCTACTCACCTAGACAACTGCGCGCGGATGAGCGGCGCGATCCGGTCCGCCAGATACTCGTGGCCCGCGTCGGTCGGGTGCACGCCATCCACCCCGATCAGGTCGGGCCTGCCGACGAACCATCCTTCGGCGATCGGGTCGACGAACGCCGCTCCCGCACCCCCGGCCGCGGCGTGCAGCACGTCGCGAATCTGCAGCATCGACTCGGGAACGGCGGCGGTTGGCCACGGCGGCCCGATCACCAAGAATTTCGCCGCCGGCGCCAGGCGGCGCGCCAAATCGAAGGCGCCGCGGGCCCTTTCGGCCACCAGCTCGGGATCGACGCCGTCGTCGTTGCGGGAGCCGAAGAACACCACCAGTGCGTCGTCGCGCTTGGCCGCCCTGGCGGTCAGATCCTCGAACACGCTGCCGTGGTCACCGCGCACGAAATAACCGGCCCTGCCCTCGGCCGCCACGTCGGCGGCGATCCGCACGCCTCGCGCGGCGAGGCTGTGCCAGGCAAGCGCGGTCCATGCCCTGGGGCCCAGGCCGCCCTCATCGGTGCCGGTGGTATAGGAGTCGCCGATCACCGCGACGTGGTTCAGCCGGGAATCCAGGGTCAGTGTGTCATAGGCCCGCACCCGGGCCGGGCATGGCGAATATTCACAGACGACGCCGGCCAGAAAAGTCAGGCTGATGACTAACGTGGCCAGCCGACTCACCGCTACCTCCCCTGGGAACCGCCGCATCCGAATCAACGGAATCGTACGGGGAAACGACGGGAACCGGCTGGCAACCCGCTGAATCGGCGCTGGGCACAAAACGATTCGCGTACCCACGCGGGTGTCAGACCGCGCGGGCCGAAACCGCTTCCAGCCCACCGTCGATCGGATGCAGCTTGGTGCTTGCCGGTTCGCCGTGCTCGGTTCTCGCGTCCGCGGCCCGGACGTCGACCATCCTGCGCATCCACCGGCGGGCAGGCTCTTCGACGAAGTGGTACAGCAGGATTGAACCCCCCACGGCGATCGCGAGCAGGCCGACGACGTTCCATTTCCACGGATTGTCCTGCGGCGTCAACTCGAATTGCTCGACGGCCCATCCCCAGGCGGTATGCACCAGCTCGTGCACCATGTACAGGCAAAACGAGATCTGCCCGCCGTAAACCATGAGCCGCGTCGACAGCAGCCTCGGCAGGCCGCCCGCGCCGACCGCCAGCGTGATCACCAGCGGAACGAACAGCACGTCGACCACGCCGCCGCTGTCGTTCTCCACGACGCCGGTTATCGGGTGCGCGTCAAACCAGTAGAGAACGGCCCCCATGGCCACCAGGAGAAGCAGGGCGACGTACCCCGCGACGAGGCGGGAGCGATCGGTCGGCCGCAACCTGCGCACGGCGGCGCAGGCCAGGGCGCCGGCGGTGAACTGCGTCACGATCCGCGGCAGCCAGCTCCACGGGGTGTAAAAGTGGCCGCTGGCCAGCAACATCACCACCGGCGGCAACGACGCCGCGAAGGCCAGCAACATCAGGCTTCGCGCCCTCGTGGCCTGCTTCATCCGCAAGATCACCAGAACGAGCAGGCCGAAGAGCAGGTAGGCCAGCCATTCCGCGCTGATCGACCAGGCCGGCCCGTCCCAACTGGAGTCATCGAAGAACGGCTGGAACCACAGCTGCACCAGTAGGACCTGGCGTACGTAGCTGACCGCGGTGAGCTGGCCCGCGTCGGGCGACGGCACGTGGCCGACGTGCAGGGTGAAGATCACCCACAGGACTGCCAGGTGCAACGTGACCAGGTACACCGGCCACACCCTGGCCAGCCGCAGCCACAGGAAGTGCAGGGTGGCGCGCGTCGACCATGCCCGGCCCATGCGGTCGAGGTAGTTCCACGTCAGCACGAACCCGCTGAGGATGAAGAAGAGGTCGACGCCCTGCGCGCCGCAGTTGAGTACCGGCGCCAGCGCGTCGCGGAAATCGGGCGACGCATCGCCCAACATCGGCCGGAAGTGAAACAGCACCACCCACAGCGCGGCGACGATGCGGAGTCCCGTCAGGGCCTTGATCTCTCCCCTGGTCTCTGCGCCGCGCACGATGCTCTTTCCGTCCGGAACCCTGCCGTTTCGTTCGCATGCAGTCCGGCTGACCGGGCGGCTGATCCATGCCACAGGCCATTTCACCAGCCCCCGACTGCGCAACCGGCAGCTTTCGCAGCCTAACAGCGTGACTGCCGCGATGGCGTGACGGGCCCTGGTGTGGCTTGGTGTGGCACCCGAAACATCGTCGATGTCGCTTGGAGTCGCCGAAAACGTTCCGAAAGTCGCTTCTTAGCAAAGAGTTAGAGCCGGCTGGAAGTCTCCTTACTTTTAACGGGCACCGTTAAAGACATTGGTCCGCGCCGAGTCGGTCCTACACGGCCACAACGAACGCCACGGGGAATGGGGCTGCTCATGACTATCGCAATCGCTACGTCGGTGTCGAAGCCGGGCCCGAACGCCCGGCGGGGGAACGGCACCCTTGAGTGCGGTGGCGCTCAGATTCGGGCGCACTGCCGTCACCTGGCGACGGTGGTGACCGTCCGGGGCGAGATCGACGGCGTCAACGCCGGCCGGGTCGGCGAGTACATCCGGCGTTTCGTCCTCGGGACCGAGCCGGTGGTGCTCGACCTGAGTGACGTGAGTCTGTTTGCGGCGGCCGGTATCTCGCTTCTGTACGAGTTCGATGAGGAGTGCCAGGCCGCCGGCGCGGAGTGGACATTGGTCGCGAGCCCGGCGGTGATCGAGCTGTTGAACGACGCCGGCGACGGGGCCATGTTTCCGATGGCGCGCTCGGTGCAGGAGGCGCTTCGCAACCTGGCCGAAGCCATCGTGCGCCGCCGCCAGTTCGTGCTGCCGCTCATCAAGAAGACGGCCTAAGCCCTAGAGCGCCGGAGCCTGGCGATCCCCGCCACCAGCAGCAGCCCGGCGGTCGTCACCAGCACCAGGGTCAGCAACAGCAGCTGCGGGTCATACACCAACGACGTGGTGGTCGGCTGCCCGTCCGCGATGGGTGCGACACCGACGATGTGGCGGGCGTGCGTCCAGCTGACGCCCGCGCCCACCAGCGCGGCACAGGCCAGGCCGAGTTCGACCAGGGCCCGGTATCGGGCGATCACCGCACCGACCCGTCGTCGTCGGTGACATCGGATCCGGCGGGCTCGACCCGCTCCTGGACCAGCGGGGTCAGCGCCGCGCGAAGGTGACGATGCCGACGCGCCCAGGCCTGGGCGGTGCGCCCCTCGGTGAGCCTGAGGCCGATGCCTATCCGGCCGCGGGGCACGCCGACCAATTCGCCAAGCGCCCGCGCCGACTGCCACCTCGCCAGCTCCTTCCCGGAAGCCTCGTGATTCTCGGCTTCCGGATACACCTTGACGATTTCGCGCACCAGGATGGTTTCGGTGCCCTCGCGCAGGGCGTCCTCGGTGAGCTCGACCGAGACGTGGATCCGCGCCGCCTTCACTTGCAACGCCACGAACGCCGACACCAGGACCAAAAAGACGAGCGGGACCAAGAGTGACACCGGGGCGCCGCTCCAGATTTCGATCAGGATCATGGCCGCCGCCGACGCCGGGCCCAGCAGCACCCACCACCAGCTGGCGCCGGGCTCGTAGAACAACGGCTTCACCCTGGTGTCCCTCGCTGTAGTCATGGAAGCCTCACCTCACGCAAGCCAACCCGCCGCCTCGGCGGCCCAGTAGCTGAGCACGATATCGGCTCCGGCGCGCCGGATGCTGGTCAACGATTCCAGCGCGGCGGCGCGGCCGTCGATCCAATCGTTCGCCGCCGCAGCGCAAATCATCGCGTACTCCCCCGACACCTGATAGGCGGCCACCGGCACCGGCGAAATCGAGGCCGCAGCCGCGACCACGTCAAGATAACCCATCGCGGGCTTGACCATCACGATGTCCGCGCCCTCGTCGAGATCGAGTCGGATCTCGCGCAGCGCCTCCCGGAAGTTGCCCGGCTCCTGCTGGTAGGTGCGCCGGTCTCCGGACAGGCTCGAGCTCACCGCTTCGCGGAAGGGGCCGTAGAACGCCGAGGCGAACTTCGCGGCGTAGGCCAGGATCACCACGTCGGTGTGGCCCGCGGCGTCCAGGCCGTCGCGGATCGCGGCCACCTGACCGTCCATCATCCCGCTCGGCCCCACCACGTGGGCGCCCGATTCCGCTTGCGCCACAGCGAGTTCCACGTAACGGGCCACGGTGGCGTCGTTATCGACGCGTCGCCGGTCGTCGAGAACCCCGCAGTGCCCGTGATCGGTGAACTCGTCCAGGCAGGTGTCGGCCATCAACACCGTGGCGTCACCGAGATCCTTGGCCAGGTCGCGCAGCGCGGCGTTGAGGATGCCGTCGGGGTCGGTGCCGGCCGAGCCGGTCGAATCCTTGTCCTCATCGCGGGGCACGCCGAACAGCATCAGCCCGCCCACCCCGGCGGCGACGGCGGCGGCGGCGGCGGCGCGCAGCGAGTCCCGGGTGTGCTGAACCACGTTCGGCATGGACGGAATCGGCCGCGGTTCGTCGATGCCGTCGGCGACGAACATCGGCAACACCAAATGCCGTGGTTCCAAGGACGTTTGCGCCACCAAGCGACGCAGAGCGGGGGTTGAGCGGAGCCGGCGCGGGCGCTGCCGGGGATAGCCCATGCTCATCGGCCGCGAGCGTGCGCAGAATGCCAGCCCCGGCGGCGTGTCGCTGTGCAGACACGCACGCTCGCCTGTCCGGCCGCCACTAGCGCCTGCGGCTCTTCTTGCGCGGCGGCGGCAGCGCGCCCTCGGCGCGCAGCCGCGCGGCGTGTTCGGCCAGGGCGTCGACCAGCGGGCCGACGGCGGCGGTGTCGGGCTGCACGTCCACCCGCAGGCCGAACTCGGCGGCGGTCTCGGCGGTCTTGGGGCCGATGCAGGCGATGATCGTCCGCGCGTGCGGCTTGCCCGCGATGCCGACCAGGTTGCGCACGGTGGAGCTGGAGGTGAAGCACACCGCGTCGAAGCCGCCCGTCTTGATCATCTCGCGGGTGGCCGCCGGCGGGGGCGCGGCGCGCACGGTCCGGTAGGCGGTGACGTCCTCGATCTCCCAGCCACGCTCGCGCAACCCCTCGGCCAGCGTCTCGGTGGCGATGTCGGCGCGCGGCAGCAGGACCCGGTTCACCGGGTCGAAAACGCTGTCGTAGGGCGGGAAGTCGTCCAGCAGGCCCAGCGAGGACTGCTCACCGGCCGGCACCAGCTCGGGGCTGATCCCGAACGCGCGGACCCGGTCGGCCGTCGACTCGCCGACGCAGGCGATCTTCACCCCGGAGAACGCGCGGGCGTCCAGGCCGAACTCGCCGAACTTCTCCCAGACCGCGCGCACCGCGTTGGTGGAGGTGAACACCACCCACTGGAAGCGGCCGTCGACCAGGCCCTTGACGGCCCGCTCCATCTGGGCGGGGCTGCGCGGCGGCTCGACGGCGATGGTCGGCACCTCGATCGGCAGCGCGCCGTAGGAGGTCAGCCGCTCGCTCATCTCGCCGGCCTGGTCCTTGGTGCGGGGCACCAACACGGTCCAGCCGTAGAGCGCGCGGCTTTCCCACCAGTTCAGCTTCGCCCGGCTGGCCACCGTCTTGCCGATGGTCACCACCAGCGGCGCCATCCGGCCGTTTGCCGGGGGCGGACCCGCGGGGTCGGTGCCGTTCAGCACGGCCGGGTCGGTCAGTCCCGCCAGCGTGGTTTCGACCGAACGCTGCTGACAGGTGGTGCCCTGTGCGGTCACCACGCACGGGGTGGCCTCGGCCAGCTCGTGGTCGATCAGGGCGCGGGCCGCATCGGCGAGATGCGACCCGGTGGCCTGCAGGATCAGCGGACCAGGAGCCGCGGCCAGCGCCTCCCAGTCGATGTCGTCGGGGTCGGCGCGGACGTCGGCGACGGTGTGCGACGAGCCCAGCGGCAGCCCCGCATAAGTGGGGACGGCGCTGGTGGTGGCCAGGCCGGGGATGATCTCGATGGGCAGGTGGCTCCGCGCGACGGCGTTCGCCTCGGCGATCACCGCGTCGAGCGTCAGCGGGTCACCGGCCACCAGCCGCACCACGTCGGCGCCGGACCGGGCCTCGGTGGTGAGCGTCTTGGCGACTTCGGCGGGCTCGCCCAGCGCCGGGCGGATGTCGGGGCCGCCCGGTAGCGCCGGGGGCTGATCTCCGTCGCCGCCGGCCGCGTCGCCCTTGCGGGCAGCGGGACCGGCCGGCGCCGGGCCGGAGATCGGCGGCAGGTCCCTGCCGATCAGCGCCAGCACGGGCTCGGGCACGTCGGGGTCGGTGAACACCAGGGCGGCGTTGGCCAGCACCGTGGCCGCCCGTGCGGTCAACAATCCCGGGTCGCCCGGGCCAGAGCCCACGAAAGTGATGCGGCCCGGTCTCGGCTTACGCCCTCGTGTCATTGTCGCTCCCACGTCTCTCGCTCAACTCCCTCGCGCGGACCCTGCCGCGCCGCCGACATCAGCTCCCGCGCGCCCAGTTCGAACAGCTCGGCGGCGACCGAGAGCCCCAGCTCCCGTGCCCGACCGGGACTGCCGATGCCGGACGCGCGGATCACGTCGGACCCGTCCAGCGCCGCCACGCAGCCACGCAGCGACAGCTCTTCGAAGACGCGGCCTTCCTCATCGATGGACTCGACCACCTCGGCGATCGCGCCCACCGGTGCGGAACAACCGGCCTCCAGTTCGGCCAGCAGGGCTCGCTCCGCGGTGACCGCCACGCGCGTGTCGGCGTCGTCCAACTCCGCCAGCACCGCCGCCAACCGGCTGTCACCGGCGCGGCATTCGACGGCCAGCGCGCCCTGAGCCGGTGCTGGCAACATCTGCACCGGCTCTAGCGTCTCGGTGACATCGCCGAGGCGGCCCAGCCGGGCCAGGCCGGCCCGGGCAACCACGATCGCGTCAAGATCACCACTGCTTACCCTGTTCAACCTGGTATCTAGGTTGCCTCGTAGGGGGCGGATTTCCAAACCGAGACCCAATGCTCTAAGCTGTGCGGCCCGCCGCGGAGACGACGTGCCCACCAGCGAACCGGCTGGCAACTCCGCGAGCACCAGCCCATCGCGGGCCACCACCGCGTCGCGGGGGTCATTCCGTGGCGGTATCGCCGCGATCGTGAACCTCGGGTCATCGGCGGTTGGCAAATCCTTGTGCGAGTGCACCGCGGCATCGACGCGGCCGTCCTGGATCGCCTCGCGCAGCGCCGTGGTGAAGACGCCCACGCCCAGGCTTTCGATGGGCGCCGATGATCGGTCGCCCGCGGTGGCAATGGTCACCAATTCCGCGGGATGGCCGTTGGCGATCAGGGCGTCCCTGACGACGCCGGCCTGGGTGGTGGCCAACAGACTGCCCCGGGTGCCTATGCGGATCACGGGCGCCAATCAGCTACTCACCGGGCTGGTTTGGGCTACCCGCACCGTGCGCGCGGGGGCCAGGGTCGAATCCGCTTGGCACCACTGGCAATTCGCCCGCGACGACGGCGGCTACGGAGTCTATGGCGGTCTGGTCCAATTCGAACAGTTCGCGCAGCGCCTCGGCGTAGCTGTCACCCCCTGGGGCACTGGCGAGCTGTTTGATCCGTACGGTGGGCGCGTGCAGCAGCTTGTCCACCACCCGCCGCACGGTGCGGGCCACCTCCTCGCGCTCGGCGCTGGCGAGCCCGGGTAGCCGGTTGTCCAGGCGCAGCAGCTCCGCCTCGACTACATCGGCGGCGCGCTGGCGCAAGGCGGTCACCGTGGGGGTGACCTCGGCCATCCGCTGTCCCGCGAGATAGCTGGCAACTTCGGCCGCCACGATGTGGCGCGCGGCCTCGACATCGGCGGCCGCGGCATGGGCCGACGGTTCGTGTTGCACACGCTCCACGTCGACGACCCAGACGCCGGGCAGCCCGGCCACCGCCGGGTCGACGTCGCGCGGCATGCCCAGGTCGCAGATCACCAAGGGATGGGTGGTCTCATCAACACTCGAGCGGCGGGCGGCGGCCAGCGCGTGGTGCACGTCGGCCAGCGAAACCACGGGGCTGACCGCCCCCGTGCAGCTGACCACGGCGTCGGCATCCGCCAGCGCGTCGGCCAGCCGGTCGAGGGTCAGCGCCTCGGCCCGCACGCCCGACTCCCGGATCCGGCGGGCCAGGCGCTGGGCCCGCGACGCCGACCGGTTGACCACGCGGATGCGCTCGATGCCGGCCCGGGTCAGGTGCGCCGACGACAGCGCGCCCATCGCCCCTGCGCCGACGACCACGGCGGTCTTGCCCGCCAGCCCGCCCAGCCGGCGTTCGGCCATGCCCAGGGCGACCGACACCACCGAGGCGCCGGCGGCGTCGATAGCGGTTTCGGAATGCACCCGCTTGCCCACCGACAGCGCCCGCTGCGCCAGCTCGTGCAGCACCCGGCCGACGGTGCGGTTGGCCTCGGCCGCGGCGTATGCGCGGCGCACCTGACCGAGCACCTGCTGCTCGCCGATCACCGCCGAATCCAGGCCGCTGGCGACCGCGAATAGGTGTTCGACGGCGGCCTCGCTGTAGCGGACGTAGGCGTATTGGGTCAGGTCGGCCATCGACATTCCGGAGTGTTCCGACAGCACCTGCCCGACCACCGCCAACCCGCCGTGGAACGCGTCGACGACGGCGTAGACCTCGACCCGGTTGCAAGTCGACAGCACCATCGCCTCGGTCACCAGCGGTGACTGCAACACCCGATCGACGATCTTGACCTGATCGGACTCGTCGGTGCTGAGCTGTTCCAGCACGGAGACCGGCGCACTGCGGTGCGAAACCCCGAAGAGCAGGATGCTCACGGCAGCATCACCTGGCCAGCTCCCTTGCTTCCTCCAGTAACTGAACTGGTGTCCACGGTAAACGTTTATCAGGTGGGCTACCAAATATCGGTGCGGGCCAGATCGGCGCGCAGCCGAGCCTCATCGATCTCCCAGTAACTGTGCTCGCGACCGTCCAGCAAAATCACCGGCAGCCGATCACCGAACTCGGCCCGCAATCGCGGGTTGCCCGTCGACGCGGCGGCGTCGACATCGGTCGTGGACAGCTCGAAGCCCAGCTCGGCGGCCAGTTCGGCCAGCCGCGCGTGTACCCGCGCGCAGACGGTGCAGCCGTCGCGGGTCAGCAGCTCCACCCGTGCCCGGCTCGTGGGTTGAGGCATGGCCCCAGTGTGGCATTTGCCCCAGACCGCCGGGCCTTTCGGCGGCGTCTGGGGTGAATTGTGGGGCCGGGCGGTGACGGTTAGGTTGCCGCTGTGGCCGCTGACGACACGTTGCGCGTCGACCCGCCCGCGATGCGGGGGTTCGCCGACACATTGTGCGGTGCCGCCGAGGATCTGCGGCACCGGCTGGCCGCCCTCGACGGCCAGGTCGGCGGGATGCTGGGCGGCTGGCGCGGCGCATCCGGGAGCGCCTACGCCTCCGCGTGGGAGCTGTGGCATCGCGGCGCCGGCGAGGTGGAGGTGGGCTTGTCGATGCTGGCGCGGTTGGTGGCCCAGGCCGGTGGGATGTATCAGGCGAACGAGGCGGTATCCGCGCGGGCGCTGGGCGGGGTGGACCGTGGCTGAGGCGTTTCGGGTCGATCCGCAAGCGCTGGCCGACGCGGCGCAACGAATGACGGAGTTTCAGCGCTACGCCGACAACACGCTCACCGAAATCGATTCTCTCGTAAGCAATCTGCACGCGACGTGGACGGGGCGAGGCGCGGCGGCCCACGCCGAGGCGCACCGGCACTGGGCTCGCGGCGAGGCGATGATGCGCGAGGCATTGGCTCAACTGCGGACCGCGGGCGAGACCGCCCACCGCAACTACACCGGCGCAATGTCGGCGAATCTGGCCATGTGGTCCTGAACCCGATGACGCCGCCCGCCGAAGGGCCGGCATCGCGAAACCCGCTCTAGACGTCCGCCGGATAGGGTTGATACCGGCCACCCGCTGGTTACCGGGCGGCACGGCGATCTAGGAGATGCGGCGATGACTTCCTCTGAGTCGGGCGGCGCCGGTCGCATTGACTTGGAGTCGTTGGCCGACAACGCAAGCGCCAAACGCGCGCTGGAAGACCTGCAGGCCGAGGGCGCCCCCGAGGAGGGTCGCCCGCAGCCACCGATCGACCTGACCGCGGCCGCATTCTTCGACGTGGACAACACCCTGGTGCAGGGTTCCTCGGCGGTGCATTTTGGCCGCGGGCTGGCGGCCCGCAACTACTTCACCTATCGCGATGTGCTCGGATTCGTCTACGCCCAGGCCAAGTTCCAGTTGCTCGGCAAGGAGAACAGCGACGACGTCGCCGCCGGCCGGCGCAAGGCGCTCGCCTTCATCGAGGGCCGCTCCGTCGAGCAGCTGGTCGCTCTGGGCGAGGAGGTCTACGACGAGATCATCGCCGACAAGATCTGGCCCGGCACCCGCGAGCTCACCCAGATGCACCTCGACGCCGGCCAGCAGGTGTGGCTGATCACCGCCACCCCATACGAACTCGCGGCGACCATCGCGCGCCGGCTCGGCCTGACGGGCGCGCTGGGGACCGTCGCCGAGTCGGTCGACGGAATCTTCACCGGCAGGCTGGTCGGCGAAATCCTGCACGGCACCGGGAAGGCTCACGCGGTGCGCTCGCTGGCGATCCGCGAGGGCCTCAACCTCAAACGCTGCACCGCCTATTCGGACAGCTACAACGACGTGCCGATGCTGTCGCTGGTGGGCACGGCGGTCGCCATCAATCCCGACGCCCGCCTGCGGGCCCTGGCCCGCGAACGCGGGTGGGAGATCCGCGACTTCCGGACCGCGCGCAAGGCCGCGCGGATCGGGGTGCCCTCGGCGCTGGCCCTGGGCGCGGCGGGCGGTGCGCTGGCAGCATTGGCATCGCGGCGCCAATCGCGCTGATAGGCTGCGCCGCTGACACGTATTCGAGCGGAGAGCAAAGCGGCATGACAGTCCCAATAGAGACCGAAGGAATCCTCGGCAGCCATTACCGGGCACCGGACTATTTCGAGGTCGGACGCGAGAAGATCCGGGAATTCGCGACCGCGGTGAAGGACGACCATCCGACGCACTTCAGCGAGAATGATGCCGCCGCCGCTGGGTATCCCACAGTGGTGGCTCCCCTAACGTTCCTCGCGGTTGCCGGCCGTCGCGTGCAGCTGGAGATCTTCACCAAATTCAAGATCCCCATCAACATCGCCCGGGTCTTCCACCGTGACCAGAAGTTCCGGTTCCACCGGCCAATCCTGGCCCACGACAAGCTGTATTTCGACACGTACCTAGACTCGGTGCTCGAGTCCCACGGCACCGTGATCGCCGAAATCCGCAGCGAAGTCACGGATGCCGAAGGGAAACCGGTGGTCACCAGCACCGTCACGATGCTGGGGGAAGCCGCACATCAAGATGCCGGCGCTGAAGAAACCATCGCCGCAATTGCGTCCATATCAGCCGGAAAGTAGGGTCAAGCCATATGACGTCCCAGGGTGACACCGGTGGCACGCAGCTAAAGCCGCCAGTCGACGCAGTCCGATCCCATTACGACCGATCCAACGAGTTCTTCAAGCTGTGGCTCGACCCGTCGATGACCTACAGCTGCGCCTACTTTGAAGAGCGTCCGAACATGACGCTGGAAGAAGCGCAGTACGCCAAACGCAAACTCGCGCTGGACAAGCTGCACCTCGAGCCCGGCATGACACTGCTCGACATCGGCTGCGGCTGGGGCTCGACCATGCGGCACGCCGTGGCGGAGTACGACGTCAACGTGATCGGCCTGACGCTGAGCGAGAATCAGTACGCCCACGACAAGGCCAAGTTCGACGAGATGGATAGCCCCCGCCACAAAGAGGTGCGGATCCAAGGCTGGGAGGAATTCGACGAGCCGATCGACCGCATCGTGTCACTCGGCGCGTTCGAGCACTTCGCCGACGGCGCCGGGGACGCCGGGTTCGAGCGTTACGACACCTTCTTCAAGAAGTTTTACAGCCTGATGCCCGACGACGGCAGGATGCTGCTGCACACGATCATCATCCCCGACAAAGAGGAGGCCGAAGAGCTCGGCTTGACGTCGCCGATGAGCCTGCTGCGCTTCATCAAGTTCATCTTGACCGAGATCTTCCCCGGCGGCCGCCTGCCCCGGATTTCGCAGATCGACCACTATTCGTCCAACGCCGGCTTCAAGGTCGAGCGCTATCACCGGATCGGGTCGAACTACGTGCCCACGCTGAACTCCTGGGCCGACGCGTTGGAAGCCAACAAGGAGAAGGCCATCGAGTTGCAGGGCGAAAAGGTCTACGACACCTACATGCATTACCTGAGGGGCTGCTCGGACCTGTTCCGCGACCACTACACGGACGTCTGCCAGTTCACCCTGGTCAAGTAGTCCCGGGCCGGCGTACGGCCGAACTCAGCCGAAGAAGATGTTGCGGCGCCCGGCCAGCAGCCGGTACAGCGTCTGCTGAATCGTCTCCCGCACCTGGTCGGTCAACTCGAAGGTGACCATCGGGTCCTCGGCGTCGGAAGCCGCGTAGTCGGTGGTGTAGATCGGCTCACCGAACGCGATGCGCCATTTCGACGGCAGCGGCACCAGGCCCGCGGGCCCGGCCAGCGGGAACAGCGGGGTGATCGGGAAGTAGGGCAGCCCGAACAGCCGCGCGAGCAGCTTGACGTCGGTGAGCATCGGGTAGATCTCTTCGGAACCGATGATCGAGCAGGGAACGATCGGCGCCTTGGTGCGCAGCGCGGCCGTCACGAAGCCGCCGCGCCCGAATCTCTGCAACCGATAGCGGTCCTCGAAGCGCTTGCCCAGCCCCTTGTAGCCCTCCGGGAACACGGCGGTGAGCTCGCCCGCGGCGAGCAGCCGGTGCGCGTCCGCCGTGCAGGCCATCGTGTGGCCCGCCTTGCGGGCGGCTTCGCCGATCATGGGCAGGTCGAACACCATGTCGGCGGCCAGTAGCCGCAGGTCCCGCTGCGCCGGGTGCTCGTCGTGAACCGCCACCGACAGCATCAGCCCGTCGAACGGCAACACCCCGGCGTGATTGGCCACCACCAACGCGGCGCCGTCGCTCGGCAGGTTCTCGATACCGCTGACCTCGACCCGGAACCACGACCTGAAGAAGAACCGCAGCAAAGGCCGAACGATCGCGTTGTTGAAGTGCGGATCGAACCCGAACTCGTCGACGGTGTAGTCGCCCGTGATCCGCTGCCGAAGGAAGCCGGCGACCGCGGCGACGCGCTGGGCGAGATCGTTGAGCGGCGCCTCGGCGGTCCCCGACATGCCAGCCGCACCCGCGGCGCGGCGGTGCTCGTCGATTTCGCGGACGACGGCGGCGATCTGTTCCGCCGACGCCCGGCCGCGCGGATCAGAAAGCAGCGAAGGATGTTGACGAGACGACTCCGCCCGTTGGTCGGCTCTCCGACGCGCAGCTACCCGACCCCGATTGGCGTGCAGTGGAATGACATTCGCTCTGGTTTCACCCGCCGCCACGATATCTACCTGACCCCACCCCATGGATTTGGATTTCGGCTACCCCAGCGCTGCGCTACCGCTATGGCGCGACCCTCCAAGGAGCGTACCCGATGCGGGTCGATTATGGGAGTCAAGCCGCGGCCGCGCACGTAGTCGTCGAACGCTTCGGCCGTCGTCCATTTGGGCTGATGGCCGAGTTCGGTTTTCATTCTCGTGGTGTCCATGACACGGCCGTAACTCAAATAATCAAACTGATCGCGGGTTATCTCCGTATAGCGATTAGCCCGTCTCAGCGAATCCAGCGCCCAGACGCCAAAGCCGGGTACTGGCAACGGGATACGGCCCGCCCGCCGGATCGCCTGGGACAGCATGATGATGCCGTCGGCGCCGATGTTGAACGTGCCCGCCTTGCCGGCCATCGCCGCGCGCTCGAGCGCCCCCAGCGCATCCTGCTCGTGCAGCAACTGCAGGCGCGCATCCCGGCCGAACATCGTCGGGACCAACGGCCCGGCCAGGTATCGCGACAGCGTGGTGTCCATCGCCGGGCCGATCATGTTGGCCAGCCGCAGAATCGTCACCGCGATGTCGGGCCGGCGCCGGCCCAATCCGCGCGCGTAACCCTCGATGTCGAGGCTGTCCTTGGCGAAACCGTCGCGGAACGGCCGGCGGCCGCTGCTGTCCTCGGTGAACATGACGGGATCGCGCGGACTCGACCCGTACACCTCAGAGGTGGACTTGAGCACGACGCGGCGCACCGAGGGCGCCTTCTGACAGGCCGCGAAGAGTTGCATCGCGCCCATCACGTTGAGTTCCTTGAGCGCCGCGCTGCCGCCGGATCGCGGCGCGTACGACGCCGCCGCGGCGTGCACCACCGTGTCGACGTCGCCGTTACGAATCACCTTAGCAATGAACGGATTTCGAATGTCGGCGCGGACAAACTCGGCGCGGCCCATGCGGCGCAGCATGTCCTTGCTGGGGGCGATCGCGTCCACCGCGATGACGGAGTTGATCAACGGGTTCTGCGCGAGCCGCGCGGTCAGGTAACCGCCCAGGAAACGGCAGGCGCCGGTGACCAGCACAACCTTCGGGTAGTGCACGGTGTCACCGGCGGCGCCGCCCGTTCCGGCACCATTTCCGCTGGACTGATCCACTCGAACAGCCTAACGGCCCGGCGAGGCAGCGGCGTTACGGTCGACTGGGCTTACTTGGGCTTACTTGCCAAGTTTTCTGCGCTGCACCCGTGTGCGACGCAGCAGCTTGCGGTGCTTCTTCTTCGACATGCGCTTGCGCCGCTTCTTGATTACTGAACCCATGAACTCCGCTATCTGACCGGTGATCGCTGCTAAAAACCTCGAGCCACCTTACCCGGCGAGCGGCACGCAACACCAAACGGGCACCGACTGTGAATTCCACGACGCGACACTCCGATCGCCGTCGCGAGCTTCACAGTCGGGCCAGGAGCTTGGCTAGCCCGCGTCGAAGTACGAAGTCTCCAGCATGTCGTGGACGGCCTTGGCGTGTACCCGGAAGGACCGCCCCACCCGGACCGCGGGCAGCTCGCCGTTGTGCACCAGCCGATACACCGTCATCTTGGAGACGCGCATCAGCGCCGCCACCTCGGCGACGGTGAGAAATTGCGTCCTGGCCTGCTGGCCCTCGAGTGAACCGGTGTCCCGCTTGCCAGCTGAATCTCGCGCCGATGGCCCGTTCGTAGACGTCATCGCAACCCAATCGTGTCAGGCCCACGCAATGCCAGCGGCTTCCCCTCCGCTGGCACCCACACGGGCATACAAGAGGAGAATAGCGGGACTAATGGGGTTACTGGTACTGGTGGGGGATAATCAGTTCGAAACTTTTAAATTATTCCGATGTAATTCTTAGCTGCTCAGAGCGCCTTTTGGCGGCCTGAACCGCCGCATCCACGGCCACCCGCAACCCGCCCCGTTCGAGTTCGCGCAGCGCAGCGGCGGTCGTCCCGCCGGGCGACGTGACCGTCGCGCGCAGCTGCGCCGCCGTGGTGTCCGCCCGCATGCCCGGCGCCTCGCCCTCGACCGCGCGCCCGTCGGAATCCATCCGCTCCAGCAGCATCGCCGCCGATCCGGCCATCGTCTGCGCGGTCAGGTCGGTGGCGACCTGGCGGCTCAGACCCGCCGCGACACCGGCGTCGACCAGGGCCTCGACCATCAAGAAGAAATACGCCGGACCCGAACCCGACAGCGCGGTCACGGCGTCCATTTGGGATTCGGGAACGCTCAGCACGCCGCCGACCGAGTCGAACAGGGCGGAGACCCCCTCGAGCTGCGGCGGAGTAACGAAACGGCCCTTGGCCAGCGCGGTCACCCCCGCACCCACCAACGCCGCCGCGTTCGGCATCGCCCGGACCACCGGCGTCCCGGCCGGCAGCTTGGATTCGAAGTAGGTGATCGTGATCCCCGCCGCGACCGTGACGAACACCTGCTCGGCGCTGTCGCCCTCGGCCGCGGCGGCCGCGCGGGCCACCTCCGCCATCACCGGCTCGACGTCGGCCGGCTTCACGGCGACGACGACGAACGTCGCGTTCTCCACCGCATCGCTCACCGAGGTCACCAACACCGAATAGGTGTCCGCCAGGTACTTGGCGCGCTCGGGCATCCGCTCGGCCACCACCAGGTCTTTGACCTGCCGGCCCGCGCGCAGCAGACCCGACAGCAATGCCTCGCCGATGCTGCCGCCGCCGATGATCGCGATTCTTGCCATGCCGGACAGCATCGCAGACACCGGCTACTCCCGAGCGGCAGGGACCAACGCCAGCTGGCGGGCTTGCACCACGAGGCGGCCCAGGCTGTCGACGACGATGTGGTCCTCGTCGAACCAGTCGTGGCCGATCTCCATGCACGTCGCGATGATTCGCAGCCAGCCGTCGGCGGGCAGGCCCCGAAGGAAGGCGGTGAGCTGGATGGTGGGGGCCCAGCCGGTGCGGTCCACGGCGAAGGTCACCGGCGCCGACAGGTCGCCGCACATGAGCGCGAACAGCGCGTCCGGGGCCACGCCGCGGGGCCGGGCCCACATCTGGATCACCGGCGGTCGCCCGTTCGCGCTGAGCCCCATCGTCGACAGCACCGGCCGCACGTCGCAACCCTCACCCAGATGCACCAGGCCGGCCAGCGGGTGCCCGGGCCCGATCGGCGCGACGTCGTCGGGCGGTTCCGGCGCCATCAGGTCCAGGACGGGGTTCGCCGACAGCAGCGGCGCCGCCCGACCGCCCGGTGGGAAATGTTCCGGCTCGCCGAGGTTGACGACGGCGTGCACGGCGGTGCGGTCGCCCTGGGTGAGCTCGACGTCCACGACGCTGATCCGACGCCCGCGCTTGCGGATCGACGTCACCAGGCGCACCGCCCCCGGATCGGGCGCCCACAGGAAGCTTGCCGACACGGCCACCGGCTGCAGGGCCGGTTGCAGTCCTTGCCCGCCGTGCGCGGTGCGGGCGGCGTTGGCGCACAGCGCCAGCATCGCGCCCCCGTGCACCTTGGGTCCGATGGTCCAGTGCTTGTCGAGCTCGCCCTCATACACGCCGGGGCCGGCCTCCCGCAGCGTCATCGCGGTGGTGAACAGCGCGCTCATGGTCTCCTGGTGGTTGTCAGCGCAGCAGATGCGTGCGGGCGAACTGCAACGATTCGGCGAGCATGCTTTCGCGCTCGGTGGCCGAGCGCGCGCCCGACGTGGACACTTCCAAAATGACGTGCCCGGCGAAATAGCCGCCGGCCAGCATCTGGCATACCTCGGCGGTGGGCTGCGTGCCGCGCCCCGGCACCAAGTGCTCGTCGGCGGGCAGCCCGCTGCCGTCGCACAGATGCAGATGAACCAGGCCCGAACCCATCCGCCGGGCCATGTCCAGCGAGTCCGTTCCCGCCGTCGCGGTGTGGGACAGGTCCAGCGTGTAGTGCGCATGGTTGCCGTCCAGCGGGTCGTAGGACGGCGCGAACGCCGAAATCGCCGGGCCCGGGCCGCCGCCGCGCCTGCGCATCCGTTCCCGTGACTGGCCGGTGCCGAAAAACCGGTCCGCCCGGAACGGGAACATGTTCTCCACGGCGACCATCACGTCGCTGGAGGCTTCGAGGGCGGACACCTGGTCGCTGAACCCCTCGGCATAGCGCCGTTGCCAACGAAACGGCGGATGCACGACGACGGTCTGTGCGCCCAGGCGTTCGGCGGCCCGCACGCTGCGTTCCAGCTTGGGAATCGGGTTTGCTCCCCACACCCGCTGCGAGATCAGCAGGCAGGGGGCGTGCACCGACAACACCGGCACGCGATAGCGCCGAGACAGCTTTTTGACGGCATCGACGTCTTGGCTGACCGACTCGCTCCACACCATCAGCTCGATCCCGTCGTAACCGAGCCTGGCCGCATACTCGAACGCGGCCTCGGCCCGCAACGGGTACACCGAGGCCGTCGAGAGGCCGACTTTGATTGCTGGGCGCAACGGTCTGTGGTTCTGAGTACGTCTACCTAGCCCGACTGCAGCGAAAGCGCCAAGGGCCCCAACGTGATCAGCGCACCCACCGCGACCGCGATCAACGTGCTGGCGATGTCCTCGGTTTTGCGCACCACCCGGACCCCCACCACCAGGCCCAGGATCACCAGCACGGAGAGCACCAGCGCGACGATGCTGTTCCAACGCCACAGCTGGTCGAACGCGACGAAGAGCCCGGCCCCGAACACGACGGCCAAGATCGATTGCAGCACGGTCACACTGCCGCGCCAGAGCGCCTCAAACCTGCCCGGCGCCCCCTCGACCTCCTCGGCTTCCCCGGCCTGGCCGGCACGGTCGGCCTCGATGTCGGGGTGGTGGTCGAGCTCTTCGTCGCCTGCCAGTCCGGCCGTCAGCGAGCCCGCGTCCGCCGCGGCTTGCTCCCCGCCGCGTCGCCGAGCGATTTCATCGGCAAGGGTCTGCCCGCCGAACAGCGTGGAATCCGAGTGCAGGAAGGAGCGCACGTACGCTGAATCCTCGGTCGCGGGTTCGGCTTCGCGCACCTCGGAGTCCATCACGTCCACCGGGATGTCGGCGTAATTGTCCACCGGGTCCGGACTCATCCCCTCCGCACCGGACCGCTGACCCGGCTCGGCCGGGTGCCGGGCGTCCGGCAGGGGCCGCGGGTAGGCGCTGCGCTCGGGCCCCGACAAGCGTTGGGGCTGCGGCGGCGACTTGGGCCAGCGCGGCGCGGGTTCCGACCAGTACGCCTTTTGGGCCGGTTCTTCGCTGAGAAGTTCGGAAACGGGTTCGGGGCCCGGCTGAGGCGCCGGTTCGGCGACCTGGACCGCTCCTTCGGGCCCCTGTTCGCTCTCGTGGTGGTCGTCGTCACGGATGACCGGGATCTCGCCGGTCAGCTCGGCGACCGTGACCGCGTCGCTATCGCCGCGCCGACGGCGCCGCCGCCGAGTGACCGCCGGGGCGCCAATGGTTCCGTTCCTGGCCAGCAATTCGGCCACCGAGATCGGCCGAGTGCTAGGGCTCTCGGTCTCGGAGTGTGGTCCGGTCATGGTTTGTTGCCTCTCGATCGGTTCGCGTTCCGATCAACTATCTGGCCTCTAGCATTGCGCACCGAGCTCTCGACGAGTGCGGTTCCGTCGGCTTCGCTGTCGAGTTTGCGCAAGATGAGACCTTCCCGTAACGCCCACGGGCAGATATCCACCTCTTCGATCGACAGCGCTCGCATGCTTGCCTCCGCCACCAGGGCGCCCGCCACGATCTGCGGTGCCCGCTCGGTGCTCACTCCTTCCAGCTCGGCCCGGTCAGCGGTCGTCATCCTAGAGATGAAAGCTATGAGTTGTCTGAGGCCGTTTGCTGTGAGTATCCGCTTGACCCGCGGTCCGGCCGCCGACGGGGCCGCGCCGGTGAGCCGCGCCAACGAACGAAACGTCTTCGAGGTCGCGACGGCCAGATCGGGCGGACCGGCTTCCAGCACCGCCACGCTGGCGTCTGCCAGCTCGGCGTCCAGCCAATCCCGCAGCATCGCCACCCGGCGCCGGCCGGGCGGATCGTCGGGCAGCCATTCGCGGGTCAATCGCCCGGCGCCCAACGGCAACGACAGCGCGACGTCGGGCTCCTCGTCGACGCCACTGGACAATTCCAGCGAGCCGCCGCCGATGTCCAGGTTGATGATTCGCCCGGCGCTCCAGCCGTACCACCGGCGCACCGCCAGGAACGTCAGCCGCGACTCGTCGACGCCGCCCAGCACCTCCAACTCGACACCGGTCTCTTTACGCACGCGGGACAGCACGTCGTCGGAATTCTCGGCGTCGCGGACCGCGGACGTCGCGAAGGCCATCAGCTCGGCGCAGCCGGAGCTGTCCGCGATCTTGGCGAGCTCGCCGATCGTGGAAACCAACTTGTCGGCGCCGCGCTTGGTGATCTTGCCCGAGCCGTCGATGGACTCGGAGAGCCGCAGCGTGGCCTTCGTCGAACTCATAGGTGTCGGATGCCCACCGCGGTGGGCATCGACCACCAGCAGATGGACCGTGTTGCTACCCACGTCAAGCACGCCCAATCGCACAGGGAACAAACTAGCCGGGCGACGAGGCCGCGCACGTTCCGCCCTGTCGCGCGGCCCGCAATCCCCGGTCATGCGGGGCCCGAGTGTCGACGGGTCGGGCGGCCGGGATCGTGGTCTAACGTTGAAAACGTGGCGAATTCGCACCCAGAACCGGGGCAAGAGGTCGAATTGGATTTCGCCCGCGAGTGGGTGGAGTTCTACGACCCGGATGACCCCGAGCACCTGATCGCGGCCGACCTCACCTGGTTGCTATCACGCTGGACGTGTGTATTCGGCACACCGGCCTGCCGCGGCACGGTGGCGGGCCGCCCGCATGACGGGTGTTGCTCGCACGGCGCGTTCCTGTCCGACGACGACGACCGCGCCCGGTTGGACGACGCGGTGAAAAAGCTGACCGACGACGATTGGCAATTCCGCGAAAAGGGATTGGGCCGCAAGGGCTACCTGGAACTTGACGAACACGATGGCCAACCCCAATACCGCACCCGCAAACACAAGGACGCGTGCATCTTCTTGAACCGGCCCGGCTTTGCCGCCGGCGCCGGATGCGCACTGCACACCAAGGCCGTCGAGCTGGGCGTGCCGCCGCTGACCATGAAACCCGATGTCTGCTGGCAATTGCCGATCCGGCGCAGCCAGGAATGGGTGACCCGGCCCGACGGCACCGAAATCCTCAAGACCACCGTCACCGAATACGACCGCCGCGGCTGGGGCTCCGGTGGTGCGGACCTGCACTGGTATTGCACCGGCGATCCGGCGGCCCATGTCGGCGCCAAGCAGGTGTGGGAAAGCCTGGCCGACGAGCTCACCGAGCTGCTCGGCACCAAGGCCTACGCCGAACTGGCGGCAATGTGCAAGCGCCGCAGCAAGTTAGGGCTCATCGCGGTGCACCCGGCGACCCGAATCGCCGAGTAGCCGCGCGTTCAGGCCCCGCCGTCCGAGCCGTTGGCTAACCCTCGAGCTTGTACCCCAGCCCCCGCACCGTGACCAAATGCACCGGGTTGGCCGGGTCGGCTTCGATCTTGGACCGTAGGCGCTTGACGTGGACGTCAAGCGTCTTGGTATCGCCGACGTAGTCGGCGCCCCACACCCGATCGATCAACTGCCCGCGGGTCAGCACCCGACCGCTGTTGCGCATCAGGTACTCCAGCAAGTCAAACTCCTTGAGCGGCAACGTAATCGTGTCACCGTTGACCGAAACGACGTGCCGTTCGACATCCATCCGCACCGGCCCGGACTCCAGCACACCGTCGCTGATTTCGGAGTCGTCGTCACCGCCACGGCGCAGCACCGCTCGAATCCGCGCGATCAACTCGCGCGCCGAATACGGCTTGGTCACATAGTCATCGGCGCCCAGCTCGAGGCCGACCACCTTGTCGATCTCGCTGTCGCGGGCGGTCACCATGATCACCGGCACGCCGGACCGGGCACGCAGCTGCTTGCACACGTCGGTCCCCGACATACCCGGCAGCATCAGATCAAGCAGCACAATGTCGGCGCCGCCGCGGTCGAACTCGGCGAGTGCCGCCGGGCCGTCGGTCACCACCGTGGCCTCAAAGCCCTCCTTGCGCAACAGGAATGCTAGCGGATCGGCCAGCGACTCCTCGTCCTCCACGATCAGGACACTGGTCATGAGCGCCACTCCTCCACATCGTCGCCGGCGGGTGTCATCGACTTAGCTCTTCCTCTCGTTGTGACTTGTTGGGCCGCACCTCGCGACCCTGCGGTTGCTCGGGTTGTTCGTCGTTGTCCTTGAAAGCCGGAATGGAAAGGGTGAACGTCGATCCGGTTCCCGGCTTGCTCCACACACCGATGCTGCCATTGTGGTTGGCCGCAACGTGTTTGACGATGGCAAGTCCTAAGCCGCTGCCACCGGTGGCACGCGAGCGCGCCTTGTCGCCGCGGAAGAACCGCTCGAAGACCCGCTCCTGGTCTTCCAGTGCGATCCCGATGCCGCGGTCGGTGACGGCGATCTCGATGTTGTCGCCGCGGCAGCGCCGGCTGATGGACACCGGCGAACCGGGAGGCGAATAGGCGATCGCGTTGGAGACCAGGTTGGCCAGGGCGGTCACCAGCAGCGTTTCGTCGCCCAGCACCCGCAGGCCGCTGGGCGCATCGGTGCGAATCTGGATGTCAGCGTTGTCGGCGGCCACCTTGTGGCGTGAAATAGCTTCGGACACAACAATATCCACGTCGACATCGGTGACGTTGGGCAACCGCTCGGCGCCCTGCAGCCGGGACAGTTCGATCAGCTCGGCGACCATGTCACCCAGTCGGTTGGCCTCGACGAGCACCTTCTCGGCGAACCGGCGGACGGTTTCGGAGTCATCCGCCGAAGCCAGCAGGGCCTCGGCGAGCAGGGCCATGGCGCCAACCGGGGTCTTGAGCTCGTGGCTGACGTTGGCGACGAAATCGCGCCTGGTCGCCTCCATGCGGGCGTAGTCGGACTGGTCGTGGACAAAGACCACGGCGAACCGGCGGTCTTCTTCGCTCAGCAGACGCGCTTGCCCGTGCACCGACAGCCCCGACCGACCCGCCGCGCGTTTGCCCGGCTGCAGGTCGAATTCGACGTCGACGCCGGTGAGCGCCTGCTGCGCGGCCTGCCAGGCCTGGTTGTCCAGCTGCCGATCGCGCACCAGGCCCAATTCCTTGGCCCGTTCGTTCAGATAAACGACATCGCGATGGGAATCCACCACCGCGACGCCCAGCGGCATCAGCGCCACGATGCGTTGCAGCATCTGCGCGACGGTGATTCCGGTCCATTCGGTGGACCCCTGGTGGCGGCGTTGGACCGCGCGCGGTGCCAGCCTGATCCCGGCCGCAACACCTACGGCCAACGCCAGCACGGACAAGACCCCGGCCAGCAACAGCGCCGAGAACACGGTCACATAGAAAATCCTACAAATCTTCCTGAACGCTGCCCTAGCGGAGCGAGGCCAAAATCAGACAAGTCACATCTTGCGCCACAGGTGTTCCGCTTCCGTTCACGCGATGTTTGGCAAATAGGCCTTTGAAGCGGCCTGTCGGCCCGCGATCAAACTCAGGCCCGCCCTTGGCTGGCAACCGCCGCGGCACCGGCGGCGGCCGCCTCCGGGTCGAGATAGGTGCCGCCCGGGACCACCGGACGCAGATCGGCGTCCAGGTCGTAGCGCAGCGGAATGCCGGTCGGGATGTTCAGCCCGACGATTTCTTCGTCGGACATCTGGTCCAGGTACTTGACCAGGGCGCGCAGCGAGTTGCCGTGCGCGACGATCAGCACGGTCTTGCCGCTCCGCAGATCGGGGACGATGACGTCGGTGAAATACGGCAGGAAACGGACCACCACGTCGGCCAGGCATTCGGTCAGCGGGCCGCCGCCGATGTTGGCGTAACGGGGGTCGGTGTCCTGGCTGTACTTGCTGCCTTTCTCGATCAGCGGCGGGGGTGTGTCGTAGCTGCGCCGCCAGGCCATGAACTGCTCCTCGCCGTAGCGGTTCTTGATTTCGGCCTTGTCCAGGCCCTGCAGCGCGCCGTAGTGGCGTTCGTTGAGCCGCCAGCTGCGCCGCACCGGAATCCACAGCCGGTCGGCGGTGTCCAGCGCCAGGTCCGCGGTGGTGATCGCGCGTCGCAGCAGCGAGGTGTACAGCACGTCGGGCACTAGGCCGTGCTCGACCAGCAGCTCGCCGCCGCGCACCGCTTCGGCCCGGCCCTTTTCGGTCAGCCCGACGTCCACCCAGCCGGTGAACTGGTTGCTTGCGTTCCATTCGCTCTCGCCGTGGCGGAGCAGCACCAAGGTGGCAGTGTCTCGGGGTTGCATCGGCTTAGCATTTCACGGACGCGCGCGGTCATCATCAGGGTCGTCTTCTTCGTCGACTTGATTGATCAGGTGAGCGAACGCCTCCAGGTTCTTCAGCGACTCGCCCCGCGACACCCGCCACTCCCATTCTTTCTGGATCGACGAGCGAAAACCCAACTCCAGCAACGTATTAAAGTCCGAATCCACCGCTTCGAGCACCTGGCCGAGCACCCGGTCGATCTCGTCGGCGTCGACCGACGCCAGCGACATGCGGCCCACCAGGTAGATGTCGCCGACGTTGTCCAGCGTGTAAGCGACCCCGTACAGTCGGCGATTGCGCTTGAGCAGGAAACGGTAAACACCCTCGTGGTTCTCGTCGGGCTTGCGGCACACGAACGCCTCGACGCGCACCGAATGCTCGCCGACGATCAAGATGGTGTTGGTCTTGAGCTTGCGCTCGCCCGGCAATTCCACCACCAGCCCCGGCGATCCGCCATGCGCGCCAGGGAATTCCGAGTAGGCCAGCCCGCTGGCCTGCAGCGCGTGCTCGACCACCGAATACACGGCCTGCGTGGACGTCACGCGCCCACTCCGCGTCGCGTCGCCCAGTGGCGGGGCTTGCGCATCGATGCCCGGTCACGGAACTGGCGCTGACGCTCGGCGGTGAAGTCGCCGATCGCCCGCCGATAGCTGGCCAGCAGCGCGTCGGTGGTGTTTTCCCAGGAGAAGCCGGCCGCGTGCGCGGCGGCCGCGCGGCTCATCGCCTCCGCCCGCGCGGCGTCGAGCCGCAGCAGCCGATCGAGGGCATCCGCCCAGTCACCTACGTCATGCCCGGACACCAGGGTGCCGGAGATCCCGTCGCGCACCGCCACCGGCAGGCCGCCGACCGCGGCCGCCGCCACCGGCGTGCCGCACGCCTGTGCCTCGAGCGCGACGAGACCGAACGACTCCGAATAACTAGGCACCGCAACAAGATTGGCGGCCCGGAACAAGGTGGCCAGGTCCGCGCGGGACTGCGGTGGCAGGAAGGTCACCCGGTCGGTGATGCCGAGTTCGCCGGCCAGCCGAACCAACCCGTCCGGCCCACCAGCCCGAGACGTCAGACCGCTGCCCGACGGGCCGCCGGCCACCACGATGCGCAGCCCGGACAGTTTCGCCGCGGCGCGCAACACGATATCGGGCGCCTTCAGCGGCTGGATCCGTCCGACGAACGCCACCACGTCTTCGTCGAGCGGGAGCCCCAGCGCGGCCCGGGCGGCCCGGCGGTCGCCCGGGCGGAACACGTCCAAATCGACGCCGGGATGGACCACGTCGATGCGCGCCGGATCGGCGTGATGGATCGAAATCAGTTGCTTGGCCTCATCATCGGTGTTAACGATCAGCCGGTCGGCCTCGTCGACCACCTGCTGCTCCCCCACCGTGCGCAGCGGCGGCTCGGGCGGATCCCCGTCGGCCAGCGCCGCGTTCTTGACGGCGGCGAGCGTGTGCGCCGTGTGCACCAGCGGCACCGCCCAGCGGTCGCGGGCCAGCCAGCCGACCTGTCCGGACAGCCAGTAGTGCGAGTGCACGATGTCGTAGTGGCCCGGCTCGTGCGACGCCTCGGCGCGCAGCACCCCGGCCGCGAACGCACACAGCTGGGTGGGCAGATCGTATTTGTCCAGGCCCTCGAACGGCCCGGCCACCACGTTGCGCACCAGCACGCCGGGCGCCACCCGCTCGACCGGCGGATCGGCGGACGCGGTGGCCCGGGTGAAGATCTCCACCTCGATGCCCCGCCGCGCCAGGTGCAGCGCGGTTTGCAGCACATAGACGTTCATGCCGCCCGCGTCGCCGGTTCCCGGCTGGGCCAGCGGCGAGGTGTGCACCGCCAACACCGCGACCCGGCGAGGGGCATTCAGCCGGAAGACGTCCCGGACAAGCTCGTCGTGCCGCACACTCTCATCTTTACAGGACGGGCCGCCACCAGGCCCAAGCGCGCTGGACGCGGGGCGCGTTAAGCCGACGACTCGTCGCCAGCAGCGACATCCGGCAGCTGCGGGTCCAGCGCCCCGGCTCGCCGCATCGCGCCCAGGGGATCGGCGTACAGCCCGCCCAGGGACACCGTCCCCGCCCCGGCCTCCTGCACCCGGTTGCCGAAGGCGGTGACGCGGATATCGCGCGGCGGCAGCACCGAGCGCGCGGCGAACGCCGCCTCCACTTGCTCCATCGCCTCCGGGTATTCGGTGAAGGCCTGGCCGCCGACCACCAGCTCGTCGGGGTTGAGCATGTCGCGCAGCAAGGCGACCGCCTCACCGAGAACCCGGGCCCGCTCCGCCAGCAGGTCCTTGGCCTGCTGGTTGCCGGCCCGAGCCACCCGAACCAGGTCGGTGATGGCGGTGGTGGAGCCGTTGCTGCGGGTCGCGGGGGCTGCGGCGAGGATGCCGGGAATGATTTTCAGCCGGCGCGCGGCGGCCAGCACCGCCTCGTCGCTGACGGTGGACTCCAGCTGCCCGGTGCCGCCGAGCAGCTCGGAGTACGCGGGCAGGGCCGCGATGGTGCCGGGACCGCTGGCCGGGCAGTGCACCCGTCCGCCGATCACCAGCGCGTAGCCCACGGTCTCGCGGGCGTAGACGTACAGGCTGGTCGGCGAACTCGGCGCGAACCGGCGCATGCCGAGCAGCAGCTCGGCTCCGGCCATCGCGTCGACGTGCGAGGCCACCGATACCGGCAGGCCCAACGCGTCGGCCAATACCGGCCCGACCGGCGCCTGCCGCCAGCCCAACCGCGGGTGGTCGACGTGACCGGTGGTGCCGTCCACGGTGCCACCGATCGCCACCCCCACCCAGAGCGGGCGGCGCCGATGCCAGCGCCTCAGGTACCGGCTGGCGCTCTCGGCCAGCGACGCGAGCGCGGGTCCGGCGGGACTGAGCGGTGTCGGGGTCTCGACCGTGTCCAGCGTGCGGCCGAACAGGTCGGTGGCCACGATGCTGGTGGTTCGCGCGCCGACGTGGATGCCCAGCGTCACGAACGGTTCATGGTTGACCTCCACCGGCACGCGTGGGCGGCCGATGGCCCCGGAGACGGCCAGGTCGGCCCGCTCCCGCAGGAGGCCGGCCTCGAGCAGCGAGATGACCTGGCGGTTGACGGTCGCGATACTCAGCGATGTGACGCCAGCGATGACGTCACGGCCGACCGGGCCGCGCAACCGGACGGCCCGGAAGACCGACGCCGCCGCCGAGTCGGAGATGTGCAACGCCGGCGGCAGGATCTGGCGGTGCAACCGGAGGTGGCCTTTGCGGCCGGGTGAACGATGGCTGTGGGTGAGAGTAGTGGTGCGCACGAGCGTCCTTTGTCCGAGTTTCGATGGCCGGTCTTTGGCCACGCCTGCAAGTCAGGAGCGGCAAAGTGCGCGGCAACAACACGCACATGCCGCGCAAAGACACGCGGCCGTCGTGTTGAACAGGAAGCTGTGGTGCACCCCGAAAATTTAGCACGGTTATTAGAGTTATTCCGATGAATGCAGCTGGCGGGCGCCAACGGGTCGCGGTGGTCACCGGCGCCAGTTCCGGTATCGGCGAAGCAACCGCCAAAACCCTTGCGGCCCTTGGGTTTCATGTGGTGGCCGTGGCGCGTCGCGCGGACCGGATCAACGCGATCGCCGACGAGATCGGCGGAAGCGCGATTGTGGCCGATGTCACAGACGCCGCCGCGGTCGACGCGCTGAGCGACCAATTGGGCCGGGTTGATGTGCTGGTCAACAACGCCGGTGGCGCCCTGGGGCTGGAATCCGTCGCCGACGCCGACGTGAACCATTGGCGGTGGATGTGGGAGACCAACGTGATGGGCACCCTGCGGGTTACCCGCGCGCTGCTGCCCAAGCTGATCGACTCCGGCGACGGCCTGATCGTCACCGTCACCTCGATTGCGGCGCTCGAGGTCTACGACGGTGGCGCCGGCTACACGGCGGCCAAGCACGCCCAGGGGGCGCTGCACCGCACGCTGCGCGGCGAGCTACTGGGAAAGCCGGTGCGGCTCACCGAGATTGCCCCGGGCGCGGTCGAAACCGAGTTCTCGCTCGTTCGTTTCGGCGGCGACCGGCAGCGCGCGGACGCCGTCTACGCCGGCATCACGCCGCTGGTGGCGGCCGACGTCGCCGAGGTGATCGGGTTCGTGGCCTCGCGACCGTCGCACGTCGACTTGGACCTGATCGTCATCAAGCCGCGCGACCAAGCCAGCGCCACGCGATTTAGCCGCCGGCGCTAGACGGCGCCGGACTGGCGGGGGTGGTGGTCGTCGGGGTGCCCGACAGGGTGGGGGCGTTGGACGGGGTCACCGGAGCGGTGACCGGAATCTGAGTGCCCGGCGGGCGAGCGGTCGTCGGCGGCAGCGCCGACATCGCCACCCAGGTGTCCCAGTCCACGGCCCAGTCCCAGATGTCGCCGTCGGAATAGGACAGCTGGATCGAGCTGCCGGTCACCTCGACGGGGTCACCGTAGATCGCGGAGTGGTAGTACTCCTCGGCGTCACCCGTCGACAGGTTGACGCAGCCGTTGGTGACGTTGGTGTTGCCCTGTGCACCCGAACTGGCGGGGTTGGCGTGGATGAACTCGCCGTTGTTGGAGATCCGCACCGCCCAGCGCTCGTGGATGTTGTTGTAGCCGGCGGCCGGGTTGGACATGTAGAAGTCGGAGTACTTCTCGGTGACCACGTGGATGCCGTTGCGGGTGACGTTGCGCGCCTTGTCGGCCTCGCCGTAGCTGCACGGGAAGTCCATGATGACGCCGGCGTCGGTGACCACCTGGATGCGGTGCGAGGAGACCTCGGCCTTGACCACCTGCCGACGGCCGATCTGGATCTTCAAGGAGATGTCCTCGGCACCATACGCGCCGTCGCCGAACGGCCGACCGTAGAGCTTGGCGTCGACGTTGACGGTGGTGCCCGCCGGGTAGTACTCGCGGGTCCGGTAGTGGACGCGTGCGCCCTGCGCCTCGTCGGGCAGCCACGCCCAGCTGCCCTCGACGGGCGGATTGGTGGTGACCGTGAGCGCCTTCTCGACGGCCGCCTTGTCGCTGATCGGCGCGTCGAACTGGATGATGATCGGCGCGGCGACCCCGACGGTCTGGCCGTCGGCCAACTGGAAGCTCCCGCCGATCTTCTTGGTCGGCGACACGGTGGTGAACTTGCCGGTCACCGGCGTCGCCTTGCCGTCATGGCCGACGGCCGAACCGCTCCAGGTATAGGTCGAGTCGTAGCCCAGCGGCTCGGTCGTGGTGTAGACGGTGCGATCGGAGTTGAACGCCCCGGCAACCACCTTGCCCGACGAATTCGTCAACGCCACCTTCTGGAACCAGCCGTCACTCACCTGGACGCTGATCGGCGCGATCGGAACCACGTCGCTGGCGGTATCGGCCGGCTGGAACTTCAGGCGCGGCGCCGGCGGTTCCTTCTTCTCGGCTTGCTTGGTCACGGTGCCCGCGCAAGCCGCCAACACGTTGGGGGCGAACACGCCGAGCCCGAGGGCCGCCAGGGCCAAGCGCCGGTTGATCGGCGGCGGGGGACAGGACGCGCTCACGATAAATAAAATACCGTGCTGAAAGACCGCTAACCCGCCACGACAATTCGGGGTCGCGCGAGAATACCCGCTACAGGCTGCATCCGACCAGGACGGGTTCGGGTTCCAACGTGATGCCAAACACATCACGGACCCCGTCGCGGACGGTTCGGGCCAGCGCTATCACGTCCTCGGCGGTGGCGCCGCCGCGGTTGGTCAGTGCGAGCGCGTGTTTGGTGGACAGCCGACACGGCGCTTGGCGGCCGCTCGCATCCGGATCGGGATAGCCCTTGGAAAAGCCCGCCCGCTCCACGAGCCAGCCGGCGGCCAGCTTGACGCCGTCCTGCGCCGGGTAATGCGGAACCGGCCCCTCAACATCTCTGACATCAGCGGCCAACCGCTCGTAGACCTCCGGTGCGACCACCGGGTTGGTGAAGAACGAACCCACGCTCCAGGTGTCGTGATCCGCCGCGTCGAGCACCATGCCCTTGCGCGCACGCAGCGCGAGCACCGCCTCGCGGACGGCCCGCGGGTCCGCGCGCTCGCCGCCGGTCGCGTTCAGCGCGGCCGTCAGTTCGCCGTAGCGCAACGGCGCGCTGCGGCCCGACGCGTCCAGCGCGAACTCCACTTCCAGCACCACGGAAGGGATCTCGACACCGCCGGCGCGCTTGAACACGCTGGTGCGGTAACCGAAGCCCAGCTCGGCGCCCGGCACCCAGCGCACCTCGCCGCTGCCGCGGTCCAGCACCCGGACCCGCGTGATGGCGTCGGACACTTCGGCCCCGTAGGCCCCGACGTTCTGCACCGGGGTGGCCCCGGCCGACCCGGGAATACCGGACAGGCATTCCAGCCCACCCAGGCCGTGCTCGATGGCCGCGACCACCACGTCGTCCCACACCGCGCCCGCCTCCACGCGCACCAGGTTGCCGTCGACGGTGATGCCGTCGTTGGCCAACCGCACCGCGGTCAGGTCGGTCAGGGTGTCGGCGATCACCAGGTTGGAGCCGCCGGCAAACACCAGCACCGGCCCGCCGGCTGCTTGGGCTTCCGAGTCCAGCTGCCGCAAAACGGCAACCACCTGCTCGACGGTGGTGCACGTGATCAGGCGTCGCGCGACCGGTCCGACCCGCAACGTGGTCAACGGCGCCAGCGACACCGCCTCGGCGACATGGGCGCCGGCGAGGGACGAACCGGCACCGCTCCGCTTCATGGCCCGTAACGGTAGCCTGACCTGCTATGCCCCGTTCATTCGACTTGTCGGCCGACTATGACGGCAGCGTCGAAGAGGTTCATCGGGTCTTCCGCGAGGAGGACTACTGGCGGGCCAGGCTGGCCGACATTCCCGTCGACGAGGCGAGGCTGGAGTCGCTTCGGGTGGGCGGCGAGTCCGGAGACGACGACACCATCGAGGTGGTCACGCTGCAAGTGGTGCGCAGTCACAACCTGCCGGCTCTGGTCACGCAGTTGCACCGAGGCGATCTCGCCATCAGGCGCGCGGAGACGTGGGGCCCGGTCGCCGACGGCGCAGCGACGGCGTCCATCGCGGGATCGATCGTGGATGCCCCGGTGAACGTGTGGGGCACCGCCGAGCTGTCGCCCATCGCAGACTCGGGCCGCGCCCGGCTGACGTTTCGGATCAGCATCCAGGTGCGTGCCCCCATCATCGGCGGCAAGGTGGAGAACATCATCGGCACCCGACTCGCCGAACTGGTGGCCGCCGAACAGCGCTTCACCACGGCCTGGATCGCCGACAACGCCTAACCCGCGCCCTAACCTGCGATCGGCTCCTAAGCTGGCGCCCATGCGAATCGCGTTGGCGCAGATCCTCAGCGGCAGTGATCCGGCCGCGAACCTAGAGCTGGTGCGCGAGTACACCGGCCGGGCCGCCGACGCGGGCGCGACGCTCGTGGTGTTCCCGGAGGCGACGATGTGCCGGTTCGGCGTGCCGCTGGCACCGATCGCCGAGCCGGTCGACGGCCCCTGGGCGGATGGCGTGCGACGGGTCGCGACGGACTCGGGCATCACCGTGATTGCCGGCATGTTCACCCCCGCCGGCGCCGGGCGGGTGACGAACACGCTGATCGCGGCCGGCCCGGGCACTCCCAACGAACCGAACGCCCACTACGACAAGATCCACCTCTACGACGCGTTCGGCTTTACCGAGTCGCACACCGTCGCACCCGGGCACGAGCCGGTGGTGATCACGGTCGACGGCGTTCGGGTGGGGCTGAGCATTTGCTACGACATTCGCTTTCCGGCGCTCTACACCGAGCTGGCCCGGCGCGGCGCCCAGCTGATCGTCGTCTGCGCGTCCTGGGGTGCCGGGCCCGGCAAACTCGAGCAGTGGACGCTGCTGGCGCGGGCACGGGCGTTGGATTCGATGAGCTACGTCGCCGCCGCGGGTCAGGCCGACCCCGGCGACGCCCTGGCCGGGTCGGGCGCGCCGACCGGGGTGGGCGGCAGCCTGGTGGCCTCGCCGCTGGGCGAGGTGGTGGCGTCGGCCGGTGACCACCCGCAATTGGTGGTCGCCGACATCGATCTCGACAGGGTGGCCGAGGCTCGCGACAAGATCGCGGTGCTGCGTAACCGCTCCAGCTTCGCTCAGATGGATAGGGCACAATCGGTTTGGTGACGAACCCGCAAGGACCACCGAACGAGGGCCCGTCGACGTGGGCCCGTCCCGGCAACCAGGGTCCCTTCGGCCAACCCCCCACTGAGCGGCCTACCGAGCGGCTGCCCGCCGGCGATCCAGGGCCGCCGCCCACGCCGACTAGTCAACCGCTGGGCGCGCCCCAGGCGGGCATGCAGCGGCCCAGCTACCCACCCCCGCCGATCCCGCCCGCGGGCCCCACGGAACGGCTGGCCGCCCCGAACGAAGAACCGGCACCGGTGAAAAGAAAACGACGTTTCCTACGCGACCCGCTGTCCGTCCTTCTGGTCTGCGTCATCGTGTTCTCGCTCGTCATTGCGGGGCTCATCGGCGCCGAGCTGTACGCCCGTCACGTCGCCAACAACAAGGTCGCCCAGGCGGTGGCGTGCGAGGTCAAGGACCAGGCCACCGCGTCGTTCGGCGTGACGCCGCTGCTGCTGTGGCAGCTCGCCACGAAGCACTACACCAACATCTCGGTGCAGACGGCCGGAAACCAGATCCGCGATGCCAAGGGCATGAAGATCGCCATCAATATCAGGGACGTCCAGCTCAAGTCGACACCCACCTCCAAGGGCACCATCGGCTCGCTGGATGCCACCATCACCTGGACCACCGACGGCATCAAGCAGTCGGTGCAGAACGCGATACCGGTCCTGGGTCCCTTCGTGACCAACAGCGTGACCACCCACCCCAGCGACGGCACCGTCGAAATGAAGGGGATGCTGGACAACATCACGGCCAAGCCGGTGGTGTCCGGCAACGGGCTGGAGCTGCAGATCGTCAGCTTCAACGCGCTCGGCTTCATCATGCCGAAAGAGACCGTGCAGTCGACGCTGGACGACTTCACCTCAAACCTGACCAAGAACTACCCCTTGGGGATTCACGCGGACAGCGTGCAGGTCACCGATACCGGTGTGGTGAGCCACTTTTCGACGCAGAACGCCAGCATCCCCACCGACAACGACAACGACCCCTGTTTCGCCAATATCTGACGCGTTAGCCGAGCCCGTCGAGCACCGCGCGGGTGCCTGACAGGCCCAGCCTGCTGGCGCCGGCATCCAGCATTGCGACCGCGTCGTCGGCGGTGCGGATACCGCCGCTGGCCTTGACCCCCAGCCGCCCTCCGACGGCCTCGGCCATCAACGCGACCGCACGCACCGACGCCCCGCCCGCGGGGTGAAACCCGGTCGAGGTCTTGACGGAGTCGGCGCCGGCGTCCTCGGCGGCGCGGCACGCCGCCGCCAGCGTGCCCTCGTCGGCCAGGCTCAACAACGCCGCCGACTCCACGATCACCTTGAGCACGACTCGGGGTACGGCGGCTCGCACCGCCTCGATGTCGAAGCGCACCGCGGCGACATCCCCGGCCAGCGCGGCGCCGACGTCGATGACCATGTCGATCTCGCTGGCGCCGGACGCCACGGCCCGCGCGGCCTCGTGCGCCTTGACCGCCGAGACATGCTTGCCCGACGGGAAACCCGTCACCGCCGCCACCCGCACCCCGCCGGCGTTCACCGCGACCGGCACCATCGACGGCGAAACGCATACCGCATACACGCCCAGTTCGGCCGCCTCGGCGACCAGGGCGGCCACGTCGGCATGGGTGGCCTCGGGTTTGAGCAGGGTGTGGTCGACCAGCGCCGCCAACTGCGCGCGGGTAGGTCGGTTGGCCATTAGAACGCTTCTTCCGGGCCGCCCGGATCGCGGCCGGACGCGCCCGGGGCGGCCAGCGGGGCCTTCATCCCGCTAGACACTTGCCCTGAATTTGGTCAGGGCGCTGTTCGCTGGGCGTCGAGACTGCGGTGGTAGCGGCGCCCGAGGCGAAAAGCCAGCCGTGAACGCAGGCTCGATGCCACCAGCGCAGATTCGGCGCCAGCGGCGTCTGGTCACAACCCCCGACGAACGGACGGGCCAGACCACTAACGCGACTTGCCCTGAATCTCGAGGAGTTTGGGCCGCACATCGACCAGATAGACACCCGCGGCGCAGGCGGCGATCGCCATGCCCAGCACCCCGAAAACGAAACTCAGGATGGATGTCAGCGCGACGGCCAGGCCGAGAATCACCAGCCAGACGGGCTTGGTCAGCTTGTCGGCGGCGGTATAGGCGTCGGGTCGCTGCAGCGCCGCGTGCACGAACGCGTACACCGCCGTCACCAGGACGGCGACCTGCAAGACCAACATGACGGTACCCACGAGGTGGCTCACGCCTTAAGGGTATGCGGGCACCGTCCAAAACGTCGACTCCGAGTTGCCCCCACGCGGCAACTCGGAGTCGAGTCCCCTGTTTCCCCGAGTTGCCCCCACGCGGCAACTCGGAGACTGGACTACTTCTGGGTGACCTTCTTGGCTGGAGCCTTCTTGGCCGGAGCCTTCTTGGCCGGGGCCTTCTTCGCGGGCGCCTTCTTGGCCGGGGCCTTTTTGGCCGCCTCGGCCTTCTTGGGCAGCTCGATGCCGACCAGCTTGGCCGCGCGCTCACCGACCGCGCGGGTCTGCGACGCGACGGTGCCGAGCGCCTCCTGAGTCAGCTCGACGGCCTGGTCCACGTAGCCTTCGGCGCGGGCCGACGCGTCCTCGAAGGGCCGCTGGCTGCGCAGCCGATCCAAGGCGGCCTCGCCCCGCTCGACCAGCTCGTTGTACCGGTTGGTCGCCGCATCCAGGTAGCCCTCGGCGGCCTTGCGCAGCTCCTCGGTGGTGAACCTTTCGCGCAGCTCGGTGAGCTGCTCGGGCAGGTCCTCCTGAAGCTTGGACAGGCGAGCGCGGCTCTCCTCGACACGGCTGCGGGTGTCGGAGCGGGTCTCTCCGGCACGCTCACGCAGGTTGGCGATCAAGTCGTTGACCGTGGCCAGCGCCAAGTCGGCCGCGCCCAGCGCCGCCAGCAACGGGGCCCGCAAGTCTTCGATGTTTGAGTTTTCGGCCATGGTGCTTCCTTTCATGGTTCGTGGTTTGTTTTCGTTATCGGTATTACTTTTCGTTGTCGGTGTTACTTAGGTGTGCTCAGGTCAGGCCCCTCCCTTATGGGTAACCAAGCGGCCGCTGGCTTATGCGTCAGCCAGTCGTCGGCGCGATGCGAAAGCCCGGTGCCGGCGGTTAGCCCAGCCGACCGCATGACAGTGTCAGCCCGAAGGGGCCGATCACGCGTCGCTTTCGTGTGTCGGACACTCCTCATTGGTGGATTCGTTTTGCTGGGTAAATGAGGTGTAGATATCGAGCAGGACCTGCTTCTGACGCTCGGTGATCGCCGTGTCGGTGATGATGGCGTCGCGGACCTGACTCTTATCGCTGGGCTCGAGGATCCCGGCCCGCACATAGAGCACCTCGGCGGAAACCCGCAACGCCTTCGCGATTTGGTTCAGGACGTCGGCGGACGGTTTGCGCAAACCGCGCTCCACCTGGCTCAGGTAGGGGTTGCTGACACCGGACCGCTCGGCGAGTTGTCGCACCGAAACCTGTGCGTTCTCGCGCTGGGTCCTGATGAAGCTGCCGATGTCGGAGGCCGCGCTGGAGACCTTCTCGGAGAGCTTCTCCTCGGGTGCCATTGCGTACTCCTGGTTCGGGCGGCCGGTATCAACGAGCACCAGACTACGGACAAGTGCTTGCTTTTGCAAGCGCTTGTTAGCACCGCTAGAAAAGCAGCTGCGCGACGGCGTAGATCGCCAGGCCCGCCAGCGCACCCACGACGGTGCCGTTGATCCGAATAAACTGCAGGTCACGCCCCACGTGGAGTTCGATCCGCCGGCTGGCTTCCTCGGCGTCCCAGCGCTCGATCGTCTCGGTGATGATCGCGGTGATCTCCACCCCATACTGCGAGACCAGGTGCTCGGCCGCCCGCACTATCCAGTTGTCGACCTTGTCGCGCAGGTCGGCGTCGTCCCGCAATGACTCCCCGATGCGAACGACGGTGTCCGCGATGCGAGTGCGCAACGCGCTGGATGGATCGGCCACTCCCTCCGGCCCCTCGAGCACCAGCCTCTTCAGCGTCGCCCACGCCGTCGCGGCGACGTTGGCGATCTCGTCGCGCGCCATCAGCTGCTCCTTGACCGCGTCGGCGCGCGCGATGGTGTCCGGGTCGTGCTGCAAATCGTCGGCGAACTCGAACAGGAAGCGGGTCGCCGACCGGCGCAATTCGTGGTCGGGGTTGCGGCGCACCTTGTCGGTGAAGTCCATCAACTCGCGGTGAATGCGGTCGCCGACGAGATGGTCGATGAACCGAGGCGACCAGCTCGGTGAGTCGCGCTCGACCACCCGCTGGATGACCTCCCCCGCGTTCAGCGACCACTGGAATGCCCGGTCGGCCAGCAACTGGATCAGGGCCTCCTGCCGGTTCTCGGCGAGCAGGGTCCCCAGCACCCGGCCCACCGGCGGACCCCACTGCGGTTCGGCGATGCGGCGCACGATCATCCGGTCGATCACCTGCTGGACATCGTCGTCACGCAGGAGCTCCACCAGCACCCGCAGCACCGTTGCCGTCTCGCTGGCCACCCGCTCGGCGTGTGCGGCCTCCGACAGCCACTTACCGAGCCGGCCGGGCACCTGGGCGTCGCGCAGCTTGGTCTCCACGACCGGCGGGGACAGGAAGTTCTCGCGCACGAAGGTGCCCAGGCCCTCGCCGAGCTGGTCCTTCTTGCGCTTGATGATCGCGGTGTGCGGGATGGGTATGCCCAGCGGATGCTTGAACAGCGCGGTCACGGCGAACCAGTCCGCCAGGGCACCCACCATGCCGGCCTCGGCGGCCGCACCCACGTAGCCGACCCAGGCGCCCGTGCCGGCGTGGGCCTGCGCCCACCGGCAGGCGAGGAACAGGCCGGTGGCGCCGATCAGGAAGCTCAGCGCCACCATCTTCATCCGGCGCAGCGCCACCCGCCGCTGCGCGTCGGCCTCCGGATCGGCCCCGGCGAAGGATTCCGCGAGGGACGGGTGAGCCCGCCGGGCACCGGTCGACGGCCGGATCAAGTCTGGCCCCGCCGCCGGTGAGCCCGACGAATCGGCTCTGTGTGTCACCACACCATCATCTATCGCCGCGGCCGGTTAGTGTGACGGCCCTGGCTGCGGCGCCGCCGCGCATCCGCGCCCATGCGCCAAAAGCGCACCCCGAAGCCGTAGTATCGAGGCGTTCTAGTGAATGGAATCGGCGACAGTGGCAGAGCGGACCCGGCTGTGACCGTCAAGACGGATGGTCGCAAGCGGCGCTGGCATCAACATAAGGTGGAGCGCCGCAATGAGCTGGTTGACGGCACGATCGATGCGATTCGCCGCCAGGGCCGCTTTTTGAGCATGGACGAAATCGCGGCGGAGATCGGCGTCTCCAAGACCGTGCTCTACCGCTACTTCGTCGACAAGAACGACCTGACGACCGCGGTGATGATGCGCTTCACTCAGACCACGCTGATTCCCAACATGGCCGGCGCGCTGACGTCCAACCTGGACGGCTTCGATTTGACCCGCGAGGTCATCCGGGTCTACGTCGAGACCGTGGCGAACGAACCCGAGCCGTATCGGTTCGTCATGGCCAACAGCTCGGCCAGCAAGAGCAAGGTGATCGCCGACTCCGAGCGGATCATCGCCCGCATGATCGCGGTGATGATGCGCCGCCGCATGCAGCAGGTCGGCATGGACACCGGCGGGGTGGAGCCGTGGTCCTACCTGATCGTCGGCGGCGTGCAACTGGCGACCCACTCCTGGATGTCGGACCCACGGATGAGCCGCGACGAGCTGATCGACTACCTGACCATGCTGAGTTGGAGCTCGATCTGCGGGATCGTCGAGGCGGGCGGGTCGCTGGAGAAGTTTCGGGAGCAACCGCATCCGTCGCCGATCGTGCCGCCGTGAGAGCATTGAGCCCGGGTTTACGCTTCAGGAATGCCTGAGCTGAGCGTGGGCTCGCGGCTGAGGTCGTGGGCGTACGCGCTGCGCACCACCAATCCGCCACCGGATGGGCCGATCGACACCGTCACGCGGTGGCTCGTGGTCACCCGCGCGGCGGTGCTGTCCATGACGCTGTTCGCCGGCCTAATCGCGGCGCTGTTGGCGGTCGGCAAGCCCGGGCTGGATTGGCGCTGGCTGGTCCTGGCGGTGCTGGGAATCACGCTGGCGCATACCGCCAACAACCTCATGAACGACCTCTACGACACCCAGGTCGGCACCGACAGCGCCACCTACCCGCGCGCGCTCTACGCCCCGCATCCGGTGCTGTCGGGCCTGATCAGCGGCCGCACGCTGGGGCTGGCGATTCTCGCGGTGAACGTCGCCGACCTGGCGATCCTGGTCGTGCTGGTGTGGGCGCGCGGCTGGCCCGTGGTGGCGTTTGCGCTCGGCGGATTCGCCCTGAGCGTCGCCTACACGGCGCCGCCGCTGCGGCTGAAGAAACGCGGCCTTGGCGAGCCCGACGTTTTCGTCGTGTGGGGTCCGCTGATGATCTGCGGCACGTACTACTCGGCGGTCGGCGCGGTCGGTTGGGACGTCGCGCTGGCGTCGCTGCCCTACGGCCTGCTGTGCACGACGGTGCTGATGGGCAAGCACATCGACAAGATCCCGTACGACGAGCCGCTCGGCATCCGGACGCTGCCCGTCCTTCTCGGCGAGGCGCGCGCCCGGGCGGTGACGCTGGCCATGATGGTCGGCTTCTATGTGCTGGTGGTCGTTGCCGTCGCGGCGGGCGCGATGCCCTGGCCGGCGTTGCTTGTCGTCGTTGCGCTGCCCCGGCTGGCCAGGGTGTGGCCGTATTTCCGGCGCCCGCGGCCCGACGAGCCGCCACCGAAGTTTCCGGTGTGGCCGCTGTGGTATGCGGCGCTGGCCTGGGTGCACGTGCGCCAGGCGGGCGCGCTGCTGGTCGTGGGCCTTGCCGCCGGCGCCGTATTGCGTGTCTTGTGACGCGTGTGAGGCAAAGCGGGGGCAGGAAAGCGACTTGAACCGCCTTAGCGGCTAGCATTCAGGGGATGCATCGGGGGCCGACCGGCTGCTTGGGTTGCCAGGACGTCCGGGACCCCGAGATAAAGAAAGGCTCTATTCCTTATGTCTGTGCAGCTCACGCCGGATTTCGGGAACGTGCAAGCGCACTACGATCTCTCCGACGACTTCTTCCGGTTGTTCCTCGACCCCACGCAGACCTACAGCTGCGCCTACTTCGACCGCGACGACATGACGCTCGAGGAGGCCCAGACCGCCAAAATCGACCTCTCGCTGTCCAAATTGGGCCTGGAGCCGGGGATGACGCTGCTGGACATCGGCTGCGGCTGGGGTGCCACCATGAAACGCGCCATCGAGAAGTACAACGTCAACGTCGTGGGATTGACGCTGTCGGAGAACCAGGCCGAGCATGTGCAGAAGATGTTCGACCAGATGGACACCACCCGCACTCGGCGGGTGCTGCTGGAGGGCTGGGAGAAGTTTGACGAGCCCGTCGACCGCATCGTCTCGATCGGCGCTTTCGAGCACTTCGGCCGGCAACGCTATGGCCGCTTCTTCAAGATGGCCCACGAGGTGCTGCCGTCCGACGGCGTCATGCTGCTGCACACCATCTCGCGTCCCACCTTCAAAGACGCCAGGGCGCGGGGCAGGCCGCTGACCCACGAAATTGTGCACTTCACCCAATTCATCCTGGCCGAGATCTTCCCCGGCGGCTGGCTGCCGACGATCCCGTCGGTCGAAGAGCACGCTGTGGCGGCCGGTTTCAAAATCACTCGGATTCAGTCGTTACAGCTGCACTACGCGAGGACGCTCGAGACTTGGGCTGGCGCGCTCGAGGCCAACAAGGAAACGGCCGTCGCGATCCAGTCCGAAGAGGTCTACAAGCGGTACATGAAGTACCTCACCGGCTGCGCCAAGCTGTTTCGCCAGGGATACACCGACGTCAATCAGTTCACCTTGGAAAAGTAAGGCTGCGGCTGTTACTTCGTCAGCGTGAACTGCCCGACGTCCGTGATCCCTTTGCGGAAGAAGTTCTCGCACCCGGTCAGATAGTGCATGTAGCGGTCGTAGACCTCTTCGGACTGGATCGCGATGGCCTTTTCTCTATTGGCCTCTAAATTGGCCGCCCACATGTGCAGCGTCCGCTCGTAATGCTCGCGCAGCAATTGCACTCTTTCGACCGAGAACCCGGCCGGCTGCGCGAACTTGACGATGTCCTCCTGCGCCGGCAACTGCCCGCCCGGGAAAATTACCGTGCCGATGAACTTCGCAAATCGCACATCGCTCATCGTCAGCGTGACGCCGCGCGCGGGCAGCTCTTGCCATTGATACGTCAAAATCGTGTGCAACAACATCCGGCCGTCGTCGGGAAGGATGTCATGGGCGCGTTGGAAGAACGCGGGCCAACGTTCCGCCTTGAACGCTTCGAAGGCGCCGATCGAGACGATGCGGTCCACCTTGTCGTCGAACTCTTCCCAGCCCTGCAACCGGATCTCGATGTTGCGCTGGGTCGGCATCCCGGCCAGTTTGGCCTTGCTGTACTCGAACTGATTGCGGCTGAGCGTAATTCCGATGACATTGACGTCGAACTTCTCGACCGCTCGTTGCAGCGCTCCACCCCAGCCGCAACCGATGTCGAGCAGCGTCATCCCGGGCTCGAGGTTCAGCTTTCCCAGCGCCAGGTCGAACTTGGCGTTTTGCGCTTCCTCGAGGGTCATGTCGTCGCGCTCGAAGTAAGCGCAGGTATAGCCCATCGTCGGGTCTAGGAACAACGCGAAAAACTCATCTGAAACATCGTAGATCGATTGCGACTCTTCGTAATACGGCCTCAATTGAGTCATGCGCTGCGGACACCTCTCGTTAATAGGTCGCGAGCATGATATCCGATTCACTCAAGCAGCTGCTACACGACTCCCCATCGACCGGCTCGGGCCGTCGCCGCGCGATAGCCGGCCGGTCGGATTTCAGTGCGCTTCAGTACTCGTAGAAACCCTGACCCGATTTTTTGCCCAGCCGGCCCGCCTCCACCATGCGCAACAACAACGGCGGCGGACCGTAATGGGGCTCCTTGAATTCCTCGAACATCTTGTCCGCGATCAGTTTGAGGGTGTCCAGGCCAACAAGATCGGACAGCCGCAGCGGGCCCATGGGGTGCGACAGCCCGGCAACGACGGCCTTGTCGACGTCTTCGACCGTAGCGAACCCGGCCTCGACCATCCGGATCGCCGACAGCAGATAGGGCACCAACAGCGCATTCACCACGAAGCCCGACCGGTCCGAGCAGCGCACCACCTGTTTACCCAGGACCGCGCCGGCGAACTCCTCGGTGCGAGCGGCGGCGGCCTCGTCGGTGACCAGCGTGCTGACCAACTCGACCAGCGGCAACACCGGGACCGGGTTGAAGAAGTGCAGACCCAATACCCGTTGGGGGTTCTTGGTAGCGGCGGCGAGCTTCATGATCGGGATGCTGGAGGTGTTGGACGCCAGCACCGCGTCGGGATCGGTGACGACGCTGTCGAGTCTCGCGAAAACCCCGGCCTTGATCGCCTCGTCCTCGACGATGGCCTCGATCACCAGTTGCCGGTCGGCGAGGTCGTTCAGGTCCGTGGTGAAGGTGAGCTTGCTCAGCGCGCGGTCGCGCTCCCGCTCGGTCACCTTGCCCGCACTGACACCGCGCTCCAGCGACTTCACGATGCGGTTGCGTCCCGCCGTGATCAGCGCCTCGGTGGTCTCGAACACCGTCACGCCCACACCGGCGCGGACGGCGACCTCGGCAATGCCGGATCCCATCTGACCGGCCCCGACAACCCCTACCCGCTCGATCGCTGCGTCGCTCACTTGTCGTTGTCTCCAGTCGCATTGTCATGCACCGCAATAGGCCCCGCCCAGGTTGGCCGGGCGGGGCCTATGCTGTCAACTTCCGCCGCGAGCAGACGCAGACTCGCATAAATCCGGCCGCCGGAATGCGATTCTGCGTCTGCTCGCGAGGCCGGGCGGGCTCTCAGCTCAGTGGAACTGGCCCTCCTCGGTGGAACCGGTCAGCGCGGTGGTCGACGAGTTCGGGTCGACCGTGGTGGCGATGCGGTCGAAGTAACCGGCGCCGACCTCGCGCTGGTGCTTGGTCGCGGTGTAGCCACGCTCCTCGGCGGCGAACTCGCGCTCCTGCAAGTCGACGTAGGCGCTCATCTGGTTGCGGGCATAGCCGTAGGCCAGGTCGAACATCGAGTAGTTCAGCGCGTGGAAGCCGGCCAGCGTGATGAACTGGAACTTGAATCCCATTGCGGCAAGCTCCTTTTGGAACTTCGCGATGGTGCCGTCGTCGAGGTGCTTGCGCCAGTTGAACGACGGCGAGCAGTTGTACGCCAGCATCTGGTCGGGGTAGGCGCCCTTGACCGCCTCGGAGAACTTCCGCGCGACCTCGAGGTCGGGGGTGCCGGTTTCCATCCAGATCAGGTCGGCGTACGGGGCGTAGGCCTTGGCCCGCGCGATGCAGGGCTCGATGCCGTTGCGGGTCCGGTAGAAACCCTCCCGGGTGCGCTCGCCGGTGATGAACGGCTGGTCGCGCTCGTCGACGTCGGACGTGATCAGCGTGGCCGCCTCAGCGTCCGTGCGGGCGATCACCACGGTCGGCACGCCACAGACGTCGGCGGCCAGCCGGGCCGACGTCAGCGTGCGGATGTGCTGCTGGGTCGGGATCAGCACCTTGCCGCCCAGGTGGCCGCACTTCTTCTCCGACGCCAGCTGGTCCTCCCAGTGCGAACCCGCGACACCGGCGGCGATCAGCGCCTTCTGCAGCTCGAAGACGTTGAGCGCGCCCCCGAAGCCGGCCTCGCCGTCGGCGACGATCGGCGCCAGCCAGTTCTCCACCGACTTGTCGCCCTCGACCTTGGCGATCTGGTCGGCGCGCTGCAGCGCGTTGTTGATCCGGCGGACCACCTGCGGCACCGAGTTGGCCGGGTACAGGCTCTGGTCTGGGTAGGTCTGGCCCGACAGGTTGGCGTCACCGGCGACCTGCCAGCCCGACAGGTAGATGGCCTTCAGGCCCGCGCGCACCTGCTGGACGGCCTGGTTGCCGGTCAGCGCGCCGAGCGCGTTGACCCACTCCAGGTCGTGCAGCTCCTCCCACAACACCTCCGCGCCACGGCGGGCCAAGGTGTGCTCCTCGACCACGGTGCCCTGCAGCGCGACAACGTCCTCGGCGGTGTAGGTACGGGCGACGTCCTTCCAGCGCGGGTTCGTGTCCCAGTCGTGCTGGATCTGCTCGGCGCTCTTCGGGGTGCCAACGACAGACATTGGGCTTACTCCTTAAACGGTCTTGTGGCTGAACTTTGCTGAACTTCTGACGCTACCGCCGGCCGGCGGTAGCTAGCGGCTCAGCTTCACTGGCGTGCTAACTCGACCATGGCACAGCCGATCGGCCCTGGCCACCCATTTCAATTGCCAATTTCCGCAACGACTCCGTGCGAATTTGCAAAGTTTGCGAAGACTGCGATTAACTTAACCGTTTCAGAAGCTACCCGTCAGTAACCACATTTTTGCAGGTCAGGCTGGAAATTGGCGGGACCGGCGGTTCGGCTAGAGAGCGAAGATCGCGGCGACGGCTTTCGCCTCGTCGCCGACGGTGTATGTGAGCGTGGTAACAGGCCGGTCCGCCAGCTCGGGACCGAATTGATCCGTCGAACCGGCGGCGTGGACGTGCGAGACGACCTCCAGCTTGTCGCCCAGCGCCACCGGTGCCTCGTGTTCGATGGTCACCCGCAGCGGTCCCGCCAACAGTTCGGGGTGGGAAGCCAGGTAGTCCTCGATCACGCTCCAGTACACCGAGTTGTTCATGTGGTCGAACAGGTCGATGTCGGTGACCCGGACCGGGAACTCGTGGATCTCGACCGCTCCAGAAGCAAGGTCGCGGCTGCCCGGCTTCAAATAACCCTTCCACCTCAGTCGATCGACGGAGGTGGTCTTGCGCAGGCCCTCCAAGAAGTCGTCGGCAATGCGCGCCGGCATCTGGGTTTCCCGATTGATGTTGATCCAGAACGCCTCGGATTCGATCAGGCCGCCCTTGCGCCCGTCTATGCGGACCCGCATCTCACACCACCGGTTCGAGGTGCCCGAACACCATCTCCGCAGACGCAGCATGTCACCGAACTCGATCGGGCGGATCAGGTCCACCATGGTGCGCCGGACGATCCACAGCGGATGGGTCTCTTCGAAGCCCATCTCGCGCAACTGGTCCTGGCCGATGTCCTGGATGTGCCGGGCGGCGGCGTCCAGCCGCAGCCTGCCATCGCGGTCGATGTCGCCGACGCGCAGCGGCCATTCGCGGCCGAATACGTCGGGGTGGCCGTCGGGCACCGGCATCATCGTTTTGTCCAGGCTCACGGCGTCGCTCCCCGTTTTACTTCTCGTCGGTACCCGAGTTTTTACCCCCGAGTTCCTGACGCGAATCATGCCAATCGCGTCCGTCAAACACCAATCGTGAGCGATCATCCCGGCATGCCAACTCTGCGAACCCCGTCTTCACAACGGCGGGTACGCTGCGTTAGGTGTCCAAGACCTTCGTCGGGTCGCGCGTTCGCCAGCTGCGCAACGAACGCGGCTTTTCTCAGGCTGCGCTGGCTCAGATGTTGGAGATCTCGCCGAGCTACCTCAACCAGATCGAGCACGACGTTCGCCCGCTGACGGTGGCCGTGTTGCTCCGGATCACCGAGGTGTTCGGTGTGGACGCGACCTTCTTCGCCTCCCAGGACGACACCCGGCTGGTCGCCGAGCTGCGTGAGGTGACGATGGATCGCGACCTGAACGTCGCCGTCGACCCGACCGAAGTGGCCGAGATGGTCGGCGCCCATCCCGCCCTGGCCCGCGCGGTGGTCAACCTGCACCGGCGCTACCGGATCACCACCGCGCAGTTGGCCGCCGCCACCGAGGAGCGCTACTCCGACGGCAGCGGCAGCGGGTCGATCACCATGCCCCACGAAGAAGTGCGCGACTACTTCTACCAACACCAGAACTATCTGCACGAGCTGGACACCGCCGCCGAAGACCTCACCATCCAGATGCGGTTGCACCACGGCGACCTGGCCCGCGAGTTGACCCGCCGGCTCACCGAGGTGCACGGGGTGCACATCACCAGGCGGATCGACCTTGGGGACACCGTGCTGCACCGCTATGACCCCAAGGCCAAGACGCTGGAAATCAGCAACCACCTTTCCCCGGGTCAGCAGGTGTTCAAGATGGCCGCCGAGTTGGCGTACCTGGAGTTCGGCGACCTGATCGACAGCATGGTCGAAGAGGGCAAGTTCACCAGCGAGGAGTCGCACACGCTGGCCCGGCTGGGGCTGGCCAATTACTTCGCCGCCGCCGCGGTGCTGCCCTACCGCCAATTCCACGACGTCACCGAGAATTTCCGCTATGACGTCGAGCGGCTCTCGGCGTTCTACTCGGTGAGCTACGAAACCATCGCCCACCGGCTCTCGACGTTGCAACGGCCGTCGATGCGGGGCGTGCCGTTTTCCTTCGTCCGGGTTGACCGGGCCGGCAACATGTCAAAACGGCAGTCCGCCACCGGCTTTCACTTCTCCTCCAGTGGCGGCACCTGTCCGTTGTGGAACGTCTACGAAACGTTCGCCAACCCCGGCAAGATCCTCGTGCAGATCGCCCAGATGCCCGACGGCCGCAACTACATGTGGGTGGCCCGCACCGTGGAGCGCCGCGCCGCGCGGTATGGTCAGCCCGGTAAAACCTTCGCGATCGGCCTGGGCTGCGAGCTTCGCCACGCCCACCGGCTCGTCTACTCGGAAGGACTCGACTTGTCCGGCGACCCAGGGAGCTTGGGAAACATAGCCACGCCGATCGGCGCGGGTTGCCGTGTCTGCGAACGCGACAACTGCCCGCAGCGGGCGTTCCCGGCGCTGGGACGCGCGCTCGATCTCGACGAGCACCGCAGCACCGTGTCCCCATACCTGGTGAAGCAAGCGTGAGCCCCCCTCAAACTGGCCCGGCCGGCCGCATCCCGTCGGGACGGTTCCGCGAGCTCGGACTGATCAATTGGGTGGTGGCGAAGTTGGCCGCCCGCAGCATGGGCGTGCCGGAGATGCACCTGTTCACCGCGCTGGGTCGACGCCGGTTGCTGTTTTGGACCTGGCTGTTCTACGGTGGCCGACTGCTGCACGGGCGACTACCGGCCGCCGACACCGAGTTGGTGATCCTGCGGGTCGCACACCTGCGGGCCTGCGAATACGAGCTGCAGCACCATCGCCGGCTAGCGCGCAAGCGTGGCCTAGACGAGAACGTCCAGGCCACGATTTTTGCGTGGCCCGACGTCCCGGAAGACGCCGCCAACCAACTCAGCGCCCGGCAACGGGCGCTGCTGGTGGCCACGGACGAGTTCGTCAAAGAGCGCACCGTCACCGGCGCCACCTGGCACCAGCTGGCTACCCACCTGGATCAGCGCCGATTGATCGAATTCTGCTTGCTGGCAAGCCAATACGACGGGCTGGCGGCGACTATGTCCGCGCTCGACATCCCGCTTGACCACCCGGGCTAGAGGTAAACATCGGCCAGCACGGCCAATGTCAGCACCACGGGAAGCACCGGCAGGCCGAAGCCAAACCCCGACCACAGATACTTTCCGCGCCGGCGCGCCACCGAGCCGCACAGCCCGGCGCAAATTGCCAGCCCGACCGACAGGATCAACACCGTCGGGGCCCATCGGCCCACCGCCGCGTTGTCGTCGGCGATCGAAAAGGCCACCAGCCACAGCACATAGCCGGTGGCGGCCCCACCGATGGCACCCACGATGGTGCCAGCGGTGCCACCGGTCCGGCTGATCTTCATCGGCGGGCTCAGAAGTTGATCATGTGGCCGGTCAAGCCGTGGAAGCACTCTTGCAGCGCTTCTGACATGGTCGGATGGGTGTGCACGTTGCGGGCCAGCTCGCCCGCGGTCAGATCCCACTTCTGCGCCAACGTCAGTTCGGGCAGCAGCTCGGACACGTCGTGGCCGATCAGGTGCCCGCCCAGCAGCTCGCCGTACTTGGCGTCGGCCACCAGCTTGACGAAACCGCTCGGGTCGCCGAGGCCGTGCGCCTTGCCGTTGGCGGTGAACGGGAACTTGGCCACCTTGACGTCGTAGCCTTCGTCGCGGGCCTGCTGTTCGGTCAGCCCGAAGCTGGCGACCTGCGGTTGGCAGAACGTCGCACGCGGCAGCATCCGATAGTCGCCGAGGGCCAAAGTCTCTGCGCCGGCGATGGTTTCGGCCGCGACGACGCCCTGCGCCTCGGCGACGTGCGCCAGCTGCAGCTTGCCGGTGACGTCGCCGATGGCGTAGATGTGCGGGACGCTGGTCTGCATGTAGTCGCTGATGCCAATGGCCTTGTGGTCGGTCAGCGCGACCCCGGCCCGGTCCAGCCCGTAGCCCTCGACGTTGGGCGCAAACCCGATGGCCTGCAACACCTTTTCGGCCTTGAGCTCCTCCGACCTGCCGTCCTTGCTGACGGTCACCGTCACCACGGAACCGTTGTCGGAGATGGACTCCACCTTGGTTCCGGTGAGGATCTGGACGCCCAGCTTCTTGAACTGCTTCTCGATCTCCTTGGACACCTCGGCGTCCTCGTTGGGCAGCGCGCGCGGCAGGAACTCGACGATGGTGACGTCGACGCCGTAGTTCTTCAGCACGTAGCCGAATTCCATGCCGATGGCCCCGGCCCCGGCGATGATGATCGACTCCGGCAGCTCGCGGGACAGGATCTGTTCCTCGTAGGTGACCACGTTGGCCGACAGCGACGTTCCCGGAACCAGCCGGGTGCTGCTGCCGGTGGCGATGATGGCGTTGTCGAACGTGACCGATTCGGTACCGCCGTCGTTGAGATCGACCGACAGCGTGTGGGGATCGGTGAATCGGCCGTACCCGTGGATCTCGGTGATCTTGTTCTTCTTCATCAGGAAGTGCACGCCGGCGACGCGGCCCTCGGCCACCTTGCGGCTGCGGTCGAAGGCGATCCCGTAGTCGAAGGTCGCCTCGCCGCTGATGCCAAAGGTCTTGGCGTCCTTGGTGAAGATGTGGGCGAGTTCGGCGTTGCGCAGCAGCGCCTTGGACGGGATGCAGCCGACGTTGAGGCAGACCCCACCCCAGTATTTCGGTTCGACGATTGCGGTGTTCAGGCCGAGCTGCGCGGCGCGGATGGCCGCGACATAGCCGCCGGGACCGGCTCCGAGGACGACGACGTCATAGTGAGTCACGAGCCCCACCCTAGTGGCCGGCGACCGTCAGTACGGAATGACACCGACCAGACAGTGACCCACCCGCTCGCAGTAGTAATAGCCATAGAGCGGCGCCGCCGCGGCGACGGAGGCGAACGGTCCGGACATCACCGCGATCGACAGCGCCGAGATCACCGGCCTGCCCTGCACCATCGCCAGCATCACGCCACCCACGGCGCAGGCCACGACATAGACCAAGACCATGAACACCACCGGCGTCTTGTCGATCGTGTGGTACCACCAAGAGAACAGCCCCAGCCCGACCTCGGCCTCCGCGATCCACACACCGAGCAGCACCAGAACCAACTTCCACCACTTCAGGTAGAGGTAGCGGCCGGGAACGGTGACCGATTGCACCGGCACGCCGGCCGATTCGGTCCCCAAATCCCGCTCCGACACTGCGGGCGTCTCGGGCGTCTCGGGCGCGGGCTGCGGCCCGGTGTCCTCGGCATCGCTGGCATCGCTGGAATCGCTGGCGTCGCTGAAATCCGGGACCCATGACTGGGTGCCGGTGTCCTCGGAATCCGAGAAATCCGGCTTGAACGGCTCGGTGCCCGGACTCGACGCGTGATCGTCGTCAGCCACCGGAGACCGCCTGCAACGCGACGAGGACGCCGAACCAACCGGGCGCGATCGACAGGATGAACGCGCCCACCACGGTGACCCATCGACGCCCGGAAAACAGGATCGTCAGCAGCCCGGTCACGCTTGGAATCCCGACCACCAGCGCGATGGCGATGTCCGGGCGCATCCCCGCATGGACCACCACGGCGAACGCGACGCCCGCCAACAACCCGACCGCACAGCCGATCAGCATGGCGCTGGCCAGCAGCCCGGGACGCGGAAGCGGGATCACGGTGACGACCTTACTGCGGTTATCGAGTGCGAGGATTGCACGTTCCCGGCGCGGTCGCTTCGTCGGGAGTCACCACCCGACCGCGCGCCGAGGGGCGTTCGCCGCGGTCGTAGGCGGCCCCGGTGATGACCGGCGTGGCCCGAATCAGCGCCTGCTCTTCGTCGGTGAAGACGCGGCCGCGGCTGAGAAACCGCACGCCTTCCGGCGCCTCCAGGCTGAACCCGCCGCCGCGGCCCGGCACCACGTCGATGACCAGCTGGGTGTGCTTCCAGGCCGCGTACTGCGGACCCGAAATCCACACCGGCACCCCGTCGCCCACGTCGAGCACACCGAGCAGGACGTCGCGGTCGCCGACGAGGAAGTCGCCGCGCGGGTAGCACATCGGCGACGACCCGTCGCAGCAACCACCGGACTGGTGAAACATCACCGGGCCATGCCGCTCCTGCAGTGAAGCCAGCAGTTCGGCGGCGGCCGCGGTGATGAGCACCCCCGCAGGCGCGTCCATCAGTAGAAACCGAGCGCCTTGTCGGAGTAGGACACCAGCATGTTCTTGGTCTGCTGGTAGTGGTCGAGCATCATCTTGTGGTTCTCCCGGCCGATGCCGGACTGCTTGTAACCGCCGAACGCCGCGTGCGCGGGATAGACGTGGTAGCAGTTGACCCACACCCGGCCGGCCTGGATGTCGCGGCCGGCCCGGTAGGCGGTGTTGCCGTCGCGGCTCCACACGCCGGCGCCCAAACCGTAGAGGGTGTCATTGGCGATCGAGATGGCGTCGTCGTAATCGGAGAACGACGTCACCGCCACCACCGGCCCGAAGATCTCCTCCTGGAAGATCCGCATCTCGTTGTTGCCGGAGAAGATCGTCGGCTGCATGTAGTAGCCGCCGGACAGGTCGCCACCGAGCTCGGCGCGCTCTCCGCCGGTGACGACCTTGGCGCCCTCGCTCTTGCCAATCTCGATGTAGGACAACACCTTTTCCAGTTGGTCGTTGGAGGCCTGCGAGCCCAGCATCGTCTCGGTGTTCAGCGGGTCGCCCTGCCGGACGGCCTTGGTGCGTATCGCGGCTAACTCCAGGAACTCGTCGTAGATGTCGGCCTGGATCAGGCTGCGCGACGGGCAGGTGCACACCTCGCCCTGGTTGAGGGCGAACATGGTGAAGCCCTCCAGCGCCTTGTCCTGGAAGTCGTCTTGGAACTCACCGCTGCCGGCCATCACGTCGGAGAAGAAGATGTTGGGGCTCTTGCCGCCGAGTTCCAGGGTGACCGGGATCAGGTTCTGGGAGGCGTATTGCATGATCAGCCGCCCGGTGGTGGTTTCCCCGGTGAACGCGATCTTGGCGATCCGGTTGCTCGACGCCAGCGGCTTGCCGGCCTCGGCGCCAAATCCGTTGACCACGTTGACCACTCCCGCCGGCAACAGGTCGCCGATCAGCGACATCAGGTACAGCACCGACGCCGGGGTCTGCTCGGCGGGCTTGAGCACCACCGCGTTGCCGGCCGCCAGCGCAGGCGCCAATTTCCAGGCGGCCATCAGGATCGGGAAGTTCCACGGGATGATCTGCCCCACCACCCCGAGCGGCTCCTGGAAGTGGTAGGCGACGGTGTTCTCGTCGATCTGCGACAGCGACCCCTCCTGCGCGCGGATCGCCCCGGCGAAGTACCGGAAATGATCGGCCGCCAGCGGGATGTCGGCGGCCAGCGCCTCGCGGATCGGTTTGCCGTTGTCCCAGACCTCGGCCACCGCCAGCGCGGTCTTGTTCTCCTCGATCCGGTCGGCGATCTTGTTCAGGACCGCGGCCCGCTCGGCGGGCGCGGCCTTGCCCCAGGCCGGCGCCGCCGCGTGCGCGGCGTCGAGCGCCTTCTCGACGTCGGCCTCGTCGGAACGCGGTATTTCGCAGAACGTCTGGCCGGTCACCGGAGTCGGGTTCTCGAAGTAGCGGCCGCCCGCCGGCGCGACCCACTGTCCCCCGATGAAGTTCTGGTACCGGGATTCATAGGACATCAGCGCCCCGGCGGCACCCGGACGTGCGAAAACGGTCATCTGCTCGGCTCCTCGTTTCACCGCATGTAATACACCTCACACTACCGCCGGGGGCCACAATGGCTGCCATGACATCTGAGGCCGCCGCCGCGCAGGACGACCCGTATCTATGGCTCGAGGAAATCACCGGCGAGGAGGCGCTGGAGTGGGTGCGGGCGCGCAACGAACCGACACTGGCCGAATTCCGCGATGCGCGGTTTGAGCGCATGCGCGCCGAGGCGCTCGAGGTGCTCGACACCGACGCCCGAATCCCCTACGTCGTGCGCCGCGGCGAGTACCTCTATAACTTCTGGCGCGACGCCGCCAACCCGCGCGGGCTGTGGCGGCGCACCACGCTGGGCAGCTACCGCACCGACTCCCCCGAATGGGACGTGCTGATCGATATCGATGAACTGGGGCGAATTGACGATCAAAAATGGGTGTGGGCGGGTGCCGGCGTCATCGAACCCGAGCACATGCGCGCCCTGATCGGGCTGTCCCGGGGCGGCTCGGACGCCTCCATCGTGCGCGAATTCGACATGGCGACACGCGAATTCGTCGTCGACGGATTCGAGCTGCCGGAGGCCAAGTCACAGACCGCCTGGGCCGACCCGGATACCCTGCTGGTGGGCACCGACTTCGGCGCCGGTTCGCTCACCGAGTCCGGCTACCCGCGCGTCATCAAGCGATGGCGCCGCGGCACGCCGCTCGCCGACGCCGAGACCGTCTTCGAGGGCACTCGCGCCGACGTCAGCGTCTCCGCGTCCGTGGACCGGACACCCGGCTTCGAGCGCACCCTCTTACTGCGAGCCCTCGACTTCTGGAACGACGAGGTCTACGAGCTGCGGGGCTCGGAGCTGATTCGCATCGACGCGCCCACCGACGCCGGCGTGTCGATACACCGCGAATGGCTGTTGATCGAACTGCGCACCGACTGGTTCCGCGGCACCACGACATATGCCGCGGGCTCGCTGCTGGCGGCCGACTACGACGAGTTCCTCGCCGGCACAGCGCAATTGCGGGTGGTGTTCGAGCCCGACGAGCACACAGCCCTGAATCACTACGCGTGGACGAGAGACCGCCTTCTGATCGTCACGCTGGCCGACGTGGCCAGCCGCGTGGAGATCGCCACACCGCCTTCGCGTGACGACCCGCTGCGCCCGGCTCCGCCGCGCTTGCGATCGTCACGGGGCGCGTGGCGGCGCGAACCCCAGCCGGGCATCCCGGCCGCCACCAACACCGTCGTCGTCACCGCCGACGACACCGGTGACGAGTTCTTCCTTGATTCCAGTGGATTCATCACACCCTCAAAGCTGTTGCGCGGCACCGGCGGCGGGCAACTCGACGAGATCAAGGCGGCGCCGACGTTCTTCGACGCCGAAAACATCTCCGTGGCACAGCATTTCGTGGCGTCGAAGGATGGCACGCCGATCCCCTACTTCGTCGTACGGCCCAACGACGCGGACGGTCCCGGGCCTACCCTGCTGAGCGGATACGGCGGATTCGAGGCGTCGCGAACACCTGGGTACGACGGCGTGCTGGGCCGGCTGTGGCTGGCGCGCGGGGGCACCTACGCGGTGGCCAACATCCGCGGCGGCGGCGAGTACGGGCCCGGCTGGCACACCCAGGCGATGCGCGCGGGCCGGCACAAGGTCGCCGAGGACTTCGCCGCGGTGGCAACCGATTTGGTGGACCGCGGAATTACGACGGTCGAGCAGCTCGGCGCGCGGGGCGGCAGCAACGGTGGGCTGCTGATGGGCATCATGCTCACTCAATATCCCGAGAAGTTCGGCGCGCTGGTCTGTGACGTGCCGCTGCTGGACATGAAGCGTTACCACCTGCTGCTCGCCGGGGCCTCGTGGGTGGCCGAGTACGGCGACCCGGACGACCCGAATGATTGGGTATTCATCTCTAAATACTCCCCGTACCAAAACATTTCGGCGACGCGGCACTACCCGCCGGTGCTGTTCACCACGTCCACCCGCGACGACCGGGTGCACCCGGGCCATGCCCGCAAGATGACGGCGGCGTTAGAGGCCGCGGGCCACAAGGTCTGGTACTACGAAAACATCGAGGGCGGCCACGCCGGCGCCGCCGACAACGAGCAGATCGCGTTCAAGTCGGCGCTGAGTTATTCGTTCCTATGGCGGACGCTGGGCACTTGAGGGCCGTCCAGTCGCGGTGTTAAGAACACCGTTCCCCATCGAGGAGCGAACGCGACTTCGCCGCTAGTCCAAAGTTACGGCCTTCTGGGTTGCCGATCTTGGCTTTGACGTGGTGACGTCTGCGGCGCGGGCGCCGACTCCGCGGATCAGGTCGCCGATCTGGTCTCTCAACTCCTGCAGGTGCCTGTCTCCCGTCTCACGGACAGCCGACCGTATCTGAAAGTTGACGACGCCACCCAGGTCACCATGTACCCCGACAGCGACGATCCCGATCGATGGATCGCCGAGGTTTACCGCGCCGGTGCAGACGGCGACCAATCACTATTGGCTCGACGGATCTACGATTACCTGGTCGAGCACACGAATTGGGACCTAGTGCTCGACTCCGACAACGCCGACGACATCCTGGCGTCACGGACAAAGAGCCGTACCCGCTAATCAGACTACTGACGCGGTACGCCTGATCGAGCCCGCTTGACACCCGCAGCCCAGGCGGCTTGCCTGCTGTCATGCCGACATCGCACTTCGAAACGCTGCTGTACACGACGGCCGGCCCGGTCGCCACCATCACGTTGAACCGACCCGAGCAGCTCAACACCATCGTCCCGCCCATGCCCGACGAGATCGAGGCGGCCGTCGGGCTGGCCGAGCGCGACCACGACATCAAGGTCATCGTGCTGCGCGGCGCCGGCCGGGCCTTCTCCGGCGGCTACGACTTCGGCGGCGGTTTCCGGCACTGGGGCGAGGCCATGATGACGGACGAAAAATGGGACCCCGGCAAGGATTTCGCGATGGTCACCGCGCGCGAGACGGGCCCGACCCAGAAGTTCATGGCGATCTGGCGGGCATCCAAACCGGTGATCGCCCAGGTGCACGGGTGGTGCGTCGGCGGGGCCAGCGACTACGCGCTGTGCGCCGACATCATCATCGCCAGCAACGACGCCGTGATCGGCACCCCGTACAGCCGGATGTGGGGGGCCTACCTGACCGGCATGTGGCTCTATCGGCTGAGCCTGGCCAAGGTCAAGTGGCACTCGTTGACGGGCCGGCCGCTGACCGGCGTGCAGGCCGCCGAGGTCGAGCTGATCAACGAGGCGGTGCCGTTCGAGCGCCTCGAGGCCCGGGTCGCCGAGATCGCCGCCGAGCTGGCACAAATCCCGTTGTCACAATTGCGGGCGCAGAAGCTGATCGTCAACCAGGCCTACGAGAACATGGGCCTGGCATCCACCCAGATTCTGGGCGGCATCCTCGACGGCCTGATGCGCAACACCCCCGACGCACTCGACTTCATCAAAACCGCCGAGACCCACGGCGTGCGCGCGGCCGTCCAACGCCGCGACGGCCCATTCGGCGACTACAGCCAGGCCCCGCCGGAGCAGCGACCCGATCCCGCGCACATCATCGTGCCTGATCGTGATGGATAGTGAGATGGGCTACGAATGTGGCCCCGACGGCACGCCGAGGCCGGAAAAGTGTTACGGTGACAACTATGTCTCGGCTGAGTTCTGGCCTGCGTGCAGGCGCCGTTTTCCTCGCTCTGGGCATCGCCGCGGTGAGTTTCCCCAAGACCGCAGCGGCCGATTCCACGGAGGACTTTCCGATCCCTCGCCGCATGATCGCCACGACGTGCGACGCCGAACAGATACTGGCGGCCACCAGGGACACCAGCCCGGTGTACTACCAGCGCTACATGATCGACTTCAACAACCACCCGAACGTCCAGCAGGCGACCATCGACAAGATCCACTGGTTCTACTCACTGTCGCCCGAGGGTCGCCGCGATTACTCCGAGCACTTCTACGACGGCGGCGTCGATCCGCTGTGGCTGGCCTGGCCCAACCACTTCAAGATCTTCTTCAACAACAAGGGCGTCGTCGCCAAGTCCACCGATGTGTGCAACCAATACCCGCCAGGGGATATGTCGGTGTGGAACTGGTCATAGACCATCCGCACCACCCGGCGCTTCCAGCGCCGGTAAATCGACCCTGGTTTTGACTCGCGGGCGAGTTTAAGATCGGCGATTGGCGGGTACGTGTTCGATCCGCTGATTCGGGGACAAATCAATATTGGTTGACTGGCTGTGTGGTCGATAGTCCCCGACGAGCCGTCACGAAATATTGCCGGCAACTCCGAATCGTCCGCTCTAGCACCAGGACCCACATCATGCACATCACAGCCTTTGGTACTGGGAAGACCGGCTCACGCCGGGATGCTGCGCGGTGAGGACGCGATGAGCCCCGCGGACCCGTCAGCCAGTGGAGTCTCGGACGCGCTGGCCGCGCTCGACTGGCAAGAAATCACCTGCCAGTCCGAGGCCGGCTGCACCAACCGGGCCACGCATGTCGTGCACCGGCACGCGGTGGACAGATGCAACCAGCCAAACCTCGGCCCGTCCGGAAACGTCGTCGACATCCTGTGCGTCGGCTGCATGCGCACGGTCAAGGCCCAGGTCCTGCAGCAGCTGGACCGGATTGCCCGCGGCCCGGGCGCCTACTGCCTGACGTGCGGGGCGCCGGTGCAAAAGCTGAGCGACATCATGCGCAAAACGGTGCAACTGCGCAGCTATGCCTGACGACGGGCCCCGAGGCCCGGGCTCCCCGCCTCGCGATCAGTAGTGCGGCGCGGCCGCCGGGAAGCGGTCGGTGTTCGCCGATTCACCGTTGCTGCCGGGATCATCCCTGGGCAGCAGCAGGGCACGTACCAGCGGACGCGGCCCGAACGGCCGAAGCAGCTGGCTGGCGGGACGGGTGCGAACCTGTTGCGGCCACCAGAACCAGCGCCCCAGCAGCGCGGCGATCGACGGCATCATGAACGAGCGCACGATCAAGGTGTCGAACAACAGACCCAGACCGATGGTGGTGCCGACCTGCCCGACGACCTTGAGATCGCTGAAGATGAACGACGCCATGGTGGCGGCGAACACCAGGCCCGCGGAAGTCACCACCGCTCCGGTGCCGGCCATCGAGCGGATGATCCCGGTTTTCAGTCCGGCGTGGATCTCCTCTTTGAAACGCGACACCAGCAGCAGGTTGTAGTCGGACCCCACGGCCAACATCAAGATGATGGACATCGCCAGCACCATCCAGTGCAGTTTGAAGCCGATGATGTCCTGCCAGACCAACACGGACAGCCCGAAAGAGGCACCCAACGAAATCAGCACCGTGCCCACGATGGTGATCGCGGCGACCAGGCTTCGGGTAATGACCAGCATGATGATCAAAATCAGGCTGGCAGCGGCTATTCCGGCGATCATGAGGTCGTACTTGGACCCGTCGCGCATGTCCTTGTAGACGGCGGCGGTGCCGGCGAGGTAGATCTTGGCGCCCTCCAACGGCGTTCCTTTGATCGCCTCTTTCGCCGCGTTCTTTATCGGGTCGACGTGCGAGATGCCTTCGGGCGAGGCCGGGTCTCCGTCATGGGAGATGATGAACCGGGCCGCGTGACCGTCGGACGACAAGAACATCTTCAGGCCCCGCTTGAAGTCCGGGTTGTCGAAGACCTCCGGCGGTATGTAGAACGAGTCGTCGTTCTTGGCCGCATCGAAAGCCTGACCCATGGCGGTGGAGTTCTGGCTCATCACGTCCATCTGGTCATACAGCGACGACATGGAGCTGTGCATGGTCAGCATCATCTCCTTCATGGTCGTCATGGTCGCGATCATCGGCGGCATTTGGGCCAGCATCTGCGGCATCAACCTGTCCAGCTGGTCGATGTCGCCCGTGAGCGCCACGAACTTCTCGGTGATCTGATCCAAACCGTCGAGCGCGTCGAAGATCGACCGCAAAGACCAGCAGATCGGGATGTCGAAGCAGTGCTTCTCCCAGTAGAAGTAGCTGCGAATCGGGCGCCAGAAATCATCGAAATCGGCGATGTGGTCACGCAATTCGCTCGTCACGTCCACCATCTCATGCGTCAGGCCAGCCATGTGGTGCGTGGTGGCGGCGATCTGCGACGTGATGTTGTACATGCGCTGCATCGTGTCGATGGATTCCTGCATCGCGTCGGCCTGCTTGAGCATGTCCTTCATGCGCTGCTTCATGTACTCCTGGTTTTCGACCTGCGTCGTGTTCTGCATGCTGATCTGGAACGGGATCGACGTGTGCTCGATGGGCGCTCCCAACGGCCGGGTTATCGCCTGGACGCGCGCGATTCCCGGAATGTGGAAGACGCCCCGCGCGATCCGGTCCAACACCAACATGCCCGCCGGATTCCGCATGTCGTGATCGGTCTCGACCATCAGCAATTCCGGATTCATCCGGGACGCGGGAAAATGCCGTTCGGCGGCCGCGTATCCGATGTTCGCGGGAGTGCTCGGGGGCAGATAAAGCCGGTTGTCGTAATTGGTTTGATAGCCGGGCAGGGCGAGCAGACCGATGAGGGCGATCCCAACGGACACCGCGAGAATCGGTCCGGGCCAGCGGACAATGGCGGTGCCCACCCGCCGCCATCCCCGGGTCCTCATCTTTCGCTTGGGATCGAACAGGCCGAAGCGGCTGCCCACCGTCAACACGGCCGGGCCGAGGGTGAGCGCGGCGAAGACGGCGACGAGCATTCCCACCGCGCACGGCACACCGAGCGTCTGGAAATACGGAAGCCGAGTAAAGCTCAGGCAATACATCGCGCCGGCGATGGTCAGGCCGGAGCCCAAAACCACGTGCGCGGTCCCGTGGAACATGGTGTAGAAGGCCTGGTCCCGATCCTCACCAAGCGACCGCGCCTCTTGATATCGGCCGAGGACGAAGATCGCATAGTCCGTCCCGGCGGCGATGGCCAGCAGCACCAGCATGTTCACCGCGAAGGTCGACAGCCCAATGATGTTGTTATACGCGAGAAAAGCCACCACCTGCCGGGCCGCGAACAGCTCGATCAACACCATCAACAGGGTGATAAACACGGTGACAATCGAGCGGTAGACGAAGAGCAGCATCACGATGATCACCACGAAGGTGATCGCCGTGACCCTTTGGACGCTCTTGTCTCCGGCCGACGTTTGATCGGCGGTCAACGCCGCCGCGCCCGTCACGTACGCCTTGACCCCCGGCGGCGGAGGCACGCTGTCCACGATCTTGCGGGCCGCCGCGACGGACTCACTGGCCAAGCTCTCGCCCTGGTTACCGGCGAGATACACCTGGACATAGGCGGCCTTGCCGTCGGTGCTCTGGGAACCGGCGGCCGTCAGCGGATCCCCCCAGAAATCCTGGACGTGCTGCACGTGCTTGGTGTCGGCCTCGAGCTTGTGCACGATCTGGTCGTAGTAATGGTGGGCGTCGTCGCCGAGCGGTTTGTCACCCTCCAGCACGATCATCACCGCGCTGTCGCTGTTGAATTCGTTGAACACCTTGCCGACGCGCTTCATCGCCTGCATCGACGGCGCGTCGTTGGGGCTCATGGACACCTGGTGTTGCTTGGCCACCTTGTCCAGTGACGGGACCAGGACGCTGAGGACGACGACGAGCCCTATCCAGAACAGGACGACCGGCAGCGCGAGCTTGTGGATGGTGCGCGCGAAAATCGGCATGTGCGGCAGCCCTACGGCCTGGTTGTCGGTCATGCGGACTTCACTATGCAGAAGGTTTGAGCGTTCATTCCGCTGGTGGACCTTTCGTCCTTGACGACGTCGTTGACGATGATGCGGCAGCCGATCTGGTCGGTGTTGCCCTGCGCCACGACGTTGACGCTCACCGAGGGAAGCGTCGTAATGACCGAGAGCGTCCAGGGCAGCGGCACGTTATCCACTCGCCGGGGCTGGGCGTTGATGTCCAGGTAGTTGATGTTGGCGACGGTCCCGGCGGGGCCATAGACCTCGTACACCACGTGCTTGGGATTGAACGGCTTGATGTCGTCGGCGATGCCGCTGGTGAGCGGGCGGTTGTCGTGCACGCCGAAGATGCTGCGCAGCCGAACGACGCAGAAACTCGCTACCGCGACCACTACGACGATGACGAGCGCGACCCACACCCGTTTCACCGCATTGGCGACAGGAGCCTTTGCCACTCAACTACCTTCCGCTCACCGAGCGCCCAGCCGCCCGTCCGATTACCTCAGCCATTGCCCGACCGTCGCGCGCGAAAACCCCGTCCGCCGTGGCCCGTCCAGCGGATGCTTTGGTGCGCTAAGTACCCTAGCCGCTTGGGCGTGGCGGCGCGCATCACGGTCCAGTCCGCGTTTCGCATCGAGCCGATCGTCCCCACTTCGCACACACCAATCCCTTTCGGCTCACCGGGACTCGGGGACGAGGCCGATGCACGTTGCGGTGAGCACCCGGGTGAGCGCGGACGCAAAATCGATGTTCCACTCGGGCGGAAGGGCGTCCGGCTCCTCCGCATAGACGTCGGTGAGCCGCTCCGGGGGGTTGGCGATGTGCCAGAACGCGGCGGCCAACGAGTAGGCGGCGATCAGGATGTCGAAGGAGCCGGACCGGCCGAGGGCGGGCAACGCCCGCTCGATCGCGTCGGCCAGCGCGATGGCGGCGGCGGCGATGGTCCGCCTGATCTCGACCACCCGGTCGATGTCCACCTCGTGCTCGAGGTGCAGGTGCAGGTTGGCGAGCAGGTCACAAAACAGCGGGTCGGCCGCCAGCCCGTTGGCCAAGGTCTCGGCCACCCGCGCCGGCGACATCGGGCCCGGCTCGACCAGCTCGTCGCACACCGTGCCCGACCAGCGCACCCACCCTTCGGCGGCGAGGTGCAGCAGGACCTCCTTGTGGGAGGTGAAGTAGCGGCGCACCGCCGAGTAGTGAATTCCGGCGCGGCTGGCGACGGCGGTCAACGTGACCGACGCGACGCCCGCCTCGACCGCCAGCGAACGCGCGGCCTCGACCAGGGCCGCCGCACGTTGACGCTTGTTTTCTTCCGTGCGGGCGCGCTGGAAGGTTAGTTGCGCCACCGGCCGAGGATAACGCACACCGTGTGATTTGTATAACGCACGGCGCGTGATTTGCGGAGGGTCAATCGGGGCGGTAGTTTTCGCGTTACGCACGTGATATGCGTTACACTCCATGCGCGAGGGGAAGGAGTCGACGATCCCGACCTAGGTGAATACCCAGCCGTGATTTACTTAGGCAAGGCTTGGCTGCGCTCTCGCGGGTGTGCTGGCGGATGAGCTCAGTGCGGCGATCCGTAGTTGACATGTTCGGGCGGCATCCGCGATTCAGCGGACCGTCGAACCGCAGAAGTGCCGACCGGTAGAGGGGATTCCAGATTTTCAAGGTGCTGTCGCGGACTTGGATTCCACTGGTCATCTTGGCGGTGGTGATAGTCGGTGGATTCATCGTGTACCGGGTCCATGGCTACTTCGGCTCGGAAAAGCGCGAATCGTATGCCGACAGCAACCTGCAAAACCCGAAGCCGTTCAACCCGAAACGAATTGTCTACGAGGTCTTCGGACCGCCCGGAACGGTCGCGGACATCAGCTATTTCGACGTCAACGCCGACCCCAAACGGGTCGACGGGGCACGGTTGCCATGGTCGCTACGCATCACCACCGACAAGGCGGCCGTGATGGGAAACCTTACGGCACGGGGCGATAGCGATAGCATCGGCTGCCGCATCACGGTGGACGACGTGGTCAAGGCCGAGAGAATTTCCAACGAGGTCCACGCCTACACCTTCTGCCTGGTGAAGTCCGCGTGACTATGCAATTCGCCAAGCAATTCGCCAACACCCACGCTGAACGGCCGTTCATCGCAAGAATGCTCCACACCTTTGCGGTGCCGATCATCCTGTTCTGGGTGGGGATCGCCATCGCCCTCAGCGTGTTCGTCCCGTCGCTGGAAGTGGTCGGGCAAGAGCGGTCGGTGTCGCTGAGCCCCAAGGATGCGCCGTCGTTCGTGGCGATGAAAAAGATCGGCCGCGCGTTCAACGAGGGTGCGACCGACAGCTCGGCGGTGATCGTGCTGGAGAGCAACCACACCCTCGGCGACGACGCCCACAGGTACTACGACGTGATGATTCGTAAGTTGCGCGAAGACAAGGCGCACGTGCTGAGCGTCCAGGACTTTTGGGGTGATCCCCTCACGGCCGCGGGCGCGCAGAGCAACGACGGCAAAGCCGTGACCGTCCAGGTGAATCTCGCCGGTAACCAGGGCGAGCTGCTGGCCAACGAATCCGTCGAAGCCGTCCGCAAGATCGTCAACAGCGTGCCTCCGCCGCCCGGGGTCAAGGCCTACGTCACCGGGGTGTCGGCGCTCGCCGCGGATCTGCACCACAGCGGCGACAAATCGATGCTGCGGATCACGGCGACGACGATCGCGGTGATCCTGATCATGTTGCTATTCGTCTACCGTTCGATCATCACCGTGATTCTCCTGCTGATCACGGTCGGTTTCGAGTTGACCGCGGCGCGCGGGGCCGTCGCGCTGCTGGGGCAAACCGGGCTCATCGGGCTTTCCACCTTCGCGGTGTCCCTGCTGACCTCGTTGGCGATCGCGGCCGGGACGGACTACGGGATCTTCATCATCGGGCGCTACCAGGAGGCCCGCCAGGCCGGCGAAGACAGGGAAGCGGCCTTCTACACGATGTACCGCGGCACGGCCCACGTCATCCTGGGTTCCGGTCTGACGATCGCCGGGGCCACGTTCTGCCTCAGCTTCGCGCGGATGCCGTATTTCCAGACCCTGGGTATTCCGTGCGCGGTGGGGATGCTCGTCGCGGTGGCCGTCGCGCTGACGCTGGGACCCGCCGTGTTGACCGTGGGCAGCCGGTTCGGACTGTTCGACCCCAAGCGGGTGCTCAAGGTTCGGGGCTGGCGACGGGTCGGTACCGCGGTGGTTCGCTGGCCGCTGCCGATCCTGGCCGTCACCTGCGCCGTCGCCCTCGTCGGCCTGCTCACCCTGCCCGGGTACAAGGCCAACTACAACGACCGGGAGTACCTGCCCAGTTTCATCCCCGCCAATGCGGGCTTGATGGCCGCGGATCGCCACTTCTCCCAGGCCCGGATGAAGCCGGAGATCTTGATGATCGAGTCCGACCACGACATGCGCAATCCGGCCGACTTCCTCGTTTTGGACAGGCTGGCCAAAGGCATCTTCCGCGTCCCGGGCATTTCCCGCGTCCAGGCGATCACCAGGCCCGACGGAACGACGATGGACCACACGTCCATTCCATTCCAGATCAGCATGCAAAACGCCGGTCAGTTGCAGACCATGAAGTACCAGCGTGACCAGATGGACAACATGCTCAAGCAGGCCGACGAGATGACCAAGACGATCGCCACCATGCAGCGGATGTACGAATTGATGAGGCAGCTCGCCGCCACCACACACCGCATGGTCGGCGACACCGAGCAAATGCAGCAAATCACCAACGAGTTACGCGACCACATCGCGGATTTCGATGATTTCTGGCGTCCGATCCGCAGCTACTTCTACTGGGAGAAGCACTGTTTCGACATTCCGATCTGCTGGTCGATTCGATCGATATTCGACGCGCTCGACGGCCTGGACCAAATCGACGAGAAACTGAACGCGCTGGTCGGTGACATCAAAGAGATGGACCGGCTCATGCCGCAGATGATCGCGCAGTTCCCGCCGATGATCGAAACCATGGCCAGCATGCGGACCATGATGCTGGACATGCACAGCACCATGTCCGGGATCTTCGATCAGATGGACGAGATGAGCGACAACGCGACGGCGATGGGCCACGCTTTCGACGCGTCCAAGAACGACGACTCGTTCTACCTTCCGCCCGAGGTCTTCAAAAATAAAGACTTCAAGCGCGCGATGAATAACTTCCTGTCACCGGACGGACATTCGGCTCGCTTCATCATTTTGCATCGGGGAGATCCCGCCTCGGCCGAGGGAATCGCGAGCATCGACAAGATACGCACCGCGGCCGAGGAATCGCTCAAGGGAACTCCCTTGGAGGACGCAAAGATCTACCTGGCCGGAACGGGGGCCGTCTTCAAGGACATCTCCGACGGCGCCAAATGGGATCTGGTGATCGCCGGAATTTCCTCGCTCTGCCTCATTTTCATCATCATGCTGATTCTCACCCGGGCCCTGGTCGCGGCCGCGGTCATCGTGGGGACGGTGGCGCTTTCGCTGGGCGCTTCCTTCGGGCTATCGGTGCTGGTCTGGCAGCACATTCTCGGTATCCAATTGCACTGGCTGGTGCTTGCGATGTCCGTCATCGTGCTGTTGGCCGTGGGATCCGACTACAACCTGTTGTTGGTCTCCCGGTTCAAGCAGGAAATTCATGCCGGCCTGAAGACGGGCATCATCCGTTCCATGGGCGGCACCGGCAAGGTGGTGACCAACGCGGGTCTGGTGTTCGCGTTCACGATGGCGTCCATGATCGTCAGCGACGTGCGGATCATCGGGCAGGTGGGCACCACCATCGGCCTGGGCCTGCTGTTCGACACGCTGATCGTGCGGGCGTTCATGACGCCGTCCATCGCCGCGCTGCTGGGGCGCTGGTTCTGGTGGCCGATGCGGGTGCGCTCCCGGCCCGCCAGGGTGCCCGCCCAGCCGGTCGAGCCCCATCGTTCCTTTGCCTACAGCGATTAGCCGGTCGGCTGGCTCCGGTCATGGGAACAGTCGCGCTGATCGGGTTTCTCGGCGGCCTGATCACCGGCATCTCGCCGTGCATCCTGCCGGTGCTTCCGGTGGTGTTGTTTTCCGGCCTGGACGGTGGCCGCGCGACGCGGCCGTATCTGGTGATCGCGGGTCTGGTCTGCAGCTTCGGCGTGGTCACGCTGGCCGGTTCGGCCCTGTTGTCGGCGCTGCACCTGCCGCAGGACGCGATCCGGTGGGCCGCCCTTGTGGTGTTGACCCTCATCGGCCTCGGGCTGATCTTCCCGCCGCTGCAACACCTGATCGAGCGGCCGTTTGCCCGGATCCCACAGCGTGAAATCGGCTTAAAAAGCTTGAGCCATGGCGGTTTCGGCCTGGGCCTGACGTTGGGCGCGCTGTATGTGCCGTGCGCGGGGCCGGTGCTGGCCGCCATCGTGGTGGCGGGCGGCACCGCGTCCATCGGTCTGGCGACGCTGGTGTTGACCGCGACGTTCGCGGTCGGGACCGCGTTGCCGTTGCTGGTTTTCGCGCTGGCCGGGCGGCACGTCGCCGAACGCGTCGCGGCATTCCGGCGTCGGCAGCGGGCAATTCAGGTCGCCGGCGGGATCACGATGATCGTGCTGGCCGCGGCGCTGGTCTTCAACCTGCCCGCGACGCTGCAGCGCGCCGTCCCCGACTACACGGCGGCGATGCAGAAAGGCATAGGCGCCAACGACATTCGGCGAAAGCTGAACCCGCGCGGCACGGTCAACGGTCGATTGGCCGACTGCACCGACGGCGTCGACCGACTACAGCAGTGCGGGCCGGCGCCCGCTTTAACGGGGATCACCGGGTGGCTCAACACCCCGGGCGGCGCGGCGGTCGACCTCGCGTCGTTGCGCGGCAAGGTGGTCTTGATCGACTTCTGGGCGTACTCGTGCATCAACTGCCAGCGCGCCATCCCGCACGTGGTCGATTGGTACAACCGGTATCGGGGCGACGGTTTCGTCGTCATCGGGGTGCACACTCCCGAGTACGCGTTCGAACACGTCGCCGCCAATGTCGCCAGCGGCGCCGCCGCGTTGCACATCACCTATCCCATCGCGCTGGACAACGACTACGCGACGTGGAACAACTACCAGAACCTGTACTGGCCGGCCGAGTATCTGATCGACGCGGACGGAAACGTGCGGCACACCAAGTTCGGCGAAGGCGACTACGACGGCACCGAGGGGCTGATCCGCCAGTTGCTTGTCGACGCCAATCCGGACGTGCGGCTGCCGGGGCCGACGCGCGCGGTCGACGCCACGCCGCACACCAGGCTCACCCCCGAAACGTACCTGGGTGTCGGCAGGGCCGAAAACTACGGCGGCGACGGCGAATACAAGGCCGGCACCGCCACGTTCGGCTACCCGGCGGCGTTGGGTGGCGACAGGTTCGCGTTGCGCGGGCGCTGGACTCTGGACGACCAGGGCGCCACCGCCAACAGCGACGATGCCGCCATCCGGCTGAACTACACCGCGAAAGATGTCTACGTCGTCGTCGGCGGCACCGGCACCCTCGCCGTCACCCGGGACCAGAAGACGACCACGACGCCGATCGGCGGGCCGCCCACCCTGCATCAGATCGTCGGCAACGACCCCGGGGACACCGCGCACCCCGATCAGCTCGACATGCGGGTGAGCCAAGGCCTGCAAGTGTTTTCGTTCACATTCGGCTAAGTGCGCGTCCGCCGAGTTGGCGACTCCGAATAACCTGACGTGACTCACGATTCACGCCGTCGCTTCCGTCTTCGACTTCAACTCCTCAGCCACCACCGTTTGCGCCACCGTGGGTGTGCTCAACATTCTGGTCCCGCCACCATGCGGCTTGGGTATCTGCACCGCACGCACCGGAGGCGGAAAGTAGCTTCCCGACGACATCCGATTCCACACCCGGCGCGCCCTTGTTCGCCTTGACCCCCTCCCATGCCTCCTGGACCGCCCACTTCGAAATCCCGAACGGAAAGTATCGGAACCGGCCTTCTCCCGTTCCATACAAAAGCCGCAGACCGGGCTCGCGTCGCCTCCATGCCGGACACCACCTGACCATCAGCGGGCACCCGCCAGGCTCATCCCGGGATAATGAGGACACCCCGGTTTTGATGTCGTCTAGTCCTTTCGACACGTCCGCAGCGATTCGTTCGGGACACATCCTTCGAGCGACAAAAGCGGTTGGCTGTCGCCTATTGCCAGCCAGCGAGTTACCAATGCGACAAACGGGATTAACGCGCGGTCTTTGCCTCATCGCACCGGCTGGGGCGACACGACCCGCAGCGTGGTGAAGCCACCTGGTGAACCCCACCCGTGTGGCTCCGCCGAAAAGAGCGGGCCTCCTTCGCAACTACTCGCGTCCGATGCGAGTAACTCGGCCGAAGGAGGCCCGCTTACTCAGGAGGTGACCGGTCAGCCCCAGCTCAGTGGTAGCGACTTGAGCGCAAACGTTTTCGACGGGTATTTGATGTCGGGGGTGTAGCCCGGTGGTAGTTCGAAGTCGGGGATCTGCTTGAGCCATTCGTCAACAATGATGGTCAGTTCTATCCGCGCCAGGTGGGAACCCAAGCAGCGGTGTGGCCCACCACCAAATCCCCAATGTCGGTGCACCTTTCCGTCCATGACCAGCTCATCGGTGGAGATCTCGTCGCTGCCGTCGCGGTTGATCGCGGCCGTACATAACCGCACCGGTGTGCCTGGGGGAAGCGTCATGCCGCCCACGTTGACGAAATCGGTGGTAACCCGGGCCGCCAATGGCGCCGACGGCTCAAGTCGGACGATCTCTTCGATGAAGACCTTGACCTGCTCTGGTTTATCGCGAAGCTCTTGGCGCAGTTGCGGTTTGCGCGCCAATTCGAAGAGCGAGAAACCGATCGCCGCGGCCACCGTGTCCAGACCAGACAGAATCAGCAGGTGACTCATGCCGAGTAGCTCGAGGTCAGTGAGATCGCCCGGACCGGTCATCACTTGCGACAACAGGTCAGTGCCCGGGCTCCGTCGGCGGTGTTGGATGGCGTCGTTGAAATATGTCAACAGCTCGTACCCTTCGGGCTGGCCGGCCACCGCGGCGTCCTTCCAGCCGATCACACGATCTCGGTCCTCCAGCGGCAGCCCGTAGAGGTCCATGAACACCCCGAACGGGTAGAGGCGCGCGAAATCCGCCATCGCCTCGCACTCGCCCCGGCCGGCGAGGGCAGCGATCATTTCGGTGGCATGGCGCTGCATCACGGGCCGCGACTTACTCAAGGCGTGCGGGCTGAAGTACGGTTGCAGGATTTTTCGGTAGCGCGTGTGCTCGGGAGGGTCGAACGCCGAAGGCAACACCGGCACCGGGCTGCCGGGGGGTTGAAGCGCCAAATGTGCCGAGAAGAGGTTGGCGTTGCATAGCGCTGACAGCACGTCCTCGCGGCGGGTCAGGTAGTAGGCGCCGTTCATGAACACGACCGGCCCGGCGTCCCGCAACGCCTTCCAGCCGACACCTCGATCGGCGGCCATCGGTAACGTGGAATGCTCCAGCCGCGGCAGGTGGAACGTCCCCGACTGGCTTTCACCGAGAGCGCGACCTGAGTAGGTTTTATTCGAATTGACTTCTGGTGCACTAAAATTCATTGTCAACTCACCCGCAGTGCGACAGGTCGGGTGAGGTGAGCTGCGCATGCAGCCATGACTCGTCCTCCAAGACATCGATGTTGGGAAATAGACCGACGCCGTGGGTGTCGTGCATGTCTGGTCAGACGGCTTGGCCCGCTACGGCCGCGGGCGATTCAGCACGATCAGGCAGGATCCGGTGATCGCCTTCGCGCATCGACGCCGCAGCGTCAAGGCAAAGCTGGTGTGTGTGTTGGCCTTACAGGGCCGAGCCAGACGGCGCGACAGCCCGGCACTGGCCTATCAGCAGCGAACGACGCAGAACTGGGTCAACGTGTCTCGGTTGTCAAGAGCGGCCACGGATACAGCCCAGAGGGTGCCGCTCGGCTGAAACTCTGGGGCGGCAAACGACGCCGGCAACGCCACCCAGTCCGATTGAGGCGACAAGTAGATCCAACTGGTCGGCCGGTCACGCGTCATCCACATGTTGCGGAACGGCTTCTTATTCGTCGGTGTAGAGCCCGACGAAACGCCATGTTCCAGACGGCTGATGGATTGGGCGGCAGCGTGACGCTGCACCGGGCCGGCATGCGCTTGGACACCTTGGGCCGCATGAGTCCACGCCGCCGGCTCCGGCAATGTCGCCGCGGAGAACTGTGGACGCAATGAGGAACCTGCGATCACGGCAACGAACAGGCTCAGCACGGCGACGATTGCGATGGTCAACTGCCATCGTCGAGTCGTACCAGCGCTCCGAAGATCCACGGTGGCACGACTGTACAAACACAAGGCCTGAGCAGCAACCCGAGCGAGCTGTGAAAGCGATCAAAGTCCGGTGTCGTCTCATGAAGTGACGATCGATTAGCGGCTAGCCTTCGGACCATCCGCGGGACCGGCGCCTGTGACAGCGTTTCGACTATGTCACTGGTTGACGCTGCGAGAGACCGGCGCCGCGGATTGGCCCCCTTCTCGCGAAGGGGGCCAATCGCCGTGGGCGGTCACCGGCTCGCATCGGCGACCACTATCGGACTCACAGCAACTTGAGGAGCGCGGCGACCAGCGACCCAATATTGCTTGCCAACGCTCCGCCGAAGTTGGCCAACATTGATGGGAGGTTCGACAGGACCGAGGGGATGCTTTGCAGCAGCGCAGTCAATTGACCGCCGATGCCGTTAATGACGGGAGTCAGGTTTGGCCAGCCATTGATCAGCTGGTTCGCGAAGTCCTGGATTGCCACCCCGAGGCCGCCGCCGTTCGCGACGTTTTGCGCATTGGGCGCGACTATTTCTTTCGCTAGACCCGGAAGGATGGTGGTCAACCATTGCTGGACGAAGCCATTGCCGGCGCCCAGCCTCGCCACAAACGCTCCACTGCTGAACACGCCGCCGGACGGTGGCGAAAGTTTACTTGCCGAAGTCCCATTGAGGAAAGCGTTCAGCATTGCGCCGGGCGTATTGATCAGGTTGGTCACTGCCCCCACCGTGTCGCCTGCCTCCCATGCGTTGTACGCATTTTGCAGGCTTGTACCAAGTCCAAAGACAAACGGTTGCTCCCATATCGAGTTAGCCCAGTTCCCACCAACGGCTGTGAGCATTGTGGTCGCAGCGTAGTTGTACCCGTTGGTGAGATTTTGTAACGCGTACCCGGGGATCTGCGGAATAGCTTCAAGCGGTAACAAAATATGTGCTTCGGCCGAAGTCAGGGTGTCGGACCAAAGGCTTAGGAATCCAGGCTGGATTTTGCCAGACATTATCTCGTTCACTGCCGACTCAATGGCCGGAACGCCGTTCCAAACATCGATAACGCCTCGCGCCGCAGATTGGTAATCGCCGACATAATCGCTCGCATACTGCACAAAGTTCGCGGCGACCTGCTGCGCGACCGGAAATGGAACCTTGCTCCATCCGTTGAGAATGTATCGCAGATTGGTTCCCAGGTTTTGAAATGTGGTTACATACGTCTGGACGATTAGGTTCTGAGCGATCGGACTGAAGACATCGCTCAGGGTGCCTGCGGGCACTGCGGCCGCGCTTGCTCCGCTTGCGAGTGAGGCGAGTTCGCTTTCCACGCCGGAGAACAGGTCAACCATGCCGCTGGCGGCATCGGTGAGTCGGATATTGGACAAGCTGACTTGCCAGAGCTGCTGGGCCAACTGACGGTCGGGCAGGTGCTGGGTCACCGGCGCGACGGTGATGATGCCGGCGGCGAGGGCCACTCCAGCGGTGATGCGGGGGCGGGCTGCGAGGTCCACGACCATCTCCTTTGATCGAAGGGTCAAAATTCGGATGGCCAGAACGTAGCTGAGAACGACCTAAGTTTCGGGAGAGTTTGGGTGATATTGACCAGGTTCGTCCTGCAAACATCGCGTGTCGCAAACTATGTGAGGCAATGAAATCAATGTTCGTAGATATTTTGAAAAGCCTATAGTTACCCCCCCCCCGGAATTTTAGTTCAGAGCGTAACTATCCGAGGGCGATCCCCGGCGTATGTTTGCCATACCTTCGCGGCACAACCAGCAAACCGACCCGCCGAGCCGCACCTCAAAGACATCCGGCGGTGATCGATCCCACCCCGCGCTAGACGTCATCACTATGACCCGTGACGACATTGGTCCTGCGACGTCGCCGACACGCACAAAGTCGTGAACCGCGACACGGGTCGACCCGTCGCGGAGGGCGGTACCAACTCCCAACCCGCCGGTTACCCCTCGCGTTTCTTGGACCGAATCGCCTTGCCCGCCACGGTCCCGCCGTCGACCGGCAGCACCGTCCCCGTGACATAGCGTGACCGGTCGCTGGCGAAATACAGTGCCGCCTCGGCGATGTCCTCGGGTGTGCCCTCGCGCTTCAGCGGACGGTCGGCCCGCATCGTCTCGCGGATCGCCGCCTCATACCGCTGGACCTGCTCCTGATCCATTTTCGCCGCCGACGTCGCCAACAGCGGCGTGGGGATATTGCCCGGCGCGATCGCGTTGACCCGAATCTCGTAGTACGCCAACTCAATCGCCGAGGACTTGGTGAACTGGATGACCGCCGCTTTCGACGCCCGGTAAGTCATCACGCCGCCGCCGGCCTGGATCCCGCCGATCGAGGTCAGGTTGATGATCGATCCGCCGCCGTGGGCGGCCATGTGCCGAGCCGCGTCGCGGGTACCCGCCATCACGCCCAGCACGTTGACCGCCATGATGCGGTGGAAATCGGCGAGATCGTCGTCGAGGAATCGCCGATGCATCGTGCCCGAGACTCCGGCGTTGTTCACCATCACGTGCAGGCCGCCAAATTTCTCGACGGCCGCGGCCACCAGCGTCCCGACCTGCTCGGGATCGGAGACGTCCGTCCGCCAAAACAGAGCGTCCGGACCCAGCTCCGCGGCCAGCACCTCACCTTTATCGGTTTCGACGTCGGCTATGACGACCCGCGCGCCCTCGGCCACAAACTTCTCCACCGTGCCGCGACCGATCCCGGAGGCCCCGCCGGTGACGATGGCTACTTTGCCGGACAGTTCGTTGACCACACGACGAGTTAATCGGCGTCAACGGTGTTAAGTCAAGCAGTTGATTTAAGCACGCGGCGAACGGCTCGGTCGCGGCCTTACCTCCAGAGTTTGGTATGACTACGACCCCCACGGGTTCGCTCGGCGGGCGCGCGGGCGATGCTGAAGGCGCAGGGTCATCGCACAATCGTCGAAAGGCGTGAACATGAAGGTCTTGGTTGTCGGCGGCAGCGGACTCATCGGATCGCAGGTTGTGGCCATGCTCACCGAGCTGGGACACGAGGCCGTCCCGGCCTCGCCGAGCTCGGGTGTCAACACCATCACCGGCGAAGGTCTCGCCGCAGCCGCCGCCGGCGCGCACACCGTGGTGGACGTGTCGAACTCGCCGTCCTTCGCCGACGACGACGTGCTGCGCTTCTTCACCACCTCCACCGGCAACCTCCTCGATGCGGAGCGGGCCGCCGACGTGCCGCACCACGTCGCGCTTTCGATCGTGGGCACCGACCGCGTCCCGGAAAGTGGCTACCTGCGGGCCAAAACCGCCCAGGAGAAGCTGATCGAGGAGTCGGGAACCCCGTATTCAATCGTGCGGGCGACGCAGTTCTTCGAATTCGTCACCGCCATCGCGGATTCGGCAACTGACGGGGATACGGTTCGCCTGCCGCACGCGGCGATCCAGCCCATCGCGGCCGAGGACGTCGCCACCGCCGTCACCCGCGCAACGGTCGGGCCGCCGGTCAACGGGATCGTCAACGTCGCCGGCCCGGAAAAGTTCGGTATGGACGACTTCATCCGGACCGGCCTTGCCGCCTACGGCGATCAACGCCAGGTGGTGACCGACGCTACGGCCCGCTACTTCGGTGCGGTGCTCGACGACCACAGCATCGTTCCCTTCGATGACGAAGAGGCAATCATCTACCCGACCCGCTTCAGCGATTGGCTGGCCTCTCGCGCGTCCAGCGGTAGACGGTAAGTGAGCGGACCCAACACCTGTCAGCAGTTGCGCTGCGGCTAACACCCGAGCACGGTATAAGGCGCCGGGGGACGAGTCGACCGACGACGAGGAGCAATCAATGCCGGTGCTACCCCCAAGCGGGGTTCCCTTCGACGGGACGCGGCTCACCAGGCGCGGCTTCATCGCCGCCGGCATCGCCGGTGGATTGGCACTGACGGCGTGCGGCGAATCCAAACCTCAGGCCGCGGGCAGTGCCGCCCAAATGGCGGCCGCCATCGCCGCCGCCGAGGCGGCACGGCCACACAGTGGGCGCACCGTGACGGCCAGCCTGGCGCCCCAGCAGACTCAGATCGACCTGGGTGGACCGATCGTCCGTACGTTGGCCTTCGGCAACACCATCCCAGGACCGTTGATCCGGGCCAAGATTGGCGACGAGCTTGTCGTTACGGTTTCAAATCGACTCGACCATCCGACATCGGTGCATTGGCACGGCATAACACTGCGCAACGATATGGACGGCGCCGAGCCCGCCACCCCGAACATCCCGGCCGGCCAGGACTTCACTTACCGGTTCTCTGTCCCGGATTCGGGCACCTACTGGGGCCATCCGCACACCGGCCTGGACGAGGACACGGGTCTTTATCTACCCGTCATCGTCGATGATCCTACCGAGGGCAACTACGACGCCGATTGGATTGTCGTTCTTGATGATTGGACCGAAGGGGTCGGAAAAACCCCTCAGCAGCTCTACGCCGAACTGACGAGCCCGAACAAACCGAGCATGCCGACAACCTCGACAACTACTACCGTCCCCACGCCCTCGACAAGCCCGACAACGTCGACGACCCGAACGTCGGGGGGCAACGTCGCCCGAAGCGACCTGCTTGGCGGCGACGCCGGAGAAATCTCCTACCCATACTATCTGATCAACGGCCGAATCCCGGCCGCCCCCACCACCTTCAACGCGAAACCGGGCCAGCGAATTAGGATCCGCTTCATAAATGCCGGCTCCGACACCGCATTTCGGGTCGCCCTGGCGGGCCATTCGATGACGGTCACGCACACCGACGGCTACCCCGTGGCGCCGACCCAGGTCGACGCCCTGCTCATCGGCATGGCCGAGCGCTACGACGTAGTAGTGACCGCGGCCGACGGCGTCTTTCCGCTGGTTGCTCTGGCGGAAGGAAAAGGCGCGCTGGCACGTGCACTGCTGACTACGGGGGCCGGCAGCCCACCCGACCCACAATTTCAACCAGCCGAACTCGGCAAGCGGGTGGGAACCGTCGAGATGTTCACCGCCACAACGCCGGTCAACTTGGGTCGGCCCGAGCCGGGCCTCAACCTCCCGGTCGTCTTGGGCGGCAACATGATGCAGTACAACTGGATGATCAACGGCGAGCCCTACAGCAAGACCGACCCGTTGCACGTACGGCAGGGCCAACGACCCACCCTCACGTTCGACAACACCACGACGATGTATCACCCAATTCACCTGCACGGTCACACTTTCCAGTTGCTTAAGGCCGACGGCAGTCCCGGCGCGCGCAAGGACACCGTGATCGTGCTGCCCAGGCAGAAGATCGTCGCCGTGCTGGTCGCCGACAATCCCGGTACGTGGGTGATGCACTGCCACAATACCTATCACCAGTTCGCCGGCATGCAGACGCGGCTAGACTACGTCTTCTGACTTCAGACCGTTGCGAAAAAGTCCAGCAGCAACTCGTTGACCGCTGCCGACTGCTCGATCTGCGGGCAGTGACCTGCCTCGCCGACCACCGCCGAGCGGGCGCCGTCGATCTGCTTGGCGATCTGCGCGGCCCAGCCGGACGGGAGAAGCTTGTCGTTTCCGCCCTCGACGACGAGCGTCGGGACGTCGATGCGCTCGTATGCCCGCGCGCTTGACGGAGTCGAGGACGGCGCGGTGCCGGGACGGCGAAATCGGGCCGCTGCCACGGCTTCCCAGGCGCCGGGTGCGATGCTCGACTCATAGCGGCGCCGCACGTAGTCCTCGTCTGCAGGGTAGCCGGGGTGATAGAACAGCGCCTCGACGATGCGCCGCATCGCCGGCAGGGTGGCGTCGTACTGTTGGAGCGCCTCGAAATGCCGGTTCTGCTGGATCTCCCCTCCCCCGCAGATGATTACCAGGCTACGCACCGGCAGCAGTGGTGTCTCCGACGTAGCGTCGGTGAGCAGGTTGATGGCACCCATCGAGTTGCCGACGAAGTGCGCCGAGTCGATGCCCAGGACCTCACAGAGGCGCGCCACATGCCGAATCCGCATGCCGCGGCCGTCGACGAAGTCGATGACCTTCGCCGACCGCCCGAACCCCAGCTGGTCGGGCGCCAGCACTCGGTACCGCTTAGCGAGGCCGGCGATGTTGCGTTCCCAGCCAAGCTCGGCGCTGCCGCCGAACTCGCCGCCGTGCAGCAGCACCACCGGGTCGCCGTCGCCCGCTTCCAGATAGCTGGTGACCAGGCCGTCGACCGATTGGGTCTTGCGATGAATCCCCATTACTTGATCGCGATCGGGTTCACCGGGGAACCCACGGCGCCAACAAATCTCAAAGGCGGCGCAACGAGCTGGAACTCGTAAACACCATCGGCGGCGCAGTCGGCTGCCAGCGCGGCGAGGTCCCAATACTCGCCGAGCATCAGCCCCATGTCGCGCAGACAGAGCAGATGGAAGGGCAAAAACACGCCCTGGACACCCGATACCGGGTCTTCGACCTGGAGGTTGTCGGAGGCGACGGCCGCGATCTCATGGTCGTGCAGCCACGAGGCGCATCGCCAGTCCAGCCCGGAGTAGGGTTCGGTCTTGTTGCCGATCATGAGAAACCTTGTCCACCAACCGGTCCGGATCAGCACGATGTCGCCGCGCCCGACCGTCACACCCTGCGCGCGGATGACATCATCCAATTCCTCGGGGGTGATGGGATTTCCGTGCTCGAGGAAGACCTCCGCGCCGCGATGGCGCACCAAGTCCAGCAGCACGCCGCGCGAGGTGATGCCCTTGACGTCAACCTTCTCGATGCCGCAGTGGTAGGCCCCCATGCTGGTGACCGAACCCGCCGGGAAGCCGTTGTAGAGCTGATCGTCATAGTAGACGTGAGACAGCGCATCCCATTGGGTGGCCGCCTGCAACGGCATGATGATCATGTCGTCGTTGAACCGGAACAGATTGTCGATGAGGTAGCCGCCCATCTGCTGCGCCCCCGGGTTCCGCGCCCAGCTGGGCCCGTACTGCGCCAGCGTGTTCACGTCGCCGCCGTCCACCGTCATGATATGCACCGGATTGTGCCGAAAGTCGAAGGCGCCCTGCGGCCCCGACGAGCCGAAGTCGACACCGAGCGGGAACACCTTCCCATGCCGGACCAGGCTGGCGGCTTGCGCGACCTTATCCGCCGTGATGAAGTTCAGCGTGCCGAGCTCGTCGTCGGCTCCCCACCGGCCCCAGTTGGAGACGTCGCGAGCGACCCGCCGAAAGTCCGTCACGCTGGCCATGAGGCTCCTTCCTCGAGCTCACGGGCGATCGCGGCGCCCACGTTTCCGCCGTCCACCCACAACACCTGGCCCGAAATATAGCTGGCCGCATGGCTATTCAGGAAGAGCAGAACCGAGGCCTGCTCGGCGGGCCCGGCGACGCGTCCCAACGGCTTGGGTACGGCGTCGAGGAAGCCCTGCCCGTAGGCCGTCCGCAGCTGATCGAGGATCGGGGTTTCGGTGACCCCCGGGCCGGTACAGTTGATCCGGATGCCTCGGGCGCCCAACGGGGCGGCGTTTCGCATGGTGTAGAGGATGACCGCTTCCTTGGACAATTGATAACCGCCGCCGGCCAGTGCATCGGGATGAGCATGGCACCAATCGATACCCTGTTGCATCGTCGCGGTATTCAACAGCGGCGCCACCGCCCGCAGGTGCTCGCGGTATGCCGCCGCCGCGAGCGACGACACGCTGACAATCGCCGACCCCGCGCCCATTTTCGGGATCAGCGCCTCGGTGACGTGCCGCAGGCCCAGGAAGTTGATGGTGACGACGAGCGTCGGGTTGCCGATGCCGGAAGAGACACCGGCGACGTTGAAAAGCGCGTCGACCGGTCCGCCGATCGATGCTACCGCGCGAGCGATCGACGCCGGGTCGGCTAGGTCGACCTCGTGAAACTCGTTGAGTTCGAGGGCCGGCCGGCGTTTGTCCAGTCCGATGACGTCGGCACCGAGTTCGGTGAGCTGGCGCACCACGTGTTCGCCGATGCCCGATGCGCACCCGGTCACCACCGCACGGCGCCCGTCGTAGCGCCACAGCTCGTCGATGTGCCCCAAGGCGTTTCCCGAATTCAGGGGTGTTCCGGTATCACTTGGGCCGCTCCTGCTCTTTTGCGCGCTGCGCCGCCTGGACGCGACCCTCGTTGATCTCCGCCATGGCTTCGGGGATCTCGCTGGCGGTGAACTTACCGCCACGGCCGGTGGGCAGGCCGCCGAAGGAGTAGTTTTCGTCGAATACCGGTGCGGTCGACTCGGGCCGCCGGGCCTCGACCTTCTCGATGACGGGCGCCAGCCGCGCGGCCTTGTCGGCCACCGCCTTCTCGTCGCGCTCGATGAACTCGGGCAGCACCTCTTTGCCCATCAGCTCGATGGATTCCATGGTGCCCTCGTGGCTGCGCGGGTTGAGCAGCAGGATGATCTCGTCGACGCCGCTGTCCTCGTAGCCGCGCAGGAATTCGCGTACGGTGGCCGGCGATCCGATCGCCCCGCGCCCCGGACCGTACGCCAGCGTCGGGTCCTTTTCGACCTCTTCGAGATACCGCGTCCATACCCCCGTCCGCCCGGGGGTGTGCACACCCGTCATGTAGTAGTGCATGATGCCGAACGAGAAGAATCCGCCGCCCCGACCGAGGCGTTGCAGCGCCTGCTCGTCGGTCTTGGCGACCATCATCGACAGGTCACCGCCGATGGCCAGGATGTTCGGGTTGATCTTCGGCGTGACCGGGATGCCGCTCTCCTCGAATTCCTTGTAGTAGCCGTTGACCCGCTCGGTGAGCGGTCCGGGACCGGTGTAGGCGAAACTCAGTGCGCCGATGCACTTTTGGGCGGCCATTTGCACGCTGGACGGACGCGTGCAGGCGACCCAGACCGGTGGGTGCGGCTTTTGCATGGGCTTGGGAATGACGTTGCGGGCCGGCATTTGGATGTGTTCGCCTTTGAAGCCGGCGAACGGCTCCTCGATCATGCAGCGGATCGCGACCTCGAGGGCCTCCTCCCACTGCGCGCGCTTGTCGGCGGGATCGATGTTGAAGCCCCCGAGTTCGCCGACGGAGGAGGATTCGCCGGTGCCGAACTCGACGCGTCCGTTGGAGATCAGGTCGAGGGTGGCGATGCGCTCGGCCACCCGGGCGGGGTGATTGACCGCTGGCGGGAGGTGCATGATGCCGAACCCCAGCCGGATGTTCCTGGTCCGCTGGCTGGCCCCGGCCAGGAATATCTCCGGAGCCGTGGAATGACAGTATTCCTCGAGGAAGTGATGCTCGGTGAGCCAGACGGTGGAGAATCCGGCCCTGTCCGCGGCCTCGACCTCGTCGAGGCAGTCCTGCAGCAAGACCCGTTCATCATCCGGTGCCCACGGACGCGGCAGGGCGAACTCGTAGAACAGTGAGATTTTCATAGGCTACCTCCTAGGAGAATTAAGCGCTTGCTTAACAAGGTGTTTCGCCGCGATATAGCCGAAGGTCATGGCCGGTCCTATGGTCGCCCCGGCCCCGGCATAGCTACGGCCCATCACCGGCGCGGCGGTATTGCCCACCGCGTACAGTCCCCGCACGACGGTGTCGTCTTCCCGCAGGACCCGCGCGTATTCGTCGGTGCGCAGGCCACCCGACGTCCCGAGATCGCCAAGAACGATGCGAAACGCGTAGTAGGGCGGATCGCCCAGCGGATACAGGTTGGGGTTGGACAGGGTCGGATCGCCGTAGTAGTTGTCGTACACGCTGTCGCCGCGGTTGAAGTCGTCGTCGTGACCCTTGCGCGCGAGTTCGTTGAAACGGCGCGCGGTTTCGGAAAGTTGACGCGCCGGCACGCCGATCTTGGCCGCCATGTCGTCCCAGCTCGTCGCGGCCTTGACCACGCCCGATTCCAGCCACGCCGGCGGGACCTTACGCCCGGTGGGCACCGGCGCCCCGGGGATTTTCGGGATCGGCAGGTGGCCGGCGATGACGTAGCGGTTCCAAGACCTGTGATCGGTAATGAGCCAGCACGGGATGTGAGTGACTCCGGATTTTTGGCCGTCGATCATGGCATGGCCGAAGTCCATGTACGGCGCCGCCTCGTTGATGAAGCGCTTCCCTTCGCCGTTGACGACGAACTGGGCCGGCATCATCCGTTCGTTGAGCATGAATTGCATGCGACCATCGGGCCATTGGATCGCCGGAAACCACCAGGCCTCGTCGAGCAGCTCCGTTGCGGCGCCGATCTTTTGGCCCGCGCGGATGCCGTCGCCCATCGCGGCGGGATTGCCGAAGCTCCAGTCCTGGTCCAAGACCGATAAAAGCTCCTTGCGCCAGGCAAGGTCGTGGTCGAAGCCCCCGGACGCGAAGATGACCCCGAGCCGCGCACCGATGCGCTGCTTCGCACCGTCTTTCTCCACCACGGCTCCGGTCACCGATCCGTCGGCGTCGGTGAGCAACTCGACCATCGGCGAGTCCAGCCACAGCGGGACACCGCATTCCCTCATCGCGAGTCTCAGCCGAGCCGTCAGCGACTGCCCGATCGCCGCGATCCGCTCGCCGAATATTCTCGCCCTGACCATTCGCGCGATCAGCTTGAGCAGGACGGCTTTACCGGCCCACGACTGCCTGATCTGGTAGAACGATCGAAGCTCCTTGGGACCCAACCAGATTCCTTTGGGAGCGAGCGCCAACGGCTGGAGTAGCCTCTGCTCGTCGGCGCCCAACTTTCGCAGGTCGATGGGCGGGACGTTGATGGTGCTGCCGAGTTCCGAACCGCCGGGCAGCTCCGGGTAGTAGTCGGCATAGCCGGGCTTCCAGACGAACTCACACCATCCCGAGAGGCCTTCGAGAAACTCGAGCATTTGCGGCGCGGACTCGACGTACTGCCGTATCCGGGCCTCGCCGACCAGGCCGTCGGTGATCTTCTGCAGATACTCGACGACACCTTCGGGTGAGGGGGCGTAGCCCTCCCTGCGCTGCGCGGGTGCCCCCGGCACCCAGATGCCACCACCCGAAAGGGCCGTCGAGCCACCGAAATACGACGACTTTTCCACCACCAACGCGTCCAGCCCGGAAACGTGAGCGGTCAGGGCGGCGGTCATGCCGCCACCGCCGGACCCGACGATGAGCGCGTCGACAACGTGATCAAAGCCGTCGGCGGTCACTTCGGCACCGCCGTTCTGATGGCGAAGCCGGCGATCAGTTCGGCGGCCGGCTTGTAATAGCGCATGAGCGTCTGATACGGCCCCACCTTTTCCAGCGCCGCGAAAGCGGCCACCCACGTTCTGATTTCGTGTGCGGAGCTACCGCCCTCGTGAACCACGAACGAGTTCGACCACCGATCGAGATCGGCGAGGCGTCCGTCGTCGATGATCTCGAGGAATCGGTGGTCCCACACGGGGTTGAGTGGTTGCAGTTCGCTCTGGCCACCCGCGAAGCTTTTGGCCGCTTCCATCACCGCCGCCTGCCGGGCTTGCCGCTGCTCCGACGTCATCGGCCGGCCATCCACGATCCGTTCCAGCACCGCCGGAGACGCTGTCGCCAGCGTCGGCACCGGCGGACTGTGCGAAAGCCCACCGGATCCCACCACCAGGACCCGCTTGTCCAGCGTCGCCAGGTAAGCGCCCACGGCGGAGCCCAGTTCGCGGCAGCGATGCAACGGCCCCAGGGGCACGGCGATTGCGTTAACGAAGATCGGTATCACCGGGCGCGCGGTGGCGTCCCCGAACAGCTTTTCCAGCGGCTGGACGGTGCCGTGGTCGACGTCCATGCCGGCCGACACCGCGACGTCGACGCCCGCGCCGAGGACGGCGTTCGCGCACTCGGCCGCCAGGTCCTCGGGCACGTCGAGCGGGCCGGCATGGGTGCCGTAGTCGCCAACCCCAGTGGCGTTCATGCCGATACAGAAGGGCGGCATGACCTTGTAGAAGAACCCGTTGTAGTGATCCGGTGAGAAGGTGACGACGAGTTCGGGGTCGTAGTCGCGTGCGAATTCGCGTGCCTGCGCGATTGCGCCTTCGATGTCGTCAAGCAGGTCCCGCGACGGCCCCGGAAGATTCAGCAGCGGGCTGTGCGACATACAGCACAGAGCCAGTGGCATTGTGGAGATCACCTCCTCCCGGCGTGAGCGCGAGGGCGTCCAACAGTGAGGCGCTCAGCTCGGGGGCGAGCTGAGCGATACAGGCACCGGCGATGCACCGATCGGGACGCAGGAACAGCACCGATTCGGAGTGGGTGTCGAACCAGGATTTGAGGGCACCGCCGCGATCGCCCACGACCACGACATCGGGGTCGTCGTGGCCGGTCCAGTGCAGCTGCGTCGACGGCCGCAGCGCAACGAAGCGCGCGCCCAAGGCTTTCCAGCTCGTGAACGCCTCGTCGCCGAGAATGTTGCGCGGGTTGTTGTTCCAGCACAGCACGGCGAACCAATCGCCCAGCACGTCGTCCAACAGCACGTCGCGCTGGGTGCGCGTGTCGACCCGGGGCTGGATGAACAGGGTGCCGACCGGCGAGTCGGCGCGACCGGGCGTCTTGGGGATCACCGTGTGCACGACGGCGCCCTGCTCGTAGCGCGGCATCGGCTTGAACCGCATCTCCAGCACATACCGCTTGAGCGACGGCACAATTGACGCCGACCGCACGAGGAGGTCCCGCGCGGTCGCGATCCTGCGGTCGGTCGGTGAGATCACCCGGCCCACCATGGTGGAAAGGTCGATCATCGCTCGGGCATGCTTGCGCCGCTCGATGTCATAGGTGTCCAGCAACTTATCGTCGGCCCGCCCGGTCACCACCGCCGTAAGCTTCCACCCCAGGTTGGCCGCGTCCCGGATTCCGCTGTTGTAGCCCTGCCCCTGCCATACCGGCATCAGGTGCGCCGCGTCTCCGGCCAGCAGCAGCCGGCCGCTGCGGAACGCACCGGCGATGCGCGAGTGATGGGTGTACACGCGGCGCCGGATCACGTCGACCCGGTCGGGGTGCGGCACCATCCGCGCCAGCATCCGCGTCAGGAAGGCCGGATCCTCCGCCTGCTCGTCGGACTCGTCGGCGTGAATCATGAACTCGAAGCGGCGAATTCCGTGCGCGATCGAGATCGACGCGTATGGGCGTTCCGGGTCGGCACCGACCTCGCTGTTCGGGTGGCCGAGCGGATCGTTCGCGATGTCGACGACCAGCCACCGCGTCGACGACGTCGTCCCGTCGAAGGACACCCCCATCATGCGGCGGGTCATGCTGCGCCCGCCGTCGCAGCCGACGACATAACGCGCCCGCACGGCCTTCGGGGAGTCGCCGCCGAGCTCGACCGCAACCGCATCGGCGGCCTGCACGCACGAGGTCATGGGGCGGTTCCACCACACCTCGACATGTCCGAATCTGTCTAGACCGCACAGTAATTCGGCGTCGACGAGCGGCTGCACGAAGCCGCTGCGCTTCGGCCAGCCGAAACGCGCGTCGGGCGGGGCCATTTCGGCGAGCACCCGGCGCTTGGCGTCGACGAAACGCAGGACCTGGTTGGGCACGGTGTGCGGCAGGATGCGGTCGACCAACCCGATCGACTGGAAGGTGCGCAGCGCCTCGTCGTCCAATCCGACACCGCGCGGATAGTCGATGAGGGTGTCCCGTTCCTCGACCACCAGCGTGCGGACGCCTTGCAGGCCAAGGATATTGGACAACGTCAATCCGACCGGCCCCGCGCCGACGACCACAACGTCGACATCCACGTCCCGCCCGGCGCTTCCCATCACCGCCCCAGCAGGAAATCGAGATGCAGGCGATTGAACGTCTTGGCATCCTCGTACTGCGGCCAATGACCGCAGCCCGGCATCAGTTCGAAGCGCGCATTGGGGATCATCGACGCGATGCGACGGCCCTCGGTCACGTCGGCGGTCGGGTCGTCGCTGGTCCACAGCACCAGCGTCGGCGCGGTGATCGCGCCATATTCGGCCGGTCCCAGAATATTGCGCGCCCGAATCTCGGGATCCTGCAACGCCATGATGTCACGCATGGCGGCGACGAATCCCGGTTGGCGGTATATCCGTTGGCGGCTGGCGACCAGGTCGTCGTAATCCCTGGACTTGTCGGCCATCAGCCATTTGATCCGCGCCTGAACCGTTTCCCACGTCGGGTTCTCGGCGGCGGCCATGGACAGCGTGATGATCCGCCGCATCACCACCGGGTCGGCCTGGGAACCGCCGGCGGTATTGAGGACCAGCCGGTCGACCACGTCCGGATGGTCGACGGCGGCGCGCGCGGCCACCCAGCCGCCGAGCGATTCGCCGCTGAGGCAGGCGCGATCGGCGCCGATGGCGCGCAGCACGGCCATCAGGTGCTCGACATAGTGGCCGACCTCCAGCGGGTGGCCCGGCTTGTCGGTATAGCCGTGGCCCAGCATGTCGATCGACCAGGTCCAGAAATGCTCCGCGTGCGCCGCGAGATTACGGACGTAGGCCTCGGCGTGGCCACCGGATCCATGCAAAAAGATCAGCACCGGTTTGCCCGGCTCGCCGGCACGCAGATAGCGGGTTCGCGCTCCGCCCGCCTCGAGATAGCCCTGCTCGAACGCGACGCCCTGGAGATCGCTCCATACGCTCTCGAACTCCGCCACGGTTCCCCTCTGGCTAGGTTGGGAAATCTTGTTCTCGTTTTTGGCTTACGCAGTGTGCTAATATCGCACATTGATGTGCGTTATATACAGAGCTTCGCTCTCGCGTGAGGGTCTGTCAAGGCCGTGACGGGTTCGCAGACGCTGGCCAGGGGGCTGACTGCGCTGCAGATGGTGGCGGAGTCCCCGGGCGGGCTCACCGTGCAACAGCTCGCCGACCAAGTCGGCGTGCATCGCACCATCGCCTATCGATTGCTTACGACGCTGGCCGAGTTCCGGTTGGTGGCCAAAGGGGAGGACGGGCGCTACCGACCCGCGGCCGGCCTCGCCGTGCTCGGTGCGTCGTTCGACCGCAACGTCCGCCAACTCAGCCTGCCGACGCTGCGCGCGCTGGCCGACGAGCTCGGCACCACCGTGTCGTTGCTCGTCGCCGAGGGCGACCAGCAGGTGGCGGTCGCGGTGATCGTGCCGAGCCATGTCGCCTACCAGCTCGCGTTTCACGAAGGAAGTCGATACCCGCTCAACCGCGGCGCGGCCGGGATCGCCTTGCTCGCGAGCATGCCTCCGCGCCCGGGAGAACGCGATTTGGTCGTCCGCGCGCGCAAGCGCGGCTGGGTGACGACGTACGGGGAGATCGAACCGAATACCTACGGGCTGGCCGTGCCGGTCGAACGTCAAGCGCCATCCCCGCCAACGTGCATCAACCTCATCTCCCACCGTGAAGACGTCGTGCTGCGCGGCAAGGATGCGGTCGTCAAGGCCGCGAAGCAGTTGTCCGGGCTCCTGAGCTGAAGGGATGGCAGTCCATGTCTTGGGACCATGAAGTCGACGTCGTCGTGCTCGGCAGCGGCGGCGCCGGGCTCACCGCCGCGCTGACCGCGGCGGTCGCCGGCGCCTCGGTGGAGGTCTTCGAGAAGGCCCCGACCGTCGGCGGGACCACCGCGGTGTCGGGTGGCATCGCGTGGATCCCCGCCCACAACCGTTGCCCTGACGGGGAATTGACGGTGGCGGACGCCTTGCGATACCTGCGCGCGCAGTCCCTGGGCTCGATGGACGATGCCCTGGTCGAAACGTTCGTGCGCACCGGCCCCGCGATGCTCGACTTCGTCGAGGCCCACAGCGGTTTGCGCTTTGAGATCGCGACCGGCTTCCCCGATTACCGGCCGGAGTTGCCGGGCGGACGGCCGACCGGGGGCCGATCGCTCAGCGCGGCGCCCTTCGATCTGACCGAGTTGGGCGAGTGGGCTACGCGCATCACGTCGTTTCCCGCCGATTGGTCCAACGTCGGTTTCGACGCCGAGACCAGGGCCCGCCTGCACGCGGCGGTGGATGAAGGCGATCTCTGCGTCGCCGGCACCGCCCTGATCGCGGGGCTGCTCAAGGGTTTGCTCGACGCCGGGGTGAGGCCACGGGTGAACGCGCGGGCCGACCAACTCGTTGCCGAGGCCGGCGAAATCACCGGGGTGCGAGTGGTTTTGGCGGATCGGAGCGTGAGCGTGCGCGCTCGCCGCGGAGTCATCCTGGGCACCGGCGGCTTCGAATGGGATCCCGTTCTGGTGCAAGCCTTTCTGCGCGGCCCGATGCACGGCGCTGTCTCGCCGCCGAATAACACGGGCGACGGGCTGCGCATGGCGATGGCACACGGCGCCGACCTGGCCAACATGGGCGAAGCCTGGTGGGTGCCGATCGTACGGATCCCCGGCGACACGATCGACGGCAAGCAGCGCAGCCGTAGCGTCCGTCTGGAACGAACCCGGCCGAGGAGCATCATCGTCAACTCGGCCGGGCGGCGATTCGTCAACGAGGCATGCGATTACAACTCGATGGCCGGCGCTTTCCATTACCTTGACCCGCGCGGCGGGTATGTCAACGATCGCGGGTGGATGGTCTTCGATTCAGTTCACTTGCAGCGCTATGGATTTCTGGGTATCGAACCCGGGCAACCCGTCCCGGACTGGTTCTGCGAGTCGGCGGACCTTACCGAGTTGGCCGCCAAGACCGGCATCGACACCGGCGGCCTCACCCGCACCATCCGGGACTGGAACCGTCACGTGGCCGCCGGCGCCGACCCTGAGTTCGGCCGCGGTTCCAGCGCATACGACGGGTATTGGGGCGACGACAGCGCCATCACCCTCGCCGGGAAGACGCTTGGCCCGATCGACGCCGCTCCCTATTACGCGGTGCCAGTGTGCATCGGCGCGATGGGCACCAAGGGCGGACCACGCACCGACCATGACGGCCGCGTCCTCCACGTCGGCGGTGAGCCGATACCGGGCCTCTTCGCCGCCGGCAACGCCATGGCCGGTGTGACCGGACGGGCCTACGGCGGTGCCGGCGGAACAATCGGTCCGGCAATGGTTTTCGGCTACCGCGCTGGTCATGCTGCGGCGACGGGGAAGTCGGTTGACTTGAAGTAGGGAGTCGCGGCCGGACAGCGAGCTCCGCACAGACGTGGGCGCCGACGAGAGGGTGGAAAGACGAACGCTCCGTCGTCTACGTCCGCGCTAACGCGGTTGAGCGCCACTGGTACGCGTCGGCAGCCGAGTTTGCCGGTCTGGTGGTGCACCATGGGTGTATGGCGTTCCTCCTGTGGGACCAGCACACCTGTCTGCCATTACAGACGGACGCCGACGTCGACCCATTGGCGCGCTACCGGCGTCGCGCCGGCGCATTTGTGTCGATCAACGCGGGGTATTCGCCCCAGAGCTTCGATGACGCGGTAGCGCTGCTGCAGCATTACCGGGCCGGGGTGGATGCCCACCCAGACATGGACTTGGCGGACGACCTCGACGATGTCGATGCGATTACGCGGGCGGGCCGCATTGCGGTGGCGTTCGACCTAGAAGATTCCGGTCCCCTCGACGATGATCTCGATAATCTGGCCACCTTCGCGGGCCTCGGCGTGCGGACGCTGCTGCCGACGTATAACCATGCCAACCGCGCCGGCAGCGGCTGTCTGGACGCTGTCGATGGCGGCCTCACGGACTGGGGCCGCGAAATCGTTGCCGAGATGAACCACCTGGGTATCGTTCCCGACGGATCCCACTGCAGTGCCCGCACCGGGCTCGACATGTGTGAGGTCTCCAGCGGCCCAGTCATTTACAGCCACTCCTGCATGCGTGCGGTATGGGATCACCCGCGTAACATCACCGACGACCAGGCCCGGGCCTGCGCCGCTACCGGCGGCGTTATCGGGATCACCGGCGTCGGCATCTTCCTGGGACCCAACACCCCCACGCTGGACGCGATGCAACGGCATTTGGAATACGCCGTCGAACTCCTCGGCATCGACCATGTCGGTGTCAGCACGGATTTCTCATTCGACTTTGCTGATTTCAACGATGAACTCGCGTGCAACCCTCACCTGTTCGACGACAGCTACACCCGCTGGGGACCGATCCAGTGGATGACGCCCGAAACCTTCCTGGGGCTCGGCGACTACCTCCGCCGGCGCGGCTGGTGCATTCCCGACGTCCAAGCCGTCCTCGGCGGGAACTTCTATCGAGTCGCCCAACAGGCGTGGCGCGCCTAGGACTCGGATGGCTGGCTGAACGCGCCGGTGATGGCTGCCATATCGAAGTAGTCGCGCCACGCGACGATCCGGTCGTCCTGCACCTCGAAGACGCCCATCACCGGCAAAGGGATCGTCCCGCCGCCCTTGCGGCGCATCACGTCGGTGCGTTCGTTCATCACCAATGTGCCGTCGCTGACCTGCCGGTGCACATTGAAGTCGATCCCGTCGAATGCGGCGACGAATCCCGAGATGAATTCTCTTATCGCTTCACGGCCTTGTACCGGCGCCATCGGGATGTTGTGGTAGACGGCGTCTTCGGTGAAATAACTCGCTATCTCGTCCGGATTGGGGGATGCCCACCTCTTGCAGAATTCGGTTACCAGCTCATCGGCAGAACGTGTCATGTCTTCATGCAACACACTGATAACGAGCAAATCAAGAGGCGTGGAGCCCGACCGTTTCCTACTCAGACGTAGGAGACAGCAGCTTTTCGGCCGCCGTATAGGGATCGTCGCGGCCGTCGACCACCGCCTCGGCGAGCTTGTCGAGATCCGGCCGGGTCCGTAGCCGGGTTTGCGCCAACGACAGGATCTGCGCCCGGGCCCGCGCTAGCCGGCGAGCGCGGCTGTCGGTGCGGTGGTGATCGTCGATGGCGGCCACCAGATCGGCGACGCCCTCGCCCCGGGCGGCGACGAGACTGATGATCGGGGCGTTGGTTTCGGCGCGCAGATCCCGCACGGTCTGTTCGGCACCGTCGCGGTCGGCCTTGTTGACCGCCACGATGTCGGCGACTTCCAGCACACCGGCTTTGGCGGCCTGCACCGCGTCGCCCGCCCCCGGATTGAGGATCACGATGGTCGGGTCGGCGACCGCGGCGATCTCGATCTCGGACTGCCCCACCCCCACCGTCTCCAGCAGGACCACGTCGTAACCGATCGCGCCCAGCAGTCGGATGGCGGCCGGAACCGCGGCGGACAGGCCCCCGAGATGGCCGCGCGTTGCCACCGAACGGATCAGGACATCAGAGTCGTTGATATGCGCGGTCATTCGAATTCGATCGCCCAACAGCGCGCCGCCACTGAACGGCGACGACGGATCCACGGCCAGCACCGCCACCCGGCACCCACGCCCCCGGTAGGCGCCGACCAGGGCGGCGACCGTCGTCGACTTACCCGCTCCCGGTGGCCCGGTAACACCGATGACACTTACCTTGAGCGCTGTTGCCGGCGCGATACTCGCCAGCACCTCGTCACGCCGCTCCCCCTCCACCAGACTGAGCAGCCGACCCGCCGCGCGCTGAGATCCGTTGCGCGCGCCCGCAATCAGGTCGGCGATACTCATTTAGGACGCCGGTACCTCGATGACCGTCGCTGAGCCCATTCCGCCGCCCGCGCACATGGCCGCGACCCCGATTCCGCCGCCACGTCGGCGCAATTCGTGCACCAAGGTGACCAGCATCCTGGCTCCGGTTGCCGCCACCGGATGCCCCAGGGAACAGCCGCTGCCGCTGACGTTGACCGTGTCGGGATCCAGGTCGAGCAGCTTGATGGTGGCCACACACATCGCCGCGAACGCCTCGTTGATTTCGAATAGGTCCACATCGTCGATCGAAAGCCCAGCGCGCACAAGGGCTTTGGGGATAGCTTCCAACGGCGCCAGGCCGGTGATCGCCGGGTCGACACCGACGGACGCCCACGACCGTACGGTGGCCAGCGCGGGCAGGCCCAGCGTGTCGCTCGCGATGGTCAGCACGGCCGCACCGTCGTTGGCGCCGCAGGCGTTGCCGGCGGTAATGGAGAAGCCCTCGATTTCCGGATGCAGCGGCTTGAGTGCGGCCAACTTCTCCATGCTGGTGTCACGGCGCGGGTGCTCGTCGACCGAGAACAGCCCATGCGGCGTCTCGATGGGAACGATCTCGTCTTTGAAGCGGCCTTCGTCGATCGCGGCGATCGCGTTGCGGTGGGAGCGCAGCGCCCACGCGTCCATCTCCTCGCGACTCACGCCCGCTTTGACCGCGGCGTTCCAGCCCACGGTGATCGACATGTCGAGGTTCGGTGCGTCGGGCCGGTCCGGGTGGGTCGGCGGGAACCAGTCGACCCACTCGCCGTCCACTTGCATCCGTGATCGCGGCGACGTGGACGCGGAGTTGGCACCGCCGGCGATGACGAGCCGATCCATTCCCGCGCGCACGCTTGCCGCAGCGCTCTGCACCGCCGCCTGCCCCGCCGCGCAGTGCCGGTTGTTGGCGAGCCCCGGCACGTGGGGCAGACCCGCCGTGATGGCCGCATGGCGGGCGATCACGCCGCCGCCATACAGACCCTCGCCCAGGATCACGTCGTCGACCTGTGCCGGGTCCAGCTCCTTGGCCGCCTCGGCGACTACGTGGTGCGCAAGGTCGAACGCACTGGTGTCGCGCAGCGTTCCCTTCCGGGCGGTGCCGATAGGGGTGCGCAGGGCGGACACGATAACGGCTTCGGGCACAGGTTTTCTCCAGTTCGGCGAGCATATCGGCGAGAACACCATTCTCGCATTCCGAGAGTAGGAGTTGCAAGGAGGGCCGCCGATGGCTCGCGAGCAGACGCAGAATCGCATGATTTGCGCGCAAATCATGCGATTCTGCGTCTGCTCGCCAACGTGGTTGGCTGGTGGCATGACTCAGCCGGAGGGAATGATCGCGGTCCCGGGCGGACGTGTCTGGTTTAAGCGGGTTGGTGGGGGGCCTGGCCTCCCGCTGCTGGTGGTGCATGGCGGGCCGGGATTACCGCACAACTACCTGCGCTCGCTGGAGCGATTGGCCGACGAGCGCGGGGTCATTTTCTGGGATCAGCTGGGCTGCGGGAATTCCGAACGCCCCTCAAACACCGAACTTTGGACGATGCAACGCTCGGTGGCCGAAATGGAGACCGTGATAAAGACGTTGGGCCTGAACCGGTTTCACATATTCGGCAACTCGTGGGGCGGGATGCTGGCACAGCAGTACGTGCTTGACGTGACATCCGGAACCGCCAGCCTGACCATCTCGAACAGCATCGCGTCCATACCGCAATTCTCGGACATGGTGGTCCGCTTGAAATCCGACCTCGACCCGGCGACACAATCCGCCATCGACCGTCATGAAGCGGCCGGCACGACCCGCTCGCCCGAATACCAGGCCGCCATCCGCACCTGGAACGAAACCTACCTTTGCCGCGTTCGTCCTTGGCCCGCAGAGCTTTTGGATGCCTTCAGAAATTCGGGCAGCGAGATCTTCGAGACGATGTTCGGCCCCAGCGACTTTCACATCGTCGGGACCATCCGGCACTGGGACGTGTTCGACCGGCTAACCGAGATCGCGCTGCCGACGCTGGTGCTGGCGGGCAGGTTCGACGAATGCGTGCCGGAACACGCGTGGGAAATCCACCGGCGCGTACCGGGCTCGCGGTTCGAGTTGTTCGAGTCGAGCGCTCACATGCCTTTCATCGAGGAGCCCGCGCGTTTCGACCAGGTGATGCGTGAGTTCCTGAGGCTCCACGACCGATCGGGAGATCTACACGTCAGTTCTTGCCCGCCGCCAGCTTGGTGATGATCGACCGGAAGTCGTCGGTGGTAAACGACTGGTGCTCGGCCGAAAGCGCGTAGTCCAGGCTGGCGAGGACCGCGCGCTCCAGATGGATGTTGAGCACGCGCTTGGTGCTCTCGACGGCCTGCTGGGGCAGCTCCATGATCCGCTTAGCGCAGGCGATCGCCTCGGCGAGGGGGTCGGCGACCATGTGGTTGGCCAAGCCGAGTTCGACGGCCCGCTCGGCGCGAATTCGCGTGCCGGTCAGCGCATACTCCTTGGCCAGCAGCAGGCTGATGTGCAGCGGCCAGGTCAGCGGTCCGCCGTCGGCGGCGACCAGCCCCACCTGCACATGCGGGTCGGCGAGATAGGCGTCTTCGGCGATGTAGACGATGTCGCTCAGCGCGACCAGGCTGCAGCCCAGCCCGACGGCCGGGCCATTGACCGCCGCCACCACGGGAATTCGACACCGCGCCATGCCCAGCACGATCTCGCGGCCGTCTCGAATGGTCTTGGCGCGCAGGTCGGCATCGGCCGCCAATTGGGCGAGATACGTGAAATCGCCGCCCGCCGAAAATGCCCGGCCGGCCCCGGTGAGCACCGCGGCACGGGCCACGGGGTCGTCGCTGAGTCGTTGCCACAGCCGCGCGAGTCCGACGTGCAGGTTGTCGTTGACCGAGTTGAGCGAGTCGGGCCGGTTCAGGGTGATGATCCGCAGGGCCCCGTCGGCACGGACGTCAATTTCAACAGGCATGTCGTACACGTCAGGCTCCCAATCCCAAGATGCGCGAAGCGATGATGTTCTTCTGAATCTGTGATGTGCCGCCCATCACGCTCTGCGCGCGGCTGTACAGGTAGGCGCTGAGCAGGTCCGGATCGCGGGTCCCTCCGATCGCGAGTGCGGCGTGCCCGACGGATTGCTCGACCCAGGTCATCAGCAGCTTGTCGAGCGACCCTTCGGGCCCGTGCGACACCCCGTCCAGCTGCTCGGAGAGCCGCCGCCGGACGTGATGCGTCAGCATTTCCGACTGAACCGCAGCCCAGGCGAGCTCTTCGGTGACCGGAGGGTCGGTGCGCGCGAACAGGCTTCGGACGAGCTTGCCGTATCGGGCCGCATAGCCGAGCGTGGAGGGTTCGCGCTCGTGTCCGACGACGGTCATGGCCACGGCCCAGCCTTCACCGGGAGCACCGACCATCCGGTCCGCCGGAACCTTGGCGCCGTCGAAAAACACCTGCCCGAATTCGTTGGTGACCCCGTTCATCATGCGCAGCGGGCGCTGTTGCACACCAGGCTGTTTCATTTCGAGCACGAACGCCGACAGGCCACGGTGACGCTTGGCGTCGGGGTCGGTGCGGGCCAGCAGTAGACACCAGTCGGCGACATCGGAGTAGCTCGTCCAGATCTTGTGTCCGTGCACCACATAGGTGTCGCCCTCACGGGTGGCGGTGGTGGTCAGCGACGCCAGATCCGAACCGGCGCCGGGCTCACTGAAGCCCTGGCACCACCGCTCGGTGCCGTTGATGATGCCGGGCAGGAACCGTTTCCGCAGTTGGTCGTTGGCGTGCCTGCCGATCCCATAGACCAGGTAGCCCACGCTGGGGCGCGGTGGAGCGCCGGCACGTGCCAGCTCTTCGTCCACGATGACGTCATACACCGGCGGCAACTCCTGGCCGCCATAATCGCGGGGCCACGACAGCCCGAAGAAGCCCCCCTCGTAGAGGGCCCGATGCCACTGGGCCTGGCGGGCCCAGTATTCGTCACCGGAGCTGGGAAAGTCCTTGGCGTGCAATGCGAGCCAGCTTCGCAGGCGCTCCCGAAAGGCGGCCTCGTCGGGTGAGTCACGAAAGTCCAAAGTCGATCTCCTTCAGCGTTACGGGCCACAGTTCGGTCGATGTCAGCGCGCGGCGCAAATAGACGTGAACCACGCAGTCCCAGGTGTTGCCGATGCCGCCGTGCACCTGCACGGCCGTCTCGCAGACGGTGCGGGTGGCGCGGGCGCAGTAAACCTTCGCGATTTGGGCGGCCCGAATGGCTTCGGGCGGCGCCAGTTCGTCGACCGCCCAGGCGGCATGGCGCAGCACGCTCACCGAACCTTCGATCAGCGCAAGGCTTTCGGCCAACAGGTGCGCGACGGCTTGATAGGATCCTATCGATTTGCCGTACTGCTCACGGATTTTCGCGTAGTCGCAGGCGACGGCGTGCGCTCCCCGGGCGATGCCGACCAGGTCCGCCGCCGTGGCGACCAGCGCGAGTGCGCGCCACCGCGCGGCCACGTCGGAGGACACCTCGCCCAGAGTCACCGGCGATCCCGCCATGCCCGCCTCGACCCGGGTCAAGTCGGCGCCGGTGCGGCCGGCGCCCACGTCCGTCGCCAGGATCGCGCCGCCGGAGAGCAGCAGGGCGCGCTGGGCGCCCCGAGCGTCGATCACCCGGTCGTCGACGGCCACCGTCCATCGCCGCGCATCGGCATCGATGTGGCGGGCCAGATCGTCGGCGAGCACCGGCCCGAGAAACGGTGCGTCGACAAGCCGGCGCCCGAATTCCTCGGCGACAATGGCGACTTCGACGCCGGAGGCCCCGTCGGAACGCAGCGAGCGCCAACCCGTCGTCTCAATCTGCTTGTCCAGACGCGCGATTCGACTCCGGTCATCGAGATCCTGAACCGCTCCCGGCCCAAGATCGTCGGCCAGCTTGCCGGCGGCGTCACGCAATAGCCGCTGTTCAGCCGTCAGGCGTACATCCATAGCGCTCCTTCAGTACTCGGCGCAGCACCTTGCCCGAGGGCAGGCGCGGAATATCGTCCACGAACACGACGCGGGTCAGGTGTTTATAGGACGCTAGCCTCTGGTCCACCCGGACGGTGAGATCGGCGGCGTCGACCGGACCGCGCGTCGCGACGGCGGCGACGATCGCTTCGCCGTTGATGCCATCGGGAACGCCGAACACCGCGCAGTCCTTGACGGCCGGGTGCCCGTGCAGCACGGTCTCGATTTCGGCTGGCGCAACTTGGAAACCGCGCACTTTGATCATCTCTTTGAGGCGGTCGGTGATCTGCAGCCAACCGTCGGCATCGAGCCAACCGACATCCCCGGTCCGGTACCAGCCGTCGCAGACCGCCTCGGCGGTCGCCGCGGCCGGCACGTAGCCGGCCATCAGCGACATGGACCGGGCCTGGACCTCGCCGACCTCGCCCGGACGGACCGGCTCGCCGGTCTCCGGCGAGACCACCCGTAGGTCCACACCGGGCACCGGACGTCCGACGGAGTCGAGCCGGGCACCCTTAAGCGGATTACAGGTGATGACGGGCAGTTCCGTGGTGCCGTAGGCGGGGACCCAGCCCACGCCGGCGCGCCGGGTCACGGTCTCGGCGACGCCGGGGTTGACCGGAGTCGCCCCCCACATGATGAAGCGCAGCGACGACAGATCGTACGACTCGAGCGCGGGGTGCGAGGCGATGGCCAGCGCGATGGGCGCGACCGCCATTTCGACTGTGACACGGTCGTTTTCGATGTGATACAGCATACGGTCGATGTCGAATCGCGGGTGCAGCCGCATCCAGGCGCCGGTCCGTAGCGCCGTGAGGACGTTGAGCAGGCCGAGGATGTGTGACGGCGGCGTGGCGACTTGTATCCGGTCCCGGCGCGTCAGCCCCAGCGCGTTGCGCCAGTGCCCCACGGCTTCATCCAGCGACGCGTGGGTGTGCCGGACGGCCTTCGGCAGACCGGTGGTGCCGGAACTGAACACCAGCGCCGCGTCGGCCCGCGGGGCCGGCGCGCAAAAGATTGGTTCCCCGGGAGTGATCGGTTCGTCCAGGTGCAGCATCGGCATCAGCCCGGCCAGCACCGGGTGGTCCCCGACGGCGTGCGACGGGCCGGTCAGCGCAAGCGCGTGGTCGACCTCGTCGCGCTTCCACGCGGGACTGATGAGCACCGCCGCGGCACCCAGCCGCCAGATCCCCAGCAAGGCGACCACGAATTCCGGCCGGGTGGATGCCATGACCGCCACCCGCTGACCCGCGGTGACACCGTTCTTGATCAGGGTCGCGGCCAGCCCGTCGGCCAACGCGTCGAGCTGAGGCAGGCTGAATCGCCGTTCCTCGAACACGAGCGCGGCCGGCTCGGTCACGTCCCGTTCCTTCCCGGCGTTCAATCCGCGCAGCCTTGAGAAGACCCTATCGTTCTGTGAGAATAGTATTCTCTATACTGAAGAATACAAGTACGGGAGGGGCGGCCATGGCGGCGGTCACCGCGATCATCGAGGAGACTCCACGGGTGACAGATCCCGCACCAAATGGTGGCACGGTGACGATCTACCTGGACCGCAAGAGAGCGTCGGTGCCATTGGTTGCGGGCGAGACCCTGTTGGAGAGCGCACGGCGGGCCGGCCTGGATCCGCCGTTCAACTGCGAGGCCGGCAATTGCGGCACCTGCATGGCCAGGCTCGTCGAGGGCCACGCGACCATGCGGGTCAACGACGCTCTCGACGACGACGAAGTGGCCGACGGCTACATTCTGACGTGCCAGGGCGTACCCGACACCGCTTCGGTCACGGTGCGCTACGAGTAATCACGCGAGAGGCGGCTTAAGGTATCCAAGATGGCCAAGGGCATCATCCTCGTGGAGAGTCGACCCAGTTCGCCGGATCGCGACGAGGAGTACAACACCTGGTACGACGAAGTCCACTTGGGTGAGCTCGTGACTCTCGACGGGTTCGTCTCGGCGCGCCGGCTGCGCCCGGTTGACGGTGATGGCCCGTATGTCGCCCTCTACGAGGTCGAGGGCGACGATCTTCAGGCCATCCTGGACAACATGCTCGCCAACGCCGGTCAACTACACATGTCCGACGCCCTGCAGCTGGATCCGCCGCCGATCATGCGTCTCCTCGAAGTGACAACCGAGTACGGCGGGTAGCCGCCTGGCGTCCTGGGCCGCGGCTACCACACCAGCCACATGCATCCCCGCATCGGTCAGGGCGCGTCGACTCGTATGCCTTATGTGAACCGGCTGCCCGTACGCCTTGGCGGCGATGCCCAGGGGATTGCCTTGGGCGACAACCACATTCACTGACCCACCGGACCCTCCCTCACTCGCCGAAGTAATGGCCTTCGTCGAGATCCTCGATCAGCCCGGTCCGTTCGGGATGCCAGTCAAGCACCTTCTGGGTCAGCGCATTCGACGTCGGGTTGTCCAAAGACGCGAACAACGACAGAAAGCCGAAGTGGCCGGCTTCTTCGCCGGGAATGCCGACCACCGGCACATCCAAATGGCGGCCGATGACACCGGCGATGTCACGGAACGGCACGCCCTCGTCGGCAACCCCGTGCAATCGCGTTCCCGCGGGGGCGTTTTCGAGAGCCAACCGGTACAGGTGGGCGGCGTCGAGCGTGTGGATGGCGGGCCAGCGGTTGGCGCCGTCGCCAATGTAGGCGGACACGCCCGTGGCGCGGGCGGTGTTGATCAGGTGGTGAGCGAAGCCGTGGTGGTCGAGGTTGCTGTGCACCAACGGCGCAAGCCGGATGACCGACGACCGAACGCCGCGCTCGGCCAGCGCGATCGCCGCGTTCTCCGAGTCGATCCGCGGTCCGCCGGGCAATGTGTCGTGTTCGGTCCCGATGCCGCCCTGCCCGACAAGTGCGAGGAGGAGTGTTCCCGAGGTGATGACGAAGGGCCGGCCGGAACCGACGAGCGCCTCCCCCATGGTCTCGACGGCGCGCAGGTCCGTCTCGGCGGCGCCCGCGTAGTCGTTGAAGTCGTGCTTGAAGGCGAGGTGGATGACGCCGTCGGACGCCGCGGCGGCGTCCCGCAGGCCGTCGAGGTCGTCGAGGTCGCCCCGGTGCGGCGTGGCGCCGGCGGCCGTCAGGGCGGCCGCGCCCTCGTCCGACCGAGCCAGGCCGGTGACGTGGTGCCCGGCTTCGAGGAGTTCGGTGACGACGGCGGAACCGATGTGCCCGGTCGCGCCAGTAACAAAGACGTGCATGGAAAGTCCTTCTTGGTCTTATTAGGCGGGTATGCCATCAAGTCAATGACGGCACCGGGAACGTGTCCAAGTCCTATTCCATATGACGCGATGCAATTCGGGTATCACAGCAGATAAACGGCCGGCATGGGCGCCTAGGCACCGGTTGCTGCAGCTACAGTTGGCGCATGACGGCGGTGGACCTCGATCTGCGGCTGGTGGGCTACTTCGTCGTGGTGGCCGAGCACCGGCACTTCGGCCGGGCAGCCGCCGCTCTGCGGGTCGCGCAGCCGTCCTTGAGCCGCCAGATCCGCCGGCTGGAGCAGCAGCTGGGCGTCCGCCTATTGGACCGCACGTCGCAGGGCACCCGGCTGACCGAGGCCGGCGAGGTGTTCCTGCCCCGGGCCAAGGCGCTGCTGCGCTCGGCCACCCAAGCTGCGGCGCAGGCCCGGGCCGCCGCCCAGCCGAGCCGCATCGTCATCGGCTACACGACGGGCCTGATCGTCACCCCGGCGGTGCGCGAGTTACGCCGCGAACACCCGGACGCCGACGTGCAAGCGTTGCACCTGGATTGGGACCAACCGCGTAATGCGCTGCTCGACCATCGGGTAGACGCGGTGGTCACCCGGCTGCCGTTTCCGACCGACCAGCTGCACGTGACGATCCTCTACGACGAGCCGCGGGTGCTGGTGGTGCCCGTCGACCATCGCCTGGCGGGCAGGGAATCGGTCACCCTCGACGACATCGCCGACGAACCGATGCCGCGGGTGCGTCATTCCGATCCGGCCTGGAGCGCCTTCTGGCGGATCGATCCCCGGCCCGACGGGCGCCGCGCGCCCGACGGCCCTTTCATCGACGCGCTCGAGGACAAGTTCGAACTCATCGCCGCCGGGCAGGCGGTGGCCATCACGGCCGGCTTTCGCGGCAACAGCCCGCGACCCGATATCACCGCGGTCCCTTTGGCAGGCGTCGAGCCGAGCCACGTCGTATTGGCGACTCGCGCCGGGGATCGCGGCCGCCTGGTGGCGGCGTTCCGCAAGCTCGCCGAAGCCCACCTCACCGGTCCCAGCTCCTGACGACGAACGTCGAGTTGTTGGTGGGATGGCGGTTTCTTACACCACCCGGAGGCGACTACTTTCGGGACGGAACGGATTCTCACCAGGATCGACGTAGCCAGCAATCCTGGCAGCCTGCTCATCGGAAAATCCTCGCGTTCGCAGCGCCTTGCCAATGTGGACTGGCAGGGCAGGCTTCTCGACCGGGATGAACTCGACGTCGGGCTCGTTGGTCTTCCACCCGCGTGCGTTCATCATCTTGTAGAACTTGGTGCGAGCGTCAGGGGTAACCAGGCCCATGCGGTAGGCCCGCTCCAACAACGCCTGCATTGACACGCCCCACTCACGCTTGAGGTCCCGCAATTTGCCGAGGTCAAGTCGACGTAGTTCGTGGCGGATCTCATCGGCGGGCATGAGGAATTCGGCGGCGAAGCGGTTGGCCTCATCTTCCATGCCCTCGGTTGGCACGTTGGAGTGTAGGACCAGGTGGCCAAGCTCGTGGGCCTTGGTCAACCGTCTCCGGTCAGGTGCGGAGTTGGCGTTGATCAGGATGACTGGGTGATCGTCGACCCATTGCGATAGGCCGTCGATGCGCTGGGTACCGAAGTCCTCCTCGAACACCAGGCAGCCCGCCGCCTCCATCCACCTTGTCAGGTTCACCACGGGCCCCATCGGCATACGCCATTGGGCACGCACCATCTTGGCGGCGTCCTCGGGGGTGGTGAACTCAGGGTCGAAGGCGGGGACGTGCTGTTCGCTAGCGATCGACACCTCCTCGAAGAGGAACGATGCATGGACCCGCAACAGGTTCAGGCGGGCCTCCATCTGGCGCCAAGCCGACGCTTTGGTGGTCGTTTGGCGCCGCATGTGCGCATCGACTGCGAGGGCACCCCGGAATCGGTTGCCATGCGTGAGCAACTCCTCGGTCACGCCGAGGACAGCGGCCAACTTGGTCAGCGTGTTCTTGTCCGGGTCACGGTCTCCTGATTCGTACCTGTTGATCGCCGGTTGCGTTACTCCGACCATTTCGGCCAGCTCAATCTGGGTGATTCCCCGCGCTTTTCGGGCGATCGTGAGCACATCTCCCAGTCCGGTCATTGGTCCTCTGATGCTTCTGACTCGGTCTCGTCGCCCAACTCACCTAAGTCGATAGAAGGCAGCGTCGGTTCGATTGGGGTCCAGGTCACGTTCACACCTTCGGCCGGCTCATCCAGCTCGACAGCCCAGATTACGTTATCCTTCCCGTCGCGCAGTGATAGGAGCGGAGCCTCAATTTCACGGGCCTCGGGATCCCACCGATAGCCGACCGCAATGCGGACTTCCTCCAGCCCTGGTAACGCGTATTGGCTGTCCTGCTACCAAAATTCGATGGCGGCTCGGTGGGATAGGTGCTGATCTTGTCTCCGGTGAGATGACGTTTGATGCGCAGTCGGCGATGGAGTCCGACCGCGATCTCGCGGGTGGGCCCCTTCTCAATGATCTTCGTTGCCGGGTCGCTCTCAATGGCGGCGACAAGACGCGCCCAGATCCTGTCGTGGATCACGTTGGACAGACAGCGACTATGCATGGTCGGAAACCAATCGGGCCGCCACTCACGCATGTCGCGTATGTCGCCGCGCGTACCCCTGACAGAGCTCACCAGAGCGGTAAGAAACTTGTCACCGCGCTCCGCCATAACCTCGTCATCGGTCGGATAAGGCTCTGAAAACAGACCGGAAAACATACCATCGGTGCCCGACAAGAGTGTGTTTTCGCAGCAAGATGCGCCGGGACGCATGCTCTGTGGTCCCGGCATCCCCACCACACCCGAGCCAGTAGTCGCCGGTGGTCTCGATATCGCGCATGCCGGAGACTGGGCCCCGTACCTCACAGACGACACTCCTTAATCCTCATCCAACTCCGGCGGCGGCCGGTAGTCGGGCTCATAGCCGGAAACGTGGATCGGGCTCGCCACAAGGCGGAAATCGCCCGCCCTCACAACGACTTCCGGGTTTGCGTCGAGTGCCTCGGGCAGCGTTCGAACGGCCGCCGCCGGCACTCCGAGTGGACGCAGCCGCCGTTCCCAGCCGGCCGCGGTGTCCGTCGACAGCGCCGCTGTGACGACGGCGAGGACTTCGTCGCGGCGGGCCACCCGCTCGGCCATCGTGTCGAAACCGTCGATGTTCGCCTCGGCCGCAAAGGATTTCCAGAATCCGTCGTGGGTGACGAACAGCGCCAGATACCCGTCTGCGGTCGGAAAGAGCTGTGCTGGAACGTAATACGAGTGCGCCCCGTTTGGTCGTCGCTGCGGCTCGATGCCGTCGTTGAGGTAGGCGGAGGCGTGATAGTTGAGCTGCGAGAGCATGACGTCGCGCAGCGACACATCCACTTGCCCTCCGGTACCGGAGACGATCTTGGCCAGCAGGCCCAGCGCCGCGCACATTCCGGTGGAGTTGTCGGCCGACGAATAACCCGGCAGCGTCGGCGGGCCATCCGGGTCGCCCGTCATCGCGGCGATACCGGTCGCCGCCTGTATCACGTAATCGAAGGCCGGATCGTCGCCGCCGTGCAGCCCGAAGCCGGTGATCGCCACGCAGACGATCCGCTCGTTGTATCGCCGCAGCGCCTCGTAGGTGAGACCCAGCCGGCGGATGGCCGACGGTTTGAGGTTCACCAGCAGCGCGTGGGAATCCGCTGCCAACTCTCCCAGGTGCCGTTGTCCCGCATCGGAATTCAGGTCCAGGCAGACGCTGGACTTGTTGCGGTTGAGGCTTGCGAAGTAGCTCGGCCCGACCCCGCGGGAGATCTCGCCGCCGTAAGGCTCGATCTTGGTGACCTCGGCGCCGAGATCGGCGAGCAGCATGGTGGCGTAGGGACCGGCCAGCATGGTGCCGACCTCGAGGAGGCGAACCCCCGCCAGCGGCCCCGTGGAGCGGCCCCCCGTCACCGCAACTCCGTTGCCAGCGCGGCGATCACCTCACGGGTCCGGCGTTTGGAGGCGACGAGCTCGTCGCGGTTGTCGCCGATCGGCAGCAGCCGCACCGACAGATCGGTGACCCCGGCGTCGGCGAATCGGCGCAGCCGAGCCAGGATTGCGTCCTCGTCGCCGGCCGCGCAGATGTCGCCGACGTCCCTGGCGTCGCCGTAGCCGAGCAGTCGCTGATAGTTGGGCGAAACCTCGGCCTCGCCCAGGATCCGGTTGGCGCGCTCGCGCGCGGCATCGACTTCGCCTGCGCCGCAAAGGCAGACGGGAATGCCGGCGACGACGCGTGGGGCCGGGCGGCCGGCGTTGTCGGCGGCCTTGGTGATCCGCGGCACCACGTGCTCGGCCACGGCGCGTTCGTCGGCCATCCACAGCACGGTGCCGTCGGCCCGCTCGCCGGCGATGGTCAGCATCACCGGCCCGAGGGCGGCGACCAGCACCGGCAGCGGCGCCACCGGACCCAGGTCGAGCGGGTTGTGCACCCGGAACGTGTCGTTCTCCACATCGACGGGGCCGGGGTTGGTGAAGGCAGCGTGCAGCACGTCGAGGTAGTCCCGGGTGTAGGCGGCGGGCCGCTCGTAGGGGATCCCGAGCATGTCGTCGACGATCCAGTGATGGGACGGGCCGACGCCCAGCACCAACCGGCCGCCGGTGGCCGCGTGCACCGATAAGGCCTGGCGGGCCAGCGCGATTGGGTGCTGGGTCTGCAGCGGAACGACGGCGGTGCCCAACTCGATGCGGCTGGTGCGCGTCCCCAGCAGGGTGACCGCCACCAGCGCGTCGAAGTCGTTGGGAATCTGCGGGATCCAGGCGGTATCCAAGCCGGCGGTTTCCGCCCAGTCGATGTCGGCCAGCATCCGGGTGACCTTGCGCGCGGAATCCCCGCGCTCGGGTCCGACCATCACTCCGAGGCGCACGATTCCTCTGTTTCTTTCAGGGCAGGTTGGGGATTGTCGGTCAGCGCGCGGATCTCGCACACGAGCACCTCGAGCGGTGTCCCAGTGGGAAACACCGCGGCGGCGCCGGCCTCTAACAGCTTGGGGACGTCGGCGTGCGGGATCGTCCCGCCGACGACGACAGCGATGTCGGCGGCGTCGGCGGCGCGCAGCGCGTCGATGGTCCGCGCGGTCAGGGTCAGGTGGGCACCGGACAGGATGCTCAGGCCGACGACGGCCACGTCTTCCTGGACGGCGATCGAGGCGATGTCTTCGATGCGCTGCCGGATGCCGGTGTAGATCACCTCGAATCCGGCGTCGCGCAGGGTGCGCGCGACGATCTTGGCACCGCGGTCATGCCCGTCGAGACCGGGCTTGGCGACCAAGACACGAACGGCCATTTAGAACACCACCGGTTGCTGGAATTCGCCCCACACCGCCTTGAGCGCGGAGACCATCTCCCCGATCGTGCAGTAGGCGTTGGCGCAGTCGATCAGCTTGTGCATCAGGTTGTCGGTTCCCTCGGCGGCCCGCGACAGGGCCGCAAGCGTGGATTGCACCGCGCCGCTGTCTCTTTCGGCCTTCACCGCCGAGAGCCGCTTGAGCTGCAGGTCGCGGCCCTCCGCGTCGAGCTCATAGGTCACGACATCCGGCTCGGGCTCATCAGTCACGAATCGGTTGACCCCGACGACGGGACGGGTGCCGGCTTCGATGTCCTGATGCATCCGGAAGGCTTCGTCGGCGATCAGCCCCTGCAGATAGCCGTCCTCGATCGCGCTGACCATGCCGCCGTGCCGATCGAGGTCGTCCATGATCTCGACGATGCGGGCCTCGGTGGCGTCCGTGAGCGCCTCGACAAAATAGGAGCCGCCCAGCGGGTCGGCGACGCTGGCCACACCGGTTTCGTAGGCCAGGATCTGCTGGGTGCGCAGCGCCAGCGTGGTGGACTCCTCGGTGGGCAGCGCGAACGGCTCGTCCCAGGCCGCGGTGAACATCGACTGGACGCCCCCCAACACCGCCGCCATCGCCTCGTAGGCGACCCGCACCACGTTGTTATGTGCTTGCGGCGCATACAAAGACGCACCGCCGCACACGCAGCCGAAGCGGAACATCGACGCCTTGTCCGTCACCGACTTATCCGGGGCCCCGTAGCGGTCCCGCACGATCGTCGCCCAACGTCGCCGTCCCGCACGGTATTTGGCGATCTCTTCGAAGAAGTCCCCGTGCGTGTAGAAAAAGAACGAGATCTGCGGCGCGAACTGGTCGATCGTCATCCGGCCCCGTTCCACCACGGTGTCGCAATAGGCGACACCGTCGGCCAGGGTGAACGCCATTTCTTGCACCGCGGTGGCTCCCGCGTCCCGAAAGTGCGCCCCGGCCACCGAGATAGCGTTAAATCTCGGAACCTCGGCCGCGCAGAACTCGATAGTGTCGGCGATCAGCCGCAGCGACGGCTCCGGCGGCCAGATCCACGTCCCGCGCGAAGCGTACTCCTTGAGGATGTCGTTCTGAATGGTCCCGGTGAGCTTCGCGCGCGGAATGCCCTTTTTCTCGGCGGCCGCAACGTAAAACGCCAGCAGGATCGCCGCCGTGCCGTTGATCGTCATGCTCGTGCTGATCTTGTCCAGCGGGATGCCGTCGAACAGGATTTCGGCGTCCGCCAGGGTGTCCATCGCGACGCCGACCCGGCCGACCTCCTCACCGAACTCGGGGTCGTCGGAGTCGTATCCGCACTGGGTGGGCAGGTCGAGCGCCACCGACAGGCCCGTCCCACCCTGACCCAGCAGATAGCGGTAACGACGGTTGGATTCCTCGGCCGTACCGAAGCCGGAGTACTGCCGAAATGTCCACAACTTGCCCCGGTAGCCCGACGCGAAGTTGCCGCGCGTGAAGGGAAATTCCCCGGGAGGCGGCGGTTCGGCGGCGACGTCCGCCGGCCCGTAGACGGGCCGCAGCGGGATCCCGGACGGCGTCTGAGCAGCGTTATCCATCGATGAATAACGTACTTGCAAAAAAAGAGAATGCCAATACCATAGCGCTGACCTGCCGGAATAGCGCGTTGCGCCGCCGAGCCTAGGCGCGGCAGAGGATCTCGCCGTGGGGTATCGACAACCATCCGTCGGGAGCCGCGGCCCAGGCGCGCCATGCCGCGGCGATCTCCTCGAGCTGCGCGGGAGTGGCCAGGCCCAACGCCAGCAGCTCACGCGCCACGCCAGAGTGCAGGATGCGGTCGGCCCACATTCCGCCCCACCATTCGCGGGTCGCCGGCGTCGCGTAGCACCAGAGGCTGCCCGTCGGGGTGACGTCGTCGAAGCCGGCCTCCAGGGCCCACGACAGTAGCCGCCGGCCGGCATCCGGTTCGCCGCGGTTGGCGCGCGCCGCCTTGTCATAGAGGTCACGCCACAAGTCCAACGCGGGCAGCCGCGGATACCAGATGAAGCCCGCGTAGTCGGCGTCTCGGGCCGCGACGACGCCGCCCGGCCGACACACCCTCCTCATCTCCCGTAGCGCCCGCACCGGATCGGCGACGTGTTGCAACACCTGGTGGGCGTGGACGACATCGAATGCGTCGTCGGGGAAGTCGAACTTGTGCACGTCGGCGGTCGCGAACGAAACGTTAGGCAGGCCGCGCCGCTGGACCTCGGCGCGGGCCACGTCGAGGACATCGGCGAACAGATCGACGGCCATCACCGTCCCGGGCGCGACGCGGGCGGCCAGGTCGGCGGTGATCGTCCCTGGACCGCATCCGATGTCCAGCACCGATAGTCCCGGCTTCAGGTGGGGCAGCAGGTAGGCCGCGGAATCCTCGGCGGTGCGTCGCTGGTGGCCGCGGAGCACCGACTCGTGATGCCCGTGCGTGTACTTGGCCGGACGTTCGTCGTTCACGGTGCGAAGCTTACCGGGTGGCTCAGAATATGAAATATTTGTCCCAAAATACGAGACAGCTAGTCCACCGGGACGTTGAGGATCGGTCGGTCGACGGCGGCACCGGGACCGTCGAAATGCCACCACTCTCCGGAGTAGGGGGTCAACCCGCCGTACTTCATGGCGTCCCGCAGCCGGGCCCGGTTCGCCTGGGCATCGGTGCTGACGCCCTGGGTCGCGAAAGCCGTTGCCCGCGAAGAGAAGTCGTCGAAGTCGGTGCCCATGTCGGCCAGGCACAACCCATCCACCTGCCGCTCGCGCGGGCACTGCCCTTGCACGCCGGTGAATGTCACGTCAACCGAACGCCCGGACTCGTGGCTGTGCGCATAGGGGCCCGGGCGGGCCACCCAGGCCGGGTTGGGGACCGCGTTGAACAACTTGACCTGAACGTCGTGCGGCCGGTAGCAGTCCCAGAACACCAGCACGTGACCCTGCGGCCGCAGCGCCGTCGCGGCCGCCGCCAGCCCCGGCGCCATGGATTGATGGACCAGGCATCGGGCGTCCGAGGGATACAACTGTGTGCCGGTGAAATTGTTGGTCGTCGCGTAGCGCAGGTCGATGATGGCGTCGGGGACCACGCTGCGAACGTCGACGAATCCCGCCGCGTGCGCCGCGTCGCTGACGGGCGGCACGTCGGGGCTGGCTTGCGCGGCCGCGCCACCGCACACCGCTGCCAGGCCGACGGCGATCACGACGACCCACAAACGACGCATCTGGCCATTGTCCCGGTTCCGCCTCGATCGACGGGCTAGGAGATGTCGCCGTCGACGTAGCGCTGCAGGTTGGGTGCCAACGCCGCCACCACCTCGTCGTCGGGCATCGACGCGATCGGCTCGATCTTCCAGACATAGCGCAACAGCGCAAAGCCGATCAGCTGGCTGGCGACCAGGCCGCTGCGGCGCAGCCGTTCATCCTCGTCGTCGCCAAGGGTGGACCCGCCGATCAGGCCGCGTTCCACGATCAGCCTTAGCTTTTCCCGGGTTTTGGCTTCGTGGGCGGCGGTCAGCACCACCGCCCGCAGCGCGGGACCAACGTCCTCGTCACCCCAGGCGTCCAGCACGTTGCGGATCAGTTGCCTACCCAGATCGGCCCTCGGCGTGGCCCACGTCTTGGCGACGGAGTCGAGCCACTTCTGCGGTGGGGCGGTGGCGGCATCGAGCAGGCCCTCCTTGGAGCCGAAGTAGTGGTAGATCAGCGCCGGGTCGACGTCCGCGGCGCGGGCGACGGCCCGGATCGGCGTGCCGGCCCAGCCGTGTTCGGCGAATTCGCCGCGAGCCGCGGCCAGGATGCGCGCCGCCAGCACGCCACGCTCATCGCGCGGGCCCGGCGGGATCGATCGCTTCGCCACGGCCTCACCATACCGCGGAATTTCATCTTGCGTTGAGACTAGTGTCAACGTAGCGTGAGACTATGACGAAGAGGCTCAACGGCCCGCAGACCACCGGACGCCAATACCGGAACCTCAGCGAGCCGCGGTACGCACAGCGCAGCGACATCAACACCGCGATCGAGATGCGTGACGGCACAAGGCTTTTGGCCGATATCCACCGGCCCGTTTCCGAAGAGCGTTTCCCGGCGCTGCTCGCCGCCTCGCCGTACCCGCGGCAGATGCAGGACCTCGGCGCCCCGGCCGGATTCATCGAGGCCGGCGTGACGGACTTCTGGGTGCCGCGCGGCTATGTGCACGCCATCGCCAACCTGCGCGGCACCTGCGGCTCCGACGGCACGTTCAACTTCTTCGACGCTCAGGAACGCCAGGACGTGTACGACCTCGTCGAATGGGTCGCGGCTCAACCCTGGTGCGACGGCAACGTCGGCATGATCGGCATCAGCTACTTCGCGATGACCCAACTCGAGGCCGCCGTCGAGCGGCCGCCGCACCTCAAGGCGATCTTCCCGCTGGCCGTGACGGCGGATTTGTACGAAGGCGCCAACCACCACGGCCTGTTGAGTTCGTCGTTCCTCACGCCGTTCCTCGCGATGATGGGCCTGACCTCCGACCGCAGCGACAAGCTGTGGCGCAGCAAGCCCGTCGGTGTGGCCCGCCGCGTGCTGAACACCCCACGCGTGCATAAGAAATTCGAGACCGCCAACGGCGAGGCGGCGGTGACCATGCTGCGGCAACTTCTCCGGCTGCCGCACAACCCCCACCCATGGGACGAGCTGTGGCTACAGGCCGCGGTCAAACACCCCACCCGTGACGAGTGGTGGGAGGAGCGAAACCTGTTGCCGCTGCTGAAGGAAATCGACATCCCGGTCTACCTCGGCTGCGACTGGGAAAACGTGCCGCTGCACCTGCCGTCGACGTTCGCCTCGTGGAAAGCGCTGTCGGACAACGGATCTGTGCGGATGGGCATGCTCGGCAAGTTCGGGCTGACGTGGCCGTGGGAGAGCATGCACACCGAGGCGCTGGCCTGGTACGACCACTGGCTGAAGGGCCACGACACCGGGATCACCGACGGACCACCCATCCGGTACTTCCTGCCGGGCGCCGACGAGTGGCGCACCGCGGACTCGTGGCCGCCGTCGCAAGCCCCGCATCGGGAACTCGCCCTGCGCGCCGACGGCACGTTGAGCGACGACGAGGGCGAGCCGGGCGGCCGCGAATTCATGGTGCTGGGTGCGGGTTTGGGCCGCGCCAAGCCCAGTCCGATCGATCCGCCCTCGACGCTGACCTGGACCGGTGAACCGCTGGGTGAGGACCTGGACGTGGTGGGCGACGTCGAGCTGCGACTGGTCGCCTCGGCGACGGCGATCGACACCGCCTGGATGGCGATGCTGCAGGACGTGGCTCCCGGCGGCGAAGCCACCGATGTGACCGCGGGCTGGCTGCGGGCCAGCCTTCGCGAGGTCGACGAGGCGGCCAGCCGTCCCGGGGCGCCGGCGTTGCCGTGCCGCAATGCCCGGGCGATACCGCTGGGCGAGGACGTCGTGTACCGAATCCCGTTGGTGCCCAACGCTCGACGGTTCAAGTCCGGCCACCGCGTTCGGCTGGTGCTCACCGGCGACGACCAGGACCCATCGGCGCCGGCGATCATGAACTTCCGGCATGCCAGCGTCGGTACTTCCAGCCTGAACACCGTTCGCTCGTCGTCACGGCTGCTGATCCCGGTGCTCGCGTAGCCTTACTCATGCCGCGCGCGAATAAGGTCGACTGGCGAGTGGTAACCGCACGGCGTTTCGTCGCGGCCGTCGTCGTCGCGGTGTCGGCCGCGGGCTGTGGATCGGCGCGGGCGGCCGGCCCGCACACCATCACGCTGACGCTGGTGCGGCATGCCCAATCGGCGGGCAACGCCTCGGGCGTGGTCGACACCTCGACCCCCGGCCCGGAGCTCACCCCCAGAGGGTGGTGTCAGGCGACGCTCGCGGCCGGGCAGCTGAGCGCCAACCACTACGACGGCGTCTACGCCTCCACCATGATCCGCACCCAGGAAACGGCCACGCCGACGGCGCAAGCGCTGGGAGAACCCGTCAACGTGCTGCCCGGGTTGCGGGAGATCGAGGCCGGCCAGTACGAAGGCACACCCGAATCCAACGTCCCGCAGACCTACTTTGCCGCGCCGCAGCGGTGGTTGCACGGTGACCGCAGCGCGCGGATCCCGGGCTCGGTGGACGGCAACGAATTCGAAGCGCGGTTCGACGATGCCGTCCGACACATTTACGACAGCGGCGAACAGAACCCGGTCGCGTTCTCGCATAGCGCGGCGATCATGCTGTGGGTGCAGATGACCGTGCATAATCCCGACCGGTCGTTGCTGGCCAGCAAGCCGCTGCCGAACCTGGGCCGCGTGGTGGTGACCGGAAGTCCCTCCGACGACTGGACGCTGACCGAATGGGACGCCGATCCTCCGCCGTGCTGACCGTAGCCGAATGGCCTGTCGAGCGGAGCGGCGAACTCAGCCGCCCAAGCGTTGCGACAGCGACTTTGGCCGGTCGGTGATCTTCACGTCTTGGCCCGCGCCGGCCGCCATGGTGGCGGCCTCACCGCGAGCCAGGCCCACCGTCGCGACGATCACCAGCACCGCCGCCACCGCCAGCACAAACCACTCCCCGCCGCCGGCCTCCAGCGTCTCGCCGAGCACAACGATCCCAAGCGCCCCGCCCACCACCGGCTTGGCGACGATGATCGTCGGCAGGGAGGCGGTCAGTGCGCCGGCACGGTAAGCCGATTGGTGATAGATCATTCCGGCCACCCCGCAGAACACCCAGCCGTACAGCTCGGGTGTGTGCCACAGCTGGCCGGCGCCGTGTTCGACGATGTCGACAATGCCCTTCATCAGCACCGAGAACACCGCCAGTAGCGAACCGGCCACCGCCGCCAGCAGCACCGCCGCTGCCGGTCGCTTAGACCAGATGCGGGCGCCCAGCAAACACAATCCCAACGCCGGACCCAGCACGACGGCCACGACGATCCACGTTTGCAGGGGTGCCCGCTGCTGGCCGCCCGTCGGATCCCCGACCGCGATGACCACCGCCAACGCCACGGCCAGCACGACCGCCCACGTCCACTCCCGGCGGGTCACCGGATGACGGGTCACCCGCGCATAAATGGGCAGGGCGAACAGGAGCGCCGTCACCTGCAGCGACATGACCAACAACACCGAGCCCTTGTCGAGGGCCGCGGCAAGTAACACGTAACTGGCGATGTCTCCGAGGCCGCCGAGCCACCAGCGGGTGTCGCGCAACAACATGCCGAACAGCGTCAGGTGGCCGACGGGTTTGTCGGTGACCTCCTGCGCGGACCGCTGACGGATCACATTGCCGATCGCGGATGCCAGCGCGGCGCACAAGGCGAGAAGCGCAGCCATATCCGTACGCGACATGGGTGACCTCCTCACCGACCCCACTAATCTAGCCGCGATCCGCCGGACGGCCGCCGGGTCGCAGCGCCCCGACGTTTCAGAACGGAAATTTGGTGCCGGTGAGCTGTTCGGACAGTTCCCAGAGTGCGGCGGCGGAGGTCGCGCGCTTGGCCGGCCAATTGCGCCAGGTCGGCTGGGTACGGCCATACAGGCCAAATCGCGGACCGGCGAACGTGTTGCCGGGCAGATCCTGCGACACCGCGTATAGCGTTTGCCGGGCGCCGAAGTCGGCATCGGTGGACACGACATGGGTGAGGGCCCGGATCAGCGCGTCGCCCAACTTGCGGCCGGAGTGGCCTTGCAGGTTGGTGTGCGAGTAGCCGGGGTGGGCGGCCAGCGCCCGCAGTGGCGAGCCGACGCTGTCCAGGCGCCGCTGCAGCTCGCTGGTGAACAGCAGGTTGGCGAGTTTCGACTGGCCGTAGGCCAGCCACGCCGAATACGGCCGGGACTGCCAGTTCAGGTCTTTGAGGCTGAGGTAGCCGATGTTGTGCAGCAGCGAAGACACCGTCACCACGCGGTCGGTGAGCTTGGGCAGCAGCAGGTTGGTCAACGCGAAATGACCGAGATGATTGGTGCCGATCTGGCCTTCGAAGCCGTCGGCGGTCAGCGCGTAGTTGGTGGCCATGATGCCGGCGTTGTTGACCAGGACGTCGACCTTGTCGATGCCGGCGGCGAAGCGCCGCACCGAGGACAGGTCCTGTAGGTCGAGTTGGCGCACCTCGAGGTCGCCCGTCGTGCGCTCGGCGGCGGCGTCGCCCTTTTCGGTGTTGCGCACGGCCAGGATGACGTGGGCGCCCACCCGGGCCAGCTCGCGCGCGGTCACCTCGCCCAGGCCACCGTTGGCGCCGGTGACGATGGCGGTGCGTCCGGCAAACGACGGCAGGTCCGCTGCGGTCCAACCAGGCATGGCAAACACACTAACTTCGAAATCGCGGCGGCTTCCGACGGGCCGCGACGGCGGCTCCGGACGTGTGGGCAGTCCACGAGGGCGGCAACGGTATCGTGCTCGGATGGCGCGCGGAATCCGACCAGGGCACACCAGCCTCTCGCCGGGGAGCATCCGATTGGGACGCGATGTGCCCGCCTCGCTGGCCCTTCACTTCAGGCGTGCGTCGGGGATCGCTGGATGTATTTAGGCGTCATTGTCAACCCGGAGGCACGCAAAAATCGTGCGGCGCCGGGTGTTCGCACCGCCAACCTGCGTCGCATTGTCGGTCCATGGGGCGAGGTGCACGAAACCGCCTCCCTCGAGGATCTCCGCGAGACCGTGGAGCAGATCTATCCGCGGGTCACCCACCTCGTGGGCGACGGCGGCGACGGGGCGCTGCACTGGTTGATCAACGAAATCCAGCACTGCGAAGCCGATCCGGAACGGTGGCCGACGTTCGTGCCCACCAACGGCGGCAGTGTCAACGCCGTGGCGCGCAAGGCGGGGGTGCGCGGGCGGCCCGACGCGATTGTTCGCGCGCTGACGGCGGCCGCCGAGTCGGATCGGCCTCCGCCCGAAGTGCGCCTCGACACCCTGGAACTCGACGGTGAAACCGCCGACGGCGCAACGTTTCATCGCCTTTGCTTCGGGCTGGCGGCCGGAGGCGTGGGTAACCGGTTCTACGACAAGTACTACGCCAACCCCGACCATAACCGGACGGCCGTCGCGCGAGTGATCGGTCGCACGTTCGGCGACTACATCGCCTCTAAAGTGGTCCCCGGCCGTTCGAAGAGGCCCAGCTACGCGTCGCACCTGTTCACCCCGACGCACGCTCGCGTCGTCATCGACGGCGAGGAGGTCCCGACGCGGACGCACAGGCTGCTGCACGCCGGCGCGATCGACCTCCGCATCGGCGGTCCGCTCCGGCTCTTCCCCAAGGCTTCCGCACCCGGTGCCCTGCATTTCCAGGCCGGGGAGTTAAGGCCGTCAAGGATCGTCGTGCAGCTTCCCGCGGCGCTCACCAACGGTACGATCCGCGGCGATCGGGTGCGCGACGTCAACGGCCGAGAGATGATCATCGAGGCCGACGACGAGCCGCTGTCGCCGATCATCGACGGCGAGCGTTTCGGTGGCATCGTCAAGCTCGTGGCCCGCGCTGGGCCGCGCATCCGCGTCGCGCAGGTAGGGTCGTCAACCGCCGCGCCGGCGTGACCACCCGCGCTGGCCGGACGTCAGTAAGTCAGTAGATCAGTCTCGGTCCTCCGTAGTTCAGGAGTTCCGCAAAGACACTCACCGGATGTAATGGTTGGCGGCGCAATGGTGGCCTTTGAATATTTACTGAATATTTGCACTATAAGTTTGCGTATTCGTCTTTTATCCGGCGGAAACAAAAGCGGATTTGTCGCCTTAAGCCAAGGCTCGCCCGAAGCGTCATTGGATACGTGAATACGTAGATCCGTAAGTCAGTATTTACAGACACAGGCACGAAGAATACCTGGTAATAAGCTACTGAGTTACTGATATCCGTATCGGCGGAGACTCGTCGCGGGCGCCGATATATGCAATCTCCCTTGCTGGTTAAGCCTAGCCTGTGAGATTAATGTGCAGAGCCCATAAATGTCTTCTGACGCTTTGCTTAGCATCCGTCGACGGCGCTACATTGGCTTTAACAATTATTGAAGTGAAGTTGTTTTCTGTTAATGACTTGGAAGGGGACTCCTACGATGGAGACGCTTATTGATTATCTGCAGATGTGGGAAACGCGGAGGCCGGACCAGACCCTCTTCCGGTTCGTCGATGCCGAGGGCCGGGAGCTCGAGCACTACACCTACCGGGGCTTCGCCGACCGGACGCGTGAGCTGGCCGCCTATTTGTCTGCAGAGGCCGGCCTCAGGCCGGGAGAGCGGGCGCTGCTGGTCTACCCGCCGGGTCTGGAGATGGTGGCGGCGTTTTTCGCCTGCGCGCGCCTCGGCGTGATCGCCGTCCCGGTCAGCCCCCCATTGCCCATGGCGTTCGAGGCGGGACTGGCCAAACTCGGCTTCATCGCCCGGGACTGCCAGGCCCGGGCGGTGCTGTCGACCAAGCAGTTCGAGTACGACTACCGGCTGCTGCTGGGCGTCAAAGAGAGTGCGCAAGGCGGGCTGCCCTGGCCAGAGGCCGCGCGGCCGCCGGAGCTGCCCTGGTTCGCGACGGATGGCACGCAGGAGTTTGGCGGCGCCCCCGTGGCGGATACGCCCGGTCCGGTGCTTTTCCTGCAGTACACGTCCGGCTCCACCAGCGATCCCAAGGGCGTGATCGTCAGCCACGCCAACGTCATCGCCAACGGCTCGGCCTTCACGGGCGACGAGGTGTGCGTCAGCTGGCTTCCGCAGCACCACGACATGGGCTTGATCTCCGCGTACTTGTTCGTCTTGCTGACGGGCGGGACCACGCACGCGATGTCACCGGTCGACTTCCTTCAGCGGCCGTCGTCCTGGCTCCGGCTCATCGGCCAGGTGCGCGCCACCCACTCGCCGGCGCCGAACTTCGCCCTCGAGTACTGCCTGCGCGAGGACAAGCTCCCCGCGTCCGAGCTGGCCGGGATCGACCTGAGCAGCCTGGACAGCCTGGCCATCGGGGCGGAGCCGCTGCGTGCCAAGACCTTCACGCGCTTTAGGCAGCGCTTCGCTCCCTACGGTCTGCGGCCCGACGCGCTGACCGGCGCCTACGGCATGGCCGAATCCACCCTGATCGTGTCGCTGCGCGGGCGCCAGATCGTCACCCTGAACAAGCGCGCCCTGGAGAACAACCTCGCGCGGGTCGAAAAGGCCGTGCCGGAGAACGGCAACCAGGCGCCCGTCGTGAGCTGCGGCAAGCCCATTGACAGCAGCGAGGTCCGCATCGTCGACCCCCAATCGAGGCGGGCCCTGGGCGAGGGCCGGGTCGGCGAGATCTGGCTGGACGGACCGTCCAAGGGCGGCGGCTATTGGCGCCGCCCCGAGCTCACCGCGGAGACCTTCGGAGCCCGCATCGTGGGCGATGACAACCACACCTACCTGCGGACCGGCGATCTCGGCTTCCTGTACGAGGGCGAGCTGTTCGTCTGCGGCCGGAGCAAGGACCTGATCATCGTCCGCGGCGTCAACTGCTACCCCTCCGACGTCGAGGCTGTCGTGGAGCGGTCGGCCGCGCAAGTCCGCGACGGCTGCGTCGCCGCCTTCTCGGTGGAGCGCGAGGACTCCGAAGCGCTGGTCGTGGTCGCCGAGGTGCGCGACGAGGGCGCGCGCCCGAACGTTCTCCCAGACGCCAAGGCGCTGGCGCGAGCCATTCGCAGGCATTGCCACGTCGATCCGCACACCATCGTGTTCGTGCCGCCGCGCAGCATTCCCAAGACGACGTCGGGGAAGATTAGGCGCGCGCATACCCGCCAGCTGTGGCTGGACGCCAAGCTGCCGGTGCTGGCGAGCTGGGTCAATCGGGCCCACCAGGGGCCGGACGCCGGTGCGGGTCCGCTCGAGCGCTTCCGCCATCTGATCGAGAGCTACGACCTCACCGGGCAGGAGGACTGCTCCTTCGCCGATCTCGGCATCGACTCGCTGGCCCTGGCCGAACTCCGGGCGGACCTGCAGGCGCTGCTGGAGGAGCATGGCGCGGGGAAGCTGGCCGAGGACGTCAACACGCGCCTGCTCCAGCGGCTGACGGTCGCCGAGTTCTTCGGGCTGATGCGGCAGTTCGGCGAGGGGTCCGGGCAGCCGCTCGACGCGCTGCGCCGGGCGCTGGACGAGATCTCCGCCGAGTACGAGGCGTACGAGGCCGCGCAGATGCGTGCCGACACGCGGCTGCCGCTGCCGGAGCTTCCGCCGGCGCGTGCGGGCGCGCCGAGCGACATCCTGCTGACCGGCGCGACCGGGTTCCTGGGACCGTTCCTGGTGAGCAGCCTGCTCGGGCGGACGTCCCACACCGTCCACGCGCTGGTCCGCGCGACGGATGCCGAACACGGACTGGACCGGATCGTCGCGTCGCTGCGCCGGGCACAGCTGTGGTCGCCGGCTTTGGAGGCCGAGGTCCGGGCGCGGGTGCGCGTGGTCTGCGGGGACCTCGCCGAGCCTCACCTGGGGATCGGTGAGGCGGGGTTCCGGTGGCTGGCCGAGAGCGTCGACGCCGTCGTCCACAACGGCGCCCTGGTCAACTACGTGCGGACCTACGACGCCCTGCGGCCTGCCAACGTGGTTGGTACGCACGAGCTTTTGCGCCTGGCCATGACCGCGCACCGGAAGACCTTCCATCTGGTTTCGAGCACCTTTATCTACGGGTGGAGCGTCAAGCCGGTCGTTGGGGAGTCCGACGCGAACGCGGAGATGAACGCGCTGGACTTCGGCTACTCGCAGACCAAGTGGGTTGGCGAGCAGCTGGCGCTGGCCGCGCGGCGGCAGGGACTCGACGTGCGCATCTACCGGCCCTCGTTGATCTCTCCCACCAGTGCGGGTTTTGGGAGTCAGGACGACATCTTGGTGCGCACCATGGCGTTCATGATCGAGCACGGCATCGCCGCCAACGCGCTCAACCAGCTCAGCCTGCTGCCGGCGGACCTGATCGCGGATCACATCGTCGCGCTGATGGATCTGCCGACGGATAAGACGGGCGGCGGGATCATCTACAACATGACCGCGGATGATTACTACAACCTCATGGACATCACCCGCGTTTTGTCCGAGCGCTACGGCTATCGCTTTGCCTACCACGACATTCCGTCCTTCGCCGAGCAGATGAACCGCCGGTGCACGCCGCGGGATCCGATTTATCCGCTGGTCGATTTCCTGACGCGCTCGGCGGACAAGATCGCGGCGATGCGGGACAAGCGGTATGGCAACAGCCGGTACCGGCAGGCTCGCGCGCTGGCCAAGGTCCGCCTGCGTGAGCCGGCCCTGGCCGAGACGGTCGACAATCTCGTCCGGTTCCTACACAGCGAGGGTCTGATCACCGAGACGCAGGCCGAAAAGCGTTGTATTGCTGAATGATTCAAGGGGTTTCACGATGTTCACTATCGACGACCAGGCAACGGGTCCGCATGACGCCTCGACCGATCACGAGCGGATCGTCCTGCAGGCGCGCGACGTCGAGTTCGACTGGGCGAAGCTGCCGTTCTACTACGTGCCCAACGAGCCCTTCACCACGCACTTCTGCAATGTGCTGCACCTGCTGCTGCCGGCGGGCGAGGAGTTCATCGTCGAGGCATTCAAGAGGGCGTTGCCGCTGATCAAGGATGACCAGCTGCGGCGCGACGTGCAGGGGTTCATCAGCCAGGAGGCCATGCATTCCCAAGCGCACTCCGGTGTGCTCGGGCACTTCGCGGCCAAGGGGATAGACGTGACGCCGTTTACCGACCAGATGGCGTGGCTGTTCGGCAAGCTCATCGGCGACCGACCCTTGTGGAGCCGGCGACGACGGCAGAGCTGGTTGCTCGAGCGGGTGTCGATGGTGGCGGCCCTCGAGCACTACACCGCCATCCTTGGCGAGTGGATTCTCGACACCCCGCAACACGATGCCCTCGGCACCGATCCGGTGATGCTGGACCTGCTGCGCTGGCACGGCGCGGAGGAAGTCGAGCACAAGGCGGTCGCGTTCGACACCATGAAGCATCTGCGGGCCGGGTATTGGCGGCAGGTGCGCACCCAGCTGTTGGTGACGCCGGCGTTGCTGTGGTTGTTCGTGCGCGGTGTGCGGTTCATGTACTCGGTCGACCCGTATTTGCCGCCGGGGACCAAGCCGCGCTGGCGCGACTACTTCGGGGCGGCGCGGCGGGGTTTGGTGCCAGGGCCATTCGAGTTCCTCGGGGTCATCGGCGCCTACTGCAAGCCGAGTTTCCATCCGTCCCAGCTGGGTGGGGTTGGGCGCGCGGTCGACTACTTGGCCAGGTCGCCCGCCGCCCGCGCCTCGCACTAGAGCTTTCCGGGAGGACTCATGGCCCGCAGCACCGTGATCGCCTCGGACGGCGTGCCTTTGGCGGTCCACGCCCACACCGAGATCGATGGGCGGCGCCCGACCGTCCTGGCCATCCACGGCTACCCGGATAACCACGACGTGTGGGACGGGGTGGCTGGGTATCTTGGTGATCGGTACAACTTTGTGGCCTATGACGTGCGCGGGGCCGGCGAATCGGGGTGCCCGGCCAACCGGTCGGGATATATTCTCCCCCAGCTGGTTTCGGATATCGGCGCGGTGATCGACAGCCTGGGGGTCGACGAGGTCCACGTGGTGGGTCACGACTGGGGCTCGATTCAGGGCTGGGCGGCGGTCACCGACGACGCGGTGACGGGCAGGATCGCGTCGTTCACGTCGATCTCCGGGCCGCACCTGAACTACGCGGGCCGGTTTCTGCGGTCACCGCGTACACCCCGAGCCGTGGCCGATGTCGTCAGGCAGGTTTTGGCCTCCTCCTATATCTGGTTCTTCCTGTGCCCGGGTGCGCCGGAGGTGGCGTTCCGGTCGCGGGCGGCCGTAAAAGCCTTTGAGGCGGTTGAACTTATCGGCCGATCGGGTGCCCGCGGCCGGCGTGCGGCGACTCTGCGGTCGATCGATGACTACCTCAACGGGCTCAACCTGTACCGCGCCAACATGCCGGGGCCGATTCTGGCGCCGCCGGCGCGGCTGCCGCAAACGAAGGTGCCGGTGCAGGTGCTGGTAGCACGCCAGGACTATTTCGTCACACCCGCGCTCCAGCGGTTCACCGGCTCGATACCGGCCGACGGCAGGGTCGTCCCGATCGAGGGCGGGCACTGGGCGGTGGCCTCGCATCCCGACGTCGTCGCCCGGCTCACCGGCGAGTGGATCGATCTGATCACCGGCATTCGACAGAGATAGCGAGAGGAACTGTGTCGCATACTATTTGGAACACCAGGCCCGCCGACCTGTACAGTCGCCGCCGACGCGACCGTGCTTACACCGTGTTGTGGGGCGTGGGCATTGTCTTCGGTGGCTTCGCGTCGGCGTCACGGTGGAACCCGTCGCGGATAGCGCCGGTGCGGCGGACCAACACCGCGGTCGTCACCAAACGCGAACTCCTCGCGCCCGACGCGGTCGCCTTGACGCTGGCCGACCCGGACGGCGGCTTGCTGCCGTCCTGGACGCCCGGCGCGCACATCGACGTTCAACTGCCCTCCGGGCGCCGACGGCAATACTCGCTGTGCGGCCCGCCCGGGCGGCGCACCGACTACCGGATCGCCGTGCGCCGCATCGCCGACGGCGGCGGTGGCTCGATCGAGATGCATGAGACCTTCGACGTGGGCGACAGGCTGGAGTTCGAGGGTCCCCGCAACGCGTTCTATCTCGTCACGGACGAGCGGGACGTGCTGTTCGTGATCGGCGGCATCGGGGTGACGCCGATGCTGCCGATGATTCGGGCGGCGCAGCGGCACGGAATCGACTGGCGTGCCGTCTACGCCGGGCGCAGCCGGGATTACATGCCGCTGCTGGACGAGGTGGTGGCGGTGGCGCCGGACCGGGTCACCGTGTGGGCCGACGACGAACGCGGCCGAATCCCGACCGCGGATGACCTACTTGCCGGGGCCGGGCCGACGACGGCGGTGTACGTGTGCGGCCCGACCGCCATGCTGGAGTCGGTGCGCACAGCGCGCGACCAATACGCCCGCGCACCACTGCATTACGAACGGTTTTCTCCGCCGCCCGTCGTCGACGGCGTGCCCTTCGAGCTGGAACTCGCGCGATCGCGGCGGGTGCTCAGCGTGCCGGCGAACCGATCGGCGCTGGACGTCATGCTCGACCGCGATCCGACGACCGCATATTCCTGCCGGCAGGGGTTCTGCGGGACCTGCAAGGTCAGGGTGCTGGCCGGGGAGGTCGATCGCCGGGGGCGCGCCGCGGAGGGCGATGGCGACATGCTGGTCTGTGTCTCGCGGGCGAAAGGCGGTCGCGTGGTGGTCGACGCCTGATCGACGGCCAGCGTGGCCAGGGGCGGATCGAGGAGTCTGGTGAAGGCTTCGCCCGCCTATTGAGCACAGCACCTATCGCGATATCCTTAGGCCCTCTGCGGCAAGACACACCGGATGTGGCTGGGCCCCGTTAGGCGCCGCATCGCCAAGCCAAGTCCGCCCTCCTCGAGCGCGCGTCGTTTGGCTCTGACTCGCCCTCATACCGTTTGACATGCTCCGCTGACTCAATGCGATACGCCGCCCGTGAGCGTCCAGGCCAACGGGCGTCGACTCAAGCACCAGCTACACAAAGGAGTTCGCCATGACTGCCGCACTCGGCCCGGGTCGTCCGTTCACAGGCAGCGAACGAGAGCTGCTGGAGAACACCCTCGAACTGAACCGGGCGGAGCTTGTGCGAGCCGTCGAACAGCTCTCCGATACCCAAGCGCGCGAGAAACTGGTCCGCTCGCTGACCACGCCCATCTCACTGATCAAGCACTGCGCTGCGGCCGAACGCATCTGGTTCCAACGAACACTGGCGGGCATGAGTGTCGACGCATGCGACGGGCACGCCACAGGCGGCGACGGCAGCTTCCACGTCGCCGACGACGAAACCCTCGCCGACGTAATCACCGAATACGTTGCGGCATGCAAACGGTCCAACGAACTAGCCGCGCAGCACAACCTGGACGACACTGTCGAACACCACCTTGTCGGTGCCGTGAGCCTGCGATTCATCTATCTGGGCATGATCGGCGAAGTCGCCCGGCATGCCGGTCACGCCGACATCCTCGCCGAGCAGATTCAGGCGGCCACGAAATCATCGGCTGACGCCTCCGAGCAAAGGCTGCAAGAACCGCGGCAATGACCTCTGCCCCTGCGCGGTGGTGGTGATAGTTGAACTCGTCATCGGCGTGGGGCGGCTTAGCGAGGGGCCCATGGGCGCCTGCGGCTAGGGAACAATTGCATTCGCCGCTCGCAGTGATACCGGTAGATGTATGAGTCCGTGCAGCCCGATGCTGTCGTTGAAGGTCGGTTCACCGGCCAGGGTTAGCTGGGGGAAGCGCTCGAACAACGACTGCAGGCCGATATGTAGCTCCATGCGAGCCAGCGCCGCGCCGAGGCAGGCGTGCACACCGGTACCGAAGCTGATGTGCTCGCGGGCGTTGGTGCGGGTTATGTCGAAGATATCGGGGTGTTCGAAGATCGCCGGGTCGCGGTTGGCCCCGCCCAGCAGAAGAAATACCGTTTCGCCCGCCCGTATCGAGTATCCGTGGATGTCAACGTCTTCGGTGGCGACCCGCCCCGCCAATTGACCGGTGGTGTCATAGCGCAGGATCTCCTCGATCGCGTTGGGCCATCCCTCGGGGTTCGCGCGCAGCGCGGCCAGTTGGTCGGGGTGACCGACGAGCGCCACGACGGCCTTACCCAAAACATGAGTCGTGGTGACGAACCCCGCGCCCAGGAGCAGCCCCGCCAGCATCCTGATCTCGATTTCGGTGAGATCGCCGTTGTGGACAACGTCGGACAGGATGCTGTTGTTGGCGTCGTCGTGACGTAGCCGCTCGATATGCTCGGCGAGGTACCGATCGAACTCGCGCAGAGCTTTCGTCGCCGCCCGAAAGTCGCGCCAGGACACGACCGTGGTGCCAATCAATCTCGTTGTCGACTCGCCGATTTCAAGAAGACGGCGTGTCTCATCGCGTGGGATTGCCAGCATTTCAGCGATGACCGCGATGGGGACCCGGGAGGCGTACTCGGTGATCAAATCGCACTCGGCCCTGCCCTCCAGACCGCGAAGCAACCCGTCGGCGATTTCATGAATGCGGGCGCGAAGTCCATCGAGCGCCCGTGGCGTGAACGCCCGCGAAACCAGGCGACGTAACCGCGTGTGCTCAGGCGGATCGGTGACCACCATGGAGGGCGGTTCGAGGGGATTCGGCACATCGGGGGCGGTTTTGGCCAGGATCCACTGGACGATGCGAAAAGGTGACCGTTCCCGTTGTTTGATGGTCCGGAACCGGCCGTCGCGCAGCACCCCACGGACAATTTGCGCGTCAGCGCTGACCCAGCCGACCTTTTCTACCGGGGACATGCGTCCGCGCCCGCGGACTTGCTCGACCAGCGGATAAATGTTATTGGCCCGGTTGTTGTCGATCGTCAGGAGCTGGGCCAGCGGATCACCGCGCCGTGCTAGTAGTTTCAGCGTCGTGCCTGGAAGGCCATACCCCGCCGCCCAATGCGTCCACTCCCGAACAGACACGTCCATGAGCTCACACTCCCTGGCAATTGGCTGCACACGAGCCTACTGGCACCGCTCACCTACGCCTACAAACGCGGTGCGAGCAAGCTACGTTTCGATCATTCGATGAGGTCATCGGTTGGCGGTCGTATCCCGTCGTTACTGAAGGCGGGCAGCAGGTGCGTGAAGGCGGGCAGTAGGTTTGTCGGGTCTCCATGCCAGGGCAGCGCCAACAGCTGCCGGATACTGCGTCGTCCGCCGAAGGTGCGTAGTGCCTCGAAATCCGAGATGTTAAGGGCGAGTTGATCTCGCGTGGTGTGCGGATCGCCGAGCTGTACGGATCCGATTGTGGGGGTGATTAACCGCAGCGCCGGCAGCCCCGCTTGTCGGATCAATTGATCGCCCATCGTTGTCAAGAACCCCAGGGCGACCTCGAACGTGAGATCGCCTGCGCGGGAGTCCGGTTCACCCAGTGCACCGCGAATGTCGTGCTCATGGGTGAGGGCATCGAAGACAAGCTGACATGCGGATCGTTGGGGGGCCAGAGCGAGCCTGGCTGTCACCGGGTCGATCATCTGCCCCCATAGGTCGAGTAACTCGTCGACGCTGTGCCCGCCGAGGCGATCGACCTGCATTTCGGTCCAGGAGTCGGCGCCCTTTCCCTCCATGTTGAGTGAAATGATGTCCTGTGCGACCCCGGCCAGGTGAGCAACCGTCTGGCGGATGGTCCAGGCGGGACAGGCCGGCACTGCCAGTTCGGCGACTTCGGCGCGGCCGCGGATCAGCGCGTCGACACGTCCGTAGACGAGGCGGTAGGCCGCCGCGGCGTCCGGGATCGGCAACAGTCGGGGCGGTCGGCTTGTGCGGGAGCGAGATGGTCCCTCGTGGAATTCAGTGTTGGGCATCGCGTTGACCTCTCGTTGGGGAAATGTCGACGTTTCAGGTGTTGGCGGGTGTGGTGGTGCCTGCGCCGCGGTGGCGGGTGATGACGAGGTCGCGGTGGTGCGCGGCCTGGGTCGGCTGGTCGAAGCCTTCGATCACGAAGCCGGCGTCGGCGATCATCGCCCGATCGGCGTGGCCGGGCTGGCCTTGGCTGGTGAGGTAGTCGCCAAGGAACATCGAATTCGCCAGGTGCAGGGCGAGCGGTTGCAGGCTACGCAAGTGTATTTCGCGTCCCCCGGCGACCCGGACCTCCACGTCGGGAAAGGCGAACCGAAACATCGCCAGGATGCGCAGGCAACGCTGGGGCGTTAGGTCCCAATGCCCGCCCAGCGGCGTGCCTTGAAATGGGATCAGGAAGTTCACCGGCACCGAGTCCGGTTGGAGTTCACGCAAAGCCAACGCGACATCGACGATGTCCTCATCGGATTCGCCCATTCCGACGATGACACCCGAACACGGCGACAGCCCAGCGGTTTTGGCGGCGGCCACCGTGGCGGTTCGGTCGTCGAAGGTGTGGGTCGAGCAGATCCGGGCGTAGTTCTCGGCGCTGGTGTTGAGGTTGTGGTTGTAGGCGTCGGCGCCGGCCCGCCGCAGCCGATCGGCTTGCCCGTGTTTGAGCAGCCCCAGGCAGACACACACCTCCACCATTGGGGCGGAATCCTTGATAGCGGCGACCGTCTCGGCGACCCGCTCGATATCACGGTCGCCCGGCCCGCGGCCAGCGGCGACCAGGCAGACGCGTTTGGCGCCGGCATCGATCGCGCATTGGGCGTGGCGGGCGGCTTCATCGGCATCGACCCAGGAGTATTTCAGGATCTCAGCGGTCGACCCGCGCCGCTGCGAACAATAACCGCAATCCTCTGGACACATACCAGATTTCATGTTCACCAGGTAGTTGAGCTTGACCCGCCGACCGAAAAACCTGCGACGCACCCGCCCGGCCGCGGCGATCACGTCGAGCAGGTCATCGTCACTACTGGCCAACACGGCCAACAAGTCATCGCGATCGACATGCCGTCGCCGCAACGCTGCGGCGGTGATCGCCGACAATCGCCGCTCAAACTCCGTATTCGTCACGGCCGCTGGGTCATGCATGGGCTTCTCCTTTTCGGTTGTCGATCAACGCGGCGGCCCGCCCATCGAAATCGGCCGACGCCCTGGCAAGCCGGTTTCGGGTCCGCATCAACAGATGCCGAAGGTTGGCGGCGACGATGTGGGGCAGCAGTGCGGGGTCGTTCAGTCGGGTGGGCGGATCGATGAGGTGAGCGACCCGCAGCAGGCGTTCGGTCACGGTGATGTCGTAGGCGGCGGCGATCAACGTGGCCTTGACTACCTGACTGAGCACCTTGTGGCGCATCGATCGCTTGCGCACAGGCAACGGGACCCGGTCGTTAGCTTGGTTGCGAGCCCACGTCGGGCCGATATCTTCCGCGGTGGCGCGAAAGAAGCGCTGGGCCAAGTCGCGATCGCCGCCACGCAGGCAGTCGCGTAGCGCGAGAGCTTGCAGCGCCGCCATCGTCATGCCTTGCCCGTAGACGGGGTTCAGGCTGCACAGCCCATCGCCAACCATCAACAAGCCACGCGGGAATTTCGGCATCCGGTCATAGCGTCGCCACACCGCGGCCGGGTTACGGAACATCGCGATCTCCCCAACGGGTTCGGCGCGGCGCAACCCGTCCGCGATGGACCGGGGTAGAGCTTCGGCGGCCACGGCGAGCATCGTCGCGAAATCGGCCGGCGCACCGCCGTCGTCGGTGGACCGGCCGACGGCCAGCATCCAGGTGTCGTGCTCGCATGCCATCAGCAAAGCCCCAGGCCGGCCGAGCCCCTGATTGACCGCGACCAGCTGCTCGTTAATGCAACTTGTGGGGATACGGAGCCGTTGACTGGAATAGCCCAGCGCGGTGGTGGACCGTTTCTCGGCCGGCCGCCCATAGCCCAGGCCTTCCAGAAACGTTGGAGTACGCGCGGCACGACCCATTGCATCGATCACCAGGTCGGCATCCAGCGCTGTTACTATCCCGTTGCCGCGGTTGATGATTCGCACCCCGGTGACGGCATCGCCGACAGCAACCGGTTCGATGACGTCGTGGCCGTCGACCACCGTCACGTTGGGCAGGGCCATGACGCGCCGGCGCACGTGGAACTCGACAAATGGCCGGCTGGCCAGACACAGCGTCAACGCCGACGGATCGGCCAACCTGCCCGAGCGTTTCAACTCGCAGCGGCCCATGCGCGCATAGATCCGCGACAAGTCTCCATCGTTGACGACGACCGCTCCGGCTTCGGCCAGCTCGTCAAGCAGTCCGGGAAAGAATTCCGCCAATACCTGCGTGCCGCGGCCTAGAAAGTTATGGAGATGTCGGTCCTGCGGCACACCCTTACGCTCGCTTGGATGATCAGCCAACCTGTCGCGCTCCACCACGGTCACCGAGTCGTAGAACTCTGAAAGAGCCTGCGCAGCAAGCAAACCCGCCATACCCGCACCCAACACAACAGCGTGCCCACCGATCTCGCCCACACACGACCCCTTCCATTACTGGTGCTCACTGACGGGCACCAGTGCGGCATGGCGACCACACAACGAGCCGGGTGATCACTGCCACGCAAGGCTTCGTCAAGCCCATGACGAGCGACCGTACACCAAAAATAAGAAAAGTAAGAGTACCGTAAGGTAACATTAAGACGTGTCGATCGGTCCGCGGGTGAGACACACTGGGCTGCGACCCTTACGGGTCTCAACACGGAAACGAGCTATCGGATGACAGATCGGCTGAACGTTGCGGTCATCGGCGACTTCGATGCCTCATACGCGCCGCACGTCGCCACCAACGCAGCGATAGGCCATTCAGCGAGGGCGCTGGGGTTGGAAGCATCGGTGGCTTGGCTGGCTACCGAACCATTGGAGGCCGACCTCGGCCCGGTCACGACAGCAGACGTGTTGTGGTGCGCGCCTGGCAGCCCATATCGCAGCTTGGCCGGAGCGCTTGCCGCTTTGCGCTTCGGCCGCGAAAATGCCGTGCCGACACTGGGAACGTGCGGTGGATGTCAGCACATCATTCTCGAATACGCCCGCAACGTCCTTGGCTTCCAAGACGCGCAACACGCCGAGTACGACCCGTACGGCTCTTTGCTATTCATCTCGTCGCTGACGTGCTCGTTGGCCGGGCGAGCCATGCCGGTCAACCTCCAACCGGGATCTCTGGTCGCGCAGTGCTATGGAACAGACCGGGTCACCGAGCAGTACTACTGCAACTTCGGACTGAACCCGATCTACCGGCAGACGCTTGAAGAAGGCAGTCTACACGTCAGCGGGATCGACGACGATGACGAACCCCGTGTCTTCGAGCTCCCGGGGCATCCGTTCTACATCGCCACATTGTTTGTGCCACAAAGTCGTTCGACTATCGAGGAACCCCATCCGCTCGTGACGCGACTGTTGTCCGAGGCAACCAACCGCGGGCTCGTCGAACACGGCGATGAATCAGATTAACGAGGTTCAACCAGGGCCGTGACCATCGAAAAAGGCGCCCCCGAGGCGCCATTCACGCCGGTATCTCCGAACTGATCGAACGCAACTGCGCCCAAGCCCGACGCATGGCCGAGCGGTTGGTGTCCATTCCCGGTACCGAGGTCCTCAATGACGTCGTGCTCAACCAAGTGCTCGTGCGCCTTGCGGGTGGAGATGACGCCAACCGGGCTACTTTCCGGTGAAGCGGGGATCGCGTTTGGCGGCAAACGCGGCTAAACCCTCTTTCGCATCCTGCGAAGTCATCACTTCGATGACGAAGCGTTGTTCGACCTTTCGAGCGTCGGAGTCGTCAAGCCAGCCGCTGGCCAGAATCGAAGCCTTCGCGTTTCGGACCGCTAATGGGCCATTAGCCGCTACCCGGGCAGCGATTTCATGGGCCTTGGCCAACGAATGCCCTTTTGGCACTACGTGTCCGACCAGCCCGAAGTGATATGCCTCGGTCGCCGTCAACGGCTCGCCGGTCAAGATCATCTCCATGGCCTTCGTGTAGGGGATCTGGCGCTTGAGCCGTACCGTGGAGCCGGCGCCGGCGATCAGGCCGAACTTGGCCTCGGGCAATCCGAAGACCGCGTGCTCTTCTGCGATGCGAATATCTGTCTGCTGCAACATTTCACACCCACCGCCCAGACATGGGCCGTTGACGGCGGCAATGAGCGGCTTGGTCAGGCTGCGACTTAAGAGCAGGCCGTCGGTGATGATCGATCCGCGTGACTTCAGCGGCGGCGTCTGCTGCGCGGTCCCATCCGAATCCGATGAGGAGCGATTGCCCTTGACGCCCTTCACCATCCACCCGTCGGCAAGATCGCCGCCCACACAGTAGGAATCACCGTGGCCGGTGAGAATGGCAACACGGATGCCGTCGTCGGAATCGATTTCGTCCCACGCCTGCGCCATGAGAGTGATCATTTCGGGGGTCAGAGCATTCTTGCGGCGCGGATTGTTCATGGTCAGGATGACGATCTTGTCGTCACGTTCGAAGGTGAGATGTTGATCGCTCATTGGCCACTCCTGTGACTTTCTGGTGCATCGTCGAGATTTGATGACTCACCACTGGCAAGTGACTCAAGCATGATCTGTTTAGCCAGCGGATAATTCGCCTTCCCGGTGACGTGGCGCGGAATCTCGTCGACCAGCGCGATGGACCGCGGGACCTTGAAACCGGCGAGATGCTTGCGGACATGTTCTTGGATCGATGCGACCGTCGGGCGGGTATCGGGACGCGGTTGGATCACCGCGCTCACGCGATTGCCCCACCGTTCATCGGGGACGCCCACTACCAGCGCGTCGTAAACATCTGGATGTGCCTTGAGCGTCATCTCGACCTGCTCGGGAAATACTTTCTCGCCACCAGTGTTGATGCAGCCCGAACCACGGCCGAGGAGGGTCAACCGACGGCCCTCTTCTAGACGCGCGTAGTCCCCCGTGATCGCATAGCGCACCCCATCGGCTTCGAAGAACGTCGCCTTCGACTTCTCCTGATCGCCGTAGTAACCAAGTGGCACATGGCCGGCACGACCCGTACGCACAATTCGCCCGACATGTGCATCGGGGTCGATGATGTTGTTGTCGTCGTCGACCACGATGGTGCCGGGTGCCAGTGCGACCACCGGGCCCTCGGCGTTGATGGATTCTTCGGTTAACAGCCCGACGCCCGACGAACCGACCTCCGTCGCACCCACCGAGTCCGTAAACATCACGTTCGGAAAAGTCGTCATCCATTTGCGTTTAATCGTCTCGCTGAACACAGCAGCACTGCTCGCCACTGCCACCAACGACGATCCGTCAAAACCGCCGGCTTCGTAGGCCTCAATGAGGGGACGCCCCATCGCATCTCCTGTCATGAACACGATCTGTACCTTGTAACGGTCGATCGTGCTCCAGGCGGCAATGGGGTCAAACTTGTTCAGCAGGATCGTGGTATGACCGGCGAACAGATGCATCAAGGTCGCCCAGACCGCCGCCCCGTGACTGAGCGGGCTCAACGGTAGTGTCATCATCGGCGGCCCGACTCGCGCACGTTCGGCCTGGTCGAACTCGCCGAGTCGCTCACCCGATATGAAGTCAATACCGCCGCCTAGGACGCGCCAGATGTCCTCATGACGCCACATGACCCCTTTGGGATAACCGGTTGTCCCACCGGTGAATAGGATGTAGAGGTCGTCTGCCGAACGCTGCCCGAAGTCTCGGTGCGGAGAACCCGCCGCCAACGCCTGGGTGTACTCCGTGGCTTCGAGTTGTCCCGACGCTGGGGTGCCATCCTCAGCGACTAAGAAGTGCCGCACCCGCGGAATATCTGAGGTCGCGGTCGCGACCGTAGCCTCGAAACCACGTTCAAAGAATATTGCGTCGAGATCGCCACTTGCCGCTACGTAGGCGAGTTCGGCTGCCGTGTAGCGATAGTTCAAATTTATTGGCGTCGCACGAATCTTCAAGGCAGCCAACATGACAACAACATGTTCGATCGTGTTTCTCGAAAATAGGCCTACGTGCGCTCCATGCCTGATCTCTTTGCTGCTAAAAAAGTGAGCGATACGATTAGCGGCTTCGTCGAGCTCCCGGTAGGTAAGCGACTGCTCGTTCACGATCAGCGCCGTGTTATCCGGTACAACGTCAACAGCGTGTTCGACTAGATCAGCGATGTGCAATGTCACTCACGAAACCTACCGATCGTTTATATCGAATCATAGGTCGCCAAGTCCGGCGGCGCTATGAACTCAGAGGGTCCTATCGCCGAAACCGGCACGCCGACATAGGGAGTCGCGCCGCAGGCGTGACCGAGTTTCACCTGGTCCGAGGAAGCGGTCAGCGGCTGATTGTGGTTGTCCATTAGCGGTGTGCGGTGATCTCGGCGTACAGTACCGGCGCCACCCACCTGCGCAGGTAGTCGCGCAGCACCGCGCCCCTGCGGGCCGGCCGGCCGGGGTCGATCATGAAGGACTGCAGGATGCGCAGCATGTACTCGACTAGATCGTCGAGCTCGGCATGCCCGAGTCCCAGATCTGTCCAGTCGACGTCTAGACCCGCCAGGATTGCGTGGCCGAACCGCACACAGGCATCGGAGGTGATGCCAATGGAGGCTTTGGTGAAGTCGTGGGCGAGCATCACCTGGATCGCGCGATCCCCGGGTAGCCATTCCAGGGTGTAGGCGAGGCTTTCCACCAGGGCCTCGATGGGGTCGGTGATGCCGGCTAGATGGTCGGCCAAGGGTTCGAGGAACCGGAGGCCCGAACGGGTGGCCGCCGCTTCGAGCAACGCACCTGAACCCGGGAAGTAGGTATAGACGGTTTGGCGCGACACCCCCAACGCCCGTGCGACGTCGGCGATGCGCATATCGGCCCCGCGGGCCTCGATGGCGTCGTCGGCGGCATCGAGGATCCGGTCGATGGCTTCTTGGTCGCTGGCCGGCGTTGCGCCGCCCCACCCGTGCGTCCGCACCGCGCGGTCCTACCGCAGACCTATCACCGTCAGCACCGCTGACCGGCGGGTCCGCGCGGGTGATTGCGCATTCATTGGCTGATTTTGTCGGGGCTCGGTTCGTGGTGTCAAACCTGACTTACGGGATGAGCAGCGCTTTGGTGCACTCGGGGCCGCGCGCGGCCACCAGCTCGTAGGCCTGGGATGCCTCCTCGAGGGGATACCGGTGGGTGACGATGCCCGAGGCGTCCAATCGTCCGGCGACGATCAACGGCAGCAATTCGCGCCATGCGCTTTGCACCGCGGCCATCGACATCCGCAAGGTGATCGACTTGTACACCGCCTGCAGGATCGGCAACGGGTAGGGCGCCACGCCGTGAATGCCAACCACCGAGATGGTGCCGCCGGCCCGCACCGCACTCACAGCGCAGTCCAGGGATGCGTCGGTGGCCACCGCGTCGATCACCACATCGACACCGCGGCCGCGGGTGGCCTGCGACACCTCGGCGGCAACCTCGGGCCCGCTGATCGCCGTCGCCCCGCACGCCTGCGCCCGCGCTCGTCTGCCCGCGACCGGGTCGTAGGCGAAGACCGTGGCCGCACCCAGCTGTAACGCGCACCGCACGGCGCATTGGCCGACTGCACCCAAACCCAGTACCAACACTGACATTCCGGCGTTGACTTCGCCGCGTCGCGCCGCTGTCCACGCGGTGGCCAGGTTGTCGGCCAACAACACCGCCTGCTCGTCATCGACCTTTTCGGGGATGGGGAGCAACGTGGCGTCGGCCACCGGTACGGCAAGGAGCTCAGCCTGCGCACCGGCCAGCTCGCCGCCGAACCCGAACAGCGACGCACCCTTGTCGCAGATCGCGGGATCCCCGAGAGCACACCCGTGGCAGTACCCGCAGCCGGTGATGCAAGAGACCACCACCCGATCGCCTACGGCGATGCGATTGACCGCGCCACCGACCTCGACGACGACGCCGACGGCTTCGTGCCCGATACTCAACCCGTCGATCGACGGCAGATCGCCGTCGTAAAAGTGCAGATCCGATCCGCAGATCCCGGTAGCCTCCACGGCGACGATGGCCCCTTGCGGCCCAGGCAATGTCGGGTTGGGCCGGTTCGCGATGTGCACCGAGCCCTTGCTGTCCATGATCACCGCACGCACACAAAGCTCCTTCTCGTCCACACTCTCAACCAGCGATTGGACAAAAGTAGCAAAACGTCCAGTCGCATGCACTGACCACGGGCGAGCTTCCGACTCCGAGTGACTGGACAGTATTGACTATATGTCCAGTCGATCGTTAGGCTGGCCATCCAGGCGAAAAGTTGGAGGTCCGCTGTTGATGCTTGCCCATGCGATGCGCCGCTGATCCGCTGCGCAAGCACGTCACATATTCGGCTGCTGGAGGAGGTGCGAGATGACCTCACTGGAACTTCGCAGGGTGCGCTTCGATCTCGACGGCGACATCCCCTTCATCTGGAATCCACAAAATCCCACGTTCTCGGTGCTCACCAACGCGGTCTCGATCATCGCGATCGCGTTCGAGAAACTCATCGTGGCAGCGACTTGGGAAGCCATTCCTCTCATCACCGATACCGAGGCGAAATCAGAGGCGGAGGCCTTCTTGCGCCAAGAAGCCCAGCACGCCAACGCGCACCGACAGCACATCCGCGCACTGGCCCGACGCTATCCGGGACTTGAGCAGACACTGGCCGACGCGGTGCGGTGCTTCGACCGACTCACCGACACCGCGCCGCTGGACTTCCGACTCGCCTACGCGGCCAATCTGGAAGCGACGTTCACGCCGTATTTCAAACTCCTGCTGGACAACGAAGCCACCCTGTTCGCACCGGGCGACGAGCGCGTGGCCTCGCTGTTCCTGTGGCACTTCGTCGAAGAAGTCGAGCATCGCAGCTCCGCGCTCATCGTGTACGACGCACTCATCCACAATCGAGTACATCGGGTTCGGGCCTTGCCGGCAATCCTCAAGCACATGAACCAGGCCTTGGTGATCGTCGTTGACGGCTTCAACAAACATGTGCCCGAAGCCGATCGCATCATCGACGCTCACCGGGCCCTCCCCGCCCTAACACCGAGTGCGCTGCGCCGACCACGCCCAGCGCCGCCAGCACTCGCCCACCTGTCCAATCGGCAAAAGAGCGTTGCCATGCTGCGCATCCTCGAATCGCAAACACCGTGGCACAACCCCACCGACCAACCGCTTCCACGGTTCGCCGACCGATGGTTCCGCCGATACAACGACGGCGCCGACATCGCACATTGGTACAGCGCTGCGGCCGCGTCGCGCTGACCGTCCATCGCAACCCGCTTCAGCACACACGTAGGGGCTTATCACTTTGTCCAACATATGTATTCCCGATGTTGCTCGGCTCGCCGATGAACTCGGCTTCTCCTGTGCCCACGCGCCAGCGCTAATCCATCTACGGAACCCAATGGAGCTGGCCAACTGGACGTTGCCGCTATTGGAGTTCGCGGTCGTCGCAGGCGCGGTCGCCTCGTTGGCCATCGCCATCAAACAAGAACGCGCACTGGGCGATCCGACCCGGCTGGTGCTGTGGTTCAGCGGTATCGTCTACCTTCTGGTGATCGAACCGCCGATCTACTTTCCGCGGGTGTTCGGTGTGGAGCATCAACTGGGAATCGTGTTCGTGCACAACGTGTTCACCGTGGACTTCATGTTCGACCGGCTGCCGCTCTACATCGTCGCCATCTATCCGGCCTTGCTTACCTTGGCCTACGACATCGTGCGCGCCTTGGGCATCTTTGCCCGCTATGGCGCACTGATCGGCGCGGTGTGCGTCGGCTTTGTGCACAGCTGCTTCTACGAGGTGTTCGACCATATCGGGCCGCAACTGAAGTGGTGGGTGTGGAACACCCAAAACCGATCTACCACACCGGCGTTGGGTGCGGTACCGCTGACCAGCATCGCCTTGTTCTCGGCCTTGGCCCCGATCGTGGTGGCCTTCCTGATACACCGGTGGGTGGCCGAGCCGGTGGCCGATGGAAAACACCTCGGTCTCGGCGCCCTGGCGGCCCGCGCCATCTTGGTCGGTGTGCTGGCGACCGTATCGCTCGGTGCACTCGGTGTGCCCGCCTGGCTGCTGCGGGGTAGCCCGTTGGCCGAAGCGGTGATGTACTGGCTGGCCATCTCGGCGGTGATGATCATCGGCGCGCTCACGGTTCTACGAGCGTGGCCACCGGTCCGGCGCGAGGGGACGGCCTACGACACCACCTACGCCAAGGTGTTCGGCGCGGCGTTTCTGGCAGCCATGGCGATCAGCTGGGGCGGCGGTCTGCCTGACTACTTTGCCGCGGTCAACGGCGTCACGGCATCGGGCACCGCTACCGGCATATTACCCTATGCCGCAGCATGTTTCGTCATTGCCACGCTGTTGGTAATCGCCATGTTCCGGCTGACACCGAGGCACACCCACCCTGTGGATCGTCGCGACGGGGCACTCGGCGTGAGGACAGTGTGATGAGTGAGTCTTCGCATTTCGAGGTCGCGATCATCGGTGCGGGCCCCGGCGGTATCGCGGCGGCCCACCTGCTACTCAAACGCGGTATCACCGACCTGGTGATCCTCGAGCGCGGGGACGATTTCGGCGGTACCTGGCGCGACAACCACTACCCCGGCCTGGCCGTCGACATTCCGATCTTTTGGTATGAGTTGTCCTTTGCGCGTAATCGTCGCTGGAGTCGCCTGTTCGCGCCGGGGCCTGAGATTTACCGGTATCTGACCGACACCGCCCGCCAGTGTGGCCTTTACCCGTTTCTTAGGCCCGGCAGCGACGTCATCCGGCAGGTGTGGGACGGCGACGCCGGGCGGTGGCGGCTGTCGATCCGCGACGGCGGCGAGATCACGGCGCGGTTCGTCATCAGTTCGATCGGTGGCTATGTGAACGCCAAGTCCACCACCGACATCGACGGCATCGCCGAGTTCGGTGGGACCATCCTGCGGCCCAACGCGTGGGATGACGAGTACGACACCGCGAACAAGAAGGTCGCGGTGATCGGTACCGGATCCAGTGGCGCCCAGATCGTCTCGGCGCTCTCAGGCAAGGTCGCCCGACTCGATGTCTATCAGCGCACCCCGAACTGGATCCTGCCCAAACCCGACGTCGAGATCACGCCGCGCCTGCGGGCGGTGCTGGGATTGCCCGGCGTCATGGCCGCGATCCATCATGGCGGGCGACTGGCGTTCGACCTGTTCATGCTCGTCCCGGTGGTGCACGTGATGCCGCACATGCCCGACCGCGTCCTGGTCGGGCTGATGCGCGCCTACGACGCGTTCTCGCGGCTGTGGTTCCGCGCCCTGCTGCGCGCGGTGGTCGACGACGCGTCCACACGGCGCAAACTGCTTCCGCGCCATGGTATTTTGGGTAAGCGACCGATCATCTCCAGCAGCTACCTGCCAGCGTTCAACGAGCCGACAACCAACCTGATCACCACCCCGATCGAACGGATCACGCGCAACGGGGTACGCACCGTCGACGGTGTCGAGCATGGCGCCGATCTGATCGTGACCGCCACCGGATACGAGCTGTGGACCGATCCCGAAACCTACCGGCCGAACACCATTCTCGGAGCCGACGGGTTCGACCTGGCCGAGGACTACCGCGTGCACGGGCTGCGCAGTTATGCCGGCACCGCGCACCCCCGACTACCCAACCGCTGGGAGATCGTCGGGCCGCTGGGGTTCGTCGGTGTCGGCTGGACCGACTTCGTCGAGATGATGGCCGACCACGCGGTGCGCGTCATCGACGAAACCCGCTGCGCGGGCACCGACGTCGCGGTCGCCGTGACGCCGGAGGCGTTTGAGGCCTACCACGCGCGGATGCAAAGCGCCGGAAAGACCGCGCATCTTTACTACACCCGCTGCAACGAGGGCATCAACACCTACTTCGTCAACTCCCAGGGCGATACGGTCTATCACCGGCCCCAGACCGTCATCGGCGCCCGACGGCAGGCACGCCGATCCCCGACGGTCGACTACCGCTTCTCTCGCCGCCCCGCCGGGAATCAGCGTGAGGTCGTGACGGTGCGGGCGCAGTCCTCATGAACTCGGTGCGCGCTGTGGCGGGCGCGGTGCGTGATTCGGGGTCGATGATCGGCCGCGGTGTCCTGCAAGACCTGCGCCGCGCCAAGGTACGCCACGCCGGCCCGCGGGTTGCGCGGACCACCTTCGATCCCACCCGACCCGATGCCATCGCCAACCCGTTCCCGCAACTGGCGCAGCTGCGTGCGCAGCGGGTGGCGGTCAACGAGCGGTTGAACGTGTGGATGCTGTCGCGCTATGACGACATCGTCGCCGCGGCGCGCGCCCACGACACGTTGTCGTCGGCCTCGGGCATCCTGTTGCGGTCCATGCCCATGCCCGGTGTGGTGAGCACCGACGAGCCCGACCACAGCCGGTTGCGGCGTATCACCGCGGCATCGTTCACCCCGGGTGCGGTGCGCCGACTCGAAGATACGCTGGGCGAGCTCGCCAAGCCCGGAGTCGAGGCGCTGCTGGGCGGCCAGACAGTCGACGTTGTTTCGTCTCTGACGGTGCCGCTGCCGGTAGCCGCGATCGCGCTGATCTTGGGTGTCGACGAAGCCCGACGCGCTGAATTCCAGAGGTATTCCGAGGATTTCCGATCCGTGTTCGCGGTGAGCTCACTGGCCGAGGTGACCAGTTCCACCCGACGGGCGCTGCCGGGGATGCTGGCGATGCGCAGCCTGATCCTCGACGAACTCGACCGACGAACTTCCGCGCCCACCGATGATGTGCTGGGCCGAGTGCGTCAAGCCCTCGACGAGGGCGACATGTCGATGCTGGAGGCACTGACCGCCGCGCTGATCCTGTTGGTCGCCGGCAGCGAGACCACCACCAACCTGCTCGGGATCCTGCTGATGCAACTGGCCCGCGACCCGCGCCTCTACGACCGGTTGCGGGAGAACCGGGGCCTGATTCCCGCCGCGACCGAGGAAGCGCTGCGGTGGGGCTGCCCGGTGCAGTGGGTTGGGCGCACAACGCTGGCGCCGTACACGATCGGTGACATCACCATTCCTCCACGCTCGCGGGTAGTGCTGTTCTACGCCGGCGCCAACCACGACCCCGATCGTTTCGACCGGCCCGAGGACTTCGACATCGATCGCGGCGGCGCCGGCCACGTCGCTTTCGGCCACGGCGCGCACTTCTGCATGGGCGCGCACCTGACGCGCCTGGAAGTGCGTGTCGCGCTGAATCAAATCCTCGACGCCGCCGAGCGGATCGAACTGGCCGGCCCCGTCACATGGACCACCACCCCATCGCTGTCCGGGCCCACATCGGTGCCGATACGGGTCGTGAGATGAGGTGTATATCATTGGTACACAATAGGATCGCAGTGCCGCAGACCACGTCAGCGACCGGCTCCATGGCGTGTTATCGGCTCGGGCACCGGGTTAAGCCGTCACGACATCGACACCGCCGAATACCCGATGGCCACCTCCGCCGACCTGGAAGAGACCAAGGATCTCGTCGAAAAGTCCGGCCGCCGGGCCCGCTGACGTCGACGACCCGGCGCCCGGCGATGTGGTGTTTGAATGTGCGTGCGGCCTCTTGTTCGATTTGGGTCCAGGCGGTTTCGGTGATCGGAGCCAGGTCGCGGTACAGGTTGTTCATTGCGGGGTTCTTTTCAGGCTGCCGATCGACAGGGAGCCCGGGGTTGCGCCGGCTGCGGGCGTTGTGGTTGGCGGTCCGGGCAAGGGCGGTGGGTCGTCGAGGAAGTCGACAGTGGGGCAGAAGAACATGCCTCCGGTGACCGCGGTGGAGAAGTCCAGGATACGGTCGGTGTTGCCCGGCGGATCGCCGAGGAACATGTTGCGCAGCATCCGCTCGGTGACAGAGGGAGAGCGGGCATAGCCGATGAAGTAGGTGCCGTATTCGCCCCTGCCGAGTTCGCCGAAGGGCATGTTGTGCCGCACGATCTTGAGCTCGTTGCCGTCGTCGTCGGTGATCACGTTCAACGCGATGTGGGCGTTGGGCGGCTTGACGTCGTCGTCCATCTCGATGTTGTCTAGTTTGCTGCGCCCGATCACCTGTTCTTGTTCGGTGACCGACAGCGAATTCCAGGAACCCATGTCGTGAACGTATTTTTGGACGTGGACGTAGCAGGAGCCCACGAAGTCGGGATCCTCCTCGCCAATCGCGGTGGCACTCAGCGCGATTGGTCCATTCGGGTTTTCGGTACCGTCGACAAATCCGATCAGATCTCGATTGTCGAAGAAACGGAATCCGTGCACCTCGTCAGCGACGGTGACGGCATCGGCCATCGTTTTGAGGATGCGGTCCGCCAGTTCGAAACATACGTCCAGCGACTCGCCACGAATGTGGAACATCAAGTCCCCAGGCGTGGCCGGTGCGGTGTGCCGCGGTCCGGCCAGCGCGATGAACGGGTGCAGCTCAGCGGGACGCGGGCCGGAGAACAACCGGCCCCAGGCATCCGAACCAATCGAGATGACCACTGACAGATGTTTGGTTGGGTCGCGAAAGCCGATGGCGCGCACCAGACCCGACACATTTGGAAGCGCGTCATGCACCGTGGATTCGCCGCCGTCGTCGATGGTGGCTACCAGGAATATCGCAGCGGGCGTCAACGGGGCGAGAATGGATTGTGGCTGAGCCGCAGGCATGTGCCGACCCTATCGTGAATTACTTTGCATTGGAACGCGGTCGAGCGTGGCTGCACGCACGCGCAATGTGGTTTTGATCCGCCATGAACCAAAGACCTCCTTTGGATCGAACATTCGTCCGTGAATGACGGAACCCACTGTGTCACAACATATCCAAGAGCCGGGCCAAGAGACCACCTTGGTGCGGTGGCATCGATTGGCCCGGCTCCGGATTACTGCAAGCAACCTAGGCCGAGACGGGTACGAGCATTACTTGTACAGATCCTTGTGGTCAGCCTTGATCAGGTCCGCGCCCTTCTCGCCGACCATGTAGACGGTGTTTTGGATGCGGCAGTCCGGGATGATCGGGAAGACGGACGCATCGACGACGCGCAGTTTGTTGACGCCGTGGACCTTGAGCTTGGGGTCGACCACGCCCTGGTCGATGTTCTTGGACAGCCGGTTGGTGCCGCACGGGTGGTATGACGTCTGGACGCGGTCTTGAATAGACGTCCTCATCAGCTCGTCGGAGTGCAGAGGCATATCCCACGGGTACTGGCCGATGACGATGTCCTTGAAGCCATCACCCTTGGTGAGGATGTCGTAGGCGAACCTGACGCCCTCGCGCAAGCCGATGATGTCAAGCTCACTGGAGAGGTAGTTCAGCTTGATGTCGGGCTGCTCATGCGGGTCATCGCTATTGAGCGTCACCTCCCCGCCGTCGTAGGTCGGGCGGACAATGTCAACCATCACCGTGATGTGGTCGCCTTCGGGTGGAGTTGGGTACTGCCACTGGAACGCACTGCCGAACGCCGGGACGAAATCGAGTTCGAAGTGCGGCTGCCCCTCCGGCGAGAACGGGTCGAGCCCGTCGTTGGCGGCCTTGGCTTCACGGTAGACAGGGTCTTTCTCCAGATACGAGTCGATGCGGGGGAAGCCGATCATCTCCAGGAAACCCGAACCCAGCGGCCCGGAGTGGTCCTTCTGGTAGGCGGCAATGGCCGCCTCCTTCTTGGGTCCATCGCGCAGCAGAATGCTGTCCAGCGCATAGCCCTCCTTGATGCGCAGCACGAACGGGACGCCGGGGTGGTCGAGCAGGTGCTGCCCGACGTGGCGAGAGTCGACAAGCACGTCGATCCCGTGCTTGTGCAACTCGCGGCCGGGACCGATACCGCTGAGCATCAGCAGCTTTGGGCTTTCAAAGACCCCCTGGGAGAGGATGACCTCCCGGTTGGCGTAGAAGCTGCGCTCATTGCCGAGGCCGTCGATGATCGTCACGCCCTTGGCCGTCCGATCGGCGTAATCAATGATCAGGCGCTTGGAGCGAACCTCCGACAGAATCGTGATGTTGGGCTTGTCTTTAACGAACAGATAGCTGCCGGAGCGCACGCCTTTATAGATGCTGTTGACCGCGTGGGTGAGGCCGTTCATCTCGCCGTCGAAGTAGTTCTCGATGAGAGGCAGGCCCCGCGATGTCCAGGCCTGCGTGACGACGTCGCGGAAGGCCTGCAACTCGGGGATCAGGTTGTGCGAAATGGGTAGCGGACCACCGCCGCCGATCTTGTGCAGGTCGGGCGAGAACGTCCCGGAGTCATCGTGGTAGGTCGCGCTCTTACGAAGGTAGGGAACAAGCGGCTCCCAGGCCCATTCCTGGCCACCGTACTCCGCCCAACGGTCGTAGGTCGGCTTGCAGCCGGGGACCCAGCTGAAGTAGTTACCGGCCGAGCTGCCGCCGAGGGCCCTGCCGCGAGTGCAGTTTTTGTCGGTGCGCCGCCAGACGCCGCGGTCGACGAACGTGGCCATGTAGTCCCAGTCCGACTCGGTGTGCCGGATGTCCATGGCCAGCCCAGGAGTGCTCACCATCTCCACGTCCCAAGGGTTACCGACACCGGCCTCGACGATCAAGATTCTGACATTGGGGTTTTCGGCGAGACGGCCGGCGACGACGTTACCCGCGGTCCCGCCGCCAACGACAATAAAGTCAAAACGAGCTCCATCGTGCACCATGAGTTCCTCCTCCAAACGGTTGCCTCTGCAGCAGGGCCGGGCCATTCAACACACCACTGGCCTGCGCACAAACGCGGCATCCGGTCCTGCACATCAGTTTTGTCCCAAGGAATTTGGATGTCTATGGAGCCGCCTCCGAGATACCCGAACCCGTCTTTGGGGTCCGGTACAAGGCACCCGCCGGACGATGTTTGTCCGCTCCGGGTTCAAGAGAAGCCAAACGCTGGACGGCTTGAGAAACCAACTCCATGCTGTTGGTACGCCGCATCTTTCATCGCTCCAATCACAGACGATCACCGCTTCGATATCACCGACGAGACGGTCGGTCAATCCACAGTCTCTGCGCGCCAACACTTCCGACACGATCGATGTGGTCGTGGGGAGGCGGGCACCGCCTGGCATTAAAACGTCTGATCGTATCGGCTGTCGATTTCTCAACGAGACTTCGAGAGTGGAATGCTCTCACTGGTCGCGAATTCCGCGTCACCGATGGACGAGAGCCCGAGTGACACCAGGGTCCGCGGGAACGCCGAACCCACGCCAAAGGCAAAAGCCGCTTGCAGCCGGTTGACGTTTCCGGGTATGGAGCTCAGGCCACCCCCAGGTTGCGGTGCTTGTAGTCCCTCTTCGTGCCAAAACTGAGACTGGCCAACACGTTATCGGCCAATACTTTGGCCTGATGCGCCCCGTTCCGGGCGGTCGGTGGAGCGATATCGCCGGGCCTGGTCAGGTCCGAAACCGCGGCGGCATCGCTTTTTCCTGCTCGGCGAGCTCGCTTATCCGTTCAGGACGGCGCGGACTCCCTGTTCGATTCTCTTGCCGATGTCGGGGTCGATGTTGTGCCAGTACTCGAACACCCGCGAAAGTACCGGCTCTTTCACACCGTCGGACACATGCAAAACGACGTTGTGCACCAGGCGTTCCCGCTGCGCTTCGTCCATCACCTCCCGGATCAAGCTGCGGGCCTGGCTCCAGTCGTCGTCATCGGGACGCAGCGTCTGAGCGGCGCGCACCATCTGCCCGTCGGCGGCCCAGCGCACCTCGGCCGCCCGAGCGGGATCGGCGTGTGGCCCACCCGCAGAATTGGGGACATACACCGGATCGGCGCGGTTGTAGAAGCGCATCGCCCCGTCCTTGGCGTAACTGCGCACCTCGACCTTGGGGGCGTTGACCGGGAGTTGATTGTGGTTGACCCCAACGCGGTGCCGGTGCGCATCGGCGTAGGCGAAGCTTCGCCCGAGCAACAGCCGATCCGGGCTCAACCCGATTCCCGGCACCAGGCTGGCAGGCGTAAAGGTCGCCTGCTCCACCTCGGTGTGATGATCGGTGATGTTGCGGTCCAACGTCAACGTGCCCACGTCGATCAACGGATAATCAGCGTGCGGCCACACCTTGGTCACATCAAAGGGATTGAGCCGGTAGGTCTTTGCCTCCTCGAACGGCATGATCTGCACCTTCAGCGACCAACTCGGGCACTCGCCGCGCTCGATCGCGTCGTGCAGATCGCGCACATTGCAATCCGGGTCAGTGCCGGCGAGGCGGTCAGCTTCCTCCTGGGTCAAACACTCCACCCCTTGATCGCTCTTGAAATGATACTTGACCCAAAAGATCTCCCCAGCAGCGTTGATCCAACTAAACGCATGCAGGCCATAGCCGTTCATGTGCCGAAACGACTTCGGGATGCCCCGATCCCCCATCACCAGGGTCACCAGATGCGCCGACTCGGGGGACAGCGTCCAAAAATCCCACACCATGTTGTGGTCGTGGCAATCGGTATCGGCGCGGCGCTTGGACGCGCGGATCAAGTTGGGAAACTTGATCGCATCCCGAATGAAAAACATCGGCACGTTATTGCCGACGATGTCGTAATTGCCCTCGGAGGTGTAAAACTTCACCGAAAACCCCCGGGTGTCGCGCAGCGTGTCGGCGCTGCCGCGCTCACTGGCGTTGCCTGCCAGGCGGACAAACGCCTCAGTGGTAGCGCCCGGCTGAAACATCGCCGCACGGGTATAGGCGCTGACATCGTTGGTCACTTCGAAGCGGCCGAACGCGCCGGTGCCCTTGGCGTGGGGCTGACGTTCCGGGACCCGCTCCCGGTTGAAATCGGCTAGCGCCTCAATCAGATAGAAATCCTGCATCAACACCGGGCCGTCGGGCCCGAGCGTCAACGACAGCTCATCACTGGGAATTGGCCGGCCCGCACCTGTCGTGGTGAACTTCTCGGTCATCTCGCTATCCCCTCATCTTTGAATATTCTGGAATATACGATAATTGGCGCAAAGTGCGCCGATGGTCGGTGTTGGAAATCGGCGGAGCGGCTTGGGAGGGTCGCCGCCCCGCCGACGATACGACCTGCGCACTCATTGCTCGTAGGACACGGCGCCGGTGCCGACGAACTTTCCCCCCTCCACGATCAGGTACTCCGAGCGGATGGATTTGCCGGTAAACCAGTCTTCGAGGATTTCTCGAGTGCCCGCCGCATAACGCGCCTGGGCCGACAAGGAGGTTCCCGAAACATGCGGGGTCATCGCGTTATTGGGCATCATCCGCCATGGGTGATCCGGTGGCGGCGGCTGCGGGTACCACACGTCACCGGCGTAGCCGGCGAGCTGGCCGCTCTCTAGCGCCGCCGCAATTGCCCTCTGGTCGGTTTCCTCCGCGCGGGCGGTGTTGACGATGTAGGAGCCGCGTCGCATCAACTTCAGCAGCTTCTCGTTGAACATGTGATGGGTCTGCGCGATCAGCGGCGAGTGGATCGACACCACGTCCACCGAGGCTGCCAGCGACTCCACATCGGGGTGATAGGTCACATTGAGGTCGTTTTCCACCTCCGCCGGCAAACGGTGAACATCGAAGTAATGCAGGCGAACCCCGAACGGCTTCATCCGTTGCAGTACCGCACGCCCGATTCGCCCGGCGGCGATCACCCCGACATCCATGCCCTCGATGTCGTAAGCGCGCGCAACACAGTCGGCGATGTTCCACCCGCCGGTGGCGGCCCACCGGTGCGATGGGACAAAGTTTCGCACCAACGCCAAGATTTGCATCACCGCGTGCTCGGCGACACTGATGCTGTTGCTGTAAGTTTCCTCGGCGACCGTGACCCCCCGGGCCCGAGCCTCGTCGAGATCCACATGATCCGAGCCGATCCCGGCAGTCAACGCCAGCTTGAGCTTGGGTGCCTTGGCGAAACGCTCCTTGGTGATGTACGCGGGCCAAAACGGCTGGGAGATCACGATGTCGGCGTCGGGTAGGTGGTGCTCGAACTCTGAGCGCGGGCCGTCCTTATCTGACGTCACCACCAACTCATGGCCGCCGTCTTCGAAGAATTTCCGAAGGCCCAAAGCCCCGGAGACGCAGCCGAGCAGCTCACCCGGTGTGAAGTCGATCTTCGACGGGGTCGGCAGCGAGCTGCCATCGGGATAGCTCTTGATCACCGGAATGCTGTCGCGGGCGTACTTCGGCGGATACCCATCGAGTGGGTCCGGATACAGCACCATCACACACTTGGCCATAGGGGTTTCCTCTAATGTCCGCTATGAGTAGGGCCGGCCCGCTTAACGCGACTGGCGTGCACGCAGGTGCGCGGTCTGGACCCTCAATTAAGTTTCTGTGCAGTGGGTTTCGATGTCTATGGAGACAATTCCCAGATTTCCTCGGTAGCGTTTGGTGCCCGGTCCAACGACGCTGGGGCGCATCACTCGATTCGCCGGTACGAGTCGATGTCTTTTCGCTCCAGCGAGCGTGCGAGTTGCTCACCATCGTCCGTGAGCTCCAGAAAGGCCGAGTACATCCATTTCTCAGGATCGTCGTAGTGCTTGGCATAGACGTCAGAGATCTTGCGCAGCAAACGGTCCAGCGGTTGGTCCCAGGCAACGAAACGTTCACCTTCAGTGGCCACTCCTCCGAGATGTTCACCCAGAACGACCTCGCCGCCAAGCCTGAAAAGCCCGTCACTCACCAAAGAGCGAATGACCTCGAGGGTTTCGCTCTGCACTTCCGATGGCTTCGCCGACGGATTTTGCCGTTTGACGTGCCAATCAACGGCATTGAGATCCAACGGATCACCCAACGCATCAAGGAGTAACCCATGACACACCGCCTCACGTGCGTTGGTCATAACTCGTCTCCTTCCATTGCCGTGATTCGATCTGTACGGAGCTGTGTCCAAGATTGCTCGGATCCGCTTTGGTGGCCGCTACAAATGCATCGCCGAAAGCTCAAGGGCCCACCACACTTCGAGAAGAACTTCGGTGTCACCCAGACTTGTCCCGGTCAGTTCTTCGAACCGAGCGATCCGATAGCGCACCGTGTTCTGATGCACGAACAGCCTTGTCGCCGTCCGTTCCACATGCATCCCACAAGCTAGGTAGGCCCGAAGCGTCGCAATGAGTTCGCCTACAGAGCTGGCCGCACCGAGTGGGTCCAGATAACGCCGTCGAAGTAACTCGCCCACCTCGACATCCAACGCGACGGCCGGACGCAGGCCTAGTGACGCGATGTCATGGGCGCCCTGAAGTCCACAGGCCTCCGCGGTCACCAAAGCGCGTGCGGCCGAGCGGTACGACTCGGCAAGATGGTCCAGCGGCCTCGGCGGGCCAAATCCAACGACACCGTCGACATCCTTTGGTGGTGCCTGACTCGAGAAGCCAGCGGCGTCGCCATTAACCAGTGCGCACAGACCACACCGGCCGTGTGCCGGGTCATGCAGACCCAGTGTCCGCTCCAACTTGCGCTGAGCAAGGTTTTCGCCGAGGCGGGCCCGCACCGCAACATACTCAGCAGCCGGATCAAGCCCGTAGATCTCAGCCTGAACCCGCAGTTCAGCGCGAGAAATCGTGCCCAACAACGCGCCTCGAACAAAGTTTGCGCGGCATTCGTCTGATCCCCGAGCCGCAGCACGTTCCGCCCGCCGATGGGCGCGCGTGGTTGCGATTATGGCCAGGTCAGACCACGCCAAAACTGACTGGACGAACTCCAGCACCCGCGCCTCAGCGATGCCTCGACGTTGTCCTACCTCACGCGCGTACCCAACCACGGTTTCAATGCCGATTCGCCACGCGCGAAGCACATCGTCGATGGGTACTCCCTGACGCGCTTGCTGTTCACCCAAGGCGTCAAGCTTTATGCGTTCTCGATCAGTTAAGGCTCGCTTGCTGCAGCCAGATCGCAACAGCGGCCGGAGTTCACGGCCCACCTCGATGTCGAGGGCCTCTCCCGCCATCGAACGATATACCGGAATCTCAAGCTGTATTGCCTCGCGGACACGTCGAGCAAGTTCTGTTTGCTCGCCGAGCAAGGCGGCCACAAACACGTCGCCATCCACGCCGTCGCTTGACGCCGGTGCGCCCTCATCCCCGGATGCCGGACGAGGCTTTTCCAAGGTCTGGTTACCGCCATACCCGCTATCAGTCCCCATGCCTTGCAGCCCCCGGATAGGTCATTTGACTTGCTTGGCGAAATAGTCGCGCGGCTCAGCGCTTCCCACCTGGGAGAATTGGCTTTCAACGGCGTCGGAGGACATCGAGACCATCTGACTGTCGTCGTAACGCACCGAACGGGGCCTGCCCCTCCCTGCGCCTACCGATTTTCTCTCGAAGGTTCCTTCCAGTCGGAAGAATCGGCGGCCACCCAGCGCCACTGGTTCACCGGCTCTTGTCATCCGTCGCCATGCCGGCGATTTCAGCGGGCGAGCCTCACCAGATCCGTTGGCAACCACACCCTCTTGGTACACGACTTCTCGATCAAGTGCCCATTCGAGGACAACACAATTCGTATTTTCAATCGAAACGATTGAATCGAACTATGAATGGGTCGCATTACTGTGTTGAGCGCAATGTTCTGTGCGATAGTCCCTCCTGCATGCAATTTTGGTGATCGAGTGACGCCATCCCAAGAAACCTCACGGGAATGTCGCTGTACCGATGAACGTGCAAGACTTATCCACTATCTCGGCCTGGTTGCGTAGCAGCAGGCGGGTGGGGGCCACGATGCGCAAGGAGGGGCCAGTGCTGTTCCGGCAGCTGGAATACTTCATCGCAGTCGCCCAGGAACGGCACTTCGGCCGCGCGGCACAGAAGTGCCACGTTTCGCAACCCACACTTTCCGCCGCGATCGCCAAACTCGAACGCGAGCTCGACGTCAAGCTGATCGAGCGCGGACATAGCTTTGTTGGCCTCACTCCCGAAGGGGAGCGGCTGCTCACGTGGGCTAAGCGGATACTTCGCGAACATGCCACCTTCAAAGCCGAGCTCGACGCCATGCGATCCGGTATAGCCGGGACACTGCGCCTGGGCACCATACCAACCGCTTCGACCACCTCGTCTCTGGTCCTGTCCGCGTTCTGTTCACAACACCCGATGGCCAAAGTTAGAGTCCTGTCTCAACTGGCAACGTCCGAGTTGTACCGGCGCCTAAATGATTTCGAACTCGACGCCGCGATCGTGCCCGTGATGCAGGAGAACGCACAAGGGTTGGACTTTGCCCCGCTATACGAGGAGAGCTACGCCGTAATCGCTCCGGTCGGCATGCTGCCCACAACCACCTCGACTGCCTCCACGGTGCGGTGGTCTGACGCTGCCCGGCTACCCCTAGCGCTGCTCACACCCGACATGCGCGTCCGCCAGATCATCGATGCCGCGTTTGCCGGCGTCGGAATCACGGCCAGTCCCCAGGTCGAGACCGACTCTGTCAGCACGTTGCTGGCACAGGCCGCCAACGGTGACAGAGCCTGCATCGTGCCACACACCTGGTTGTGGACGACACTGATAAACGCCGAACTTCGCGCCTTCGAACTGGTCGATCCCGTCGTGAAAACACCGATTGCGGTCGCGATTAACTCCACCGGACACGCGCCAGCAATCGCACGCGCGTTCGTGGACAGCGCAAAGCACCTTGCGCTCGACGAGTTCTTCACCAAACGGCTTGGAAACATCTTTCACCACTGACGGCGACAATTTGCTTCTGCCACTAATCGACGGCTGACATACACCACTAATCGCTTTCGTACATCTTTTCAAGCTGGCGCATTTTACTTCGAGGCGAAGGCGCGGAGGAATTTTCGTGTCATTTTTTCGGGAGCCATTCACGCCCGGGGCCACGATGGCGAAAGCCCTTGTGCTCGCCGTCCACCCAGGGTGACGCTCAACGGTCGTTGTGGGCTGAATTGGGCGGCTGCCGTGTAGCCCGCGGCATGGCAACTCTCGGTATCAACACACCGCTACCGTGATAGCGACCTTTCCAGAGCTTCTGACAGCGGAGCGGTTGGCCGAGCTGCTTGGTGTCCACCGAGAGCGCGAGCCGATGAGGTGCCTTACGCGAACACGGCGAAGACGTGGGACCGCACTGCTACACGCTATCTGATCGCGTAAGACGCTGGGGCGCAGCAGAAGTCCGCGCCCGGCTCCGACAGGTGAATCGTTAAGTGGCTGGATCGGTACCGCGCGGCATCCGAAAGCGAATTAACTCAGCCGGCCGGGTGCGTTATCAAGTGCGTTACCTGATGCGTGGCAACTGGCGCCCTTGACGATTCACGACCTACGCACACATACGCCAGCCTGGCCCGGGCTTCCGGCGCTGACCTTCGCTACGTGCGGAACGATGGGCACTCCACACCAACTGCCACCGCATCCGCGCAGCTCAAGACTGGTGGCCAGGGGCGGGATCGAACCGCCGACCTTCCGCTTTTCAGGTGGGCAGAATGGCTGCTGACCTGCGGTTTAACGCTGTCCATGCGTTAAATACGGCGCGCTGAGCACGCCTGACGCAGAGCGCCTGTCCGACGATCGGACACAAACCGGACACGCTGGCAGCACTCCCGACAGGGAACCCTTGATCGCCCATCACTTGATGATGCGCGCTCAGGGCTCCCGGGGAGCAGGCACCCGATGCCCAACGTCTCTGGGTCGACCGCGCGCTCGACAGCCGTAACTGCGGAGCGACCGACTCCTTGGCTCGACACAACCCGAACGGCCAGCCGGAACACGGTTGGAGCCGCGGACGCCGGTAGACCGCGAGCGCCCGAGGCCGCCAAGGCCGCAGGGCGCGAGAGCGGCAGCGGTCGGTCGGACGGCGGGTGCGGCGGAGGCCGTGTTCCGGCTGGGATCGACGGGCTTGTTATATGTGCCAAAAATGTCCGCGCCGCCGCAGCGGGCGGCGTCGACGCGGAGCTGTCAGCCGCAGACGCCCTGGGGCTGCGGTTCCCGAGCCCCGATTTGGTGGCTTCGGCAGCGGCGCTGTTTGATCGGGCGCAGCCGTGGGCTTGTGGTCGGGACCGGTTGGGTGTGGAACCTGAGTCCGGCCGGTTTCGAATCACGGTTGGTCCTGGCGTGGTCCGCCTCGGCTGGACCAGGCCTGTTGGCGCTGAAAAGGCATCTGAGCGTGCCGTCAAGCATCATCGGGTCGACGTAGCGGCCGAGGAGTACTGCATTAAGACCGGCCGCGACACGTCTGATCCGCCTGGGCGTGCGATCACCGAGTGGTCCCGCAAGTCACGTGCTGCGATGTGCCGCACCTTCGCCGAACTCGACTACACGCCCCTGGTGGAGTCCGGGCGGGTGCCAGCGATGGTGACCCTGACCTATCCTGGTGATTGGGAAACTGTCGCCCCTGACGGGGCCAGCGTCAAGCGGCATATGGTGCTGTGGCGCAAACGATTTCAGCGTGAATGGGGCGAACCAGCCCGCTACATCTGGAAGCTGGAATTTCAACGTCGCGGAGCCCCACATATCCACCTCTGGCTGGCTCCCCCACATGCCGTCGGCCGGTCAGGGCGCAAATTCCGCGACTGGCTCTCACAGGAATGGGCGGACATCGTCGCCCATCCCGACCCAGAGCAACGCGCACGACATCTGCTAGCTGGTACGGCCATCGACATTCTGAACGGGTTGCGCGCCTGCGATCCCAAGCGGTTAGCGATCTACTTCACGAAACACTCATCACCAAATCAACTGGGCGACAAGGAATATCAGCATATCGTTCCAGAGGCCTGGAGGCGGCCGGGCCACGGGCCGGGTCGCTTTTGGGGGGTTCATGGGCTGCAACGGGCAACCGTGGCCGTGGAGGTCGCCCAGGACGCATATCTGACGGCTCGAAGGATCGTGCGGCGGTGGTCGCGGTCCCGGGCCGTCTATGGCGATCGCACGCACCGCTTTCCTACCGCAGTCATCCCGCGAATGGCGCGCGTAGCTGTTCGACGTGCAGCGAGTAAGAGCTGCAAAGTGCACCATCGCAGGGTGCTCCGCCGACGATCGCTGTGCAGCCAAGGCGGACTTGCCGGCGGATATGTGCTTGTGAATGACGGACCAGGGTTCGCATCTCAGCTCGCCGCAGCTTTGTCGGCAGACAGTACCTGACAGCAGCCGTATCGGAGGCGGTGCCGAGACGGACCGACCGTCCCCCGCCTCGCGATACTGTCTGAATTTCCGTGACACACTGACGTGACGGCCAGGTGCCTCTGAAGAAGGACGTCGCGTGGTCTTAGATCTAAAATCCGAACAGGTCAGGCGGACATGTACAACGATTTGGTCCCGGTATCGAAACATATGAGTTCTGCTCGGTAGCGCGATCTGAGCGAATCCTGGAAGGGAATGAATTGTGCCGGTCTATAGCACCGATCAACTTGAGCGCTTCGCGGAGGCGATCCAGTCTCTGAAGCTGTACCGGCGCGCGGAACTCGAAAGCGTGCAAGGCGAGGACTTGATTGAGACGCTTTACGTCGATCCACTACCGCATGATCACGTCCACAAAGTCCTCCGGCAGCCAAACACAACATTTTTGATTGGAAGGAAAGGAACCGGAAAATCTACGGTCTTTCTCCGCGCACAAAAGAGTCTGCTATCCGAAAAGAACGTACTCTCTACATATGTCGACATAAAGACGGTATTCGAGTCTTCGCAGGTGGATTCGGACCTTGCGAACAAAGTCGCGAAATCCGAGGAATCGCTGCCCGCAAGCTCGCTAGCACAGCTAGCGCTCATGACGGTATTCATTCGTGCGGTCGTCGAGGGTATTCGAGATGACCTGAAAAAGCAACTAAAAGCATCCTGGAAACTTCGGCTAAAGCAGGCGTTCACAGGTGCCCACGACGACTTATTTCATAATTTGGACGCGTTTGTGCAGAATGTTAGCAGGCCGCAATTTATAGATGTCCAAGGTATGCGCAACACAGCACGCAAGAAACGCAATCTTGACGCATCGTCAAACCACATAAGCGCAGATTTAAAGGCGGGCTACATTAGGCCACCCGAGGCCGGCGTAAGTAGCTCAGCCTCCGCAAAATCCGAATCTGAATCTGAAGTGGAATATTCAGAAATACTTCTTCGGTTAATCGATGTCCGTTCCTTGATTAACAGCCTAAGTGAACTTCTCGAGATTGTCGGCGTCCGTCATCTGTTTATCTTCTTAGACGACTTTTCGGAACTACCGCTCGAAGCAATGGAGACGGTGGTGGATACGCTGATCGCGCCGCTGAATAACTGGTCAGAAGAACTCATAAAATTCAAGATTGCAGCGTATCCAGGGCGCGTCTACTACGGCAGTCTAGATAAGTCCAAAATCGATGAAGTAAGTCTTGACTTGTATAACCTATATGGTCAACACTCTGTTAGTGAGATGGAAACTAAAGGTGTCGATTTCACTAAACGCCTTGTTGAAAAGAGGTTGAGCCATTTTGGGCTTGATCCAAGCGACTACATCGATTCGAGAAGTCCCGATGCTGTCTGGACGGCTCTTTTCTATGCATCCCTTGGTAACCCACGCACTCTCGGCTATCTGCTGTATTTTGCACACGAAAATAATCTTCTGTATGGAAACAAGATAACAATCACGAGTGTAAAAGACGCCGCAAAACGATACTATGAAGAAAAGGTCGAGCCGTACTTCGGAATGGGCGCATTCCTTCATGAATCTTTTGATGAGAAATCAACGATCTTCAGCCTAAAGGAACTCCTCGAGACAATTGTCAGCAGGGCAAGGCAGCTGCGGTCGAAAGAGGCCGCGAACATCTTCCTGAAAATACAAGGACAACACCCAACCAGTCACTTTAACGTTAGCCACGTTTTTGATTCGATATTGTCTACTCTGGAACTGAACTTTTTCTTGACAAAATACTATGTCATGAGCAATCGCGATGGCCACCGGGTGTCGGTGTACGCGCTTAACTATGGACTTTGCGAGAAATACTCGATCACTTTTGGTCGTCCAGTTGGGGCCAGGGAGAACAGGCTCTACTTTGTCGAACGTGTATTTGATTTCAATTCGATACTTCAAGATTATATTGCAAGCAATCAGGAAATCCGGTGTGAGAATTGTTCTCATCTATTTGACCCTGCCGAATTGGACGCGCTCGAACGCTTCAATATGCTTTGTCCTGAATGCACCGCAGGCAAGTGTAAGGTTACTAATATTTCTAAAAAGTACGAGAACGTTATTCGAGAAGTCAGGTCAGAACAGCTTCTTCCAGCCACCGAATTAGGAATTCTACAGACTCTCAGCGTCGAGTCGCAACCGCTGCTCGCCGGCGAAATTGCAGGCGAGCTTGACGTTTCATACCAGTTAGTCGGCAAACGGGCTAAGCGTCTCAGCGAGCAAAATTTGGTGGATCGGAAACTGGTTGGTCAACGTCGGCAATTCAGCTTGAGCGAGTCAGCTAAGCGGATTTACTTCGATCCCGACCGTAATAAGGATCTACAGCTACCCGACGACTGAGATATGGATACCTCGTTCCTTCGCGTTCCTCCGACCTGACATATACGGCCCTCGGGTTCATCCCTTTGATTGCGCTCGCGGTTAACTGCCGCCCCACGAGGGCATGAAATCTGGACGCCGCCGGCGAAGCCGGCGCCTGCCCTGGCTCAGGCCTTTAGGTACGAGGAACCTTGCACGAGTTGAATAAAGGTCTTTCCACTCTTGCTTGTCATCCCACTTCTTCGGCCGACACCAACGGTTGGCTCTGCATTCGTAGGCTAGGAGCCAATCGTTCGATGAAAGTGCGCCCTCGGCTTCTGCGCGCTTTAGCGGCTTTGAAATATCAGCATAAACTTGTCCTCGCTGGACAAGATCGATTAACAATAGTAGAGAGCAATTATCGTCCATCTCGGCTACGGCTTCAACGGATTTATTATCCAACGGTATGTCAAGGTCCCTGGCCATAGTCAAGATCCATGCGACCTCGAATCCATGGTTTAGCCGAGAATGGTCGGCACACATCTGATTTATAACTTGTTCCAATCGATCATCTCGTATCGGCAGGCTATGGTCCCGCGCAAAGGTCAAGATTTGATACACGTGCCGCACGGCGGTCGGCTCTTGAACCATCGCAGCAAGCACGAACTCCCGATAGAGGTGCCAGGCGTCTTGCGCGGGAAAGGGATCGCAACGCTTCATAGCGTAGCTTAGGACACCGTCAGAAGGATTCTCTCTGGCGAGCTCAAATGCGGTCGCAAATAGATCAACGATATCCTGAGATAAATGTCGTGGCGTGTCTGAACGGTAGCGGAACTGTCTCAGGGTCGTCACCCATGGTCTATCTGGATGCTCCAAGCCATCGATTAAGGCTACCTTAGATGGGTTCAGTGATAGCTCATACTTGGCGAGATATTCTGCGTACTTTGCAAGAACTGTTTCCGCGTGTGCACGTGAGCGCGCATACAAAGTCATATCATCGCCAAATCGAAATGCGTGGTCGGCGATCCAGGAATCTTCCTTACATAGTTCCGCATCGACCCGCCCAAGCACCATCTCAGCAACAAGCCAGGATGTATCAGGACCTATTGATAAGCCAACAGTCTGACCGCCCCGCGAAAAGCGCAATACCTTGTCAAGTTGTGCTCCCAGCGATCCGTCCGTTCGACGCCTCTTGGCGATCGCTTTACCCCGTACCGCCCAGTCGACCGCATGTGTATAAATCGATGGATAAAACTGGCTGATATCGGTCTTCAGCGTAACGACGCCGCCCGGCATTCGATGAGCTATATCGACTGGTCGGATGGATCGATCGCCGACGGAAGTAAGCCAGCGTAGATTTGATCGCTTTACAGGCCTGCTGAGCGAGATTGGACTTTGTGCCGTAATGCGCTGCAGCGTTCTCCAGTGGCGGGAACATAACCGCGTAATAGCCTCTTGCGAGAACGGATTTGGGATTTCAGCCATGCGGCGAACGCCACCGATACGAGCAATGCTAAATCTGACTGGGTAAGTTTCAGTTACCTGCGCCGGTACCGAAACAGCAGCTAGCTTCTGTGCAAAATCTTCCGTGGAGAAGGATGGCGGAGCTTCACGGGGTAGATACCCTCGTCTTAGGGCTAGTTCGGCCGACACCCTAGCCAGAATAATCGGCTATGCCCGGTCACTACGCACAATCGGCGAAATTCCAACTCGATGACTGCTACGCCAGACTATGCCGCCCCTCAGTATTCATGGTCGCTCAGGAATCTTTCCGGCTAGCGTGCGCCGCGTAATCATCATCATCCGCGGAAATCGCGGTCGTGCACGCAGGCCGAGTGCGTACTTAATGTAATTGATTAGGCGGCTGAAGACGCGATTCTCGGATTATTCGACTTGGCCTCTACAATTCTATCCTTCTACCGTTCCACCTTTCCAGGCTCGAATCTCATGACGACTGTTCGGGAACTTCGCACCGAGAGCCACCACGGACCAACCGGCGAACCAATCACCTGATCCTCGATCGCGTCCCAACGCTTGGCGAGACGAACCAGCTGTTGCCATGCCGTGGCGTGTCCGGCACTGCCCTCCAAATGAACGACCTTCAGATTGTGGTCGATCGCCATCTGCGCCTCGACGGGGCGAGTCCGGATGCGCTTGTCGTTCGTGATCACTACCCAACCACGGTCCCCGACAATGGGGATCCAGTCGGGATCATCGATACCCTCGGGAAGCAGTGCGTCTAAAGGTTCCTCGCGCCATAGAGCGGTATCGCGGCGGACCGCCACCATGCCCTTGCCCATCCGAAGCAGGTTTTCGTCCACGACATAAACGATGTCCTCAAGAGCAACCATTCCACCGCTCGCGCCCGATCAGGCAGCGTGACCGTGTTTCGCGACGTAATCAACGGCTGCGCGAACCTGCGCGATGCTCAGCCCATAGTCGGCTGCGAGGTCTTCTTCCCGCTCGCCGGCGTTGACCATCCCAGCAATCGTTTCGACTGCGACGCGGCGGCCGGCGAATGTCGGCTGCCCGCTATAACGCCGGGGGTTGACCACGATGCCGGGAAATTCGTCATCGGCGTCCAGTTCGGCCACGTACTTCTCGCCCCGCTCGTCCGTGCCCAGCTGTGCACGCTGAACCACCGGCCAGCCCTCGCTGATCAGCAGCTGACCGGTACGCACGATCATCTGCGCCTCTTCAAGACCTACCTCGGCACCGCCGATTGTCAGCTCACGATTCTCCGCTGACAGGTAGGGACGAAGGTGCGCCAGGGGGTAGTCAACCTGATAGGTCGTCCGAAGCGCTTCGACCGCGGCACGAAGGCGGCGTGTTGGGACTTCTTCCCGAAATTCAGCCAGCACACGAGCCTCGACGAACTCACCCCACGTCACCCATTCTGTAGCGCGAGGAGCCGCCCGAAGGATTGGGGCGTACTGCTTGCCGCCGCGTTCATACCCGTTTATCCAGCGCCGCGCAGTCCCGCCACGCAGCCCAACAAGCCGGTCCACCTCAGCGTAGAGGTAGACGTCGCGGTCGAGCATCGACAGAACTGACATGTCAGCAAGCATGACATATGGATATCTGTCCGCACCGACATTATGTGCTCACGGCCATTTGCACACGAAGACCAATCATGGCGATTGCACCCGCCGGTTCCCCACCGCGGTCGAAATTCGACAACTCGTCTAAGTCGCCGCTTGGTTGTCCCGTGCTGCCCGGATCGCCGACAGAAGCAGCAGCGAGGCGTTGCGAGCTTGGTCGAAGTCGAGGGTCCCACCCAGCCAGTTAAACGAGTTGTCGCCGAACCCCATCTGAGAGTGGAGAAGCCTTCGCCCTATCCGCCGACCGGTGCGGGGACTGAGATGGCGCCGGCCGTCACCGTCTTGCCCATACTCGTCGATGTGCTGCATGACGTCGCGCATCAGCTTCAGGTGAGGAATGGCGGCATCGAACTCGCCTAACGCGGTCCACGACCGCCCCATCGCGGACTGGGCCAGCTTGCCGGCAAGCCGCATCTTCCACAACGAGGAGATCAGGAACTCAATGTCAATCAACGCGGTCGAAATCAACGAAATCACGTCAGGATCGCGGCTGTGGAACTCGTCGTGAATTCGTTCGATTTGAATGTCGATCGCCACCGCCGCGTCGTTGGCTAATCGCGCAGATCGTGCCAAAAGGGCAGACGCGCTGGGCTTTACGTGGTTCCAGTAATTTTCCCAATCGCGAATGAAGTCGCGAATGTCGAGGTAATCCGCGCGATCGGGCGCTGACTTCATCGCGTCATCCACGTCCACAAGGATGGACCGCCTATCCTTGGAAAGCGAACACCCCAGAACCGTCCCAGTAGTCCTCTCAGAGGGCCGATCAAACGGCTGGGGCCTTTGTTTTGGCTCACGGCGTCAAAGTATCGCGATGACGCGATCGGCAAGTTCGCTTGCGTCCACCGGAGGAGCTGCTGCCGTCAGCGGCATCCTCATAGCCTGCGCTCAGTGTCTGCCAGGCGAAATAGGTTGAGCCGGTAGGTGCGTTGGTCTCGAATCATTTTGGCCAGCAGCGGTATTCCGCATCGGTAGTGCAGGGGCCACGTCTTGGCGGCCTCGGGCAGGGGGCTAGCCCACGTGTGGCTGTCGACCAGGTGAAGTCCCCAGTCCGCTAGTCTGCGGGGGTCATCACAGGCCCATTGCATCCGGGCGTTGACCGCCTTTAACGCCTTCCGTTGCATGTTACCGATGATCTTGGCGCCATAAGTGTCGAACGCGATCAGCGAGCCGGGGAACCGCTCGGCCAGGTTAGTGATAACGCCGTGGACCTGCGTTTCGGTGAAGTAGGCGAACACGCCCTCGGCGACAAACAGATGCGGGCCAGGTCCAGCGTTGACGGTGTCAAACCAGTCGGTCTCGAGCACCGATCCGGCGATCATGGTTTGCCGGTCGGTCCGGGTGAAGAATCGCTGCCGCAACTCGATGGTGTCGGGCAGATCGAGGTCGAACCAGCGGACCTGGCCATTGTCGGTTCGCTCGAAGCGGGTGTTGAGACCGGTGCCGATCTCGACGACGGTACCGGTGGGGTATCTGCCGATGAATCCGCGTACCCAAGCGTCAAATACCGAGGTACGCAGCACCGTTGTGAGCAACAACCCCCTGTTGAAGCGGGCGAAGTCGTAGTCGATGCCATTCACCAGTTCGCGGGCGCGCACATCGTTGAGAATTGACCGACGGGCTGTGGCATCACGGGCACGCCCGTAAAGCGGGACAAGCAGCGTTTCTTGCACCTCACCGAGGTCAGGTCTCGCCTTACCCACCGGATGGCCACCTCCACGCCTACGTGCCGGCATCAAACTACCAAAGCGAGACGGTGCAGCCGGTTCTGGCTGTCGCTAGCCGACTACCGGCGGGACCGTCTCTGCCCGTCCGCAGGGGATGCTGACAGCGCTAAATCACGCATCGCGGTCCGCTGCACGATCGCCGGAAGGAGCAGCGCCGACAAACACCTGATTGATCGGCGCGTCCAACGAGTTCCATCAGGCATCCGGCCAAACAGGACCGAGGTTCGCGCCTGGGCGGCGTCATCGCACGGCGTTTGCCTTCAGTGGTTCAACGTTTTCAAGGCTGCGTTCGGACGACGGGTTCTTGAAAAAGGGTTGACCGACCGCGTAGAACGTGCTGATGAGCGAAAGCTGCGTCCTTTGCAGGACCCGGGATGGTGGCGTCCCCCTCCCTAAGGTCTACAAAGACGATCTCGTGTTCGCGATCGACGTGCCGCCGGACATGCCGTTCTACCTCGGCCCTGTGCACTTCCTGGTCATCCCGAACAAACACGTTCCAAGCGCCTTGTATCTCACAGATGATGACGCCGCCCTAGCTGGCCGACTATTCGCCGTCGCGGCTAAACTCGCGCGCGAGAAGGGGATCGCCAACACCGGTTTTCGCCTGGTCACCAACGCGGGACCAGATGCGAATCAAACGGTTTTCCACTTCCATTTGCACTGCATCGGCGGACGCAAATTGCGGGATGAATGCTAACGCGTAGCTACTGCGGCGCCCAGCCGACCGACAGCGCATCCTGCGCGACCGGAATCTCACCGTTGACCAGCCGCGTGTAGACGTCGATGCCGACCGCGCGCACCAATGTGGCAGCCGAGATCGGTGTCGGTGAACAGGTGCTGAGTCGCTGGGTGAGCCTGGCGAAAACCGGCCGGGGCCGATGATACTGGCGCGGTGCTGGACACCGGAGGGCGCAGATCCACTCTGACCTCCAATAGGCTCAATTATTGACGGACGGGTACTCATGACGAACCAACGCGTGCTGATCTCCGGTGCTGGGGTTGCGGGGCTAACCAGCGCGTACTGGTTGCATCGCTCTGGGTTTGAAGTCACCGTCATTGAGCGCGCACCCGCGTTGCGCATCGGTGGTCAAGGCATCGATATCCGCGGGGTCGCGGTGCCGGTGGCCAAGCGGATGGGTATCTACGAGGCAATCCAGGCCGGGCGCACCACAGTGCGCGGCATGAGCTTCGTGAACCGAGCTGGGCAGTCACAGGTCGACATCTACACCACCATCAGCGAGATCGCTCAGGGCGATGTGGAGATCCCGCGCGGCGACCTGCTGCGGCTTCTACACGGCGCCGCAGACGGCGCACGCTACCTTTTCGGAGACGAGATCATCGACCTGCAGCAGAACGATGCCTCGGTCAGCGTCACTTTCGACAAAGCCCGACCCGAGGATTTCGACTTCGTGATCGGCGCCGACGGTTTGCATTCGAAGGTTCGCCAGCTGGTCTTCGGTGACGAATCGCAGTATCTGCATTACCGCGGCGCGTACCTCTCCATCTTCACGGTCCCCAATTATCTCGGCCTGCTCGACTGGGGACTGCTTTTGCGGGATCGGGGCAGGGTGGCCGCGATCGTCACCGCTCCGGGAAACCAAACGGCCGTGGCCGCCTTCATCGTGGGTACTCCACCGGTGCAATTCGATTACCGCGACCAGAATCAGCAGCGGCGTATCTTAGCCGAGGGTCTCGCCGATATCGGCTGGGAAGTGCCGCGGTTGATGCAGGAGGCGCAGCAGGCCACGGATTTCTACTTTGACACTAATTCCCAAGTCCGACTTGAGCATTGGTCGCACGGTCGGGTGGTGCTGGCTGGGGATGCCGCCCACTGCGCGAGCCCCAACTCCGGTCAGGGCACCAGTTTGGCTCTAGTCGGCGGCTACGTGCTCGCCGGGGAATTATCTACGGCCGCCGGTGATTACGCGCGTGCCTTCGCCCGCTATCAGGACCTACTGCGTGATTTCGTGTCCCGCAATCATGCGCTCGCTCCCACCCTGATTAAACAGTTTGTCTCGCCTGGACCCCTGATGGCCCGCGCTCAGCTTGCAGCTATGCAGATGCTGCGTAATCGCCGCCTGCGCGCACTAGCGTTTTCGCTTGCCGCCCGACCCGTCACCAAAGCTTCGAATGCGCTCGCCCTGCCGGAGTATCCGGGATAGGAACCATCGGCCGAAAGGTGGGCTCGCCCTAGCCACTGGATCGACGTGTTTACAGCCGCCGCCGCTCGGCCCCCAGTATGGCCAGCTAGGTTGAATGCGAAAAGAGATTCCTTCGGACGGCACAAGTCACTTCACACTGTTTCTACGAAACAGGGTCAAGCCCAGTTACGCAGTGGCGCTGACAATTTCAGGGCTGTGTGTGGCGGGCGCGGCGGGGGTGTTCGTCGCAGTCTTCGGGACGGGTGCATGATGGTCCCACCGGAGGCGGCCCAAATTGAGCAGTCATAGTCCCACATTCAGCTGATGAACGCGCGAAAGACCAACTCGACAACATGCTTAATCCTCGGAGGCGCGGTTTCCTCGGCGATTAGTTGGCCGGGTTGGTCATTGCGGTGGAGTCGGTCAGTCCGAAGCAGCCGAGAACACCGCCGTTGGCTAGCGGTTCGACGCTAGGGTATGGGTGTTTGTTCGCCATCCTGTCGTGATCAGCTCTCCCAATGCTTGCGCATAGCGTCGACGAGTTCGTCGGCTCGTTCATCGACGAAGTACAGCCGACCGTGATCGATTTCAACAATTTTGGATACACCAGGTATCAAATCTCGGAGCCATCGGGACCAACGCGGCGAGAACAGTAGATCGCCCGTCCCCCATACGATGAGGGTCGGAACATGGCAGGCGGCTAACTGGTCGTGAATGTCAGCGAGAACATCGTCGGAACAACTGGTGAGGAAACGTTCCATTGCCGCAGTTGCGGCCGGCGAACCGAAGACAGGATTGAAGTAATCGGCGACCACATCGTCAGGTACGGCAGAGGCGTTCTCATAGCCTGCGCTCAGTATCCATCTGCGGACCAGCGTTCGTTGCAGCAGCGGTCGTGCTAGTCGGAACAGGTGCAGTCGACTGGCGGGTACGGCGGGCTTGAATCGGGGCGGCGGATAGTTGCCCTCGGTGTCGCAATTGGTGAGCACGCACGATGCGATCCGGTTCGTGTGTTGCGCCATGACCACCTGCACGACGGCGCCGCCGGTGTTGTTACCTACGAGGTGGACTTGATCGAGGCCCAATTCATCTATCAGCTCGGTGACCGCGTCGGCCCACGTCCATACGGTGGGGTGGTCAATGATCGGGGGCGTGTGTCCCTGTCCGGGAAGATCCACCGCTATGCACCGCCGTTGATCGGCAAGTAGTCGAAAACAGTTGCGCCACAACCGACCATTGGTGAGCAGGCCGTGGACAAAGAGCGTGGGTGGGCCGGTTCCTACATCGACATAGCTGATTCCGGAAGCAGTCTCACGGCGGTGGTTCGCGTAATCGTCGCTCATACGTCGACTATCGACCACGTCAGAGCTCAGCGCTTTCACAAACGTTCGGTGATCGGCGTGACGGTTGCCAGGCGAGCATGCCGACACCTTCAGGCTGCGAACTGGAGGTCCAGTTCCATGCGCATCATTTGCGAGAGCGTGACCCCGCACATGGCGGCGCCGCAACGACTCAGGTGTGACGACGATGCGAATCCGGCATCGGCCGCACATCGAGTCAGGTCGTGACCGTGTGCCCCACCGGCGGCGACCCGCCGGATACGGACCCACTGACGATATCTACGGAAACTGGTCTGGCTGTGCTTGGCGAAGAGAGTGAGAAAATGGGCTCGGGACAGTTTGAGCCGCCGTGCGAGCTGCTCTGCACTAACGTCAGGATCGGCGTGCATCGCGTTAAATGCCTGCTGGATTCGTTGGTCCGTAACGAATTGACCAACAGGACACATGGCGCCGACGACCTTTTCCCAATCAACGGCGGTCGCCGACGCGAGGTCAATGATCGCGTCCTGTGACAGGTGGTATGCACCAATTCCGCCGCTCCATGCGGGGAACATGGCCTGCGTCACGATCGGCGAAGCAATAAGCGGATCGATGAATAGACAGAGCATCCGACCCGCTGTCTCGTCGCATTGGTGCAGGACACGAGCCGGACATAGCACAGTGCGGGCAGACACGCTGTGGGTAGACGTTGAGATCGTCAACGGCCCGTCAAGACCGACCGCCAGACACGCGACCGGCGTCGTATGCGGACGCATAGGTAGTGATGGTCCGATATAGCCCGCATAACCCGGCCCGATCGCGATGGTAGCCGAACCCGTCATCAGCCAACGGTAGCAACGGTTTACCGGCGATTGACAGCTGCCGATCTTCCTATGAATCGGTACAGGTTGGAACCGATCGTGCCCCAATCACGGCTGGAGGCTGACTGCGTATGTTTCCTGCGGTGCCAGCCGCCGAACCGCCCCGCAAATCGCCCTTGCCATCAAGGGAATGGTCGATGAGGCACAGTGCCTCGTGCTGATTGACGTGGTTAGACTTAAAGCATGATTAAAGCGGTTGTGTTCGATGTTGGCGAGACGCTTGTCGATGAAACACGGGAGTATGGCACTTGGGCCGATTGGCTTGGAGTTCCGCGCCACACATTTGCTTCAGTATTTGGTTCCGTCATTGAGTCGGGCAAGGATTATCGTGAAACCTTTCAAGTGTTTAGACCCGGCTTCGACCTGACCATAGAGCGGGAGGCCAGGGCCGCGGCAGGGCAGCCGGAATGGTTTGGCGAAGATGATCTTTATCCAGACGTGCGCTCGACGTTGTCGGCTCTTCGGGCGGCTGGCGTGTGGGTTGGCATTGCTGGTAACCAGACAATCCGCGCCGGCGGTCTCCTTCGTGCTCTCGACCTGCCGACGGATCTTGTTGCAACTTCCGATGATTGGGGTGTAGAGAAGCCAGACCCTCTGTTTTTCGAGAAAGTTGTCGAGGTGTCGACGACAGACGAACCCTCAGAGGTTGTCTATGTGGGCGATCGTATTGATAACGACCTCAGACCCGCCAAAGAAGTGGGATTGAAGACAATCTTCGTTCAGCGTGGTCCATGGGGTTGGATATCTCGCAATTCTCCCGAACTGAACCAGGTAGCCGATTGGCAGGTGAAGAGTTTGCGCGAGATTCTTGACCTACTCCCTGTTAGCTAAATGAATTTACCGCAGTGTGCCAATCGTATAGCTTCGCGTCCAGATTACGCACCGCTGGAAGTGACTCATATTCGCGCAGGCTTTCTCTGACGGTTTTTATTTGATCCATTGCGGTCGCATACCATTGCCGACTGACGCCTTCAATTGCGTCGGTCAGGAGTTCGCTCGCTCGGTCGGGGTCCTTGTCGGCGACGGCTGCCGCGGCGAGATCAGCGAGGGTGATGGATCGTTGCTTCGCGGCGTTGTCGGGCAGATCGGCGAGAACTTGGGTGAGGACGGTCTGAGCCTGATGCGGGCGACCGGCTGCGATGAGGGTGTTGCCCTTAAATCCCTGGAGCCGCGTCAGCGAGAACCAATCAAACCATGCTGGTAGCTCTGAATCCTCGGGTTGGTTCGCTAGCAGGGCCTCAGCTTCGTCGATGAGCCTCAGTGCATCGCGGGTGTTGTCGAACCGGGTTTCGACCTCTGCCTCAACGGCATTGAGCCAGGCAACGATTGCTTCCGGTGCGTGACCGCGATGAGCGAACGCGCGCGCCGCGCGAATACGGTCCCGAGCTTCTTGGGCCCTGGTTCGGTCGCCGGAAAACGCTGGCGCGAAAGCCATATGCGCCAATACCGCCGCCCCTAACTGATAGTCGTCGGCTTGATAGGCGGCTTCTAACGCCAAGACGAAATGGGGCTGGGCGACTTCGGGTTGTTGTTGGTCGAAGAAGGCTAGTCGGCCAGCAAGCAGGCTGGCCTCAGATAGCGCTGTTGCCAGACCTTTTCGGGCCGAATCGTCAATGGTGGACAAGAGCGATGCACCGAGGCCGGCGTGGCCGGCAACGAGCGGCAGAAGATCAGCCGCGGGGATCGTCCAGTACAGATGGCGGTAAGCGACGGAGATTGCTGCGAAATCGGCGGCGACGGCGACCGGTAGGGTCGGGCCGATTCTGCGGAGAGGGTGGCTTCCGCGTTGCTGAGTTTTGTTCGCTCGCAGCGTTTTTGAGTCATTCGGATCGTCATCCTGCCACGGAGCGACAAAGCCTAGATCGGTGACCGGGCGGTGAAAGAGCGCTTCCAACGCCGCCGCGTGCTCGGGATGGGGCCAGGGCGGATCTGCGGACTCCCATCGGCGGACTGTCCGGGAAGTCACTGAGATCCGCAGGCCAATTGAGCGCGCGGTTTTGGCGACCGCTTCGGCCAACGCAGCCTGCGATCGTAAGCCCAGTGCCTGTCGTGCCGCGCGTAGTCGCGCATTGCCTGTTGCGGGTGTCATGCGGCCACAGTAGGCCACTTTTCGGCCTTGATCCAGTCAGATTTCCGCTCGAACGTCCTATTTATGTCCGCTTTTATGTCCTCTCTAAGGACGTTCCGGTACCCGATCATGGTCCTGGCACGCCACTGTGCGCAAGGCCAACAAGGCACACATCAGGAGGCATAGGACAGATGGATGCGAAGCTCGTGGGCGAGGTTTACGTATGGGTCATGAAGGAGGCTCGGGAACGCTCGTCGTATACCGGCCGCGGTGAGAGCCGCGTCGCGACCGGACGCGAATGCGACGCCACCGGAGCATCGGTCTCCGGTGTCGAGTCGGTGATCGTCAGCGATCTGCTGGGAGTCACACCCGGCGCGACCGTCGTGATGCCGGATGCATTGGCCGCCGACGTGCCCGTCGGGACCGTGATCGGTGTGACCGGCAACAATGGGCTTACCGCACGGATCGTCGGCGGGGACTACGGAAGTACGCGTGTTTCTGTTTTCGGCGTTACCGAACTCCGCGTCATCGCTGACGGCGCGAAACTCATCCGGGATGCAGCCACCAAGCAGGCATCAGCTTCCCGGGGCGGATCGGCGGTCCAGTCGTGAACCCCTACGACCCATATTCGCCCGACCCCGGCTTCTCCGACCCGTACGCTGGATTTAGTCTTGAGCACCTTGAGCACCTCCTGATCGTCGGTGCGGCATGGCTGCTCGTCCTGGTCAGCGTTGTGGTTGTCTCGCTGGTGTTTTGGCGGCATCAAAACCCCGCGAGCTATCAGCGGTATTTCGCGGCACCAGTCCGACGCGTGCGCTGGCTGCTGTGGGCATACAGCTCTTGGTCCCGGCTGGCCAAAAGGTGCGGACTGTCGTTCTCCGAGCAGGTCCACCGCAAAGACAAGGACGGCAAGCAAACTACGACCACGGTGTGGTCTCACCCGAAGTTGTTGCGGGTCAAAATGTCTGACCACAGCCTGAACTTGACGGTACGTACCCGCACGGGCCAGACCGTCGATGATCTGGAAGCAGCAGTCCCCAAGATCCGCGATGCCGCCGGCGCTCATTCGGCGCGCGTTGTGGTAATTGCTCCGGGAACAGTTCGCATGGAGTTCGTCATGCGCGAGCACCTCGCCGGCGTCCATCACGCTACGACACTTACCCAAGTGGCGACGACCCATGTGCGATTGGGGCGCTGCGAGAATGGCCGGCCCTGGATTCTTCGTATCGCCGGCCTGCACACCCTCACGGTGGGGTGCTCCGGGGCCGGTAAGGGGTCGGTGTTTTGGGGAATCGCGGCTGGCTTCGGTCCCGCCGTCAAAGCCGGACTCGTGCGCCTGGTCGGGATCGACCTCAAGTATGGAATCGAGGTCTCTGTCGGAGCCCAACTCTTCACGAAAGTCGCTACCACCGAAAGCGACGCGGTGAAAACCCTTGCAGGGCTGGAACAACTGATGGACGCCCGAGGCGCCAGAATGGCCGGCGCCAAGCGCGACCACACCGCCAGCGCCGCTGAACCGTTGGTGGTGCTGCTCATCGACGAATTGGCCGGCGTCACCGCGTATATGAGTGATCCCGCGCTACGGAAACAAGCCGCGGCCTCCCTGTCGCGGATCTTGACCAAGGGCCGCGGCCTCGGTGTCGTCGTTGCGGCATTTCTGCAAGACCCGCGTAAAGAAGTTCTACCGATGAGGGGTTTGTTCACCCAGACCATCGCGCTACGGCTGCGTTCACGCGATGAAGTCGCCATGGTCCTCGGCGAGGGCCTGGCCGATGCCGCGCCAGCGCACCGGATCAGCCCCGATACTCCCGGCGTCGGCTACGTGATAGCTGCGGACGGGGCGGTGATGCGGGTTCGGGCCGACTACTGGACCGACGATCAAATCCGCGCGACCGCAACTCGATACCAGCCACAGGCGCGTCGAGCATCGTGAATCGCTCCTCTCGGAACGAAACATCCAGACGTGGAGAGGATTTGAGGACCAATGACAGCCAACGAATCATCGCGGGCTGACGCGCGGCTGGTCCGCCGTAAAGAGGATTTGCTGCGGCGTGCTGCGCTGGTCACCGTCGTCGGCTGGGATCAGGTCCACTATCAGCGGTCTACCGGCGAGGTCTTGGGCACCGCCCTGGTACTGCAAGACGCTGATGAAATCTTGCGCTGGGGCGAAACCGTGGCCTCGGCACTGTCCCGCTGGGCGTTTGATCTCTGGGGAATCGACGGCGGGCAAACAGATCTGGACGCCGGATGTCCCACGACGTTGGCATGGTTCGACTCGATCCGCAGCGAGCTGACCGGCACACGGTCCACAACCGTAACAACCGAGAAGGGGTGACGTCGATGGCGGTTCGTGTCGCTCGGGAAACGCTGGTGGCATCTGGCGAGTTTCCGGATTTATTGACGGCCGAACAGGTTTCGGCGCTGTTGGGCGTGTCAGCGGCGACGTTGAACCGCTGGGCAGCGATCCGCGAACAAACCGGACAACAAATCGGGCCGCCCTGCTACTCGTTGTCCGACCGTGTGCGCCGCTGGGATACGGCCGAGGTTCGCAAATGGCTTAACCAGGTCAAGCGCTGATGGCCGGTAACACGCCGCGCGGAATCCGTAAGCGGCTCAACGCCGCTGGAGCGACCCGGTACCAAGTCCGTTACCAGGTCCGTGACCCCGCCTCAGCATCCGGGTGGGTCGAGACCTCCGCCACCTTCGCGACCCTGCGAGAAGCCAAGGCATTCAAAGCTGAACGCGACAACGAAGCCGCACTCGGTGCCCGTCGGTTCGACCCACGGCTCGGCCGCGTGCCTCTCGTCAGGATTTGGGAACAATACAGCGCCTCAAAAAAGCCGGCAGTATCCCCGAAAACATGGAGCGGCTACAGCCAGCATTGGCAACTGCGGATCGCACCGAAGTTCAGACACATTCCCGTGGATGAGATCAGCCGGGCCGACGTGCAACAGTTCGTCGACGGCCTCACCGTGGGTCCGTGGGCGAAAGTGTCGACGCTGCGGCTGCTGCGCTCGATCCTCGAAGTCGCGCGCAATGACGGCCGCATCCACTGCAACCCCGCTGACGGTGTCTCAGCTGGCCGCATCCCCGAACGCGAACGCCACCGCTACCTGACCGCCCCCGAAGTTGCCGCGCTGGCCGCAGCGTGCAAAGACCAGGGTGATGTCGTCACCATCCTGGCCTACACCGGCCTGCGCTGGTCCGAACTCGTCGGCCTTTGCGTCGGCGATATCGACCTACCCGCCCGCCGCCTTCACGTGCGCCGGGCCGCGCCGGAAGTCGAAGGCCGCATCATCATCGGCCCGCCCAAAACGCGCGCCGCCAAACGCACCGTGCCTCTTCCGAAGGTCGTGATCGACGCGCTCACACCACGTCTGGCAGGGCGCAAACCGAGTGAGCCGGCCGTCACGTCCCCCAACGGGGCGATGCTCAGATCCAATAACTGGCGCCGACATGCCCACTGGTCACAAGCTTTGCGTACGACGAACCTCGCGCCCCTGACGATCCACGACCTGCGACACACCTATGCCAGCCTGGCCCGCAAATCCGGCGCAGATCTGCGCTACGTCCAGAAAACTATGGGCCACTCCACGCCGACCGTCACCGCCAACATCTACAGCGACCTCTACGCCGACGAACTCGACCATGTAGCCACGAACCTCGACCGCCTCAATGATTCCGTCGCGAACCAGGCGAACGGACAGGAACCGGACAAGACCAACAATCCATAGAGTGCTGTCACCGCGTCCGTGCAGCTCAACGATGGTGGCCAGGGGCGGGATCGAACCGCCGACCTTCCGCTTTTCAGGCGGACGCTCATACCGACTGAGCTACCTGGCCGGAAGGCAGGGAGTGCCTCGCCGTATCGGCGACCCTGACGGGACTCGAACCCGCGACCTCCGCCGTGACAGGGCGGCGCGCTAACCAACTGCGCCACAGGGCCTCGCTGCTGCTCCGCGTGACCGCGTCGCAAGTACCCCCTACGGGATTCGAACCCGCGTTACCGCCTTGAAAGGGCGGCGTCCTAGGCCGTCTAGACGAAGGGGGCCAGAACCGAATCTCTCCGGGGGCACTCGCAACGTAGGTACCGTTGGGAGCCACGCCAGCTTAGGTCACCGCAGGCCGAATCCTCAAACGAGCGTCGTTTCGAACCCAGTATCCTGAGTTCTCACGCCCCTATAGCTCAGTTGGTAGAGCTACGGACTTTTAATCCGCAGGTCCTAGGTTCGAGTCCTAGTGGGGGCACCGAAAGGCACCGAAAGGCCACCGAAAGCTGCTGTTACCTCGGGCGGCGCCCGACAGTGTTTCAGCCCAATCCGTGACACCTAGCCTTGCTGGCGCCCGAGGGGGCGCCGCGTGTCGGCGGGGCGGCACGATCGGCGGCAAGCCGCCCCGACCCGTCCAGGAACCAGCCCGCCTGCGGCATGGCCGTGGTTTAGCCGCCAAACGGCTTGGCTATGCTTCGCAAGATGACTGTCGATGCGGCCTCCCCGAACACCCCCGTAGCCCTGGTAACGATGGAAATCCGTCATCCAGCAACGGATTCCCTCAGCGAATCGTCGAGCGGAGAACTCAAACGCCTGCTCGCCGAACACCTGCCGATCGAACGCCAAGCGCAGGACCTGGCGTGGGCGATGGGCGCCGGCGGAAGTCCAACACCCGCTGCCGAGCGCTTCATCCGTTACGTCAACCGCGATAACACGCTTGCCGCCTCGATGAAGAACCAGGCGGTCGTCATCGAGACCACCTCCTACGCCAACTTCGAGGCGTTGCTCGACATCGTCATGCGGGTCATCGACGCTCGCTCGCAGGTCTCCTCGATCGTCGGAGTGGAACGCCTCGGTCTCCGGTACGTCCTCGAGGTCCGAGTCCCGGTGGGCGTGGATGGCCGTATCGAGTGGAGCAACTGGATCGCCGAGCCGCTGCTCGGGCCGCAGCGCATCGCGCCCGCCGGCCTGACCCTCACCGAGTGGCAGGGTGCCGCGGTCTACCGCGAAGCCCAACCGGGCAAATCGATGATCGTGCGCTACGGCCCGGGCGTGGGTCAGGCGCTCGACGCCAATTACCATTTACGCCGGACATTGCCGGCCCAACAAGGACCGTTCTTCCTTCTGGACATCGACAGCTTCTGGACTCCGACCGGGTCCATCCCCGAATACGACCGGGATGCGGTGCTGACGACTTTCCAGGACCTGTACCAGCCCGCTCGTACCGTGTTCGAGGAGATACTTACCAACCGCCTAAGGGATGACCTGCTCAGCCGGTAAGCGCTGGTAGCCGGGGCACCCGGCTCAGCCCAAATGCCCGGTCTTCAGGCAAGCACCGCGCTGCTGTAGGTCACATCGGCGAAGGCCTCCGCGACATCGTCGTCGGGATAGACGAAGCTGTTGGCCGCATGTAGCTCCGCGACAGTCTGGTACGACGTCTTCCAGCCGCGCCAGGTCAGATAGTCGAGGATGTGGCTGCGCTGGCCGTGATAGACGAGATCGTTGAAGTCGATTTCGAACCCGAGTTCGCTCATCCGGTCGTGATGCGCGCGCCACTGTTCGTCGGCGAAAACGGCCGTGTCCGGTACGAATTCAAAGGCCAGGCGGCTACCACGGGCGCTCAACGCGGTGATGTTGTCGAACAGCGCGTCCTGCGCCGCGTCGGGCAGATACACCAACAAACCTTCGGCACTCCACGCCGCGGGAGCCTGCGGATCGAATCCCGCGGCCTGCAGCGCCGTGGCCCAGTCATCGCGCAGGTCGATGGCCACCGTGCGCCGCTCGGCGGTGGGTTCGGCGCCCAGATCGCTTAGCGTCAGCGTCTTGAACTCGATCACCTCGGGCATGTCGACCTCGTAGACGACGGTGCCGGCCGGCCACGGCAGACGGTACGCGCGCGCGTCAAGTCCCGACGCCAGGATGACCGCCTGGCCAATGCCGCCCCGGGTCGCGTCGAGGAAGAACTGATCGTAAAACCTGGTGCGGCAGGCCATTCCGCGAGCCATTCGCTGTGGATCGAACTCGGACTCCCCGCCTACCGGAATCTGGCCGTTCACCAGCCGGACATAGACGTCAATTCCGACGGCACGCACCAACGGCGCCGCATATGGGTCGTCGATCAACTTCTCGTCGGTGGACAACGCCCGCTGGGCGGCGACCATGGTCGCCGTCGCCCCGACGCTCGTCGCCAAATCCCAACGATCACGATCGGTTCGCGCCATGGTGCTCCTTCTCCCCACCCGAAAAATATAGACGGTCTAGTTACTACCACAGCGCCAATTCCCGACCCTGTAGGACTACCCCTCCGAACTGTACGCAGCGGACGATCGACCTGGCCCGTCAGAACGTCGCGGAGGGCGGTGTCGACGGTCGTCTCCCAGGGCTGAAGCTACCAACCTTGCAGGAGTACCGATCGCTTCGCTACTATCTGCGTATGCATGCAGGTAATAGCGAAGGCCGCTTGCCCGACGACCAGGCCGGTCTGGTGGTCGAGGTCTTCCGGATGCTGGCCGACGCCACCCGCGTGCAGGTGCTCTGGTCGCTGACGCATCGCGAGATGTCGGTCAACGAACTCGCCGAGCACGTGGGCAAGCCCGCCCCCTCGGTTTCCCAGCACCTTGCGAAGCTACGGATGGCGCGCCTGGTGCGCACCCGCCGGGACGGGACCACGATCTTCTACAGCCTGGAGAACGACCACGTCCGCCAGCTCGTCATCGACGCGGTCTGCAACGCCGAACACGCCGGACCCGGGGTGCCCCGTCATCACCGCGGCGACAGCGGGCTGAAGGCAGTCGCCGACTCATCGTCACCGCCCGGCGCCCGAGCACGTCGAGCGCCCGGCTGAATGACTAAGAAAAACAACATATTTCGCACCGGGAGAGGACACCATGACCGAACAACACACCCATGACGCGCCGCACGCGCACGAGCACCACCATGCCGACGTGGCCCACACGCACGCGCACACCACGCACGAGCACGACCATGTCACACACGAGCACTCCCACACCCACGAAGACGGAACCGAGCACACCCATCGGCACGTGCACCAGCCCGGTTTGGAAGGCGTTCACAGCCACGCCCACGCATAACGCGACAGGTTGTCGGCGGCCGGGCCTCAAGTGGGCTAAAAGACCTTTGGACAGTAGTGCTTTGGGTTGTCGCGCTCGTCCACCGGCGGCAGGTTGCGTGCCGGCGTCTGCACCAGCGGCGCGTCGACAGTGATTCGCCCGTTCGCACGATCCCAGCCGGCTCGGGCCCGTGGGTGCTTGCGGTATCGCCTTGGCACGCAGGCGAAGACGACACGGACGAAGTCGCCGAAGCGTCGGTGTAGCCATTCGTCGTGGCGCGACCATCGGTAGCCCATCAGCTCACGCACCGGCGGATCGTAGAGGCCGACGGTGAGCCACACGAAGAACGGGGCCAGTAGTTTGCGCTGCGCGTCCCATAGCCAATCCGGAACTCGTTGCGCGAACGGCGGTTTGGGCAGTTCGGTCAGGTCGAGGACCGCACGCGCGGCCCGGTTGTTCTCTAATACGTTGCGGCACATATGATCCCAGTAGACCTGGAAATCCTCCCAGGACGCCGGCACCGGTCGCATGCTCATGCCGTACATGCGATACCACTCGACGTGCTCGTCGAAGAGCCGGCGCCGCTGCGCTTCGGTCAACCCGCCGCAAAACCGCTCGGCCACATGAATAGTGCCGACAAAGAACGTGGCGTGCGCCCAATAGAAGACGTCGGGGTTCAGCGCGTGGTAGCGGCGGCCCTGTTCGTCAACGCCCTTGATGGCGATGTGGTAGTCGCGCACCTCGGCGCCGGTGATCGGGGCGCGGTCACCGTCGAAAACCACTCCCCCGATGGGGTACAACGAGCGCAGCAGGCGGGGCCAGCGTTCCCGGAAGAACGTCGAGTGGTCGATGACTGCAGCGCCCAGCTGCGGGTGCATGTTCTGCATGGATCCCGCCCACGGACCCTGCAGCATGCCGCGCCAATCCCCGAAGTACCGCCATGTCAAGGACTCCGGGCCGAGCGGGATGGGCGGCGCCTCGTAGCCCAGCGGCGACACCGGACAGCCGCCGGCGACGCTGTTGGAGCCATTCGGGGCCCGGCCAGGAATTGCCTCCCCGCTAGCGGTCGTTGGGCCGCCACCGGCTCGGCCGCTGGTCAGCGGGTGGGCCGCGGACGTATGTTGAGTCACTATTGGATTCCTGTAAGCGTCGGCAATTCTGACTACATGCGTTGTCACTTTCGAGCTTAGGAGTGATGTGCAGACGCGTCAACGACGGGGCCGTTGGACCGGCGTCCCCCTGGAGAGCCGCCTCGCCCTCCGCCGCGACAATCTCGTCACCGCCGGCGTGCAATTGCTCGGCAGCGAAGCCGGACCCGCGCTGACCGTCCGCGCGGTGTGCCGCAAGGCCGCGCTCACGGAACGCTACTTCTACGAAAGCTTTTCCGACCGTGACGAATTCGTGCGGGCCGTCTACGACGACGTCTGCACGCGGGCGATGAACACCCTTACCTCGGCGAAAACCCCGCGCGAGGCCGTCGAACAATTCGTCGAGCTGATGGTCGACGACCCGGTGCGTGGGCGCGTGCTGCTGCTGGCGCCGGCCGTCGAGCCGGTGCTGACCCGGTCGGGCGCCGAGTGGATGCCCACCTTCATCGATCTGCTGCAGCGCAAGCTGTCCCAAATCGGGGATCCAACCCTGCAGAAAATGATCGCCACCAGCCTGGTCGGCGGCCTGTCGAGCCTGTTCACCGCATATCTCAACGGACAGCTCGGGGCCACCCGCAAGCAGTTCATCGACTACTGCGTCAATATGCTGTTCACGACGGCGGCCCCGTATGTACCCCCGCTTGACCAGGCGAAATCCGAGTAGCGGTTTCGTTTTCGCCGCCACCGGCAAGCCCCGGCCGGTGGGCTCATGCACCGAGCGGGCGTCCCCGGCCGGGCGCCCGCAACGATGGACAACCGTGACGTGCCGCGCCACGGCACAAACTTGATGCTACTGAGAGACACAGATATATTGAGTGCTACCCGTCGACACAGATAACTGGAGGGCCCATGTCAGCCCAGCTGACCGACCTACAGCTGTTGCACGAACTTGAACCGGTGGTCGAGAAGTACCTCAACCGCCACCTGAGCATGCACAAGCCCTGGAACCCCCACGACTACATCCCGTGGTCGGACGGCAAGAACTACTACGCCCTCGGCGGGCAGGACTGGGACCCCGAGCAGAGCAAACTTTCCGATGTCGCCCAGGTGGCGATGGTGCAGAACCTGGTCACCGAGGACAACCTGCCGTCGTATCACCGCGAGATCGCGATGAACATGGGCATGGACGGCGCCTGGGGGCAGTGGGTCAACCGCTGGACCGCCGAGGAGAACCGGCACGGCATCGCGCTGCGCGACTACCTGGTCGTCACGCGCGCGGTCGATCCCGTCGAGCTGGAGAAACTTCGCATCGAGGTGGTCAACCGGGGCTTCAGCCCGGGCCAGAACCACCAGGGCGAGTACTTCGCCGAGACCCTCACCCACTCCGTCCTCTACGTCAGTTTCCAGGAACTGGCCACCCGGATTTCGCACCGCAACACCGGCAAGGCCTGCAACGACCCCATCGCCGACCAGCTGATGGCCAAGATCTCGGCCGATGAGAACCTGCACATGATCTTCTACCGCGACGTCAGCGAGGCCGCATTCGACCTCGTCCCCAACCAGGCGATGAAGTCGCTGCACCTGATCCTGCGGCACTTCCAGATGCCCGGCTTCCAGGTACCCGAGTTCCGGCGCAAGGCCGTGATCATCGCCATGGGCGGCGTCTACGACCCGCGCATCCACCTCGACGAGGTCGTCATGCCGGTGCTGAAGAAGTGGCGCATCTTCGAGCGCGAGGACTTCACCGGTGAGGCAGCCGAATTGCGCGACGACCTTGCCCTGCTGATCAAGGAACTCGAGCTGGCCTGCGACAAGTTCGAGGTTTCCAAGCAGCGCCAACTCGAGCGGGAAGAGCGTACCGGCAAGAGGGTCACCGCATACGAGCTGCATAAAACCGCGGGTAAGCTGGCGATGAGCCGCCGTTAGTCCATCGTGTCGACCCGCTGCGCCCCGCTCCGCCGCGCTTGCGATCGCCACAGCCCGGTCTTGGGCATCGGTCCGATCACGCTCGCCAGCCCGGTTGTGCTGGCCCCGATGGCCGGCGTGACCAACGTTGCGTTCCGGACGCTGTGTCGTGAATTGGAGCAGTCCAAGGTCGGCACGGTCAGCGGGCTGTACGTCTGCGAGATGGTGACGGCGCGTGCGCTCGTCGAGCGGCATCCGGTCACCATGCACATGACGTCGTTCGCCCCGGACGAGTCGCCCCGCTCGCTGCAGCTCTACACCGTCGACCCCGCGACCACCTACGCGGCCGCCAGGATGATCGCGGACGAGGGCCTGGCCGACCACATCGACATGAATTTCGGCTGTCCGGTGCCCAAGGTCACCAGGCGTGGTGGTGGGGCGGCGCTGCCGTTCAAGCGGCGGCTGTTCGGGCAGATCGTCGCGGCGGCCGTGCGGGCCACCGAAGGCAGCGACATCCCGGTCACCGTGAAGTTCCGCATCGGCATCGACGACGAGCACCATACCCACCTGGACGCCGGCCGCATCGCCGAAGCCGAGGGCGCCGCCGCGGTCGCTTTGCATGCCCGCACGGCGGCGCAGCGCTATTCCGGCACCGCCAACTGGGAACAGATCGCGCGGCTCAAGCAGCAGGTGCGGACGATTCCGGTGCTCGGCAACGGCGACATCTACGATGCCAGCGACGCCTTGGCGATGATGGCCGCCACCGGCTGCGATGGCGTCGTCATCGGCCGGGGGTGCCTGGGCCGGCCGTGGCTGTTCGCCGAGCTGTCGGCCGCGTTCACCGGCGGCCCGCCCCCGGTCCCGCCCACGCTCGGCGAGGTCGCCGGCATCGTCCGCCGGCACGGCCGGTTGCTGGCCGCGCATTTCGGCGAGGACAAAGGCATGCGCGATATCCGCAAGCACGTCGCCTGGTACCTGCACGGCTTCCCCGCCGGATCCGAGTTACGAAGAGCGCTGGCGATGGTCAAGACGCTGGATGAACTCGATCGTCTGCTCGACCGGTTGGACGGCGCGGTCCCGTTTCCGGAGGCGGCGACCGGCCCCCGCGGCCGACAGGGTTCGCCCGCCCGCGTGGCCCTGCCGGAAGGCTGGCTGACCGACCCGGACGACTGCACGGTGCCGGCCGGAGCCGAGATCATGGGATCGGGCGGCTGAACCGAGGCGGGCTCGAAATCGCATCTGGGGCGATAACTCAGTACGATGTGTGCCTTGCCGCAGTGCGCTTTGGCGGCGGCCGACCTCGTGCCGCTGCAAGAGCGCGACAGCACCGTGCCACCCGCGGGTAGCTCGGGTTGCAGCGCTGATAACGCCAGCGCTGCGCTGACATGTGGGCACGGACATGCCTAACCGTTCGCATCAGAGCTTCGGAGGCCGATAGGACATGGGTGACGGTGGGAATGACGCCACTCTCGACCGTCAGCGCCTGCCGCGCGTGGGCAACGGCCAGCCGATCACCCCGGACCCGCAGCCGACGCTGGCCGCAGCCCCGTGGGAGCGGTTCTCGGAACCGCCGTGCGATGACAGCCTCCACCGCTGGCAGTCCGAGCCGCCCCTCGCCGAACCCGACGAACCCGACGCCGGCGGCGAAGAGAAGGCCGGATGCCACACCGGCGGCGAACTCACCGTCGCTGACCTGATTGCCAAGGTCGGCGCCCCGACCCCGGACCGGCCCAGCCACCATCATGTCGCCCCCGACACCGAACCCGCCGAGGATGCGCCGGACCTGCCCGTCGACCAGCAGGACACGCAAGTCATCGACACCCCGGCCTATTCGCTCGACGTCGTCTCGGAGCTTCCCGACCTCGAGGCCGCCCACCCGGATGGCGACGAGACCGAGGCCGACCGAATCGAGGCATCGACCGGGTCGCACCGGCGGCGACCGGGGCGGATCCACCGAGTACCGGCGTCCCGGGCGCCGAAGGGGGCCACGAAGAACCGCGAGCCGGAAACCAAATCCCGCCGTCGGCCGATACTGCTGGCCGCGCGCTCGCTGGCGGCGTTGTTTGCCGTGCTGGCCCTGGTCCTGACCGGTGGGGCATGGCAATGGAGCACGTCAAAGAACAACCGCCTCAACTTCGTCAGCGCGCTCGATCCGCACTCGGACGACATCCGTGACCCCAACGGTCAGTACGGCGACGAAGACTTCCTGATCGTCGGCATGGACTCCCGTTCTGGGGACAACGCCAACATGGGCGCCGGCGACACCGAGGACGCCGATGGCGCCCGGTCGGACACGGTGATGCTGGTCAACATCCCGGCGAATCGCAAACGCGTGGTGGTGGTGTCGTTCCCCCGCGACCTGGCGATCACCCCGATGCAGTGCGAAGCCTGGAACCCCGACACCGGCAAGTACGGACCCATCTACGACCAGAAGAACGGGACCTTGGGTCCCAGGATCGTCTACACCGAGACCAAACTGAACTCGACCTTCTCCTTCGGCGGACCGAAATGTCTGGTCAAGGAAATCCAGAAGCTGTCCGGGTTGAGCATCAACCGCTTCATCGCCGTCGACTTCGCCGGATTTGCGCGAATGGTCGACACTCTCGGCGGCGTCGAGGTGTGCACCAGCGCCCCGCTGCACGACTACGAACTGGGCACCGTCCTGGAACACGCGGGGCGCCAGGTCGTCGACGGGCCGACCGCGTTGAACTACGTGCGAGCCCGCCAGGTCACCACCGAAACCAACGGTGACTACGGCCGCATCAAACGCCAGCAACTGTTCCTGTCGTCGCTGCTGCGTTCGCTGATCTCCGCGGACACGCTGTTCGACCTCAACAAGCTCAACAACGTCGTCAACATGTTCATCGGCGACGCCTACGTCGACAACGTCAAGACGAAAGACCTGGTCCAACTCGGTCAGTCGCTGCAGGGAATGGCGGCCGGGCACATCACGTTCGTCACCGTCCCGACCGGCGTCACCGACGAGAACGGCGACGAGCCGCCCCGCATGGCCGACATGCGGGCGCTTTTCGATGCCGTCATCAACGACGATCCGCTGCCGCAGGAAAACGACCAGAACGCCAAGCCGTTGGGCGGGACCTCCCCCACCTCGGGGGCGGGCTCGGGCTCAACCAAGGCGCCCACCACCAAGAAGGCGCCGGGCCCCATCGCGACCCCCGAGCCGCTGCGCCAGCAGGTCACGACGACCTCGCCGCAAGATGTCACGGTGCGGGTATCCAACGCGACCACGCAGAGTGGCCTGGCCACGACCGCAACCGGCCAGCTCAAGCGGAACGGCTTCAATGTCATGACGCCGGACGACTATCCGAGTTCGGTGAACAGGACGACGGTGTTGTTCTCGCCGGGCAACGAACAGGCCGCCGCCACGGTGGCGTCGTCGTTCGCCAATGCGAAGGTTCAGCGAATTTCCGGTTACGGGCAAGTCGTTCAGGTGGTGCTCGGCCCGGACTTCAATTCGGTTGGCGCTCCGGCGCCCAGCGGCTCGTCGATCAGCGTGCAGATAGAACGCGGCTCGGGCAGCGCACCGACCAAGCTGCCCGAGGATCTGACGGTGACCAACGCCGCCGACACCACCTGCGAGTAAACAATTTTGGCCGCACTGCGCCGCCCGTTTTCGGCGTCGAGACCGTAGGCTTGGCAGCATGCGAACCGCCTACCATGAGCAGCTCTCGGAGTTGTCCGAAAGGCTCGGCGAGATGTGCGGGCTGGCCGGGATCGCCATGGAGCGGGCAACGCAGGCCCTGCTGCAGGCCGACCTGGTGCTGGCCGAGCAGGTCATCTCCGACCACGAAAAGATCGCGGCGCTGAGCGCCCGCGCCGAGGAGAGCGCCTTCGTGCTCCTGGCGTTACAAGCGCCGGTCGCCGGTGATCTCAGGTCCATCGTGAGCGCCATCCAGATGGTGGCCGACATCGACCGGATGGGGGCGCTGGCCCTGCACGTCGCCAAGATCGCCCGCCGGCGGCATCCCCAGCATGCGTTGCCCGAAGAGGTCAATGGGTATTTCGCCGAAATGGGTAGGGTCGCAGTCGAATTGGGTAATGCCGCACAAGAGGTGGTGTTGTCCCGCGACCCGGAGAAAGCCGCCCGGATCCGCGAAGAAGACGACGCCATGGACGATCTGCACCGACACCTGTTCTCGGTGCTGATGGATCGGGAATGGAAGTACGGCGTGGCGGCGGCCGTCGACGTGACGTTGCTGGGCCGCTTCTACGAGCGCTTCGCCGACCATGCCGTCGAAGTGGCGCGGCGCGTCATCTTCCAGGCGACCGGCGCGCTCCCCGAAGAGGACAAGAGATAGGCCGCGTCAGCCGAACCGCCCGGAAATGTAGTCCTCGGTCGCCTTCTGGGTCGGGTTGGAAAAGATCCTCTCGGTGTCGTCGATCTCGACCAGCCGGCCGGGCCTTCCGACGGCTTCCAGGTTGAAAAACGCCGTCAGATCGCTCACCCGGGCGGCCTGCTGCATGTTGTGGGTCACGATGACGATCGTGTAGTCCTGCTTCAGCTCACTGATCAGTTCCTCGATGGCCATCGTCGAGATCGGGTCCAACGCGGAGCACGGCTCGTCCATCAGCAGCACATCGGGTTGCACGGCGATGGCCCGCGCGATGCACAGCCGCTGCTGCTGGCCCCCGGACAACCCGCCGCCGGGCCTGTCCAGCCGATCCTTGACCTCATCCCACAGGTTCGCGCCGCGCAGCGAGTATTCGGCCGTCTCGTCGAGCAGCTTGCGGTTGCGCACGCCCTGCAGCTTCAAACCGGCGACCACGTTGTCGCGAATCGACATGGCGGGAAACGGATTTGGCCGCTGGAACACCATTCCGATCGCCCGGCGCACACCGACCGGGTCGATGCCGGCGCCATAGATGTCTTGATCGTCGAGCAGCACACTGCCCTCGACCCGGGCGCCGGGAATCACCTCGTGCATCCGGTTCAGCGTGCGCAGCACGGTCGTCTTACCGCACCCCGACGGACCGATGAACGCTGTCACGCTGCGGGGCAGAACCGACAGCGTCACATCCGCGACGGCGTGAAACGGCCCGTAGTAGATGTTCACGGCTTTGAGGTCCAACCGCTTGGCCACTAGTGCTCCTGCCTACGACTTCTTGGGGGCATAGATTTTCGCGATCACCCTGGCCCCGATGTTGATGACGGCGATCACCAGAATGAGGGTTAATGCCGCGCCCCACAACCGATCCGTGGGAACGGGGTTGACGCCCGCCCCGGCCGACGTCTGGTCGTACATCATGCCGGGCAGCGACCCCATGAAACCGCTGAAGACGTTGTAGTTGATCGACTGGGAGTAACCGACGAGGATCAGCAGCGGAGCCGTCTCACCCATCACTCGGGCCACTGCCAGCATGATCCCGGTGATGATGCCGGACAGCCCGGCGGGAATGACGATCCTGGCGATGGTCTTCCACTTCGGGATCCCCAACGCGTAACTGGCCTCACGGAGGTCTGCCGGAACGATCCGCAGCATCTCCTCGGTGGCCCGCACGATCACCGGGAGCATCAACAGGACCAGGGCCAGCGACACCGCGAACTGGGAACGGGGTAGTCCCAACGTCGCCACACACAGCGCGTAGATGAACAACGCCGCCACGAGCGACGGCACACCGGACACGATGTCGACCATGAATGTGGCCAGCCTGCCCAGCCGGGTGCCGCCGCCGTATTCGACCAGGTAGATCGCCACCATGATGCCGATCGGGATCGAGACTATGGCGCACACCAGTCCCTGTAGCAAGGTGCCGACGATCGCGTGGTAGGCGCCGCCGCCGGCCACGAACGCCGTCATGCCCGCCTGCGAATGCGTCCACCACACCGTGGACGTAATCGCCGTGAAGCCCTTGGCGATTACCGAACACACCACCAACAACAGCGGCGTCACGGCGACCACCATCGACAGCGTCACCAGCACGGTCGCGACGGTGTTGGCGACCCGCCGGCGCCGGCCGGGCTCCGAAAATGCCCGCGCCTTGAGCGGGCGGTCCAACATCGACGTCATCGGCCGCCCCTGGTGCTCCCGGTTCCGGCGGCCGCGCCGCGCGCCAGGGCGTCGACCAGGAAGGTAAGCACGAAAAGGACCAGCCCGGCGGCGATATAGGCGCCCGCCTTGTACCGGTCGTCGAATTCCGACGCGGTGGCCGCGATCTTGGTGGCGAAGGTGGAGCCGCCGTCGAACAACGACCAGCCGAACGCCGCTTGGGTGCCCCGCAAGATGACCAGCAGCGCGACCGTCTCACCCAGGGCGCGGCCCAGACCCAGCATCGCGCCGCTGATGTAGCCGGATCGCCCGAACGGCAGCACGGTCGTCTTGACCACTTCCCAACGCGTGGCGCCGAGCGCCAGTGCGGCCTCGATCTGGTCCCGCGGTGTCTGGACGAACACTTCGCGGGTGACCGCGGTGATGATCGGCAGGACCATCACCGCCAGAACGATCCCACCGGTGAAGATGGTGCCGCCCCCGGCCATCGACGCGTTGCCGCTGGCGAACAGGAAGCACCAGCCCATGGCGCGGTTCAGCCAGGTCGCGACGGGGCGCAGCTGCGGCGCCAGCACGTACAGGCCCCACGCGCCGTAAACGATCGAGGGCACCGCGGCCAGCAGATCGACCGCGTAGGCCAGCGGTCCGGCAACCCGCCGAGGCGCGTACTGCGTGATGAAGATGGCGACGCCCAGCGCGACCGGCATGGCCAGGATCAACGCGAACAGCGACACGAACACGGTCACCTGCGCCAGCTCGAAGATCCCGAAGTGCATCGCCGAGGTGTCGGTGGTGACCCAGTTGCCGCCGTAGCTGAAGAAGTTCTCTCGATTGCGCTTCAAGGCCGGTATCGCGCGCAACAACAAGAATCCGCCGATCGCGGCGATCAGGACAACGATCAGGACACCCGATCCCTGTGCCAGCCAGCGAAATAACCTGTCCCCCACGCGTGGCTGGGCACGCCCCCACGGGCTGATCGGCACCACCGGCGACTCGGGAAAGGGCGCGGCAACGACCGCACCCGAACCCGCGGCGGAGGGATTTGGCGTTGTCACTGTGATCCCGTCGCAGTCCTGCTGTCGCTCCTGGAAAACCACTGGCTACTGCATGGCATTGATCGCGGTAACCAATCGCCCCTTGACTTTATCCGGCAGGGGAATGTACCCGGCGGACATCAGGCCACTCTGCCCGTCGGTGGCGGCCACCGTGAGAAACGACTTGATCGCGGCGGAGGTATCCGCGTCGTAGCCCTTGGAGCACACGATCTCGTAGGTGGCGAGCACCAACGGGTAGGTACCCGGCCGCTGGGTGGTGAACATCGAGTTCAGGTCCAGCACCAGGTCGTTGCCGTCGGCGACGAAGCCGGCCGCTTGGATGGCGTTGCTGGCCGTGTCGTTGGTGAGCGGCACCACGCCATCGCCGGTGTCGATCTGGGCGTACGGCACACCGGCCTGATCGGCGAAGCCCTTCTCGACGTATCCGATGCCGCCCAGTGTGGCCCGAACGGCCTGGATCACACCGGCCGACTTGGTGGCCCCTTCGCCGACGCCGCCCTGAAACTCGGTGCCAACCCCTCTGGTCCAGCTCTGCGGCGCGGCGGCCGTCAAGTACTTCTGCACGTTGTCGGTGGTTCCCGACGAGTCCGCCCGGTAGATCGGCACCACCTTGGTGTCGGGCAGCGCGACACCGGGGTTGAGCGCCGCCAGAATCGGGTCATTCCAGACCGTGATCCTGCCGCTGAAGACCTTGGCCAGCGCGTCACCGCTGACGATCAACCTCGGCACGCCCGGCAGGTTGTACACCAATGCGATCGGCCCGAACACCAGCGGCAGGTCCCACGCCGGGTTTCCGCCGCAGCGTTTGGCGGCCGGGCCGATCTGATCCGCCACCAAGGGCGAGTCCGCTCCCGCGAAGTCGACATGGCCGGCGATGAACTGCTCACGCCCGGCGCCCGACCCGGTCGGGTTGTACGACACGGCCTTGCCCGGGCAGTCCTGGCCCCACACGTGGTTGAACAGGGCGATCGCATTCTGTTGAGCGGTCGAGCCTTCCGCCGTCAGACCGTTTTTGCCGCCGCATCCCGCGGTACCGGCGGCCCCCGAGGACGCTTTCGCCGCGGCGCCGCGGCGGTTGTCGTCGCTGCCGCAGGCGGGCAAGGTCGCAACACAGATCACCAACGCCACGACCGCCAGCGCCATGCCCTTTCCGTCGAGCCTCACCGATCTCGCTTTCTGACGCACTCCGAACGCATGCGGGCGCCGCTGGCCGTCTACCAATGGGAGGTTGCCAAGTCAGCGCGAAAGTATGCGCCCGTGCCGCCCACAGAAATGTCTAAATATGAATGCAGAGTGAACAATCGGGGTCCACAAGGCTTCAATCAGCTGACCGTGGGCGCCGTCGCGTAGGCGGTGTCGACGCTGTGGATGGTGAAACCCAAACGCCGGTAGGTGCGCACCGCCGCGACGTTGTCCGATTCCACGTAGAGCATCACGGTGGGTTCGGCCGACCCGGCCAGCCGGCGTGCCAGCGACTCGATACCGATGGCCGTCAACATTCGCCCCAGGCCGCGGTGCTGCGCCGACGGGTCGACGCCCACGACGTAGACCTCGCCCAAGCCCGGTTGATCGAGATGCACTTTGGTCCAGTGGAAGCCCAGCAGCCTGGCCGCCTGATCGCTGTCGGGGGCGCCGAACGCCAGGAACAAACCGGCCGGGTCGAACCACGGTTCGCCGCGTCGCTCCGCCAGCTCGAGTTCGGTCCACCCGCCTTGTTCGGGGTGTTGGGCGAACGCGGCGTTGTTGACCCGCAGGAGCTCGGCGTCGTCGGCCGCGCCCCGGTAGGTGCGGATCTGTACCCCGGGCATCGGATCCACCGGGCCGGGGGCGTCACGCAGCGATCGTCGCATCTGGACCAGTTCACGCACCGGGACCAGGCCGAGCGCGGCGGCGGTCGCCCGGGCCGGCTCCAGCGTGCCATGCGCCCAAAATTGGTTGCGCCCACCGGTTTTAGCCATCGCCGCGCGCCCCATCGCCGCGCCGATACCGCGCCTGCGGGCCCGCGGGTGCACCACCAGTTCGGCCATCCCCGAACCTCCGTCGCCTGGCGGGCTGAGGTTGAGGTAGCCGGTGACCGGGTTGGCGGTGTCCCTTGCGGCGCCCGGTGGGGAACCGGTGACCAGCAGGTGCTCGGTGCGGTCGTGCCCGAGTTCGCGCAGCACCTGTTCGCCGACGGGCGCTACCCCGTCGAATTCGGTTGCCGCCGCGACGAGTTCGCGCACTTCCCGCTGCTCTTCGGCGGTCAGTGCAAAGCGCCAGACGGGTGAGGTCACTGACTGCGTAACGGGTCGACCAGCGGGTCGCGCACATCCTCCGAGTCGGACTCGGCGCTCTCGGCGTCGTCGGCTTCAGCGGGCTCCGCAACCGGTGGTCGGCCGCGCGCGGGCCGGACGGCCTTGTAACCCACGTTGCGTACCGTGCCGATCAACGCCTCGTACTCGGGGCCGAGCTTGGCCCGCAGGCGACGCACGTGGACGTCGACGGTGCGGGTGCCGCCGAAGAAGTCGTATCCCCATACCTCGTGCAGCAGCTGCGCCCGGGTGAATACCCGGCCGGCGTGTTGGGCCAGGTATTTCAGCAGCTCGAACTCTTTGTACGTGAGGTCAAGCGGGCGGCCCCGCAGCCTTGCCGTGTAGGTGCCTTCGTCGATCACCAGCTCGCCGAGGCTTACCTTGCCCGCGCTTTCCTGGTCGGCCAGCCCGCCGCGGCGGCCGACCACCAGCCGCAGCCTGGCGTCGACTTCGGCGGGCCCGGTGCTGGGCAGCAGGATCTCGTCAAGACCCCAGTCGGCGCTGACCGCCACCAGGCCGCCTTCGCTCACCACGGCCAAGACGGGAACCGATCGGCCCGCCGTGCTCAGCAGGCGGCAAAGACCCCGCGCGGACGACAGGTCGGTGCGCGCGTCGACGATCACGGCGTCCGCGGTCCCGGCCTCGAGCAGCGAGGATGGCTCTGGCGGCGCCGTCCGGACGGTGTGGGGAAGCAGCGACAACGACGGCAGGACCGGGTCGGGAAGCAGCTCCGACGTCAGCAGTAGTAGCTCCAACAAGCCCCTCCAGCTCGTGGGAAAGGCATCTCCCAAGTTCGTCACGCCACCAGGCGTTAGTTGCCAGGTCATCTAACGATAACGTGCCACCTGGGCTTTGGCCCGGTGTAGAGGCGGTGTGAACCCCGCCACCGGGCGGTCCGGGGCGGCGCGACCGTCGCGGGCTGCGCCACAATATGCGGATGCGCAGGATGCTGATAGGTGCGACCGCAGTGGCGGCCGCCATGGCCGCGATCGCCATCGGCGCCGTCGGCGTCGATTACGGAACAAGCATCTACGCCGAATACCGCCTGTCGTCGAGCGTGCGCAAAGCGGCGAATCTGGGGTCCGACCCCTTCGTCGCCATCCTGGCCTTCCCCTTCCTCCCGCAGGCCATGCGCGGCCACTACAACGAGCTGGAGATCAAGGCCAACGCCGTCGACCACGCAGTGGTCGGCAAGGCCACCCTCGAGGCCACGATGCACTCGATCGACCTGACCTACGCGTCCTGGCTGATCGGGCCCGACGCGAAGCTGCCGGTGGGTGAGCTGGAGAGCCGCATCATCATCGACTCGATGCACCTGGGCCGGTACATGGGCATCACCGACCTGATGGTTGAGGCACCGCCCCAGGAAACCAACGACGCCACCGGCGGCACCACCGAATCCGGAATCTCCGGCAGCCACGGGCTGGTATTCAGCGGCACACCGAAGTCGGCCGACTTCGACCGCCGGGTCAGCGTCTCGGTGGATCTGTCCATCGCCCCCGACGACCCGGCGACACTGGTGTTCACCCCCACCGGCATCGTCACTGGACCCGACACCGCCAACCAGACCGTTCCGGATGACAAGCGCGACGCGGTGCTCCGTTCCTTCGGCGCCAGGCTGCCCGATCAGAGGCTTCCGTTCGGGGTGGCGCCGCAAACCGTGGGCGCGCGGGGCTCGGACGTCATCATCGAAGGCATCACCTATGGAGTAACCGTCACCCTCGAAGGGTTTAAACAGTCATGATGCGCGTTGGCGACGATGCAGTGGGGGCACCACCCGCTTGCGGGGGAGAGCGGCGCTCATGATGACCGTCATTGTCGCGACCGTAGCGGCGGTCGTGGTGGCAACCCTTGCGGGATGGCTGTTGACCCGCCGCTCAGGAAATATCCGGGAGATTCACGGCGCCGACGCCGAGACGGCGGACCTGGGCCTGTCCCGCACCGGGCCGACCGTCGTGCATTTCAGCGCCCCATGGTGCGGGCCGTGCGATCGCGTTCGTCGAGTCGTCGGCCAGGTCTGCGAGGATCTCGGTGACGTGGCCCACGTCGAGCTCGACCTGGACGCCAATCCGGCGGCCGCCCGGCGGTTTTCGGTGCTGTCGCTGCCCACCACGTTGATCTTCGACGTCGACGGACGACAGCGATACCGGGCTTCCGGGGTACCCAAGGCCGCCGACCTGCGGTCCGCGCTCGAACCGCTGTTGGCTTGAGCGCCGTGTCATTGGGTAAGCTTGCCGACGTGTCAACCCGCCTCGAGCCCATGCTCACCAAGCGTCGCGCAGTCGATCTGTGCCGCATCGCGGGTTGTTGTTGTTGCTGTAGCTGCTGAGTAGCGGCGCCCTTGCGCGCGTTCGGAGCAGCTTCGGATTCCTACCGCGGCGTGCCTCCACCCCTTTTCTGCGCAACAAGACTTTCTAGGAGTAGCACCGTGCCGAGCAGCAACACCACCGTGGAGCCCGACCGCGTCGACGTCCGCGGGCCCAGGTTCGCCGCCTGGGTCACGACCGTGGTCCTGGTCCTCACGCTTGTCGTTTCAGCCGCCAGTCCGTCGGCGGCCGCGGTCGTTCTCGGTGTGCAGGCCGTGATCTTTGCCGTCGGCGCGATCGCAGGACCGCGCCGGCACCCCTATGGGCGCGTGTTCGCCGGCGTCGTGGCGCCCCGGCTGGGGCCCGTCAAGGAGCGCGAACCGGTCGCGCCGCTGAAGTTCGCCCAACTCGTCGGTCTGATCTTCGCGCTCGTCGGCGTTGCCGGATTCGCGTCCGGCGCTTTCCTGGTGGGCGTCATCGCCACCGCATTCGCGCTGGTGGCCGCATTCCTGAATGCGGCCTTCGGCATCTGCCTGGGCTGCCAGCTCTACCCGCTGGTCGCGCGTCTTCGACCCACTCCCGGACCCGCTTAGCCCCTATTCGATCGAAAGGATTCCAACTATGGCACGCTCCGACGTCCTAGTCTCCGCGGACTGGGCCGAGAGCAATCTCAGCAATCCCGGAGCCGCGAATGTCGTCTTCGTCGAGGTCGACGAGGACACCAGCGCCTACGACACCGGCCACATCGCCGGCGCGATCAAGCTGGACTGGCGCGCGGATCTGCAGGACCCGGTCAAGCGCGACTTCGTCGACGCTCAGCAGTTCTCCAAGCTGCTGTCCGACCGCGGCATCTCCAACGACGACACCGTCATCCTCTACGGCGGCAACAACAACTGGTTCGCGGCCTACGCCTACTGGTATTTCAAGTTGTACGGGCACGACAAGGTCAAGCTGCTCGACGGCGGCCGCAAGAAGTGGGAGCTCGACGGGCGCCCGCTGTCCACCGATACCGTCAACAGGCCGGCCACCTCCTACACCGCGGCCCCGCCGGACAACAGCATCCGAGCCTTTCGCGACGAGGTCATCGCGGCCATCAACGTCAAGAACCTGGTCGACGTGCGGTCCCCCGACGAATTCTCCGGCAAGATCCTGGCGCCGGCGCACCTGCCGCAGGAGCAGAGCCAGCGACCCGGGCACATCCCCGGCGCCATCAACGTCCCGTGGAGCAAGGCCGCCAACGAGGACGGCACCTTCAAGTCCGACGAGGAGTTGGCCAAGCTGTACGCCGACGCCGGTCTGGACGGAACCAAGGAAACCATTGCGTACTGCCGAATCGGGGAACGTTCGTCGCACACCTGGTTCGTTTTGCAGGAATTACTCGGGCATAAGAACGTCAAGAACTACGACGGCAGTTGGACGGAATACGGCTCCCTGGTGGGCGCCCCGATCGAGTTGGGAAGCTGATATGTGCTCTGGACCGAAGCAAGGACTGACGTTGCCCGCCAGCGTCGATCTGGAGAAGGAAACGGTGATCACCGGCCGCGTCGTGGACCGTGACGGCCAGGCGGTGGGTGGCGCGTTCGTCCGCTTGCTGGACTCCTCGGACGAGTTCACGGCCGAGGTGGTCGCGTCGGCCACCGGCGACTTCCGGTTCTTCGCCGCGCCGGGATCCTGGACGGTGCGCGCGCTGTCGGCGGCCGGCAACGGCGACGCCGTGGTGACGCCGTCCGGCGCGGGCATCCACGAGGTGGACGTCAAGGTCGCCTGAGCGACCCTTTCGCCGAACGTCGACGTGTTCGGCGATATTGCGAGGGTCAGCCCGACAAGTCGACGCTCGGCACCCGCGAATAGACTCATCCTCGTGGTGCTCTTCTTCGAGATCCTGCTGGTCGTGGCGGTCGTGCTGATCTCATGGTTCGCGCTGTACACGCTCTACCGGCTCATCACCGACGAGTCGTGACCCCCGACGAGGACCCTGACGGACCGGTGGGTTCTGCGGCCTCCGGCGACCGTGCGGTGGCCGGGATGTTTCAAGCCGCCGAACGCGCCAAGGTGACCGCCTCCCGCAACATCCCCGCCTTCGACGATCTGCCGGTTCCCGCCGACACCGCGAACCTGCGCGAGGGCGCCAACCTCAACGACGCGCTGCTGGCGTTGCTGCCCCTCGTCGGCGTGTGGCGCGGCGAGGGTGAGGGCCGCGGGCACGACGGCGACTACCGGTTCGGCCAACAGATCGTGGTCTCGCACGACGGCGGCGACTATCTGAACTGGGAAGCCCGGTCCTGGCGGCTCGACGACAGGGGCGATTACCAGGAACCCGGCCTACGCGAGGCCGGCTTCTGGCGTTTTGTCCGCGATCCCGACGATCCGACCGAGTCACAGGCCATCGAGTTGCTGTTGGCCCATTCGGCCGGCTATATCGAGTTGTTCTACGGGCGGCCACGCACCCAGTCGTCGTGGGAGTTGGTGACCGACGCGCTGGCCCGCAGCCGCTCGGGCCTGCTGGTCGGCGGCGCCAAGCGGCTCTACGGCATCGTCGAAGGCGGCGACCTGGCCTACGTCGAGGAACGGGTGGACGCCGACGGCGGCCTGGTTCCGCACCTGTCGGCGCGGTTGTCGCGCTTCGCCGGATAGCGGCCGGCGGGAGGTCGGCCGATGCGTGGCCAGCGGACACCCTCGCCCATATTGCGATGGGCCGTGTCGGCGGCCGTACTGCTGCTGATCGGTTACCTGGCCGTCTTGGCGCTACAGCCCTCCCTCATCGACGCGCTGCCGCCCTGGCTCGGGTGGTTCGGCCGGCCCGGGTCCATGTCGACGCTTGCCATCGTGGTGGCCGCGCTGATCGCGGCGTGTGTGCTGACCTTCCGATCCAACGCCAGTCACCGGCTGGTGGGCGTCTCGTTCACCGTCATCGCCGTCCTCATCACCATGAGCGCGGTGCTGGGCCTCAGCTCGTACTGGGGATGCCACGACGCGAACCATCCGGCGTTCTTCACCCCGCTGATGGCGACGGCTCAGTTGGTCAAAGGCAGCACCAGCGACTTTTCCGTGGGCGGGCGCACCTGCCCGAATCCGACCCCGGTCGGGCTGGAACTGGCGAGGATAGTGGCGCTGGCGGCGATCTTCACCGGCCTGGGCGGTGTCGTGGTCGGGGTCTTCCGCTCCCAGGTGGATCGGCTGCGGGCCAACCTCGCCGATCACGTCACCGCCATCGTGGGCATCGACGACGACAGCCAATCGATGATCAGCGCGGTCGCGCGGACGCTGGACCGGCGCAGCACGTTGGTCGTCATTACCGGTGCCGGCGACGACCGCGTCCAGCGGGCCCGCAGGCAGGGTGCCCGGGTGGTGCTGGTGGACTTCAATACCCCGTCCACCCTGGTGTCGCTGCGGCTGTGGCGCCATCTCGGCCGGCTCTATCTGATGGCGCGCGACCCGGCGATCAACCTGTTGTGGCTGGACCTCATCGGTCGTCGACTCTCCGAATTGGACCACAGGCAGCGACTGCCCCTCATCGTGCGGATCGACGACCCCTGGCTGGCCGAAGCGTGGCGCGCTCAGCAGTTCGGCGGGTCCGACACCCGCTGGGCGGCCGACGTCGTCGGCAAGTACGAGGTGACCGCCGGCAGGCTACTCGACGGCATCATCGCGGCCGGGCGAACAAAGCGTGTATTCGTCTGCGGCACTTCGCAATTGACCCTGGCCCTCTGCGCGGACCTGACCCGACGCACCCTGGAACGCGACTTCTACACCCCGCCCGATGCGGTCCCGTTACCCGCGCTCACGCTGGTCGCGGGGGACGCCGAGGAGCACTTGCGGGATCACGAGTTTCACCGTCAGCAAGCCGGCTTCCTGTCGGAGGGACCGAAGATCGATGCCGTGCCGGAGGCGCCGACGGTACCCACCATCCTGCGGTTGATCGGCGATGCTGACCCCGCAACCACCGCGGTGATCTTGGTGGACACCGTTGCCGCGACGACCGGCACCAGGCTGGCCGCCCGCTTCCCCGACCTGCCGGTCTACGCCTCGGACCTCAACACCAACATCGCCGACGACGCGATCCGGGTCGTCGGCCTGATGCAGTCCTATTCCCTGGTGCTGGACACCCGCGAGGGCCAGGTTCAGGATGCCTGGGAACGAGCGGCGAGGCTGATCCACGAGCGTTACGTCGCCACGCTCGACCCCCAAGCGCCGCGCTCCCCCGCCGCGATGCCGTGGGCCGAGCTCAGCGAGTTCTACCGCGGTTCGAACCGACGTCAGGTCCGCAACGCGCTGTGGATGGTTGAGCAGATCGCGGGGCATACCTGGAACACCTGGGGCAGCCCGCCGGCACAGCTGTCCGGGCGCGACATGGCCGATTCGCCGCCACTGAAACAACTCGCCCTGATGGGCTTCGACCACCATTCGGCGATGAGCATGGCGCGGGCGGAACACGAGGACTGGTGCCACTACTACCGCCGCAACGGCTGGAAGCACGGTCCGACCCGCGACGACTCGCGCAAGATCCACGACAAGCTGGTCGACTGGTCCGTGGTCGAGAGCAATCCGGATTTACTCAACGCGGCGGTGCGCAGTTTGGCGGCCACTTTGTGGAGCCTGCGGCAGCTCGGCTACCGTTCGCGTCCGCTGTGGCAAACCTTCACCCGAGTCGGGACGGTCGCCGCGGAGCAACGACACGCGCCGTGGACCTGGAAGTCGGATTCGGGACACACCATGCGCGCCGACGCCGGTGATTGGGCGGTGCGAGAGGACGGGAAGGTGTGGTCGGTGCGCGACGGCATCTTCCGGGAGACATACGAGCCGGCCTCCGACGGGCGGTGGCGCAGAAAGGGACTGGTCCAGGCGCGCCCGGCGCGCCCGGGTGAGGCCGTCAACACGTTGGAGGGCGCCGCGACCGCGGCGGACGGCGACTGGGTGGTGCGGGGATCCAACGGCGAGCAATGGCCGGTCCCCGGCGACGAGTTCGCGCGCCGCTATGCCGAATTTCGTCCACCCGACGAAGCCCACGCCAGCGACTCAAACGACGTGGTGAATGCCCATCCCGACAGGGGCGAACACTGATACGGTATCGGCGCACAGTCCGGCATCGGGGTATGCCTGGTGTTCGCTCCGCCCTCACTTCTAGGAGACCGCGATGGCGCTGTTCATCAGCTACTCAAGCCAGGACAGGTCGACAGTCGACGCTTTGACGGCCGCCCTGCGGCGCGGCCAACAACAGGTCTGGTTCGACCAAGAACTGGGCGGCGGCGACGCGTGGTGGAACAAGATCCTCGAGCAGATCCGCTCGTGCGACGTGTTCATCGTGGCGCTGTCGAATAACTGGCTGCAGTCCAAGCCCAGTCAGTCCGAGCTGCGCTACGCGCAGGCTCTGAACCGGCCGATCCTTCCGGTTCGGATCGGCGACATCGACAGCATGCGCGTGAATCCCCTTGCCGCGTTGCAGATAATCGACTACCAGAACCCGACCGTCGACGCCGGCATCCAGCTGGTCACCGCCGTGCACTCGCTGCAGGCCAAACCCCAGCCGGTGCCATTCGGCTACATAACGCGGTTGGGCAACACCCTCGCCGAAAAGGAACTCAGCCCGCAGCAGCAGACGCAATTGTTGATCGAGCTCAGACAGGGGCTCGACGAGGACGGCGAAGACCCCAGCGCCCGAAGCGATATCGCCCAGCTGCTGCGCATGCTGCGCCTTCGACACGATGTCACCTACCGCACCCGAACCGAGATCGACAACGTGCTGGCGTCGATCGAGGCGACCGAAGCGGGATCGTCGGCAGGTGCATCGGCAGCGCCCGAAGCCCAGGCACAGACGCCGACGGGCCCGACGCAAGCGGGTGCCCAAACCGTCAGCCAGCGGCCGGCCCGGCCGTCGTCAACCGCCGCGGCTGGCGCCGGCGCAGCCAAGGACGGCGGAATCAACAAGCGGTTGATCATCATCGGCGGGGCCGCGCTGGCGGTCATCGCCGTAATCGCCATCGTCGCGGTGCTAGCTACTCAGGGCGGCAAGTCCAAACCGGCTCCGACGGCGGCCGCCCCGAACACCAACCCAAACGCCGTCAACCTGGGCTCGTACCTGCTCGGTCCCACGGATATCGGCACGGTCGTCGCCGACCCCAATATGGTGGTCTCCGATAAGACGAGCGGGATGCGCAACCCCCGGTGGACGTTGTCCAACCCGGACTGCATGGGCGCCTACGAGCCCATCGCGGATGCCGCGTACAAGGCGAGCGGCTACAGCGCGGTCGCAGGCCAGGCCGTGCATACGGCCGGAGAAGACCCAACCCACCGGGTCTTCGAATCCGTCGTAGCCTTTCCGTCGGCCGACAAAGCCGGCGCATTCGTCCAGACATCCGCGGACAAGTGGAAAGCCTGCGCGGGACAACCGGTCACGCTGACCGTCAACGGCAAGAGCACCGGATGGACGTTCGGCGACGTCACGGGAACCGTGCCGAGGATTGCGCAACGGCGAACACAGACGGAAGGCACCCGGATCTGCCACCATGTGTTGCGCGCGGCGTCCGATGTGGTCATCGACGTGCTGGTGTGCGGACCGGATGTCGAGACGGGTCAAGCGGGCCGGATCGCCGAGCAGATCTCCGCCAAGGTGGGGCAATAGCACCGCCTGACATGGAGCGGCCCCCGAGCGAAACTCCGGTTGGACAGACCGGAAGCTCGGGGGCCGGGTGGCTACGGGGAATTCGCCAGCGTCGCTGGCTCTTCCGAGCCAATGCAGCTAGCGCGTAGCCACCTCACATGTCCATGAAGCTATCAATTTCGCGGACCACCTCCTTCCTTGTGTACGGCCGACCGTACCCGCCGCCTTGCGAGCCCACAACAGAATTCAGCGCTTAGCGATCGCTGACGATGGCTGCGTCGACCAGTTCGGCGAATTCTGCGGCCATCGGGGATGGCGGCAGTGGCCGGCCGTCGAGCGTGTGCACGCGGGCCGCCAGGGTCATGCTCGATATCAGCCAGATCCCTTGGGCCGCAAGCAGATCCGGGACACGCAGTGCGCGATAGTCGCAGTCGTAGCCCTTGGCCCGGGCCACCTCGAAGAGGGCCTGCTGCGTGGTGCCGCGCAGGATCGGATACCACGGCGGCGGCGTCAGCAGGCAGGGATTCCCCCCTGCGCCGGTTGCGGATTCGGCGACGATCACCACCGTCGAACGCGGGCCTTCCAGGATGTAGCCGTCGGAGCTGACGAAGATGACGTCGCCGGCGCCCTGCCGGGCTGCATGGCGCAGGACGGCCATGTTGACCGCATAGGACAGCGTTTTCGCGCCGGCCAACAGCCACGGCATCGCGTCGACACCGGCGGCGGGCAATCCGCGGTTCAGCGTGACCGCCGCGACCCCGTCGCGGCGAACCGCGGTCACCCTTTCGGGCACCGCGCTGACCATCACGTAGGCCGTCGGTGGTGAGCCGCTCTCGCGGCCGCGGCTGTAGATCAAGCGCATCGCGCCCTCGTCGCCGGTGCCCGCGGTCCACTGCCGCGTGGCCGCGTCGATCGCGCGCCGCCAGCTCGGGAGGTCCGGCTCGGGCATGTCCATCGATTTGGCCGACTGAATCAGCCGCTGCAGATGCGACTCGACCAGACACGCCCCGCCGTCGCGAACCAGCAGCGTCTCGAAGATGCCGTCGCCGCGAACCGCGGCCAGGTCGTCGGCGTGCAGCAGCGGCGTGTCCGGCGGATGTATCCCGCCGTCCAGCGTGACGATCACGCCCGTCTGGCCTGCCATGGAAAGGGAGCCTAGCCGCCGGCTGCAGGCTCGTCGGCGCGGGCGACGCACGCCGACCGTAAAGTTGAGGTGTGAACGCAGTTCCCGCACCCGATCCCGGACCCGACGCGGGCGCGGTCTGGCATTACGGCGACCCGCTGGGCGAGCAGCGCGCGGCCCAAACCGATGCGGTGTTGATCGACCGCTCGCACCGCCGCGTGCTCACCCTGACCGGCAAAGACCGGCAGACCTGGCTGCACAGCATCTCCACCCAACACGTCAGCGAACTCCCCGAGGGCGCCAGCACGCAAAACCTCAGCCTCGACGGCCAGGGCCGGGTCGAGGACCACTGGATCCAGACCGAGCTGGGCGGCACCACCTACCTCGACACCGAACCGTGGCGGGGGGAGCCGCTGCTGGAGTACCTGCGCAAGATGGTGTTCTGGTCCGAGGTCACCCCGAGCGGCGCGGACATGGCGGTGCTGTCACTGCTGGGTCCACGGCTGGCCGACGGGGCGGTGCTCAACGCGCTCGGCCTGGACGCTTTGCCCGCCGAACCGATCGCGGTTCCCCTTGCAAGCGGTGGCTTTGCCCGACGGATGCCGAGCGCCGTTGCCGGGCAGATCGAACTGGACCTGATGGTGCCGCGCGGCGAGTCGGCCGGCTGGCAGGACCGCCTGGCGCGGGCGGGCGTGCGGCCGGCGGGGGTGTGGGCGTTTGAAGCCCACCGAGTAGCGGCGCTGCGCCCGCGGCTCGGCGTCGACACCGACGAGCGCACGATCCCACACGAGGTGGGTTGGATAGGCGGTCCCGGCGCGGGGGCCGTGCATCTGGACAAAGGTTGCTACCGCGGGCAGGAGACCGTCGCGCGGGTGCACAATCTGGGTCGACCGCCCCGGACGCTGGCGTTGTTACACCTCGATGGCTCGGTGGAGCGGCCCTCGACGGGTGATGCGGTGCTCGCCGGCGGCCGTGCCGTCGGACGCCTCGGCACCGTGGTCGAGCACGTGGACCTTGGGCCGGTGGCGCTGGCGTTGCTGAAGCGCGGGTTGCCCGCCGACACCGAATTGGCGACCGGCCCGCAGGCCGCGGTCGCCGCGGCGATCGACGCCGATTCCCTGCCTTCCACCGAACGGATCGGCGCGGGACGGTTGGCCATTGAACGGTTGCGGGGCGGTGCGAGATAATCGGCGATGACGTCCGCCACAGCGGGCAGGGGGCGCCAACGCCCGACCATGAGGCACGGTAAACTGTCGGCAGGATAATAACGACACCAAGAGATCGGAGCCGCCTACTCGTTAGGCCGCTCCGTTATTGCGCGAGGGGGTTCCCCCATGGGCCGCGGCCGGGCTAAGGCAAAGCAGACCAAGGTTGCTCGAGAACTCAAATACAGTTCCCCGCAGACCGACTTCCAGCGGCTTCAGCGCGAGCTGTCAGGAACGGCCGACGAAGCCGACGAATTGGACGACGACGGCGCCGGCGAGTCATGGGACGTCGAGGGCGACTGGCGCCGCTAGAACTTCCGGAACTTCCGGCCCCTGCCGACGCAAGCCTCAGCACGGTATTAATCCCGGTTTTTAAAATCTTGGGTGCTGCCCGACCAGCTTTGCCCGCGGGCCTTCCTTTCCGCCTTTGCAGACGGCGCCCAACACCCAGCAGTCCAGGTGCCGCGCGGTCAATATGGCCAAGGCGCGATCGGTGTCCTCGGGAGCGACGACGGCGACCATGCCGACGCCCATGTTGAACGTCTTTTCCATCTCCTCGCGCGTCACCCGGCCGCGCTGGGCGATCATGGCGAACACCGGCGCGGGTGTCCACGTGCCGCGGTCGATCTCGGCGACCAGCCCGTGCGGGATGACGCGTTGCAGGTTGCCGGCCAGCCCGCCGCCGGTGACGTGGCAGAACGTGCGGACGTGGGTTTCGGCGGCCAGGGCCAGGCAGTCCTTGGCGTAGATCCGGGTGGGTTCGAGCAATTCTTCGCCCAGGGTGCGGCCGAACTCCTCGACGTAACCGGCCAGGTTCATCCGGTCGATCTCGAGCAGGACCGTGCGGGCCAGCGAGTAGCCGTTGGAATGCAGGCCCGAAGAGCCCAGCGCGATGATGGTGTCACCGGGTTTGACGCGGTCGGGCCCCAGCACGTCGTCGGCCTCGACGACTCCGATGCCGGTGGCCGAGATGTCGTAGTGGTCCGGCTCCATCAGCCCGGGGTGTTCGGCGGTTTCGCCGCCAAGCAGCGCGCAGCCCGCGCGCACACATCCCTCGGCGATACCGCTGACGATCGCGCTCAGGCGTTCCGGCACCGTCCGGCCGACCGCGATGTAGTCCTGCAGGAACAGAGGCTCGGCGCCGCACACCACGAGGTCGTCGACCACCATCGCGACCAGGTCGAGGCCGACGGTGTCGTGCTTGTCCATCGCCTGGGCGACCGCCAGCTTGGTGCCGACACCGTCGGTCGAGGCGGCCAGCACCGGTTCGCGGTAGTCGCCGCGCAGGGCGAACAATCCGGCGAATCCGCCCAGCCCGCCACGCACCTCGGGTCTGGTGGCCTTGGTTGCCAGCGGCTTGAACAACTCGACGGCGCGGTCACCGGCTTCAATGTCCACCCCGGCCGACGCGTAGGTGATGCCCTGGCTGCCCGGGTTGCGTCCGGGGCTTTTTCCGGGATCCGTCATCGCGATAAAGGCTACCGGGCGGCGCTGACCGCCGGTGCCAAACGTCTTTGAAGGAAGTACGAAGGGCGCCGTCAGCGCGCGACCGGCACTTCGTCGGGTACCAGCTCGTCGAGCTCGGCCCCGCGTGCGGCGCTGGCAAGCATGTGCTCGATGACGTTCTTGCCCAGCGCGCTCTCGCCGGGCAGTTCGATCGGGTACCTGCCGTCGAAGCAGGCGGTGCACAGCCGTGACGCGGGCTGCTCGGAGGCCGCGATCAGCCCCCGCAGCGAGATGTAGCCCAGCGTGTCGGCCCCGATGGCGTGCCGCACCGCCTCGAGCATCTCCTCTTTGTCCTCGACGGCATTGGCGATCAGCTCGGCCGGCGACGGGAAGTCGATGCCATAGAAACAGGGCCATTTCACCGGCGGTGAGGCGATGCGCACGTGCACCTCGACGGCGCCGGCCTCGCGCAGCATTCGCAACAGTGCGCGCTGGGTGTTGCCCCGCACGATCGAGTCGTCGACGACGATGAGCCGCTTGCCGCGGATCACCTCTTTGAGCGGGTTGAGCTTCAGCCGGATGCCGAGCTGGCGGATGGTTTGCGACGGCTGAATGAATGTGCGCCCGACATAAGCGTTTTTCATCAGGCCCTGCCCGTACGGGATGCCGGACTCCTGCGCGTATCCGACGGCGGCGGGCGTGCCCGATTCCGGGACGCCGATCACCAGGTCGGCGTCGACGGGACGTTCACGGGCCAGCCGACGGCCGATCTCCACCCGGGTGGCGTGCACGGACCGGCCGGCGATCGTGCTGTCCGGGCGCGCCAGGTAGACGTACTCGAAGACGCAGCCCTTGGGTGTCGGGTTGGCAAAACGCGTGGACCGGACCCCGTCGGCGTCGATCGCCAGCAGTTCGCCCGGCTCGATGTCGCGGACGAACGACGCGCCGACGATGTCGAGGGCGGCGGTTTCGGAGGCCACCACCCAGCCGCGGTCGAGCCGCCCGAGCGAAAGCGGCCGCACCCCATGCGGGTCGCGGCACGCGTACAGCGTGTTTTCGTCCATGAACGTCAGGCAGAACGCCCCGCGCACGGTCGGCAGCAGTTCCAGCGCGGCCTGTTCCAGGGTGGAGTCGGCCGCGCCGTGGGCCAGCAGCGCGCCCAGGATGTCGGAGTCCGTCGTCGCCGGGGCCGGGCATCGGGTGCCGATCAACCCCGCGTCGCGGGCACGCGCGGCAAGCTCGGCGGTGTTGACGAGATTCCCGTTGTGCCCCAACGCAACCCCGGTGCCGGCCGCGGTGTTGCGGAACACCGGCTGGGCGTTTTCCCACGTCGTGTCGCCCGTGGTGGAGTAGCGGCAGTGCCCGATGGCGACGTGGCCGTGCATTGCCGCCAGCGTCTGCTCGTCGAACACCTGGCTGACCAGGCCAAGGTCCTTGAAGACCAGCACCTGGGATCCGTCGGCGACGGCGATGCCCGCGGCTTCCTGCCCGCGATGCTGCAGCGCGTAGAGGCCGTAGTAGGTGAGTTTGGCGACTTCCTCGCCGGGGGCCCAGACCCCGAACACACCACACTCTTCACGGGGCGAGCTCAGGTCCTGCTCGGGTGCTTCTGGTCCAGCGACGGTCACGGTTCGGCGGCTCCCTGGCGAACGATTGGTGACGTAACGGAGTCTACGGGCACGACGGTCCCAGCGCCCAATCCATCGGGCGTGTTGGGCGCCGGAAAAGCCCGCCCGGCGACCCTAAACCTGCAGTTCAGAGTTATATTCAGCTCATAGCTATAAGGGGCAGCCACCGGTCGATTTCGCCGGCCCTAGAGCCCGACAGCGTCAGCGCGCCCGAGGCCTTCGCTTCGGCCACCGGCAGCAGCCCGGTGGCCAGTAGCAGCCATGTCCGCGGATCGGTCTCCACGACGTTGGGTGGTGTGCCGCGGCTGTGCCGGGGCCCGGACACGCACTGCACCGCGGCAAACGGCGGAATCCGGACCTCGACGCTGGCGCCGGGCGCGGCCGCGGCCAGCGTGCGCGCGGTGAGCCGTACCGCCGTCGCCAGAGCGTCCCTGTCCGGCATTGGGCGGGTCTCGTCACGCAACCAGTCCGCGATGACCGACACGGCCTGCCGGGTCTTCGCCGGATCGGCTTCCTGACGCGCAGCCATGCCTTTAGGGTGTCAGGAATCATGGAGCCTCGTCGCTTGGGGGCGCGGCCACCGTACAAGGCCGTCGGCCTCGTGACGATCGTGGTCATGGGGCTCGTCGGGGTGGTCCTGTACCTGCAATTCCGGGGCGATCTCACGCCGAAAACGAAGTTGACGATGGTGGCTCCGCGGGCGGGCTTGGTGATGGACCCCGGTTCCAAGGTCACCTACAACGGGGTCCAAATCGGGCGGGTATCCAGCATTTCCGAGATCACCCGTGACGGCGAGCCGGCCGCCAGGCTGGTACTGGATGTCGTTCCGAAGTACGTCAAGCGGATTCCGGCCAACGTGGCCGCCGCCGTCAAGGCGACCACGGTGTTCGGCAACAAGTACGTCGCGTTGACCTCGCCGAAAAACCCGACGACGGAATCGATCACGCCGTCCACCGTCATCGACGCGACATCGGTGACGACCGAATTCAACACCCTGTTCGAGACGCTGACCTCGATCGCCGAGAAGGTCGATCCGGTCAAGGTGAACCTGACGCTCAGCGCGGCCGCACAGGCGCTGACCGGGTTGGGCGATAAGTTCGGCGCCGCGCTGGTCGACGGCAACGCCATCCTCGACGACCTGAACCCGCGGATGCCGACCGTCCGCACCGACATTCGACGGCTGGGCTCCCTGGGTGACACCTACGCCGACGCCGCACCGGACCTGTGGGACGCGCTCGACCACGCGGTGACCACAGCGCGCACACTCAACCGGCAGCAAGGCGACCTGGATGCGGCGTTGCTGGCGGCGGCCGGACTGGGCGGCACCGGCGCGGACGTCTTTGGCCGGGGCGGGCCATACCTGGCGCGCGGGGCCGCCGATCTGGTCACCTCCAGCCAGCTGCTCGACGAGTACAGCCCCGAAATCTTTTGCACCATCCGCAACTACCACGACGTCGCGCCCAAGATCTACGCCGACCTCAGCAACAACGGCTACTCGCTGGGGGCGCATTCGGGCGGCGCCATCGCCGGCGCGCCCAACCCGTACATCTATCCGGAGAACCTGCCGCGGACCAATGCCAGGGGTGGACCGGGTGGGCGGCCGGGCTGTTGGCGGACGATCACCCGACAACTGTGGCCGGCGCCGCTTCTGGTGATGGACGTCGGCGCGAGCCTGGCTCCGTACAACCACTTCGAAGTCGGTTCACCGCTCGTCGTCGACTACGTGTGGGGCCGCCAAATCGGTGACAACACCATCAACCCCTAATTCTCCATGTCAACCAGCCAAGAGTTTCGGACCTAATGAACGGCAAACTCCACGCTGAGACCCCGGGACCACCGGCCGACACCCCACGCGCGTCACGCCTTCACCGAGCGCAACGCCGCCGGCCGGCAGACCGGGGTACACTAGGACCAGCTTCGCAACTGAACGCAGTGTGACACCAACGCAACCACGAGGTTGCCGTCATATTTCCAAAGAATCGCTAAATCGGCTGCGTTGCAAGCGGTGTCGCTTTGCCGGCACCATAGAAACCATAGACATATAAATCCGTGTCGGCCGGGGTCACTCCTGCGTCGATGATCAATGTGCGAGATAATCTCGGCTCCGTAGTGACTGCGTAAGGCGGTGTTTCCGATGGCCGAAAACGTGTCGCGCGCCGGCGGTCGGCCCGTGCGTCGCTCGCTCGACCCCATCATCGTGACCCGGCGAGGAAAGATTGCCCGCCTGGAATCCCGTTTGACTCCCCACGAAGCACAGATCGAGGATCTGGTCTTCATACGAAAGGCGTTGACCCGGGCCAATATTTCATACTTGCTGATCCGCAACCCGAAAAACCGGCCCATTCTGGCGATCGATATCGAACTGCGGCCGGCGGTCCAGGGTGCGCTCGTGGCCGCGTGCGCTACCGAACCCATGTACGCCAAAACTCTTGATGAGAAAGGGGTTTCGCCCGTCCTCATCGCCAAGGGCCGGGTATCGGCGCTGGCCGATCCACGTATCTTGCGGCTGTATCGGCGGCGGATTGCGCCGGGAGGCCTGCGATACGGGCCGGCGTTCGGGGTGGAGCTCCAATTCTGGGTGTTCGAGGAGGCCCTGATCCGGTGCCCGGTGGAAAACTCGCTCACCCGAAAGGTGCTGCCGCGCAGTGAACTAAAGCCGGCGACGGTCAAACTCTACGGATACAAATGGCCGACCATCGCGGGAATGTTCACCCCGCATGCCAGCGACGTGACGTTTGACATCGACATGGTGTTCTCCTGGGTCGAGGGCAGTGATCCGGAGTTTCGGACGCGACGAGCGGCGCAAATGTCGCAGTATGCGGTGGGTGAAGGCGACGAGGCCGAGGCGCGCATCCGGCAGATCGACGAGCTGAGGTACGCCCTGCGGTCGGTGAACATGTTCGCGCCGTGGGTGCGCCGGATCTTCATTGCGACCGATTCGCGCCCGCCCGCCTGGCTGGCCGAGCATCCGAAGATCACCATCGTCCGTGCGGAAGAGCACTTCTCGGACGCAAACGCGCTCCCCACCTACAGCTCGCACGCGGTGGAAAGCCAGCTGCACAACATCCCGGAGCTGAGCGAGCATTTCCTGTACTCCAATGACGACATGTTTTTCGGTCGACCGCTCAAAGCCACCATGTTCTTCTCCCCCGGCGGAATCACGAGGTTCATCGAGGCGAAGACCCGCATCGGGCTGGGCGCAAACAACCCCACGCGCAGCGGCTTTGAGAACGCGGCCCGGGTAAACCGGCGGCTGATTTTCGAGCGGTTCGGGCAGGTCATCACACGCCATCTCGAGCACACCGCGGTTCCGTTGCGCAAAAGCGTGCTGGCCGAGATGGAGCGCGAATTCCCGGACGACTTCGCCCGCACCCAGGCGAGTCAGTTCCGCTCCAGCACCGATATTTCGGTGACCAACTCCTTCTACCACTACTACGCGTTGATGACCGGGCGCGCCGTCCAACAGGAAAAGGCCAAGGTGCTGTACGTAAACACCACCGCCCGCGAAGGCCTCGACCTTCTTCCGGTGCTGCGCAAGAAACGCGGTTACGACTTCTTCTGCCTCAACGACAGCAGCTTCCCCGAGGTCTCCGCTGACGAGCGCACCGAACGCGTCACCGGTTTCCTGGAGCGCTACTTTCCCATACCCGCACCCTGGGAGAAGGTGACGGCGGACGTCAATCGGCCGGGATTTGCGGAGCCGCTGGTGTCAACACCATCGGAGGGTGCCGGAACAGCGAATCCCGGTGAGACGGTTCGATAAACATACCGCTTTCGCTGATTTTGCGTCGCGCCTGTGCGGGAGAGACGAAGGCGCCCACGGTCTTTCCAGTGCCGAGCGGGATCACGGAGTGCACGACGGTGTCTTGGTAGACGTGCACCAGGTTGCAGGCCTGGGCGCCGTCTCGGCCGCGTGTTCCCCCGGCGGCCACCGTCAGGTCCTGCGTGTAGCAGGTGGCCGACGCCACCGACACCGGGATTCCGGCGAAGGTCGCAGTCGTCGAGTAGTGCAGGTGCCCGGCCAAAATCGCACGAACATCGCTGCCCTGGAGCACCCGCCCGAGGGCGGCCTGGTCGCGCAGTTCCACCGTGACGGCCAGATCCAAGACACTGGGAATCGGCGGATGGTGCAGAGCCAGAATGGTGCCGTGCGGCGCCGACATCCGCAATTGCGTGGCGAGCCAATCCAATTGGGGCTTGGTGATTTCGCCGTGGTGATGGCCCGGCACCGAGGTGTCCAGCGTGATGATGCGCAGGCCGTCGATCGTGCGCACGCGGTCGAGCGGCGCCATCGTGGGCGCTTCGTCCAGCAGCCAGCTGCGCAATGCGGCCCGGTTGTCGTGGTTGCCCATCACCCAGACGAGTTCGGCGCCCAGCTCGGCGGCAAAGGGCTCAACGGCGGCGCGAAGCTTGCGGTAGGCCCCGGGCTCACCGGCGTCGGCCAGATCGCCGGTGAAGACGATCGCGTCGGGACGCACCCCGGAATCTTTCAGCTGCCCGAGCAGCTCGCCCAGCCGGCCGTCGGCGTCGACCGCGCCGTAGAGAGACCCGCCCGAGATGAGATGCGTATCGCTGATGTGTAAGAGAACGTAATCCGGCCGCGGATGCTCCGCGGCCCTCAGTCTGTGCACCCGAGGTGCCAACCTCTCGTCGATCGGTTTGCGAACTCCGGCAATTGTAGCCGGACCGCCGAGTGTTACCGGCGGTCTTGATCGCGGCGCCTGACCGTCAGCGCCGCGATCGCGCCGGCCTCGTTGACGGCCAGGTGCGCCAGCATCGGCGCGGCGAGGCTGCCGGAATGGCCGGCCAGCCAACCGAACAGCCAGCCACCGATGCCGGTGACCAGCACGGTGGCCACCACCGGCTCATCCGTCGCGCGCGCATCCGCGATGTGGGAGAGCCCAAAGGCGGCGGCCTGCAGCAACCTTCCGCCGGCTTTGCCGAAGGCACCCGAAGCGGCGGTGCCCAGCGCCGCGCGGAAGGCCGCCTCCTCGGCCCAGACGGTGCCGATGGGTATCCGCAACAGCAGCCAGCCCGGCACGGACGCCGGCGGGTCGCGCACGACCATCGACGACCGCACGGGCGGCGCTTGGGTGGCCGCGGCGATCGCGCTCGCCGCGGCCAGCCCCGCCGCCGAGCCCAGCCGTATCCCCGCCCACAGCCGGGGCGGGCGCAGGCCCAGCGGCGCGCCGGCCACCGGCACCAGCAGCGCGCCCGCCGCGGCCTGCACCGTTACCCGCCACGCATTCGGCAGCCGCGGACCGACGAAGCTCCACCCCACCAGGACGGCGGCCAACGACAGGGCCCGCACGCGACGAAAACGGCCTTTACCCACCAGGATTCGCCATCACGGTCATCCGAAGAATCGCGGCAGCACCGCCTCGGACGTCTCGCGCAGTTCCGCCAGGGACACCGTGAACAGGCCCTGGAACTCCACCGCGTCCGAGGCCCGGTCGACGACGCCAATGCGGACCGCGGGCAGCCCCCGCGCCTCGCACATCGAACGGAACCGGCTTTCCTCGGTGCGTGGCACCGCGACCAGCACCCGGGCCGCCGACTCGGAAAACAGCATCACGAATGGGTCCGCGCCCTCGGGAAGCACGATGCGGCAACCGGTTTCGCCCGCCAGCGCCGACTCCACGACGGCCTGCGCCAGGCCGCCCTCGGACAGGTCGTGCGCGGCGGACACCAGCCCGTCGCGCGACGCCGAGCTCAGCACCTCGGCCAGCAGCTTCTCGCGCGCCAGGTCGACCGTCGGCGGGAGCCCACCCAGATGGTCGGCGGTCACCTGGGCCCAGACGGAACCGTCGAACTCGTCGCGGGTATCGCCCAGCAGGATCAGCGTCTCCCCGGGTTCGGTACCGAAGGACGTGCGGAGACATCGGCTCACGTCCTCCATGACGCCGAGCACGCCGACCACCGGCGTGGGCAGGATCGCCGCGGATCCGGTTTGGTTGTAGAAGCTCACGTTGCCGCCGGTCACCGGAATGCCAAGGGCCGCACAGCCATCGGCCAGGCCCCGCACCGCCTGCGAGAACTGCCACATCACCCCGGGGTCCTCGGGCGAGCCGAAGTTGAGGCAGTTGGTCACCGCGACCGGGGTCGCGCCGGTGACGGCGACGTTGCGGTACGCCTCGGCCAGCGCGAGCTGGGCGCCGGCGTAGGGATCGAGCAGCGTGTAGCGCCCCGACGCGTCGGTCGACACGGCGATGCCGCGGCCGGTGGACTCGTCGACGCGCAGCACGCCGCCGTCGGCGTGTTCGGCCAGCACGGTGTTGCCGCGCACATAGCGGTCGTACTGCTCGGTGATGAACGCTCGGCTGCACAGGTGCGGACTGCCCAGCAGCGCAAGCAAAGTCGCCCGCAGCTCGTCCCCGGTGACCGGCCGCGGCAGGCTCGTCGACCGGTCCGCGTTCAGGGCGTCCTGGGATTCCGGGCGCGCGACCGGCCGCTGATACACCGGTCCCTCGTGGGCCACGGTGCGCGGCGGCACGTCGACGACGGTCTCGCCGCGCCAGGTGATCCGCAACCGGTCGCCGTCGGTGACCTCGCCGATCACGGTGGCCAGCACCTCCCATTTGCGGCACACCGCCATGAAGGCGTCCACGTTTTCCGGCGCGACCACCGCGCACATGCGCTCCTGCGACTCGCTGCAGAGCACCTCCGCCGGCGTCATCTCGGTGGTGCGCAGCGGGACGGTGTCGAGTTGGATCGCCATCCCGCCGTCCCCAGCCGACGCCAATTCCGAGGTGGCACAGGATAATCCGGCTCCCCCCAGGTCCTGGATGCCGATCACCAGCCCGCCCGCGTACAGCTCGAGGCAGCACTCGATGAGCACCTTCTCCATGAAGGGGTCGCCCACTTGAACCGAGGGCAGCTTCTTGCGGGAGTTTTCGGCATCGAACGTGTCCGACGCCAGCACCGACACGCCGCCGATGCCGTCCAACCCCGTCCGCGCGCCGAACAGGATGATCTTGTTGCCCACCCCCGAGGCGAACGCCAAATGCAGGTCCTCCTGGCGCAATACGCCGACGCACATCGCGTTGACCAACGGATTGCCGGCGTAGCAGGCGTCGAAGACGGTCTCGCCGCCGATGTTGGGCAGGCCCAGCGAGTTGCCGTAGCCGCCGATGCCGCGGACGACGCCGTCGACCACGCGGCGGGTGTCCGGCGCGTCGGCGGCGCCGAACCGGAGCTGGTCCATCACGGCGACCGGCCTGGCACCCATGGCCATGATGTCGCGGACGATCCCGCCGACGCCGGTGGCCGCACCCTGGTAGGGCTCGACGTAGGACGGGTGGTTGTGCGACTCCACCTTGAAGGTGACGGCCCAACCGTCGCCGATGTCGACGACGCCGGCGTTTTCGCCGATGCCGGCGAGCATGCCGGCGCGCATCTCGTCGGTCGTCGTCTCGCCGAAGTAGCGCAGGTGGACCTTCGAGGACTTGTAGGAACAGTGCTCACTCCACATGACCGAGTACATCGCCAGCTCGGTGTCGGTGGGTCTGCGGCCCAGAATCTCGCGAATCCGCTGGTATTCGTCGTCTTTGAGGCCCAGCTCGTGAAAGGGTTGCGGGTGGTCGGGGGTGGTGGCGGCATGCTCGACGGTGTCAGTCGCGTGGGTGCGCACGCTCGTCCCGGAGACAGTCACCCCGACAGTCTAAGGACTCCTCGCCGGCTGCGAACCTCACGACGCGACACGCCGCCAGATTCACACTCGGCGCGCGAGAGGCTCGGGCGACAGAAACGCTTGCAACGCGGCCGAATAGGCGGCCACGTCGTGTGCGCCCATCAACTCGCGCGCGGAGTGCATCGCGAGCTGCGCGGCCCCGACATCGACCGTCGGGATACCCGTGCGAGCCGAGGCCAGCGGCCCGATCGTCGAACCGCACGGCAGGTCGGCGCGGTGCTCGTAACGCTGCAATCCGACCCCCGCCTGCCGGCAGGCCAGCTCGAATGCCGCCGCGGTGCGTCCGTCGGTGGCGTACCGCAGATTCGGATTCACCTTGAGCACCGGCCCGGCGTTGACCGCGATCGGGTGACCGGGCTCGTGCCGGTCCGGGTAGTTGGGATGGGTGGCGTGTGCCATGTCCGCCGAGGCCAGCAGCGACGCCGGCAGCCGGCGCAGGAAGTCTTCCCGGCTGCCACCGGCCGCGAGCACGATCCGTTCCAGCACGGTGCTCAGCAGGTTGGACTGCGCGCCGTGGTCCGAGGACGAACCGACCTCCTCGTGATCAAAGAGCACCAACACGGGCAAGAAGCCCCGGGGCTGGCTGGCTAACAACGCCTCCATCCCCGCGTAGCAACTGGCCTGGTTATCCAGCCGGGGAGCGCTCAGCAGGCTGGTGTCGGCGCCGATGACCGTCGACGGGGTCAGGTCGTGGGTCATCAGGTCGGCGGCCAGCACGTCGGCCGCCGCCACGCCGGCATGGCCCGCGACGTAGTCGAGAAACGAGCCCGCTTGGTCGCCGACGCCCCAGACCGCGTTGACGTGTCGTTGCGGGTCCAGCGTCAGCGACTTGCGATCCTCGGCCAGATGGATGGCCAGCTGAGGCACCCGCAGGATCGGGTCGTCGATCCGGACGAGCCGCTGGGTGATTCCGGCGGCTTGATCGGCCGAGCGCACCGACAGCCGCCCACTGATACCCAGATCCCGGTCCAGCCAGGAGTTCAGCCATGCGCCCCCGTACGGCTCCAGCGCCAGCACCCGCCAACCGGCGACCAACCGGTCCGGGCGCTGCTTGACCCGCAGGTTGGGGCTGTCCGTGTGTGCGCCGACGATCCGGAAGGGGCCGTCGGGCCCGTCGGAATTCCAGGCGACCAGAGAGCCGGCCCGCACGATGAAGTAGCGGCCCGGTCCGTCCGGCCAGCGGTCGGTTTCCCTGAGTTCGGCGTACCCGGCCTCTGCCAGCCGACCGGCCACCGTGGCGCAGACATGAAACGGCGACGGAGAGGCGTCGATGAATTCGCAGAGGCCTGCGGCGCTGGCCGACATAGTTCAACATCATGGCTGTCCGCGACCACGCAGTTCGCGCTGGGCCCGGTTGCGCGGCTCCTTGCTCGCGCCGGTTCCGGCGCTCGCGTTGCCACGCTAGGGTCAGCAGAGTGCCCCCGGTTCAGCCCCAACCCGTTCTCGCGCCGTTGACGCCTGCCGCGATATTCCTCGTGGTCACCATCGACGACGGCGGCGAAGCGACCGTGCACGACGCGCTGCCGGACCTGTCCGGGCTGGTGCGCGCGATCGGTTTCCGCGACCCGACCAAACGTTTGTCAATGGTCGCCTCGATCGGTTCCGACGCCTGGGACCGGTTGTTCGGCGGGCCGCGGCCCGCCGAACTGCATCCGTTCGTCGCGCTGAGCGGACCGCGGCACACCGCGCCGGCCACGCCCGGCGACCTGTTGTTCCACATCCGGGCCGAGACCATGGACGTCTGTTTCGAATTGGCCGGCCGCGTCCTCAAGTCGATGGCCGGCGCGGTCACCGTCGTCGACGAGGTACACGGGTTTCGCTATTTCGACAACCGCGACCTGCTGGGCTTCGTCGATGGCACCGAAAACCCCGACGGCCCAATCGCAATCAGCGCCACCGCCATCGGCGACGAGGACCCCGAGTTCACGGGCTCATGCTATGTCCATGTGCAGAAATACGTGCACGACATGGCGTCGTGGGATTCGCTGTCGGTCGCCGAGCAGGAACGGGTGATCGGCCGTTCGAAGCTGGAAGACATCGAGATGGACGACGACGTGAAGCCGTCCAACTCACACATTGCGCTCAACGTCATCGAGGACGACGACGGCAACGAGCTCAAGATCGTGCGGGCCAACATGCCTTTCGGCGAACTCGGCGCGAGCGAGTTCGGCACGTACTACATCGGCTATTCGCGGACGCCGCAAGTCACCGAACGAATGCTGCGCAACATGTTCCTCGGCGACCCGCCGGGCAACACCGACCGCATTCTGGACTTCTCCACCGCGGTCACCGGCGGGCTGTTCTTTTCGCCCACCGTCGACTTCCTGGACGATCCGCCGCCCCTGCCCGCACCCCTGGCGACCTCGCGGCCAGCCACATCCGCCTCTGACCCCGCCTCTTTTGAAGGCTCACTTTCGATCGGCAGCCTGAAAGGAACCTTGTGATGAACAACCTTTACCGTGATCTGGCACCGGTCACCGAAGTCGCTTGGGCCGAAATCGAATTGGAGGCGACGCGGACGTTCAAGCGCCATATCGCCGGGCGCAGAGTGGTCGACGTCAGCGAGCCCGGCGGGCCGATCACCGCGGCGGTCGGCACCGGCCGGTTGGTCGACGTTGCGGCACCCACCGACGGTGTGGTGGCCCACCTGCGGGCAAGCAAACCCCTTGTCCGGCTGCGGGTTCCGTTTACGCTGTCGCGCTCCGAAATCGACGACGTCGAACGTGGCTCGCAGGACTCCGACTGGGACCCGGTCAAAGCCGCCGCCAAGAAGCTGGCGTTCGTCGAGGACCGCACCATCTTCGAGGGCTACCCCGCCGCGTCGATCGAGGGCATCCGCAGCGCCAGCTCGAACAAGCCGCTCACGTTGCCCGAGGATCCCCGCGACATGCCCGATGCCATCTCGCAGGCGTTGACCGAATTGCGGCTGGCCGGTGTCGACGGCCCGTACTCGGTGCTGCTGTCCGCCGGCGTCTACACCAAAGTCAGCGAGACCACCGAACACGGATATCCGATCCGCGAGCACCTGAACCGATTGGTCGACGGCGACATCATCTGGGCGCCGGCCATCGACGGCGCCTTCGTGCTGACCACCCGCGGCGGCGACTTCGATCTGCAGCTGGGCACCGACGTGGCGATCGGGTACCTCAACCATGACGCCGACACCGTGCAGCTTTACCTGCAGGAGACGCTGACGTTCCTGTGCTACACCGCCGAGGCGTCGGTCGCGCTCAGCCCGTAGGACCAACGCGCCCGGCACGCGATTGCCGTGTAGCACAGCGTCTTTCGCGCCACTAAAGGTCTAGCACGAGGTCGCTTTTTGGCGCCGCCGAGCAGATCAGCACCGCCCCCTGCGCGGGCGGCTCCAGCGGCGGCTGGACATACGTTATCGCCCCGGCGACCACCCCGGTCTCACACAGGTGGCAAACGCCGCTTCGGCACGAAAAACGGGTCGGCACGTCGCAGGCCTCGGCCAGGTCCAAGATATTGCCGTAATCGGTGGACCACTCAACGGTGAGTCCACTGCGGGCGAAGGTGATTGACGGTCCTGTCCCCGGTGGTCCCCCGGGCGGGTGTGGCGGCTTGCGCGGGGCCGCGTCCACGATGCCGGGATTGATTGGCGGTAGGGCACCGAACAATTCGCTGTGGATACGGCCGCCGTCGAGTCCCGCCGCGGTGAGGGCATCGCGCATGTCGGCCATGAATTGGGTTGGACCGCAGAGATATGCCGCGGCATCGGTGGGCAGGCCCAGCGCCGCGATCGCCGGCCGATCCAAATGTCCCTGAATCTGCGTGTAGAACACCAGCTGTCGAGCATGCGGCAACGACTCGATCAGAGTCGTGACTTCAGCTGCAAAAGCCTGGGTTTCGCGATTGCGGGTCGTGTGCAGCCACCAGATCTCGCGCAGACTATGGGTCGCCGCCAGCGTATGCAACATCGCCAATACCGGCGTGACGCCGATTCCCGCCGAGAGCAGGACCACTGGATCGCTGCCCTCAGTCAGATAGAAGTCGCCGCGCGGAGCGGCGGCCTCGATGACCGACCCCGGCTCGATGTGAGCGTGCAGCCAACGGCTCACCAATCCGTGATCTTCGCGCTTGACGCTGATGCGGTAGTCCCCCGCGGCGGGGTCGCCCGAGAGGGAGTAGCTACGCATCGGCGTGGGCTCGGCGGCGCCCGAAATTCGCACCGTCAGGTACTGGCCGGGAAGCGGCGGCGGCAGCGGGCTATGGTCGTCGGCCTGTAGACGGATCGACAGCACCTGCGGGCTCTCGCGGTGTATTGCGCTGACGCGCAACGGGCGGAATCCGTTCCACGCCGGTTCGACTCCAACGGGCGGTGCCGTCTCGGCCGCGGAGCTGTCGTGCGCCTTCAGCATGTCCTGGAACGATTGCATCCAGCCCGGACTGAGCGCCGAAACGTCGACCACCTTGCGGAGTTGCTCGACGTCGCGGTTCGGCAGGTACAGCAGCGCGTCCACATCGGCGACGCTGAGCTCGTGACGGCCACGTCGGGTGCGCACGATGTCGTCACCGGCACGGACCTTGCCCTCGGTGATGACCCGGAAGTAGAAGCCCGGACGATGCTGGGCGACAAGCAGACTGGGCATTTCCGGTTCGTTCAGTCGCATGCCAATCCGAAAGCAGGTGACGCGCGGCTGAGTAACCTCGAATTCGGCGCCGCCGATGCGGTAGCGGTCACCGATATATACGTCGCCATCGGCTAGCCCGGTGACGGTAAAGTTTTCGCCGAAGTGACCGGGTTCCAGGTCGTCACGACCCAGGTAGGTCTTCCAGAAGTCATACGACTCGGCCTGATACACCATGACTGCGCGTTGTTCACCACCGTGGCCGGCGAGGTCGCCCTGGCCGTCACCGTCGAGGTTGAGGCGGCGTGCCATGACCGGTCCGTCGAGCGGGGTCTTCCATATCCCGGTGTAAACGGTTTTGTCGCGCCATCGAACGTTCTTGGGCATGCCCACATTCACCGAAACAAGCCTGCCCACCATGCCTCCTCCTGATTAACGCCACCGAAGCTAGGTCTACAGGTCGGCAAGTTTTCCGCGAGCGCATCCGACCACCACGACGGTCTTGTCCCGCAACGTATTAGCCACTCGCACCCGTCCCCTTGCTCCGCCTGTCCACGGGCGGAGCGCCCCAGACTGGGATAACTGACCCAGAATATTCCCGGTCGGCTTTACGGTCAACTCCTGCGCGGGCTATTGCGGGTCGCGGGTTTTGGTGCATACTGGGATGTATATCCCAAAAATGTGGCGGCGCGGGTCGCCGGGCACCGCCTTACCCAACGTCCGCCACGCCCCGGAGCCACATGGTGCAGGAGGAATCTCATGCCGGCCGTTCATCATCGATACGTCACCGTCAATGGCCATCGGCTGTTCTTCCGTGAAGCCGGCGGCCCCGATGCGCCCGCGGTGGTCCTCCTGCACGGATTTCCGACCAGCTCCTACATGTTCCGGAACCTGATTCCGGCGCTCGCCGATCGCTACCACGTGATCGCACCCGACCATTTGGGCTTTGGGCTCTCAGACGCGCCTCCGGCGGAGGAGTTCGATTACACCTTCGATGCGCTCACCGACCTGACCGCGGGCTTGCTGCGCAGCCTCGGTGTCGATCGGTATGCGATGTACGTGCAGGACTACGGCGCCCCGATCGGCTGGCGGCTGGCGCTTCGCGACCCGTCCGCAATTACGGCGATCATCAGCCAAAGCGGCAACGGCTACGACGCCGGCTTCGTCGAGAGCTTCTGGAAGGTCGTGCAGGCCTACCAAAATGAACAGACGGGCGACACCGAGGCCGCCGTTCGGCAGTTCCTCACGTTGGACGCCACCCGGTGGCAGTACCTCACCGGCGTAGCCGACGAGACGCTGGTCGACCCGGAGTCCTGGCATCACGACTACGCGCTGATATCGCGGCCCGGCAATGACCTGGTGCAGCTAAAACTATTGCGGGACTATGCCACCAACGCGCCGCTGTACCCCCGCGTCCACGAATACTTCCGCGCCACCCGCGTGCCACTGCTGGCAGTGTGGGGCCGCGGCGACGAAATCTTCGGCCCGGCCGGCGCTGAGGCATTCGCCGGCGACCTGCCCGATGCCGAGATTCGTCTGCTCGACGGCGGGCATTTCCTGCTCGAGTCCGCGCTGGACGAAGTCACCGAGCTGATCCGAAACTTCCTCGCCAAGGTGCGCGTGCCCACCTGACGGGGCCCGCGGGCGGCACATCCCGGCCCGACATTCAACCCGACATTCAATGGGCTAGATATCCCATAATCGGAGGCGCTTGCAGGTTAGCCTGACGCGATGGCCCATCCCGATGTTCAAGACGAACAACGGTTGACCGCCAAGGGGCGTGCCACCCGCGACAGGATCGTGCAGGCCGCCGCCGAGCTGATCGTCACCCAGGGACTGTCGGCCTCGAACACGGAGAACGTGCGCAAAGCTGCGTCGGTCAGCGGCTCTCAGCTCGCCCACTATTTCGCCGACAAAAGTACGCTGATTCGCGCGGTCATCAGGCGCCAAATCGGCGTGGTTCTCGACTTTCACCGCCAACCCAAGCTTCGAGACCTGGACTCGTTCGACGACTTCGAGCGGTGGATTGATCTCAACATGCGTTACCTACGACGCATCGGAACCTCCGGTGGAACACCCACTTACCATGCCCTGGCCGCACAGCTGGCAAAGTCCGACGACGAAACGCGTGCCACATTGGCGGCCGGCTACTGGCAGTGGGTCGAGTTGCTCGAAGCGGCGATCCGGCGAATGAAAAACCACGGTGTTCTCGACGCGAACGCCGACCCGCGAAAACTGGCGTTGACCATCGTCAGCGCTCACCAAGGCGGCGCCACACTGGCGTTTACCTATCGGGCGGAATGGCCGCACGCTGACGCCACGCGGTTCGCCGTCAACTATCTGCGGATGTTCGCCACCGACCCCGCTGAGCGGGTTCCGCGTCCTGCGCGACGTCCCCGCCGTCGGCGCCACACCACATAAGCCCACCGACCGATGCCAAGGCGGAACGTGAACGAAGACGGCACATCGCGATTCACCCGAAAGGGACTGGCGACTCGGGCACGTATCGTCGGCGTCGCCGCCCGACTCATGTTCGAACGCGGCGTCGCCAACACCAGCATCGACGAGGTGCGTAACATCGCCGGGGTCAGCGGATCGCAGATCTCGCACTATTTCCGTGGCAAACGCGATCTGACCCGCCAGGTCATCGCTTCGCGACGCGACGATGTCATGGCGTTTCATACGCAACCGCAGCTCGGCGCGCTCGACAGTTTCGAGGCCCTGCAAGCATGGGCCGACGCCTGCGTAGCCGACATCGACACCGTCTACCGGCTGGGCGGATGCGTCTACGGCTCGCTGGCCGGGGAGCTGATCGACGCCGACGACCAAATTCGCGATGATCTCGCCGACGGGTATGACCAGTGGCTTGAGCTATTCCAGACCGGGCTTGCGGCGATGCGACGCCGTGGCGACCTGCGATCTGACGCCGACCCGCGACACCTGGCTGTCTCACTGGTCATCGCACACCAGGGTGGCGCCATGCTCACGCATGCCACCGCTGACCCGGAGCCGCTGCGGGTCGCCGTCAATGCCGCCGTCGACTACGTGCGCTCCTTCGCGGCTGATCCCGGGCACCGTAAAGGCCGGTCCACCTCACCGCGACGCAGATCCAAATCCTGACCTGAACCGGACGCGCCTTGATCGCCCGCCAATGTCCGTCCGGCGGCCTGAGCTCGAAGACAAAATAACCGCGCTGGACAAATTTGGGTGGAACCACCCATAATATTGGGCTATACGACCCATTAAGTTCCTGACGACGGTGGTAACCTAACCGCCACAGTGCGGCTCTCGCGAAGCAATATCCGAAGGCCGACTAACGATTTGGAAAGAGACAGGTGATGGCCACCATGGAAAACCCTCTTCCGAACGGCGCCGCGACGACGTCGCAAGGTTCGCCAGCCGCACCGTCCACGGCGCCCGCGGTAGTGCGCGAGCAACCGAGCGGCGAAACCATGCGCGCGATCATCTTGAAAGGGTTCGGCGGGCTCGACAGCCTGGTCTACACAAACATCCCCAAGCCGCTGCCCAAGGACGGCGAGGTCGTCATCGAGGTGAAAGGGTTCGGTATCAACCACGCCGAGATGCACATGCGGCGGGGCGAATGGGCAGAAGCGGCGGAAGTCAGCGGCATCGAATGCGTCGGCATCGTCGACTCGTGCCCGGGAGGGGAATTTCCGGTCGGCGCCAAGGTGGCGGCGCTGATGGGCGGCCTCGGGCGAACCATCAACGGCAGCTATGCCGAATACACGCGCGTGCGCGCCGCCAATGTCGCCCCCGTTGAGTCCGAGCTACCTTGGTCAGATTTGGCGGCATTGCCCGAAACCTATGCGACCGCCTGGACATGTCTGTTCCGCAACCTCAACCTGGAAGCCGGGCAGTCACTCGTGTTACGCGGTGCGACGTCATCGTTCGGCCAGGCGGCACTCAAGATGGCGGCCGCCGCCGGCGCGCGGGTCATCGCCACCGCGCGCAGCCCCAAGCGTTTTTCCCTGCTCGAGAACTTGGGCGCTTCGCGCGTCGAGTTGGAGCGGCGCGACCTGGCGGCCCACATCGCCGAATCCAAGCAGATTGATGCCGTCCTCGACCTCGTGGGCAACAGCACCATCCTCGACTCGCTGGACATGCTGCGCCGCGGCGGCACCGCCTGCCTGGCGGGATGGCTGGGTGGACTTGATCCCATCGGGGATTTCAACCCGTTGCTGCGCATGGCCAGCGGGGTGAACCTGAACTTCTTCGGCAGCTTCGTGTTTGGGACTCCCGGCTTCCCGCTTTCCGACGTGCCGCTGCAAGATATCGCACGGCAGGTGGCTGACGGCAAGCTCGACGCAAAGCCGTCGCACGTCTTCTCGTTCGATCAAATTCACGAAGCGCACCGGGTGATGGAGGCCGGGGAAGCCGGCGGAAAGATGGTCGTTGTCGTGGACTGATGCAAGGTTACAAATACTGGCTCTGGGAACCGATTTCGCTGCAGGAAGGACACGACGATGGGTTTGGCATGGCAGCAAGGTCCACTGGCGACCGGCTCGATCGGACACTTCCTCACCGAGCAGCCACTGCCGCCGCGTCTGCTGTACGCGGAGCCGTCGCGCCGTCGCATGCGAGTGCGCTTCGCCGACAAGTGGATCGCCGACAGCGAGAACGTCATTTTGCTACACGAGCCGGGCCGTTACCCGGTGGCCTATTTCCCGCGCGGCGATATCGAACCCGGCATCGTGATCGCCGAGGACCGGGTCACCCAACACCGCGACCTCGGCGACACGCAGTGGTTCACCGTCAAGGTTGCGGAGCGGGAGGCGAACCACAGCGCCTGGCAACACACAGATCTACCGCAACATGCGACCGTTCTGGACGGGCGGCTGGCATTCGCCTGGCGCGCCATGGACGCCTTCTACGAAGAAAACGAACGCATCGTCGGGCATGCCGCCGACGCCTATCACCGCATCGACATCCGCTCTACGTCACGGCATCTCGTCGTCCAGGATGGCGAGCGGGTGATCGCCGACACGAAGCACCCGTTGGCGCTATACGAATCAGGTTTTGCACCCCGCTGGTACGTACCACGCGAGGATATCGACGGGGCTGATCTTAAACTCGTTGATATACAAACCTTTTGCCCCTACAAAGGGATATGCTCCTATTACGACATCGGCAGCCACCAGCGCGCCGCGTGGTCCTACATCAACGCCTGGCCCGAAGTGGGGCGGGTAACGAACCTGGTGTCCTTCGAGCCCGACAAGATCGACGTCTATCTCGACGGCCAACAATTACGGCTCGAGCCTGGCCAAACCGTCATTCCCCATGGTGTTGACCGAGGACTCGATACCGACGAGGTGCTCGGGAAGACGCCCACGGGGATCATGAGATGAAGGCGCTGTTCGGTGTCGGCCTGACCGACGCACCCCCAGGTTTGGCGCAAAGCCTCCGTCTAGCGGTTTCCGACATTCGGGGCTACCGCTCGGAACTGGCGGGTCGCGGGGTGGCCGTCAGCGCGATCCGCCACGCCTGGGTATCGCAAGAACGCAACCACCGGCCGACATGAACTCAGGGGACCGGCCGACCGCGCCATCCGTGCTCGTTTTCGACGTGAACGAGACGCTGATCGATATCGAGTCCATCGCACCGCTTTTCGAGGAGCTGTTCGGCGACGGACGGGTGCTCCGTGAATGGTTCGGCCAGCTCGTCATGTACTCGATGACCGCTACCTTGGCGGAATACTACGTCGACTTCTTCACGCTCGGCCAAGGCGTCTTACACATGCTGGCCGATATCCACGGGGTGGACATTACCGACGATGACGCACATCGCCTGCGGGCGCGGATGCGCACGATGCCCGCGCACCCCGACGTCATGGAAGGGCTCACCACACTGCGCGACAACGGCTTTCGTCTGGTCACGCTGACCAATTCACCGCACCGGCCCGGCGTCCGGACACCGCTGGAGAACGCCGGGCTCGCGGACTTTTTCGAGCAGCAGTTGAGCGTCGAATCCTGCCGCGCGTTCAAGCCGGCTCCGGCCGTCTACCGACACGTGTGCCAGACGCTCGACGTAGCCCCCGCCGATTGCATGATGGTGGCCGCACACGTATGGGATACCCTCGGCGCGCAAAACGTCGGGTTCAGCGCTGCTCTCGTCACGCGGCCGGGTAACCCACCGCTACCCGTTGACGGCCTGCCGCAACCAGACCTTGTGGTGAGTGACCTGCGCGAGTTGGCCGGGCGCCTCATCGAGGGGCGGCGCTGAACGTTTACCGACACACCGATGCAGATCACCGGGAGGATCGTCGACCATGGCAGCGGACGTTGAACAAGACTACGACGTCGTGGTCCTCGGCGCCGGACCGGTTGGCCAGAACGCCGTGGAGCGCGCCCGGGCGGCGGGCCTCAGCGTGGCGCTGGTCGAGCGCGAACTCGTCGGGGGCGAATGCTCCTATTGGGCCTGCGTGCCCAGTAAAGCGTTGCTGCGGCCGGTGATTGCCGTATCCGACGTACGCCGGATCGACGGCGCACGCGAGGCGGTCAGCGGTTCCATCAGAGCCGCGGGCGTGTTCGGCCGCCGCAACCGCTACGTCAACGACTGGGACGACAGCGGCCAGGCCGACTGGGCGGCCGAAATCGGCGCCACCCTGGTGCGCGGCCAGGGGCGGTTGGACGGTCCGCGACGAGTCGCCGTCGCCACGCCCGGCGGCGGGCGGACGGCGCTGATCGCACGGCACGCGATCGTCGTCTGCACGGGAAGCCGGCCGGCCCTGCCCGCCCTGCCCGGCATCGACGAAGCCAGGCCGTGGACCAACCGCCAAGCGACCGACAGCAGCTATGTCCCGGAGCGGCTCGCCATTGTCGGTGGTGGCGGCGTGGCCGTCGAAATGGCAACCGCCTGGCAAGGATTGGGCTCCAAGGTGGTTCTGCTGGCCCGGCGATCCGGCCTGTTGCCGCGGATGGAGCCCTTCGTGGGCGAACTCGTCGGCCGCGGACTCGCCGACGCGGGCGTGGACGTGCGCGTGGGGGTGTCGGTCCGCGCGCTGCGCCGGCCCGACGGCGGCCAGGTGATCCTCGACCTGGACGACGGATCCGAATTGGAAGTCAGCGAAGTGCTTTTCGCCACGGGCCGGGCACCGCTCACCGACGACATCGGCCTGGAGACGGTGGGACTGACGCCGGGCGGCTGGCTCGACGTCGACGACACGTGCCGAGTGCGGGCGATCGAGGACGGTTGGCTCTATGCGGCGGGCGACGTCAATCACCGGGCCCTGCTGACCCATCAAGGCAAGTACCAGGGACGCATCGCCGGCGCGGCCATCGGGGCCCGCGCGGCGGGAACCCCGTTGGACACCAGGCCGTGGGGCGCGCATGCCACGACCGCCGACCATTACGCCGTGCCGCAGGCCTTCTTCACCGATCCCGAAGCCGCCGCGGTCGGGCTGACGGCTCGGCAGGCGGAAAATGCCGGACACCGGGTGCGCACGGCCGACATCGACATCGGCGATGTCGTGATGGGTGCCAAGCTCTACGCGGACGGGTACGCCGGCCGGGCCCGGATGGTGGTCGACGCGGATGGCGGCCGCCTGCTCGGTGTCACGCTGGTCGGTCCCGGTGTGACCGAGATGCTGCACTCGGCCACCATCGCCGTCGCCGGCCAGGTGCGAATCGATCGGTTGTGGCACGCCGTTCCGTGCTTCCCGACGATCAGCGAACTGTGGCTGAGGCTTCTCGAGGCCTACCGGGATTCATCCGCGGACGACAATTGACGATCCGACAGCGGAAGTCACCGTCGCGGGCAGCACCCCAGAGGCCAGCTCCCGGCTGTATCCGGGTTAAGGCGCTCAGTAGACCGCGATTTCGACGAGATTCCCATCGATGTCACGACAGTAGTGCGAGGTCATCGGTCCCAACGCGCCGATCCTGGTTACCGGTCCCGAGATGATTTTCACCCCGCATTCGGCGAGATGGGCGCGAATGTCGTCGGGGGTGCGGTGCGTGACGAAGCACAAGTCTTCGGAACCGGCCGCCTCGACGGACCCGGTGACCCAGTCGGGGTCGTCGGCCAGCGCGCCGACCGGTCGCAGGTTGATCTTCTGATTTCCGAAGCAAAGGGCGGTTCTGTTCGACGGTCCGAACGTCTCGCGCCGCATGCCGAGGACCCGCTCATACCACGAGGCGGTGGCCTCGACGTCGTTGCAATTCAAGACGATATGGTCGAACCTTTCCACCGCGAATCCCACTGTCAATCCTCCTAATTCGTGTGCAGCTGCGTCGCAAGCGCTCTGGCCAACCCGTCGGCGGCCCGTTCGTCGAGTGGCTCGTGCGCGAAAATCATTCGATACCACAGCAATCCGAGCGCCTGGTCGACGACGGTCTCGGTCGGTTCGAGCGCGGGGATCTGTCCGCGGGCCCGTGCACGCTGCAGGATTTGCGCCAGCTCCTCGCGCCGCGCCGCCGTAAACGCCGCCAGCCGATCCATGGTGGCGTTGTCGCCCAACGCCTCCCGCAGCGCGCCCAGGAGCAGGCTGCGGTTGTCGGGCGCCGCGGCGAACGTCGCCCGCAGGAACAGGCGCAGGTCGGTGTGCAGGTCACCGCTATCGGGCGCCGGCGCGACTTGCCGCGCCCGGTGAATCATTGCGTCGAGCAGCACCGCACTCTTGGATGGCCACCACCGGTAGATCGTTTGCTTGCCGACCCCCGCCCGCTCCGCGATCGCGGCCACGGTGATCAGCGCACCGTCGCCGGTGGCGAGCAGCTCGGCGGCCGCGCGCAGGATGGCCCGCTCGGCCGCGTCGTTGCGGCGGCTGCCGGTATGGGGCCGTCGGTGGGTCGACGTCACAGCCTGCAGGTTAGCGCGCCCATTGACGAGACCAATAGTCTCGACAATGCTTATGGACATGACCGCCCACGCCTCCGCCGCCGAACCAGCTTCTTCCACCGGCACATCGCCAACCCCGTCACCCGGCGGCTGCCCACCCAGGTGCTGCTGGAGACCACCGGCCGCATCAGCGGGCGGCCGCGGCGCACACCGATAGGCGGGCGGCTCGACGGCGCCGCCTTCTGGCTCGTGTCCGACCACGGCGAAGCGTCGGACTACATTCGAAACATCAAGGTGGACAACAGGGTTCGAGTCCGAATTCGAGGCCGTTGGCGCGCGGGAACCGCGGTCCTGTTGCCGGGTGATGACCCGAACGCCCGGCTGGCGACGCTGCCGCGCCTCAACAGCTCGATGGTGCGCGCGCTGGGCACCGACTTGCTGACCGTACGCATCGACCTGTAATCGTTGCCCGCACCTTTACCTGGCGGCCATAAGACGTTTTAATACGTCTTATGGCCGCCAGGTCGCTGGACCTCGACGCCGCCGATCTGCGGATAAGGCGCGGCAGCGTACCCGCGAGCACCCAGCTCGCCGAAGCGCTCAAGGCCGCGATCGTCGAACAACGTCTGCCCCGCGGCGGACGTCTGCCCAGCGAGCGGGAACTGATCGATCGCTCGGGCTTGAGCCGGGTGACCGTGCGCGCGGCAACGGGACACCTCGAGCGTCAGGGGTGGCTGGTTCGCCGCCAAGGTCTCGGCACGTTCGTCGCCAACCCGGTGAACCAGGAACTGGGCTTCGGTGTGCGCACGATTACCGAGGTGTTGGCGAGCTCCGGTATCACCCCGCAGGTGGACGTGCTGTCCCATCGCGTGGAAGCGGCGCCGCAACGGATAGCCGAAACACTCGGCCTGTCCAAAGTTTTGCGCATCAGCCGACGTTTTCGGGACGGGGACCTGCCCCTGGCCCTGCTCACGGCCTACTTTCCGCCCTACTTGGGCAAGGCCGTCGAGCCGCTGACGTCGAAAGCGCCGGGCGCGGAAACCAGGTACGCCATGGAAAGCACGTACAAGATGTGGGAGCAGCGACTCGGGGTTCGGATCGCCCGGGCCAGGCACGAGATTCACGCGGCCGGCGCATCCCTTGAGGTGGCCGGCGCATTGAACCTGCCGTTGGGCTCACCCGTGTTGGTACTCGAACGCACCAGCTACACCGATGACGACAAACCGCTTGAGGTCGTGGAGTTCCACTATCCCCCAGAGCGATACACGTTTTCGGTCACCTTGCCAAGAAAAATGCCCGAACCCGGCGCCGGAATTGTGGAGCGGCGCGACCCGGCCTGAACACCGATCAAATCCGCTGCGGCGCAACCGGCCCATTGGTCGCACGACCTTGACCGCGGGCGCTGCCCTGACGACGGCCCGCTCGCTCAGCGAATTCTCAACGATTTCTTCGGACCCGGCTGGCTCGGCTCCAAGGATCCGCCAAGCCGTCGGGCGCAGCATCGATCTCATGACGAATGAGCCGCGCTGCGCAAACCTGATCGAACGCTACCTCTGCACGCGCGGGCGGCGGTTCTTCCGCGGCCGACACGATGGCGAATACTTCTTCGTCGCCAACGTCCTCCCCCGGCGGCTGCACGTCCACCTGGAGATCTTCCCCGCGCACGGCGACGTGTTGATGATCCGGGTCGCTCCCGCGTGCTTTTTTCCCGCGACCGACCGCCCCTGGCTGACGCACTTCGCCGACACGTGGAACCAGCAGAACCGCGAGGTCACCGCGATCGTGCACGGCTCGTCCGATCCGCAGCGCATCGGTGTGGTGGCGCGCAGGTCACAGTGGATCCGGGATGACGTCACGCTCGACGACTTTGCTCGCTTCGTCGACGGCACGATCGCCGACGCGATCGACCTCTTCGGTGCGTTGACCCCGATTGTCGACTTACCGTCGACGGCACAGCCGTTGCTGCGCGACGCCGGTTGAATCCCGCCGGCCGTGGGCGGCGGATCGGCATAGCTTCCAGGCGAATTCCGATCAGCGCCACGGTGTTTGAGAAGCAACACAAATAGCGCAGTCGTTTACGCTCAGGCGGCCAGCACTGCGTCCAGCGCCGAGTAGAACAGGCCCAGCCCGTCGTCGGAGGGACCCGTCAGCGCTTCGATGGCATGCTCGGGATGCGGCATCAGCCCGACCACGCGCCCGTTGACGGAGCTGATGCCGGCGATGTCGTGCAGCGAGCCGTTGGGGTTGTCGTGGTAGCGGAAGACCACCCGGCCCTCGCCCTCCAGTTCGTCGAGCACTTTCGCGGGCGCCACGTAGCGGCCTTCCCCGGACTTCAGCGGCACCAACAGGTCCGCGTCGGGCTCGAAACGCGACGTCCACGCCGTCGAGGTCGACGCCACCCGCAGCCACACGTCTCGGCAGATGAAGTGCAAACCCGCGTTGCGGGTCAGGACCCCGGGCAGCAGCCCGGCCTCGCAGAGCACCTGAAAACCGTTGCAAATTCCCAATACCGGCATGCCGCGCCCGGCGGCGTCGACCACCTCGGCCATCACCGGGGCGAACCTGGCGATCGCACCGGCCCGCAGGTAGTCGCCGTAGGAGAAGCCGCCGGGCACCACCACGGCGTCGACCCCCTTGAGGTCGGCGTCGGCATGCCACAGACCGACCGCCTCGGCGCCTACGCGCCGGGCCGCGCGGGCGGCGTCCACATCGTCGAGCGTCCCGGGGAAGGTGATGACGCCGATCCGTGCCGTCACTGCGCCTCCCGGCTTATTGTCCAGTCCTCGATCACGGTGTTCGCCAACAGCGATTCCGCTATCTCGGCGAGCTCGGAGTCACCAACCGCGTCATCAACCTCCAGCTCAAATCTCTTGCCCTGCCGGACATCTGAGATTCCGTGATGACCCAGCCGGCCCAGCGCGCCGACGATCGCCTGACCCTGCGGGTCAAGAATTTCCGCTTTGGGCATCACGTTTACGACCACCCGGGCCACCGGCGCTCCTCCTCAGATCGATCTCGGCGCCAACTCTACCGGCGTGCACGGGAATCACGGGCAGGAGGCGATGTAGGCGTCGCACAGTGGCGCGGTCATGGCGTTCAGCACCGGATCGTCGGGCATCGCCGGCCACGGCACCTGTGGGGGTCCCGACGCCCAAAGGGTGAGCTCGCTGATCGTGCCGCTCGCCACGTGGGCCACCAGATAGGTGTGCATGATGACCGGACCGCTGATCACGGCGGCCATCCGGTTCGGTTCGTCGCTGGTGATCGATGGCGACTGCGCCGGTGCCCGCTGCTGGCAGTTGCGCAGCGCGGCGACGGCGTTGCTGAACACCGAAGCGGCGGTGGGGCCGGCACGGGCCGTGTCGCCGCGCCAGTGCAGGATCTGAGCCTGCAACTGCCACTGACCGTCCGGGTGGGTCACCGTCACGCGGGCCGCGACCGCCGAGCCGCGGGCATCCTGCGGTGCCGCCGGTGTGGCACACAGATCCTCGAACCGGAACCTGGCCGTCCCGGCACCCGTCAGGGGCACCGCCAGACCGGCCAGCGCGGGCCAGTTGTATACCGAGTTCAGCGGCACGGCTTGCCGCGGGATCCACGCGGTGTTGGGGATCTGGTCGCACACGGACGGGCACGTTTCCGGCTCCGCATGGGCGGGTGCCACGACGATCAGAGCCACCGCGAAGCCACCGACAACCAGCATCGTCGCCAGGATCACCCGCATCGGCATCACCCCCGTCAGGGCACAATCGTAGACATGCAACTGACGCATTTCGGCCATTCCTGCCTACTCGCCGAATTCGACCACACCAGCGTGCTTTTTGATCCCGGTAGCTTCGCGCACGGTTTCGAGGGGATCACCGGCCTTTCCGCGATCCTGATTACCCACCAGCACCCGGACCACGTCGACATCGGCCGACTGCCGTCGCTGCTCGAGGGCAACCCGGATGCCGCGCTGTATGCCGATCCGCAAACCACCGCCCAGCTCGGGGAGCCGTGCCGGGCGGTGCACGTCGGCGACGAACTGCAGATCGGGGAGCTGACGGTTCGGGCCGTCGGCGGCCGGCACGCCGTGATCCACCCGGAAATCCCTGTGATAGAAAACATTTCGTATCTGGTGGGCGACGGACACCATGCGGCAAGGTTGATGCATCCCGGCGACGCGCTGTTCGTGCCCGAGGAGCCGGTGGACGTCTTGGCCGCGCCGGCGGCGGCCCCGTGGATGAAGATCGCCGAGGCCGTCGATTACCTGCGTGCGGTGGCGCCGGCCCGCGCGGTACCGATCCACCAGGGGATCATCGCACCGGACGCGCGGGGCATCTACTACGGCCGGCTCACCGAGATGACCGACACCGACTTCCAGGTATTGCCCGCAGAAAACGCGATCGCCTTTTAGCGCTTCGATCGAGCGTCACGCCAGCGTGGCTCTCGGCTTCCGGCGCCACGCTGGCGTGACGCTCGGCGGTGTGTGGCAGGGGCTCGGCGGTGTGTGGCAGGGGCTTGGCGGTGTGTGGCAGGGGCTTGGCAGGGGCTAAGTGATGTCGTCGGCGGCGCCGCGGCCGGCGGCCCGGCCGGAGAAGATGCAGCCGCCCAGGAACGTGCCTTCGAGGGCGCGGTAGCCGTGCACGCCTCCGCCGCCGAACCCGGCCACCTCGCCGGCCGCGTACAGCCCGGTCAGCGGCGTGCCGTCGGCCTTGAGTACCCGCGCCTGTAGGTCGGTCTCGATGCCGCCCAACGTCTTTCGGGTCAGGATGTGCAGCTTGACCGCGATCATCGGCCCGGCCTTCGGGTCGGTCAGCCGGTGCGGCGCCACCACCCGGCCCAGCCGGTCGCCCAGGTAGCCGCGGGCGGCACGGATCGCGGTGATCTGACCGTCCTTGCTGAACCTGTTGGCCACCTCGCGGTCGCGGGCGGTGACCTCGGCCTCGACCGTGGCGTAGTCCAGGGGCTGGACATCGGGCAGCTTGTTCATCGCGGTCACCAGTTCGCGCAGCGAGTCCGCGCTGACGAAGTCCACGCCTCGGTCGACGAAGGCCTGCACCGGTCCCGGCGGCCCGGAACTGGCCCGGTTGCGCAGCAGCTCGCGCACGCTTTGCCCCGTCAGATCGGGGTTCTGCTCCTGACCGGACAGCGCGAATTCCTTCTCAATGATCCTGTTGTTCAACACAAACCAGGTGTAGTCGTACCCGGACTTGGTGATGTACTCCAAGGTGCCGAGGGTGTCGAACCCGGGATACAGCGGAACCGGCAACCGCTTGCCGGAGGCATCCAGCCACAGCGACGACGGGCCCGGGATGATCCGGATGCCGTGCAGCGGCCAGATCGGGTCGTAGTTGGTGATGCCTTCGGTGTAGTGCCACATCCGGTCGGGGTTGATCACCCGCGCACCGGCCTTTTGGGAAATGCCGATCATCCTGCCGTCGACGTGCGCGGGCACCCCACTGAGCAGTTGCTCGGGGACGCGGCCCATCCGCTTCGGCCAGTTCTTTCGCACCAGATCGTGATTGCCGCCGATGCCGCCGCTGGTCACGATCACCGCCGAAGCACGGAATTCGAATTGCCCCAAAGCTTTTCGCGACGATGCCACACCGCGTGCCGCGGTCGAGGGCTCCAGCACGGTGCCCCGGACGCCGGTCACCGCGCCATCCTCTAGGACCAGCTCGTCGACCTGATGGCGGTGCGCGAAGCGCACCGTGGAGCGGTCACGCAGCTGACGCGCGAAGATCTCGACCAACGCGGGCCCGGTACCCCACGTGATGTGGAAACGGGGCACCGAGTTGCCATGCCCCAGCGCGTCGTAGCCGCCGCGCTCGGCCCAACCCACCAACGGGAAAATCTTGAGGCCCCGGGCGCGCAGCCAACTGCGTTTCTCCCCGGCCGCGAAATCGACGTAGGCGTGCGCCCATTGGCGTGGCCAGTAGTCCTCGGGCCGGTCGAAGGCCGCCGTCCCGAGCCAGTCCTGCAGGGCGAGTTCGTGGCTGTCGCGAATGCCCAGGCGGCGCTGCTCGGGGCTGTCGACGAAGAACAGGCCGCCGAACGACCAGAACGCCTGCCCGCCCAGATTGGCGCTGTTCTCCTGGTCCAGGATCAGCACCCGCAAGCCGCGTTCCACCAATTCGCAGGCGGCCACCAGGCCCGACAGCCCCGCACCGACAATGATCGCGTCGGCGGCGAAGCCTGCGGCTGAAGAATTGCTCATGCCGCACCAGGGTAATGCCCCGGCCAGCAGGCTGATCAGACGGCTTGACGTCAGGCGGCGTCGAGGATCGCCCTGTCGGGCCGCCACCGGTACACCGTCGGTGTGCAGCCGTGCATGGAAGCCAGGTCGACGGCGTCCAGCATCGCCTGCAGCGGGCCGGGCTTGCGCAATTGACGGGCGGCCACGGCGACCCGCACGATGCCGCCGCGGCGGGCGATCCGCTCGGCGGACAGCACAACCATGCGGCACCACCACGGCTCGGTCAGGAAGCCTTCCCCGATGCCCAGCACTCGGGTGCGGACGGTGGTGTGCCGGACCAGGTCGGTGATCCCGTGCAGGTCGGCGAGCAACCGAAAGCCGTTGGCCGGCAACGCCTTGACGACGCCCGGTGACACCACCCAGCCCGGTGCTGCGAATAGCCGGGTGCGCAGCCCGAGGTGCTCGAGGACGCGGTCGGCGGCCATCAGCCGCAGGTTGGCTTCGTGTGCGCGCAAGATCGCGAACTCGCCGCGCCGCTTCTTGGTGGCCGGATCGTCGTAGCCGTGCAGCACGATGGCGTCGCCGCCGGCCCGGCGGGCCGTCAGCCACTCGACGGTGTGTGGGTCGCGGTCGAGCCGGTAGTCACCGGACAGCCGGGGAGCGACCAGCAACGACACCGGCACCTTGCGCGCGTCCATCTGCGCGCAGAACTCCTCGACGTCGGCCAGGGTACGTTCGCCTATCCCCGACACCGAGACGATCAATTTTCCAGACACGCCACAAGTTTGCCGATCCCAAGTGTCGGGATGGTGAAGGACACGCAGACGGCAGGCGTATAACGGGCCGGCGGACAGATCCCGCGACCGGTCAGCAAACGCCTACCGGCGTCGGCCCCGGTGATCGGTTCGATATGCTAACCAACGCCATGGAAAAGGCCCGTCCGACAGCCGCCGATACCGCGCCGCCCACCGCCCCCGCACAGCAGCCGGGCGTGCAGGTCTATCCGGACAGGCTGGACGCCGCACTCTTGCGGATCTCCGGCGTGTGCATCCTGGCCACGGTGATGGCGATCCTGGATGTCACCGTCGTCAGCGTCGCGCAACGCACCTTCATCGCGCAGTTCGGGTCCACCCAGGCCGTCGTCGCATGGACGATGACCGGCTACACGCTCGCGTTGGCGACCGTGATCCCGATAACGGGCTGGGCGGCCGACCGGTTCGGCACCAAACGGCTCTTCATGGGCTCCGTGCTCGCCTTCACGCTCGGATCGTTACTGTGCGTGGTGGCGTCAAATATTCTGCAGCTCATCGTATTTCGGGTAGTGCAGGGCATCGGCGGCGGCATGCTGTTGCCGCTGGGATTCATGATCTTGACCCGCGAAGCGGGACCCCGGCGGCTCGGGCGGCTGATGTCGATCCTGAGCATCCCCATGCTGCTCGCCCCGATCGGTGGGCCCATTCTGGGCGGCTGGCTCATCGACACCTCCAGCTGGAGGTGGATCTTCTTGATCAACCTGCCGATCGGTCTCGTCACGGTCGTCCTCGCGGCGATCGTGTTCCCGAGAGATCACCCGGCACGGTCGGAAACCTTCGACGTCGTCGGCGTGCTGCTGCTCTCGCCCGGCCTGGCGGCGTTCCTGTTCGCGGTGTCGTCTGTCCCGCGCTGCGGGACGGTTTTCGATCGTCGCGTGTTGGTACCGGCGGCCATCGGCCTGGCGTTGATCGCCGCGTTCGCGGTGCATGCGAAGCGCCGCGCGGATCACCCGCTCATCGATCTGCGGCTGTTCCAGAACAAGGTGGTCACCCACGCCAACGTGACGATGCTGCTGTTCGCCACGGCCTTTTTCGGCGCGGGCCTGCTGCTCCCCAGCTACTTTCAGCAGGTGCAGCACCAGACGCCGATGCAAGCCGGCGTGTACATGATCCCGCAGGGACTCGGCGCCATGCTGACCATGCGGCTGACCGGACCGCTGGTGGACCGACAGGGACCGGGCAAGATCGTGTTGGTCGGCATCGCGCTGATCACGGCCGGCCTGGGCGCCTTCGCGTTCGGTGTGGCCAGGCAGGCGGGGTACCTGCCGACGCTGTTGGTGGGGCTGGCGGTCATGGGCCTGGGCATGGGCTGCACCATGATGCCGCTCTCCGTCGCGTCGGTGCAGGCGTTGGCCGCGCATCAGATCGCCCGCGGCACAACGCTGATGAGCGTCAGCCATCAGGTCGGCGGTTCGATGGGAACGGCGCTGATGTCGATGATCCTGACCAACCAGTTCAACCGTAGCGAGAACATTTCCGCGGCAAATAAACTCGCGTCGCTACAACAAAAGGCCGCCAGCAGCGGGGTGCCGGTCGACCAGTCCGCAATACCCCGGCAGTCACTTGCGCCCAGCTTCTGGGCGGATGTGCTGCACGACCTGTCGCACGCCTATACGGCGGTATTCGCGATCGCGGTCGTGTTGGTGGTGTTGACCGTCATCCCGGCGTCGTTTCTGCCGAAGAAACCGGCGAGCCAAACGGCCACCGAATAGCCACCGCGATTACCCGTCGAACAGCATTGTCGCGATCCGCATCACGGTATCCATCGGATCGTCCTGTCTGACTTGGGGATTGACCGCATCGTTAAGCCACAGCATCGAAAACCCGTGCACCAGTGACCATGCCGCCAGCCGCGCGCCCGCGGGGTCGGCCCGCGCGTTGGGATCGCGCAGGGTCGCGACCCCGCGAGAAAGTTCGGCCCCGGCCGCGGCCTCGGCGGCTGCCAGTTCGCCGTCCGCCGCGTCAAGCAGCGACTTGTTGAACATCACCTGGTAATGACCGGGGTGATCGATGGCGAACCGCACGTAGGCCAGGGCCGCCTCGGCGAAGTTGCCCCGGGCTTTGGCCAGCGCCTCGGCCAGCAGCTCGAACCCCTCGGTGGCCAGCGCGGTGAACAATCCGCGCCGATCGGTGAAATGGTGCGCCGGCGCGGCGTGCGACACTCCGGCGCTACGGGCCAACTCCCGCAACGAGACTCCGTCCGCGCCACGCTCGGCCACCAGACGCGCGGCCTCGGCGAGGATCACCGCGCGCAGGTCGCCGTGGTGGTAGCTCGGACGGTTCACAGAGCCAGCATACCGGCCAAACTTGACAGTGACTAGATAACGGCCTATCTTGGCGCCTTAGGAACTTGTCAGTGCCTAGATTGAGGGAGGGTCGAGATGGCTCCGTTGATTACCCTGCTGGTCGGCACCATCGCCGCTCGGTGCATCGGCTGGCTCGGCGTGGGTTATGTCAACAGCTGGCCCGCGGCGCTCGCCGTCGGGTTGGCGGCGATGTTCGTGCTGACCGGCTTCGCCCACTTCGCCCTGCCGCTGCGCCGCGACCTCATCGCGATCGTGCCGCCCCGATTGCCCGCCCCCGGCCTGCTGGTCACCCTCACCGGCCTCCTCGAACTCCTGGGCGCCGTGGGCTTGTTGGTTCCCGCAACCCGGGTGGCGGCGGCCATCTGCCTCCTGCTGATGATGCTGGCCATGTTCCCGGCCAACGTCTACGCCTCCCGGATGCCCAACCCGCCCAAGTCGATGACGACGCGGCTACCCCTGCGGACGGCGATCGAGGTCGTCTTCCTGGCCGCCGCCATAGCGGTCGCGGTCGGCAGCGGCTAGCAGCCACGCGTACTGGAATGCGGTTTCCTTCCAAGCCTCGTAGCGACCGCTGACGCCGCCGTGCCCCGCGTTCATCTGGGTCTTCAACAGAATCGGGTTCCCGTCGGTGTTGACGTGCCGCAGCGCCGCAACCCATTTGGCCGGCTCGACGTAGTAGACCCTGGTGTCGTTCAGGGACGTCATCGCCAGGATGGCCGGGTAACGTTTGGCCTCGACATTCTCATAGGGCGAATACGACTTCATATAGAAGTAAACGTCACCGTCGCTCAACGGGTTTCCCCATTCGTCCCATTCGGTGACTGTCAGCGGCAAGGAGGGATCCAGGATGGTGGTCAGTGGGTCGACGAACGGGACTTGTGCGAGAATCCCGACAAACAGATCCGGCGCCAAGTTGGCTACCGCGCCCATCAGCAGGCCGCCCGCGCTGCCTCCCAACGCCACCAGGTTCTGCGGCCGGGTCAGGCCCGAATCGACCAGATGCCTTGCCACCGCAACAAAGTCGGTGAAGGTGTTCTTTTTCTCCAACAGTTTGCCGTGCTCGTACCACGGCCGGCCCATCTCTCCGCCGCCGCGGACGTGGGCGACGGCGAACACCATGCCGCGGTCCAGCAGCGACAACCGTGCGATGGAAAAGCTTGGATCGGTGCAAATCTCGTAGGCGCCGTAGCCGTATAGCAGCGCTGGCGCTGGAAACTCGATGCCGGCGCGGTACACGATCGACACCGGGATCCGGGTGCCATCGTCTGCCGGCGCCCAATCGCGCCGTTCAACATAGTCGGCGGGCCGATAGCCGCCGAGCACGGGTTGCTCGCGCAGCAGGGTGCGCTCACCGGTGGCAAAGTCGACATCGTAGATTTGCGTCGGCGTCACCAATGATCCCGCCCTGATCCGCAGCTTGGGCGACTCCCAGTTGGGATTGCCACCCAGGCCGGCCGACATCAGCTCGGAATCGAACGAGATCTCCTCGGGCTCACCGTAGCCGCCGTCAGGGTCGATGGGCCACAGCTGGATCCGGGGCAACGCCGCACGACGGTAGCTGACCACCAGATGGCCGGCGAAGGCATCCACACCGTCGAGCCGGACGTCGTCGCGGTGGCCGATCAGGGTGCGTTGCCGCGCCGGATCGCTGACCGGGGCCTCGGTGAGCGTGAAGTTCACCGCGCCGTCGTTGTGCAGGATCAAGAATCGGTCCTGCCCGCCGACCACCGCGTGCTCCACCGAATACTCGATGCCTTCGCGTCGCGGCAGCACGACGGTGAATTCCGCGTCGGGGTCGGCGGAGTCGGCGTAACGGAACTCGGAGGTGACGGACGAGCCCGAGGCAATGATCACGTACTTCTCGCTTCGGGTGAGCCCCGCTCCCAGCCAGAAGCGTTCGTCGGCTTCGTGATACACCAGCTCCGATGGTTCGCCGGAGCCGAGCCGATACCGCCACACCTTGTCGGGACGGTGGGCGGCGTCCAGGGTCACGTAGTACACGGTGCGGTTGTCGGCGGCCCAGGTCACTCCGGCCCCGATATCGGGAATTTCGTCAGGGTAGTTCTCGCCGGTGCGTAAGTCCCTGAACCGCAGGGCATATCGCTCGTCGCCGACGGTATCGACGGAGTACGCCAGCAGGTTGGCATCCAGGCTCACCAGCGCGGCGCCCAGCGCGAAGAAGTCGTGCCCCTGCGCCTCGGCGTTCGAGTCGAGCAAGATCTGTTCACCGGGTATTTCGGTGTTCTCGTCCAGGGCCGGAGGATTCCAGTCGTCGGGATCGGTTATCGGACAACGGCACTGGACGCGGTACTGCTTTCCCTCGAAGGTACGGGCGTAGTACCACCAGTTGCCCTGCCGAGTGGGCACCGACAGGTCGGTTTCCTTGGTGCGCGCCTTGATCTCGTCGAATATCTGCTGCCGCAACGGTTCAAGGTGGGCCGTCGTCCGATCGGTATAGTCGTTTTCGGCCTCGAGGTAGGCGATCACTTCGGGGTCTGCCTTGTCGCGTAGCCATTCGTACGGGTCGACGAAGACGTCACCGTGATGCTCGCGCCGGGTCTCCACCCGTTTGGCGACGGGCGGTCGGGGTGCATCGGTCATGCGCCAGGGCCGATCCAGTCGTCGAACCTCAGGCCCGAAATCCGTTCGTAAGCCTCGATATAACGGGCGCGGGTGGCGTCGATGATGTCCTCCGGGAGCGGTGGCGGGGGTTGCGAGCCGTGACGGTCCCAGCCGGACTCGGGGCTGGTGAGCCAGTTGCGGACGAATTGCTTGTCGAAACTCGTCTGGATCACACCGGACCGGTACCCCTCGGCCGGCCAGTATCGCGAGGAATCCGGGGTGAAGATTTCGTCGGCCAGCAGCAGGTTGCCGTCGCGGTCGGCGCCGAATTCGAACTTGGTGTCGGCGATGATGATCCCCTTCGTCAGGGCGTGATCGGCGGCCTGAACATAGATCTCCAACGTGCGGTCGCGTAACTGGTTGGCGCGCACCGCTCCTACCATCTCGATCACCCGGGCGAACGAAATGTTCTCATCGTGGTCCCCCAGCGCGGCTTTCGTCGCCGGGGTGAACAGCGGCGTCGCGAACTTGCTGGCCTCGACCAGACCCGGCGGCAGCGCGATGCCACAGACCTTTCCGGTCGCCTGGTAGTCCAGCAGTCCGGAGCCGGTCAGATAACCGCGAGCCACGCATTCCACCGGAAGCATCTCCAGCCGGCGCACCACCAACGCGCGGCCGAGCGCCTCGTCGGGAATCCGCGGGTCGTCCGGCGGCCCGGCCAGGTGGTTGGGGGCGTCAACGAGGCCGAAGAAGAACACGCTCATCGCGGTCAGGATGCGGCCCTTGTCCGGGATGGTGCTGTCGAGGACGTAGTCGTAGGCCGAGATCCGGTCGGTCGCGACCAGCAGCAGGTGCTCGTCGTCGACGCGATAGATCTCGCGGACCTTGCCGCTGGCCAGATGCCGGTAGTCGGACAGTGCGGGGCGCATCGGGCCAGCCTATCCGGCACCGCGGGGGCGGTCCTGTGCTGGGATCGGCGCTATGAGATCTCGGTTTCTGCCCTACTCGACCACGCCCGTTCGACTGCTGGCCCAGCTGTTCAGCGATATCGCCGTCACTTTGTGGACGACGGTATGGGTGTTCGTCGGCCTGGCCGTGCATAGCGCCATCGCGACGATCGGCGAGGCCGGCCGACAAATCGAGAGCGGCTCACGGGGAATCGCCGACAACCTGGCGTCGGCGGGCCACGGCGCGCAGCGCATCCCGGTGGTCGGCGACGCGGTCAGCAAGCCGATCTCCGCGGCCGCCGACGCCGCCCTCGACATCGCCGGCGCGGGCCACAGCCTGGACACCACGGCGGGCTGGCTTGCCGTGCTGCTTGCGCTGGCGGTCGTCGCGCCGCCGATCCTGATCGCGGCCATGCCGTGGCTTTTCCTGCGGCTCCGGTTCTTTCGGCGCAAATGGGTTGTGACGGCGCTGGCCGCGACGCCGGCCGGGGAACAGCTGCTGGCGCTGCGGGCGCTGACGAACCGGCCGCCGGCCAAGCTCGCCAAGGTCAGCGCGGATCCGGTCGGCGCATGGCGGCGCGAGGATCCCGTGGCCATGCGCGCTCTGGCCGCACTGGAACTGCGGTCGGCCGGGATCGCGATCCGCCCGCGCCTATGACGCCCTGATCGCCGCCACCGAGATTCGGCTGATGGTTGAGATCCCGGCGAGATGCCAATGCCATGATGGCATCATGTCGCAGCACGCGGTCACTCGCTCGCCGCTTTGCCGGTGCGTCGCCGGCGGCTCATGATGCAGGCGGCGGACGGTGAACACCACACGCCGGAGGCACACCCGATCGGGGAGCGCCGGCGGATAGGTTCGGGGTCACCATTTGAGGCGACGATCGGGTTCAGTCGCGCGATCCGGTGCGGCACCCGTGTGCTGGTCTCCGGCACCGGCCCGGTCTGGCCTGATGGAACATGCCCTGACGACGCCGGCCTCCAGGCGCGCCGATGCTTCGAGATCATCGAACGGTCACTCGCGGCGGCCGGCGCGCGTCTAGACGATGTCGTCCGCACCCGCATGTTCGTCACCGACCCGGCCGCCGCCGAACCGGTCAGCGCAGTCCATGGCGAACTGTTCGGTGCCATCCGGCCGGCGGCGACCATGGTCATCGTCGCCGGTCTGCTGGATGACAGGTGGAAGGTCGAAATCGAAGCCGAAGCAGAGCTGCCCGCATAGGCCCTGCCGGGCACATACCTTTGGTGGTGTTCGCTGGAGGGTGATGAGTATGTCGGTGACGCGGGACGCGTGCGGCAACGCGTCGGCCGTGCGGGCGTCGTCCACGATATTCGCATTGCTGCTGTTGGCGATTGGTGGTGTCGCGGGCACAGCTCGGGCCGAGCCGGCCATCACGGCACTCGGCGAAAGGGTGGTGGGCTGGGACACCTACCGTCGATTGGACCGGTTGCCGTATCTGAGCGCCGACACCCAGACCGTGCAGGTGTCGAGCTTCGATCGCAGCGGCGGCGATTTCGACATCTCGACCGGCAACCAGAACGGCAGCGGCGGATGTCTGGCGTTCGGTGCTGCCGGCTGCGTCATCGCCGAGGATCGCGGTGCCGGCGAGGTTGATTCGATCTGGTTCACCCGCGACGGCGGCAATGTGACCCGGATGGGAGCGATCCGCATCGACCTGGACGGCCGGACGGTGATCGACGCGCCACTGCAGTCGCTGGTCAACGGTGAGCTGGGCGCGCCGTTCGTGTGGCCACTTGTCGCCAACGCCGCGCAGTCGCCGGCGGGCGTTTACATCAAAGTGCCGATGCCGTACCGGCATTCGATGCGGATCAGTGTCGCATCGCACCTGCAGTACTACCACGTCGACTATCGCCGGTTTTCCACTGCCGACGGCGTGACCACCTTCTCCCCCTCCGATCCGGCGCTCGACGTGATCGCGGCCCTGCGCGCCGCGGGCACGATGGATCCCAAGCCGGCGGCACCTACGGCGACGCACGACATTCGGGCCGTCGAGCTTGCGGCCGGCACCGGGCTGACGATCGCGGAACCGACGGGGCCGGGCAGCATCTCGGCGCTGCGCCTGCGGCTACCCGGACCGGCGGATCGACTCCTGAACGGATTGCGGCTGCTGATCGAGTTCGACGACCGAACCACCGTCGACTCACCGCTCGGGGAATTCTTCGGCGCCGGACTGGGCACCAACGACGTGCGATCGCTGATGTTCGCGACGAGCCCACAGCCCGGCGGCTCGGTGGAGTTGTCGGCCTGGTGGCCAATGCCTTTCGCCCGCACCGCCCGCGTCACGCTCGTCAACACGACCGGCCATCCGGTGTCCGGGATCGACACCGACGTCGTGACCACACCCGATCCCCAGTGGGCGCCCGCGCTGGCCAGCGGCCGCGCCGGCTACTTCACGGCACACTCGGCCGGCGGACCGACGTCGCTGGGTCAGGACTGGTTGTTCGCCGACGAGCGTGGCCACGGCAAGTTCGTCGGCGTCAGCCATACCATCAGGGGCTCCCGGATCAAAACGTCGTTCAGCGATGACGCCCCGTACTTTCTCGAAGGGGCCGAACGCGTGTACACCGACGGTTCCGCGTCGCCCCAGTGGTACGGGACAGGCACCGAGGACTTCTACGAGGGCGGTTGGTATTTCAACAACGGCACCCACTTCTCCGACCCGCTCACCGGCCAACCCGATCAACGCACGGCGGCCGGCGGATGTGCGGACTACTGCGTCGCCGTCTATCGGCTCATGCTCGCCGACGCCATCGGCTATCACTCCGCGATCCGCTTCGGCATCGAGCACGGCAAACGCAACATGGTCCAACCCGACTACAGCTCAACGGCATTCCTCTACACACAACCGGACGAGACCGTTACCCCCGGCGACGACGTCTACCCCGCCGATCCGGTGAGCCGACTCCTGCACGGCTATACCGACGCTGATGCCGCGGATCAATTGCTGATCGGCACGTACGAGGGGAACGACGACGCACGTCCCATCGCCGGGTTGGTCCGGGCCACCCAGGCGGCGATCACGTTCCACGTCCAGATCCCCCCGGACAACCACGGCGTCCTGCTGCGCCGCACGTCGGACCAGGCAAACGGGTATCAATCGGCCGACGTGGCCATCGACGGCGTGCCCGTCGGGCACTGGATACAGCCGCGCAGCAACACCTTTCACCGTTGGCTTGACGACACCTACCTCGTGCCCGAGTCCTTCACCGCCGGCAAAGACGGCATGACGGTCACGCTCACACCCATTCCCAGCGCCCCACCCTGGACCGCGAGCCGCTACCGCGTCGACTCGCTGACGGGTCCGTAGGCGCTGTCGGCACCAGATACGTTGAAACAACATGTGTAGTCTCGACAACCCGGTTACTTTCGCCTACAGCGGATGCCCATCAGGCGCTGCCCACAGGCTGCGAGCAGCGCTGTCAGTTTGCAACTATAGTGCTAGCATTGTGCCATGAAGACCTTGTACCTGCGCAACGTTCCCGACGACGTCGTGGAACGACTGGAACGCCTCGCCAAACGTGACAAGACCTCGGTATCAGCGGTGGCAGTGCGTGAGCTCGCCGAGGCTTCTCGCCGTGCCGATAACCCTGCGCTTCTCGGGGAGCTGCCTGACCTCAACGTCAGCGTTGCCGAGCTGGTCGACGACATCGACGCCGAGCGCGCCGGTCGATGATCGTGGTTGACGCGTCAGCCGCACTGGCCGCGCTGCTCAACGATGGTCGAGCGCGCCACTTGATAGGCACCGAACACCTACATGCTCCGCATCTCATCGATTCGGAAATCGCAAGCGGGCTGCGCCGACAAGTCCGGAGAGACCAGCTGAACGCCGCCGACGGATGGAACGCCCTACGAACGTGGCGCCGCCTGGCCGTCACTCGCTATCCCATACATGGCCTCTTCGAGCGCATTTGGGAAATCCGGGAGAACTTTTCGGCATACGACGCCACCTACGTCGCCCTGGCGGAAGCCCTCGACTGCGCGCTAGTCACAGCGGACACACGGCTAAGCCAAGCCAGCCAAGCTCAGTGCACGATCACCGTCGTTCCTAGATAGACCCGCCTGACCAGGCTCAGGATAGGGGCCTGACCGTCAGCGCAGTTCAACGACCAGGTGCCGGATGCCGGTATGCCGGTTGCTGCGGGTCCATTCGACGGGCCGCACAACACGGACCGCGCCGAAGCGCGACAGCAATTCCTCGAACAGCACGCGCAATTCCAGCCGGGCCAGGTTGGCACCCAGGCAGTAATGCACGCCCTGGCCAAATCCCAAGTGCGGATTGGGTTTACGGGTGATGTCGAACTCGTCGGCGCGGTCGAACACACTGGCATCGCGGTTGGCCGAGCCCTCCCAGATCTGTACCTTCTGCCCCGCCTCGATCGACCGTCCGCCGAGCGCGACGTCGCGAGTAGCGGTGCGTCGCTTCGACGGTGACGGCGACGTCCACCGCACCATCTCCTCGACCGCCGTCGGCAGCGCGCCGAAATCGTCACGCAGCGCATGCAATTGCTCGGGATGGTCGGCCAGCGCCAGCAGCCCGCCGGCGACCGCGTTGCGCGTCGTCTCGGCGCCGGCGCTGAACAGCAGACTGAAGAACAGATACAGCTCGAGATCCGACAGGGCCGGCGCGTCGGCGTCATCGAGCGTCGCATTGGTAACTACGGACAACATGTCGTCGGTCGGCTCGGCGCGCTTGGACGCGATCAACTGCTGGCCATAGGCGTACATCCGCGACCCGGCCTCCTCTAGCGACAGCTGCGACAATTTAGCCTTGCGCGAGCCGCCGAAGTCGAACTGCGGCTCGATGGCCTCGAATAGCCAATGTCGTTCGGATTCCGGCACTCCCAGCAGGATGCAGATCATCTGCATCGGCAGCTCGGCGGCCACGTCAACGAGGAAGTCGAACGGTTCGCCCGGCACCACCGCGTCCAGCAGCCGACGCGCCCGGGTCCGCAGATCGTCCTCGACCAGGCGGATCATCCGCGGTGTCAGCCCGGAGCTGACGAGTCGCCGAATCTGCGCATGCCGCGGGTCGTCCATCATGTTGAGCACCTGACCCGCGATGGTCAGGTCCTGCAACAGCGTGCCACCGAAAGGTCGCCCACCTCCGGACACCGACGAGTACGTCACCGGATCCCTTAGCACCGCAAGCGTTTCCGCGTACGTGGCGACCGACCAGAAGCCCTCGCCGTCGGGGGTGTTGGCGGTCGGCTCGTGCCAGTACACCGGCGCCTCTCGCCGGTGGACGGCGAACAAGTCGTGCGGAAATCCGTTGGCGAAATTGTCCAGATCGGTGAAGTCGATCCCCGAGAGCGCGCCGGCGAGAGTCACAGGATCGCACCCGGGGTGTATTTGGCGGCTTCAGGGTAGGTGCCCACCAGCTTGTCTACCATCGCAACGACCTCGTCGATCTGATTACCGGCGGCACCGGTGAACGCTTCCTTGTCGGCCAGTGCAGCGTCTAGCGCCGCGCGGTCCAACGGCAGCCGCCCGTCGGCGGCCAGCCGGTCCAGCAGGTCGGGCGCGGCACCTTCCCGCATGGCCAGCGCCGTCGCGATCGCGTGCTCGGAGATCACGTGGTGCGCGGCCTCGCGTCCTATGCCGGCGCGCACCGCGGCGATCAGCACCTTGGTCGTGGCCAGGAACGGCAGGTAGCGATCCAGCTCGCGGCCGATCACCGCCGGATAGGCGCCGAACTCGTCGAGCACCGTCAGGAACGTCTCGATCTGTCCGTCGATGGCAAAGAAGCCGTCCGGCAACGCGACCCGGCGCACCACCGAGCAGAACACGTCGCCCTCGTTCCACTGCGCGCCCGCCAGCTCGGCGGCCATCGAGGCGTAGCCGCGCAGCACCACCTGCAGCCCGTTCACCCGTTCACAGCTGCGGGTGTTCATCTTGTGCGGCATCGCCGACGAGCCGACCTGGCCTTCAGCGAAACCCTCGGTGACCAGTTCGTGCCCGGCCATCAGCCGGATGGTGTGGGCCATCGACGACGGTCCGGCGCCGAGCTGCACCAGCGCAGAGAGCACATCGTGGTCCAGCGAACGCGGATACACCTGCCCGACACTGGTCAAAACGGTTGTGAAGCCCAGGAATTCAGCCACAAGTCTCTCGAGTTCGGCCAGCTTGGCGGCGTCCCCGCCCAGCAGGTCGAGCATGTCCTGCGCGGTGCCCATCGGGCCCTTGATGCCGCGCAGCGGGTAGCGGTCGATCAGCTCGCGCAGCCTGGTCAACCCGATCAGCGTTTCTTGCGCCGCGGAAGCGAACCGCTTGCCCAGCGTGGTGGCCTGCGCGGCGACGTTGTGGCTGCGCCCGGCCATCACCAGATCGCGATAGGCCACCGCCCGCTCGGCAAGCCGCGCCACCACCGCCACCCCGTGGGAGAAAACCAACTCCAGCGAGCGCCGGATCTGCAGCTGCTCGACGTTCTCGGTGAGGTCGCGGCTGGTCATCCCCTTGTGCACGTGCTCGTGACCGGCCAGCGCGTTGAATTCCTCGATGCGGGCCTTGACGTCGTGGCGCAACACCCGTTCGCGGGCCGCGATCGAGGCCAGATCCACGTCGTCGAGCACCCGCTCGTAGTCGGCAATCGCTTCCGGCGGGACGTCTACTCCGAGCTCCGCCTGCGCCCGCAGCACTGCCAGCCACAGCCGCCGTTCCGCGACGACCTTGGCCTCCGGCGACCAGATCGCGACCATCTCGGCGCTGGCGTACCGGGTAGCCAGCACATTCGGAATGCTCACAAACACACAGCTTACGGTTCGGGCGCCTCGATGACCGGGCTTCCCCTATGGGTGGCCGGCGAACGCACCGCTAGCCAATGGCGTCACATCCGCCACATTGGCCTCCGCGGGAGCGCGCCAAGAGTCAGATCCGCACCGGTCGCGTGTCGATGGGTGCCAGCACGTCGACGAGATCGACCACCGTCGCCAGCGCGGCCGCACGGGGGTCCCGACCCTCGACCAGGGCGGAAACCACCGAACCATCGACCGCGCAGGTCAGCGTGCGGACCAGCTCGATATGCACGGATCGGCCCGATCGTTCGAGGGCCTCGGCCACGGCCTCGGCGCGCTGCCGCAGGTTGCGCCGCATGGTCTCGCGCAACGTGGGCAGACGGGTACTGGCGATATGTCGCTCGTACCGCGATATCAGCTGCTCCGCGAGCCCCGGACCGGACACGTCGCCCACAAGCAGGTCGACCAACACCTCGGCGGTGGTCTCCGGTCCGCGGCGCCGCCTGGACAACGCGGCGACCCGCGACCGCAGCTGCGCCACCTCGATCATCCCGACGTGTTCGACGGCGCGGGCGATCAGGTCGTCGAGAGACGAGAAATAGTAGGTGGTGGACGCCAACGGCAGGCCCGCCCGCCGAGCGACCGCCCGGTGTCGCACCGCCTCGAACCCGCCCTCGGCAAGCAGCTCGGCGGCGGCGCTCACGAGCGCGTACCGTCGACGTTCTCCTTTTGGAGTAACTGCTGCAGTCACGAGTAGCCATCGTGCCAGTCAAAGTGGTACTGCATTGCCATTTCGGCCAAACGGCCATGGCATGATGGCCCGCATGCCCGACTTGAGCCGCCGCGCCGTGCTCGGTCTCGGCGCCAGCGCGGCCGTCGGAGCCGTCGGCGCGTATGCGCTCGACATCCTGTTCCAGCCCCGAACATCTCGCGCCATCCCGGTGGCCACTTCCATTTCCGAGGCCAGCACCCAGGTGCCGTTGGCGCCGACGCCGAGCCCGCCCGTCGAGCCGGCGCCCTCGGCTCAGCCAGCGCCCACGATGGTGACGGGCTCGTTCGTGTCGGCGGCGCGTGGTGGGATACCGACCAACTGGGCGATCGCGCGTCCGCCGGGCCAGACCAAGGCGCTGCGACCGGTGATCGCGCTGCACGGTAAGGGCAGCGACGCGTCCACCGTCATGGCCGGCGGCGTCGAGCAGGGTCTGGCGCAGGCCGTCAACGCCGGGCTGCCTCCGTTCGCGGTGGTCGCCGTCGACGGCGGCGGCAGCTATTGGCACAAAAGGGCTTCCGGTGATGACAGCGGGGCCATGGTGCTCGACGAGCTCATCCCGATGCTGGGCGGTCAGGGTCTGGACACCTCGCGGGTGGCGTTCTTGGGCTGGTCGATGGGCGGCTACGGCGCTTTGCTGCTCGGTGGCCGGCTGGGGCCCGCGCGGACCGCGGCGATCTGCGCGGTGAGCCCGGCGCTATGGCTGTCTTCCGGGGCGGCGGCGCCGGGCGCGTTCGACGGGCCCGACGACTTCGCGGCGAACTCGGTGTTCGGAATGCCCGCGCTGGCGTCGATCCCGATTCGGGTGGATTGCGGCGACAGCGATCCGTTCTACGCCGCGACGAAGCAGTTCATCGCCCAACTGCCCAACCCGCCCGCCGGCGGTTTCTCGCCCGGCGGGCACAACCCGGAGTTCTGGAGCTCGCAGCTGCCGGCCGAGCTGACGTGGATGGCGCCGCTGCTGACGGCCTAGGAGTGGCCTAGGAGGCCCGTCGAGCGTCACGCCAGAGTGGCGTTGCTCGCCGAACGTCACGCCAGCGCGGCACTGGGCACCGAACGTCACGCCAGCGTTACGCTCGCCGACTGTGACCACACCGTTCGGCTGGAGCTTCCCGTATGCCTGGCCGCGAAAGCCCGTCCTGGCGGAAAACGTTGTGTGCACCTCGCAACCGCTGGCCGCCCAAGCGGGCCTGCGGATGCTTGCCGACGGCGGAAACGCGGTCGACGCGGCCATCGCCACCGCCATCACGCTCACCATCGTGGAGCCGGTGTCCAACGGCATCGGGTCCGACGCCTTCGCCATCGTCTGGGACGGCAAGCAACTGCACGGACTGAACGCATCGGGCCGCTCGCCCGCGGCCTGGACGCCGGAGTACTTCGGCGGCAACGCTATTCCGGTGGTCGGCTGGAATTCGGTGACCGTGCCGGGGGCGGTGTCGGCATGGGCCGAACTGCACGCCAAGTTTGGCAAGCTTGCATTCGAGAGGCTCTTCGAGCCCGCGATCTCCTACGGCCGCAACGGCTTTCTGGTTTCGCCGACGGTGGCCGAACAATGGGCGGCGCAGGTCCCGCTGTTCGCCGACCAGCCTGGGTTCGCCGAGGCGTTCCTGCCCGACGGGCGTGCGCCGAAACCCGGTGAGCGGTTTAGGTTTCCTGACCACGCGGCGACATTGGAGCGCATCGCCGCAACCAACGGCGAGGCGTTCTACCGAGGGGAGCTGGCCACCAAACTCGAGGCGCACGCGTTGGCTAATGACGGCGTGATGCGGGCCAGCGACCTCGCCGCTCATCGGGCCGACTGGGTGGGCACGATCGATGCCAGCTACCGCGGGTACACGGTGCACGAGATACCGCCCAACGGCCAGGGGATCGTGGCTTTGATCGCCTTGGGAATCCTGGAGCAGTTCGACATGCCTTCGCTGCCAGCCGATTCCGCCGACAGCGTGCACCTGCAGATCGAAGCGGTAAAGCTGGCATTTGCCGACGCGCAGGCCCATGTCGCCGACATCGACCACATGGCACTGGCTTCGGAAGGCTTGTTGGACAAGGGGTACCTGCAGCAGCGCGCGGCGCTGATCGATCGCAAGCGGGCGAAGCCGGCATCCGCCGGCACCCCGCGCGGGGGAACCGTGTATCTGACCGCCGCCGACGCCGCGGGGATGATGGTGTCGATGATCCAGTCGAACTACATGGGGTTCGGATCCGGTGTGGTGGTGCCGGGCACGGGAATTTCTCTGCAAAACCGTGGTGCGAATTTCGCTGCGGCCCAGGGGCATCCGAACCGCGTCGGTCCCAACAAGCGCCCCTATCACACCATCATTCCGGGCTTTGTCACCAAAGACGGCGCACCGGTGATGAGCTTCGGGGTGATGGGCGGAACGATGCAGCCCCAGGGTCACGTGCAGGTGCTGGTGCGCATCGCCGACCACGGGCAGAATCCGCAGGCGGCCTGCGACGGCCCCCGGTTCCGGTGGGTGCACGGCACGCAGGTCAGCTGCGAAAAAGGTTTTCCGCAGTCGACGCTCGACGAGCTCCGGAACCGAGGGCATGACCTGATTACCGTGGACGACTACAACCAATTCGGTAGTTGCCAGGCGATTTGGCGCCTCGACGGCGGGTATTTTGGGGCCAGCGATCCGCGCCGAGACGGCCAGGCTGCGGGTTTTTAAGCGTGCGGGTAAAACTGGGCCAATAGCCGGTTGAGAACCCGTGATCCGTCGAGCGTGTACTCAGCGCGAGATTTTCGGCGGCCAAAATTCGCAGTGAGTGCACGCTCGACGTTAATCAGCGCGGATATTCCGGCACGAGTCGGGCAGTTCCGGCGGAGAGGCGGTCGTTCGTCGGGAACCGACAATGACAAACGCCTCGATACATGACCCGGGCCTAAATCCGCGAATGTCAGTACACCGAATTTAGGGTGTCACAGCTGGGCGCGCTGCGGCGATCGCACGTCCCATGTCCGCGGCGCTGACGTGGAGGATGCAGGGGTCGGTGCGTACGAGTTGCTCGAGATCGCGGGGGCTGGGCGCTAGCCTGCGCAACCGGCGGGTCCGCGCACGCTGGCACACGGCGATCACGTCACCGACGTAACGGGCGTTGCCGGCAACATCCAGCAGCGTCCCAGGGCCATGCGGGATCGACCGCAGCCGGATTGCTTCGGCACCCAACAGTTCCCACGCACTGTCCTCGACAACCAGATGCTCCTTGCCAGCCAAGCGGCACCCAAGGGCGACGATCTCCTCGGGGGTGTAGCTGGCGAAAGTCACGGTGACGGGAAATCGAGCGGCCAACCCAGCATGAGCTGTCAAGAAGTCCTGCATCGGGCCGGGATAGCCGGCCAGGATGACCACAAGCCCGTTACGGTATGCCGCCATGCACGCTTGCAGTGTGTTGATCACCTCCACACCCCAAGCGCGACCGTCGATTTCCGAGTCCAGCCGATAAGCCTCGTCGATCAACAACACCCCACCGCGCGCATCCTCGCACACATCCCTCATCCTGGCCGCGCCGCGCCAAAGGTCACCCCCGACGATGTCGTGGGCGCTGACCACGGTGACCTGCGGGCGCGTGAGCGTGCCCACCCCGAACAACACTTCACCGATGACCCGGGCGAACGTCGTTTTCGCCGTGCCCGGGGCGCCCAAAAACACCATATGGTTTCCCGCGCACGACCTCACCAGACCATGCTCGACACGACACTGGTCAAGCTGAAATGCGGTGCACCACACCGCGAACCGTTCTTTCGCCTCGGCCAAACCGACCAATTCATCGACACGCGCCCGCGCCCACTCCAGCACCTCCCGACACTCACCGGCCAGCACGACACCCCCGCCCGCCTCCCCCATACCGGTACCAGAAGCGACCGTGCCAGCGCCGGCGGTGAGGATCCGGCAACCAACCCGCCCAGCGCTCGCGTGGGTCTCCCCTACGCTGGGCAGGTTCACGCCGCAGTAGGAACTCAGAACAGCGACGTCAGGACGTTGGCCGCTAGCGTCCCGAACTCGACCGGCAGCCGGCTGGCAAGATCCGCCACGACCGACGGGCCAATGCTGGACAGATCGGCCGCGATCGATGGCGCTATGCCGGGCAGGCCCGCCGGTAGCGCGGCGGCCGACGCCGCAGTGGCGAAGTCGGTCACGCTAGCAACGCTGGCCGCAGCCTCGCCGGCACCCGTCAGGGACGGCCAACCATGAAGCAGCACGTGCAGGAACCCATCGAGTGCGGCCCGGAGACTCCCACCCGCCACGATATTCTGAGCATTGGGAGCAACAATCGCGTTGGCGAGACCCGGGAAGAGAATGTTCACGAACTCGCCAATCAGGCTACTCTGTGGATAGCTGAGTAAGCCCTGGTACAGACCCTCAATGCCGGGAGATTGAATACCGTTAACGACGGCATTCGTCATTGCGCCGGGGATATTGAGCAAGTTGGTCAACACACCCAACGGATCCCCCGCCGTCCACGAATCGTAAACACCTTGAAGACCGTCACCGAGCGCTGTCCATGCGTCCTGGGGCAACGAGAGGGGACCGGCGAGGAAAATGTCTGTCACACCGGGGTTCACCAGATAATCGGTCGCGGCACTGAGGTTGGCCATCATATATGTGGGAATGTGCAGAATCCCAAACAACGGGAGCCCCATCTCGTAAAGTGGCCCGTAATACAGGGCCGAATACAAGTCGGCGAATGCGCCAGTGATGTTGCCGGACGCGAAGTCAGCGGACGCCCCTTGGAGTAACTCGGGAAAACTGTATGCTGCTCCACCAGTCCCGGTGAAGAAGGCAACACCATTCGCCGCGGCCCCCTGGAAGGACTCGACATACTCGGTCGCGTACTGCAGCCCGTTGGCCGCAAGCTGCTGGGCGACCGGAAACGGGGTCTCAGTCCACGTGTACGGGATAGGGACCATGACCCCCTTTCCGAAAATCCCAAGCAGTTGAGTGAGTGCCGTGGGGAGGATGTCGATCCACGTCCGTAGGGGGTTGACGACGTCGTCGGCTAGCGTGACCGCGCGGTGCTGGATAGTGACCGTGCTGCGCTGAAGATCAGATGCCACATTGTTGGAGACTGCCGGTGTCAGGGCGATCAGGCTGGCACCTACTGCCGCGGCACCCGCGGTGACCAGTGGCCGAAAAGCTGCGAGCTGTTGCATATCCATCGTTCCTTTGCTCATGTCTGATAGTCGGGGAGAACCGTTAAACGGTGTGTGTGGCCGAGGCGCTGGAATCGCGCGACGGTGATCTAACCGGGGCAGTGCAAAGGGCCATTGCGCCGACTGGGGTATCAGCCGGTCGGTGTGCTGCCGGCTGCACCGATTTGGCCGAGGAGCCCGGCTAGGCCGCCGGCCCCGCCGGCCCCGGCGCCGCGACCGTAGTAGTAGCCGATGCCGCCGTTACCGCCGTTGCCGCCGTTACCGGCCAGCAGCCCGCTCACACCGCCAGCACCACCCCTACCGCCGTCACCGCCGTAACCGCCGACACCGATGCCGCCATTGCCGGCCTGACCGCCCACACCACCATCACCGACCAGCAAGCCACCATTACCGCCGACACCACCCCCACCGCCTTTGCCGCCACCGGACGCCCCGCCGACACCGCCAAAGCCGCCGCTGCCGCCGTTGCCGAACAGCAAGCCACCATTACCGCCGACACCACCGGCGCCCCCGAAGCTGCCGCCGGACGCCGCGGCGGTACCGCCAAGGCCACCGCCGCCCCCATTGCCCATCAGCCAGCCACCCGCTCCACCAGCACCGCCAGCACCACCCTCCCCGGCGACACCGGCACCGCTCGTGGGGCTGAAACCGAGACCGCCCACACCGCCGTTGCCGATCAATCCGGCGGAGCCACCGGCAAAACCGGCGGTGTGAGCGGCGGTACCGGCCGCACCGGTGCCGCCATCGCCGAACAAGAACCCGCCATCACCGAGATTGCCAAACCACCCGGTCTGACCAATCAATGAGGTGTTGGTGCCGGTGAAACCGTTGACGCCATTGCCGATCACATCGCGCCCGAACAGGGCGACGAACGGCGCATTGACCGGCCCGTCCACGGCCTGACCGATCGGGCTGGCAATCCACGACTCACCTGCCGCATGAATACCGTTGTAGAAACCGTCGAATGCCCCGTAAATGAGTTGATTCAGCGCCGTCGTAGGGTCCGTACCAGAAGCAGCAGCACTCACGCCGCCGAGATCTGCAGCCGCGGTACTCAAATTGATGCCGCTCGTGATGCTTTCAAGCGCAGCCGAATGAAACCCATCGAAAACAGCCGCACCCGCACCAACACCCTCCAACGCAACCGCGCCCGCATTAATACCCTCGAGGGCAGCCGTACTGGCAGCCCCAATCACCGGCTGAATGATGGGATCGATGATCATGTCCAGCACACCCGCGCGAGCCGGAGGCGCGGCAACAACCGGGCTCATTGCGGCAGTCAGAAAAGCGCCGGCAGCCGCACCCAACCCGACCACACGGCCCCGGTGACGCGCCTGCGCTTTCAACGACCGGCGATGACGCCTCATACTGTGCTGTTTGCGTTTCATCTGCGAGCCTTCCTGTCATGACAACTACGACGACGAATCAGAACCTGCCTGAAAAGGATCTCTAGACCGGTTGTCGAATGCGGATGGCCAGAACGTAGCTGAGAAGAACCTGAGTTGCGGACCAAATGGGATCCGGTTGATCAAGTTGGTCCAGCAAGTAGCGTGTATCGCAAACTATGTGAGATAAAGTAACCGCTGTTAAAAAATATTTTTAAAAGCCTGGAGTTACCCCCCCCCCCGAATTTTAGTTCAGAGCGCAACTACCCGACGGCGACGCCTAACGTATGTTTGCCGTATCCATGCAGTAAAACCAGCAAACCCTCCCCCGAAACAGGGCTGCCAGGCCGCTCACCTCCCGAACCACCCACATCGACACCGTCAACAGTGACCGCCATGCCCGGCAACCGACACCACTACCACCATGGTGTGCACGACGATGGCCACCAGCGTCAGCATTGGCGGCACCGCGGCAACGCCGTGGCGCGGAATTTTCGGCTGCCCTCTTGACCTCACGCGGGCAGCGAGTCAGACTCGGATAAATAAACCAACCGTCGGTCTAATAATGAGGTTTGAGTGGCGAGGACAGTCAACGTTGCAGAGCACACGGCACGGCGTGATGAAATCCTCGATGCCGCACAGCGTTTGATCCTGTCGGCCGGCTATGAGCGCCTGACGGTTCAAGACATTCTCAACGACCTGCAAATCTCCAAAGGAGCCTTCTACCACTACTTCGACTCCAAGCCGACGGTGATCGAAGCCCTCACCACACGACTGGTCGGCGACTCCGAACGGGCCCTCGCGCCGATCGTCGAGAACCCCGGGATGGGGGCTCTAGACAAGTTGCAGGCCTTCTTCGGTGAGATCATCCGCTGGAAATCGGAGCGGCAGAACCTCTTCGTGACGATGCTGCCGGTATGGTATGCGCCCGATAACCTCACCTTCCGGCTGCTGGTGGATCGCGAGAGCGCAAAACGATTGGCGCCGCTGCTGAGCGCGATCATCCGTCAGGGTGTCGACGAGGGTCGGTTCGCGACCGCCTATCCGGATCACGCCGGGGCGATCATCTTCGCCATCATCCAGGCGCTCCAAGACGAGATGGCCCACCGGTTGCTTGCCGCACCGCACCAATCGATCCAGGCACCGAACGTCAGGGAAATGGTGAAAACCCATGGGGCGCACATGGAAGCGATCGAGCGGTACCTGGGCGTGCCGGCCGGCACGCTCAATCGTGTTGATGCGCGCACAGTGAAGAGCTGGATCGCGGCGTTACACCACGCCAACGCCCCAGCAGACGAGAAAGCGTAGGCCATGAAGGTTTGGCAGACCACGTGCCTGGTAGTCGGTGGCGGCCCGGCCGGCATGATGCTCGCCTACCTGCTCGCACGGTCGGGCGTGCAGACGACTCTGGTGGAAAAGCACGGCGACTTCCTCCGCGACTTCCGTGGCGATACGGTCCACCCGTCGACCACCGAGATCATGCATGAGCTCGGACTTCTCGAGGAGTTTTTGCGCGAGGTCCCGCACCAAACCATGGAACAGCTGGGCATCGGATTCCAAGGCCGGACATTCGATCTCATCGATTTCCGCCACCTGCCAACCGCCTGCAAGTACGTCGTCTTCATGCCGCAGTGGGACTTCCTGAACTTCCTGGCGGACAAGGCCAAACGGTACCCGAGCTTTCGGCTCGAGATGAACACCGAGGCAACCGGCCTGCTGCGGGAGGGCGATCGGATCACCGGCATCACCGCCCAATCCCCGGGTGGTCCGGTCGAGATCCGCGCCGACCTGACGGTCGCCTGCGACGGTCGGTGGTCGGTCATCCGGGAACGGTCGGGGCTGCCGGTCAGGGAGTTTCCGATGCCCATCGACGTCCTGTGGTTCCGGCTTCCGCGCACCGACCTTGCCCCGGAAACCCTCGGGTACCTCGGCGAAGGTCAGATCGTCATCGCGATCAACCGTGGCGAGTACTGGCAGTGCGGCACGATCATCGACAAGGGCGGCTTCGAAAGAGTGCGGGCCGAAGGGCTTCCGGCATTCCGGTCCAAAGTTGCCGCGGCCGCACCGTTCCTGACCACCAGCCTCAACTCGCTCACAAACTGGGACCAGGTCAAGCTACTGTCGGTGCGCGCCAACAGGTTGCGGCAATGGTGGCTACCGGGCCTGCTGTGCATCGGGGACGCCGCGCACGCGATGTCACCGGTCGGCGGGATCGGCGTCAACTACGCCATCGCCGACGCGGTCGCCGCCGCCAACTTTCTCGCCGAACCACTACGCAAAGGCCGGGTTTCCGACGACGACCTGCGTGCGGTGCAGAAGCGCCGGCAGACCCCGACACGGATCGCGCAGCGGCTGCAGGCCGCACAAACGGTGAATCTGGCCCGAATGAGCAGGACGGCCCCGCCGCTGTGGACGTTGCGGCTCGTGAGCCACTCCGCGCCCGTCAAGCGGCTGCTCGGCCGGATCGTGGGGCTGGGTTTCCGCCGCGAACACGTCCGCACCGTCGAACGCGTCTAGACGCGGACCTTACCTTCGGCCGCCCGTAGACCGATATCCTTCCGGAAGTGACTGCCCGGCAACCTAATTGAGCCGAGAATCTCGTATGCTTGTGTGCGCGCGGCGGATAGGTCGGCGCCGATTCCCACCACCGACAGCACCCGACCGCCCGACGAGACGATCGCGCCGTCGTCGCGCCGCGCGGTGCCCGCGTGCAGCACCCCCTCGGCTTCGGAGCCGACGACGACGTCTCCGACCCGGGGACGTCCGGGATAATTCTCGGCCGCCAGCACCACCGTCACGGCCGCGCCGTCACGCCAGCGCAGCTCGCCGAAGTCGGCCAGCGCGCCGGTGCCCGCGGCATACAGCAGCTGTCCGAGCGGCGATTCCAGCAGCGCCAGCACCGCCTGGGTTTCCGGATCGCCGAAGCGGCAATTGAATTCGACGACGGCCGGCCCCTTCGCGGTGATCGCGAGACCGACGTACAGCAGTCCGCGAAACGGACTGCCGCGCTGAACCAGCTCGGCCGCAACGGGTTCGACGATCTGGGTGACGATTTCCCGGTATACGTCGTCGGGCAGCCACGGCAGCGGCGCATAGGCGCCCATGCCGCCGGTGTTGGGTCCGGTGTCGCCGTCGCCGACCCGCTTGAAATCCTGCGCCGGCAACAGCGGCACCACGGTACGGCCGTCGACGACGCAGAACAGCGACACCTCGGGGCCGTCGAGAAAGGACTCCAGCAGCACCGGGTGGCCGGCCTCGAGCAGCCCGGCGGCGTGGGCGCGCGCGACGTCGCGGTCCGGCGTCACCACCACGCCCTTGCCGGCCGCCAGAGCGTCGTCTTTCACCACCCAGGCCGGATCGCCCGCTGGCGGCCCGAACCTATCCAGGGCGGCGTCCAAAAGTGCTGGGCTGTCGATGATTTCGCTGATAGCGGTACGCACCCCGGCCGCGGCCATGACCTCCTTGGCGAACGCCTTGGAGCCCTCGATGCGGGCGGCGTCCTTGCTCGGCCCGAAGCACACGATGCCGGCGGCGCGCACGGCGTCGGCCACCCCCAGCACCAGCGGCACCTCGGGACCGATGACCACCATGTCGGCGCGCACCTCGCGCGCCAGGGCGACGACGTCCTCGCCGGAGGTGATGTCAATGTCGTGTTGCTCGGCCAGCCGGGCGGTGCCGGCGTTGCCCGGAGCGATGGCTAGTCCCGTGACCTGCGGGTCTTTGCGGAGCGCCAGCAGCAGCGCATGTTCACGGGCACCGGAACCGATCACCAGGACGCGCACGACACGTCACTTTAGCGGTCTCGTCGGGCAGGCAGCGGGCGGTATCAGTCGACGGTGTTGCCGGTGTGCATCTTCAACGCGGCGTCCACGTTGGCCTTCTTGTCCTCGCCGGCGCCCTTGGCCGCGGCCCTCTTGCGCTTTGCCACGACGGTGTCGACCGCGCCGTTGAGCGCCGAACCCAGCGGGAAGCCGAGATAGTGGGTGAGGAAGACGGCCATCTCCTTCAGTTCGGTCTCGGTGAGTTCGCCGTTGAGCAGGGCGGCGTTGATCTGGATTTCGGCCAGGTCGCGATTGCCTACCGCGGTCACCGCCGTCAGCGTCATGATGCGCTTGTCGCGCATCGACAACCCCGGTCGGGTCCAAATACTGCCGAACAGGTGATCGACGGTCAGGTCGAAGTACGCGTCGCCCTCGATGTTGGGCATCTCCCAGCCGTAGACCTCGTTCATCTTCTCGAGGCCCTTGCGGCGCAGTTCGTCCATTTACGTCTCTTTCTCTGTGTGCGGCACCCCGAGACCGGCCGCCAGCCGCTGATACGCCACCTCGGCGAGCGGGAGGTCAACCGACACCACCTCACCCAAGGCCAGCGCCAGGCTCAGATCCTTCTCCCCCAAGCCGCGGGTATGCAGGAAAGGCTGGTACAGGAAGTGGTCCGGCTCAAGGTCTTTCATGTCGTCGCGGACCATGATCGCCCCGGGCCCGCCGGTGAGCGCATCGGTGTGACGCACCACCCGGCCCAGCGCCTGCAGATCCAGCCCGGCCGCCTCGGCCAGCTTCATGGCCTCGCACGCCGCGGCGTAGGAGGTGAACGTCAACATGTTGCGGGCCAGCTTCATTCGTGTCCCCGCACCCGGCTCACCGGCGTGGATGACCAACGACGCCCACTGCTTGAATGCCGGCTTGATCCGCTCGTACACCTCGCGCTCGGCGCCCACCATGGTGGCGAGTTCGCCCTTCTCGGCGGCGCCGGCGCCGCCGCTAACCGGCGCGTCGGCGACGTGAATGCCCTGCAGTTTCAGTTCGCCGGCCAGCTCGACGGCGGTGGTATCGCTGATCGTCGAGTGGATCGCGATCACGGTGCCGGGCTTCGCGTTGGCCGCCAGTTCGGCGACGACCTCACGCACCTGCGCATCGTCGAGGACGGTGACGCTGATGATGTCGGCGGCGACTGCAATGTCGGCCACGCCGTCGGCCAGTGTCGCGCCGGCCTCGGCCAGCGGTGTCATGGCCTCGGCCCGGACGTCGTAAACGATTACCCCGCCCGGCCAGTCGACCAGTCGTTTGGCCATCGGCGCGCCCATATTGCCCAGCCCGATGTAGCCGAGCTTCACCTCGTCTGTCATGACCTAATTATCTGCCCACCGTCGACGTTGAAGATCTGCCCGGTGATCCACGCCGCCTCGTCGGAGAGCAGAAACAGGCACATCCCGACGAGATCCTCGGGAGTTCCCATGCGCGACAACGGAAGTCCCTTGACGATGTCGTCGACGATCTCCTTGGGCGTGGTGGTTCGGTTGGCCTCGGTGTCGATGGGTCCGGGCGCGATCGCGTTGATCCGGATCTTCTGGCCACCCAGTTCGCGCGAGAGCTGTTGGGTCAGGCCGTTGATGCCGACCTTGGCCAGGCCGTAGAAGTTCGCGTACAGCCACGCGGCGGTGGACGATTGGTTGACGATCGCCCCGCCGCCGCGCTTGGCCATCTTCTTGTACACCGCGCGGGTGCACCACAGCGCGCCGTCGAGGTTCACGCTCATGAACTTCTTGTAGTACTCGGGGTCGACGGTGAGCAAGAAGTCCAGCTTCATGCCGCCGAAGATGGCGGCGTTGTTCACCAGATAGTCGATGCCGCCGAACTCGGCCAGGGTGCGGTCGGCCATGGCCTTCGCCGAGGCCGGGTCGGAAACGTCGACCGGGACGGCCAGCGCCGTGCCGCCGTCGGCGACGATCTGCTTGGCCACCCCCTCGGCTGCCTCGGCCTTGATGTCGGCCACGACGACGGCCGCGCCCTCGCGGGCCAGTGCCTCGGCGTACGCCTGGCCGATGCCGCCACCGGATCCGGTGACGATGGCGACTTTGTTCTCAAACCGCATTCTTTTCCCTTCCGCTGAATGTGTAGTTATGGCACGTTTTTCGCGCCGTCACGTGTCATAAGTCCACACTCGACCGCTAGATCGCCTCGGCGATGAGCTTGGCTTCCAGGTACTCCTCGAAGCCGAGAAGCCCCATTTCCCGGCCGTTGCCGGACTGCTTGTAACCGCCGAAAGGCGCGTCGGCGGAGTACCAGACGCCGCCGTTGACGTTGACGGTTCCCACCCGCAGCCGCGCGGCGACCTTCGCGGCACGCTGCGGGTCGGCGCTAAACACGGTGCCCGACAAGCCATATGGAGAATCGTTGGCGATGCGTACCGCGTCGTCGTCGCCGTCGTGGGCGATCACGGTGAGCACCGGCCCGAAGATCTCCTCCCGGGCCGGGCGGGCGTCGTTGGTCAGGCCCGCGATCACGGTGGGTTCGATGAAGAAGCCGGCATCCCGATCGGCCGGCCGGCCACCGCCGCAGGCGAACGTCCCGCCTTCGGCGACCGCCAGATCGAGGTAGCCCTGCACCCGGTCCCGCTGCCGCGCCGAGATCAGCGGCCCGCACACGGTGCCGGGTTCGGTGGGGTCGCCGGGCTTGATCGACCCCATCGTGCCGGCCGCGATGGCGACGGCCTCGTCATAGCGGGCGCGCGGCACCACGAGCCGGGTCGTGATCGCGCAGCCCTGCCCGGCGTGCATGGACGCGGTGAACGCCGACATCGAGCACGCCCCGGACAGGTCCGCGTCGTCGAGCACGACGAACGCCGATTTGCCGCCCAGTTCCAGGAACACCTTCTTGATTGTCGCGGCGGCGTCGCCCATCACGGCGCGGCCGGTGGCCGTGGAGCCGGTGAACGAAATCATGTCCACCCGAGGGTCTTTGGCCAACAGCGCGCCGAGGCCGTGGTCGCTGGAGGTGACGATGTTGACCACGCCGGGTGGAAAGTCGGTGTGCTCGGCGATGATCTCGCCGAGCACCGCCGCGCACCATGACGTGTCCGGTGCGGGCTTCAACACGACGGTGTTGCCCGCGGCCAGCGCGGGACCCAGCTTGGCCAGGTTGATCTGGTGTGGGAAATTCCACGGGGTGATCGCGCCGACGACGCCGACGGCCTCACGCGCGAGGGTGCGCCGGGTGGGAATTCCCATCGGCGAGGCCTCACCGAAATCCTGGTTCCACGCGTAGGACTCGGCGGTGTCGGCCGCGAAGCTCAGGTCGCCGACCGGACCCTCCAATTGCGCACCGGCGGTAAGCATCCGGGGTGCGCCGACCTCCGAAATGGTCAGTTTCCGCAATTCTTCGACGTGTTCGCGCATCGCGTCGCGCAGCTGGCGCACGCACCGCACCCGCAGCTCGGTGTTGCGGGACCAGTCGGTGTCGTCGAAGGCGCGCCGCGCGGCGTCGATGGCGCGGCCCATGTCGTCGGCGTTCGCGTCGGCGGCGACTCCCAGCACCTCCTCGGTCGCCGGGTTGATCGTCGGGAAGGTGCCCGCGCTGCCCTCCGAGAACTTGCCGTCGATGAACAGTGCGCTAGCGCCGTCGGCCAACAGGGCCATCTCCCGCTCCCGTCTACGCGTGAACCAATTCAAAATCCACCGAGCCAAACCGAATGGACACTTGTCCGATATTATCCCATCGAACCATAGCCTCCAGCTCGCCAGCGGTGCAAGGGCCGATCCCACAAAGGACCCAAAGTGCCGCCAAGTATCTAATTGAACAGTATGTTTACCCCGCACTCTTGCTTCCTATCGTAGACATCCGATAGCCTGGACAAGTGTCCAGCGATGCACTGGTGACGATCACATCCCGCGCCGGGCGCCAGACCGGAGAAACTCCGCGCAACCGCCGCCAGGAGGAGACCTTCCGCAAGGTGCTCGCCGCCGGCATCGAAATGCTGCGCGAGAGGTCCTACGCCGACCTGACGGTGCGCGCGGTGGCGGCGCGCGCCAAGGTGGCCCCGGCGACCGCGTACACCTACTTCTCGTCGAAGAACCACCTGATCGCCGAGGTCTACCTCGACCTGGTGCGGCAGGTCCCCTACTTCACCGACGTCAACGATCCCATGCCCGTGCGGGTGGACCGGACCTTGCGCCAGTTGGCCTTGGTGGTCGCCGACGAACCCGAGGTCAGCGCGGCGTGCACGACGGCGTTGCTCGGGAGCGGTGCCGATCCTGCCGTGCGCTCGGCGCGCGACCGGATTGGCGCGGAGATCCACCGGCGCATCGCATCGGCCATCGGGCCCGGCGCCAATCCCGCCACCGTGTCCGCCCTCGAGATGGCCTTCTTCGGCGCGCTGGTGCAGGCCGGCAGCGGCGAATTCACCTACCGCGGAATCACCGACCGGCTGGCCTACGTGGTGAGCCTTATCCTCACCGGCGCCGGCGAGACAAGCGAACAACCAAGCGGGGACGAACGATGACCGTGCACGTCGGCGACCACGAGTTGGTCCTGGATCCTTACGACTACGACTTCCACGAAGATCCGTATCCCTACTACAAGCGGCTGCGCGACGAGGCCCCGCTGTACCGCAACGACGACCTGAAGTTCTGGGCGTTGTCGCGGCATCAGGACGTGCTGCACGGCTTCCGCAACAGCACAACGCTGTCCAACCGCGACGGCGTGTCGCTGGACCCGGTGTCGCGCGGACCGCACGCCTCGAAGACGATGTCGTTCTTGGCGATGGACGATCCCGCCCACCTGCGTCTGCGCACGCTGGTGTCGAAAGGCTTTACCCCGCGCCGGATTCGGGAACTCGAGCCGCGGGTCACAGAGATCGCGACGCAACACCTCGACACCATGTTGGAGAAGGCAAGCTCACACCCTTCCGGCACCGTCGACTACGTCGACGAGTTCGCCGGGAAGCTGCCCATGGATGTCATCTCCGAACTGATGGGGGTTCCCGAGCCGGACCGAGTCCAGGTGCGCGCCTGGGCCGATGGCGTGATGCACCGCGAGGACGGCGTCAACGACGTGCCGGCTTCGGCGATCGAGGCGTCGATCAACCTCATCGTCTTCTACCAGGAGATGATCGCCGAGCGCCGAGCGAAGCCGGCCGAGGATCTGACGTCGGCGCTGCTGGCGGCCGAGATCGACGGCGACCGGCTGACCGACGAGGAAGTCCTCGGGTTCATGTTCCTGATGGTGATCGCCGGCAACGAGACCACCACCAAACTGCTTGCCAATGCGGCTTTTTGGGGTCACAAGAATCCCGACCAGCTGGCCCCGGTCTACACCGACCTGTCCCGGGTGCCGCTGTGGGTCGAGGAGACGCTGCGCTACGACACGTCCAGCCAGATTCTGGCCCGCACCGTGTCCGGAGAGCTCACCCTTTACGACACGACGATCCCCGAGGGTGACGTGCTGCTGCTGCTGCCCGGTTCGGCCCATCGCGACGAGCGGGTGTTCGACAATCCCGACGACTACCTGGTCGGACGCGAAATCGGGCCCAGGCTCTTGAGTTTCGGCAGCGGCGCCCACTTCTGCCTGGGCGCGCACCTGGCCCGGATGGAGGCGCGGGTCGCGCTCACCGAACTGTTCAAGCGAATCCGCGGCTACCAGGTCGACGAGGCCAGCGCCGTCCGCGTCCACTCCAGTAACGTCCGCGGGTTCGCCCACCTACCCATGAGCATCGAGGTCTCCTAATGCCCCGCTTTGAACCACATCCGGCGCGCAGGCCCGCGATCGTCGCCGGCGCATCGTCGGGCATCGGCGCGGCCACCGCCGTCGAGCTTGCCGCCCACGGCTTTCCGGTGGCGCTGGGCGCACGGCGCGTCGAAAAGTGCCAGGAGATCGTCGAGAAGATTCGCGCCGACGGCGGCGAAGCGGTCGCGCTGCCGCTCGACGTCACCGACGCCGACTCGGTGAAGGGATTCGTGCACCAGGCCACCGAGCAGCTCGGCGACATCGAGGTCCTGGTCACCGGCGCCGGCGACACCCACTTCGGGCGACTGCACGAAATCGACACCGAGACTTTCGAATCGCAGATCCAGATCCATCTGATCGGGGCCAACCGGTTAGCCACCGCGGTACTGCCGGGCATGATCGAGCGTCAGCGCGGCGACCTCATCTTCGTGGGTTCCGACGTCGCGCTGCGCCAGCGCCCGCACATGGGCGCCTACGGCGCCGCGAAGGCGGGGCTGGTCGCGATGGTCACCAACTTGCAGATGGAGCTCGAGGGCACCGGCGTGCGGGCGTCGATCGTGCATCCCGGCCCCACCAAGACCGCGATGGGCTGGAGCCTGCCGGCCGAGGCGATCGGTCCGGCGCTGGAGGACTGGGCCAAGTGGGGCCAGGCACGCCACGACTATTTTTTGCGGGCGTCCGATCTGGCCCGCGCGATCACCTTCGTCGCCGAGACGCCCAGGGGCGGCTTCGTGGTCAACCTGGAACTGCAGCCCGAAGCACCCCTGACCACGACGAAAGAACGCCAACAACTCAAACTGGATGAGAAGGCACTGGATTCATGACCACCCCCATTGTGCCGCGGGTTTCCGGCGGCGAAGAAGAGCACGGTCATCTCGAGGAGTTCCGCACCGACCCGATCGGCCTGATGCGGCGTGTTCGCGACGAGTGCGGGGACGTGGGTTGGTTCCAATTGGCGGACAAGCACGTGATCCTGTTGTCCGGCGCCAAGGCCAACGAGTTCTTTTTCCGTTCGTCCGACGAAGATCTCGACCAGGCCGAGGCGTATCCGTTCATGACGCCGATCTTCGGCAAGGGCGTCGTGTTCGACGCCAGCCCCGAGCGGCGCAAGGAGATGCTGCACAACTCGGCGCTGCGTGGCGAGCACATGAAGGGCCACGCCACCACCATCGAGCGCGAAGTGCATCGGATGATCGAAAACTGGGGCGACGAAGGCGAAATCGACCTGCTGGACTTTTTCGCCGAGTTGACGATCTACACCTCGACGGCGTGTTTGATCGGCATCAAATTCCGCAACGAACTCGACTCGCGATTCGCGAATTATTACCACCTACTCGAGCGGGGCACCGACCCGCTGTGCTACGTCGACCCGTATCTGCCGATCGAAAGCTTCCGCATACGCGACGAGGCCCGTCAAGGGTTGGTGGCGCTGGTACAAGATGTCATGAACGGACGGATCGCCAATCCTCCGGCCAACAAGAGCGACCGCGACATGCTCGACGTGCTGGTGTCGATCAAGGACGAGGAGGGCAACGCGCGGTTTTCGGCCGACGAGGTCACCGGCATGTTCATCTCGTTGATGTTCGCCGGACACCACACCAGTTCGGGCACCTCGGCGTGGACGCTGATCGAGCTGCTGCGCCACCCGAAAGCCTACGCCGAGGTGATCAAGGAGCTCGACGAGCTCTACGCGGACGGGCAGCCGGTGAATTTCCATGCGCTGCGCCAGATTCCGCATCTGGAAAACGTGCTGAAGGAGACGCTGCGGCTACACCCACCGCTCATCATCCTGATGCGGGTGGCCCAGGGCGAGTTCGAGGTCGAGGGGTATCCCATCCACAAAGGCGACTACGTCGCGGCCTCCCCGGCGATCTCCAACCGCATTCCCGAGGACTTCCCCGATCCGGATAATTTCGTGCCGGAACGCTACCAGGAGCCGCGTCAAGAAGACCTGATCAACCGTTGGACGTGGATTCCGTTCGGCGCCGGCCGGCACCGTTGCGTGGGTGCGGCGTTCGCGACCATGCAGATCAAGGCGATCTTCTCGGTGTTGTTGCGCCAGTACGAGTTTGAGATGGCTCAGCCGCCGGAAAGCTACCGTAACGACCATTCGAAGATGGTGGTGCAGTTGGCCCGGCCGGCCAGGGTGCGCTACCGCCGCCGCAAATAGGGGGCGATGATGGGTTATCGCGTGGAAGCCGACCTGGATCTGTGCCAGGGACATGCCATGTGCGAGCTTGAGGCGCCCGACTATTTCCGGGTTCCCAAGCGCGGCAAGGTCGAAATCCTCGATGCCGAGCCGCCCGAGGAGGCGCGCAAGGAAATCGAGCAGGCCGTGTGGGCGTGTCCCACCCAGGCACTGTCCATCAAAGAGAAAGAAGACTGACAATGGCGTCGTTCCAACGCTCAGAGCTCGAGGAGTGGGTGCAGGCCTGGCTCAAGGCCAACAAGGACTGCGAGAGGGCGGGCGATTGGAAGCCGCTGGCGGACTTCTACGCCCCCGACGCCACCTATGGCTGGAACATCGGGCCCAAGGAAGACGTGATGTGCGTCGGGATCGACGAGATCCGCGACATCGCGCTCGGCTTGGAAATGGAGGGCCTAGAAAACTGGCAGTACCCGTATCAGAAGGTCATCATCGACGACCGGCAGGGCGAGATCGTCGGTTTCTGGAAGCAGGTCGTCGTCGACGGGGACGGCGGCCGGCAGGAGATCTACGGCGTCGGCGGCAGCTGGTTCCGGCTCAACGCCGACAAGCTCATCGAGTGGCAACGGGACTTCTTCGACTTCGGCCACGTTCAGGCGCTCTATCTGGATTTAATGAAGGCCGGCAAGCTGTCCAAGGGAATGCAGAAACGGATCGAGCGCAGCCTCGCCGGCGAAAAGCTCCCCGGCTACTACCCGCTGGGAAAGGCGCCCGTTCCGATCTGGTGAGCCGCTCGGACGAAGCCAACCAAGCATTTGATTTGTCGTGCGCGCTATGCTGACGCGACGGGAGTGCCCTGTGGCACTCGTCACCACCGCTGCCCGGCAGGATGGGCCAGGTAGTTCTGATCAATTCAAAGGCGAAATGGGGTCAGGTCCAACGTGAAGACAAAAGGCGCACTGATCTGGGAATTCAACCAGCCGTGGTCCATCGAGGAAATCGAGATCGGCGACCCGCAAGCCCACGAGGTCAAGATCCAGATGGAAGCGGCGGGCATGTGCCACTCCGACCACCACCTGGTCACCGGCGGCATCCCGATGGCCGGCTTCCCCGTGCTCGGCGGGCACGAGGGTGCGGGCATCGTCACCGACGTCGGGCCCGGCGTCGAGGACATCGCCCCGGGCGACCACGTCGTGCTGTCGTTCATCCCTTCGTGCGGGACGTGTCCGACATGTCAGGCGGGCCTGCGCAACCTGTGTGACTTGGGCGCCGGCCTGCTGGGCGGCGTGGCGGTGTCCGACGGCACGTTCCGCATCCAGGCCCGCGGCCAAAACGTCTACCCCATGACGCTGCTGGGAACGTTCTCGCCGTACATGGTGGTGCACCGCAGCTCGGTGGTGAAGATCGACCCATCGGTGCCGTTCGAGGTGGCCGCGCTGGTGGGCTGCGGCGTGACCACCGGCTACGGTTCGGCGGTCCGCACCGCCGACATCCGGCCGGGTAACGACGTGGCCATCGTCGGTGTCGGCGGTGTCGGGATGGCGGCGCTGCAGGGTGCCGTCAACGCGGGCGCCCGCTACGTCTTCGCGATCGACCCGGTGGAATGGAAGCGCGACCAAGCCCTGAAATTCGGCGCCACCCACGTCTACCCGGACATCAACGCCGCGCTGGCGGGCATCGCCGAGGTCACCTACGGCCTGATGGCCCACAAGGTGGTGGTCACCGTCGGCGAGCTGCAGGGCGCCGACGTCGACAGCTACCTCAACATCACCCAGAAGGGCGGCACCTGCGTGCTGACCGCCATCGGCAGCCTGCTGGACACCAATGTCACCCTCAACCTGGCCATGCTGACCCTGATGCAGAAGAACCTGCAGGGCACCATCTTCGGCGGCGGCAACCCGCAGTACGACATCCCGCAGCTGCTGTCGATGTACAAGGCCGGCAAGCTCAACCTGGACGACATGATCACCCGCCAGTACCGCCTCGAGCAGATCAACGACGGCTATCAGGACATGCTGGAAGGCAAGAACATTCGCGGCGTCATCCGCTACACGGACGCCGATCGGTAGACACCCGTCGCAGCGCGCCCGCGAACGAAGGAGAAACCATGACCCAAACCACAGAGTCTCAGGCATCTCAGGCCTCCCCGGCGCTGACCGCGTCGCAATCGTCATGGCGGTGCGTGCAAGCCCACGACCGGGCGGGCTGGCTGGCGCTGATGGCCGACGACGTCGTCATCGAGGACCCGATCGGCAAGTCCGTGACGAATCCGGATGGCACCGGCGTGCGCGGCAAGGAGGCCGTCGGCAACTTCTTCGACACCAACATCGCGGCCAATCAGTTGACCATCACCTGCGAGGAGACGTTCCCGTCGAGCTCGCCCGACGAGATCGCTCATATCCTGGTGCTGCACAGCAAGTTTGAGGGCGGCTTCACCAGCACGGTGCGCGGGGTGTTCACCTACAAGGTCAACGACGCGGGCCTGATCACCAGCATGCGCGGGTACTGGAACCTCGACGTCATGAAATTCGGCAAGGAGGACTGAGGCGGGGTCGTCGGATCGCCGAACATATGCTGGGACCATGGCGTCGATCTTCACCAAGATCATCAACCGTGAACTGCCCGGCCGCTTCGTTTACGAGGACGACGACATCGTCGCGTTCCTGACGATTGAGCCCATGACGCAGGGCCACACGCTGGTGGTGCCGCGCGCCGAGATCGACCAGTGGCAGGACGTCGACGGTGCGGTGTTCGCCCGTGTCATGGCGGTGGGCCAGCTGATCGGCAGGGCCGTGTGCAAGGCGTTCAAAACCGAGCGTGCGGGGATGATCATCGCCGGGCTGGAAGTGCCGCATCTGCATGTGCACGTGTTCCCCTCCCGCAGCCTGAGCGACTTTGGCTTCGCCAACGTCGACCGCAACCCGTCGTCGGAATCCCTCGACGAGGCGCAAGCCAAGATCAAGGCCGCCCTGGCGCAACTGGCATAAGTGGCTCCACAAACGCCGGCACGTCGCTGACGCGCGGCAGGGTGACCCGGAAGCAGCAGCCCTCACCGGGCGCGGTCGTCACGCTGACGGTGCCGCCGTGCGCGCCCACCAACGAGTCGACGATGGACAGCCCCAGTCCGGTACCGCCGCTGGCCCGTGCGCGTGACGAGTCGGTGCGGTAAAACCGCTCGAACACCCGCGACGCATCGTGCTGACTCATGCCGGGCCCCTTGTCGGCCACTTCAAGCACCGCATCGTCGCCTTCGGTGCCGACCCGAACGGTGACGTCGGCGCTTGCCGGGGTGTGCTGTAAGGCGTTGGCGACGAGGTTGCTCAGCACTTGCCGAATCCGCGGTTCATCGCCGAGCACCTCCGGGGTGCCGGGACCGTCGAAGACTTGCATGGTGATGGTGCGGGTGCGGTCGATCGCCTGCGCGTCGTGCACGGCATCGCTGGCCAGCGCCAGCAAGTCCACCCGATGGTGTTCCAGCGGTCGTTGCACGTCCAACCGGGCCAGCAGCAGCAAATCGTCCACCAGCAAGCCCATCCGGCTGGCCTCGTTTTCGATCCGGGACAACAGCATGGACACGTCACGGGCGGCGCCCTGGCGGTACAGTTCCGCGAAGCCGCGGATGGTCGTCAGCGGCGTACGCAGTTCGTGGCTGGCGTCGGTGATGAACCGCCGCATCCGTTCCTCCGAACCGCGGGCCTTCTCGGCCGAAGACTCCGAGGAAGCCAGCGCCTGCTGTATTTGGGCGAGCATTCCGTTGAGCGCCAACGAAAGTCGGCCCACCTCGGTTCGGGGATCACGTTCCGGAACGCGGCGATCCAGCTGGCCCGCGGCGATCGCCGCGGCGGTGTGCTCCACTTCGGTCAGCGGCCGCAGGCTGCGGTGCACCACCGCGAAGCCGGCGATCCCGACGACGATCAGCACCGCCACCCCGATACCGATCTGCAACCAGACCAGGGAGCTGACGGTGTGCTGGACGTCGGAGAGATCGACCGCGACGGTGGTCAGGCCATGGGGGCCGCGCACCGACACCGCTCGCCATTGAATATCAGAGCCATTGACCGAGGGCAGGGTCGTCGGATTGGGGCCCACGTCGTTGTTAGGCGGTAGCGCCGGCTCGGCGTTGCGGTCGTTGATCGCGGTAAACGGGGTGCCGTCGGTGCCGACGCCCCGCACGTAGAACTTCGACGGCGGCCGACCGGGGTCGGGGCCTTCGTAGGGGGGCGGTGACTGCCGTCGCGGGGCCTGTGCCCAGCCGTGGGAGGCATCGAGCAGCGTCTGGTCGATGCGGCTGATCAGGCTGTGCCGCAGCATCGAGGTCACGGCGACGCCGGAGACCGCCAGACCGCACGCCACCAGCGCCAGGGTGGCGGCGACTAAGCCCACCCGTAGCGGCATTCCGCGTCGAACCTGTTGGGTCATTCCTGTCTCTTCTTACTACTTCGCCGAGTGGCCGAGCGTGTGCTCAGCGCGGCTCCCGCAGCACATAGCCCACCCCCCGCAGGGTGTGCAGCAGCCGCTTCTCCCCGGTGTCGATCTTGCGGCGCAGATACGACACGTAGGACTCGACGACATTCACGTCACCCCCAAAGTCGTAGCGCCACACATGGTCGAGGATCTTCGGCTTGCTCAGCACCGTGCCCGCGTTGATCACAAAGTAGCGCAGCAACGTGAATTCGGTCGGCGACAGCGACACCGGCTGGCCGGCCTTCCACACTTCGTGGGTCTCTTCGTCGAGCTCGATATCCGCGAACGTCAGGCGGGCATTGCGGGGCTCCGCGCCCCCTTTGCCGGCGCGCCGAAGTATGACCCGCAGGCGGGCGACGACCTCCTCCAGGCTGAACGGCTTTGTCACGTAGTCGTCCCCGCCCAGGGTCAGGCCCGCGATCTTGTCCTGCAGGGAGTCGCGGGCCGTCAGGAACAAGGCCGGGGCATCGATGCCGTCGGCTCGCAGCCGCCGCAGCACCCCGAAGCCGTCCATCCCGGGCATCATCACGTCGAGGATCACCGCGTCGGGGCGGGCGTCGCGCGCGCGATCCAGGGCCTGGGCCCCGTTGGTCGCGGTGTAGACCTCAAACCCTTGAAACTTGAGGCTCACCGAGAGGAGTTCGACGATGTTGGCCTCGTCGTCGACCACGAGGACGCGCGCCTCCGGTTTGGTTTCGCCTGGGGTAGCCGCTGTCATGAAGTCACTTCTGTCCTTTGCTTTGCCTTCCCAATCATTGTGCGATTGCTGAAAGCTCAATGCCAATAGTCTGCTAACAGTCTGCCAGGAATCATCGCATCTGCTTGGAACGATACGGGTTTACCGGGGCGCGTCGCGAATAGACTCGGGTCATGAACCTCGCCAAAGGCATCGTGTCCCTTGCGACCGCTCCCGCGCGGGCCGGGCTTGCCGCTGCCGACGCGAGCCTGAACGTCGCTTCGGCGGCGGTGAGTGTGGCGAAGCGGGCCCTGGGTGAGGGCGGCGGCGACGGCGGGACGAACGCGGTGGCTTCCATGCTGGGGATCGACGATGCGATCGTTCGCGCCAACCGGTTGGCCCGGCTGCTGGACGACGACGCGCCGCTCGGACGGGCCGTGGCGCCCGACGGGCCGATAGACCGATTGCTGCGCCCGGGCGGGGTGGTTGACCTGCTCACCTCGGAGGGCGGCCTGCTCGATCGGCTGACGGCCGAGGGTGGCGGGCTGCAGCGCGCGCTGCGGCCCGGTGGACTGGCCGATCAGCTGCTCGCCGAAGACGGGTTGATCGAACGGGTGCTCTCCGAGGACGGGCTGGCCGACCGGCTGCTCTCCGAAGGCGGGCTGATCGACAAGCTCACCGCCAAGCACGGCCCGCTGGATCAGCTTGCCGACGTCGCCGACACCCTGGCGCGGCTGACGCCCGGGATGGAGGCGTTGGAGCCCGCCATCGCCACCCTGCAAGACGCCGTCATCTCGCTCACCATGGTGGTCAACCCGCTGAGCAACATCGCCGACCGCATCCCATTCCCGGGCCGCCGCCCCGGCCGCCGCTCCCCCTCGCGGCCGGTGCGCTCAACACGCATCATCGAAAGCGGCGAAGACCGATAGGCTTGCACCCGATTTACCCGGCCTCCTTAGCTCAGTGGTAGAGCACTCGCCTTGTAAGCGAGCGGTCGTCAGTTCAATCCTGACAGGGGGCTCTGCGCCGGGCCACGGTTTTTCGTGCTGGGCGGCGTCGATAAGGTTCGCCGACTGCCAATTTGGCCGCGCGAACTCCGCTTGTCTGAGCGATCTCCTGCCGAGTACACGGCTAAAATAACTTAGCCTGGTCGACAGGTGCGCCAGCCTCCACAGAGAAAGGATCGGTTTCGTCGCGCGGAACACGCCTACCGATTATCGAGTTTCTGATGGAGCTAATCTCGTCGCCGGCTGTGTAATACCGGCCTCTTCTTTCGCCATGAGCAATCAAAAGCCCAAGATTCGCGAGGGCCTGTAGGTCGCGGGTAGCCGTTTGATCACTCACAGGTTCACCACTTTGATTCTTGAGTATTGCTTTGTAGACGGACCTACGAACGCGCATGCGCATCGCCGCGTCAAATAACGCGTCAATTGTTCGATCGGGCAGTTTGTATCGGTTTATCAACCGATCCAGTTCAGTGTAGAGAGTCTCGATCTCGTTAGTACGCCGCAGCATCGTCTGGGCACTACGCAGGTGAGCCGTCAGGACGAATCGGATCCACGGCCGCGTATCGTTTCCCGGCCGCCACGAGCCTTGGCCGACCTTCGCGAGAACGTCGTAGTAAGCGCGAGTGTTGCGCCCGAGATACTCCTCGATGCTAGAGAAAACCGGAGACAGTATGCCTTCTCGCGCGAGCACTAGCGTTTGAAGACATCGCGCCATTCTTCCGTTCCCATCGCGAAATGGGTGAATTAGGACAAGATTGAGATGCGCCATAGCGGCCCTGATGACGATTGGTAGACTTTCTTCGCATTCCAGATGCTCTACCAGCTCATGCATTAACGGATTGATTTGCTCTACATCCACACCCTCGTAAACGATTTCGCCTGTTTCTTCCTTTTGTACAAATATCGGACCACTTCGCCAGCGCCCCGGCCGATTCTTCAAGTCGTATTGCGTCATCATGAAGTGGAGGCTCTTTATCAGCTGCTCCCCGAAATGAAAGTTCGGCTCTTCCGCTAGTTGTAAGACGTACGTGATCGCGTCTCGATAGCCACGGATCGCCAGACTCGTCTCAACACTCGCGTCTAGGGCCGGCTCCCCAAGCTCGATAGCCATGGCGTCATCAAGTTTGGCCTCGTACCCTTCGATGCTGTTCGAGCCTTGTACTGCGCGCGCGAACTGAACGCGGCGTAGCGAGCCCGTCCACCGCCTCGGCTCGTGGAGTCGATGACGCAAGCTCTGCCGCAGGCGATCAATCTCTGTGATCACCTCACGCTCTCGCGCATCCAGCTCAGGCGCCTCGAACAACATGATGTTTATCCCCTTACAAACGCTCATTATGATAGATAATAACCATCACCATGAGCGTTCGACAATGTCATATGCTCAGGGTTGGAGGCCCGCACCGCCCGGAGAGGCCGACGATCTCGACGTGATCCGCGGAAACGCGTTCGGGATTCGACCACGTGGGCCGGGGACCAGTTGCAGTGTGCGGCTCTTCGGATCTGCTCGGTCAGAGCGGACATGGCCATACGTTGCGTGCAGATTGCAACCCATCCGTCGGGCTACGGCTAGCTGGCTCTGAACTGCGGGGATATTGCGATCTTGTCAATACGTTTGTCAGGGCTGTTGCGTGCATACTGCACGAACACGTACACACACCCGGGCCACCGCGGGTTACGGTCGCCGAGTTTGGTTAGGAAAGGGAACGATGTCGCTGCTTGCAGTCGACATCGGCAGCGTCGAAGCAGCGGAGGGAACGCGGGTCACACGCAAGCTATCCAACCGTCAGTTCCTGCGCGGCGTGCTGCCATGGTTGAAACCCATGTGCTGTCTCAAGGGGTAGAAGCGTTCGACAAGCCCAATCAATTAAACGATCGGCCCCCTTCTAAAGAAAAGGGGGCCGATCGCCGTTAGCGGGTCACCGGCTCGCAGCATCGGTGACCGCCGCCGGACTTAGAGCAGTGAGGCTCAGAAATGCAAAATGCTCAGGATCATTCCCGGCAGCACTGACGCAAGATCAGCACCCAAGTGACCCGCAATATTGCCGACATCAGCCGACAGGCCGGGCAGCTCGGCCGCCAGACTGGCCATAGCGCTGCCGCCATTGAGGACGTCGGCCGGATTGAAGGCACCCACGATGCTGCCAGCTGCCGGCGAGGTGGCCGCAGCCGCCGCAGCACTGGGGAGACCTGCATACGTTTGGAGGAGGTTAAGCAGGTTATCGAAGATCGTCTGCACTGAGGGCCAACCATTGATCAGTTGGCTTATGAAGTCCTGAGTTGTGGTGGCGAGGCTGCCACCTTCAGCGACGTTCGGCGCGTTGGGAGCGACGATCTCCTTCGAGAGATCCGGGATGATGGTATTCACCAGCTGGGAAAGCAGTCCCCAACCATTCGTCGTAGAAAGATACCCGTATTCGCCACTAACTCCGTTTAGGACGCCACCTGTTACGGCTCCTGGGGTATTGACCAGATTAATCACTGCTCCCAACGGATCCCCGGCCTTCCAGGAATCAGAAACAGCCTGCAGACTGGACCCAAGCGCCTTAAAGAACTCAGCACCTGGGTTGACGAGCACATACTCTCCAAGAGTTACCACAGCGTCATTACCCAGAAAGGTAAGGGCGTTCGCGAAATTTGTTGCGGCTTGTCCAGGAAGCTCCAGGATTGATTCGAGGTCCGCTAAGACACCAATCGACGGGAAGAATAGCAGGGCATCCCAAAGGGTAGGGGAGAATGCCGTCGCAATGTTACCTGCTGCAATATCGCTGAACGCCTTATCGATAAGGGGAACAAAGTCGCCAGCACCATAACCGAGGAAGTAGCTCACTGCGTCGTTCGCGGCAGCTTGATACGCGCCAACATACTCGCTCGTGTACGTCACCCAGTTCGCGGCGACTTGCTGCAGGAGCATGAAAGGAATTTTGCTCCACTCGTCGTAAATCGTTTGCAGATTGACACCTGCCGTCGTGAAGGTATTAATCCAGGTTTGGATGGGGTTGGTGACGGCGTCGGTCAGCTCTATCGCGTGCTGTTGGATCGTGGCCGTGCTGTGCTGGGTTTTGGCTGCGAGATTGTTGGAGATCGTTGGTGTTAGGGCGATCAGGCTGGCGCCTAGTGCCGCGGCGCCCGCGGTGACGAGGGGCCGAAGTGCTGCTAGCTGTTGCATGCTCGTGATTCCTTTGCTGTCTTTGTCTGGGCGCGGTAACGCTGGCGTTGCGTGTCGTTGTTTACGTCTGGTTGGTTGAGGTAATCGGTTCAGGCGCGTCGCGTGAGCCTCGGTCAGACACGGGTCGTGACCTCGTCGTATTAACCGGTGTAGGCGCCGGCCACGCCTGCTTGGCCGAGGAGCCCCGCGAGCCCGCCGGCGCCGTTGTAACTTGCGCTGTAGGCAGCGAAGCCGCCATTGCCGCCGTTGCCCGCGAGCATCCCGCCTAAACCACCGTTACCGCCGCCATAGTCGGAGAAGCTGATACCGCCGTTGCCGCCGTTACCAACTAGCCAGGCGCCGTTACCGCCGTTACCGCCGTACCCGCCGGACCCGCTTTGAAGGGCGGCGCCGCCAGCGCCGCCGTTACCGAAGATGAAGCCCGCAGAGCCGCCGGCACCCCCGTTGTAGCCAGCACCACCGACGCCACCAGCTCCGCCGTTACCCATCAAGGTGCCCCCAGCACCACCGATACCACCGTTGGCGCCGCTGGCGCCCGCGCCACCAACGCCGCCGTTGCCGATCAGCCCGGCGGCTCCGCCGGTGAATCCGGTGGGATGAGCGGCGGTACCGGCCGCACCGGCCCCACCATTGCCGAACAGGAACCCGCCGTCACTGAGGTTGCCGGCCAGATTGGTGCTGCCGATCAACGAGGTGTTGGGACCCTCGAAACCGTTGACGCCGTTGCCGATCAGATCACGCCCGAACAAGTAAACAAAAGGCGCATTAAGCGGACCATCCACGGCCTCGCCGAGCGGACTGTTAATCCAGCCCTGGCCAGCGGTGTACACCGTGGTGTAGAAGCTGTCGAACGCGTTGTAAACGAGGTTGTTCAGCGTGACGTTGCCAGCAGGGGTAGCAGCGCTGAGCCCGCCGACGTTGAAGGCAGCGGCCGCGCTGGCGTGCATGCCCTCGAGGGTGGCGTTCAGTCCGCCGACGTTGAGGGCAGCGGCAACGCTGGCGTTAAGGCTGCTGGTGATGCCGTCAAGGGCACCAGCTTGAAGGCCGGCGAGTGCGTCCGCGCTCAGGCCATCGAGGGCGGCCGTGCCGGCGTTGATGCCCTGTTGGGCGGCTGTGCTGGCGGCGGTGATCACCGGCTGGAGGAGGGGGTCGATGATCATGTCGAGCACGCCGGCACGGGCCACAGGTGCAGGGGCGAGGGGGGTTATTGCGGCGGTCAAAAACGCGCTAGCGGTCGTGCCCACGCCGATGACGCGGCGGCGGTAGCGGGTCTGGGCGTGGTGGGAGCGGCGGTTTCGCCTCATGCGGTGTTGTGTGCGTTTCATTTGCGAGCCTTCCTGGACCGACAACGGTGACGATGGATCAAAAACATAGCTGAGAATTACGTTGACAAAATCGCGGCAACACAATAAGAAATGAACGCTCACGAGAGGTGTTGACAGCAAAACCCGGCCATAGTGAGAGCGAAATTATGACCGGACGCTGACCCCGTTACGGGAATTACCCGACCCGTATCCCGGCCAGATCCCCCAGATTCATAATCAAGTCCCGACTTCAGACTTTTTTAGGGCATATGCTGGCAATGGAAATGTTTGGTTCACGCAGCGCCGTGTCAGCGGTGTCTACTGGCTCACCGATTCGCCCCTACGCCTGGGTAGAGGCGTGCCGACAAGCCCACCCATAAACGATCGGCCCCCTTCTCGGGAAAGGGGCCGATCGCCGTTAGCAGGTCACCGGCTCGCAGCATCGGCGACCGCCGCCGGACTCAAAGCAGTGAGACTCAGAAATGCAAAACGCTCAAGATCATCCCCGGCAGCACCGACGCAAGATCAACACCCAGATGACCCGCAATGTTGGCGACATCGCCCGGCAGGCTAGCGGCGACATCGACCGGGATGTGGGCGGCCAGTTCGGCCGGCCCTGTCGCCAGGCCAGCTAGAACACTGCTGCTGTTGACGGCTTCGGCCGTAGCGGCACCGCCGCCGAAGAGCCCCTCGATGGTATTGATCAGCTGGTTGATGGCATTCTGCACAGAGGGCCAACCATTGAGGAACTGGTTGACGAGTTGGTCCACTCCGGCTGCGAGACTGCCGCCTCCCACGATATTTTGCGCATTCGGTGTGACAATGGCCTGCGCGAGATCCTTTGCCAGATCGGTATAGGTCAACTGAAATAGGCTTTCGTAGGGCGGCGGGTTAATGAGGCCGTAGTCCGGGTGTACCTGACCTGTCCCAATTCCGTTGATGAATCCATTCAGCGTTTCGGCAGGGACGCTCAGCAGGTTCGTGGCCGCTCCCAGCAGATTTCCGCTATTAGCTGCGTCGACAGACGCCTGCAGGCTGTTACCAAACGCTGTTGTGACTGCGCTTGGTCCACCAAGCGCATAGATGCCGATATTTACCACACCGCCTTCCAGCAGGGAGTTAACCGCATTTGCGAAATTCGTCGAGATCTGTTCCGGAATTTGCAAAGCGGCTTCCATGGGGTAACCAATCAGAAATATTGGGTTTTCGTAGAAAGCATTTAGCAGAAGAGACAAATAACCCGCAACATTGCCTGAACTAAGGTCCTGGAATGCTAGGGAAAGGGTGGGGAAGAAGCCGTTGGAAATTCCGCTTCCGGTGAAGTAGTCGAAAGCGGCTTTCAAACCGATTTGATCTGTCGCAATGTCGAGATACGCGTACTGGGCCCAGTTCGCGGCGAATTGCTGCAGGACCGGGAAGGGAAGCGCAAGCCACTCCTGGGTGACGGTCTGTAGGTTGGTCGCCGTCGTTTGGAACAGGTCGGTCCAGGCTTGGATGGGATTGACGATGTCATCGGCCATCAACTGCACGGCGCGGTGCTGGATGCTGGCGGCGCTGCGCTGCAGGTCGGAGGCGACATCGGAGGAGACCACCGGCGTTAGGGCGATCATGCTGGCACCTATTGCTGCAGCGCCCGCGGTGACAAGGGGTCGAAGGACTGCTGACTGTCGCATGGGTTGTGTTCCTTTGCTGTCTAGGGTCGGGATGTAGGTTCGATATGGCTTCGGCATGAGGCAATCCGTGCCTCTACTGGGTGTGTTGGGGTGTTAGCCAGCCCCGTATATGCCGGGGGCGCCGTTTCGGCCGAGGAGCCCCGCTAGCCCGCCGCCCCCGCCGTAGCCGGTGGTCAGGCCGCCGTTGCCGCCGTTGCCGCCATTGCCCGCGAGTATGCCGCCGAGGCCTCCACCACCGCCGGAGCCGGCGTAGCTAGCGCTGCCCGACGGGGCGCCGACACCGCCGGCACCCCCGTTGCCGGCCAGGAATCCGCCAGCACCACCACCGCCGCCGTAACCAGCAGAGGTGTATCCGGCAGCCCCGGCACCCCCGGCACCGCCCTGACCCCCGTTACCGAACAGGAAGCCGCCAGGACCACCGGCCCCACCAGTGGGGCCGGTGGTGCCGCCGTTGCCGACGAGCGCACCGCCGGCACCGCCGGTACCGCCGTTGCCCATCAGGATGCCGCCGGCACCGCCGACGCCCCCGCCGCCGCCTGTGGCGCCGGCTCCGCCGGTGCCGCCGTTGCCGATCAACCCCGCGGCACCGCCGACAAAACCGTTGGGATGAGCGGCGGTGCCGGCCGCACCGGCCCCGCCATCCCCGAACAAGAACCCACCGTTTTGGAGGTTGCCGGTGAGCCCGGTGCTACCGATTAGCGAGGTGTTGGGGCCGGTGAACCCGTTGACGCCGTTGCCGATCAAGTCGCGCCCGAATAAGTCGACGAACGGCGCATTGATCACCCCGTCCACGGATTGGCCGGTTGGGCTGGCTATCCAGTCCTGGCCGCCTGTGTAAATCGCGGTATAGAAATTGTCGAACGCTCCATACACGAGGCTATTCAGCGCAGCTCGAGGAGACTCCGCGGCAGAAACAGCGGCACTAAGCCCGCCGACATTGAGGGCGGCAGCAGCGCTGGCATGGACACCCTCGAAGGCACTGTTTAGTGCGCCGGCGTTGAAGGCGGCGACGCTGGCATTAATGCTGTTGGTGATGCCCTCGAGGGCGGCGGTATGAATGCCGTCGAACGCCGCCGCACTCGCCCCCGCGCTCAGGCCATCCACAGCGGCCGTGGTGCCCGCAGTAACACTCTCCAGAGCCGCGGTGCCCGCATTAATGCCTTCAAGGGCGGCCTGGCTGGCAGCGGAGATTACCGGCTGGAGGAGGGGGTCGATGATCATGTCGAGCACGCCGGCACGGGCCGGGGGTGCGGCGGCGAGGGGAGCGAGGGGGGTGATTGCGGCGGTCAAAAAGGCGCCGGTAGCGGTGCCCATGCCGATCACACGACCGTGACGGCGTGCCTTGGCGGTGCGGTGGTTTCGCCGCATGCGGTGTTGTGTGCGTTTCAATTTGCGAGCCTTCCTGGACCGACAACGGTGACGATGGATCAAAAACATAGCTGAGAATTACATTGACAAAATCGCGGCAACACACTAGGAAATAAACCCTCACGAGAGGTATTGGCAGCAAAACCCGGCCACAGTAAGAGCGAAATTATGACGCGGCACTAACCCTATAAATTCCAGCCCAAATTAGGCTCTGGTAATCACCGGTGGTTTATGCATGGGTGAATACAAATGACGGCACCACCGAATTGATGTGAGCTAGCCGGGTACGGGTCGGATAATTCTCGCAAAGGGTGCGACGTCGAACGCCGTGACCGCCGCCAGCGGCCCAGCTCGAAACCCGGGTACCGCGTGAGCGCACAGCTCGGTTGAACCGGTGATCGTCGCAAAGAAGACCCGACTACCGATAAGTTTGACGCCTTCACGGGATGGCGTCATGTACCCCACCTTTATGCAGCGTGCTGGTGTCCGCGAGGTGATAAAGAAGCGGTCACACCAGAAGGACCCGGCGCGTATCACGGGCGACATGGCAGCGCGGCGGCGTGAGCATCTGTGCGAGGTGAGTCATCTGACTCACCTCGCACTACTGCGGGGGTTCTAGACCCCTAGCCGCGTATAAGTCACGCTCAAGCTCGGAGACAGGCATCTCCCAACCACCACGCGACGCATAGTGGCGGAGCTGAGTCGCCTCTTCAGCGGTGATGACTACGCGCTGCAGCGCCAGGTTGTCGCTGGTGAGTGGGCTTATCGCCGTCCTCATGCCAGGCCTCCTTCGGGTAGCACGTCGCCGTAGAGGCGCCATCGCCGCGTACGAGCATTCCAGCGCGATTCTACGATGAAAAGCCGGCGAGCGTCGATTACGAGGAGCTCGCGTTCAAGGGGAAATTCCGACAGACTGCCTACGGCAAGGGCGGGGGTTCCAGCTGGGAGACGAAGGTCCAGCTCAAGGGGGTCGATATGCGTAGTCGACCTCGGAGGGTCCTCGTTCATGCTGGTAGAGATAAACCCCGCCTCGTAGAAGGGCTGTCCAACTGCTGTTGGAGCGTCAGCCGCACGTGCGAGACCGATGTCGGCGGCCCCTATCTCGCGTGTGACGCGCGCATCGGTTTCCAACGGGAACCGGTGAAGAGCTGCGCGAATGGTTTCGATGCGTTGCAGCAGCTGAGCCGTCATGTGAACATCCCCCCGAAGTGCAGCGTTAATGCGCTGGAATCCGCCTACTGCGTAAGCCTCGATCTCTAAGCGTTCCTCATCGCTCAACTGACTTATCGGATGCCAAATGTATCTATAGGCGAGGCCACCGAATGGATCTTCGTCTTCGCCCATTGCCACAGTTGAAAATACTAAGAGTTTCTTCCCACGGATTGCGCGCGCATGCCTACAGGCGCGCCTGGCTGTTGGATCGACATGGCGGTGATCCTGAACCGGTCAGGAACGGGTCCAACCGTCGTCAGCATCGGCGCTGAGCCGGGTCCATCAGCGCGCCTACCCGTCGCACGCGGCGAACGACCACGTCAACCTGCCGACCAACAACCAATCCCGACTCGCCATTCTCGACGCCATCATCGTCATCGAAAGTGGCGCGCAACAGAGGCGCCTGGACAAGCCAAGCAATTAAACGATCGGCCCCCTTCTTGTGAAAAGGGGGCCGATCGCCGTTAGCAGGTCACCGGCTCGCAGCATCGGTGACCGCCGCCGGACTCAGAAGCAAGACTCAGAAATGCAAAACGCTCAAGATCATCCCCGGCAGCACCGACGCAAGATCAGCACCCAGATGACCCGCAATATTGCCGACATCGGCAGACAGGCCGGGCAGGTCGGCCACCAGGCTGGCCATAGCGCTGCCGCCGTTGAGGATGTCGGCCGGATTGAAGGTACTCACGATGCTGTCGGCTGCCGGTGAGGTGGCCGCGGCCGCGCTGCTAAAGCCGCCCAGTAAATAGGTTTGAACCCAGTTGACCAGGTTGTCGAAGACGGTCTGCGGTGTCGGGAAGCCGGTGGTCACCAAATTCGCCAAGTACCCCAACGCATACGAGAGGCTGCCGCCGGTCATGATGTTCTGGGCGCCGGGAGCGACGATTTTTTCAGTAAGCCCTTGGGGGAGCACTATCCCAAGGGTCCTGAGGAGACCACTTCCGTCACTGAAAATACCGCCGCTGTAGAGCCCGGTTCTTGCGTTCAGGGTGCCATTGAGGAGCGCGTTTGCCACGGCGCCGGGGGTATTAATCGCATTGAGCACAGCCCCGACCGGATCCCCGGCGGTCCATGAATCGTAAACATACTGAGCGCTATTGCCGAGTGCTGACGTGAGTTGACCGGGGAGGCTAATGACAAAATTGGCGCCGAGATCCGTGATGCCGGTGGTTGTCAGGAAGTCCGTCGTGTTTGCGAGGTTCTGCGTGATCGGGTTAAGGATTTGCGGAATCGTTTCGAGTGGCTCCCCGATCTCTACGGCCGGGTAATAAAACAGGCCATTCTCCAGGAGGCTGGCCGCGCCGGTATTAGGCATATTAAAATTTCCTGCCAATGCCGCAGCGAATGCTTGCTGCATAAGCCCTACGAAATCATTGGGGTTAGTTCCGAGGTAGAAATTGACAGCACTGGTTGCGGCTTGTGTATATGGCTGCACATATTCGTACGCATACTGCATAAAGTTAGCGGCTAACTGTTGCGGCACTATCAACGGATGGTTTTGATATTGCGCAGCAAGCGACTGGAGGTTGATGCCCGCCGTCTCGAACGTGTCGATCCAGGTTTGGATGGGGTTGGCGACGTAATCGGTCAGCTCGACCGCGCGCTGCTGGAGAGCGGCAGCGCTGTGCTGCAGGTCGGATGCGAGATCGTTGGAGATCGCCGGTGTCAGGGCGATCACGCTGGCACCTACCGCCGCGGCGCCCGCGGTGACTAAGGGCCGAAGGGCTGCTAGCTGTTGCATGCTCGGAGTTCCTTTACTGGTCTACTGATCTGTGATCCGGATGTCTGTAAACGAGATCTGCGGAATTAGCCGGTCGGCGTGATACCCGCCGCACCCTTCGCGCCGAGGATCCCCGTGAGCCCCCCGGCACCGCCGGCGCCGCTATATGTTCCGGGGACACCGCCGTAATTGCCGAGACCGCCGTTGCCTCCGATACCGCCGTTGCCGGCCAGCATCCCGCCGAAACCGCCAGCACCGCCGTAGCCCCCAAAAGGCGCGGCGCTGCCGGCACCACCAGCACCACCGTTACCGACCAGCCAGGCACTGTTACCGCCGGCGCCCCCGGTGCCAGCGCTGGCATAGGATCCGGCTCCAGCACCTACACTGCCGCCGGCACCACCATCACCCCCGTTACCGAACAGCAAACCGCCGGAACCACCAACACCACCAAAGCCAGCGGTCGAATTACCCGCGGTGAGAGCACCACCGACACCACCAGCGCCGCCGTTGCCCATCAGCAAGCCACCGGCACCACCGGCGCCGCCTACACCAATCGTCTGGTAGGTGACGCCGTTGAGACCGGCACCTCCGGCGCCGCCGTTGCCGATCAGCCCAGCGGCGCCGCCGACAAAACCGTTGGGATGAGCGGCGGTACCGGCGGCACCGGCCCCGCCATCCCCGAACAAGAACCCGCCGCTTTGCAGGTTGCCGAAGAGCCCGGTTTGACCTAACAACGAGGTGTTGGGGCCGTTGAACCCGTTGACGCCGTTGCCGATCAAGTCACGCCCGAACACGTCGACGAACGGCGCATTGATCACCCCATCCACCTGCTCACCCGTCGGGCTGGCAATCCAGTCCTGGCCGGCGGTGTAAATCGTGTTGTAGAACGTGTCGAACGCTCCATACACGAGCTGGTTCAGCTCAGCTCGAGGAGACTCCGCCGCGGCCGAGACCGCAGCACCGGGACCCCCGACGTTGAGGGCGGCAGCAGCGCTGGCATGCACACCCTCGAAGACACTGTTTAGTGCGCCGGCATTAAAAGCGGCGACGCTGGCATTAATGCTGTTGGTGATGCCCTCGAGCGCGGCGGTATGAATGCCGTCGAAAGCAGCCGCACTCGCACCCGCGCTAAGTCCATCCACAGCGGCCGTGGTGCCTGCAGTAATACCTTCAAGAGCCGCGGTGCCCGCATTAATGCCGTCAAGGGCGGCTTGGCTGGCAGCTCCGATCACCGGCTGGATGATGGGGTCGATGATCATGTCGAGCACGCCGGCACGGGCCGGGGGTGCGGGGGTGAGGGGGGTTATTGCGGCGGTCAGGAATGCGCCGGCGGTCGTGCTCACGCCGATGACGCGGCGGCGGTGGCGGGTCTGGGCGTGGTGTGAGCGGCGGTTTCGCCTCATGCGGTGTTGTGTGCGTTTCAATTTGCGAGCCTTCCTTGACCGACAACGGTGACGATGGATCAAAAACATAGCTGAGAATTACATTGACAAAATCACGGCAACACAATAAGAAATAAGCCCCAACGAGAGGTATTGACAGCAAAACCCGGCGATAGTGAGAGCGAAATTATGGCCCGGCGCTAACCCTATAAAGCCCGGCCAGTTAGGCTCCGATAATCACGGGTAGTCATTGCCGCGCGAATACGATGACGGCACCACCGAATTGATATAGGCAAGCCGGACGGGACCTTCTTTACGAGGATCACCAGCTCAAACGAGCTCTACACTCACGGCACCCAGATTCCCATCGGGCCGCTCACCATGATCACGGTTCTCGACATCGAACCGTTGCGGGAATTACCCGACCCGTACCCGACAAGATCCCCAGATTCATAACCGCAACAATGGGCCATCTCGATCTGCAGCCAGCTCTTCAGCACCGCCTTGGTCAATTCGTTGGGCAAACCATCCCGACGGTGTCTTCACCGCTAAAGACAACCAACCCGTCCCGCGTAGACAGCTAAAAGGCCCCTCCGCGGAAACGGACCACCAGGCTTGATGCCACGACCGAACAACGATGACGGCCGCACCGAGAAACGGCGCCTAAAAACCGCCAAGATCGTCCGCGGAATTGGTTCCCACACGCGATGCAGGTGCTGCAACTGACCCAACCATCACCAGCCGCACGACGGAGGGTGTCGCACCGAAACCGTCTACACCTTCACCTCGCCGGCAATGCTCCACGCGACTGCAAGCCAGGTCGCGGACGGGCTGCGCGAGCACTGGACCTTTGAAGGCCGACCGCACTGGATGGCACACCATGATGCGCGCAATCTTCGCGTCAGATCACACGCATTTGCCGCAAAACCTGGCCTAAGTGCGCGGTAGATTATTATCATTCTGAAATGATTGCCGCCGCTGCCAACCCCAATGACCTGGTGACACTTCTGCCCAGTTGGCAGCTGGCCATGCAAGCCGACCGCAAAGCGACCTACACCATCGACTCCTATGTCAGGGGTGCGCGGTACTACCTCACATGGTGCGCGGCTGAACTAAATGAACACCCCTTCACCAGGCCCGCGCTGCAGCGCTGGACCACACATATCCTTAGCTCCGGTGCCGAACCGACCACCGCGCGCATCCGCCAGCAGGCCGTCTGCCGCTTCGCCGCGTGGCTAGTCGACGAGGGAGAAATCGACCAGAACCCATTCCTCGGTGTCAAACCACCCAAACTCGACACCAAGGTTGTGGAGCGTCTGACCGACGACGAGCTGCGGTTGATGCTCAAGGCGTGCGCCGGCAAGGAGTTCCGCAATCGCCGCGACGAGGCGTGCCTTCGGCTACTAGTGGAGACCGGGATGCGCGCAGGGGAACTACTGGCGCTTTCCGTACACGACGTCGACTTCGTCAGAGGCTTGGTCACCATCCGTAAGGGCAAGGGTGGTGTAGGTCGTCACGTCCCGTTCGAAGCGCAGACCGGCGCGGCCATCGACCGTTATCTCCGCGCGCGTAAACAGCACCGGCTCAGTGAGACGTCAGCATTGTGGCTGTCAGAAACCGGCCGCCAGGCGCGGCTGGGATACCACGGCCTGCGGATCGCGCTGCTGGCACGCGCCGCAGCTGCCGGCGTCGAGGGCTTTCATATACACAAGCTCAGGCACACTTTCGCGAGCCGGTTTTTATCCCTTGGTGGCACCGAGGGCTCCCTGATGCAGCTCGCCGGCTGGCGTACCCGGGAGATGGTGGACCGCTACAGCAGGGACACCGCCGCCGAGCGGGCGATCAACGAGGCGCGGCGCTTGGGATTGGGGGACTTGTAAAACGACATCGCCGTTAACGCCGCCGTGTAATTGGGTAGAAATCAGTGTGGTTCCTGGGCCAGTTCGGCTCCTGCCTGAACGATTGCAAAAGGTCCGATGAGCAGCCAAAGCCGACGACCAGTCGGCATGGTTGATTTTTGAGTCGCTGGGTGGTCGCAGCGCCCGACCGACGCACACCACGACGCCGCGGCCGCGCTGTGCAGACCGCATCTGTCGGGAGGAATTCGCCCGGGCTCTTCTGGCGCCTCTGTCACGCCACGAGGTGACCCCGGGTCGCCCGCCGACAAGCGACACAAACGGGCGCTTTTTCGCATTTCGACGGCCGGAGCGGCCGATACTCGCCCCACCAACGGCCGTTTGGCCGTGGCCGCTCCAGCGACGACGCGCTCACCCCTCCAGCGGGGAATGACGTGAACGCGACCCTGGGGAATTACATGAGGCGACATCCCCGCTCAACCCGAGGAATTCCGTGAACGCCGGGCAATTACTACCGCGACTTATCGGTTATGTACTTTTACAACGCGAGCGATCTCGGCAAAAAGCAAAGTGTATCTCAGCAAAAACAAAGGGTGTTCTCTATGCCCTGGCGAACGATCCTCGTGTTACGGCGGCAGTTATGTTGAGTGAGGGGGGTGGATGCGGGTCTGTCCTACCGACAGGTACTTTCAAGTTAAACTATTTCAGCGGTGGATAGAGTTTGCTATGATACCTATCCAGAGCCTGGCTACCAGGAGTTTCTCGGCTCCATGAGGATTGCCAAGCCGCACGTTCCTGAAGCGACTCCCCCAAGGCTGATCGAAGGCCTGCGAACCTAAGTAATTCTCAGGTATGTCCAGCTCGGGCGCGCCTCAAAATCGAACAAACGAGCGAGCAACCGCCAGGGTCGCGTTAGTCAGCGCCGGCGTCATCGCCGCAGGGCCGACGACCCAGCACCCGCCCGATCTTCACGTGGCCAACACTTGGGCACCGACCCCCAGGCCTCGCGCTCCACGGCGGCGAGCTGGTCGACCGTTCACGACCGCGGCTACCTCTTGTCTTTCCCGCGTGAGAGGAACGCCCGCATGTGCTGTTGCGGCTCTCCGGTCAGGAACGCCAGCCCGAACTGCTCGATGCTGTCTTCGATCGCCCCGTGAACCGTCATGTCGAACCACTTGTTGAGGAGGCGCTTTTGCTGCCGGACGGCATGCGGGCCGAATCCGCCGAGTTTCGCGGCGAGCTCGCCGATGCGGATGTCGAGCGCGTCGGCGGCGACGACCTCGTGCACGAGGCCCCAGGTGGCGGCCGTGTTGGCATCGATCGTTTCGCCCGTCAGCAAGAGCCAGGCCGCATGCGAAGCCCCGATCAACGCCGGCATCAACGCCGAATGGATCACCGAGGGGATTCCGACCGCCACTTCCGGCATTCCGAATTTGGCGCCTGACTCGGCGATGCGCAGATCGCACGACATCGCGGCCTCCAGGCCGCCGCCGAGGCACCAGCCCGCGAGTCGGGCGATGACGGGGACGGGGCATTCGCGAATCGCCTCACACAGGCCCGCGAGTCGACGGATGAACGCCTCGCCGCTGGCCCGGTCGAGACCGACCATCTCGTTGATGTCCGCTCCGCCGATGAACGCCTTCTCACCCGCTCCGCGCAACACGACGACCCGCACGTCGTCGTCTTGGCTGACGCTGCGAAACGCCGTCGTCAGTTCCTCGATGGCGCCGGCGCCGAGAATATTCAGCGGTTTGGAGTTGACCAACTCGATAGTCACCACGCCGCCATCGCGACCGAGCCTGACGAACCGTGATTCCATCAGTGCGCCTCCTGACCCCGGTTCGGATACGAGCTCACCCGAGCATCGGGAGCGGGCCCCGGGTCGTGTGCCCGAAAACGCTTCCGCGGCTGAGCGATTCGGAGGAAAATCAGCACACCCTGCGCGGGGCCGTAAGGTGCGCCGCGGCCGTCAGTAGAGCGGGACCCAGACTCCGAAGAACCAGTAACCCCAGCCTCCGAATTGCCAGTTGAAGACGGGGATGACGGTAAAGGTGTCGTAGTTGAAGGGTCCGAAATCGGCGCGGGCGACGGCCACATCGCGCGGCGGCCCGGACCACGGGCGGTTCCAGCCGCCGGGAGGCGGCGGGCCGTTCCATCCACCCTGAGGCGGGGGACCTTCCCAGTGGGGTGGCGGGTGGCCAGGAGCCGGGCCGTCGTTCCAGCCGAACCCGCGAGGCGGCGGCGGAGGTGGCGCGCCGTGGCCCACAATGCTGAAACCGGTGGACGCGTCCACGGGGCCGCCCACTTGCGCGTTACCGCTTAGGTACGTTCCGCGTGGGACGTAGGGCGGGTGAGGAGGCTGCGTGCTCGGCGGATTAAGGACCGGGCGCGCCCCTGGGTTGGACGGCGGGGTTTGTCCGTGAGCCGGCGCGGTGGTTTGTGCGCTCGGCGGCGTGGTTTGTGCGCCCGGTTGCGTGGTTTCTGTCCTCGGCGGCTCGCTGCCCCGCGTCCACGACGGCTGGGTGCTTTGGGTACCCGGCGGCTCGGTGCTTTGGGTGCCCGACGGCGCGGTGCTATGCGTCGCCGGCGGCTGACTGCTTTGGGTGGCTGGCGGTTGGGTGCTTTGGGTACCCGGCGGCTCGCTGCTATGCGTGGCCGGCGGTTGGGTGCTTTGGGTGCTCGGCGGCTCATGGGTCTGCGGAGGGTTCTGTGGATTCTGCGACCCACCGCCCGCCGCGCCACCGGGGCCGCCGCCACTCGGGCCGCCAGGATTGCCCCCGCCACCGCCATGGCAGTTCGGACACGGCGGCGGAGGGTCCAGCGGGGCCGAGTTGGCGAACCCCGGGTTCAGCGTCACTGCGGAAATGCCGAGGCCCGCCGCGACCGCCGCCGCGCTGACGACACGTTTCATAGACATAGCTACATTTCCTCTCGGGCCCTCTCGGGTATCGGTCGTCCGCGCTACGGGCAAGTCACGTCCATCTCGAATGACTTGGTCACCTGCTGCGGCTGCTGCGGGTTACTCATATCGATACCCGACGCGGTGCCCTTGATCGCGTAAGACTTGCCGCTTACCGCGGCTCCGGCGTTGCCGCCTTGATTCGGAGCGGCGTCGGAGAAACCGAGTGTCACGCCGTTGACGGCGCCCAGTCCGACCGAGTGGACGATGGGCGGATTGTCATTGCTGACCACCGCGCCGATTCCGGCTGTCGCGTCACCGATGCCGATGTTGGTGTTGCCGTTGGCCGAGGTGCAGGTGACCTGGCCGGTGATGTTCTGCTTCTGGCCATCGACGATGACCTGCGGGCCGGCCGCCGACGGCGCCGAGCTCGACGATGCTCCCGTGTTGGACTTGTTGCTCGAACAGCCGCCACAGACCGCGACCACCACGGCCGCACCCGCTACGCCGACCACGATCCCAAGCTTCACTACCGCTCTCCTTCATGTCGCCGGTGTCGCTGCCATTTCATCTTGGTTCATCGTGACCTCGTCACCGCGGGCGGGCCCGACCGGCCGAACGACCAGATGCCGCCCCGCGCGGATACCACCGTACGACGGTTTGTAAACGGCTGTGCTGAGCGCCGACGAGCGATCAGCACGCCTCAAGGGAGAATGCGTATCCCCCACTTGCCGAGCAGTGGCTGCACGAGCGTGAAGTACGTCGTGTTGTCGTCACCGTCCGGTGAAGACATCAAGATGCCGACGGCGCTCGCCGTGCCGTCGGCGTTCCTCACGAAACCAGGGCTGCCGCTGTCGCCGTTCAGGCTGAACACGCTGGCTTCGATCACGTCGCCGTCAACGTTTGTGATGGCGCCACAGGTCTCACCGGTGACCGCACCGACCTTGCAAAACGGCATGCCCACCTTAATCTGCGAGCGGCTCAACACATCCCGGACCGGCCTGCCACCGACATCACCTATCGGCGCACCGACGCTGGGGTCCAGGCGGATGATCGCGGCGTCCTTCGCGTCGCCTTCTTTCTCGCTGACGGTGATCGGGCCGAGCGGGACGTCCTGCCCGTAGGTCCACACCGAACCGTCGTGCGCGTCGCAGTGCCCGCTGGTCAGCAGGTAGTAGTTGCCGTCGTCGCCTTGGGCCGCGAAACCCGCTGTGCACCTGCCGCTTTCGTCATCGACCTGGATGCCCGGCGTCGGGGGCGCGGAGTCTCGGCCCGCGTGCGCCGTGCCCGCCAATGTCGTCGCGGTCATCACCGTGGCACCGACTAGCCCCAACCCTCGCAACCACCGTATGGTCACGCCACCCTCCTCCGCTCGTGTCGGGCAGCATAGTAACAGCGAGCGCATTCGGGGTCCGCCGCAACAGGCTGGCGAGCTGATGGCGCCGCGCAATCGTGGCGTGCCCACGGACGCCGAGTGTGAATCCCGCAAGCGAAAAACCGGGAACTACGATGCGAGACAAGCGATTCCGTCATCTAGCGTCGACATGCCGGGCCAGGAAATCCAGGACGGCCTCGGCGAAAATGTCGTTGCGGTCGCCGGCGACCATGTGTCCCGCCCCGCGCACATCGGTGAACTCGACCCGCGGGAAGCGCGCAAGAAATTCGTCGGCGCGCTCTTGGCTGACGAGGTCACTCATTTGGCCCCGAACGAGCAACATGGGCACGCCGCTGTGCAGGATGGCGTCGACGGCGGCGTGCATGCGGTCGGCGTCGGTGACCTCGAGTGGGGGGAATGGCGCTGTGCCACTGATAAATTGCGGATCCCAATGCCAGTACCAACGCTCGCCGCGGCGGCGCAGGTTGGTGGTCAGGCCGTCCAAGTCGGTTGGTCGGGGCCGGTGCGGGTTGTACTCGGCGATCGCGTCGGCGACCTCTTCGAGTGAGCCGAACCCCGATTCCACCCGGTCGGCCATGAAGGCGTGTATCCGATTCGCCCCGGATTGCTCCATGTTCGGCACGATGTCGACCAACACGACCGCGCTGGCGATGCCCGGCGAAAGCTCTCCCGCGAGCAGCATCGAGGTGAACCCGCCCAGCGAGGCGCCCACCAGCACCGGCCGCGGAGGCAGGCCGCGCAACACTTCCTGGACGTCGGCGGCGAAGCTGACGACGCGATAGTCGCCTTCGCTCGACCAGTCCGATTCTCCGTGGCCGCGCAAGTCGATCGTGACGGCCTGCCACCCGCGCCCCGCGACGGCGGCGGCGGCCTTGGCCCACGAGCGGCGGGTCTGCCCGCCACCGTGCAAGAACACCACCGCACGCGCTCGAGGATCCCCGACGCGGTCAGCGACGATGCGAACGCCGCCCGGCCCCTGGGCCGAGAACGTTTCAGGTGCCATAAACATTTGGGGTCACCAGGAGATCGTAAGACGACCCCGACCCACCCACGTCTGTTGTGCCTGCGCCGAACGCCGCGGCCGCGGTGCTGCCCACCCACGGGACCCGGGGTATCAAACCGATGATTCCGGTCCCGTTGCCCCGGAAGTTAGGGCGGGTGACACACGCGGCGGGGTCTCCGATGCTCGCGCGGCCGCCCCGATGTGGTTGATCAACCAGACGGCCGACCAGATAGCGCCGGCGATGGTGACGATCGGGAAACTCGGCGGCAGGTTGAACATGGCCGATGCGCCCAGACCCAGCCACACCGCGCTCAGGCCGATCGCGGTCGACGCGAGCATGGCCACGACCGGGCGGGGCGTCAACATGATCGCGGTGGCCGCCGGGGTGACCACGAGGGCAAACAGCAGCAAGGTACCGACGGCCTGGACGGCCATGGTTACGGCGAGCCCGAGCAGCGTCATGAACATCATCGACAGCGCACGCACGGGCACGCCTTTGGCCTCGGCGACCAGAGCGTCAACTGATGTGAACAGCAAGGGCCGATAGATGACGCCGACGCTCAGCGCCAGCACCACCAGCAAAATCGCGAAGCCGACGAGTTGATTGCGGGAGATGGCCAGCAGGTTGCCGAACAACACGTTGGTGATCGTGCTCGAGCTCTTGGTGGCCAGCGAGTTGAAGAACAGGCCCAAACCGCTCGCCACGGCCAGGACCGTCCCGGTGACCACTTCACGCTCGGCGGCCCGCTTGCCCAGCACGCCAATCACCAGCGCCCCGCCGACACAGAACACGCCCAGTCCGACGGCGACGGGCACGCCCACCAGGACCGCGCCGGTCGCACCGGGAAACCCGATGTGCGCCAAGGCATGGGCGGCGAAGGCGGTTTGTCGCACCACGACGAAGTAGCCGATCAACCCGGCGGCCAGCGCGACGATAGTCCCGCCGATCAGGGCGTTGCTCATGAACGCCGATGTCAAGATGGGCCACCAATTGGGTTGATAGGACACGGCCACAAAACGATCGGTCACAACGTGCTCCTCATGTACAGGTCCCCGTGCGGGGTGTGTGCGACTTGGATCGGGGTGCCGTAGAGGTGGGTCAGCAGCGCTTCGTCCACCACCTCGTGGATCGGTGCGTAGTGCGGGTGCCCGTCCAGCAGGTAGATCGCGCTGTCGAGGATGGGCAGCAATGGGTTGAGGTCGTGGGTGACCACCAGGATGGTGACGGCCAGCTCGGCGTGCAGCCGGGCCAGCAGCGCGACGATGTCACGCTGGCTATGAAGGTCCAGCGACGCCAGCGGTTCGTCGAGGATCAGCAACTGCGGTTGGGCCACCAGGGCCGCGGCGAGCGCGATGCGTTGCCGTTGCCCGCCGGAAAGCGTCGACAGCCGCCGGCCGGCGATCTCGCTGGCCTCGACGGCGGCCAATGCCTGGGCCACTTGCCCGTGTTGGGCCGCGGTGGTGCGCGCGAACGCCCACCGGCGCCCGGTGAGCCCGAGCAGCACCACGTCGGCGGCGCGAATGGCGTCACCCGAGGTCTCGGCATAGCGTTGCGGCACGTAGCCGATGCGGTCGTTGGCCTGGCCGGGCTGGCGGCCGAACACCTCGAGGTGGCCACTGGCGGGCGGGACCAGACCAAGGACCATGTGCAGCAGGGTGGTTTTGCCCGAGCCGTTTGGTCCGATGACGGCGACGATGCCGCCGGCGGGCACGGTGAAGGTGGCCTGCGACCAGATCAGCCGGCCGCCACGCACGGCGCTGACGTCGGTGAACGCCAGCGCGGGGGGTGTGGCGGCAGGCTCAGACGGCGACACCGAGCGCCTTGCCCAACGCGACGAGCTGGGCGTATTGCCAGCCTTCAAACGAGGTTTGCCCCGGCGGCACTGTCTCGGTCATGTCGACGACGGGCACCCCCGCCCGTTCGGCGGCCGACCGGATCTGCTCGGGGATCGAACCCTGGGTCTGGGGGTTGTAGACCAGGACGTCGATGTGCCGGCCGGCCAGCGCGGCACAGAATGCATCGATGTCGCCGGGCGACGGGTCTGACTCGTTGGCCGAGGCACGCTGATAGCCCGCCGGGGTCCTGTTGACCAGGCCCAGCACCTGCGCCTGATAGTCAAAGACCGTTTCGGTGGCCGCGTAGGACTTCCCCGCCGCGCCGGCCCTGATCTTGCCGATCAGGCCGGTGTAGGGGGCTATCGCGGCGGTGAACTGGGATCGGCGCTGGCTGAAGTAGTCACTGGCCTGCGGGTCGAGCTTGCCGAACTCGGCGGTCACCGCGTCGGCGACCGCGGTCACGGCCGACGGCAGGTACCACAGGTGCGGGTTGGCGCCGTCGGGTGTGTTCGTGACCGCGGCGGCGCTCACCACGTGGGCGTGGGCGGCGGAAGTGGCGGCCAGCTTGGATGCCCACGAGTCGTAACCCGCGCCGTTGACCACGACAAGTTTGGCGCCCGTGAAGCAGGCGGCGTCGGCCGGTGATGGCTCGTACTCGTGCGGGTCCAGGGACGAGCTGGCCAGCACGGTTTTGACGGTGGCGCAAGCGCCGCCAAGTTCGGCGACGATATCGCCCCACTGATCGACGCTGACCACGACGGCAACCGGGGCGGTCGGGCAGGGCGCCGCGGCGGCGCTGCCGGTGGCTCCCGGCGTGGCGGCGCCAGAATTCGCCGGGGTGCGCGTCTGGCCCGTCGAGCAGCCCGTTACGGCGAGCGTCAGTGCGACGGCGGCAGCGATGTATGCGCGGCGAAAGCGGGAGGAGCGCAAGACCCTCACGCGCAGAACGATAACGGTTCTCATCACGGCCGGGCGAGACCTCGGCAACAAGCACGCCATACGAGCCGGGCGGACTGCGCGGGGACGGGCAATCCCCGCTTACCGAGGCGCGTCTGCCCCGCGTTTACGGTCCCCGTAGCGGCGATGGAATTTCTCCACTTGTCCGGCGCTGTCGACGATGCGGCGCCCACCGGTCCAAAACGGGTGCGAATCGCGGGTCACGTCGACGACGACCAGTGGATAGGTACACACCCCCTGCGGCGTCTGCCATTCGATGGTGCGCGAGCTCGTGATCGTCGATCGGGTCAAGAACGTCGCGCCGGTGGCGGCGTCTTGGAAGACGACCGGGTGGTAATCGGGGTGGATGCCGGGCTTCATCGGCGGTCTCCGTCCTGTGTGCGGGAAGGTGCGTCGTCGGCCTCTGCCAGGGCGGCACAGGGGTCTTCGTGCCAGTCGCCGAACGGATCGTCGTAATGGATCCAGTCCTCGGGCCGCCGAAGTTCGTCGTCGGTGAGCAGCGCGCCATAGAGGCAGTCGCGGATTTCTTTGACATCCGCGCCGCACACCAGGATGGTCATCGCCGTGTGCCGGTCCCCGTGCCGTTCGTCCCATCCCAGCTCGGCGAACGCGCGTCGTTCGGTATCGATTCCGGCCAACTCGGAGTCGGAGAGTGCGGCCAGCCATTTGCCGGCCGAACTGACCCGCAGCCCACAGCCGGCCGATTCCAACCACATCGCATGCTCGGGTTGGTTGGCCAGCCACAGCCGGCCCCGGGTGCGGATCACACCCTCCAGGAGCAGATCCAAGCCAGCGTGCAGACGCTGCGGATGGAAAGGGCATCGGGCGTTGAACTCGACCAGCTTGATCGGGCCACGGGAATCCAAAGGCGGCTCCCCGGCCAGCAGCGGGCCATGCGGATCGTCGCTGCGGCCCTGCCGGGCGTTGGGATCCAGATTCTTTAGGGCCTCCTCGACGCCGTCGGCGCCGACCCGGACGCGCGCACGCGGTGACAGACGGCGCAGCACGGCGGCGACGAACGGCTCCGCGCGGTTGAGCACCACCACGTCGGCGAATTCGGCTTGGCCCACGACCACCTGGGCCTGCGTGCGCCCGTCGGCGAGTTCGGCGTCGCCGAGCGCTTGGCTCAGCCACACCGACGAATCGACGCAGGTCACCACCGCGGCGATGGACACATCGAGGGCCGCGGGTCCGTCGATGTACCCCGGCGCCACCCGCACCCGGACATTGTCGATGGCCAGGCAAATCGGCTCGGGTTCCAGCCAGGGCGCCAGGTGCACCACGATCCGGTCAACGTCGTCGCGGCGATGCAGCTGACGCAGCAACACCAGCAGGTCATTGCGAATGGTGCACGACACGCACCCGTGCGCCAGTTCGAGCCCGACCTCCGTGGTTGTCAACACACCCTGTTGCAGGGTCACCGTCGTTCGGCGCACCACGTGACCGTCGAACCGGTGCTCGACGACCAGGGTCCCGGGTGTGCGCAGCAGCGCCCCCACGACGGGATCGGTGTGCTGCTGGCCGGCGACCAGGATGACGGGCGTCCGCATCACCCTCCTTATTGGTAACCATTTTCATTAGAGCTGCTTGTACGGTACCGTCTCTGGCGAGGCTTGTCGAAAATCATTTTCAATAAGGGACTCTGGTCGAGGAGGATGCACAGTGTCCGCACATTGCCAAGTGACCGGCCGGGCACCGGGTTTCGGTAATACCGTGTCGCACTCGCATCGCCGAACTCGTCGCCGCTGGTCGCCCAATATCCAGCTCAAGACGTACTACCTGCCCTCAGAGGGCCGCCGCATACGGCTGAGGGTCAGCGCCAAGGGCGTCAAAGTCATCGACCGTGACGGCATCGAAGCCGTCGTGGCGCGCTTGCGCCGCGAAGGGCAGCGGATCTGATGGCGCGCAACGAAATCCGCCCCATCATCAAACTGCGCTCCACGGCGGGGACCGGCTACACGTATGTGACCCGCAAGAACCGGCGCAACGACCCCGACCGGCTGGTGCTGCGCAAGTACGACCCGGTGATCCGGCGCCACGTCGACTTCCGAGAGGAGCGCTGAGCATGGCCAAGAAGTCCGCGATCGTCAAGAACGAGCGCCGTCGCGCGATTGTGGCGCGCTACGCCGAACGCCGCGCCGAGCTCAAAGAGATCATCCGCTCACCGTCGAGCACGGACGAGCGACGGGCGGCGGCGCAACGCGAGTTGGCGCGCCAGCCCCGTGACGCCAGCGCCGTGCGGTTGCGCAACCGCGACTCCGTCGATGGGCGTCCGCGCGGGCACCTGCGCAAGTTCGGGGTGTCGCGGGTGCGGGTCCGTCAATTGGCCCACGCCGGGCAGCTACCCGGTGTGCGGAAGGCGAGCTGGTGATGGCCAAGAAACCTCCGCGGACTCGTCGTAGCGCGCAGCCGGGCGTCAGGTCCGCCAAGAAGAACCTTCTCGCCAGCATCGGCCTCAGCGCGGTCGACTACAAGGACACCGCCACGCTGCGCGTCTTTATCTCCGAGCGCGGCAAAATCCGCTCCCGCCATGTCACCGGCCTGACCGTCCAACAACAACGGCAGGTCGCCACCGCGATCAAGAATGCGCGCGAGATGGCGCTACTGCCCTACCCAGGGCAAAGCATCGGTCCCTGAAACAGGTTGTGCCTCAAGGTATCCGGAAGGAGGGATTGACGCCGATGAGATCACGTGTCTCCGATCTCGGCGAGACCGCCCGGAGCACGGCACGTTGACTTCCCCGGGCCGCGGCACCGACCGCCCGTTCACGGTCATCGTCTGCGCCGCCTGTGCGGTCGACGACCAGCTCTCGGTGATCGACGAACTGCGTCCCACCATCCGGCGCTGTCCGCACGCCATGCTCGTCTCCGCCGCGTGCATGCTCGGACCACTCACCTGCGCGTCGCGCCCGACGGGATGCGGCGTCATGGCCGTGGTCCAGCCCTGTACGAACGACCGAATAGCCTGCGGACCGCCCCACTGGATCGGACCCATCACCGACAACTGTGAGGCAGCGGCCCTGCGCGATTGGCTGGAGCTCGGCCAATGGGAAAAGACGCCGGTGCCAAGGCAGCTCAGTAGGCACCTATGGGCTCGCAGCGCGAGTCGAAACAACTGAAGTCCGTCAGTGGGGGTAGGCGTAGGGGTTGGCCGGGGCGTCGATCCGAGTGACGGTGGCGGCCTGCAGCGTCGGAATCGTGACTGAATTCGGTTGCGCGGGTGTAACTTTGCCCTCAACCCGAAGCCACGTGTTGTCCGGCAATCCGGCGGCGTGAGCGGCGGCCGGGCCACCCAGATGGATGCGGGCCAGCTGGGCGTCGGCCGCGCAACAGATGATGACGATGCGGCCAAGGTCCACGCCCTGCGCCTCGTTGAGCACAAAGCCGGTCACGGTGATCGGCCGATTCGTCAGCGAGCCGGTGGTGTCATGGGCCTCGCGCATCAACACATCCGGCAGCGACACTTCGGGAGCCGCCCCCGGCGGCAACGGCGGAAATGCCCGATTCAGAACATCATTGGATACCGGCGTCACGGAGGGGGCGGCGGCCGAGGGCCGCAGCGCCGGTGGCGTCACGAAAATCAGGACCACGATGGGAATTACGAGCAGCCACACCGTGCCGGTCCTATGGGAGTGCGGCTGGGTCCGATCACCGCTCCGCCGTCCGCCGCGGCGGACGTCAGTGACGATCGCCGCCAGCGCCAGCGTGATGAGCAACGCCGCCGACGCGCCCAGCCAGGGCAGCAGCCCGGGCTTGACGTAACGAGTGAACGTGCCCGACACCGCGATCATGGCGACGCTGATGCCCACCAGCAGCAATACGGTGTTTTCGGTCTCGCGGCTCACTTGCCACCGCCGAGGACGAGCAGCCCAATCACGCAGGCGCTCACCGTCGCAACCAGCAGCGTGCAGGGGGCAAAGCGCGTCGCGAAAGCCCGGCCGAACATGCCCGCCTGCATCGCAAACAGTTTCACATCGACGGCCGGGCCCACGACCAGAAAGACAAGCCGGGGCAGCAGCGGCACCATCGTCATGCTGGCTGCCACGAACGCGTCGGCCTCCGAACACAACGCCAGGACCACCGCCAGGGCGGCCATCACCGCCACACCGAGGATCAGGTCCGCCGCCAGATGCGCGAACACCCACGACGGCACCACCACATGAAGAATCGCCGCCGCGGCGGCACCCAACACCAAATAGGATGCGGCTTGGAGGAAGTCGTGGCGGGCCGCCTCGGCGAATACCGACCAACGCGATTCGGCCCGAGCGGCCGAAGCGGGCAGCCGGCGGGTGACCCACTCCGGGCGGCCCCAACGTGACCAGGCCCAGCCCATGATCACCGCGGTCAGCAGCGACGCCCCCATCCGGGCGAGAACCATTCCGGGCGCACCGGGAAACGCCACCGCGGTGGCCACCAGCACCACCGGGTTAATCGCCGGCGCGGCCAGCATGAACGTCAAAGCCGCGGCGCCCGTGGCTCCTCCGTCGCCGAACAATCGCCGCGCCACCGGCACGGAGCCGCACTCGCAGCCGGGCAGCGCCGCCCCGCCCACACCGGCCGCCAACACCGCCACGGCCGGGCGCCGCGGCAGCCAGCGCGCCAACCGTTCCGGCGACACGAACACGGCGATCAACCCGCTGACGATCACCCCAAGCGCAAGGAAGGGAAGGGCCTGCACGAACACTCCACAGAACACGGTGCCCGCCGTCGACAACGCCGCACTACCGAAGACCGCGCTCCGCAGCCGCGTCGCCAAGAAGGCACAGGCCAGCAGGATGCCGACCAACACCTCCATCGACCCGACGCGCAGCCTGGGCCTAGTCCTCAGCGTGGCCACCGTCCCAGTATGTCAGGGCGCCGGCGCCGCACCGGAATCCCGCGCGCGACACGGGTTCGATGTTTGGGTACGACCGTGCCGTCTACGTCCGAATCGTCAACAGGGACAACGACACCGGGCGGTTAAATTGCGTGGCGGTCAGTGCTCGTCGTAGTGCTCGCCGTGAGCCGCATGCCGGCATCCGTCGTGCACATAGTCGACGTGATCCCCATGCGGAACGGCAACATGGCCGCATCCTTCGCCGTGCACATGGTCATGTTGCTCGTGCACCGTGTGGCCGGATGGCTCGCATTCGTCGTAGTGATCCTCGTGCCTTCGATGGAGGTGGCCGTCGTGCACATAGTCGACGTGATCTCCGTGCGGGATGGCAACATGGCCGCATCCTTCGCCGTGCGCATGATCATGGTCGACGTGCTTGTTGTGGGTTGCGCTGGTCATTGCTTCTCACCGCCGTACCGGATTTTTGACTCACAAGATGCTGGCGCACCGCAATTTTAGTGACCGTCGTTGGAGTCCACCAGGTTCAAAATGTCAACGTCTCCCCGTCCCGGAAATTTACAGCGCCCAGAAAGCCCGGTGCGGCGCTTACACTCCTGTGATGCATCCTGCGCGGGCCAGGTACGCATCGAACAACGTCCCGGTGGTGGCCGGGCTTGTCGTCATGCTGATGCTCGCGGTCCTCGCGATGCCGATCAAGCAAAGATGCGGTGCGCCGGGTTACTCGTGCGCCACGGCGGTGGATACGCAGGGCAATGTCCACTATTACTACGAGGTCGAACCGCTTGCCGTATACGTCGCCGAAATCGCCACGGGCTCGAACATTCGCTTCTACTACACCTCGGGCGAGGACCTCGTCAAAATCCGATAGCTGCCCGGTGTCCTAATCGAAAGTCGTTGCAACGGCGCGGCCTACGGCGCCGCCGACCAAGGGTTTCCGGCGACCGGTCGAGCCAATAGTCTGCGCCCGGTAACGAGTTGCGCTCGATCTCGTCGGCCACGTAGTTTCCCGGGACGCTTCCCCGGCCAAAGCTTGGTGCGGTCTGGTCAAACACGCTGGTCGAGGCGGCGCGGGTCGCCTGGCGGGCCGAGTGAGCCTGCCCACAGCTGCACGCTGGATTGGAGGCTTCACAGCAAGCTACCGCATACTTGACGGCATGCTGCAGGCGACATCACCGCAAACCACTGTTGCGGTACTGGGTGGTGCGCTGGTAACAGGACGAGGTTTTTGATGCCACGCTCTGGTGGTGCACATCATCGCCATCGCGCCGTTCATCAACCGTCGGCTCTTCGCAAGGGGCTGACGCGCGGCTTCATGACGCTGGTCTCGTTGGCGGCGGTGCTGCTGACCGGCGGGGGCTATTACGTGGCCCACGGCGCGCTGGGCGGCATCACCGTTTCGCAGGCGCTGTCGCCGGAGGATCCGCGATCCAGCGGCGACAACATGAACATCTTGCTCATCGGGCTGGACTCGCGCAAAGACCAGGACGGCAACGACCTGCCCTGGTCGATCTTGAAGCATTTGCACGCCGGCGATTCCGACGACGGCGGTTACAACACCAACACGTTGATACTCGTGCACGTCGGGGCCGACGAGAAGGTCGTCGCCTTTTCGATTCCCCGCGACGACTGGGTGCCCTTCACCGGCGTTCCCGGATACAACCACATCAAGATCAAAGAGGCCTACGGGCTGACCAAGCAATACGTCGCGCAGAAGCTCGCCAACCAGGGCGTCAGCAGCCAAAAAGAACTCGAGACGAAGGGCCGTGAAGCGGGCCGGGCGGCGACCCTGCGCGCGGTGCGGAGCCTGACCGGTGTTCCGATCGACTACTTCGCCGAGATCAACTTGGCCGGTTTCTACGACCTGGCCCAAACCCTGGGCGGCGTGGAGGTATGCCTGAACCACCCCGTCTACGACTCGTACTCCGGCGCCGACTTCCCGGCCGGGCGGCAGAGGCTCGACGCCTCCCAGGCGCTGGCGTTTGTCCGGCAGCGCCACGGCCTGGAGAACGGGGATCTAGACCGCACCCACCGCCAGCAGGCGTTCATTTCGTCGGTCATGCAGGAACTGCAGGAGTCGGGCACCTTCACCAACCTGGACAAGCTCAAAAGCCTGATGGCGGTGGCGCGCAAGGATGTGGTGCTCTCGTCCGGCTGGAACGAGGACATGATCCAACGATTAGGTGCGCTCGCCGGAGGTGACGTCGAATTCCGGACGCTGCCCGTGGTGCGCTACGACAACATCGACGGCCTGGACGTCAACATCATCGACCCGGCGGCGATCAAGGCCGAGGTGGCCGCGGCGATCGGCACCCCCACACCGACGACTGCGCCCGCCACCACCGCCGCCAAACCCAGTCCGTCCACCGTCGTCGACGTGATCAACTCCGGCAGCATGAGCGGACTCGCCGGCGAGGTGTCCCGCGCGCTGAAAATGCGCGGCTACACCGCGGGTCAGGTGCGTGACCGCAAGTCGGGCGAGCCGACCGCCAGCACGATCACGTACGGCGCCGGCGCGGAAACGGACGCACATAACGTGGCCAATCTGCTCGGCCTCGACACCCCGAACCAGCCCGACCCCAACGTCCAGGCCGGACACATCCGGGTGACCGTGGACACCAACTTCTCGATGCCGGCGCCCGACGAGACCACGACGGACGAAACGACGACCACCACCACAACGACGACCACCAAGTCCAGTCCGTATGGGTACGGCGCCACCACCACCTATCCGTCGCCCGATCAAGGGAAACCGATCGACGGCGGCGGCGTGCCGTGCGTTAACTAGGCGCCTAAGCGGATAGTGCGCCAGTTTGAAAGACATTGCCGTGACATGAAGCCCAGAGTGAGGTTGTTGCCGTCGGACTACGGCAATATGCCCTCCTCCCAAGCCCAAGCGAAGAAGGAATCGCCATCTTGGAAGGGGAGGTACATGCCTGTCTCTAGCAGCGCGTCGACAAGCGCCACAGTCTGAGTCCGGTCCCGCTTGAACAGTGACTTGTAGGCCTCTGCCACGATCCACATCGTGTCGATGGACGTGACTTTCAGCCGATCTGCCTGGGCGACAGCCGCGCGATCGTCCAGGACGGCAATCAGATTGCGGTGGTGGGCGCACGCGATAACCGCTGACTCACCTAAGTGTTGGAACCGTCCACCACCCAGGGCAGCCTTGACCCGCATCGCGGTCGATTCCTCTTCGTCGGTCATAAGGGTGTGTGCCGCCCAGTTGACCATGGAAATGCCCGGAATGCCCGGGTGCCTTTCTCTGCCCTTTTCGATTTCGGTATTTACCTCTGCGGGAATGAGAACCACTCCATGGGGAGCGAGGTCCTGAATTATGGATGCGTGCCCGGCACGACACATGTGGGTATACGTGCTGGTGTCCATCACCCACCGAGCCGCCTCAGTCACCGTGGCCCGCGAATGACCTTCGCAAATCGTCCAACGTTTTGGGTGGTCGCTCTGGGAGGTCATCCCGCGTCATCGTGCCGCGCAGCAGTTCAACGGTCCGGGCCGCCGTTAGTCGACCCGAGGTATAGCCCTCGATGCATGCCGCAGCGAAGCTGGGGGAAAGGTAGGGGCTCTCGGGTTCTCTTGCCCAAGTTAGCTTGAGGTGAACATAGTCGCCTGTTCGCGGCTCTTGATGGAGTAGCTTCTCGGCATCTCTCCAGTCGATCAAGCCAAGATTACGCAGTTGGTTCACCGCCGCTGACCAGCTCAGGTGGTACGTCGCGGCCACCGCAAGCGCTCGGTCACGGTTATTCCAATCGCGGTGGTTGTGCCACACGCTCGTCACGCCGGAGCGCGGGGCGAGGAAGTGAATGGCGAACGAGAAAAGCATCTTCTCGCACTCCACCCCGGCCATCGCGTCGTAGGCGTCACCACAAAGCCAGTGGCCCAATTCGTGAGCAAGCGTCATTCGACGGCGACCTGATTCCATGTCGCCGTTGATCACGGCAACAGCGATGCTTTCCACGTCACTAGTGACCTCGACGCATCCACCGTCTGGGCCATTGACTCCTAAGGGGGCGGCGTAGGTATACAGCCCGAGCTGCTCGCAAGCCTCCCCAAGATCGAGTATTGGCTCGTCCGCTGAACCTAGACGGCGACGGGCTGCGGCAGCCAAATGTTCGGCCTCGTCGTGGTTTTGCGGTGTCCTAGCGTCCTGGTCGCGTTTCACCGGTGCGAGGAGATCCATCTCTAAAAGCATGAGGGCATCGGATGCGAACAACTCGATTTCGGCATCAAGCGCCTGGGTCGTATCGTGACGTGCATCGTCGGGTGCGTTAACGAGGTCCCTTCTTCGATTGACGACGGCTGGAAGCGGATCGTTGACGAAGAATCCAAGTGGACGCTCCAAGGCTTCGGCAATCGCGACCATCTCGGTCATGGTGAGCTTGCGGTCACCGCTTTCGGCACGATTGATGGCCGTGCGGTCGAGGCCCACGAGTTCCCCCAACTTTCCTTGAGAGATGCCCGCTTCCTCACGCGCCTGGGCAACCCGACGTCCAAGCGTTGCGTGGTCCATGTGTGTGATTTTCGCACAGGCGCGATGAAGGTGTCGAGGTACATGCTCCCTGAACTGGCTTTTATCCACTCGACAGAGAGTGTGACGACCAGGCAATGAGCACGAAGCGATCCTTTTGAATGTGAATGATGGGCCCCAAGGCTCACGCCCGAGCGGCCCTTGGAGATCGCCATCGCCGCTCAAATTGATTGATTCAAACCGGACCCATTACCCGTAAGCACACCGAGTCGACTCAGGCGTGGGTGCCGCCGTCGATGCGGATTTCGGTGCCGGTGATCCAGGCGCCGTCCTCGGACACCAGCATGGCGATGACACCGGCGATCGCGCTGGGTTCGGCCATCCCGGCTCCGCTGGATTCGACGGTCGTGGGCAGGATCGGCATGAGCCTGGGGAACAACGACCAGTCGGCGTCTTTCGGGATGTATCCGCCTGTGGCATCGGTGATTCCGGACTTGATGCTGCCGGGTGCCACGCACGCCGCGCGCAGGCCCTGGCGCGCATATTCGAGGGCCAGAGAATGGGTGAAGGCCTGGATTCCGCCCTTGCTCGCCGCGTAGGCCGCCATATAGGGATGGGCGAAGGAGGCCGACGTGGAGCTGAAGTTGACGATCGCGCTGCGCGAATTGGCCAGTAGCGCCGGAAGCGCCTCCCGAACCACCAGAAAGGTTCCGGTCAGGTTGACGCCGACGATCTGGTTCCACAGTTCGAGGCTGGTCTCGTGCGTGTGCGAGGCGCGCAAGATGCCGGCGGCGTTGACCAGCGAATCCAGTCCGCCGAGTGTTTCGGCGGCCCGACGCACGCCGTCGATCACCGAATCCTCGTCACCGACGTCCATCGACATGGTGGTGAGGCGGTCGGCGGTTGCCGCCCGGTCCGCCCGGGCTGCCGTGACGGCCAGGCCATCGGCCGCGACGTCGGAGGCCACCACGGTGGCACCCTCGTCCAGCAACCGCAGCGCGGTGGCCTGGCCGATCCCCGACGCGGCGCCCGTCACCAGGATCCGCTTGCCCTCGAGTCGCGTCATCTGCCGCTCCTGGTCTCTTAGACCACTCCGCGTAGCCCGTCGGCTCCGAACGCGGGCTCGAGCATCGCGGAGAAGTCGGGGCCGCGCCGCAATAGGTGGCCGCCGTCGACGTTGATGCACTGTCCGGTGATCCAGCTGGCCGCATCGCTGAGCAAAAACATGGCCAGGTTGGCGACGTCCTCCACCTCACCCGGCCGCGGCAGCGGCGTGCAATGGCGGTAGTCCGCGCTCAGCTCCGGCGATTCCATAATGGGCGCAACCAGATCCGTGCGGATCAGGCCCGGGCGGATGCTATTGACCCGCACCCACGATGGGCCGAGCTCGTCGGCGGCCAGCATCATCAAGTGGTCGACGGCCGACTTGGTGACCCCGTAAGCGCCGAACCAGCGGTGGGTGTTGCTGGCCGCGATCGACGAGATTCCGACGAACGAGCCACCGCCGCCGCGCACCAATTCGCGTGCGGCGTGCTTGAGCACGTACATGGTGCCGTTGACGTTGAGGTCGACCGTGCGGCGCCAGGCCTCCGAGTCGATCTGGGTGATCGGACCGATCGTCTGCGACCCGCCCGCGCAGTGCACCACGCCGTAAAGCCGGCCGTGCCACGCCGTCGCGGCGTCCACCGCACGGGCGGCCTCCTCCTCGTTGGTGATGTCGGCGGGCTCGTACACAATCGAGCCGTCGTCGTCGAGCACTTCGATGTCTTTGACAGCGGCCGCCAGCCGGTCGGCATTGCGGCCGACGATCATGACGCAGGCGCCGGCCGCGACCAGCCCGGCGGCCACCCCCTTGCCGATTCCGCTGCCGCCACCGGTGACCAGGTACGTCCGGTTTTCGAAAGAAAGCTGCACCCCGAGCCCCTCACGCCGAAACTGAAACGGGTTCTAGCATAGGCCAGCCGTCACATCCTGCGGGGACGGCAGCACAGCAGATATTAGGGCGTATCGCGGCGAGCCAGCTTCGTCGGCTTGGCGTTGCGCCAGTCCTCGACGTCGGGCGGCAGGCCGATCGGATATCTGTTCTCGTTGTGGGCCGCCCAGTGTGCATGCCCCAGCTCGTGAATGTGGAAGGCATGCCGCAGTGCCTCGGTGAATCCCATTGCGTCGGAGGCGGCATTGACCGAGTCCTTGATCAACAGGGCCGCCATCGTGGGCCGCTCGGCGATGCGCCTCGCGAATTCCAGCGTCTTGTCGGCCAGCTCGTCGACCGGAAAAACCTTGGACACCATGCCAAGCCGATAGGCCTCCTCGGCGTCCAGCGCATCACCGGTCAACAGCAGCTCTTTGGCCTTACGCGGACCGAATTCCCAAGGGTGGGCATAGTATTCGACGCCCGGCATTCCCATGCGCACACCGACCACGTCGCTGAACTTGGCATTGTCGGCGGCGACGATCAGGTCGCACGCCCAGATCAGCATCAGGCCCGCCGAGATTGCGTTGCCCTGCACCTGGGCGATGGTAATTTTGCGCAAATCGCGCCAGCGGCAGGTGTTTTGGAAGAAGTAATGCCACTCCTGCAGGTAGGTCTTCTCCGCAATCGGATCGCGGGTGGCGCCGTTTGCACGAAAACTCGGATGCTGCTGCGGTCCGGGCTGGCGTTCCAGCAACGCCAATTCGGAGCCCAAGTCGTGACCGGCGGAGAAATTCTTGCCGCGTGCCGCCAGGATGACCACGCGAACGGTGTCGTCGGCCTCGGCGCGCAGGAACGCCTCGTCGAGCTGCACCAGCAGGCCGCGGTTTTGCGCGTTGTGGGCGCCGGGCCGGTTGAGCCAGATCCTGGCGATGCGGCCGTCGTCGAGAGTTTCATAGGTCACCAGCTCATCGGCGCCGACATTGGCCGCCTCGAAACCGGCTTGGGTGCCAGCCTGGTCGGAGAGTGTCATTCCGCCCACCTCGTTCGTCGTCAGATCCGCGCTGTTTACACATTACGGCCAGTGTGTAACCGGGTTCCCGGTGGGTAGCGCGCGGCGATCGTCGACCAGTATTTGCCAGCCCGGTCGGAGACGGCTGCGGGCGAACGGAGGCGTCGCCTACAGTTGTGTCATGGCTACAAAATCTGATCCTGGCGAAATCGGCGATGTGGAGCCGCTGGCCGACAGCACCGCAAGCCAGGCCAGGCGGGTCGTCGCCGCGTACGCGAACGACGCCGACGAGTGCCGCATCTTCTTATCCATGCTCGGCATTGGACCGGCAAAACTCGACACCTAAATGGCTCCCAGGGGAGGCCAGTCTTCGACGAAGACGTCAAAGTCTGAGGGCTTCGGGAACTCCGACTTCGTGGTGGTCGCCAACCGGCTGCCGGTCGACTTGGAGCGGCTTCCGGACGGCACCACGGCCTGGAAACGCAGCCCCGGAGGGTTGGTCACGGCCTTGGAGCCGTTGTTGCGCCGCCGGCGCGGGGCATGGGTCGGCTGGCCGGGCCTTATCGACGACGAGGCCGGCGACGACGGGGTGGAGCTGGATTACGAGCCCATCCTCCAGGATGACCTGCAGCTTCATCCGGTACGGCTGAGTGCCGACGACGTCGCCCAGTACTACGAGGGGTTCTCCAACGCCACGCTGTGGCCGCTGTACCACGACGTCATCGTCAAACCGATCTACCACCGTGAATGGTGGGAACGTTACGTCGACGTCAACCGCCGCTTCGCCGAGGCCACCTCGAGTGCGGCCGCCCGGGACGCGACGGTATGGGTGCAGGACTACCAGCTGCAGCTGGTGCCGAAGATGCTGCGCACGCTGAGGCCTGACCTGACCATCGGTTTTTTCCTGCATATCCCGTTCCCGCCGGTGGAGCTGTTCATGCAGCTGCCGTGGCGCACCGAGATCATCGAGGGGTTGCTCGGCGCCGATCTGGTGGGTTTCCACCTGGTCGGCGGCGCGCAGAACTTCCTGTTCCTGTCTCGGCAGCTCCTCGGCGTCAACACGTCCCGGGGAGCGGTCGGGGTGCGCTCGCGGTTCGGTGAGGTCGAGCTCGAGTCCCGCAACGTGCGGGTGGGCGCCTTTCCCATCTCCATCGACTCCAGCGCGCTCGACCACGCGGCCCGCCACCGCGACGTCCGCCGCCGCGCCCGGGAGATCCGGGCCGAGCTGGGCAACCCCCGCAAGATCCTGCTCGGCGTCGACCGGCTCGACTACACCAAGGGCATCGACGTTCGGCTGAAGGCCTTCTCCGAGCTGCTGGCCGAGGGTCGCGCGAAACGCGACGACACCGTGCTGGTCCAGCTGGCGACACCGAGCCGCGAACGCGTAGAGAGCTATCAGATCCTGCGCAACGACATCGAGCGGCAGGTCGGCCACATCAACGGCGAATACGCCGAGGTCGGTCACCCGGTGGTGCACTACTTGCACCGTCCGGTTCCCCGCGACGAACTCATCGCGTTCTTCGTGGCCAGTGACGTCATGCTGGTCACCCCGCTGCGCGACGGGATGAACCTGGTGGCCAAGGAGTACGTCGCCTGCCGCAGCGATCTCGGCGGTGCGCTCGTCCTGTCCGAATTCACCGGCGCCGCCGCCGAACTCCGGCAGGCCTATCTGGTCAACCCGCACGACCTCGAAGGGGTCAAGGACGCGATCGAAGCGGCGCTCAACCAGACGGTCGAGGAGGGACGGCGGCGGATGCGGTCGCTGCGCCGCCAGGTGCTCGCGCACGACGTGGACCGCTGGGCACGGTCGTTCCTCGACGCCCTCGCCGAGTCGCATCCGCACAGTACCGCTTAGGGCCAGTTAAGCGTCATTTAGCAGCGGCAAACCCATGGTGCTGGCACCGAAACACTGTGATACTCAATGCAGCGTGAAGGGAGAAACAAACGTGAATCTTCGTCGCGGGTTGGCCGCCGGCGCCGGCATCTTCTCGGCCGTCGCAGCGGGCCTGGCGCTGGAGTCCGGCAGCCCGGCGAGTGCGGTCGCACCGCCGGCGGACGGCACCTATACCTTCAACCAGGCGGGCGTGTCCGGGGTGACGTGGACGATCGCGGTGCTGTGCGATCAAGTAAACGGAAGCCGTTACTACAAGGACTATTCCAACCCGACCATCATGGCGGACTTCTGTTCTTTGAACGTGGTGAGCGCGACGTCCGAGCGGATCAGCCGCGAAGACAAGCTGCAGAACTACAACGGCAACGCCCGGCTCGTGAGCGGCCTGTGGACCTTCAAGGTGAATGTGGCCGACGGTGTTTCGTGCCCGGGCGGTGGCACCGCCGAATCCACCGAGACCTACGCGTTCGACAACGAGACGCTCAACGGCACACATACCACTCTGCACGGCGCCGTCTGCGGCCTGCAACCGTCGATGAGCAAGCAACCGTTCTCGCTGGCGCTCGTTGGGCCCCCGCCCAGCCCGGTCCAGCGTTATCCGATGCAATGCAACGACATTGCGATTTGCTACTAAGGGGCCTAGATCGGCGTGATGTAGGCGATCAGCCACTTGTGGCCGATCTTCTTGAAGTCCACCCGCAACCGGCTGCCATCGTAGAGCGGCTGCCGTGACTTGTCGGTCACGGTGCGGTTCATGTAAACCATCACCGACGCCGAATCCCGCTTGGCGGTCATGACCCCGGCGCCGACGACGTTTGCCTGCACGACCACCTCGCGCTTCTTGGCCTCCGGGATGATCTGTGCGTTGGCGCTCTTCTGGAACTCCTGGCGATAATCCGGCGTCAGCAACGGATATGCCTCGGCGAGGCTACGTTCGACGGTCTGGTAGTCGTAGGCGAAGACCGCGGGTATCTCCTTGGTGGCCAGTTGCGGTAGCACGGCCCGCGCCGACTGCTCGGCACGGCTCTGCACGCGGTCCCAATAGAACCAGCCGGCGGCCGCGGACAACCCGATGATGCCCGCCGCCAACAGACAGCCCGCGACGGCGATCAGCCACCGCCACCACCGCATCAATTACCCCCGTCCGGATATTTCAGGTCGTAACCGGTCATGTGCCCGGCTTCGTCCTCGTGCACGATGACCCGCAGCCTATACGGCATGGACGGCTTGTTGACGCCGTCGATGTCGGCCACCGTGACCCGCACCGACACCAGCACCGAGGCGTTGTCGGTGACCGAATCGAAGCCCTCGAAGGCGGCGCCGTTGACAACGGCTTCCGACGTCGCGTTGGTGGAGCGGAACAGCGCCTTGAGATTCTCGACGTTGTTGTTGGCGCCGAGCATTCCGCGCAGCGGGCCGCTGGTCGCGTTGTAGAACCGGTTGACGCTGTCGTCGATGTTGTCCTGCTTGTAGCTGAACATGTTGACCACCACCTGCGTGGCGGTGTCGACGAAGCGCTGGTCGCGCACCCGCTGCGCGTCGGCGTACCGCTGCTGGGTGAGCAGAACGTACAGGCAGCCGGCCAGCGCGCCAATCGCCAACAGCGCGGCGGCAATTGAGATCCACCCGACCAGGGCCCGGTGGGCGGGCCGCCGCGGCGGCGGCTTGACGGCCTTGAAGGACTGGCCGGTTTTCGCCGGCGGCGTCGGCTCGCCCGAAACGTCGACCCGAACCGTGGCGGCCTGTTCCAACTCACTTTTCGCCGGACCCGCCGCGCGCGACGCCCGCCGGCGAACACGTCGTGTCGTGGTTTGCTCCCCGGTGACTTCAGGTACCACTACATCGGCCTCGGATCACGCATCAGGTCCACCCAATTCTCGGCACTGGACGCACCGCTGGCGCCGGGCGCGAAAACACCGGTGCCACCCGCCGGATCCGCAAACGCCCCGGTTTTTTGGTCGTAGACAGTGTAGGCCGGTCCGCTGGCCTGCGGTTGCGGACCAGGCGGCGGTCCCCACGACTTCTCCGGTCCCGGGCCCGACGGCGGAGGATTGACCCCCACCGGCGGCGGTGGTGGCGGCAGCCACTTCGGATACGGCAGCTGGGGCGGAGCCGGCGGGACCCCCGGCGGATTCCACGACGGGTTGCCCGGCGGCGGCCCGCTGTCGTTGGGCGGCGGCGGATCGTACGCCGGCTGATTCGGTGCAGGTCCGGGCCCCGGCACCACACCGGGCGGGGGCGGCCCGACGATGGGCGTGCCCGGGTCGGGGTCGGTGCCCGGTGGAATGTACGGGAACTTGTTGGGCGGCAAGATGTTCAGCCCGTTCGTTACCGGCGTGTCGTACGGGACCGGCGGCCCGCGCCAAGGGTTGCGGCCAACGGGCACATAGCCCTTCGGGTCACGACACAGCTGAACCGTCGGCGCCCGTTTGCCGGGGAACTCCTGGCACGGATAGTTGCGGGCGCCGCGAACGGTGGATGGATCGTTCTGCGCGGTCTTGCAGTACATGTCCTTCGGGAGCTCGCGCAGCGTCTCGTCGGCGGGGGTGCGCATCAACGGCGGCGGCAGGAAACCCACGGCGCACGGCGGCGGGTCGTTCAGGTCGATCTTGAAGTCCAGCTTGGCGCCCTCATCTGCCGGCACGCCGCCGGCGGCAGTGACGATCGCGGCGAACAAGGCCGGCAAGACCACCAGCAGCTGCTCGATCGACTTGTGGTAGATGACGCCCACCCGGCCCAGGTTCGCCAGGCTGGCCGCCAACGCCGGGAACGAGGGGCGGATGCCGGAAAACGCGGTGCTGGCCTCGTCGGCCGCGTCCGGGGCGTTGGCCAATGTCGACCGAAGCTGCGGGTCGGACCGATGGACCTCGGAGGTGAAACGCGCCAGCCCGTCAGACAGCGACTTGATGTCGGCGCCGGCGCGAATCTGGGCCTGCAGGAACGGACCCGCCTGATCGATCAACTGCGAAACTTGCGGATAGTTGGCGTTGGCCTCGTCCACCAGCAGCCGGGCGGATTCGATCATGCGGGCCAGCTCGGGACCCGAGCCGTTGGCCGCGATGAACGTCTCGTGCAGCAGCTCGCGCAACCGGGTGTCGCCGAGGCTGTTGACCAGCGTCTCCGCCTGCTTCAACAGGTTGGCAACGTCCTGGCCGATCCGGGTGTTCTGCCGGTCGATCCGAAATCCGTTGCGCAACTTGGTCGTTGCCGGCTGGGCCGGTGGCACCAGGTCGACGTATTGCTCACCGACGGCCGACACGCTCTTCACGGTGGCGGTGACGTTCGACGGAATGGGAGTGCCGCTGTTAAGCCGCATTTCGGCGGTGACGCCATTGGGGTTCAGCCCCACCGACTCCACCCGGCCGACCGCGACACCCCGGTAGGTGACGTTCGCGTTCTTGTACAGGCCGCCGCCCGCAACGAAGTCGGCGCTCACGCCGTAGGTACCGATGCCGAACGTTGCGGGCAGGCGGAGGTAGAAGATCGCCATCACCACAAGAGTGATGACCGTGATCACTCCGAAGATGCCGAGCTGAAGCTTGGTCAGTCTGTCTAGCATGTCCGCCCCTACTCTCCCGATGCCGTGCCGGGCGGAATCTTGAACGGGTCGGCGGCCTGGCCGGACAGGTTGGCCAGTTCGCCGGTCAAGAAATCGGGCGGGTTGAGGATCTCATCCATGTGCATCATGTTCGGGTCGAGCGCATACGACGTAGTGAAGAACGTCTCACCCAACCTGCGCAAGGTGAGGTCGAACGTGGTGAACACGTTGAGGTAGTCGCCACGCACGGCTTGTTTGATGCCGAAGTTGGGGAACGGGAACGTCAGCAATATCTGCAGCGAGGTGACGAAGTTCTTCCGGTTGTCGTTGAGGGACTTCGCCACCGAATACAGGCCTTTGAGGTCTTCGCCAAAGTCCACCTTGGTTTTCGAGAGCACGTGCGACGTCACTGTGGCCAGCTTCTTCAGCGAAGCGAACGCGACGACAATGTGCTCCCGGTTCTTGTTGAGTACGCGAATCGCCTCAGGCAGGGTGTCCAGCGCCCGGCCCAGGTTGTCCTTGTCGTGAGCCAGGTTCGCGGAGAATCGGTTCAATCCGTCGACGGCATCGATGATGTCGTTGACCTGCCGGTTGAGTCCCGCCGTCAACTCCGCGAGCCGGGGAATCAAGTCGACAAACTGGCTCTGCCGGCCCGCCATGGCCTGGTAGGTCTCGTTTGTGATGTCTTCCAGCGCACCGAGATTGCCCTTGTTGACCACCACGCCGAGGGCCGAGAGCACCTCTTCGGTGGTGGGATAGCGGCCGGTGCTGGACTCCGCGATTTTCGCGCCGTTGGTCAGCCTGCCGGTCGCCGGCTTGCCCTTCGGCGCGGCCAGGTCGACGTGCAGCGAACCCAGCAGCGAGGTCTGGGCAACCGTTGCCGTCGCGTTGGCCGGCAGCACCACGTTCTTGTCCAGCGCCAACTTCACTGCGGCATAAAAGGATCCGTCGGGGCGCTGCTCGGCTTGAATGCCGGAGACACTGCCGACGGTGACGTCGTCGACCATGACCGGCGAGTTCTGCGGCAGCGTCGCCACGTCGGGCATTTCGACGGTGACCGTGTAGGCGCCGCTGCCGTGACCGGCGGTGCCGGGCATCGCCAGGGAGTTCAACCCGCCGAATTGACAACCGGCCAACAGCGCGCTGCCCGCCGCTAACACGCCACCGCGCAACCAGATTCGGTTCATCCGCCAGCCCCCTGTTCGGCCGGCAACTGAGCGGCCGGCGGTGGGCCCGGCAATGGCCCATACCCGGGGGGACCGGCCGCCGCCGGAGCCGGCACGGCGGGCGCCGGGCCTGGAGCGGGGCCGTTCTGCGGGGCGGTCGGTACAAGCAGGGCCTGCAGGTCGGTCGGGTTCTCGTCGGCGGGCGGCGTGACACCTTTGGCCGGTATCCAGGTCAGCTCCGGAACCGGTGTCCGCGCCTTGGCCTGGGTGGCCGGGGTGTCATAGATGATCTGGCCCTTGTATGCGGTGATCGTGTTGAGCGGGTGGAACATGATTGGCGGGTAGTTCACCGTGAGCCGGCGCAGCACCGGGCCCAGCCGTTCGCGGCACAGCTCGGCGCGCTTGTAGTAGTCGGGGGCTTTTGGTCCGGCGGTGGCGTCGAAGGAGCCACCGCAGATGAATTGCACGGGGTTGGCGAAGTTGGGTATGGACAACAACCCATTCAGGGTGCCCTGCGCGGGGTCGTAGATGTTGTAGAAGTTGGCGATACCGGGGCCGGCCACGTGCAGCACCTGCTCGATGTTCTCGCTCTGGTCGCTCAACGTCTGGGCTAAGTCGTTGAGCTTGTTGACGGTACCGACCAGCGTCGAGTTGTTCTCGTGCAGGAATCCGCGGATATCCGAGAGCGCCTTGTTGAGCGTGCCCAGGGTGGTGTCCAGGTGGCGCGAGCTGTCGGCGAGCACCTGCGACACCGACGCGACATTCCCGGCGAACTGCACGATCTGTTCGTTACTCGCCGACAGCGCGTTGACCAGCACCTGCAGGTTCTTGACTGTGCCGAAGATGTCGCCGCGTGAATCTCCCAGCCGCCCAGCAACTTGCGAAAGTTCACGCAGCGCGTGGTGGAAGGACTCGCCCTTGCCGTCGAGCGTTTCCGCGGCCTGGTTGATCGCCGCGCCCAACGGACCCTGCATTTGCCCCGCCGCCGGGCTCAGCTGGACGGCCAGCTGGGTCAGCGCCTCCTTCACCTCGTCCCATTCCACCGGGACCGCGGTGCGGGCCAGGTCGATGCTGGCGCCCTCGGGCAGCACCGCCCCGCCGGTGTATGCCGGGGTGAGCTGAACGAACCGAGCCGACACCAGGTTCGGCGACATGATGACGGCCTTGGCGTCCTTGGGGATCTTCACGTCCCTCGACACGGACATGGTGATCTTGACGTCGGACGGCCGCGGTTCGATCGCGTCGATCCTGCCGACGGGCACACCGAGAATGCGGACCTGATCTCCGGGATAGAGGCCGACCGCGGACGTGAAATAGCCGACGACGGTTCGGTTGCTCGCCTGCGACGAGAGCACATACACTCCCCCCACCAGCAGCGCGACCAGCGCGATGACGGTGGCGTAACGCAGCCCTCGGCTGCCGGTAATTCGCTTCATCATGGTGACTTCGGCCTGATGACCCAGCGTTCCTGAATTAACCCGCGCAGGTAGTCGGCGAGGCTGGCCGGCAGCTTACCGGGCTGGTAGAAGAAGTCGAACACCATCGCGATCATCGGCGCCGGCAGCACGCTGTAGACATTGACGTTGAATCCCGGTCCGGAGCCCACCACCTCACCGAGCGTGGTCGCGTATGGGGGCAGCCGCTTGAGTGCCTCGGTGATGTAGTCGCGACGCTCGTTGAGGTTGTCCAACACCAGGTTCAGCTTGCTCAACGCCGGGCCGAACTCCTTGCGGTTGTCGGCGACGAACCCGGAAATCTGCGCCGAGACACCGTTAATCCCCGAGATGAGCTGGCCCAGCGCGGCACGCCGCTCGTCGAGCGCGGCGAACAACTGGTTACCGTCGTCGACCAGCTTGTTGACCTGGTCGGCGCGCTGCGACAGCACCGCCGTCACCGACTTCGCGTGCGCCAGCAGGCCTTGCAGCGCCTCGTCACGGCGGTTCAGCGTGCGCGACAGCGATGTCACCCCGTCCAGCGCGCCGCGGAGCTCCGGGTTGGCGTCGCGCAGCGTGTCGCTGAGAACGTTCAAGGCCTGCTCGAACTGCGGCTTGTTGAGGTTGTTCGCGTTTTGACCCAGGTCCTCGAGCGCGCCCGCGAGCGTGTACGGCGTGGTCGTCCGGCTGAGCGGAATGACGGTCGCCTTACCGCCGCCCGCCGGGCTCACCGAAATGGAGCGCTCGCCGAGGATGGTGTCGGTGCGGATCGCGGCCAGTGACTGGTCACCGACGGCGACGTGCCGATCCACGGTGAAGGTCACCTTGGCGCTGTCCCCGGCCAGACCGACCGACTGCACCTTGCCGACCTTGAATCCCGACACGTAAACCGGGTTGCCGGGCGTGATGCCGCCGGCGTCGGCGAAGTACGCGTCGTACGTTTTCCCCTGCGGCCAGAACGGCAACCCGGCGTAGCCGAACGCAAGCAACACGACGCAGACCACCAACACCAGGCCGAAGATGCCGGTGCGGAGCGGGTCGCGTTCACGCCTCGCATTACTTGGCAAAAGCGCACCTCCCCTGGCTGGGATCCAACTGGCCACCCATCGGTATCAGAATGTCACCGCCGACCGGTCCGTTGATCTTGATCGTTACCGAGCAGAAATAGATGTTGAAGAACGACCCGTAGGCGCCGAGCGCGGCCAGGCGCAGGTAGTCCTCGCCCAGTTGCTCGACGTCGTTGTTGATCTCGGCCTTGCGGGTGTCCATCTCGGTGGCCAACGGCCGGGTGTTCTCCAAAATGCCCTGCAGCGGCCGCCGCGAATTCTTCAGCAGCTCCGTCAAATCGGTCGTCGTCGACGCCAACGGGGGTATGGCGCCCGCGATCGCGTCCTTGTTCTTGGCCAGCCCGGTGATCAATTGCTGCAGCTGGTCAACGCTGGTCGAGAATTGCGCGCTCCGTTGGTCGATGGTTCCCAGCACCGTATTGAGGTTGGTGATCGCGTCACCGATGAGCTGGTCGCGTTGACCCAGCGCCGACGAGAACGCGCTGGTGTCGGCCAGCACGTTCGACAACGCCCCACCCTGGCCCTGCAACAACTGGATGACGGCGCTGCTGATCGTGTTGACCTTGTCGGCGTCCAGGCCCTTGACCACCGGCCGTAGTCCGCCCAGCAGGGCATCGAGATCCAGCGCGGGCTGGGTGTGTTGGGAGTTGATTGTCCCGCCCGACGGCAGCTTCCGCAGCTCGCCCGGACCCGACGTGATCTCCAGATACCGGTCGCCGACCAGGTTTTCGTACCGGATCACCGCGCGGGTGGACGTGTACAGCGTGTAGCGGCGGTCGACTCCGAACTTCACGTCAACGGTGTTGTCCGGGTTGAGCTGCACGCCCGACACCGAACCCACCGGTACCCCCGCGATGCGGACCTTCTGGCCGGCCTTCAACCGTGACGCGTCGATAAATGTTGCGTGGTAAGTGCTTTCGGGACCGAACCGGAAGTCGCCGAAGACCACCACCAGCCCCGCGGCCACGATCAGCATGGCCACCGCGAAGGCGCTGACCTTGATCACCATCGACCGGTGCGAAGGGATGCCCGAAGCCGCCATCAGAAGTCGTCCCGTTCCGCGAACGCGCCGTGGAACAAGAACTGCAGCGTCGAGGGTGCGTCAAACTGCACTTCGGTGAACGGCTCGTAGGGGATGTTGGCGTTATCGGTGACGAGGAACGGCGCCCGGTACCAGGAGCCGCCGTGCTGCTTGGCCGGCATGTCGGGCAATCCCCGGCAGTTCGGGCCGCCCGAGGCGTTGACGATCGGCAGGCTTTCCGGATACGTATACGACGGAGAACCCAAGATGAAGCTCGACGACGTGAACAGGCCCGCCTTGCGGACACCGAGCAACGGGGCGAACTCCTTGATGCCTCGATCGATGCCCGCGAACAGGCAGCCGAATTCCGGCGAGTAGTCCGCGGCCACCTTGACCGGGGCCCGCATCCTGTTGATGGCGTCGATGAAGTCCTGTGCGCCCGGCTCCACCGCCTCATAGGCGTTGTTGGACAGGCCGATCGTGGCCAGCAGCGTGTCGTTGAGGTTGTTCTGTTGGTCTACCACCGTCTTGTTGATCGTCGGCAGGTTGTCGAACACGGTGTTCAGATCGGGGGCGGCGGCGGCGTACACGTCGGTGACCGCCGCGGTCTTACGGAAGTCCTCCTGGAGGGCGGGCAGCTTCGGGTTCGCTTGCCGCGTCAGGGTATTCAGTCCCGACAGCAGCGAACCGAAGTCGTCGCCGTGACCACGCAGGCCTTCGGCCAGCGCGCTCAGGGTCCCATTCAATTCGACCGGGTCGATCTTGTGCAGCAGGTTGATGAGCGACTGGAACAAGGTGTTGACTTCCAGCTGCACCGCCGACGCCTGCACGTGCGCGTCCGGACGCAGCGACGTCGGCGAAGGTGCCTTGGGCGGAAGGAATTCCACCGACTTGGCGCCGAAGATGGTGTTACCCCCGATGCGGACCGTCGCGTTGGACGGGACGAAGTGCATCTGGTCGCTGTTGATGGCCAGCGTCAGCCGCGCCTGGTCACCGGCATAGGCGATGTCGGTGACCTTGCCGATCTGGATGCCGCGGTATTTGACCTTGGCGTCCTTTTCCATTACCAGGCCGGCCCGCGGCGCGGACACGGTGACGGTGTCGATCGAGGCGAAAGCCGCTGTGTAGGAAAGGTATGTGAGGACGACGAAAGCCACCAACAAACCGGCCAGCAGCGCCGCCGCCAGCCGGACAGTTGATCGTTGCGATACGCCCTCTGCCATGTTTGTTGAAGGTCCCCTTAGCCAGAAAGATTGAAGTTACCGGACGCGCCGTACACGGCCAGCGAGATGAACAGGGTAATGACAACCACCACGACCAGCGAGGTCCGCACGGCCTGGCCGACCGCGATGCCGACGCCGACCGGGCCGCCGGATGCGTTGTAGCCGTAATAGGTATGGACGAGCATCACCGCGATCGACATCACGATGGCCTGTAGGAACGACCACAACAGGTCGGTCGGGATGAGGAAGGTGTTGAAGTAGTGGTCGTACAGGCCCGCCGATTGCCCGTTGATGAATACGGTCGTGAACCGCGCGGCGAAGAATGCGGCGAGCACCGACAGCGAGTACAGCGGAATGATCGCGATGAGGCCGGCAATCAACCTGGTTGACACCAGGTAGGACACGGAGTGCACCGCCATGGATTCGACGGCGTCGATCTCCTCCGCCACCCGCATGGCGCCGAGTTGAGCGGTGGCGCCGGCGCCGATGGTGGCCGCCAACGCGATGCCCGCGATTACCGGCGCGACAATGCGGACGTTCAGGAACGCCGACAGGAAGCCGGTCAGCGCCTCGATGCCGATGTTGCCCAGCGACGAGTAGCCCTGCACGGCGATGACCCCACCGGAGGCCAGCGTCAGGAAAGCCGCGACGCCGACCGTGCCGCCGATCATGATGAGCGCCCCTGCGCCCAGCGTCATTTCGGCAATGAGCCGGATGGTTTCCTTCCGGTAGCGGGTGAGCGCGCTGGGGACGTAACGCACGGTTTGGCCGTAGAACAAGGCCTGCTCGCCGAAGTCGTCGATAGGCCCCTGCAGCCGCGACATGACGCGGCGGAACCGGAGAGTCGCGTCGTAGCTCATCGCGTACTCACCCGCCCCATCACTTGGCCGAGATCCGCACGCCGATGGCGGTCATCACCACGTTGATCACGAAAAGGCAAATGAACGCGTAGACCACGGTCTCGTTGACCGCGTTACCCACGCCCTTGGGCCCGCCCTTGACGGTCAGGCCGCGGTAGCACCCGACCAGCCCGGCCATGACGCCGAACAGCAGCGCCTTGACTTCCGCGAGCACCAACTCGCGCAGCCCGGTGAGCACGGTCAACCCGTTGATGAACGCACCCGGGTTGACGCCCTGGAGGAAGACGGAGAACACGTAGCCGCCGGACAAACCGATGGCGCACACCAAGCCATTGAGCAGCAGCGCGACCACCGTGGAGGCCAAAACCCTAGGCACGACGAGCCGGTGGATCGGGTCGATGCCGAGTACCCGCATCGCGTCGATCTCTTCCCGGATGGTGCGGGCACCCAAATCGGCGCAGATCGCGGTGGCGCCGGCGCCCGCCACGACGAGCACGGTCACCACGGGTCCGAGCTGGGTGATCGTGCCGAATGCCGTTCCGGCGCCGGACAAGTCGGCGGCGCCGATCTCGCGGAGCAGGATGTTGAGGGTGAACGCCACCAGGACCGTGAACGGGATGGACACCAGCAGCGTCGGGATCAGCGACACCCGAGCGATCATCCAGGTCTGATCCAGGAACTCGCGGAATTGAAACGGCCGCCGGAAAACCGCCCGGCCCGTGTCGATCATCATCTCGAAGAACCCGCCGACACCACGAGCGGGAACCGCAAGTTGTTCGATCAACTCGGTAGCCCCCTTCGCTGCTCGCGGCGAATCCTGTGCGTCGCCTTTGCGCGGTCTTCGGTCACAAGCGGCTCGGTGTGAGCCGGACCATATTAACCCAGATGAAGTTCACCGTGTCAATGAACAGCATTTCTTTATCAAAAGCGTTAATTAGTCCAGTTCGCCGACATTGTGTTGCTTCAAACTGACACAAGTTCTAGTCGGCGAATCCCAGCCGTCAAGTGGCTTTATATCGTTATTGTTCCATCAGGCCGACCGCGGAAAAGTTCCGCTCCGGATCACGTCCAGCAAAGTATTCCTGCAACGTCTTGCCGAGTTGCGCGGGCTCCCACACCGGCCCGTCGGCGCTGAATTTGTGCTCCGCGGTGGGCGCGGCGACCAGGGTCACCTGAGGGCCGTAAACGATGAACACCTGACCGTTGACCTCTGCCGCCGCGGGCGAAGACAAGAACTTGACCAGGCTCACCACGTGCTCGGGCGAAAGCGGGTCGATGCCGCCTTCCCCTATATCCGAGATGTCCGGTGCCGCACCGAACACGTCGGCCGTCATCGCGGTGCGGGCCCGGGGACAGATCGCGTTGGCGCGCACCCCGTACTGGCCCAGCGCCCGCGCGGCCGACAGGGTCAGGGCGATGATGCCGGCTTTGGCCGCGCCGTAGTTGGCCTGCCCCACCGGGCCTACCAGTCCCGCCTCCGACGCGGTGTTGACGATCCGGCCAAAGACCGATCCGCCGGCCTCTTTGGCTTTAGCGCGCCAGTACGTGGCCGCGTTGCGCGTCAGCAGGAAATGGCCGCGCAGGTGCACGGCAATGACCAGGTCCCATTCCTCGTCGGACATGTTGAACAGCATCCGGTCGCGGGTGATCCCGGCGTTGTTCACGACGATGTCCAGGCCGCCCAGCCCGTCGGCGCACGCGACCAGTTCGTCGGCGGTCGCGCGTTGGCTGATGTCGCCGGCCACCGCGACGGCTTTGGAGCCGGCGTCCGAACAAACCGAGTTGATCTCGTCGATGACGTCGGAGGCATCCAGTGCGTCGGCGATGTCGTTGACCACGACGGTGGCGCCCAGCCGCGCCAAGCCGAGCGCTTCGGCACGTCCGAGTCCCGCGGCCGCGCCGGTTACCACCGCAACCTTTCCGGATAGATCGGTCGCGTTTGTGCTGCTAGTCAATTTATGAATACCTCTAGTTTCGTCTCAAGCGCTTCTAATCTTCACGCAGCAGGGCCGCGCGGGGGCATTCGGCGATTGCCTGCTCGGCGAGATGCTCCTGATCCGGGGGAATCGGATCAAGCTTCACGACGGCGTAATCCTCGTCGTCCAGGTCGAAGATATCCGGCGCGATTCCCAAGCACACCGCGTTACCTTCACACCGGTCACGATCCACGATCACCCGCACGGCACCCTCCTTGAACCTGGCCTTCAATCTGAGCACTCACCCATCGGTATGTAGCTCCACCATAGGGCCCCGGTGCGTCAGGGGAAACGGTCGCTGGATTCCCAGACTAGAACGTGTTACAACCGGGAAGGCGAACGGGTAGCCGTTGGTCGGGCTATGGCATAGAACGTGGCTTTTCATAAGACAGACGTTTAACGACAAGGACGGCTTGGAATGCGCATCAGTTACACCCCAGAACAGGAGGAGCTGCGTCGCGAGCTGCGGTCGTACTTCACCACGCTTATGACCCCGGAACGGCGCGAGGCGCTGAGCTCGGTCCAGGGCGAATACGGCGTCGGCAACGTGTACCGGGAGACGGTCGCGCAGATGGGCAAGGACGGGTGGCTGACGCTGAACTGGCCCAAAGAATACGGCGGCCAGGACCGCTCCCCGATGGACTCGCTGATCTTCACCGACGAAGCGGCCATCGCCGGTGCGCCGGTGCCATTCCTGACGATCAACAGCGTGGCGCCGACGATCATGGCCTACGGCACCGACGAGCAAAAGAGGTTCTTCCTGCCGAAGATCGCCGCCGGAGACCTGCACTTCTCGATCGGCTACTCCGAGCCGGGCGCCGGCACGGACCTGGCGAACCTGCGCACCACGGCGGTCCGCGACGGCGACGACTACGTGGTCAACGGCCAGAAGATGTGGACCAGCCTGATCCAGTACGCCGACTACGTGTGGCTTGCGGTGCGCACCAATCCCGAGGCCAAGAAGCACCGCGGCATTTCGATGCTGGTCGTCCCGACGACGGCGGAGGGCTTCTCCTGGACGCCGGTGCACACCATGGCCGGCCCCGACACCAGCGCCACCTACTACACCGACGTGCGCGTGCCGGTGAGCAACCGCGTCGGCGAGGAGAACGGCGGCTGGAAGCTGGTGACCAACCAGCTCAACCACGAGCGGGTGGCCCTGGTGTCGCCGGCGCCCATCTTCATGTGCCTGCGCGAGGTTCGGGAATGGGCGCAGAACACCAAGGACGCCGGCGGGGCCCGGCTCATCGATTCGGAGTGGGTGCAGCTCAACCTGGCCCGGGTGCACGCCAAGGCCGAGGTTCTCAAGCTGATCAACTGGGAGCTGGCTTCGTCGGAGGGTGATTCCTTGGGGCCGGCCGACGCGTCGGCGGCGAAGGTATTCGGCACCGAGTTGGCCACCGAGGCCTACCGCCTCTTGATGGAGGTGCTGGGCACCGCGGCGACGGTGCGCCAGGACTCGCCGGGCGCGTTGCTGCGCGGCCGGGTCGAGCGGATGCACCGGGCCTGCCTGATCCTGACCTTCGGCGGCGGAACCAACGAGGTGCAGCGCGACATCATCGGGATGGTCGCGCTGGGACTGCCCCGGGCAAACCGCTGAACTTCCCCTTTATAGCTTCACTCTTAAGGACGAGAATTCATGGATTTCACGACAACCGAAGCCGCGCACGACCTCGGTAATTTGGTCGACACGATCGTGGACGCGGTGTGCACACCGGAACACCAACGTGCGCTGGACGGCCTCGATCAACGGTTCGATCGCGAGCTGTGGCGCAAGCTCGTCGACGCCGACATCTTGACCAGCGCCGCGCCGGCATCGCTGGGCGGCGAGGGCTTCGGCGTCCTCGAGCAGGTGGCCGTGCTGGTCGCGCTGGGCCACCAGCTGGCGGCGGTGCCGTATCTGGAATCGGTGGTCCTGGCCGCGGGGGCGCTGGCCCGGTTCGGCTCCGAGGAACTGCAGCAGGGCTGGGGCGCGCCGGCGGTGCGCGGCGAAAAGATCCTGGCCGTCGCGCTCGACGGCGACATGGGCGAGGGGCCGGTGCAGGCCATCCGGGCCGGTGAAGGCTACCGCCTGACCGGGACGCGCACCCAGGTCGGCTACGGCCCGGTGGCCGACGCCTTCCTGGTGCCGGCCGAAACCGATTCCGGCACAGCCGTTTTCCTGGTCGCCGCGGACCAGCCCGGCGTGGCCGTGGCGGCGATGGAGACCACCGGCTTGGGCAGCGTTGGGCACCTGACGCTGGACGGGGTCGAGGTCGACGGCGGACGACGGGTCGGAGACGGGGTCGTCGTAACCTGGCTCGACACGCTGGCCACCCTGGGCCGCAGCGCGTTTCAGCTCGGGGTGCTCGAGCGGGGACTGCAGCTGACCGCCGAATATGCGCGCACCCGTGAGCAGTTCGACCGCCCGATCGGCAGCTTCCAGGCGGTGGCGCAGCGGCTGGCCGACGGCTACATCGACGTCAAAGGGTTGCGGTTGACGCTCACCCAGGCGGCCTGGCGCGTCTCGGAGGATCTGCCCGCCGACATCGACGTGGCCAGCGCGGCGTTCTGGGCCGCGGACGCCGGGCACCGGGTGGCGCACACCGTCGTCCACGTGCACGGCGGTGTCGGCGTCGACACCGATCACCCGGTGCACCGTTACTTCCTGGCCGCCAAGGAGATCGAGTTCGCGCTGCGCGGAGCCACCGGGCAGCTGCGCCGGATCGGCCGTGAACTGGCGGAAACGCCTGCCTGAGGTCGCTGCCCGGCCGCCGAGCTGGGGGTACTCCCCCGCGAGCGGGAGGTGCCCCCACCCGCTTGCGAGCGTCACGCCAGCGTGGCGCTCACACGTGAGCGTCACGCTGGCGTGACGCTCGGCGCAGGTAAAGGGGACCACACGTTGACGAGCAACCCCACCGTCACCGAATTGCTGGTGCCGCTGGCCGGGATCGACGACCGGGGCGTCTACTTCGAAGACTCGTTCACCAGCTGGCGTGATCACGTCCGGCACGGTGCCGCGATCGCGGCGACGCTGCGGGAGCGCCTCGACCCGGCCAGGCCGCCGCACGTCGGCGTGCTGCTGGAGAACACCCCGTTCTTTTCGGCGATGCTGGCAGCGGCCGGGATGTCGGGAATCGTGCCGGTGGGGCTCAACTCGGTGCGCCGCGGCGAAGCGCTGGCCCGCGACATCGCCCACGCCGACTGCCAGCTGGTGCTGGCCGACTCGAATTCGTCCGCGTCGCTGGGCGATATCGGTCACGTGAACGTCGACTCCACCGAGTGGGCCGACGAGGTGGCCGCGCATGGGGACGCCGAGCCGCGGTTCCAGCGCGCCTCACCCGAGGACCTGTTCATGCTGATCTTCACGTCGGGCACCAGCGGTGAGCCGAAGGCGGTGAAGTGCAGCCACGGCAAGGTCGCGATCGCCGGCGTGACGATGACGCAGCGGTTCGACCTCGGCCGCGACGACGTCTGCTACGTGTCGATGCCGTTGTTTCATTCCAACGCGGTGCTGGTCGGCTGGGCGGTGGCCGTGGCGTGCCGGGGCTCGATGGCGTTGCGGCGCAAGTTCTCCGCGTCGAACTTCTTGGTCGATGTCCGCCGCTACGGCGCGACCTACGCCAACTACGTGGGCAAGCCGTTGTCGTACGTGCTCGCCACGCCCGAGCGGCCCGACGACGCGGACAACCCGCTGCGGGCGGTGTACGGCAACGAGGGTGTGCCCGCCGACATCGAGCGCTTCGCGCGCAGGTTCGGCTGCGTCGTGCAGGACGGATTCGGTTCGACGGAAGGCGGAGTGGCGATCGCGCGGACCCCCGATACCCCGCCGGGTTCGTTGGGGCCGCTGCCCGAGGGGATCGCGATCGTCGACACCGACACCGGCGAGACCTGCCCGGCTGGGGTGGTCGGTGAGCTGGTGAATACCGCCGGGCCGGGCCGTTTCGAGGGCTACTACAACGATCCCGACGCCGAGGCCCAGCGCATGGCCGGCGGCGTCTACCACAGCGGTGACCTGGCCTATCGCGATGCGGACGGCTATGCGTATTTTGCCGGGCGGCTTGGGGATTGGATGCGGGTCGACGGTGAGAACCTCGGCGCGGCCCCGATCGAGCGGGTGCTGCTGCGCTACCCCGACGCGACCGAGGTGGCGGTGTACCCGGTGCCCGATCCCGTCGTCGGCGATCAGGTGATGGCCGCGTTGGTGCTGGTGCCGGGCGCCGAGTTCGATCCCGAAAAGTTCCGGGCCTTCCTGGCCGAGCAGCCCGACCTGGGGCCCAAGCAGTGGCCGTCGTACGTGCGGGTCAGCGCGGAGCTGCCGCGGACGGTGACGTTCAAGGTGCTCAAGCGGCAGTTGTCGGCCCAGGGTGTCGACTGCGATGATCCGGTGTGGCCAATTCGCCGATAGACGCATGAGTTCGCGACCCCTTGAGCTTGCACTTGAGGCGAGCTTCGAACGGCTTTCCGCTACGGTGCCGGCAAACATCGGTTTCGCGATCGCCCGTCCGGACCGGACGTATTCACTGGGCGGGTGGTCGTCCGGCGTCGCCTGGTCGACGATCAAGGTGCCCCTGGCGATAGCGGCCTTGCGTCACGATCGGCGACGCGCCCAGGACTTGGTCGTCAAGGCCATCACCGAATCCGACAACGGCGCGTCCGAGCGGCTGTGGTCGCAGCTGGGCGAGCCGGCAGACGCGGCCCGGCGGGTACAGGGGATCATCTCCGAGGGCGGTGACAGCGCAACGGTGGTCGAATCGCGTCGACTTCGGCGCGGCTTCACCGCGTTTGGCCAAACGCGGTGGACCTTGCAACGGCAAGCGGAATTTGCAGCGCGGCTACCTCACGTCGGTGACGCGGCGGACGTCATCGGCCTGATGCGCCACCTCACGCCCGGCCAGCGATGGGGACTGGCCGCCAATGGTTTTGCCGCAAAAGGCGGTTGGGGACCGGGGGTAGATGGTGAGTACCTGGTCCGGCAATTCGGGATCCTGCCCACACCGTCGGGGCAGTGGGGCGTGGCACTGGCGGCCGAAGCCCACGATGGCGTGTTCGAAACGGGAATCGCGGCCGTCAACGCGCTGACGGACTGGCTCGTCAGCCGGCTTCCCGGGCTAGCCCGTTATTGACGGCACGACGGCATCGATCAGGTGCGGTCCGGGTTCGGCGAAGGCCGCGCGCAACGCGTCGGCGAGCTCCTCGGCGGTGGTCGTGCGGCGGGCCGAAACCCCCATGCCCTCGGCGATCTTGACGAAATCCATTGTAGGACGCGATAAGTCGAGCAGGTCGAGCGCCTTGGGCCCGGGACTGGACCCAGCGCCGACGCGCGCCAGCTCGACCCGCAAAATGTCGTAGGCGCCGTTGTCGTAGAGCACGGTCGTCACGTTGAGGTTCTCGCGCGCCTGGGTCCACAAACCCGAAATCGTGTACATCGCCGACCCGTCGGATTCCAGGCACAGCACCGGACGGTCGGGGGCGGCGACCGCGGCGCCCACCGCGGCCGGAATGCCGTAGCCGATCGCGCCGCCGGTCAGCGTCAGCCAATCGTGGGCGGGCGCGCCGGCGGTGGCCTGCGCGAGCAACAGGCCGGACGTGTTCGACTCGTCGACGACGATCGCCCGTTCCGGCATCAGCGCCCCGATCACGTCCGCCGCCGACGCGGACGTCAGGGCGCCCGTCGGCAGCCGCGGGCGGGACGTGGCCGCCACCGGTGCGACCGTCCCGGGCGCCACCTCGTCGGCCAGCGCGGCGAGCGCCGCCGCCGCGCCGCTGTGCTCGGCGAGCGGGTGCACCTCGCAGCCGGCCGGCACCAGGTCGCTGGGCATGCCCGGGTAGGCGAAGAACGACACCGGCGACTTGGCGCCGGCCAGCACCAGGTGCTTGGCGCCGTTGAGCTGGGCCGCGACGCCCTCCGCGAAGTAGGCGAGCCGTTCGATCGCGGGGACGCCCGCGCCGCGCTCCAGCCGCGTCGGGAACGTCTCGCACAGCAACCGGGCCCCCGTCGCCTGGGCGATCCGCGCGGCCGCGGCCAGGCCCGGCGCGCGGGTGGCGTCCCCGCCCACCAGGATCACCGTGGGTTCCCCCGAGCGCAGCACCTCGAGCACCTCCGGCGCCAGCAGCGGGTCGGCGCCCACCGGATGCGCGGGCGGCGTGGCGGCGGGTTGCGCCCCGTCGGACCAGGACACGTCGGCGGGCAGGATCAGGGTCGCGATCTGCGAGCCGGTCCGGCTGGCGACGATCGCCTCGGCGGCGTCGGACGCGACGTCGGCGCTCCGTTGGCTGCGGCGCAGCCATCCCGAGACGGTTCCGGCCAGCGCGTCGATGTCGGATTCCAGTGGGGCGTCGTACTTTTTGTGATAGGTGGCGTGGTCGCCGACGATGACGACCACCGGGACCCGGGCGCGCCGCGCATTGTGCAGGTTGGCCAGGCCGTTCCCCAATCCCGGGCCCAGGTGCAGCAGCGCCGCGGCCGGCCGGTCGGCGATGCGCGCGTACCCGTCGGCCGCGCCGGTGGCCACACCCTCGAAAAGGGCCAGCACGCCCCGCATTTGGGGGACGATGTCCAGTGCGGACACGAAGTGCATCTCCGACGTGCCGGGGTTGGCGAAGCACACGTCGACGCCACCGTCGACCAGGGTGTTGATCAGGGCCTGGGCGCCGTTCACGTAGTTGCCTCCAGTCGGAAAACACGCTCGGCGTTGCCGCGCAGGAAGTCTCGGCGGGCCTCGTCGCTGAGGCCGAGTTCGCCCAGTCCCGCCAGGGCGTGCGTGTGGGTCATCATCGGGTAGTTGGTGCCGAACAGGACTTTGCGTTGTCCGGTACCGGTTTTCATGAACCGGACGAGCTCGTCCGGCAGCCGCCTGATGGCGTAGGCGGAGGTATCGATGTAGACGTTTTCATGTTTGCGCGCCACCGCGACCATCTCCTCGGTCCAGGGGTAGCCGACGTGGCCGCAGACGACGACGAGCTCGGGAAAGTCGAGGGCCACCTGGTCGACGTAGGGGATCGGGCGTCCGGTCTCCGAGGGCCGCAGCGGTCCGGTGTGGCCGACCTGGGTGCAGAACGGCACCCCGGATTCCACGCATTCGGCGAACAGCGGATAGTAACGGCGGTCGGTGGGCGGCGCGCCCCACAGCCACGGCACCACCCGCAGACCCACGAACCCCTCACTGACCCGGCGCCGCAGCTCGCGGACCGCCGCCATCGGCCGGTCCAGGTCGACCGCGGCCAGGCCGGCAAACCTGTTCGGGTGCAACCGAACCCATTCGGCGACCTCGTCGTTGGACACCAGATCCTGGCCGCCAGGACCGCGCCAGGCGCTGAGCAGGCCGACGTCGACGTCGGCGGCGTCCATCGACGCGACGGTCGCCTCGATCGGGATGTCGGTGTCGGGGATCGAATCCCCGGTCCAGCGCCGCAGGGACGCCAACATGTCGCTGCGCAGGAACCGCAGGGTCGGGTGCTGCATCCACACGTCGATCGTCATAGAGCTTCGACTGTAGACGCCACCGGTTAGGCGGATAGCGCGGCGCGGGCGGCGGCGCGCGTGCGCGCCGCGTGTCCGCCGCCGAACAGCACGACATGCGCCAGCAGCGGGTACAGCTGACGCAGCCCGATGCGGTTACGCCAGCCGGGTTTCAAAGGTCGCACCCGCTGGTAGCCGGCGAGGATGGCCTCGAAATGTGGGCAGCCGAACAATGCGAGCATCGCCAGGTCGGTCTCGCGGTGCCCGGCGTGCGCGGCCGGGTCGATCAGCACCACCCCGTCGGGCGTCCACATCACGTTGCCGCCCCACAGATCGCCGTGCAGCCGGGCGGGCAAGTCAGCGTCGTCATCAGAGTCGTAGTCGCCGGCGCGGCAGCGTGCCGCGACTGCGTCGATCGTGGCACGGGTCGACGCGTCGAGCCGCGCGGCCGCAAGCTCGGCCATCGGCGCCAGCCGCTCGTCGGCGTAGAACTCGCCCCAGCGTTCGTGCTGCCGCAGCGACATCGGCAGTGGCTGCGAGAGCGGACCGAAAAACCCTGGCCCGTCCCATCCGTCGGGCCCCGCGCCGAAGGCCGGGGCACCCGCGTCGTGCGTGACGGCCAATCGGCCGCCGAACTCCCCGGCGGCCTCGGGGCTCGGGGGCACCGACTCGAGCCGCCGCAGGGTCAGGCTCGTCGTGTCAACCGACACGACCGGCGCGCAGGGCACACCGCCGTCGGCACTGGAGAGCCATCGCAATCCGGCGGCCTCCCAGGCGAAGTAGCCGGCGGGCGCGCCCGGGTGGCTCTTGACGAAGTCGGTCACGCCGCCGCTAGGCGCGGATCATGCAGTCACGTGAGCGGCGTGCACGTCGTCGGCCGGGCGCGCCTCGGTCTGCTCCTTGGCCCAGCGGTAGTCGGGTTTGCCTGCGGGTGAACGCTTTACCTCGTCGACAAGCCAAAGGCTGCGCGGCACTTTGTATCCCGCGATCTCGGAGCGCACGAAGCTGTCCAGCTCCGCCAGCGATGGCCGGGTCCCCGGTCGGGGCTGCACGACGGCGGCCACGTGCTGGCCGTAACGGGGATCGGGCACACCGACCACCAGGGCGTCGAAGACGTCGGGATGGCCCTTCAGAGCGGCCTCGACCTCCTCGGGGTAGATCTTTTCGCCGCCGCTGTTGATCGACACCGAACCGCGGCCCAGCATGGTGACCGTGCCGTCCTCCTCGACCTGGGCGTAATCCCCGGGGATGGCGTACCGCACGCCGTTGATGGTGCGGAACGTTTCGGCGGTCTTCTTCTCGTCCTTGTAGTAGCCGACGGGAATGTTGCCCTTCTTGGCGATGAAGCCGCGCACGCCGGACCCGGGCTTGACCTCGTTGCCCTCCTCGTCGAGCACGACGGTGCGGTGGTCGATGCTCACCCGGGGGCCACCGCTGTGCGGCGCGTCTTTGGCGACGATGCTGGTGCCGCCAAACCCGGTCTCCGAGGACCCGATCGAGTCGGTGATGACCCGGTTGGGCAGCAGCTCGAGCAGCCGCTCCTTGATGCTCGGCGAGAACAGCGCCGCGGTGCTGGCAAGCAAGAACAGCGACGACAGGTCGTAGTCGTTGTCCTTCTGCAGCGCGTCGAGCAGTGGTCGCGCCATGGCGTCACCGGTGAAGAACAGCAGGTTCACCTTGTGCTCGTGAATCGTGCGCCACACCTCGTCGGCGTTGAATTCCGGTGCCAGCACGGTGGTTTGACCCGAGAAGATCGACATCCAGGTGGCCGACTGCGTGGCGCCGTGGATCATCGGCGGTATCGGGTAGCGGATCATCGGCGGGTTGGCGGCGGCGGCCTTGGCGAGGTCGTGCTCGTCCTTGACGAATTCGCCTGTGGCAAAGTCGGTTCCACCGAAGAGCACCCGGTAGATGTCCTCGTGGCGCCACATCACGCCCTTCGGGAAGCCGGTGGTACCGCCGGTGTACAAGATATAAATGTCGTCGGCACTGCGCTCACCTAGAAGCCCGGCGAAGTCGCGCTCGGGCGAGCCCTGGTCGATCGCCGAGTAGAACTCGACACCGCCGTAACGCTGATAATCGTTGTCGCTCCCGTCCTCGATGACGAGGACGGTCTTGACGTTGGGGGTGTCCGGCAGCACGTTGGCGACCCGGTCGGAGTACTGGCGCTCGTGGACCAGCGCAACCATGTCGGAGTTGTCGAACAGGTAGCGAAGCTCGCCCTCGACGTAGCGGTAGTTGACGTTCACCAGGATGGCGCCGGCCTTGACGATGCCGAGCATCGCGATGACGATCTCGATGCGGTTGCGGCAGTACAGTCCGACCTTGTCGTCCTTTTTCACCCCCCGATCGATCAGGTAGTGCGCCAGGCGGTTGGCCTTCTCCTCCAGTTCGGCGTAGGTCAGCTTCTCGTCGCCGCAGATCAGGGCGACACGGTCGGGCACAGCATCAATGGCGTGCTCAGCAAGGTCAGCGATATTCAGAGCCACGGCCACCAAACTAGAACGTGTTACATTTCTTGACAAGCTGATGCCCTATGTCGACCGAAAGGCGGTAGCCGTGGCCGAGACTGCAGCAAATGAGCAGACGGGACCCTCCGAACCGGATGCGCTCGTCGAACAGCGCGGCCACACCCTGATCGTCACGCTGAACCGGCCGCACGCCCGCAACGCGTTGAGCACCGAAATGATGCAGATCATGGTGCAGGCGTGGGACCGCGTCGACAACGATCCCGACATCCGGTGCTGCATCCTCACCGGCGCCGGTGGCTACTTCTGCGCCGGCATGGACCTCAAGGCGGCGACCAAGAAGCCGCCCGGTGAGTCGTTCAAGGACGGTAGCTACGACCCGTCGCGAATCGACGCCTTGCTGAAGGGTCGCCGGCTGACCAAACCGCTGATCGCGGCGGTCGAGGGGCCCGCGATCGCCGGCGGCACCGAGATCCTGCAGGGCACCGACATCCGGGTCGCCGGTGAGAGCGCCAAGTTCGGCATCTCGGAAGCCAAGTGGAGCCTGTACCCGATGGGCGGTTCGGCCGTGCGGCTGGTGCGGCAGATCCCCTACACGGTCGCGTGCGACCTGCTGCTGACCGGCCGGCACATCACCGCCGCCGAGGCCAAGGAGATCGGCCTGATCGGCTATCTGGTGCCCGACGGCCAGGCGCTGACCAAGGCGCTCGAGATCGCGGAGATCATCGAGAACAACGGGCCTTTGGCCGTGCAGGCCATCCTGCGGGCGATCCGCGAAACCGAGGGCCTGCACGAGAACGAGGCCTTCAAGATCGACACCCAGATCGGCATCAAGGTGTTCCTCTCCGACGACGCCAAGGAAGGCCCGCGCGCGTTCGCCGAGAAACGCAAGCCGCAGTTCCAGAACCGCTAACCCCGTTTCGCCGAACGTGTTCTCAGGGCGGTATTTTCGCCGAATTTGCGCCCTGACGTCACGCTCGGCATGGCTGTCAGTGGCCCGAGGCACACTGCCCGTGTGGAAGAGGCGTTTATCGGAAGCGAAGCCATCAAATCGGGTGCCCTGACGCGACACCAGTTGCGCAGCCGGTATGTCGCGCTCCATCCCGACGTCTACGTCCCTCCCGAGACAAACCTCACCGCGGCGACGCGCGCCCGCGCCGCCTGGCTGTGGTCGCGGCGGCGCGGGGTCGTCGCGGGGCACTCCGCGTCGGCGCTGCACGGCGCCAAATGGGTCGACGATCGGGCGCCGGCGCAGTTGCTGTACGAACACCGTCGTCCCCCGGCCGGCATCCACACCTGGTCGGACACCATCGCGGACGACGAGACCCAACTGATCGGCGAGGTGCCCGCAACGACCCCGGCCCGTACCGCGTTCGACCTCGCCTGTCGCAATCCCGTGGGCAAAGCCGTCGCCGCCATCGATGCCCTGGCTCGAGCAACCAGACTGAAGGTCGCCGATGCCGAACTGATCGTCGAACGCTACAAAGGCCACCGAAACATCAGACGGGCGAGACGCGCGTTGACGCTCGTTGATGCCGGCGCGGAGTCACCCCGCGAGACCTGGCTGCGCCTGCTGGTCATCGAGGCCGGCTACCCGCCGCCGCAGACCCAGATACCGGTCTATGGGGAATACGGAGAGCTCGTCGCCGTGGTCGATATGGGTTGGGAGGAAAAGAAAATCGCGCTCGAGTACGAGGGTGCCCATCACTGGATCGATCCCGAGCAATTTCGCAAGGATGTCGAGCGCTTCGAAGCGCTACCCGAACTTGGTTGGATCACCATCCGGGTCACGGCCGGAAACACGCGGGGTGGCATCCTGACACGGCTGGCGGCGGCGTGGACCCGCCGAACGTGAAGTCACGGTGCGATTTTCGGCGATTTCTCTCCCTGAGAACACGCTCGGCGCGGAAGCCACGAAAGTGGCGCGCTCTGCGCGGAAGCTACGAAAGCGGCGGGCTCGGCGTGAACGCCACCGGCATTTTCTCCAGACCCGACACGAAGTTGGCCGGCCGCAGCGGCAGCGTGGCATCCGACGCCAGCCGCATATCGGGAAGGCGTTGCAGCAGGCGCGTCTGCATGATGGACAGCTCCAAGCGGGCGAGCTGGTTGCCGAGGCAGAAGTGCGTCCCGAAGCCGAACGCGAGGTGGTTGTTCGGGTAGCGCTCGATGTCGAAGCTCTCCGGATCCTCGAAGACCTTCTCATCGAAGTTCGCCGACTCGAACAGCAGGATGATCTTTTCGCCCTGGCGCAGCGGGGTGCCGTGGAACTCGGTGTCGGCGGTGACGGTGCGGGCCATGTTTTTCACCGGCGCGGTCCAGCGCAGCATCTCTTCGATCGCGTTGGGCAGCAACGCCAGCTCGCCCGCCAGCCGCCGATGCTGGTCGGGGTGCAGCAGCAGCTGCCTCGTTCCGCCGGACAGGGTGTGCCGCGTGGTCTCGTCGCCGCCGATCAGCAGCAGCAGGACCTCGGTGACGATCTGGTGGTCCTCCAGGCGCGATCCTTCGACCTCCGCGTGCACCAGGATGCTGACCAGGTCGTCCGTCGGCTCGGATTTGCGGGCCGTGATCATGCCCATCATGTATTCGCTGTAGGCGGCGAAGGCATCCATGGTGATCTGGAAGTTCTCTTGCGACGCAGTGCTGCTCAAGAAGCTGACCAGATCGTCGGACCACTTGAGGAACATCTTGCGTTCCTCCGGACGCACACCGAGCATGTCGCCGATGACCGCCATCGGCAGCGGCGCGGCCAGGTCCCAGACGAAGTCGCACTCGCCCCGTTCGCATACGGCGTCGATCAGCGTGTCACACAGCGAAACGATCTTGGACTCGAGGTCTTTCACGCGCTTGCGGGTGAAGCCGGAGTTGACGAGCTTGCGACGCAACAGGTGCTGCGGGTCGTCCATCTCGATCATCATCTCGACGCCGTCTTGGTCGGGTCGGATCCCGCCGGCATTCGAGAACAACTCGGGGTTGCGCTCGGCCTCGATCACGGCCTGATACGTCGACGCCGCGGCCAACCCGTTGCGGTCCCGGAAGACCGGCTCGTTGTCCCGCATCCAGCGGTAGACGGACCGCGAATCACCCGCGTAAAAGGCGCCGTCGGTCAGATCGACGTCCGGTCTGGTCGCTAGCTTGGTCGAGGTCACGGGATCTCCTGGGCGTCACCGAAAGTCATTTGTACGTTGTCGCAAGAGCTTGACACTATCGCGCGCTTCGGAAGGCCAAGCGACGCCAGCTCTTTCGCGTAGGGGTGTTCGCCGAGCCGGATGCGCACTCCACCGAATCGGGTGCGCACGCCGTCAAGCGTGTGCTCGAAGCCCGTCTCGCGGGTGACGCCGTCGCGGTGCGAGTAGCTGCGCTGCGCCTGTGTGCGCGGGGTCAACCGAAATGGCAGGCCGCGGCGAAAGTCCATCCCGATCACCAGTTGCCCGTCGACGCTGCAGTCGAAGCCGAACTGCCGTCCCTCCCGAACGGTGAAGTCCGCCATCACTTTCGGGTAGCCCCAGATCTTGGTGCCGGCTTCCAGCGTGAACGCCTGGTCGACGGGAAGGTGGTGAATGAAGGCGCCGGCCGACTGCAGGGCCCGTGGCCCGGTTGCCGTCGAGCCGGGTGGGTTGACCATCACGCTGGTGCCGAATTCGTAGTACTGGCCCAGGTCGCCGTCGAGGTAGTGCATCAACATCAGGACCACGATCGCGCGCCCGGGCAAATAACGGCAGACCTGCAAGCCGCTGTAGTCGATCAGCCGCTGCGCGGCGCCGGCGTCGACCGAAAACATCGCCATGTGCTGGTTTGCCTTGCGGATCTTCACCGGCATCGTCAGTACCGTGCCGGCGATGGTGTGCTGCGAGGCTGTCATCGGGCCAATCTAGGACGCGTTCTATTCGTTCGGCAATATCCGGCTAGACCAGTGTCGCGAGCTCGCGGATCTGCTCGGCATTGCGGCCGTTCACGACCATCATCGTGACGCCCGCGGCCTCCCAGACCTTGACTTGCTTACGCACGTAGTCGACGTCGCCGACGATCGCGGCGTCGTCGACGAGCTCGTCGGGGATGACCTCGGCGGCCTTGTCTTTTTGGTTGCTGCGGAACAGCTTGGTGACATCATCGACCACGTCGGCATATCCCATTCGGCGGTACACGTCCGCGTGGAAGTTGGTGTCCTCGGCGCCCATGCCGCCCATGTAGAGCGCCAGATAGGGCTTCATGGCCGCGAAGGCGGCGGCGCGGTCGTCGGTGATGACGATGGTGGCCGTCGCGCAGATCTCGAAGTCCTCGCGGCCGCGGCGCGCCCCGGGGCGGGCGAACCCTTCGTCGAGCCATTCGTTGTACATGTCGGCCAGCCGCGGGGTGTAGAAGATGGGCAGCCAGCCGTCGCAGATCTCGGCGGCCAGCGCGACGTTCTTCGGCCCCTCGGCGCCCAGCATGACCGGGATGTCGGCGCGCAGCGGATGGGTGATCGGTTTGAGCGCCTTGCCCAGGCCGGTCACCGGGCGCCCGACCCCCTCCCGCCCCTCTTTTAATGGCAGCGGGTAGTGGGGGCCGTCGCTGGTCACCGGCTTTTCCCGGGCCCACACCTGCCGGAGGATGTCGATGTATTCGCGGGTGCGGGCCAGCGGCTTGGGGAATGGCTGGCCGTACCAGCCCTCGACGACCTGCGGGCCGGATACGCCCAGACCGAGGATGTGCCGGCCGCCGGACAGGTGGTCCAGCGTCAGCGCGGCCATCGCGCACGCCGTCGGCGTGCGCGCGGACAGCTGGACCACCGACGTGCCCAGCCGCACCCGGTGCGTCGACGATCCCCACCAGGCCAGCGGCGTGTAGGCGTCGGATCCCCACGCCTCGGCGGTGAAGACGGCGTCGAATCCGGCGTCCTCGGCCGCGGCCACGAGCTCCCCGGCGTTCTCCGGCGGTTGTGCGCCCCAATAGCCCAGCTGCAGCCCCAGCTTCATAGTCTCCGCCTTTCGGACACCCGATGTTGAATCCATTCTTAGAACCTGTTCTACTCGAAGGCGTGACAGCCAGTTCGAGCAGCCCGACCCTGATCGATCACCCTGAGCCACCACTTTCCGCGCCACTGACGTTGTCCTTCGACTACACCCGTTCGGTGGGCCCCACGCTGAGCAAGTTCTTCACCGCGCTGCGTGAGCGCCGCATCCTGGGGGTGCGCGGATCGGATGGCCGGGTGCACGTGCCGCCCGCGGAATATGACCCGGTTACCTATGAGCCGCTGGGCGAGATGGTACCGGTGTCGGAGGTCGGTACCGTCGCGTCCTGGACGTGGCAGCCCGAGCCGCTGGAAGGGCAGCCGCTGGACCGGCCGTTCGCCTGGGCGCTGATCAAGCTGGACGGCGCCGACACGCTGCTGCTGCACGCCGTCGACGTGGGCGAGCCCGAGGCCATCCGGACCGGGGCTCGGGTGCACGTGCACTGGGCCGACGAGACGGTGGGCGCCATCACCGACATCGCCTATTTCGCGCTGGGCGGGGAGGCCGAGCCGGTGCCCGAACGGGCGGGGGGCGAACAAGACCCGGTCACCATGATCGTCACGCCGATCTCGCTGACGATTCAGCACACCGCCTCGCACGAGGAGAGCGCCTACCTGCGGGCCATCGCCGAGGGCAAACTGCTCGGTGCGCGCACCAGGAGCGCCGACGGCGCGGAAGGAAAAGTGTATTTCCCGCCGCACGGCGCCGATCCCGCCACCGGCCTGCCGACCACCGAGTTCGTCGAGCTGCCCGACAAGGGCACGGTGACGACGTTCGCGATCATCAACATCCCGTTCCAGGGCCAGCGCATCAAGCCGCCCTACGTGGCGGCCTATGTGCTGCTCGACGGCGCCGACATTCCGTTCCTGCACCTGGTCGCCGACATCGACGCGCACGACGTGCGGATGGGCATGCGTGTCGAGGCGGTGTGGAAGCCCCGCGAGGAGTGGGGATTTGGCATCGACAACATCGAATACTTCCGGCCCACCGGGGAACCCGACGCCGACTACGACACCTACAAACACCACCTGTAAAGGGCTTATCTGCACATGAGCGAACGCAGCGTCGCGGTTGTCGGCTTTGCCCACGCACCGCATGTCCGCCGCACCGACGGCACCACCAACGGCGTCGAAATGTTGATGCCGTGCTTCGCCCAGCTCTACGGCGAGCTGGGCATCACCCAGGCCGACATCGGCTTCTGGTGTTCGGGTTCGTCGGATTACCTTGCTGGACGGGCGTTTTCGTTCATCTCGGCGATCGACTCGATCGGCGCCGTTCCGCCGATCAATGAATCGCACGTCGAGATGGACGGGGCATGGGCACTCTACGAGGCCTACATCAAAATCCTGGCCGGCGAGGTCGACACCGCGCTGGTCTACGGCTTCGGCAAGTCCTCGGCCGGAAACCTGCGTCGCATCCTGTCGCGGCAGACCGATCCCTACACGGTTGCGCCGCTGTGGCCGGACTCGGTGTCGATGGCCGGACTGCAGGCCCGCATCGGGCTCGACAACGGCAAGTGGAACGAATCGCAAATGGCGCGTGTTGCGCTCGACTCCTTCTCGCACGCCAAGCGGGTGGACTCCGAGCAGCCCGCGATCAGCATCGATGAACTGCTCGAGCGGCCGTTCTTCGCCGACCCGCTGCGCCGCCACGACATCGCGCCGATCACCGATGGCGCCGCCGCGGTCGTGCTCGCGGCCGGTGACCGCGCCCGCGAGCTGCGGGAAAACCCGGCCTGGATCACCGGAATCGAGCACCGCATCGAGTCTCCGGCCCTGGGCCTGCGTGACCTCACCGAATCGCCGTCGACCAAAGCGGCGGCCCGGGCGGCCACCGGCGGAAACACCCGCAACCTGGATGTCGCCGAGATTCATGCGCCCTTCACCCACCAGCACCTGATCCTCGCCGAGGCGATAAACATCCCGGGGAAGACAAAAGTCAATCCCTCCGGCGGCGCGCTGGCGGCCAACCCCATGTTCGTCGCCGGCCTCGAGCGCATTGGCTTTGCGGCACAACACATCTGGAATGGCTCGGCCGGGCGGGTGCTGGCGCACGCCACCAGCGGGCCGGCCCTGCAACAGAACCTGGTCGCGGTCATGGAAGGAAAGAACTGATGGCCGGTGCAGGGGCGCACCTCGCCGCGGTGCTCGGTACCGGGCAGACCAAGTACGTCGCCAAGCGCCACGACGTTTCGATGAACGGCCTGGTGCGCGAGGCCATCGACCGGGCGCTGGCCGACTCGGGCTCCACCTTCGACGACATCGACGCCATCGTGGTCGGCAAGGCGCCCGACTTCTTCGAGGGCGTCATGATGCCGGAGCTGTTCATGGCCGACGCCATGGGGGCCACCGGCAAGCCGCTGATCCGGGTGCATACCGCGGGTTCGGTCGGCGGGTCCACCGCGGTGGTGGCCGCCAGCCTGGTGCAGTCCGGAAAGTACCACCGCGTGCTGGCGATGGCCTGGGAAAAGCAGTCGGAATCGAATGCCATGTGGGCGTTGTCGATTCCCATCCCGTTCATCAAGCCGGTGGGTGCCGGCGCCGGCGGTTATTTCGCTCCGCACGTGCGGGCCTACATCCGCCGCTCGGGCGCGCCGATGAACATCGGCGCCATGGTCGCGGTCAAGGACCGGCTCAACGGCAGCCGCAACCCGCTGGCGCACCTGCACCAGCCCGACATCACCCTGGAGAAGGTGATGGCCTCGCCCATGCTGTGGGATCCGATCCGCTACGACGAGACCTGCCCGTCGTCGGACGGCGCCTGCGCGGTGGTGATCGGCGACGAGGAGGTCGCCGAAGCCCGGCTGGCGCAAGGACATCCGGTGGCGTGGATCCATGCCACCGCGTTGCGCACCGAGCCGCTGGCCTTCGCCGGACGCGACCAGGTCAATCCGCAGGCCGGTCGCGACGCGGCCGCCGCGCTGTGGAAGGCGGCCGGCATCACCAGTCCGATCGACGAGATCGACGCCGCCGAAATCTACGTGCCGTTCTCCTGGTTCGAACCGATGTGGTTGGAAAACCTCGGTTTTGCCCCCGAGGGTGAGGGCTGGAAGCTCACCGAGGCCGGCGAGACCAAGATCGGTGGACGGCTGCCGGTAAACGCCTCCGGCGGCGTGCTGTCGTCGAACCCGATCGGCGCCTCGGGCCTGATTCGCTTCGCCGAGGCCGCGATCCAGGTGATGGGCAAGGCCGGCGATCACCAGGTTCCGGGTGCGCGAAAGGCCTTGGGGCACGCCTACGGCGGTGGCTCGCAGTACTACTCGATGTGGGTGGTCGGGGCCGACAAGCCCGACGCGAAGGCCAACGCATGACCGGCACGCACCCCGCGCACGAGGCCGGCCGCCGCTCCCGCGAGGCGGTCCAGGCCAGGGACAAGGACGCGTGGCTGGCGGTCTTCGCCGACGACGCCATCGTCGAAGACCCCATCGGGCCATCGGCTTTCGATCCCGAAGGCAAGGGCCACCGGGGCCGTGACGCGATCTCGGCCTTCTGGGACAAGGCGATCGCCCCCACCACCAGGATCGAGTTCTTCTTCCGCGACACCTACCAGTGCGGCAACGAGGAGGCCAATGTCGGGCACATCCTCATCACGACGGGCGATTACCAGATCACCGCGGAAGGCGTGTTCACCTACAAGGCCAACGACGAGGGCAAGCTCGTCGCCCTGCGCGCGTACTGGGAGATGGACCGCGCGGCCGCGAGCGCCCGAAAGGTCTGAATCGCTTCGCCGACTGTGAATCTGACGACGCGACACGCCGATCCAGCGCCGGTCCAGCGTCGTGGAATTCACACTCGGGGATGGCCGGTCGGCGCCCGCCCGATCGGCCGCCCTCGTCAGCTCACACGGTGAAGACCTTTATTACTTCGTCGCCGTAGTCGTTGATGACTTTGACGGCGACCCTGCCGGTCTCCGGCGGGTCGAACGGAATCGAAACGGTGCGGTAGAGAGCCGACCACGCGTCCGGTCGTATGTCGGCCCGCAGCGCCGTCTTCAGCCTCTTGTACGGGTCGTCACCGCCGGTGAAGTAGCAATGCCTTACGACGAATGACGTCCCGTCGTAATTGGTGTCGATCATCCACAGCGCGATCTGCCCGGTGTCGTTGCGGCGGACCGTCCCGGCGGTGGGATCGTAGACGTCGACGCCTTGGAGGTCGATGACGAGGCTGCCGTCGTCGGTCTCGCGTGCGTCGAAATCGGGCTCGCCGAAGACGGTGAACAGGTTCGCCGAACCGGTCTTCTTGAGGTCTTCGCCCATCAGCAGGTCGGCGTTCATTCGAACCATCAGCACCGCGAATCCCTCGCGGGGGGCATCGACGGTGGCGCCGGTGGCCTGCGGGTCGAAGGCGAACGCGAGGACGCACAGCAGGTCGATGTCGCCGGCCTTGACCGCCTCGCGCGTCGCTTCCTCGATGAATCCTGCGCTCACGGTGCCGTACCGCGGGCCAATCGCCAACCCGATGCGCGTGCCGCCACCACACTCCCCGACCGCCCGCATGTAGCTGCCCGCGTAGGCGTCGACCGAGGCGAACTCGATGCGCTCCTGCCGCCGGCCGTTCTGGATGCCGGCTTTGGCGACGTTGTCGAGGATGGACCGCTCGAAGGTAAGCGAATCCGCGGCCGGCTCGCTGATCGTCGCTCCGGGGAACGCCGAAGATCGGTGCGGCGAAAGGCTTTCAACCGTGAAGCGGCCGGAGACGCGGACCCTGCCCTTGTCCTCGTAGGGTTTGTCGTACAAATACTCGTAGCCGGCATGGCGCTTGATCGCGTCGTCGATCTCCTCGCGCGTCATCCCCTCCTTGATGTCGGGATTGTTGGCGATCGACTTCAACGTGATGTGCCGGACGCGCTCGTACACGAACCCGTGGCGAATGTCGTCGGTGACGGGTTCCCGTGAAGCCGGCTTCCCGGTCAGTTCCGCTTCTTTCCGACGCCCTTCCTTGGAGTCGGACAGCAGGTAGTATGGGAACCTCGCGCCCATCAGTCGCTGCCGGGCCAGTGCGAGGGCGACCCGCGAGGTGTCGATGGTGATCCAACGGCGGCCCCACTGCTCTGCGACGAAAGCCGTTGTCCCACTGCCACAAGTCGGGTCGAGGACCAAGTCGCCGGGGTCGGTGGTCATGAGCACGCAGCGTTCGACGACGGTGCGCGACGTCTGCACCACGTAGACCTTGCCGGCCTCGCCGCGGGTCGCCAACCATTGGTTCGTGAGGACCACATACGGAAAGTCGTCGAAGAAGCGCTTGAAAATGCGGAATCGGCCGGTCGGCATCAATCGGCCGGCCCACTCAAGCCGGTTCATCCCCTCAGGGGTCGTTTTCCAGTGCACGCCGCTCTTTCCCGCGAGCTTGCGCCCGCTCGGAAGAACCAGGTCGGCCGCCGCGCCCCCGGCGGACGTGACGTCCCCGGTCGTCAATGGGCGGAGGTCTCGGGAAACCGGTTCGTTGCCTGCCAGTTGTTCCTTGGTTAGGGCCACAATCCGGCCGTCCGCCGACTCCGCCCTCGTGTATTCGATTGCACCGGGACCCCCGAGGGTCGCGGCGACGAACATCGGGCGATATTTTGTCGCCGGCTTGAATCGTCCGTACCAGAGAAGGTGGTCGGCGACGTTCGGGATCAGGTCGGTGGCGAAACCGGTGGTTTTCGCAAACGAAATCTGGCTGACAAAGTTCTCGCCGCCGAACACTTCGTCCATCAGGCAACGCACCAGATGGACGTTCTCATCACCGATCTGGACAAAACACGACCCGGACTCGGTTAGCAGATCGCGTGCCACGACCAACCGGTCCCGCAGGTGCGCAAGGTAAGAGTGAATGCCAAGCTCCCAGGTGTCGCGGAATGCCTTGACCCGCTCGGCTTCTCGCGCGACGCCTGCCGCCCTGGCGTCCCCGACGTCTCGCTTGCGCGCGGACACCTGCCAACTGGGGCCGAACCTGATCCCGTACGGCGGGTCGACGTATATCATCTGCACCTTGCCCCGCAACGATTCTCGTTCGGCAAGGGACGCCATGGCGTTCAGCGAGTCGCCAAGAATCATCCGGTTGGCCCAATTCGGCGGGTGTCGATAGGACTCGATCCGTGACAACCCATCGGGCCCACCTTCGGGCCGCCCGGCGGCCCGGAGGAGATTTCCAATCAGCAAGAGAGGTTCGATCTTCTCCTGAATGTAGATCGGCGGCGCGTCCGCGATGAGATTCGATGAGTCCCGCCCGTCCTTGCCGCGCCACATCAGTTGTGGGTCGAGGCTCGGATCACGTTCGTAGCGAACCCGTTTGGGTACGCCGGATGCCGGATCGACGAAATCCTCGCCGTCATCAGTCGGAATATCGGTGCGGGCTCCGGCGGGCGTGAGCCCCACCGCTTTCTTACGCGCCACGGCGGGTCCTGAAGTCGAGCGCGTCCGCGTCCCCGATGATCGCGTGGTGCAGATCGCGCACCGCATCCGACCCCGTGACCTCGACGCACCCGCATCGTCCGAACCGCGGGAACCCATTTCTCCCTTGCTGTGCGTGGGAGTCGAGGATCGGGTTCGCGGCCGGCGCAGCCAATCCGCACTCCCCTCATCCGCGGTCCCGTCCGCCAGCTATACATGGCGGACCCGACAGGATGCATCCTAAAACCATCTATAAATGGTCGACCCCGCCTTTCGACGTCGGCATTTTGCGGAAGTGCCGGAGTCTGCGATCGAGCGAGAGCTGGCGTTGGCACTCGGCCGAAAGTTGGCCGAACTGCGCCAGCAGCGCGGGCTGACACAGGAGTTCGTGGCTCAATCCGCGGGCATCAGCCGCAACCACTACCAGCTGCTGGAGTATGGGCTCGGCCAACGCAGCAATCGCAGGCCGGCGAATCCGCGGCTGTCCACGCTGGTGGCGCTCAGCGAGGTTCTCGGCACGACGGTGCCCGAGCTAATCGGCGCGATGTTCCCGCCCGGGCGATCGACGGAAGAAAACCGCTAAATCGGCTCCAGCCCGGCCATGTGCCGCTGCGCCAGGTCGCGATACGCCTGCGGATTGAGGTTGACCCACATTTCCGCGCCCGTGCCGGCGATCGGGCCCTTCACCTGCGCCGGCACGCCGACCGCCAATACCCCGGCCGGAATGTGCGTGCCGGCCAGCACCAGCGAATGGGCCGCGATCAAGCTGCGCGCGCCGATCACCGCACCGTCGAGAACGATGGCGTGGTTGGCGATCAGCGCCTCCGATCCGACGTGAACCCCGTGGATGACGCACATATGGGCCACCGTCGCTCCCGGGCCGATGTCGACCGGAATGCCCGGCGGCGCGTGCAGCACCGATCCGTCCTGCACGTTGGCGCCTTCCCGCACCACGATCGGCCCGTAGTCGCCGCGCAGCACGGCGTTGAACCACACCGACGCCCCAGCCTCGACCGTGACGTCCCCGATCAGGGTGGCCGTCGGGGCCACGAACGCCCCGGGATCCACCCGCGGCGATCGACCCTCGAAAGAAAACAGTGGCATCGTCTAGATATATACCGCGGCGTGCATATCCCGTGGCCAGACCCGCCGTCGTTGCGCATGCCAGCCCCAAAACTGTAACGTGTTCTAGTTAGAGGCCATTGAGTTGGAGGTGACAGGTGACTACCGACACTGATGCGGTCGGCATCCGGGAAATCGATTCCGGCACCTTGCCGACCAGGTACGCCCGGGGCTGGCACTGCCTTGGCGTCGCGAAGGACTACCTGGACGGCAAGCCGCACGCCGTCCAGGCGTTCGGCACCAAGCTGGTGGTGTTCGCCGACTCGCACGGGGACCTGAAGGTGCTCGACGGCTACTGCCGCCACATGGGTGGCGACCTGTCCATGGGCACCATCAAGGGCGACGAGGTCGCCTGCCCGTTCCACGACTGGCGCTGGGGTGGCGACGGCCGCTGCAAGCTGGTGCCGTACGCCAAGCGCACACCCAGGCTGGCGCGCACCCGGTCGTGGACGACCGACGTGCGCAGCGGCCTGCTGTTCGTCTGGCACGACCACGAAGGAAATCCACCGGATCCCGCGGTCAGGATCCCCGAGATTCCCGAAGCCTCGAGCGACGAGTGGACCGACTGGCGGTGGAACAGCATCCTCATCGAGGGGTCCAACTGCCGCGACATCATCGACAACGTCACCGACATGGCGCATTTCTTCTACATCCATTTCGGGCTGCCGACGTACTTCAAGAACGTCTTCGAGGGTCACATCGCCTCGCAGTACCTGCACAACGTGGGGCGTCCCGACGTGAACGATCTCGGGACGGCCTACGGCGAATCGCACCTGGATTCCGAGGCGTCCTACTTCGGGCCGTCGTTCATGATCAACTGGCTGCACAACAGTTACGGCGACTACAAGGCCGAGTCGATCCTGATCAACTGCCACTACCCGGTCACCCAGAACTCGTTCGTGTTGCAGTGGGGCGTCGTCGTCGAAAAGCCCAAGGGCATGGACGACAAGATGACCGACAAGCTGTCACGGGTCTTCACCGAAGGCGTCAGCAAGGGCTTCCTGCAGGATGTCGAGATCTGGAAGCACAAGACCAGGATTGAGAACCCGCTGCTGGTCGAGGAGGACGGCGCCGTCTACCAGATGCGTCGCTGGTATGAGCAGTTTTACGTCGACGTCGCCGACATCACACCGGAAATGGTCGAGCGCTTCGAGATCGAGGTGGACACCTCCCGCGCCAACGAGTACTGGAATGCCCAGGTCGAGGAGAACCTGAAGGCCAAGGAGGTCGAATCCGCTGCGGCCGAACCGGTTTCCGACGAAGTGCCGGCCGAGCAACACTGATCGACATGCCTGACGATCAGTCGGCGGTCCCCGACGTCGATCGGCTCGCCCGATCGATGCTGCTGCTGCACGGCGACCACCACGATCACCAGCCGCCCGCCGATCCAAACGGTGCCCCGGCGCCCAAATTCTGGTCGAAGTCAAGGGATTTCGCCAATGACCCGCAACGCGCCGCCGCGGTCGCCGAGGCCACCCGCGCCGACCGCGAGCACTACCTGAGGTCGGGGCTGCTGCCGGTCGATTGCCGGTTCTGCCACGTCACGGTCGCCGTCAGGAGGCTGGGGCCTGGTCACACCGCGGTGCAGTGGAACACCGAAGCCGCGCAGCGTTGTGCGTACTTCACCGAGGTCCGCGAGTCGGGCGGGGATACCGCCCGCACGCGAGCGTGCCCGAAACTGGGCGACAGCATCGAGCACGCCGTGGCAGAAGGCTACCTGGACGCGGTACCCGACGACTACTGAGCTACGGCCCGCCGGCTCAGAGCCCGGCGAACCGCTCCTTGACCGTTTCGACGGTGAGCCCGTAGTCGGCAAGCGAATACGTGTGTTTGGGCGCCCGCTCGCCGGCTTGGCTTTCGGCGTGGCTCTTTTCCATGGCTACCCGCGCCTCGTCGGTCAACGTCAGACCGAAGTGCCGGTAGATGTCGGCCACGGTGCCCAGCGGGTCGGCGATCAGGCCGCGGTAGTCGACGTCGTAGAACTGGGCCGGATCGTATTTGGCGCGTGCGGTGTTGAACCGCTCGAGCCCGCGTGACCAGGTTTCCATTGCGTCAGCACCGATTTGGGCGCCGACGAACGTCGTCGACCAGCCCTCGGCGGTGTGCTGGGCCAGCGAGCACATCGAGGCCATGATCGTCTCGACGGGCCGGTGGGTCTGGATCACCAGCGCGTCGGGGTAGGTCGCCATCAAGGCGTCCAGCGCGAAGAGGTGGCTGGGGTTCTTCAGCACCCACCGCTTGTCGGCGTCGTTGAGGCCGATCAGCTGAAGGTTTTTGCGGTGCCGCCGATACGACGGCGTCCAGTCCTGCCGCGAGAGCCACTCCGCGTAACTGGGGATGTGCGCGAGGGTTTCGTAGGACACCGAATGCAGCGACTGCCGCAGCAGCTGCCAGCATTCCTCCAGCTCGTAGGCGGCCATGAAATGCAGGCCGGTGTAGCCGGGGTTTTCGGCGTGGTGCTGGTTGAACTGCGCATCCAGCTGGCGGTACAACGGGTTTGACTCCCAGGTTTCGCGCGGCGGTCGCGGCTGCGGGAACTCGGCCAACCACATGTGCAGGCCCTGGTGAGCCGGGTCGGCGCCGAGCAGCCGGTGCAGCGCCGTGGTGCCGGTGCGCACCAGCCCGGTGACGAAGATCGGCCGTTCGACCGCGACGTCGGCGTGCTGCGGGTATTGCTTCCACGCGGATTCGGACAGCAGCCTGGCCACCAGCGCGCCGCGCAGGAAAAACCGATTCATCTTGCTGCCCAACACCGTTAGGCCTGCTTCCCGTCGGTAGGAGTCCAGCAGCACCCCCAGCGCCTCAAGGTAGTTGTCGTCGTCGATGCCGAAGTCGTCGAGCCCGGTCAGCTTGGTGGCCGATGCGTGCAGTTCGTCGACGGTGGCCACATCTTTCCGGTCGGCCATCAGGTGTGATACTCCCCGCAGTTGACGTCCAACGTCTGACCGGTGATGCCGCTGGACAGGTCACTGGCCAGGAAAAGAATCGCCGAGGCCACCTCGTCCTCGGTGGGCAGCCGCTTGAGGTCGGAGTTCGCCGCGGTGGCCTGGTAGATCTGGTCCACCGTGGTCCCGTACTTGCCGGCCTGATGCTCGAAGTAGCCTTGCAGTGTGTCGCCCCAGATATAGCCGGGCGCAACGGAATTGACGCGGATGCCCTGCTCGCCGAGTTCGGTGGCCAGCGACTGCGACATGGCCAGCAGCGCGGACTTGGCCATCTTGTAGGCACCGTATTTGGCCTGCGAGTGCCGCAGCACCATGGAGTTGATGTTGACGATCGATCCGTGCGACGCCTCGAGCGCGGGCGTGAAAGCCTGGATGAGCCGCAGCGCCCCGAGCGCGCTGAGCTCGATCGCGTCCCGGATGTGCTGAAAGCTGGTGCCTGCCAACGGTTTCATCGACGGAACCCGAAACGCGTTGTTAATCAGCACGTCGACCTTGCCGTAGGTTGCCATGGTGATCTCGACGAGGTAGCCCACCTCCTCGTCGTCGGTGATGTCGGTGCGCACCGCCAGGGCCTTGTGCCCGGCGTCGTTGATCTGTTTGGCGACGGCGTCCAGCCGTTCGGTGGTACGCGCCGCCAGCACCAGGTCGGCGCCGTCGCGGGCGCACCGGTGCGCCAGCGTGGTGCCGAGTCCCGGCCCGACGCCACTGATGACGACCACCTTTTGATCGAGTATTCCTGTCATCGTCACCCCAGCATCCTCGCCGCAATTTGCTGTTGCCGCAACGCTATTCGCGCGCGCCACTGTTCATCGGAGATCTTGTTGTGCTCGAAGTATGGCAGCGCGGCCGGTATCGCGTCGAAGTCGACCAGCTCGACGGTGGGCCCGTCGGCCTCGGTGAGCTCCCGGGACACCCGCTGCCAGCGGAACTGCAAAAAGCCACGCCGATGCCCGAGCGTCTCGACCCAGTTAGTCACTCCGGGATTGCGGTCGGCGACGACGATGCGGACCTTGCCGTCCGGATCCGCCTGAGCCTGAGTGTTGTTCAGCGAGGTCTGGTGGTTGATGTAGTCCAGCGAGATGTACCACAAGCTACCCAGCTGGAAGCCGAGGTAGGGGGCATCGGAGACCGGCACGGTGATCACCAGCGCTTGATCTGGCCGCAGCTCGAAGTGCCCGACCGACGAGTACTGGGTGGCCAGGCCCCCGGGCGTCAGCCGGGGCGCGACCATGGTGTTGACCGGAATGTCGAGATAGAACCACTGCGGGAACTGCAGCCACGTCTTCACCCGGTTGACGAGTTGCTTACCCGCTGTGGCATAACGCTTTTCGATGGTCTCGCGGTTCAGCGGAGGCGGCGCGGTGCCCGCGGTGTCCAGCCTGGAGATCGTCAGCGTGCCGCGCCGCGCCGACCAGTCGCCGTACACCTCGCGGATCACCAGTTGCCCGGGGCTCGTCGGCCGCACCCGCCACTCGAAGCTACCGTCCGCGGCGATCTCGAGTTCGCGATCGTCGAACGCGGCCTGGCTGGCCGGGACGTTGTCGTCGGTGTACTCGCCGCCGAGCAGCTGGAAACTCAGGTCGGTGGTGGTGCCACGCGTGCCGGTGACCACGTAGTCGCGGTCGGCGTGCACCCGGGTGCCGAAGTAGAGGGTGTCGGGGTTGTCCAGGCCCATCTTGGTGAACGGCCCGGTGCCCGACTGCAGGAACGGGTGGTCGCGCTCGTAGTCGAAGGCCAGGTGCATGCAGCCCGCGATGCAGCCGGCCAAATACTGCAGCCCTTCGAGCAGGTCGGCTTCGGTCTCGATGTGCGGTGCGGCCGCCACCAATGTCTCGGCCTCGGCGATCGCGTTGATGAGGGGTCCAGAAACGGGATGAGAGGGCACGACCTCGACGCTAGAACGTGTTCCTATTTTGCGTCAATGGCGAACATCTCCGCGTGTCGTTTGGCGCGTCCAACGACGAGGCCCGATCACTACGACGTGCACTTGTTGGCGAGGTCGATCAGATGCTGCCGCACGTCGGGATGCCGGTTGAGGTAGGCCAGCACGTCGTTGGAGCCGCCCTCCGCTTGCGACTTGGCGGCCAGCTCCTGCCTGACGTCGGGATGCTTGTCCAAGTACGCCTGAACGGTTTGGGACGCCGATTGCCCCACGGTGGTATTGCACTGTTGCTGGGGATCGGCGCTGGCCACCGGCAACGCGATCACCATCGATGCGATGGCGCTCAGCAGACCACCGGCAAGCACGCCGGACAGTCCGCGCCGAAGACGGACGCCAGACTTGGAAGTCACGGTCATTGGATTGCTCCTTCACACAGACGTCGCAATCAACACTACCGACGGCCGGGGTGCCGGAACGACCGTCGAAGCCCGGCACCTGGGGCTAAGCCGGCCCGGTCCCGGTATACGGCGTTACTTGGCCCGGGTTTCCGATTTCGACGTCTCCGGAGCTGCCGAAGGTTCTGTGGCCGGTGTTGCCAACGCCAGCCGCTCCCCCGGACCCCGAGTTTCGGCCGCCGAGGCTTCCGTTGCCGAAATCGCCGCCGCCGGCACCGCCGAAGCCGGCGTGGTGACAAGGGGTGTCGCCGCCGTCGGAGTCGTGGTTTCTTCGGCTTCCGGGGCTTCCGGGGCCTCCGGTGCCACCGTTTCGGCCGCGTCCGGGGAAGGCGTGGTTTCCGGTGCCGCGGGCGGAGTCGTCCGGGGGCCCGCCCGAGAAGTCGTTGTCGCCGACGTTCCCGTCGCCGCGGCCATCGTCATCGCGGCCATACCGCCCGCCCCCACGAAGCCTGGGTTTACGCCGCCGACATTTCCACCGCTTAGGTTGTTGCTGCCGGCAATGCCGGCGTTGCCGCCGACGACGTTGGTGGTGTCCACGTTTTCGCCGGCGGCGGTTGCAGTAGCCCCAGTGGTGCCAGTGGCTCCGCTCCCCACGTTGCCGCCGCCGTAGGCGCTGCCCACGTTGGCGCTGCCCACGTTGGCGCTGCCCTGATTACCGCCACCGGCGCTGCCGCTGCCGGCGCTCCCACTACCGGCGCTCCCACTACCGGCGCTCGCGCTCCCACTACCGTTGTTACCGCCGATGCCCCCGAGGCCGGGCAGGCTCGGCACGGCCGGCAAACCGGCCTGCCCCGACGTCAATTGCACGGCCGCCGCCGACGCCCCACCGTGATAGCCCACCATCGCGGCCACATCCTGCGCCCACATTTGCTCGTAGTAGGCCTCCGTGGCCGCAATCGCCGGCCAGTTTTGCCCAAACAGGTTCGACATGACCAACTGCACCAAGTCGTTGCGATTGGCCTCCACCGCCAACGGATGCACCGTCGCGGCCAGCGCGCTCTCAAACGCGCTGGCCACCGCCTGAGCTTGGGTGGCGGCCTCCTGAGCCTGAGATGCCGCCGCACTCAACCAGCCGGCATACGGAGCGGCCGCCGCCGCCATCGCCGCCGCCGCCGCACCCTGCCACGCCTGAGACGCCAACGTCGAGGTCACCGAGGCAAACGACTCTGCGGCAGACGACAGCTCCGAGGCGAGCCCATTCCACGCCACCGAAGCTTCCAGCATCGGGCCCGAGCCTGCGCCAGAAAACAACAGCTGAGAAATGATCTCGGGTGGCAACGTCAGGAAACTCATCGGATCAGGCCCCCACCCTCAAAGACGATTCAAGGCGAAAACACTTAGGTTAATACCTAAGCCGGCGACCGTTGTCGCCTTGGGGGCCAGTTTCGGGCTAGCGGGCGGTCCCGACCGACGGGAAGCCGAACGGCGTTGTCAGTGCGTGACCGCGACGCCGCTGTCTTGCTCGCGTTTGATTTCCAGGGCGATGTCGATGAGTTGGTCTTCCTGGCCGCCGATGAGCTTGCGCTGACCGGCGCGGTACAGCAACGCCGACGCCGGCACGTCGTAGCGTTCGGCCTGCCGGACGGCGTGCTTGAGGAAGCTCGAGTAGACGCCGGAGTACCCCATGATCAGCGCGTTGCGGTCAAGCACGCATTCGGCCGGCATGGCCGGGCGCACGACATCCTCGGCGGCGTCGGCGATGTCGAAGAAGTCGATACCGGTCTTGACGCCGATCTTGTCGAACACCCCGATGAGGGCCTCGACCGGCGCGTTGCCCGCGCCGGCCCCGAACCGGCGGCAGGAGCCGTCGATCTGCTTGGCGCCGGCGCGCACGGCCTCGACGGAGTTCGCCACCCCCAGGCCAAGGTTTTCGTGGCCGTGAAAACCCACCTGGGCGTCGTCGCCGAGTTCGGCCACCAGCGCCGCCACCCGGTCGCGCACCCCTTCGAGGACCAGCGCCCCGGCCGAGTCGACCACGTAGACGCACTGGCAACCGGCGTCGGCCATGATGCGCGCCTGCGCGGCCAGCTTCTCCGGCGGAATCGTGTGCGCCATCATCAAAAACCCGACGGTTTCCAGGCCCAGCTCGCGGGCCAGCCCGAAGTGCTGGATCGACACGTCGGCTTCCGTGCAGTGGGTGGCGATCCGGCAGATCGACCCGCCGTTGTCCTGCGCCTCCTTGATGTCGTCTTTGGTGCCCACCCCGGGCAGCATCAGGAACGCGATCTTGGCCTCGTTGGCCGTCTCGGCGGCGAGCTTGATCAGTTCCTGCTCGGGCGTCTTGGAGAACCCGTAGTTGAAGCTCGACCCGCCCAGCCCGTCGCCGTGGGTTACCTCGATGACCGGGACACCCGCGGCGTCCAGCGCCGCGACGATGGCGCCGACCTCGTCCTTGGTGAACTGGTGACGCTTGTGGTGCGACCCGTCCCGCAGGGACGTGTCGGTCATGCGGACGTCCCAGATGGGGTTGAAGAAGATATCGGTGCTCATCGCGTACCTCCTGCGACCAGCGTCGCATCCCTTTTACGGGCGATCTCCTCGCCGACCTTGGTGGCCGCCGCGGTCATGATGTCGAGGTTGCCCGCGTACGGCGGCAGGTAATCCCCGGCGCCCTCGACCTCGACGAACGTGGTGACCAGGGCTTGGCCGCCGGAGTTGATGGACGGCTCGTCGAACTGCGGCTCGTTGAGCAGCCGGTATCCGGGCACATAGGTCTGCACCTCGGCCACCACGTCGTGGATGGATTTGGCGATCGCCTCGCGGTCGGCGTCCTCGGGGATGGCGCAGAAAATGGTGTCGCGCATGATCATCGGCGGATCGGCCGGGTTCAAGATGATGATCGCCTTGCCGCGTTTTGCACCGCCGATGGTTTCGACGCCCTTGCTGGTGGTCTTGGTGAATTCGTCGATATTGGCCCTGGTGCCCGGGCCGGCCGAGACTGACGCGACCGAGGCGACAATTTCGGCGTAGGGCACTTCCACTACCCGCGAAACCGCATACACGATCGGAATGGTCGCCTGGCCCCCGCAGGTGATCATGTTGACGTTCGGCGCGTCCAGGTGCTCGCGCAGGTTCGCCGGCGGGATCACCGCGGGGCCGACGGCGGCCGGCGTCAGGTCGATGGCCCGGATCCCCGCGGCCGCGTACTTGGGTGCCGCGTCCCGGTGCACGTAGGCGCTGGTCGCCTCGAACACCAGGTCGGGTTTCTCGGGCTGCGCCAGCAGCCAGTCGACCCCTTCGTGGGTGGTCTCCAGGCCCAGCCTGCGGGCCCGCGCCAGGCCCTCGCTTTGCGGGTCGATCCCCACCATCCAGCGAGGTTCCAGCCAGTCCGATCGCAGCAGTTTGTAGAGCAGGTCGGTGCTGATGTTTCCCGACCCGACAATGGCCACTTTCAAGGCCACACTCGCCTTAGACGGCATGATGCTCCTTTTTCGAAGCGCCTGGAATTTGGACCAATTCCAAAACTAATCCGACACTATTCAAACGACAACCGAACGGAACCCAGCCCCGTGAAGTCGGCGACGAACTGGTCACCGGCGTGGGCGTCGATCGCCCGCGTGCACGATCCGGGTAGCACGACGTCACCCTTGCGGAGCCGCACCCCGAAGCTTTCCACCTTGCGGGCCAGCCAGGCCACCGCGGTGACCGGATTGCCCAGCACCGCATCGCTGCGGCCCTCGGCGACCACCTCGCCGTTGCGGGTCAGCACCGCGTCGATCGCCTTCACGTCGATGTCGGCGGGCGACACCCGGGCCTCACCCAGCACGAAGCCCGCCGAAGAGGCGTTGTCGGCGATGGTGTCGCACAGCGCGATCTTCCAGTCGGTGATCCTGGTGTCGATCAGCTCGATCGCGGGGACCAGGGCCTCCGTGGCCGCCAGCACGTCGTCCTCGGTGCAGCCGGCCCCCGGCAGGTCCGCGGCCAGGATGAAACCCACCTCGACCTCGACCCGCGGATACAGGTAGCGGCTCGCCTTGACCGGGGTGTCTTCGAACACCTGCATCTCGTCGAGCAGATGCCCGTAGTCCGGCTCGTCGACCCCCATCATCTGCTGCATCGCCAGCGACGACAGCCCCACCTTGTGCCCCAGCACGCGGGCTCCTTCGGCGACCCGCTGGCGGATGTTGATCAGCTGGATCTCGTAGGCGTCGACCACGTCGATCTCGGGGTGGGCGGCGGTCAGCGGAGAGATCGGCTCGCGGCTGCGCTCGGCCTGCGCCAGGTCGGCCGCCAGCTCGTCGCGGATCGCAACACTGAGCATTTCCCGGAAGTCCCCTCGTCCTGAAGTTATCGGTTTGACCGGGCCGGTAGCGCCCAACCCGGGCAATTCTATAACGTGTTCTACATGACAGCGCAGGAGTACGACGTCGTCGTGGTCGGCAGCGGCGGGGCCGGCATGGTGGCCGCCTTGGCCGCCGCACACCGGGGTCTATCGACAGTAGTCATCGAGAAGGCTCCGCATTACGGCGGCTCCACCGCACGGTCAGGCGGCGGCGTCTGGATTCCCAACAACGAGGTGCTCAAGCGCGACGGCGTGCGAGACACCCCCGAGGCGGCCCGCACCTATCTGCACGACATCATCGGCGGCTTTTCGGTCAGCAAGGTCGAGCCGGAGCGCATCGACGCCTACCTCGAGCGCGGAACGGAGATGCTGTCGTTCGTGCTCAAGCACACGCCGTTGAAGATGTGCTGGGTGCCGGGCTACTCCGACTACTATCCGGAGGCCCCGGGCGGCCGCGCGGGTGGCCGGTCGATCGAGCCCAGGCCGTTCAACGCCCACAAGCTCGGCGCCGATGAGGCCGGGCTGGAACCGGCATACGGCAAGGTGCCGCTCAATGTGGTGGTGATGCAACAGGATTACGTGCGGCTCAACCAGCTGAAGCGGCACCCGCGGGGTGTGCTGCGCAGCCTGAAGGTGGGCGCGCGCACGATGTGGGCCAAAGCGACCGGAAAGAATCTGGTCGGCATGGGCCGCGCTTTGATCGGGCCGCTGCGGATCGGGCTGCAGCGGGCCGGCGTTCCGGTGGTACTCAACACCGCGCTCACCGACCTGTACGTCGAGGACGGCGCGGTGCGCGGGGTTTACGTCCGCGACGCCACTGAGTCGGAATCGGCGGAGCCGCAACTGATCCGGGCCCGACGCGGCGTCATCCTGGCCAGCGGTGGTTTCGAGCACAACGAACAGATGCGGGTCAAGTACCAGCGGGCGCCGATCACCACCGAGTGGACCGTCGGCGCCAAGGCCAACACGGGCGACGGCATCGTCGCCGGCGAAAAGCTCGGCGCCGCACTGGATCTAATGGAGGACGCCTGGTGGGGCCCGACGGTGCCGTTGGTGGGTGCGCCGTGGTTCGCGTTGTCGGAGCGCAACTCGCCGGGGTCGATCATCGTCAACATGTCGGGCAAGCGGTTCATGAACGAATCGATGCCCTACGTCGAAGCGTGTCACCACATGTACGGCGGCGAATACGGCCAGGGGCCAGGGCCGGGCGAGAACATTCCCGCGTGGCTGGTGTTCGACCAGCGGTACCGCGACCGCTACATCTTCGCGGGATTAAACCCCGGACAACGCATTCCGCGTAAGTGGCTGGATTCCGGCGTGATCATCCAGGCCGGCACGCTTGAGGAGCTGGCCGACAAGGCCGACCTGCCGGTGGCCGAGTTCACCGCGACCGTTAAGCGTTTCAACGGGTTTGCGCGGTCGGGCGTCGACGAGGACTACCACCGCGGGGAAAGCGCCTACGACCGCTACTACGGCGACCCGACCAACAAGCCGAACCCGAACCTCGGCGAGATCAGCCACCCGCCCTATTACGCCGCCAAGATGGTGCCGGGGGATCTGGGTACCAAGGGCGGCATCCGCACCGATGTCCACGGCCGTGCGCTGCGCGACGACGGCACGATCATCGAAGGCCTTTACGCGGCGGGCAATGTCAGCGCCCCGGTGATGGGGCACACCTATCCCGGCCCCGGCGGCACGATCGGGCCGGCGATGACGTTCGGCTACCTCGCCGCCCTGCACATCGCGGGAGAACGCTAACCATGCCGATCGACGTAGAAGTCGCGCTGGCCGCCGAGCTGGATCCGATCGAATTCTCTTGGACCAGCAGCGATGTGCAGCTTTATCACCTGGGGCTTGGCGCCGGCGCGGATCCGATGGATCCGCGCGAGCTGCGCTACCTGGTCGACGACACGCCCCAGGTGCTTCCGACGTTCGGCAACGTCGCCGCCACCTTCCACATGACCAAACCGCCGGCGGTGCAATTTCCCGGCATCGACATCGAGCTGAGCAAGGTGCTGCACGCCAGCGAGCGGGTCGAGGTGCCCGGGCCGCTGCCGCCGTCGGGCTCCGCCCGGGCTGTCACCCGGTTCACCGACATCTGGGACAAGGGCAAGGCCGCCGTCATCTGGAGCGAGACGACGGTGACCACGCCCGACGGCACCCCGCTGTGGACGCAGAAGCGGTCGATCTTCGCCCGCGGCGAAGGCGGTTTCGGCGGGTCCCGCGGGCCGTCCACGTCGGACACTGCGCCGGACCGGGCGCCCGATTTGGAAGTCGAAGTGCCGATACTGCCGCAGCAGGCGCTGCTCTACCGGCTCTGCGGTGACCGTAACCCGCTGCATTCCGATCCCGAATTCGCCGCCGCCGCAGGCTTTCCCAAGCCCATCCTGCATGGCCTGTGCACCTACGGCATGACCTGTAAGGCGATCACCGACGCGCTGCTGGACGGCGACGCCGGGGCGGTCGCCGCCTACGGCGCACGCTTCGCCGGCGTGGCCTTTCCCGGCGAAACGCTCAAGGTCGGCATCTGGAAGGACTCGACGTCTTCCCAAGGCCGGTTCTTGGCCAGCGTTGTCGCGCCTTCGCGCGACAACGCTGTGGTGCTCGGCGGCGTCGAGCTCGTCCCGGCCTAGGGGGTCTCGCCTCTTTGCGCCGAGCGTCACGCTAGCGTGACGCTGGCTCGCGGGCGCCACGCTAGCGTGACGCTCGGCGAGCCCATGCGGCGCGAACGCGGCTAACGATCTCGGCGGGCCGATCCCCCGCGACCACCCGGATCACGATCCAGCCGAGCCGGTCGAGCTTTTCTCGTCGCCGAATATCCCACCTGTATTGCCATCCATCGGTTCGGTGCTGCTCGCCGTCGTACTCGGCCGAGACTTTCAGTTCTTCCCAACCCATGTCGAGATACGCGAAGGCCTCGCCAAACTCGTCATAGACGCGAATCTGTGTCTGCGGCCGCGGAAAGCCCGCGTCAATCAGCAACAATCGAAGCCACGTCTCCTTTGGCGACTGCGATCCGCCGTCCGCCAACACGACCGCCTTGCGCGCGCCACGAATTCCACGCCGCCCGGGATACCGCTCAAAGAGGAGCTCGACCTCCGCTATCTTCACGTCCGCGGCCGCCAGTAGAGCATCGATAGCCGCCACCGCTTCGTCCCTGGGATACCAGCACGCCAAATCGAGCGCCGTCCGCGCCGGGGTCGTCACCGGTATACCTTCAATCAACACGACCTCATCATCGTCAATGCTGTTCCCGCGAACTCGTATGCCCGGCAGCGGGTTTCGATTTGTGTGCAGGATCTCGAGCGGAGCGGAAGGGTCGATCCACTTGGAGCCATACAACGCTGAGGCCGAGAGTCCCGCGACAATGCCTCGCCGTCGCGACCAGAGCCATCCCGCCCTCGCCCGCACGAGCGGACTTCTCTCGAGTCCGGGGATGACGTACACGTCCCGGAACAACTTGGTATAGCGAGTCCGCAGCGCGCTCTTGACAACGTCTCCGCTCGCGACGGCCTCACTACCGATGAATGGCTCCGCCATGCCGGCAGCGTTCCACGAGTCGCGCCAAGCGTCACGTCAGCGTGCGGCATCTATTCACAGCGTCACCCCAGCGTGACGCTCGACGCCGACGGCCACGCTGGCGTGACGCTCGGCGCCGCGGGTCGGCGCGGGCCGGCGCGGGTCGCCGCGGGCCGGCGCGGGTCAGCCGAGGATCAGGCCGGAGGTCGGCACGCCGGTGCCCGCGGTGACGAGCACATGCTCCACGTTCGGCACCGGGTTCACCGAGGTGCCGCGCAGTTGCCGAACCCCCTCGGCGATGCCGTTCATGCCGTGGATGTAGGCCTCGCCGAGTTGACCCCCGTGCGTGTTGATGGGAAGCCGCCCGCCCACCTCGATGGCGCCGTCGGCGATGAAGTCCTTGGCCTCGCCCTTGCCGCAGAAGCCCAACTCCTCCAACTGAATCAGGGTGAACGGCGTGAAGTGGTCGTACAAGACCGCGGTTTGGATGTCGGCCGGCGACAGCCCGGACTGCGCCCAGAGCTGCCGACCCACCAGGCCCATCTCGGGCAGGCCGAGTTCGGGCCGGTAGTAGCTGACCATCGTGTACTGGTCGGGGCTGGAACCCTGCGACGCCGCCTCGATGACCGCCGGCCGATGCTTGAGGTCCCGCGCGCGCTCCGCCGATGTCACCACGATTGCGACCGCGCCGTCGGTTTCCTGGCAGCAGTCCAGCAGCCGCAGCGGCTCGGCGATCCACCGCGAATTCTGGTGATCCTCAATGGTTATCGGCTTCTCGTAGAAGTACGCCTTGGGGTTCTTGGCGGCGTGCTTGCGGTCGGCCACCGAGATCGCACCGAAGTCACGGCTGGTCGCGCCGGACAGGTGCATGTAGCGCCGGGCGATCATGGCGACCTGCGCCGCCGGCGTGGAAAGGCCGTGCGGATACGAGAAGGAGTTGTCCGCGGCCGTCGAATCGGCCTGGGCGCCAGCGTCTCCCACCAACCGCGCCTGAACCTGGCCGAACCGCATCCCCGAGCGCTCGTTGAACGCCCGGTATGCCACCACGACGTCGGCCACTCCCGTCGCGACGGCCACCGCCGCCTGCTGGACGGTCGCGCACGCGGCGCCACCGCCATAGTGGATCTTGGAGAAGAACTTCAGCTCGCCGATGCCCACCGCGCGCGCGACCGCGATTTCGGTGTTGGTGTCCATCGTGAAGGTGGTCAGCCCGTCGACGTCGGCCGGACTCAGGCCGGCGTCGTCCAGGGCGTCCAGCACCGCCTCGGCCGCCAACCGGAGTTCGCTGCGGCCGGAGTCCTTCGAGAAATCGGTGGCACCGATGCCGACGATCGCAGCCTTACCCGACAACATCAGGCATCCCCCATCGTCAGCGTCACGGTGGCGATGACGTGATCACCAAGGCTGTTGCGGCCCACCACCTTTACGGTGATCAGTCCGTCGCCCACGGCGGTTACCTCGCCGGAGAACGTCACCGTGTCGTAGGCGTACCACGGCACCCCGAGCCGAAGGCCGATGGATTTGATGAGCGCCGACGGTCCGGCCCAGTCGGTGACGTAGCGCTGCACCAGACCAGTGTCGGTGAGGATGTTGACGAAGATGTCCTTCGACCCCTTGGCCTGCGCCAAATCGCGGTCGTGGTGGACGTCCTGAAAGTCCCTGGTGGCCAGGGCCGTCGAGATGATGAACGTGGGATCTCCATACAGCTTCAGCTCGGGCAGCACCGTGCCCACGTCCACAACGGGCGCGCTCATGTGTCGGGCTCCCATGCGTAGAGGGTCCACTCCGGGCCGGCATCGCCGGCCGGGAAGTCGATATAGGTTGCGCGCACGGGCATTCCGATCTTCACCTCGGCCGGGTCCGCCCCGCGCAGCTCGCCCAGCATCCGCACACCCTCCTCCAGCTCGACCAAAGCGATGACGAAGGGCAGCGTGCGGCCGGGCACCTTCGGCGCGTGGTGCACCACGAAGCTGAACACCGTGCCCTTGCCTGCGGCCACCACATAGTCGATCGGCTCGGTTTTGTCCTGCCACACCGCCGGCACCGGCGGGTGCTGCAGGCTGCCGTCGGGGCGGCGCTGAATCCGCAGTTCGTGCGCCTTGACGCCGTCCCAGAAGAACGCGGTGTCCCGCGACGACGACGGGCGCATCATGGCGTCGGGGTCCAGGTCGGCGGGCACGGCCGGGCCAGAAGACTCGCGCGGCTTGAATTTGAGGATGCGCCAGTTCATCTCGGCGACATCCTCGTCACCGACCCGCCAGACGATGTGCTGGTTGACGAAGAAGCCTTCCCCGAGCGCGGTCTGCTTGGGCCCGACGATGTCGCCCATCTCGGAGGTGATGCTGACCTGCTCGCCGGGCCGCAGGTAACGGTGGTACGTCTGCTCGCAGTTGGTGGCGACGACGCCGACATAGCCGGCGTCGTCGAACAGCTGCATGATGGGCCCCATCGGATCGTCCTTGGGGCGCTCCCCGCCCAGGCCGAACATCGTCCACACCTGAATCATCGCCGGCGGGGCGACGATTCCCGGATGTCCGGCGGCGCGGGCCGCGGCCTCGTCCACGTAGATGGGGTTGCGATCGCCGATCGCCTCCACCCAGTTGTTGATCGTCGGCCGGTTCACCGGGTCACGGCCGGCGCGCGGCTTGGGTCCACCGGCCGCCTTGATCTCGGCGAGGGCTTCCTGGATGTCGGTCATCGAGGAACCCGCGGCACCTTGAGGCCTGAGGCCGCGATCATTTCGCGCATGACTTCGTTCACGCCCCCACCGAAGGTGATCACCAGGTTGCGCTTGGTCTGGGAGTCCAGCCAGTTGAGCAGCTCGGCGGTGTCCGGCTCGGCGGGGTTACCGTACCTGCCGACGACTTCCTCGGCGAGCCGGCCGACGTACTGCACACGCTCGGTGCCAAAGACTTTCGTCGACGCGGCGTCGGCCACGTTGATGTCCTCACCCGCCGCGGCCACCTGCCAGTTGAGCAACTCGTTGATCCGCCACATCGCATGGATCTCGCCGAGCGCGCGCTTGACGTCGTCGTGGTCGATCGGGGTGACGCCATCGCCGCCCGGCTTGGACGCCCAGGCGTGCACCCGGTCGTAGATGGCGGCGAACCGACCCGCCGGACCGAGCATCACCCGCTCGTTGTTGAGCTGGGTGGTGATCAGCCGCCATCCGCCGTTCTCCTCGCCGACCAGCATGTCGGCCGGCACCCGCACGTCGTTGTAGTAGGTGGCGTTGGTGTGGTGGGCGCCGTCGGACAGGATGATCGGCGTCCAGGAGTAGCCGGGGTCCTTCGTGTCGACGATCAGGATCGAAATGCCTTTGTGCTTCACGGCTTCCGGGTCGGTGCGGCAGGCCAGCCAGATGTAGTCGGCGTCGTGGGCGCCGGTGGTGAAGATCTTCTGCCCGTTGACGATGTACTCGTCGCCCTGACGCACGGCGGTGGTGCGCAACGACGCCAGGTCGGTGCCGGCCTCCGGCTCGGTGTAGCCGATCGCGAAGTGCAACTCGCCGGCCAGGATCGCCGGCAGGAACTTCTTCTTCTGCAGCTCGCTGCCGTAGACCTGCAGCGTGGGCCCCACCGTCTGCAGGGTCACGGCCGGCAACGGCACGTCGGCCCGGTGGGCCTCGTTGACGAAGATCTGCTGCTCGATCGGACCGAAACCGAGGCCGCCGAACTCCTTTGGCCACCCGACACCGAGCTTGCCGTCCCGGCCCATCCGCCGGATCACGGCGCGGTACGCCTCGTTGTGGCGGTCCTCCTCCATCGCCTTCATCTCGTCGGACGAGATCAGATTCGAAAAGTATTGCCGTAACTCGGCTTGCAGCTGGCGCTGCTCCGGGGTCAGGTCGATGAACATTGCGCTCCCACCAGGTCGAGTCGCAGCGACGGGCCGCCCAGCAGCCGGGTCAGGTCCTTGATCGTGGAGTAGTACCGGTGCATGGGATACGTGATGTCCATCCCCATGCCGCCGTGCAGATGATGGCAGGTCTGCATCACCGGCGGCGCCTGCGACGCCACCCAGTACCCGAGGACGTCCAGGTCGTCATCGGCGTCCCGCCCTTCTGACAGCCGCCACACCACCGACTTCGCCGCCAAATCGATGGTGCGCGAGGCGATGTAGACCTCGGAGAGCTGCGCGGCCACGGTCTGGAAGGTGGACAACGGCTTGCCGAATTGCTTGCGGTTGGCCACATAGTCGGCGGTCAGCCGCAGCGCCCCGGCCACCAACCCGTCGGCGTAGGCACCCATCGCCGCCAGCGCGAGCTGGTTGACCCGGTGTGCAGTGGCACCGGCCAGCACGTCGGCGACGGCAACATCGGCGAACGTGACCGTGTACTCGTCGGAACCGTTCGACGTCGGCGTGGGGACCAGCTGCACACCGTCGGCCTTGGGCGATACCACCACGACGGCACTGTCGGCGGTGACGACCATCCAATCCGCTTGTCCCGCATAGGCGACACCGATTTTGGTGCCCGACAACCGCCCGTCGGTGAAGGTGGTGGCGGGCCGGTCGGGCAGCGCCGCGCCGGGTTCGTTGAGCGCCGCGGTCAACACCCCGCCCTCGGAGACCCCGCCCAGGAAACGGTCCTGTTGTTCATCGGAGGCCAGGTCGAGCAGCGGCACCACGCCAAGGCCCAGTGTGGCCAGTGCGGGCGTGATGGCGCCGTGGCGACCCACTTCGGTCAGCACCGTCGCGACCTCGGGCAGGCCCACGCCGTCGCCGCCGAGGCGTTCGGGCACCGGCAGCGCCGTCACACCGCCGTCGACCAAAGCCGTCCACGAGGTATCCCGGTCCAGCACGGACGTGACCACGTCGGCGACGGCCTGTTGTGTCGCGGTGAGATTGAAATCCATCGTCGCTGTTGAATCCATCAATGCGCCACTGGGCACTGGCCGGTGTAGTCGACCTGCCAGTGCTTGATGCCGTTGAGCCAGCCCGACCGCAGCCGCTCGGGCTTCGAGATCGGCGTGAGGTCCGGCATGTGATCGGCCACGGCGTTGAAGATCAGGTTGATCGTCATGCGGGCCAGGTTGGCGCCGATGCAGTAATGCGCACCGGTGCCGCCGAAACCGACGTGCGGGTTGGGATCCCGCAAGATGTTAAAGGTGTAGGGATCCTCGAAGATCTCTTCGTCGAAGTTGGCCGACCGGTAGAACATGATCACCCGCTGGCCCTTCTTGATCTGCACACCGGACAACTCGTAGTCCTCCAGCGCGGTGCGCTGGAAACAGGTGACCGGGGTGGCCCAGCGGACGATCTCGTCGGCAGCGGTCCCTGGGCGCTCCTTCTTGTAGAGCTCCCACTGGTCGGGGAAGTCGGCAAACGCCATCATTCCCTGCGTGATGGAGTTCCGGGTGGTCTCGTTGCCGGCGACCGCGAGCATCACCACGAAGAAGCCAAACTCGTCATCGGAGAGCTTTTCACCGTCGATGTCGGCCTGGATCAGCTGGGTCACGATGTCATCGCCCGGATTCTTGCCCCGCTCTTCGGCCATCTTCATCGCGTACATGATCAGTTCCGCGGACGTGGCCTTGGGATCGGTGTCGGCGTACTCGGGGTCGTCATTGCCGGTCATCTCGTTCGACCAGCGGAACAGCTTGTCGCGGTCCTCCTGCGGCACGCCGAGCAAACCGGCGATCGCCTGCAGCGGCAGCTCGCAGGACACCTGCTCGACGAAGTCACCGGAACCGGCGGTCGCGGCCGTCTTGGCGATGTTCTGCGCGCGCTGCCGCAGTTCGTCCTCCAGGCGGCCGACGGCCCGCGGTGTGAAACCGCGGGAGATGATCTTGCGCAGCCGAGTGTGGTGCGGCGCGTCCATGTTGAGCATGACGAAGCGCTGAACCTCGATGTCCTCGCGCGCGATGTCGTTCTTGAAGCGGGGGATCACGCCGTTCTCGTAACTGGAGAAGACGTCGCTGCGCCGCGATATCTCCTTGACGTCGTTGAGTTTGGTGATCGCCCAGAAGCCGCCGTCGTTGAAACCGCCGCCTTCGCCTGGAGCCTGTTCGTTCCACCAGATCGGCACGGTCGCTCGCACCTCGGCAAATTCTTCGATCGGCAACCGCTCAACGTAGATGTCGGGGTCGGTGAAATCGAACCCGGGCGGAAGATTGGGGCTGGGCACGGTTACTTCTCCTTACAGTCCTCGATGACCTGCGATCCCAGGACACTAGCTGTCCTAGTGATGCTCTGGTGCCAGTAAAACATGCCTCCACCGCAGACAAAAGGCGCTCAGGCATCCTCGCTTGTCATAGTAATGAAACGTGTTCTAGCCTGGCCACATGGGTAACCCGGTAATCGTCGAAGCCACCCGCAGCCCGATTGGCAAACGCAACGGATGGCTGTCAGGACTGCACGCCACCGAGCTGCTGGGCGCGGTGCAGAAGGCACTGGTGGAGAAGGCCGGCCTGGATAGCGGCTTTGTCGCCGGCGACGTCGAGCAGGTCATCGGTGGCTGCGTGACGCAGTACGGCGAGCAGTCCAACAACATCAGCCGCGTCGCGTGGCTGACCGCGGGCCTGCCCGACCACGTCGGCGCCACGACGGTGGACTGTCAGTGCGGCAGCGGGCAGCAGGCCAACCACCTGATCGCCGGGTTGATCGCCATCGGCGCCATCGACATCGGCATCGCCTGCGGCATCGAGGCGATGAGCCGGGTCGGCCTGGGCGCCAACGCCGGTCCGGACCGCGCGGCCATCCGCGCCGAGTCGTGGGACATCGATTTGCCCGACCAGTTCACCGCCGCCGAGCGGATCGCCAAGCGTCGCGGCATCACCCGCGAGGACATCGACGCCTTTGGGCTGGAGTCGCAGCTGCGCGCCAAGCGGGCGTGGGACGAGGGTCGCTTCGATCGCGAGATCTCCCCGATCGTGGCGCCGGTGCTCGACGAGAACAAGCGACCGACCTCCGAGCGGGCGCCCGTGACCCGCGATCAGGGCCTGCGGGACACCACGCTGGAGGGGTTGAGCCAGCTCAAGCCGGTCATCGAGGGCGGGATCCACACGGCGGGCACGTCGTCGCAGATCTCCGACGGTGCGGCCGCGGTGCTGTGGATGGACGAGGACAAGGCCAGGGCGCTGGGCTTAAGGCCGCGCGCGCGGATCGTCAGCCAGGCCAACGTCGGCGCGGAGCCCTACTACCACCTGGACGGTCCGGTGCAGTCGACGGCGAAGGTGCTGGAGAAGGCCGGGATGAAGATCGGCGACATCGACCTCACCGAGATCAACGAGGCGTTCGCATCCGTGGTGCTGTCGTGGGCGCGGGTGCACGAGCCCGACATGGCCAGGGTGAACGTCAACGGCGGCGCGATCGCGCTGGGCCACCCGGTGGGCTGCACCGGCAGCCGGCTGATTACCACCGCTTTGCACGAGCTGGAGCGAACCGACCAGAGCACCGCGCTGATCACCATGTGCGCGGGCGGCGCCCTGTCCACCGGGACCATCATCGAGCGGATTTAGTCCCTCGGTGGTCGTCTCCGAAGAGAGCCGCATCGCCGCGGCGCAGGCCTACATTGACGCGCTCGTCAGCCATGACGGCGATGCCGTTCCGTTTGCGGCCCGGTGCACCCGCATCGAGCAGGGGGTCAAGAACGGGTTTTCCGGAAATCACCTGCGGCGCAGCCTCAATCGCGGGCCCCAGTACCGGATCATCGGCGACACCACGCCGCCGGACTATCGCATCGTCGGCGACGAGGTGCGCGCGGTGTACGACGTGCTGACCAAGGCGGCGTTCGGCGGCCGGCGGCTGGCCGCGCGGGTCGACGAGACCTTCGTGATTCCCGCCGAAAGCCCAAGCGGGAAGGCCGAAATCCACCACATCACGGTTCGCTTCCACCCCTTCATTCAGCGCTAAGGCCGAGACACAATGGAAAAACCACGCACATTGAATGCGCCCTGGGTTGGCTTCTTCATCAAGTGGATGTCCCGGGCCAATACTTGGCTCTACCGGCGCAGCAACGGAAAGCTCGGCGGTACTTTCCAGAAGCGTCCGGTCGCGCTCCTAACTACAACCGGCCGCAAGACCGGTGAACCGCGGCTGAGCCCGCTGCTTTACCTGCGCGAGGGCGACCGGGTGATTCTGGTCGCATCCCAGGGCGGCCGCGAGAAGAACCCGTTGTGGTATCTCAACCTCAAGGCAGACCCGAAAGTGTCTGTGCAGATCAAAGGCGAGGTGCTGCAGTTGCGGGCGCGTGACGCCACCGCCGAAGAGCGTGCTAAGTACTGGCCGAAGTTGGTGGCCATGTATCCCTCATTCGAGGACTACCAGTCGTGGACCGATCGGGTGATCCCGATCGTGATCTGCGAGCCCTGAGCTACGCCGACGGAGGGCCTTGTCGTTCAGGGTGTTTCACGTGTCTTTCATGACGGCACAACCTGGCCGACTGCGCGACCCGGACGAACGGTGAAGTCCCGCAACGTGTTTGCCAAAAGGCAGCGAACATAGACGATTTCACCCCAACTTCGGTGTGGGTGAAACGATGGCCCCCTCCTTGCAGAGGGGGCCATCGTTGTTGGTGGTCACCGGCTCGCATCGGCGACCTCCACCGGACTCAGAGCAACCGGAGGAGGTTGATGAGCAGCGTCCCCAAGCTGCTGATAAAGCCTCCGGCCTGGTTCACTAGCGAGGGGATGCCCTGCAGGAGTGCGGGCAGGGTGTGCGTGAATCCATTGCTGATGGCGGTAGTGATGCTGTTCAGCGATGGCCAGCCATTCATCAGCTGATTTGCGAAGTTCTGGAACGCAACTGCCAGGCTGCCGCCGCCCAGGATGTTCTGCGCCTTGGGAGTGACGATGTCTTGCGCCAGGGTCGGCAAGATCTTGTTCAGCAGTGAGTAGCCGATACCGTTGCCATTGGTAATGGCGGGGCTGCTCAGTATTCCGCCACTAATGGTTTTGCCCTGCAACGCGCCGTTGAGCATCCCGTTGAGCACCTCACCGGGCACATCGGCCACGTTGGTCAGCACTCCTAGCGGGTCCCCGGCGACCCACGCATTGTAAATAGCCTGGCCACTGGCGCCCAACGTTATCTGGACTGCATTAGGCACCCCGAGGAAGCCCTCGAGGCCGAAGAGGGTAAGCGCGCCGCCAGTCGTGTAGGTGAGGCCACTCTGCAAATTCGTCGCCATTTGCGGCAGGATCTTCAGAATGCCTTCCAGCGGTTCACCGACTAGTACGAACGGGTCCTCCCAAACTACGTTATACAACTGACCCACCGCTTGTGAAACTTGACCATTCAAAAGCAACGACCACGCCGTCTGAAGTTGTGGCCCCCAGCTGCTTCTAGTTCCGAAGATCATATTCACCGCGGCATTTGCGGCTTTTTGGTATGCCGAAACGTATTCGGTGCCGTAGTACGACCCGTTCGCGAGAACCTGCTGCGCGACCGGGAACGGCGTCTGCATGAACAGATTGCCAAGGTACTGCGCATTCGTCGAAGCGTTTTGGAAGAGGTTAACCCACGTCTGGATCGGGTTGACCGCCAGCGGATCATTAAACGCCGCGGCAGGGTTGAGGACCCCGCCGACGAGACTGGCCGGCACACTGCTCGCGGCCGCTCCGCTTGCAAGTGATGCGAGTTCATTCTCTACACCGGCGAACAGGTCGATCATGCTGCTGGCGGTGTCGGCGAGATTGATGCCTGACACGCTCACCCGGGATAGCTGTTGGGGCAGGTGAAGGTCGGGTAGGTGCTGGACCATCGAGCCTGTGGTAATGACGGCCGCGCTGGCCAGGGCGATGCCGGCGGTGATGTGGGGGCGGGCTGCGAGGTCCACGACCATCTCCTTTGAACGGTGAGTCAAAATTCGGATGGTCAGAAAGTAGCTGAGAACAAGCTGAGTTTCGGGCGAGTTCGGGCGAAGTTGGTTAATTTCGTCTCGTTAGCATCGAGCCGCGCAAACTCTACTTGATAAAGTAATGGGTGTTCGCTGATATTTTTTATAGCCTGGAGTTACCCCCCCCCCCGAATTTTAGTTCAGACCGCAACTATCACCGGGCGATACTCGACACAGGTTTGCCAAATCCATGCGGTGCCCCCAGCAAACCCCCACCACAGGGGCCCTACCAGACCCCTCGCCAGGCTCATGTAGGTCGCGAAAGAAAACTCCGCGTCAAACGCCCGTCACCGACGTCACTCCCAGCCACACCCGATCAACGCATGGCGACCAAAGCGTGCGCCGCCACGCGGGGTCATTCGCGATGTGCGTCGTCGGCGTTGACTCTGCGCCCACCAGGCATAAGTGCGAGTAGACGGCCTGGTCAGCGCAGAGTCATCCCTGAAGGGGTGGGGTTGTGTCAAGTGTGTCGTGCTGCTGTTTTGTCCGTTTTCGGGGTCTGTGCGGGCAGCGCTGAATAAGGGGCGCGGTCAAGACGGAGCGCCCGCAGCGTAGCGAGGACGAACGGTCTTGACCGCGACGCGCTTCAGCGCAGACTTGGCCCAGAAACCGAAACGGCGGGTCCCTATGGTGTTGTGGGGTGAAGCGTCCCGTCTCCAGTGCGATGCGAATCGCGGGCGGCAGGGCCGAATTTTTCCCCGGCTGCCGGTCATCCCTTCGCCAGTGGCATGGAGCGGTGCGGCTCGCGGTATGCGGGGTCAATCAACGTGACGGCCACGCCCCGAGGGGAGGCCAGACTCTGCGGCGACCACGCGTATACCGTGTCCAGGGCTCACGCTGCGTCCTTGGCCAGTGCACGGATACGTTCGTCACGCAGGCCGTAATAGACCAGGGTGAGCAGCTTGCGAGCCGCGGCGATCTTGGCGATGTTTTTTCCGCGCCGGGCCGCGATCCGGTCTTTGTCGGCGGTGATCTTCGCCGTGGTCTTGCGTTGAATCGCCTCGACGGCCGCCCAACGCACCAGCTTGGATCCCTGTTTGGTGATATGCCCGCGATGGACCACGGTGTCAGACTCGTAGTGACGTGGTGTCAGCCCCGCCCAGCAACATAGTCGATCAGGATCGGGGAATCGGTGCACGTCGCCGATCTCGGCGACAAAGATGGCCGCCAAGACCGGCCCGACACCGGGCAACGCTTGGATCGCATGGTAACCGTCGTGGCGACGCAATTCGGTGGCGATGCGGGCTGCCAGGGCTTGCTCCTCGGCATCGAACATGTCGATCAGGTGCAGCAGCGAGGCCACCTTCTGGGCGTACACACCGGACAATGGTGTGCGTTCTAGGTGCTTGCGGGCAGTCATGCCGAACAGGTCCGAGGCCACGATCAACACCCCGGCCTTAGCGAGCACGGCGTGCACCTGGGCTTTCAAACCCGACCGCAGCGCCACCAGCTTGGCGCGGTAACGGACCAGCTCACGCAGCTCCCGCGTCGCCGGCGGCGCGATCCATGCCTCCGGTAACCGGTTCATCCGCAGCAGATCCGCCAGATCATTAGCATCGCGCACGTCGTTTTTTACTCGGCGATAACGGAATCCCTTGACACCCAATGGATGTGCTAAATGCACGCTCGCGCCGGCCGCCTGAAGGACATCGACTGCCCAATACCAACCGTAGGTCGCTTCGAGCACCACCTCCGGGCTCGATCCGGCCCGCTCGATCTCTAGCCCCAACACCACGGGATCGTTGACGATCCGAACCACCGAGAGCTGCTCGCCAGTATCGGTTTGGCGGACAATCACCGAACGTTGACGATGCAGATCAATCCCGACGAACTGTTTTCCGTCATACTCACTCATTAGGGGCCTCCCTTACTTCGTGGAAAGTGAGCACCCCCAGCATCCGCCGGGAACGTCACGGGGAGCGGAGGCCCCGCCCCTTCATCGCATCAACGCCGACGACAAGCAACGCCTCCCAGGCTATTGGATCGGCATATCGCGGTGCGCCAGCTCGCACAGTCCATGGCTGGGCCCACGTGCCTGCTCGTCTCTCCGGGCATACTGGCGGGCATTCTTCCCGATCCAAGCCTGCGCTGCGGTTCAGACTGTAAGTCCTGCCGCGTACGACGTGTCGACCAAGATGCTCGGTCGGCGGCCAGCCGCGCGGATCGACGAGACCTTCGTGATCCCCGCCGAAAGCCCAAGCGGGAAAGCCGAAATCCAGCACGTTAGGGTTTGCGTCCATCCCTTCATTCAGCGCTGAGCTGGCTTTAGGATGTCGTCATGCCGAAATCACCGCCGCGGTTTCTGAACGCGCCGTACACCGACTTCCTGCTCAAGTGGATGTCGCGCATCAACACGTTCATGTACCGGCGTAACGGCGGAGAGGGCCTGGGTGGCACCTTCCAGAAGATTCCCGTGGCCCTGCTGATCACCACCGGCCGCAAGTCCGGCGAGCCCCGAGTGAGCCCGCTGTATTTTCTGCGCGACGGTGATCGGGTGATCGTCGCGGCATCGAAGGGTGGTGCGGCGAAGAACCCGCAATGGTACCTCAACCTCAAGGCCAATCCCAAGGTGCAGGTGCAGATCAAGAAAGAAGTGCTCGACCTGACCGCGCGGGACGCCACCGACGACGAGCGCGCTAAGTACTGGCCGCGGTTGGTGGACATGTACCCCTCCTACGAGGACTACCAGTCCTGGACCGACCGGACGATTCCGATCGTCATCTGCGAACCATAAGTCGACCTACCCGGGCGCCATGCGGCGGTGGCCTTGCCGTTCAAGGTGTTTCACACGTCCCGCATGACGGCACGACATCCAGCGCGGCTGAGCCGGCTACGTAATCCGCACGAATGCTAAAAGTCCCGCAATGGGATCACTAAAAGCCAACGGAGAAAGCCGGTTTCGCCTCAACACCGGTGTCATGGTGAAACGATAGCCCCCTCCTTGCAGAGGGGGCCATCACCGTTGGTGGTCACCGGCTCGCATCGGCGACCTCCGCCGGACTCACAGCAGCTTGAGCAGGTTGATGAGCAACGTCCCGATCTGGCCCGCAAAGCTGCCCAACATCGATGGGAGATTCGACAGGAAGGACGGAACATTTTGCAGGATTGCTGTCAGTTGACCGCCAAGGTTGCTAACGAGCCCGCTGACATTACTCAGGGACGGCCACCCCGTGACCAATTGGTTCACGAAGGTCTGGAATGCGGTCGCGAGACTACCGCCATTGGCGATAGGTTGTGCGCCGGGACTAGCGATTGCGTTCGCGAGATTAGGCCCAAGATAGTTCAACACCACGTCGAGCACGCCAGTGTGCTCCGGTGGAAAAAATTTCGACAGAGTATAGGCGGGGCTGAGCAAGCCGTACTGACCGTTCACCCCGTTGAGAGCCGCATTCGTCAATGCGCCAGGGGCATTGGCCAGACTGGTCAGCAGTCCCACGGGGTCCCCGGCGGTCCATGAGTTGTACACGGCTTGAAGACTGCTACCGAGCGCCTGCTCCATTTGGCCAGGTATGCCCAGAACGCCATAATTAATGACCTGCGTAACACCGGTTACATTCAAATATTTAGTTGCGTTCGCGAGATTCTGCGTGATGTCGACGGGGATCGTCTTCAGAATCGCTTGAAGCGGCGTTCCAAGATCGAGCGCTGGAGTTTGAAACAGGGTGTTGTACAGCACGCCAAACCCGGTGGTGATTTTCCCGGTCTGGAAGTCGGTGGCAGCCCTTTGAAGAGATGTCCAAAATGTGCCACCCGCCCCGAAGTATTTGACAGCGGCGTTCGCGAAGTTTTGGAACGACCCAACGTAGGTGTCTGCGTAGTACAACCAGTTGGCGGCAACCTGCTGGGCGACCGGGAAGGGAAGCTTGCTCCAGGTATTAAGAATTGTCTGCAGGTTGGTGCCCGCCGACGCGAAAGTATTAACCCAAGTCTGGATGGGGAGAGGCAGTCCGGTCGGGGGAGCGGGCAGAGAGGCTGCGGCTGCTCCGCTCGCGAGGGAGGCGAGCTCGTTTTCCACGCCAGCGAACAGGTCCAGCGCGCTGCTGGCATCGGTGAGGTTGATGCCTGACACGCTCACCCGGGATAGCTGTTGGGCCAGGTGAAGGTCGGGTAGGTGCTGGGCCGTCGGGCCTGCGGTAATGGCGACGGCGCTGGCCAGGGCGATGCCAGCGGTGATGTGGGGGCGGGCTGCGAGATCCACGACCATCTCCTTAAAATCGGTTGTCGAATTCGGATGGTCAGAAGGTAGCTGAGAACAACCTGAGTTTCGGGTGAGTTCGGGCGAGATTGGCCAAGTTCGCCCCGCAAACATCGGCCTGCGCAAACTATACTCGATAAAGTAATGAGTGCTTGCGAACATTTTTGATAGCCTGGAGTTACCCCCCCCCCGAATTTTAGTTCAGACCGCAACTACCACCGGACAATACTCGACACAGATTTGCCATACCCATACGGTGCCCCCAGCAAACCCCCACCACAGGGGCCTACACGTCACGAACAAAGAGCGCCACGCCATCATCGACGTCACTCCCGGCCATCCGACCATGCATGGCGACAAAAGTGTGGCGGCGGCCAGGGCATGGCGCCTAGTTGGCGCGGCCCGGCCAGCGGCTAAGTTAACGTTGATGACTCTGCGCCCACCAGACAAAAGTGCGAGTAGAGAGCCTGGTCAGCGCAGAGTCATCCCTGAAGGGGTGGGGTTGTGTCAAGTGTGTCGTGCTGCTGTTTTGTCCGTTTTCGGGGTCTGTGCGGGCAGCGCTGAATAAGGGGCGCGGTCAAGACGGAGCGCCCGCAGCGTAGCGAGGACGAACGGTCTTGACCGCGACGCGCTTCAGCGCAGACTTGGCCCAGAAACCGAAACGGCGGGTCCCTATGGTGTTGTGGGGTGAAGCGTCCCGTCTCCAGTGCGATGCGAATCGCGGGCGGCAGGGCCGAATTTTTCCCCGGCTGCCGGTCATCCCTTCGCCAGTGGCATGGAGCGGTGCGGCTCGCGGTATGCGGGGTCAATCAACGTGACGGCCACGCCCCGAGGGGAGGCCAGACTGCGGCGACCACGCGTATACCGTGTCCAGGGCTCACGCTGCGTCCTTGGCCAGTGCACGGATACGTTCGTCACGCAGGCCGTAATAGACCAGGGTGAGCAGCTTGCGAGCCGCGGCGATCTTGGCGATGTTTTTTCCGCGCCGGGCCGCGATCCGGTCTTTGTCGGCGGTGATCTTCGCCGTGGTCTTGCGTTGAATCGCCTCGACGGCCGCCCAACGCACCAGCTTGGATCCCTGTTTGGTGATATGCCCGCGATGGACCACGGTGTCAGACTCGTAGTGACGTGGTGTCAGCCCCGCCCAGCAACATAGTCGATCAGGATCGGGGAATCGGTGCACGTCGCCGATCTCGGCGACAAAGATGGCCGCCAAGACCGGCCCGACACCGGGCAACGCTTGGATCGCATGGTAACCGTCGTGGCGACGCAATTCGGTGGCGATGCGGGCTGCCAGGGCTTGCTCCTCGGCATCGAACATGTCGATCAGGTGCAGCAGCGAGGCCACCTTCTGGGCGTACACACCGGACAATGGTGTGCGTTCTAGGTGCTTGCGGGCAGTCATGCCGAACAGGTCCGAGGCCACGATCAACACCCCGGCCTTAGCGAGCACGGCGTGCACCTGGGCTTTCAAACCCGACCGCAGCGCCACCAGCTTGGCGCGGTAACGGACCAGCTCACGCAGCTCCCGCGTCGCCGGCGGCGCGATCCATGCCTCCGGTAACCGGTTCATCCGCAGCAGATCCGCCAGATCATTAGCATCGCGCACGTCGTTTTTTACTCGGCGATAACGGAATCCCTTGACACCCAATGGATGTGCTAAATGCACGCTCGCGCCGGCCGCCTGAAGGACATCGACTGCCCAATACCAACCGTAGGTCGCTTCGAGCACCACCTCCGGGCTCGATCCGGCCCGCTCGATCTCTAGCCCCAACACCACGGGATCGTTGACGATCCGAACCACCGAGAGCTGCTCGCCAGTATCGGTTTGGCGGACAATCACCGAACGTTGACGATGCAGATCAATCCCGACGAACTGTTTTCCGTCATACTCACTCATTAGGGGCCTCCCTTACTTCGTGGAAAGTGAGCACCCCCAGCATCCGCCGGGAACGTCACGGGGAGCGGAGGCCCCGCCCCTTCATCGCATCAACGCCGAGGTGGACCAGCGCTAAGCCCCGTAAACCGGAACCGCAGGCCGCGCCTTGGCCAGCAGATCGGCGACGACGGGTCCCAGCTCAGCCGGATCCCACCTCGCGCCCTTGTCGACCTGCGGGCCGTGCGCCCAGCCCTCGGCGACCCGGATGATGCCGCCCTCGACCTCGAACACCTTCCCGGTGACATCTCGGGATTCGGAACTGCCCAGCCAAACCACCAGCGGCGAGATGTTTTCCGGCGCCATGGCGTCGAAATCCTGGTCCTGCGTCGCCATCATCTCGGCGAAGACGGTCTCGGTCATGCGGGTACGGGCCGACGGCGCGATGGCGTTGACGGTCACGCCGTATCGACCCAGCTCGGCGGCCCCGACCAGCGTCAGCGCCGCGATGCCCGCCTTGGCGGCGCTGTAGTTCCCCTGACCCACACTGCCCTGCAGGCCCGCGCCGGAGCTGGTGTTAATGATCCGTGCGTCAATGTCTTTCGGGGCTTTTCCCTCTTTGGACAGCCCACGCCAATACGACGCGGCGTGCCGCATGGTGGCGAAATGGCCCTTGAGGTGCACCGCGATGACGGCGTCGAATTCCTCTTCGCTGGTGTTGGCGATCATCCTGTCGCGCACGATGCCGGCATTGTTCACCAAAACGTCCAGGCCACCGAAGGTTTCGATGGCGGTCTGGATCAGGCCGGCCGCTTGGTCCCAGTCGGCGATGTTGGATCCATTGGCGACGGCTTCCCCCCCGGCGGCGGTAATCTCGTCGACCACTCCCTGCGCGGCGCTACCGCCGCTTGCCGGTGAACCGTCCAGTCCCACCCCGATGTCGTTGACCACCACCCGCGCGCCCTCGGCCGCGAAGGCCAAAGCATGCGCACGACCGATGCCGCCGCCCGCTCCGGTGACGATGACGACACGGCCGTCAACCACTCCCATAATCCTTTGTCTCCTCTACTTGATCGCGCTCGTGGTGGCGAGATAGTGCGGTGGCTCGCCGCCCCCATGCACCTCCAACGTGGCACCGCTGATGTAGGACGCCGCATCCGAGGCCAAAAATGCTGCGGCCCAACCGACATCCTCGGGTTTGGCCAGCCGGCGCAGCGGCACGTTCTGCGAAATCGCGGCAATAGACTCGGCATCACCGTAGAACAGTTCCGATTGTTCGGTCTCCACCATGCCGACCACGCACGCATTCACCCGGACCTTCGGTCCCCACTCCACAGCCAGTGTCTCGGTGAGGTTTTCCAAGCCCGCCTTGGCCGCTCCATACGCCGCGGTGCCCGGTGTCGGACGTCGGCCGCTGACGCTGCAGATGTTGACGATTGATCCGCCGCGCTGTTGGCCTTGCATCTTGTCGTTGGCGTGCTGCGAAACCGACAGGGCGCCAATCAGGTTGAGCTCGATGATCTTGCGGTTGAACTTCGCGCTGGAATCCGCGGTCAGCACGTACGGCGAACCGCCGGCGTTGTTTACAACGACGTCGAGCACACCGTGCCGGTCGCAGATCCCCTGGATTAATGCCCGGACGGCGTCATCGTCGCGGACGTCGCAGGAGTGAAACTCGTAGGGCGATCCCTCGACGGCTCGTCGTGCGCAGGTGATGACGGTGGCGCCCTGCGCGGCGAAAACCGAGCTGATACCGGCACCTACCCCTCGAACGCCGCCGGTGACCAGGACCACCCGCCCGGCCAAGCCCAACTTGATGGCTTCTCTAGTTAGGGGGCCTGATTCGGCGCGGGTCACTGTGCTAGCGTACCAAGCAAGTGCTTGCTTAGGTAGCCGCCCCGTCAGGAAGTGCAATGACTATCACATCCACCACCATCGAACCGGGCATCGTCGCGGTCACCGTCGACTACCCGCCCGTCAATGCGATCCCGTCGCGCGGCTGGTTCGAACTGGCCGAGGCGATTACCGCCGCGGGCCAGAATCCCGAAACCCACGCGGTGATCCTGCGGGCGGAGGGCCGCGGGTTCAACGCCGGGGTGGACATCAAGGAGATGCAGCGCACCGAGGGATTCGCCGCCCTCATCGACGCCAACCGTGGCTGCTTCGCGGCGTTCCGCGCGGTCTACGAGTGCGCGGTGCCGGTGATCGCGGCGGTGAACGGATTCTGCGTCGGTGGCGGCATCGGACTGGTCGGCAACTCCGACGTGATCGTGGCCTCCGACGACGCCACCTTCGGGCTGCCGGAGGTGGAACGCGGCGCGCTGGGCGCTGCCACCCACCTCTCGCGGCTGGTGCCGCAGCACATGATGCGCCGGCTGTTCTTCACCGCGGCCACCGTGGACGCCGCCACCTTGCATCACTTCGGTTCGGTGCACGAGGTGGTGCCCCGCGACCAACTCGATGAGGCCGCTTTAAAGGTGGCCCGCGACATCGCCGCCAAGGACACCCGGGTCATCCGCGCCGCCAAGGAGGCGCTCAACTTGATCGACGTGCAACGGGTCAACTCGAGTTACCGTATGGAGCAAGGCTTTACGTTCGAGCTCAACCTCGCCGGGGTGTCCGACGAGCACCGCGACGCGTTTGCCGGCACCGCGAAGGGCAAGAAGGAATGACCGACAAGCGAACCAGCCTCGACGAGGCCGTCGCGCAGTTGCGCAGCGGTATGACCATCGGCATCGGTGGCTGGGGGTCGCGGCGCAAGCCGATGGCATTCGTGCGGGCCATGCTGCGCACCGACGTCAAAGACCTGACCGTCGTGACCTACGGCGGACCGGACCTGGGGCTGCTGTGCTCGGCCGGCAAGGTCAAGCGCGTCTACTACGGGTTCGTCTCGCTGGATTCGCCGCCCTTCTACGACCCGTGGTTCGCCAAGGCCCGCACCGGCGGGGCCATCGAAGCCCGCGAGATGGACGAGGGCATGCTGCGCTGCGGGCTGCAGGCGGCGGCACAGCGGCTGCCGTTCCTGCCGATCCGCGCCGGGCTGGGCAGCTCGGTCCCCGACTTCTGGGAGGGCGAATTGCAAACCGTCACTTCGCCGTACCCAACGGATGACGGGCATGAGACGCTGATCGCCATGCCCGCGTTGCGCCTGGACGCCGCCTTTGTGCACCTCAATCTCGGTGACAGCCAAGGCAATGCCGCCTACACCGGCATCGACCCCTACTTCGACGATCTCTTCCTGATGGCCGCCGAGAAACGCTACCTGTCGGTGGAGCGCGTCGTGCCCACCCAGGAGCTGGTCAAGGCGGTGCCGCCGCAGGCGCTGCTGGTGAACCGAATGATGGTCGACGCGGTCGTGGAAGCGCCCGGTGGTGCCCACTTCACCACCGCCGCACCGGATTACGGCCGCGACGAGAAGTTCCAGCGGCACTACGCCGAGGCGGCCTCGACGGAGGAGGGTTGGCAGAAGTTCGTGCAGACCTATCTGTCGGGCGGCGAAGCCGACTACCAGGCGGCCGTGCGCGCATTCGGGAAGGAGGCCTCGAAATGAGCACCCGAGCCGACGTGTGCGCCGTCGCCTGCGCCGAATTGTTCCGCGACGCGGGCGAAATCATGGTCAGCCCCATGGCGAACATGGCATCGGTCGGCGCACGGCTGGCCCGGCTGACCTTCTCCCCCGACATCGTGCTGACCGACGGCGAGGCCCAGCTGCTGGCCGACACCCCGGCGCTGGGCGCTCCCGGAGCCGTCGAGGGTTGGATGCCGTTCGGCCGGGTGTTCGAGACGCTGGCCTGGGGGCGCCGCCATGTGGTGATGGGCGCCAATCAGGTTGACCGCTTTGGCAATCAGAATCTTTCGGCGTTCGGCCCGCTGCAGCGCCCGACCCGGCAGATGTTCGGGGTTCGGGGCGCGCCGGGCAACGCGATCAACCACGCCACCAGCTACTGGGTCGGCAACCATTCCAAGCGGGTGTTCACCGAAGCCGTCGACGTCGTTTGCGGCATCGGCTGGGACAAGATCGACCCGGACAATCCGGCGTTCCGGTTCATGGGCGTCTACCGGGTGGTGTCCAACCTCGGGGTGTTCGACTTCGGCGGCCCCGATCGAACCATGCGGGCGGTGTCCCTGCATCCCGGTGTGTCACCCGGCGACGTCCGCGAAAACACTTCGTTCGAGGTGCACGGCGTTGACGAGGCCGAGGAGACCAGGCTGCCGACCGAGGACGAGCTGCGCCTGATCCGCGAGGTCATCGACCCGAAGGGGCTGCGCGACAGGGAGATACGTTCGTGAAATTGCGCACGCCGCTGACCGAGCTGGTCGGCGTCGAGCACCCGGTGGTGCAGACCGGGATGGGCTGGGTGGCCGGGGCCCGGCTGGTGTCGGCCACGGCCAACGCGGGCGGGCTCGGCATCCTGGCGTCGGCCACCATGACGCTGGATGAGCTGGCGACGGCCATCGGCAAGGTCAAGGCGACGACCAACAAGCCGTTCGGTGTCAACATCCGCGCCGACGCCGCCGACGCCGGCGACCGCGTCGAGTTGATGATCCGCGAGGGCGTGAAGGTGGCGTCGTTCGCCTTGGCGCCCAAACAGGAGCTGATCGCCCGGCTCAAAGATGCTGGGGCGGTGGTTATCCCGTCGATCGGCGCGGCCAAGCACGCGCGCAAGGTCGCGGCCTGGGGTGCCGACGCGATGATCGTGCAGGGCGGCGAGGGCGGCGGGCACACCGGACCCGTCGCGACGACGCTGCTGCTGCCGTCGGTGCTGGATGCCGTGCAGGGCACCGGCATTCCGGTGATCGCGGCGGGTGGATTCTTCGACGGGCGGGGGCTGGCGGCGGCGCTGTCCTACGGCGCCGCCGGCGTGGCGATGGGCACGCGGTTTTTGCTCACCTCGGATTCCACCGTGCCCGACGCGGTCAAGCGGCGCTACCTCGAGGCGGCACTGGACGGCACCGTGGTCACCACGCGCGTCGACGGCATGCCGCACCGGGTGTTGCGCACCGGCCTGGTCGAGAAGCTGGAAAGCGGCTCGCCGGCAAGGGGTTTCGCTGCCGCGGTGCGCAACGCCGCGAAGTTCAAGAAGATGTCGCGGATGACCTGGCGGTCGATGATCCGCGACGGCCTGGCGATGCGCCACGGCAAGGAGCTGACCTGGTCGCAGGTGGTGATGGCGGCCAACACCCCGATGCTGCTCAAAGCCGGTCTGGTCGAGGGCAATACCCAGGCCGGAGTCCTGGCCTCCGGCCAGGTGGCCGGCATCCTCGACGACCTGCCCTCGTGTGCGGAGCTGATCGAGTCGATCGTTCACGACGCGATCGAGCATCTGCGGGCGGCGGCCGCGCTGGTGGAAGACTAAGGCGCGCCGCGATTCCGGTCGCGTCCGCGCCGCGTGGGTCGCAACCGACGTTTTATTGCCGGGTCAGACCGTTGACGGTTGGAAGCGATTCTGCCGATGCCCGTGCTCTCGGCACTGGCGAGAAGGTCGGCCAGCAGCGCTGCCGTCCGGCCGCTAGGCATGACGTCGCGCGTGCCGCGAGATCCGGCGGATTACGTCGTCCCATGCGACATTGCGTTTCGCTGGGGGCACCCGGACTGTGCCGGTCAAGGCGAGTAAGTCGGGTGTCCGGGAAACGACAGCGCGATCGCCTTCGACGCCGAAGATAACCTGGTCTCCCTCCCGGATGCCGAGCGCATCCCGTGTCATCTTGGGGATAGTCACCTGCCTTTTTGGCGTCACGGTGGCGGTTATATCCGTAGCGCTCAGGGGGAGCAGTCCGACCGGGCTGGGTTCTGGCGCGGCAGCCTTATCGGCCCATTTGTGAAGCTAATAGGTAAACCATGGCTAGATGAAGCTTTATCCTTCACAACGGGCGCCGCTCATCGGCGACGTCGTCGGTTCGCGGCTGGCGCCGTACCGCTCCGAGCTGCATCGAGTCGTCACGAACGCCCTGCGCGGCGTCGCCGCCAGCGCGATTGACCCGCCGGCGTTCACCGTCGGCGACGAGTTTCAGGGCAGCTATCCGACCGTGGATGCCGCGATCGATGCCGCACTGTCGCTGCGGCTAACCGTCGGTCCCGAAATCGATATTCGGTTTGGGATCGGCTGGGGCACAATCACCATCCTGGACGCCGACGCCGGAATCCAGGACGGGCCGGGCTGGTGGGCCGCGCGAGACGCCATCCGGCAGACCGCGGAGGCTCAGCGGCGGCCCGGCTTCACGCTGGTTCGAACGACGTTCCGGGCAGGCGACGACACCCGCACCGACGTCGCTGCGATAAACGCGGCCCTGCTGTGTCGGGACCATCTGCTTGGATCGCTTGATGAAAGATCGTTGCGGATTGCGAAGGGCTTGATGAGCAACAAGACCAAAAAGCAGCTTACCGCTGAGGAGGGCATCAGCCCATCGGCGGTGTCACAGCGAACGGGCCGCGACGGCCTGGATCTGATCGTGCTTGCCAGCCAACATCTTCGGAGAGTGCCGTGAGCGCCGTCGCGGTCCTACTCATAGCCCTCGGGGTCGCCGACCTGTGCCAGCGTGCGGTCCGCGCGAGATGGCTGCCGCTGGTGTTGGCCGTGCGCTAACCGCCTGTCCGAGTGTGAATTTCACGACGCGACACGCCCCCGTTGAGGGGTCGGGGATTTCACACTCGGCGCGGAGAGGGAGCCGGCCTTCGGCCGCAACCGCTCGATAAAAGGGCCGCCACGCACGCGGCCCGCACCAGACTGATCCGGTGCGGGCCCGTGGCTATCGGTACACCCTCCGACATTAGTACGGTAACCCGTACTAATTTATTTGGCAATACGAAACTACGAGGTATCGTCGAATGCCAGCCCAGAATTGAGGATTGAGAGGAAGGACCGATGCCGGCCTATCACCTGCCCGACCTGACCTACGACTACGGCGCGCTCGAACCCGCTATCAGCGGCGAGATCATGCAACTTCACCACAGCGCGCACCACGCCGCATACGTCAAGGGCGCCAACTCCACCGTCGAACAACTTGCCGACGCCCGCGCCGAGGGCACTCTCGGCCAACTGCCCGGCCTGGAGCGGGCCCTTGCATTCAACCTCGCCGGTCACGCGCTGCACTCGATCTTCTGGACCAACCTGGCACCGGACGGCGGCGACCGCCCCGAAGGCGAACTGGCCGCCGCCATCGACGAGTTCTTCGGCGGATTCGACGCGTTTCGCGCCGAGCTGACCGGGGCCACCGCCACGGTGCAGGGTTCCGGGTGGGGCGCGCTGGCGTGGGACCCGATCGGCCGCCGGCTTGTCGTGCATCAAATTCACGACCACCACATCAGCGTCGCGATCACCAGCACGCCGCTGCTCGTGTTCGATGCCTGGGAGCACGCCTTCTACCTGCAGTACCGCAACGTCAAAGCCGACTATGTCGACCAGCTGTGGTCGCTGGTGAACTGGGCCGACGTCTCGGCCCGATTCGATGCGGCCCGCACCGGCCGGCTTGTCGGGCTGCGCGGCACTGACGAAATCGGTGACGAGCGATGACAAGCCGACTGGTCGACCGAGTTCATGCGATCAACTGGAACCGCCTGCTCGACCCCAAGGACGCGCAGGTTTGGGACCGGTTGACCGGTAACTTCTGGTTGCCGGAGAAGGTGCCGCTGTCCAACGACCTGCAGTCGTGGCGGACGCTCAGCGCGCAGGAGCAGCAGACGACGATACGGGTGTTCACGGGCCTGACCCTGCTCGACACCGCGCAGGCCACCGTCGGCGCGGTGTCGATGATCGCCGACGCGATCACACCGCACGAAGAAGCGGTGCTGACCAACATCGCGTTCATGGAGTCGGTGCATGCCAAGAGCTACAGCTCGATCTTCACCACGCTGTGCTCGACCCGGCAGATCGACGACGCGTTCGACTGGTCGGAGCAGAACCCACACCTACAGCGCAAGGCGCAGATCATCGTCGATTACTACTGTGGCGACGACGCCCTCAAACGCAAAGCGGCGTCGGTCATGCTGGAATCTTTCCTGTTCTACTCCGGCTTCTATCTGCCGATGTACTGGTCCTCACGCGGAAAGCTCACCAACACCGCCGATCTCATTCGGCTGATCATCCGCGACGAAGCCGTGCACGGGTATTACATCGGCTACAAGTGTCAGCGTGGACTGGCCGGGCTCACCGACCCCGAGCGCGCCGATCACCGCGAATATACCTATGACCTACTGCACGCCTTGTACGCCAACGAGATCGACTACGCCCGTGACCTCTACGACGGGTTGGGCTGGACGGACGATGTCTTGCCCTACATGCGGTACAACGCGAACAAGGCGCTCGCCAACCTTGGGTACGAGCCGGCCTTCGGCCGCGACGAATGCCAGGTGAACCCGGCGGTGCTGTCCGCGCTCGATCCCGGTGCCGGTGAGAACCACGACTTTTTCTCCGGCTCGGGCAGCTCCTATGTCATTGGGGCCCAGCAAGCCACCGAGGACGCCGACTGGGACTTCTAATCGCGGGCCGTCATAACCGCTCGACGATCGTCACGTTCGCCGTGCCGCCGCCCTCACACATCGTCTGCAACCCGTAGCGGCCACCGACGCGTTCGAGCTCGTTGAGCATGGTGGTGAAAAGCTTTGCCCCAGTAGCGCCCAGCGGATGACCGAGGGCGATCGCACCGCCGTTGGGATTCACCTTCTCCGGATCGGCCTTGATCTCCTTGAGCCAGGCCATAACTACCGGCGCGAACGCCTCGTTGATCTCGACGGTGTCGATGTCGTCGATGGACAGCCCGGCCTTGTCCAGCGCGTAACGGGTGGCGGGGATGGGCCCGGTGAGCATGAACACCGGGTCGGCGCCGCGGGCGCTGATGTGGTGGATGCGGGCCCGCGGAGTCAGCTTGTGGTCTTTGACGGCCCGCTCGGAAGCCAGCAGCACCGCGCTGGCACCGTCGGAAATCTGGCTGGCCATCGCCGCCGTCAGCCGGCCCCCCTCGACGAGCGGCTTGAGGCCGGCCATCTTCTCCAGCGACGTCTCGCGTGGGCCCTCGTCGACCCGGAACGGCCCGGATTCGGTTTCCACGGTGACGATTTCGTTGTCGAAGTGTCCGGCACGGATCGCCGCGAACGCGCGCTCGTGGCTGGTCAACGCGTACTGCTCCATCTCTTCGCGCGACAGGTTCCACTTCTCGGCGATCAGCTCCGAGCCGCGGAACTGTGAAATCTCCTGGTCGCCGTACCGGTGCAGCCACTGCTTGGACTCGTTGGTCGGCGAGGTGAAACCGAACTGCTCACCGACCGTCATGGCCGACGAGATCGGGATCCAACTCATGTTCTGCATACCGCCGGCCACGATCAGGTCGGCCGTACCGGCCATAATCGCCTGCGCGCCAAAGGAAATCGCCTGTTGGCTGGAACCGCATTGCCGGTCCACGGTGACCCCGGGGACCTCCTCGGGATAGCCGGCGGCCAGCCACGAGAGCCGGGCGATGTTGCCCGCCTGCCCGCCGATGGCGTCGACGCAACCGGCGATCACGTCGTCGACGGCGGCGGGATCGACATCGGCCCGGTCGAACAGCCCGCGCCACGCCACGGCACCCAGATCGAGGGGATGTATCCCGGCAAGCGATCCATTGCGCTTGCCGACCGCGGTACGTACAGCGTCGATAACGTACGCCTCGGGCATCTCAGACTCCTTCTTCAATCTTTTGAAAATTCCGCCGTAATGCCGCCGAGCACGATGGCGAGATATTGCTGACCCACCTGCTCCGCGGTGAGCGGCCCGCCGGGTTGATACCAGCGCACCGACACCCAAGTGGTGTCCCGGATGAAACGGTAGACGAGGTCGACGTCGAGGTCGGGCCGGAAGTAACCTTCGTCGATGCCCTGATGGAGCACCTCGACCCACATCTTGCGTTGCTGGCGATTCATGTCCTCGATGTAGGCGAACCTGGGTTGCGACAACAGCCGTTTCGCCTCGTCCTGGTAGATGACGACCTGCGCGTGGCGCTCCCTTATTGCCTCGAACGACGCCATGAACAGCCCCTTGAGCCGCTCCAGCGGGTTGGCCTCGGTGTCCATGATCTCGCGGTAGCGGGTGAACAACCAGTCGAGGAAACCGCGCAGCAGCTCGTCAACCATCTCCTCTTTGGAGGAGAAGTGGTGATACAGACTGCCGGACAGAATGCCGGCGCCATCGGCGATGTCACGCACGGTGGTGGCGCGCAATCCGCGCTCGGCGAACATCGCCGCGGCGAGCTCTAGCAACTCGTCTCGGCGGCTGTTTGGCTGACCGGTCACTCGGTCCACCCGGTCAGCATATCAACCAAGCGCTTGCTTGGCGACCTGGACTCACGGATGCTGGCTCGACACCGAGATGACCTCGCCGGTGAGGTAGCTGGAGTAGTCGCTGGCCAGAAAGGCGATGGTGGCCGCGATTTCCCAGGGCTCGGCGGCGCGGCCGAACGCCTCGCCGGCGGACAGCCGGTCGAGCAGCTCGGCCGAGGTCGTCTTGTCCAGAAACTTGTGCCGGGCGATGCTGGGTGACACCGCGTTGATGCGGACCCCGTACTCGACGGCTTCTATTGCGCTGCAACGTGTTAACGCCATCACCCCTGCCTTGGCCGCGGCGTAGTGCGATTGCGAGTGCTGGGCCCGCCAGCCCAGCACGCTCGCGTTGTTGACGATGACGCCGCCGTGCTTGGCCTCACGGAAGTACCGCAGGACCGCCCGGGTGGCCCGGAACACCGACGTCAGCGTCACGTCCAGGACGCGGTCCCATTCGTCGTCGGTCATGTCGACCACCGGCGTCTGTCCGCCCAGCCCGGCGTTGTTGACCAGCACGTCGATGCGGCCCATGCGCGCGGTGGTCGAGTCGATTAGGGCGTCGACCTGGGCGGTGGACGTCACGTCGCACACCACCTTCTCGACCCGGCCCAGTCCCAGCGCGGACAGTTCGTCGGCGGTCTCGGTCAGCCGTCGCTCGTGGTGGTCGGACACCACCACGTCGGCACCCTCGGCCAGGGCGCGGCGGGCCGTCGCCGAGCCGATGCCGGTGCCCGCGGCGGCGGTGACGATGACCACCTTGCCGTCCAGAAGCCCGTGTCCGGCAACCTCTTTCGGCGCTTCGGAAAGCGTCAACCTTTTACCTCCCTGGGCAGGCCGAGCACCCGCTCGGCGATGATGTTGCGCTGGATCTCGTTGGATCCGCCGTAGATGGTGTCGGCGCGGGTGAACAGGAACAGGCGCTGCCATTCGTCGAATTCGCCGTCGGTCAGCGCGAGCCCGGGCTTGCCGATCACGTCCATGGCCAGCTCGCCGAGATCGCGATGCCAGTTGGCCCACAACAACTTCGACACGTTGTCCTGGCCGGGCTGCTCGACATCCATGGTGGCCAAGGCATAGCTGCGCATGGCCCGCAGCCCGGTCCACGCCCGGGTCAGCCGCTCGCGGATGAACGGGTCGTCGACGGCGCCGTTGCGGCCCGCGAGTTCGGCCAGGTTGGAAAGCTCACGCGCATAACGGATTTGCTGCCCGAGTGTCGAGACGCCGCGCTCGAAGGTCAGCGTCCCCATCGCGACGCGCCAGCCGTCGCCCGGCTCGCCGACCACCAACGAGGCGTCGGTGCGGGCGTCGTCGAAGAACACCTCATTGAACTCCGCGGTGCCGGTGATCTGGACGATCGGCCGGATCTGCACACCGGGCTGATCCAGCGGCACCAGCAGATACGACAGGCCGGCGTGCCGCTTGGAGCCCTTCTCGGTGCGGGCCACCACAAAGCACCACTGCGACAGGTGCGCCAGCGACGTCCACACCTTCTGGCCATTGATGTGCCACTGCTCACCCTCGCCGTCGAGCTCGGCGGTGGTGGACACGTTGGCCAGGTCGCTGCCGGCGCCGGGCTCCGAATATCCCTGGCACCACAGCTCGGTGACGTCGAGGATGCGCGGCAGGAAGCGCTGCTGCTGCTCGGGTGTCCCGAACGCGATCAGGGTCGGCCCGAGCAGCTCCTCGCCGAAGTGGTTGACCTTGTCCGGGGCGTCGGCGCGGGCGTATTCCTCATAGAACGCCACCCGGTGCGCGGTGGAAAGCCCACGGCCGCCGTGCTCGACCGGCCATCCCAGGCACGTCAGCCCGGCCTTGGCGAGATGCTGGTTCCAGGCCCTGCGCTCTTCGAAGGCCTCGTGCTCGCGCCCGGGTCCGCCAAGCCCCTTGAGCGCTGCGAATTCGCCGACGAGATTGTCGGCGAGCCACTGGCGGACCTCGGCCCGGAACTCCTCGACGTCCTGCATGCCCTGTAGGCTAACCTACCAAGCACTTGCTTTGTTAGCCTGGCGGCGAAGCCGCGTGAGGAGGAGCCGGGCCATCACCGACGAGCGTGCGCAGAATGCCAGCAACCACGGCGTGTCGCTGTACAAACACGCACGCTCGCGAACGGGCGGTGCCCCCAGCTCGCGAACGGTGCCGGCGGCGCTGGATCGTTTCGCGGGCCAGCTGCCCGACCACGACGCGCTGATCACCGACGACCGCTCCTTCACCGCCGCCGCGCTGCGGGACGAGGTGCACCGGGCCGCGGCCGCGCTGATCGCGCTCGGCGTCGAACGCGGAGACCGGGTGGCCATTTGGTCGCCGAACACCTGGCACTGGGTGGTCGCCTGCCTGGCGATCCATCACGCCGGCGCCGCCATGGTGCCGCTGAACACCCGCTACACCGCCGAGGAGGCCGGCGACATCCTGGCCCGCACCGGTGCGCCGGTGTTGTTCGCGATGGGTCAGTTCCTCGGCCACGACCGCGTTGCCGAACTGGATCGCGGCGCGCTGCCGGCGCTGCGGCACGTCGTGCGGATACCGATCGAGGCGCACGACGGGACGTGGGACGAGTTCATCGCGCGCGGTTCAGAATCCGGGGCCGCCGACGCGGCGGCCTCCCGCGCCGCCGCCGTCACGCCCGACGACGTCAGCGACATCCTGTTCACCTCCGGCACCACCGGCCGCAGCAAAGGCGTGCTGTGCGCGCACCGGCAATCGCTATCGGCGTCGGCGTCGTGGGCCGCCAACGGCAAGATCACCAGCGCCGACCGCTACCTGTGCATCAACCCGTTCTTCCACAACTTCGGCTACAAGGCCGGCATCCTGGCCTGCCTGCAGACCGGCGCGACGCTGATCCCGCACCTGACGTTCGACCCGCTGCGCGCGCTGCAGGCCATCGAGCAGCACCGGATCACCGTGCTGCCCGGGCCCCCAACGATTTATCAGATGCTGCTGGACCATCCGGCGCGCCGCGACTACGACCTGAGCTCGCTGCGGTTCGCGGTGACCGGGGCGGCCACCGTGCCGGTCGTGCTGGTCGAGCGCATGCAGTCCGAGCTCGACATCGACATCGTGCTGACGGCCTACGGCCTGACCGAGGCCAACGGCATGGGCACCATGTGCCGCGCCGACGACGACGCGGTGACCGTGGCCACCACCTGCGGGCGCCCGTTCGCCGGCTTCGAGTTGCGCATCGACGGGGCGGCTCCCGGCGAATCCGGCGAAGTCCTGCTGCGCGGGCCGAACGTGATGCTGGGCTACCTCGACGACCCGGAGGCGACCGCGGCCGCCATCGACGCCGACGGCTGGCTGCACACCGGGGACATCGGCGCCGTCGACGAGGCCGGCAACCTGCGCATCACCGACCGGCTCAAGGACATGTACATCTGCGGCGGATTCAACGTCTACCCCGCCGAGGTCGAGCAGGTGTTGGCCCGGATGGAGGGGGTGGCCGACGCCGCGGTGATCGGGGTTCCCGACGAGCGGCTGGGCGAGGTGGGCCGGGCGTTCGTGGTCACCCGACCTGGCGCCCAACTCGACGAGAAATCGGTGATCGCTTACACCCGTGAGTATTTGGCGAATTTCAAGGCACCGCGGTCGGTGCGGTTCGTCGACGCGTTGCCGCGCAATGCGGGCGGCAAGGTGGTCAAAGCACAACTGCGAGAGTTGGCGTGAATTGGATCTGAAACTAGACGAAGAGACGCTGGCCTTCCAAGCCGAGGTGCGGGACTTCCTCTCGGCCAATGCGGAGTCGATCCCGACGAAGTCCTACGATAACGCGGAAGGCTTTGTGCAGCACCGGCATTGGGACAAGGTGCTGTTCGATGCCGGACTGTCGGTGATCACCTGGCCCAAGAAGTACGGGGGTCGCGACGCGCCGCTGCTGCACTGGGTGGTGTTCGAGGAGGAGTACTTTCACGCCGGGGCGCCGGGCCGGGCCAGCGCCAACGGCACCTCGATGCTGGCCCCGACGCTGTTCGCGCACGGCACCGAGGAGCAGCGGGACCGGATCCTGCCCAAAATGGCTAGCGGCGAACAGATCTGGGCGCAGGCCTGGTCGGAGCCCGAATCCGGCAGCGACCTGGCGTCGCTGCGGTCCACCGCCACCAAGACCGACGGCGGCTGGCTGCTCAACGGGCAGAAGATCTGGAGCTCACGGGCGCCGTTCGCCGAGAGGGGATTCGGGCTGTTCCGGTCCGACCCCGCGGCCGAACGGCACAACGGCCTGACCTATCTCATGTTCGACCTGAAGGCCAAGGGCGTCACCGTGCGGCCCATCGTCCAGCTGGGCGGCGACACCGGCTTCGGTGAAATCTTCCTCGACGACGCCTTCGTGCCCGACGAGGACGTGATCGGCACCCCCAACGATGGCTGGCGGGCGGCCATGAGCACGTCGAGCAACGAGCGTGGCATGTCGCTGCGCAGCCCGGCCCGCTTCCTGGCGGCCGCCGAGCGACTGGTGCGGTTGTGGAAAGACCACGGATCGCCGGAGGGATTCGCCGATCGGGTTGCCGACGCATGGATCAAGGCGCAGGCCTACCGCCTGCAGACCTTCGGCACGGTGACCAGGCTGGCCGCCGGCGGCGAACTCGGCGCCGAATCGTCGGTGACCAAGGTGTTTTGGTCCGACCTCGACGTGGCCATACATCAGACGGCGCTCGACATCCTCGGCGCCGACGGGGAGGTCGCCGGACCGTGGAACGATGGCCTGCTGTTCGCGCTGGGCGGCCCAATTTATGCCGGTACCAACGAGATCCAGCGCAACATCATCTCCGAACGCCTGCTGGGCCTGCCGCGAGAGAAGAAGTGACCGTGGAATTTGAACTGGACGAACAGCAGCGCGACTTCGCGGCCAGCATCGACGCGGCGCTCGCTGCCGCGGATCTGCCCGGGGCCGTCCGCGCCTGGTCGGCGGGCGACCTCGCACCGGGCCGAAAGGTGTGGGAACAGCTGGCCAACCTCGGCGTCACCGCGCTGGCCGTGCCGGAGAAGTTCGACGGCATCGACGCCCATCCCGTCGACCTGGTGGTGGCGCTCGAACGCCTGGGGCGCTGGTGTGTGCCCGGACCGGTGGCCGAATCCATTGCCGTGGCACCGGTTTTGCTTTCCACCGACGATCAGGCCGAGCGGTGCGCGGGCCTGGCTTCCGGTGAGCTGATCGCCACCGTGGCGCTGCCCCCGCAGGTGCCGCGCGCGGTTGACGCCGCCGCGGCCGGGCTGGTGCTGCTCGTGGGTGATGACGGAGTCACCGAGGGTATCGCCGGTGAGTGCCACGAGTCGGTCGACCCCAGCCGCCGCCTGTACGACGTGACCGCGACCGGCGAGACCTGGCGAGCGGATGTCAAGCGCGCCTTCGACTTCGGCGCGCTGGCCACCGCGGCGCAGCTGGTCGGCGCGTCCGAGGCGCTGCTGGCCGGCACCGTCGACTACGCGAAGCAGCGGAGCCAGTTCGGCCGGGTGATCGGCTCGTATCAGGCGATCAAACACAAGCTCGCCGACGTGCACATCGCGATCGAGCTGACCCGCCCGCTGGTCTACGGTGCGGCCTTGTCGTTGGAGTCCCGCGACGTCAGCGCGGCGAAAGCGGCGGCGTCCGAGGCGGCCCTGCTGGCGGCGCGGGCGGCGCTGCAGACCCACGGCGCGATCGGGTTCACCCAGGAACACGACCTGTCCCTGTGGCTGCTGCGGGTGCAGGCATTACGCTCGGCCTGGGGTGATCCCGAGGCACATCGGCGGCGGGTGCTGGAGGCGCTGTGACCCAAGAGTGGGAGACGCTATGACCGAAGAGCGAGAGCTGCTGCGGGAAACCGTCGCCGCCCTGGTGGCCAAGCACGCGGACCCTGCAGCGGTGCGTGCGGCGATGGAATCCGAGCGTGGCTATGACGAGTCGCTGTGGCAGCTGCTGTGCGAACAGGTCGGTGCCGCCGCGCTGGTGATACCCGAGGAGCTCGGCGGCGCGGGCGGCGAATTAGCCGACGCCGCAGCCGTTTTGCAGGAGCTGGGCCGCAACCTGGTGCCCTCCCCGCTGCTGGGCAGCACGCTGGCGGAGCTGGCGCTGCTGTCCGCTCTCAAGCCGGACGCCGAGACACTGCAAGGGCTGGCCGAGGGCACCTCGATCGGGGCGCTGGTGCTCGATGCCGACTACGTGGTCAACGGCGACACCGCCGACGTCGTGGTCGCAGTCGAGGACGGACAGCTGGTCCGGTGGACTCGATTCGCCGCGGAGCCCGTCACCACCATGGACCCCACCCGCCGACTGGGCCGGGTGCGGCCCGAACAGACCGAAGCGATCGGCACCGACCCGGGCCTCGCCGATCAAGCGGCCATCCTGCTGGCCGCCGAACAGATCGGCGCCGCCGAACGCTGTCTGGAACTGACCGTCGAATACACCAAGAGCCGCGTGCAATTCGGCCGTCCGATCGGCAGCTTCCAGGCGCTCAAGCACCGGATGGCCGACCTGTACGTCGCGATCTCCGCGGCCAAAGCCGTCGTCAACGACGCGTGCAATGACCCCACCCCCACCAACGCCGCCACCGCGCGTTCGGCGGCCAGCGAGGCGCTGTGCGCCGTGGCCGCCGAAGGCATCCAGCTACACGGCGGCATCGCCATCACCTGGGAACACGACATGCATTTGTATTTCAAACGCGCGCACGGCAGCGCGCATCTGCTCGGCTCGCCGCGGGAACTGCTGCGCCAACTGGAATCTGAGGTGCTCGAAACACCGTGAACGACCGTGTCGCCCTGCGCGCCGGCATCCCGCCGTTCTATGTGATGGATGTCTGGCTGGCGGCCGCGGAGCGGCAGCGCAGCCACGGCGACCTGGTGAACCTGTCGGCGGGCCAGCCCAGCGTGGGCGCGCCCGAGCCGGTGCGCGCGGCCGCGGCCGCCGCCCTGCATCTCAACCTGCTGGGTTACACCGTGGCACTGGGAATTCCGGAGCTGCGGGCGGCGATCGCGGCGGATTACCGGCGCACGCACGGCATCGACGTCGAACCCGACGCGGTCGTTGTCACGACGGGTTCGTCGGGCGGTTTTCTGCTGACGTTTCTGGCGTGCTTCGACGTGGGCGATCGGGTGGCGCTGGCCAGTCCCGGCTACCCCTGCTATCGGAACATCCTGTCGGCGCTGGGCTGCGAGGTGGTGGACATCGCGTGCGGGCCGGAAACCCGATTCCAGCCCACCGCCCAGCTGCTCGCCGAGCTCGACCCGCCGGTGCGGGGCGTGATCGTCGCCAGCCCGGCCAATCCCACCGGGACGGTCATACCGCCGGCCGAGCTGGCCGCGATCGCGTCCTGGTGTGACGCCTCCGGGGTGCGGCTGATCAGCGACGAGGTTTACCACGGCCTGGTCTACGAGGGGGCGCCGCAGACCAGCTGCGCCTGGCGGACTTCGCGAAATGCGGTGGTGGTCAACAGCTTTTCCAAGTACTACGCGATGACGGGCTGGCGGCTGGGCTGGCTGCTGGTGCCTTCGGAACTGCGCCGCGCCGTCGACTGCCTGACCGGCAACTTCACCATTTGCCCGCCGGTGCTGTCGCAGATTGCCGCGGTGGCGGCGTTCACCCCGGAGGCGACGGCCGAAGCCGACGGCAACCTGCGGCACTACACGATCAACCGCTCGCTGCTGCTCGACGGGCTGCGCCGCGTCGGCATCGACCGGCTGGCGCCTACCGACGGCGCGTTTTATGTGTACGCCGACGTCTCGGACTTCACCAGCGATTCGCTCGGGTTTTGCTCAAAGTTGTTGGCCGACACCGGCGTTGCCATCGCGCCGGGCATCGACTTCGACACGAGGCGGGGCAACGAGTTTGTCCGGCTGTCGTTCGCCGGGCCGACTGGCGACATCGAGGAGGGCCTGCGCCGAATCGGACCCTGGCTGTCGGGTCAGTAGGCGCCGGTCAGCGGTTGAACCGGCCCGCGATGTATTCGGCCCGGCAGGCACTGCGGGCGAGTTTGCCGCTCGTCGTGCGGGGAATGGCGCCGGCGGCCACCAGCCGCAGGTCGGCGATCCGGATGTGGTGCCGGCGCGAGACCGCTGCCCGCACGGTCTCGGCGATCGACCCCGGCTCGGCACGGCCCGCGCCCGCGGCGCGCTCGGCGACGACGACCACTTGCTCGCCAGGGCCCGGTGAGTCGAGCACACCGGCGGGAACGGAAAATGCTGCGACGTAACCGGTGCGGATGGCGGTCGAAGCGTCGCTGACCGTGGTTTCGATGTCGTGCGGATAGTGGTTGCGACCATCGATGATGATGAGGTCTTTGATCCGCCCCGTCAGGTACAGCTCGCCGCCGACGTAGACGCCGAGATCACCGGTAGCCAGCCAGCAGCCGTTGTCCGGTGCGCCCTCGGCGTGGCTGTCAGGGTCAAGCCGAGATTGCAGCTTGTTGTTGAACACCCGTCGTGTCTCGTCCTCGCGGCCAAAATATCCGCGGCCAATGTTGTTGCCGTGCAACCAGATTTCCCCCACGGTACCGTCAGGCACCTCGGCGCCGCCGGGGTCGACGATCACCGCCCACTGATCGGGGATCGGCTGGCCGCACGATACATGGGCGACCGCGCCCGGTGCGGTGGGCGCGACGGTCACCGCGCGGCCGGCGCCGAGCTCCTCCCGGTCGAGGAAGATGGCGCTGGCCGCCGCGTCCTGGGCGATGCTGGCGACCGACAACGTCGCTTCCGCCAGTCCGTAGGACGGCTTGACGGCCGTCGCGGGCAGACCATACGGAGCGAACGCGGCCGTGAACTTCTCGATGGCCGACATCGTCACGGGCTCCGACCCGTTGAGCAGGCAGACCACGTTGCTCAGGTCGAGGCGCTCGTCCTTCGGAGGCAGCCCCCGCTCGGCCGTCAATTCAAAGGCAAAGTTCGGCGCCGCCGCCATTGTCCGGCCGCTCGTCGCCGCGAGGCCTAACTGCTTGATCCACCGGTAGGGCCGACGCAGGAACGCCATGGGGTCCATCAGCGTGATGTGTGCCCCGGTCAGCGCCGGGAACATGATCATCATCAATCCCATGTCGTGATATAGCGGCAGCCAGCTCACACAGCGGACTCCCGTGTCCAGCCCGCCGTGCAGGATCATCTGCATCGCGTTGGTATAAACAGCGCGGTGGGTGATCTCCACCCCGGATGGCGTGCGCGTCGAGCCCGAGGTGTACTGCAGGTAGGCGACATCGTCGGTGCCGCGGGCCGCGTCCGTAAACGTCGAGCCGAGCGTCGTGGGTATCGCGTCGACTGCGATCATTCGTGGCCGCTCGTTCGGCGCCAAAGTCCGGATAAACGCCCGAACCGACTCGGCCGTCGCGGTCGTGGTCAGTACCACCGCGGGCCGCGCGTCGGCCAGCACCGCCGCCAACCGCTCGGCATGCCCCGACAGAGTCGGCGCAAAGAGTGGGATCGCGACATTGCCCGCGTGGACGGCGGCGAAGAAACCCGCCACATAGTCGTGACCCTGCGGCGCCAGGATCGCTACCCGATCCCCGGGCATGGTGACCTGCTGCAGGCGGGCGCCGATCGCGCACACGCGCGACAACATCTCGTTCCAAGTGAGCTCGACGACCCGCCCATCGTGATCCTGCGAGTAGTCGACGAAGCGGTACGACGGGTGGTCACCGAGCTCGGCGCGGTTCCGATCGAAGTACGACGTCAGCGTCACGCCCTCGGGAACCACGATCGTTCCGCCGCCGAAGTCGTAGGCGTCCATATCGCCAGATGCGGGCGCAGCAGTGCTCAACAGGTGATCCCGACTCACGATAGGACAGGCTAATGGCCGCATGTATAATTGCTCAAATCCTTATGGCGGTCGTCACTATCAGGCCCGACATCGGGCCATTTGGCGTCAATCGTGCAGCTAATTGCCGACGTCTCGGACCTCACCACCGGCTCGGTGGCGTTCCGCTCAAAGCCGCTGGCCGGCAAGGGCATTGCGGTTACGCCGGGGAACGGCTTCGGCACCGCGCGACGATGCAGATTCTCGTCAACCACCGGCGAACGTCTCCTCCGTTGTCGCGAATCACGTTGTGCTGGAACAGTTTCAGAATGTTTAAGAACCAGTGGGTGTACCCCTATCCGGGGGTCTAGGCGTCGAGAAATCTGTCGATGCGGGCTTCGAGCGCACCGCGGTCTCCGACGTCGGCCATATTGATGCCAAACCGTTCGCTTAACGTATCCAAGACCGCGGCCGCGTCGTTGAGGCGAATCTTCTCGGTCCCGTCGGCACGGTGGATCGCGAGGTCGCGGCCCGCCAAGTTCAATCGGGCGTCGGCGGTGACCCGCGCGGCCATCAGGCTCGTCACAAAGGGCGACGAGGGGTGGGTTGAGACGAACCAACTACCCACCGTCAGGTCGATCGCCGGCTGGGTCCGGGTGGTGAATTCGTAGAGCGACTCCCACTCGCCGCGAATCTGGGCCTGCAGGACCAGCCCGTCGCCTCGGTCCTCCAAGCGGTACGGCTCATGCGTCGTCTGCTGGGCGGTGCCGGTTTCGAGGCGGATGGGGGAGGTCAGGGTCTGGCCGCCGAAGCCGACGTCGACGAGATACGGCCCCGGAGAACCGGGGAACGTTACCGCCAACACCGTGTGCGTCCGTGCCGGTAGCGGCGCGTCGGGCGGGCGCATCCAGGTCACCCGCCCGGCTAATCTTCGCACCCGAAAGCCGATTTCGGCCAGCACATAGCCCATCAGGCCGTTGTGCTCGTAGCAGTAACCGCCCCGGCGGCGGTGAACCAGCTTGTCGCTGAGGGCTTCTGGACTCAGATCATCGACCGGCACTCCCATCACCGGATCGAGGTTCTCGAACGGAATGGTTCGAGTGTGAGCCGTCACCAGATCCTGGAGTACAACGAGGTTCGGCTCGCCAGCGCCGCGATAGTCGATGCGGTTGAAGTATCCGTTCAGATCTAGCGCCATAAAGCCATTCTGGCCCAGCGTCCGACCTCGCTATCAAGACGGGCCTTCGGAAAAGATCCTCGCCGAATCGTGTCCCTGGGAGTTCACGAGCGCTACCCTTGACCTCGCGAATTCATTTACCCGGGAGTTGAGCGCCAAAAAATGGCTGAAGGACCCACCGCCGACGGTCCGGTACCGGCACCGACCGGGATCGCCGCAGAATTGGCCTCCGCCGGATTTGAGGAAGCGGGAGATTCCTCTCCTCCGACAAGAACTCCGCGGCGTTTGAACGCTTCGACCCGGGGTCGAGGACATGGACCGGGCTGGTGGGCATGCCAACCCCGCGCGGAAGCTACGGCGCGAGCCACATCGACGGCCGGATCGTGGCGGTCGGCGGCGAAGGGCTTCAGGTGACATGACCGACTTCTCGGAGCTGCCGGCGGCGGATCAGGAAGCGATCGGCAAGACGCTGCTGACCTTGTTGAAGTCGTTCGATGAGCGTGACGCCGGGCCCCTGCAGGCCGTGTACTCCGACGATGCCGACTGGGTCAACGCCTTCGGCACGGTCAAGCGCGGACGCGACGACATCGTCGACTACCTCACCGGTCTGTTCCAAGACGACAACTTCAATCGCGGCGAGCTCGCCGGTCCGCCGGAGACGAGCTTCCGGGTGCTCACCCCCGGCGTGGTGCTGGTTTCGGCGCATCTGAAAGTGAAGGGCCAGGGGCTGGTCGGCGGCGGAACCCTTGACCGGGACAACTTCTCGCTGCGCGCCCTGCAGCGTCAGGACGACGGATCCTGGCTGATCGTCTCGGAGATGTTCGCCGACGCCAACACCGAGACCACTTATCAGCCGTAGGGCCGCTGCGGCTTCGCCAGCGTAACGCCACTGCGAAATACCAAGCGTGATATCGCAGTAGCGTTACGCTCGGCGGGCGGGTGGTGCCCCCGGCTCACCGGCAAACGTTAGAGCCAGGTGTCCTGGGTGGTGGTCGTGAGGAACGCTTCCAGGTCGTCGCGCCACTGGGCCGGCGTGGTCTTATCCGGTTCGATGCCGGTGTAGTCGCCGCGATAGAACAGCAGCGGCCGTGGCTTGATCTTGGGGGCCTCCGAGAGCGATTGGACCGCACCGAACACCACGAAGTGATCGCCGCCGTCGTGCACGGACGCCACCGTGCAGTCGATGTGGGCCAGCGAGCCGTCGATGATCGGCGAACCCAGACCCGAAGGGTGCCAGTCGATTCCGGCGAACTTGTCCGGTTCCTTGGAGCCGAATCGGGCCGAGACGTGCTTCTGCTTTTCGGTCAGCACGTTGACGCAGAACCGGCCGCTGGCCTCGATGGCCTTCCACGACCGCGACACCTTGGTCGGGCAGAACAGCACCAGCGGCGGCTCCAGCGACAGCGCCGCAAAAGACTGGCAGGCGAAGCCGATCGGGACGTCGTCGTGCACCGTGGTGATGATGGTGATCCCGGTGCAGAACTGGCCCAGCACCTGCCGGAAGGTCCGCGGGTCGATCGGCGCCGACATCATTAGCTCCGAGCTAGCCGCGGGCGCCGACCGTGAAGTCGTGCCCCCATAGGCTGACGGCGGTGCTTTCCCGGGCGATCCAGTCTCCATCGTCGACTTTTCTTCCCTCGCAACCGAATTCGACGTCGAACCCGCTGGGCGTCTTCATGTAGAACGACAGCATCAGGTCGTTGACATGGCGGCCCAGCGTGGCCGACATGGGCACCTTGCGGCGCAACGCCCGGTCCAGGCACAGGCCCACGTCGTCGGCGTTTTCGACCTCGACCATCAGGTGCACGATGCCGCTGGGCGTGGGCAGCGGCAGGAAGGCCAGGCTGTGGTGGCGCGGGTTGCAGCCGAAGAAGCGCAGCCAGGCCGGCGCCCCGTCGGCGGGCCGCCCGACCACCTGCGGCGGCATCCGCATCGAGTCGCGCAACGTGAAGCCGAGCACGTCCCGGTAGAAGTGCAGCGCCTCGGCGTCGTCGCGGGTGGTCAGCACCACGTGACCCAGGCCCTGCTCGCCGGTGACGAACCTGTGCCCGTACGGGCTGACCACCCGGCGGTGTTCCAGGGCGGCGCCGTGGAAGACCGCCAGGGGGTTGCCCGACGGGTCGGAGAACTGGATCATCTCGTCCACCCGGCGATCCGCCAGGTCGGCGGCGGTGGCCTCCTTGTACGGCGTGCCCTCCACCTCGAGCCGGTTCCGGATCTCTTGCAGGCCTTCGGCGTTCGCGCACTCCCACCCGGCCTCGGCGAGCCGGTCCCGGTCGCCGGGCACGATCACCAGCCGGGCCGGGAAATCGTCCATCCGCAGATAGAGTGCGCCCTCGATGCTGCCCTTGCCCTCGACCATGCCGAGGACTTTGAGGCCGTACTCGCGCCAGGCCGCCACGTCGGTGGCCTCGATGCGCAGATAGCCCAGCGACCGGATGCTCATCACGCACCTCCCAGGAAATCAATGGTGAGCTTGTTGAACTCGTCGAACTTCTCCACCTGCGCCCAGTGCCCACACTGCCCGAAAACGTGCAGCTGCGCACGCGGAATGGTCTTCAGCGCGACCAGCGCGCCGTCCAGCGGGTTGACCCGGTCCTCGCGCCCCCAGATCAGCAACACCGGCTGGCGCAGCTTGTACACCTCGCGCCACATCATGCCGAGCTCGAAATCGGCGCCGGCGAACGACATTCCCATCGCCCGGGTGGCGGTCAGCGATTCGGGCGTGCTGGCCAGCGCGAAACGCTGGTCCACCAGCTCGGGGGTGATGAGGTTCTTGTCGTAGACCATCACCCGCAGGAAGGCTTCGAGGTTCTCCCGGGTGGGATCCATCGAGAAGGCACCCAGCCGTTTGACGCCCTCGGTGGGGTCGGGCGCGAACAGGTTGACGCTCAGCCCGCCGGGACCCATCAGCACCAGGCGCCCGGCCCGGTCGGGGTAGTCGAGGGCGAACCGGACCGCGGTGCCGCCGCCCAGCGAATTGCCCACCAGCGGAACGCGTCCCAGGCCAAGCTGGTCGAAGAGGCCCTTGAGCGCCCGCGCCGCGTAGCGGTTGAACTGCCCGTGTTCCGCGCGTTTGTCGGAGTGGCCGTAGCCGGGTTGATCGACGGCCAGCACGTGGAAGCGCTGCGCCAGCACCGGGATGTTGCGCGCGAAGTTCGTCCAGCTCGCCGCCCCGGGACCGCCGCCGTGCAGCAGCACCACCGTCCGGTCGCTGCCTGCAAAGGACAAGCCCGCCTCGTGATAGTGCAGCCTCAGCGGTCCGTCGACGTCCACGTCGACGAAGCGCGAGGTGGACTCGAACGTCAACTCCTCGGTCTTGGGCTGGGTAACCGGCATCAGACCATGGTGTCGCCGGGCGGCAACCCGAACTCGTGGTTCCCGAAGATCACGTAGGCGCGCTCGGGGTCGTTGGCGGCGTGCACCCGGCCGGCGTGCGCGTCACGCCAGAACCGTTGAATGGGAGCGTCGTTGGACAGCGCGGTGGCGCCGGACGCCTCGAACAACCGGTCGATCGAGGCGATCGAGCGCCCGGTGGCGCGCACCTGGTCACGACGCGCGCGGGCACGCAGGTCGAAGGGGATCTCCTTGCCCGCGGCCAACAATGCGTATTCGTCGCCGACGTTGCCGATCAGCTGGCGCCACGCCGCGTCGATGTCGCTGGCGGCCTCGGCGATGCGGACCTTGGCGAACGGGTCGTCCTTGGCCTTTTCCCCGGCGAACGCCGCGCGCACCCGCTTGCCCTGATGCTCCACGTGCGCGGCATACGCGCCGTAGGCCATGCCGACGATCGGAGCCGAGATGGTGGTGGGATGCATTGTGCCCCAAGGCATTTTGTACACCGGGGCGGTGTTGTTCTGCAGGCCGGCCGCGGTGTGGTCGTTCATCTCCTTGTAGGACAGAAACCGGTGCCGCGGCACAAAGACGTCCTTGACGACGACGGTGTTGCTGCCGGTGCCGCGCAGGCCGACGACGTGCCACACGTCGTCGATGCGGTACTCGGTGCGCGGGATCAGGAAGCTGCCGAAGTCGACCGGCCGACCGTCCTTGATGACCGGGCCGCCGAGGAAGGCCCAGCTCGCGTGGTCGCAGCCCGACGACCAGTTCCACGCGCCGTTGACCAGGTAGCCGCCGTCGGTCACCACGCCCGCGCCCATCGGGGCGTACGACGACGAGATCCGCGTCTTGGGGTCGTCACCCCAGACCTCGTCCTGGGCCTTTTGGTCGAACTGGGCCAGGTGCCAGTTGTGCACGCCGAGGATCGAGCTCACCCAGCCCGTGGAACCGCACGCGCTCGCCAGCCGCCGCGTCGCCTCGTAGAACAGCGCGGGATCGCATTGCAGTCCGCCCCACTGCTCGGGCTGCAAAAGGGTGAAGAAGCCGACGTCCTGGAGGTCCTGAACGGTCTCGTCGGGCAACCGGCGCAGGTCTTCCGTCGCCTGAGCGCGCTCCCGAATCCGCGGAAGCAGATCATCGATGCCAGCCAAAACTGACTGCGCATCACGCTGTTGAATGGACGTCACTTAAGTTTGCCTCCTGGGCCAGGCTTACACAGCGGACTTACACCAGAGACTAGAACACGTTCCGATTCGTGTCGAGCAGGGTATTCCTGCGGCTGGTAGCGGTACGAATCCGGTTTTCTGTAACATGTTCTAGTTGTGATGAAAGGGAGGATCGGTCTTGACCGAGGCAAGTTCCGACGAGCCGCTCGGCGACCACGTCCTTGAATTGCAGATCGCCGAGGTCGTCGCCGAAACCGACGACGCGCGGTCGCTCGTCTTCACGGTGCCCAACGATCAGGGGGACCCCGACATCCCGGCGGGGCGGTTGAGCTACGCGCCCGGCCAGTTCCTGACGCTGCGCATCCCCAGCGAGCGCACCGGCTCGGTGGCCCGCTGCTACTCGCTGTGCAGCTCGCCGTTCACCGACGACGCGCTGGCCGTCACGGTCAAGCGGACCGCGGACGGATACGCGTCCAACTGGCTGTGCGACCACGCCCGCCCCGGCATGCGGATCCACGTGCTGGCCCCGTCGGGCAACTTCGTGCCCAAGACGCTCGACGACGACTTCCTGTTGCTGGCCGCCGGCAGCGGGATCACCCCGATCATGTCGATCTGTAAGTCGGCGCTGGCCGAAGGCGGCGGGCAGGTGACGCTGCTCTATGCCAACCGCGACGACCGCTCGGTGATCTTCTCCGACGCGCTGCGCGGCCTGTCGGCCAAATACCCCGACCGGTTCACGGTGGTGCACTGGCTGGAATCGCTGCAGGGGCTGCCGAGCGCCACCGCGCTGGCGAAGCTGGCGGCCCCCTACACCGACCGGCCCGCGTACATCTGTGGGCCCGGCCCCTTCATGGACGCGGCCCGCCAAGCACTGGAAGCGCTGAAAGTGCCTGCGCCGCAAATACATATCGAGGTGTTCAAGTCGCTGGAGTCGGATCCGTTCGCGGCGGTGAAGCTCGAGGACGCCGCCGAAGGGGACGAGCCGCCGGCCACCGCGGTGGTGCAGCTGGACGGCGAAACCCACACCGTGTCGTGGCCGCGCAACGCCAAGCTGCTCGACGTGCTGCTCGCCAAGGGACTCGACGCGCCCTTCTCCTGCCGGGAAGGACACTGTGGTGCCTGCGCCTGCACGCTGCGCAGCGGCAAGGTGACCATGGAGGTCAACGACGTGCTGGAGCAACAGGATCTCGACGACGGTCTGATTTTGGCCTGTCAATCTCACCCGGAATCTGATTCGGTAGAAGTCACCTACGACGAGTAGTCGCGGGATTAGAGTTCACCCTCGGAGTCTTCTCGACGGGTAGGCCCGGGAAGGGGAGCAGGATGAAGCGGCTGATAGCGGGGTTTGCCGTCGTCGGAGGCATGGCGATGTTCCTGCCCGGTCCGATCGCCGGAACTTCCTGGGCGGCGAGCAACACCGCCACCACCCTGTTCCCGCTGGACGGACCCAACCAGCTGGAGACGCACATCTTCCTCAATTGTTTCAAGGCCGACGGGCACTGCGACTTCACCGCCGGCGCCGACATGCTCACACCCGACGGGGTGACCGGCTTCCCGCCCGGCCTCTGGGCGCGCCAGACCACGGAGGTTCGGTCCCCGAACCGGCTGGCCTACCTGGACGCGCACGCCACAGGCCAGTTCGAGCGGGTCAACAAGTCGATGGGTACCGACGAGATCACCACCGTTTACTTCGGTGAAGGGCCGCCGGACAAGTACCAGACGACCGGGCGCATCGACTCGACGGATTGGTCGACGGGCCAGCCCAAGACCGACGTCAGCGTGATCGTCTGCACCCACATCCAGGTGGTCTACACCGGGGTCAACATCACCTCGCCGAGCACCTGCGCGCAGACGACGTTTTCCTGAGACCGCCCGAGAAGGCTTAGCGGGGCAGGCCTAGTAGCCGCTCGGCTGCCACGGTGAGCAGGATCTGCTCGGTGCCGCCGGCGATCGTGAGGCAGCGCGTGTTGAGGAAGTCGAAGACCGCGTGATTGGCGACGAGGCCGCCGCCCTCGGACACGTCCATCATGTATTCGGCCAGCGCCTGCCGATAGCGCACGCCGATGAGCTTGCGCACGCTGGACTGCGCCCCGGGGTCCTGGCCGCCCACGGCCAACTGGGCGATGCGCTGGTCGAGCAGCGCGCCGGTCTGGGCGAGGACGATCAGCCGACCCAGCCGGTCCTGCTGGGCAACGTCGAGGTCGATCTCGGCCAGCGTCCTGAGCAGCTCCTCCATCGGGTTGCCCAGCGCGGTGCCGGTGGCCATCGCCACGCGCTCGTTGGCCAGCGTGGTCCGGGCCAGCCGCCAGCCGTCGTTCACCGTGCCGACCACCATCTCGTCGGGCACGAACACGTTGTCCAGGAACACCTCGTTGAACAGCGAGTCGCCGGTGATCTCCCGCAGCGGACGGATGTCGATGCCGGGCGAGGTCATGTCGACCAGGAAGTAGGTGATGCCCTTGTGTTTCGGGGCGTCCGGGTCGGTGCGCGCCAGGCACACGCCCCACCGCGCCTTGTGCGCCGCGGACGTCCACACCTTCTGCCCGGTGAGCAGCCAGCCGCCTTTTGAACCCGGCGCCCGTACCGCCTTGGTGCGCAGCGATGCCAGGTCGGAACCGGCTCCCGGCTCGGAAAACAGCTGGCACCATAGGAATTCGCCGCGCAGGGTGGCGGGCACGAAGCGCCCGATTTGTTCGGGTGTGCCGTGTTCGAGGATGGTCGGCGCCGCCCACCAGCCGATCACCAGGTCCGGACGCACCACACCGGCCGCCGACATCTCCCGATCGATCAGCAGCTGCTCGGCCGGTGACGCGGCGCGCCCGTGCGGCGGCGGCCAGTGCGGCGCCAGCAGCCCCGCCTCGGCCAGGGCCACCTGCCGCTTTTCCTCGGGCAGCGCGGCGACCCCGGCGACGGCCGCGGCGATCTCCGGTCGCAGGCCCTCAACCTCGGTGAGGTCGATGCCCAGCCGGCGCCGGACGCCGTCCTGGGTCAGCGCCGTGATGCGGCGCAGCCAGCGCTCGGCACCCCCGAGGAACCGGCCGATGCCGTGCGCCCGCCGCAGGTACAGGTGCGCGTCGTGCTCCCACGTGCAGCCGATGCCGCCGAGCACCTGGATGCAGTCCTTGACGTTGGCCTTCGCGGCGGCGATACCGACGCTGGCGGCCAGGGCCGCCGCGATGGCGAACTGGTCCTGATCCGATTCCGCCGCGGCGCGCGCGGCGTCGGCGGCGGCCACCTCGGCCTGCTCGGCGCGGCACAGCATCTCCGCGCACAGGTGCTTGATGGCCTGGAAGCTGCCGATCGGCTTACCGAACTGCTCACGCACCTTGGCGTAGGCGACCGCGGTGTCCAGCGACCATCGGGTCACGCCGGCCGCCTCGGCCGCCAGCACGGTCGCCGCCAGATCCTCGACGCGCTGCTGTGGGACCGCGAGCACGGTTGCCGGCGCCGACGTCAGCACCACCCGCGCCAACGGCCGGGAAAAGTCGGTGGCCCGCAACGGCTCGACCCGCACGCCGTCGCCGGCGGTGTCGACCAGCAGCCACTTCCCCTCGGCCGGCAGGATCAGGACGCCGCCGCGCACCGTGTTCGAGGCGCCCAGCACCCACGGCAGGGTGCCCGACGCCCGGGAAGCCGCGCCGTCGAACCGCACCGAGCCTTCAGGGCCTTCAGGGCCTTCAGGGCCCTCGAGCGCCACCCCCGCGAAACGCTCCCCGGAGGCCAGCGCGGCCAGCAATCCGGGATCGTCGACGCCCTCGGAGATGACCACGGTGGCCAGCGCGGTGGTCGCCACCGGCCCGGCTACCAGGGCCTTGGCCGCTTCCTCGACCATCGCGCACAGATCCTCGATGCTGCAGCCCGCCCCGCCGTGGTCCTCCGGGATGGCGACGCCGAATATCCCAAGGCCGGCCAGGCCGGCGAACACCGGCCGCCACGCGTCGGCGTCACCCTGTTCGACGGCGCGAATCGCCGCGGTCCCGCCCGCCCCCGACGTCGGGTTGCGGGCCCAGTCGCGCACCAGCGCGCGCGCGGCGAATTGTTCGTTGGTGACGGTCGCTACCACCCTGAGGTCCTCCGTGACATGGGGCGCGCCCCTAGGTCTTAATTGTCCGACTCCCGCAAGCGCGGGGTATGCGAACGCCGCGCTATGCAACCCGCATCGCCACCGGACGGTGCCCGATTGTCCGGTTCCTCCTCACGTTGCCACGCAACCCGCATCGTCACCGGACTAGAACGTGTTCTAATAGTGCCAGTGGTCGACCGTCAAGTCGAACGCCATTACGGCAGCACATGTGGTTCTCCCGGCGGTACGGAGGTAGGAAATTCACGCTCAGCATGCGTATCGTTTGCAGACGAGCCGCCCGGAACAGGAGCAACTCGTCACATGTCGCAAGCCAACACGAACTCGAGCCGCGCTTCGGACTCGCAACCGCGCGAGGTCATGAACGTGGCGGTACTGGCTGAGTCGGAACTCGGGTCGGAGGCGCAGCGGGAACGCCGCAAGCGCATCCTGGACGCCACCATGGCCATCGCGTCCAAAGGTGGTTACGAGGCGGTTCAGATGCGTGCCGTGGCGGACCGGGCCGACGTGGCGGTGGGCACGCTGTACCGGTATTTCCCGTCGAAGGTGCATCTGCTGGTGTCGGCGCTGGGCCGCGAGTTCAGCCGCATCGACGCCAAAACCGACCGCTCCACCGTCGTCGGCGGCACCCCGTTCCAGCGGCTGAACTTCATGATCGGCAGGCTCAACCGCGCGATGCAGCGCAACCCGCTGCTGACCGAGGCAATGGCGCGGGCCTACGTTTTCGCCGACGCCTCGGCGGCCAGCGAGGTCGACCAGGTCGAGAAGCTCATCGATTCCATGTTCGCGCGCGCGATGGCCGACGGCGAAGCGAGCGAGGACCAGTACCACATCGCCCGGGTGATCTCCGACGTGTGGCTGTCGAACCTGCTCGCCTGGCTCACCCGGCGGGCCTCGGCGACCGACGTCAGCAAGCGGCTGGACCTGGCCGTGCGATTGTTGATCGGCGATCAGGAGCCCAGCGAAGCCTAGGCCGGGGGCCCGGTGGTGCGGCCCCGAATCAGCTCGGTGTCCAGCAGTTCGACGACCGGCAGGCCCGGCGTGCCTGTCCGTGGCGGCTTCAGCAACAGTTCACCCGCCCGGTGACCCTTCTGCAGGCTCGGCTGTGCCACGGTCGTCAAGCCGCGGCCGATCGCCTCGGGCACGCCGTCAAACCCGGTGACGCTCATCTGCCCCGGCACGTAAATGCCATGTGCCCTAAGGTAATCCATGGCCGACAGGGCCAAAATGTCGGCCGTACACAGCAGCGCGGTGATCCGCGGATTGGCCTCCAGCGCCGCCTTGGCGGCGGCGCCACCGGACGTCGGCAGGTGCTCGTAGCTTTCCACCACGGTCAGCGAATCCGGGTCGACGCCGGCGGCCGTCATCGCCTCCCACACGCCGATGATGCGCTCCCGTTGCACGTCGAACGCCGGCGACTGCAGCCGGTCGGCGTCCACCAGGCCCTGTCGGCGATCGCGGCCCAGCCGCATGGTCAGCAACCCGACCTCCCGATGCCCCAGTCCCAGCACGTACTCGGCGAGCTCGCGCATCGCCGCACGGTCGTCGATGCCCACCCGCGACACCCCGGAGAGGCCCTTGGGCTGGTCGACCACCACCACGGGCAACCGCCGCTGCAGCACCACCTGGAGGTAGGGATCGTCGTCGCACACCGAATACACCACGAAACCGTCCACGCCGGCGCCGAGCACGGCGGCCGTTCCGTCCTCGATGCTCCGGCTGGATCCGACGGCCACCAACAGCAGTCCCTGCCCGAGCTCTTCGCACGACTGCGCCACTCCCGCAACGAAATCCCGCGCCGCCGGGTCGCTGAAGAAGTAGGTCAGCGGTTCGGCCATTACCAAACCGACGGCACCGGCTTTGCGGGTCCGCAACGATCGCGCGACCGGGTCGGGGCCCGGGTAACCCAGCCGCTTCGCCGTCGCCAGCACGCGCTCACGCAGGTCGGCGGAGAGCTGATCCGGCCGGTTGAAGGCATTCGAGATCGTGGTGCGCGAAACCCTCAACTCGTCCGCCAACGACGCCAGAGTCGCACGCCGGCGCGGTGTGGGACTCACGTTCGGTGAGGCTACAGCGGATCTTTATTCACGCCTACGCGCCTTTGATCCACCGCTTCCTAATGGAAACGATTTTCATTAGTATTGTGGGTCGTTCGGCGGGCCGGCGAGAGGAAATTGGGACGTGCGCTTGGCGCTGACGGGACACAAATGGCAGTAGCCGCGGTAGTTAATGGCGGGCGTTGGCTATCGGCCACCCTGGTTGCCCTGGCCGGCCTGCCGGCGCTGACGGGCTGCGACGGTTCAGCGCATCCGCGCGCGGCCGCCGTGGTGGCGTCCACCGACGTGTGGGGCAGCGTGGCCGGCGCCGTCATCGGCCGCCATGTCGCCGTCAAATCCATCCTGAGTGGCGCCGACATCGATCCGCACACGTATGCGGCCAGTCCCTCGGATGCCGCCTCGATCATCGATGCCGCGTTGGTCGTCTACAACGGCGGCGGTTACGACCCTTGGGTGGACCAGGTGCTGGCCAGGCATCCGGCCGTCCAATCCGTCGATGCCTACTCGTTCGTCGCCAAAGCCGCACCGGGCGGGCAGCCCCCCAACGAGCACGTCTTCTACGACCTGGGCGTCGCCAAGTCGGTCGCGTCCTCGATCGCCGACCGGATGGCGACCATCGACCCGGCCAACGCCGCCGACTACCGGGCCAACGCCGCCGAGTTCTGCCGCAGCGCCGACGCGATCGCCATCTCCGAACACGCCATCGCCAGCGCATACCCCGATGCCGGAGTCATCGCGACCGAGTCCGACGCGTACTACCTGCTGGCGGCGTCGGGCCTGGTGAATCGCACCCCGGCCGCGTTTACCGCGGCCAACGAGAACGAAACCGATCCCTCGCCGGCCGACATGGCATCCGTGCTCGACTTGATCGACCACCGTCAAGTCTCGGCGCTGGTGGTCAACCCGCAGACGTCCACCGCCGCGATAGCCGGCCTCGAGGATGCCGCGCGGCGGGCGGGCGTGCCGGTCACCGAAGTGACCGAGACCTTGCCCGCGGGCGTCGACTACCTGACCTGGCAGCGCGACACGGTCAACCAGCTGCTCGCCGCCCTGCGGTCGAGCCGGTAAGCACGGCCGTGAGTCTCGAAGCGGTCCAGGCGGTCGACCGTCACGCGGATGCGGTTTCGCTGCGCGGCGCCCGGCTGGCGTTCGGCGACCGGGTGCTGTGGGACCACCTGGACCTGTCGGTGTCGCCCGGCGAATTCATCGCGGTGCTCGGGCCCAACGGCAGCGGCAAGACGTCCTTGCTCAAGGTGTTGCTCGGGCAGCGGCCGCTGAGCGCCGGTGCCGCGCGGGTGGACGGAAAGCCGATCACCTCGGGAAGCGGACGCATCGGCTACGTGCCGCAACACCGGCCCATCGACCGGGACGTGATGCTGCGTGGGCGCGACCTGGTTCGGCTGGGCATCGACGGGCGACGCTGGGGCGCCGCCCCGCTGCGATCCGCCGAGCGGGCCCGCCGGCGCGCGGCCGTGTGCGAAGCTCTGCGCCAGGTCAACGGCGAACACCTGGCCGATGTCCGGGTCGGGCTGATGTCGGGCGGCGAGCTGCAGCGGATGCGCATCGCTCAGGCGCTGGTCAGCGACCCGATGCTGCTGCTCTGCGACGAACCGCTGCTGACCCTGGACCCGGCCAACGCGAGGCTGGTGTCCGCGCTGATCGACCGGCGCCGCCGGGATGCCGCAACCACCGTCATCGTCGTCACCCACGAGATCAACGCGATCCTGCCGTACGTGGACCGGGTGCTGTATCTGGTCGACGGCCGGTTCAAGGTCGGCACCGTCGGGCAGGTGATGACCAGCCAGACGCTGTCGGCGCTGTACCGGGCCGACATCCAGGTGGTGAAGGTCAAGGACCGCTACGTCGTGGTGGGCGATCCGGTGCCCGGTGACGGGCCCGACCGATGAACCACCGGCTGGCCGACATGCTGGACCACCTGTTCGCCTTCGACGTCACCTCCCGCCTCCTGGGCCATGACTTCGTCCAGCAGGCGCTGGTGGCGGCCGCGCTGCTGGGACTGGTGGCCGGGCTGATCGGGCCCTTCATCGTGATGCGCCAGATGTCGTTCGCCGTGCACGGATCCAGCGAACTGTCGCTGACCGGGGCCGCGTTCGCCCTGCTGGTCGGGTTCGAGGTGGGCGCGGGCGCGTTGATCGGCAGCGCCCTGGCGGCGGCGCTGTTCGGCGTTCTCGGCCGGCGTGACCGGGAACGCGATTCGGTGATCGGCGTGGTGCTGGCGTTCGGGTTGGGTCTGGCGGTGCTGTTCATCCACCTCTATCCGGGACGAACCGGGACCAGCTTCGCTTTGCTGACCGGCCAGATCGTCGGCGTCGGCTACACCGGCCTGACCATGCTGGCGCTCGTTTGCCTGCTTGTCGTCGCCGTGCTGGCGACGTGCTACCGCCCGCTGTTGTTCGCCACCGTCGATCCGGACGTCGCGGCCGCCCGCGGTGTCCCGGTTCGCGCGTTGGGCATCGTGTTCGCCGCGCTGGTCGGTGTGGTGGCGGCTCAGGCCGTGCAGATCGTCGGGGCGCTGCTGGTGATGTCGCTGTTGATCACGCCGGCGGCCGCGGCCGCTCGGGTGGTCACCTCTCCGGCGGCGGCGATCGTGGCGTCGGTGGTGTTCGCCGAGGTCTCCGCCGTCGGGGGCATCGTGCTGTCGCTGGCGCCCGGGGTTCCGGTGTCGGTGTTCGTCGCAACCATCTCGTTCCTGATCTACCTGTTTTGCTGGCTCGCTGGGCGGCGCCGGGAGGCCGCCACTTAAGCAATAAGCTGGGCCGGTGGCCGGTATCGACCTCAACGCCGACCTGGGCGAGGGCTTCGGCGTCTGGCGCCTTGGCGACGACGACGCCATGCTGGGGATCGTCACCAGCGCCAATGTGGCGTGCGGTTTCCACGCCGGGGATCCCGCCGGCGTGTTGCGGGTATGCCGGGCGGCCGCCGAGCGTGGTGTGCGGATCGGGGCGCAGGTGAGCTATCGCGACCTGGCCGGGTTCGGCAGGCGCTTCATCGACGTCGCCGCCGAAGACCTTGTCGCCGACGTCGTGTACCAGATCGGCGCGTTGCAGGCGATCGCCGCGGCCGCCGGCTCCGCGGTTTCCTACGTCAAACCCCATGGCGCGCTGTACAACACGATCGTCACCAACCGCGAACAAGCCGCCGCGGTGGCCGAGGCGGTGCGCCTGGTGGACCCCACGCTGCCGGTGTTGGGCATCGCCGGCTCGGCGTTTTTCGACGAGGCCGACCGCGCTGGTTTACGCACGGTGGCCGAGGCGTTCGCCGATCGCGCCTACCGGCCCGACGGCCAGCTGGTTTCCCGTCGCGAACCGGGCGCGGTGTTGGACGATCCGGCCGCGATCGCGGACCGCGTGGTGAACATGGTGACCTCGGGGCGGGTCACCGCGATTGACGGCAGCCCGGTCGCGGTCAGCGTGGAATCGGTTTGCGTGCACGGGGATTCGCCGGGTGCGGTGGACATCGCGACCGCGGTGCGCGATCGGCTCCAGGCCGCCGGCACCGATATCCGGGCGTTCTGCTGATGCGACTAAACCGCTTAAGGCTGGGCCGGCCCGATATCGCGCGGTACTCGGACCGGTTCGACGTGCCCGCCGCCGAAGCCGAGGCACTCTCGGTGATGTGGATGGGCGTGGCGACGCTGCTGCTCGACGACGGGTCGTCCGCGCTGATGACCGACGGCTACTTCTCCCGGCCCGGCCTGGCGCGGGTGGCGGCCGGCAGGGTATCGCCGTCGGCGGCCCGGGTGGACGGCTGCCTGGCCCGGGCGAAAGTGTCCCGGCTGGAGGCCGTGATCCCGGTGCACACCCACATCGACCACGCGATGGACTCCGCGCTGGTCGCCGACCGCACCGGCGCGCGGTTGGTCGGGGGCGAGTCGGCGGCCAACGTCGGGCGCGGCTACGGGCTGCCCGAGGACCGTCTCGTCGTCGCGGTCTCCGGTGAACCAATTCGGTTGGGCGCCTACGACGTAACGCTGGTGGAGTCGCACCACTGCCCACCCGACCGGTTTCCCGGTGTGATCGGCGCGCCGCTGAAACCGCCGGTGAAGGCGTCGGCCTACCGCTGCGGTGAGGCGTGGTCGACGCTGGTGCACCACCGGCCGTCGGGCCGGCGGCTGCTGATCCAGGGCAGCGCCGGCTTCGTCGCGGGCGCGCTGGCCGGCCAGCGCGCCGATGCGGTCTACCTCGGCGTCGGTCAGCTGGGCCTGCAGCCGCGGTCCTACCTGCTCGACTACTGGGCCGAGACCGTGCGCGCGGTGGGCGCGCGCACGGTGATCCTCATCCACTGGGACGATTTCTTCCGCCCCCTGTCAAAACCCTTGCGGGCCTTGCCATATGCGGGCGACGACCTGGACGTATCCATCCGCATCCTCGACGAGCTGGCCGCGCACGACGGTGTCGCGCTGCACATGCCGACGGTGTGGCGTCGCGAAAACCCTTGGGCGTGAAGTGGTCTAGACGTTGGCACTGACCGTTGCGCTATTGCTGCTTGCCGTCGTGCTCGGTTTTGCCGTCGCCCGCCCACGGGGCTGGCCCGAGGCGCTGGCGGCGGTCCCGGCGGCCGTCATCCTGATAGCGATCGGCGCGATCTCGGCGCGTCAGGCGGCCGACCGGGTCGCCGGGCTGTCAGGGGTGGTCGCCTTCCTGGGCGCGGTGCTCGTGCTGGCCAAGCTGTGCGACGACGAGGGCCTGTTCGAGGCCGCGGGCGCGGCGATCGCGCGGGGACGCGTCCGGTCGGGCGGCCTGCTGCGGCGGGTGTTCGTCGTCGCCTCCTTGATCACCGCGGTGCTCAGCCTGGACGCGGCGGTGGTGTTGCTGACGCCGGTGGTGCTGGCCGCCGTCCGCCGGCTGCGCACCCCGGTGCGGCCGTACGCCTACGCCACCGCCCATCTGGCCAACGGCGCCTCGCTGCTGCTGCCGGTGTCGAACCTGACCAACCTGCTGGCCTTTCACACGGCCAACATCTCGTTCACCAGGTTTACCGTCTTGATGGCGCTGCCATGGCTGGGCGCCGTGGCCATCCTCTACGTGGTCTTCCGGTGGTTTTTCGCCGGGGACCTGCGCGTCCAACCCGACCCGGAGCGACGCGGGCCGGCGCCGCGGCCGCCGGTGTTCGTGTTGGTGGTCGTCGGGCTGACGCTCGCCGGGTTCGCCGTCGCCCAGTCGGTGGGGGTGGCCCCCGCGTGGGTGGCGGTGGGCGGCGCCTCGGTGTTGGCGGTGCGCAGCCTGCGTCGTCGGCACACCTCGGTGGTGGAGATCGTGCGCTCGGTGAACGTGTCGTTCCTGGTGTTCGTGCTGGCGCTGGGCGTCGTGGTGCAGGCGGTCATGCTCAACGGGATGGACAGGGCGATGTCCGCGGTGCTGCCATCCGGTTCGGGGTTGCCCGCGCTGCTCGGTATCGCCGCGGTGGCCGCCGCGTTGGCCAACGTCGTCAACAACCTGCCCGCGACGCTGGTATTGCTGCCGCTGGTGGCCCCCGGCGGGCCGGTCGCCATCCTGGCGGTGCTGATCGGGGTCAACATCGGCCCCAACCTGACCTACGTCGGCTCGCTGTCGAACCTGTTGTGGCGGCGCGTGCTCCGTCGGCACGACGTCGACGCCGGCGTCGGCGAGTACACCCGCCTCGGGTTGTGCACCGTGCCCGCGGCCCTGGTAGTGGCGGTGCTCGCGCTGTGGGCGTCCGCGCGGCTGCTGGGCGCCTAATGGCGCAAGCTGGGGGAACCTCCCGCTTGCGAGCAGACGCAGAATCGCCTATTTCCGTTGCGAAATAGGCGATTCTGCGTCTGCTCGCGCTAGCTGCGGTGGTAGGCCGGCGGCAGCGGCATGCCGAGCTCGGCCAGCACACCGCGCAGCAGCGTCGGGTAGTCGGTGATGATGCCGTCGACGCCGTAGGCGATTTGTTCGCGCATGGCGTCGGCGTCGTTGACGGTCCACGGAATGACCTTGAGCCCCAACGAATGCGCGTGCTCGACATACGGTTTGCCGGTGACGAGGGCGTAGTTGGGCGAGACGATGTTGGCGCCGACCAGCATCGCCCCGATCATCGGGTCGCCTAGCAGAGCCGGGTCGGCGGCGTTGGTGCCGGCCAGCCACGGCGAACCCGGCACCCAGGTCTCGTCGTCATACAAGGCCACCAACGGAATTGAGGGCTCCGCCCGGCGCACCATGGGCAGGGTTCGCCAGTCGAAGCTCTGGATCTCCACGCGGTCGACCCTGCCCGCCGACCTGACCGCGGCCAGTATCACGTCGACGAATTCCTGCGGCTCCGCCGATGTACCCGGGCGATCGGCCTCCACCTTGGTCTCGATGTTGTAGCGCACCCCGGCCCGATACGAGTCGGCGAGCGCAAAGACTTCCGGCAGGGTCGCTATCTTGTTGCCCCGCACCACTTCAGCGCGGGGAAACTCGGCGAGCCTGCGGCCGCAGTCCAACGTGTCGATCTGCGCCAGGGTGAGCTCGTGCACCAGCTTCCCGACGTAGGGATATGCCGGGTCACCCGCGAACGCCGGCCCCGTGTCGGCGCACTTTTCCGCGTCGATGGCCGGGTCGTGCCACACCACGGGTCGGCCGTCCTTGGTGATGCCCACGTCGAGTTCGAGTGTGCTCACGCCGAGTTCGAGCGATTTGGCGAACGCGCGCAGCGATTCCTCGGTGGCCTCCCCGCGCCCACCGCGATGGGCCTGCAGATCGAACCCGGGCGCTTGCGCCGACGCCGTCGGCGACGCCGCGAGAAGCGCAGCGCTGGCTAGCACCGCGCCGAGGCGCGCGAGCCGGCACGGCACGGCCGTTAACTCCTGCGCTGACGGGCGATTTCGGCGAGCACCACCCCGGCGGCCACCGAGGCATTCAGCGATTCGGTTTGGCCCGCCATCGGAATCGATACCACCTCGTCGCAGTTCTGCCGGACCAGCCGGGACAACCCCTTGCCCTCCGAGCCGACGACCACCACCAGCGGGTCGGCGCCGTCCAGGTCGTCGAGTGGGGTGTCACCGCCGGCGTCCAACCCGACGACGCGCAGTCCGCTGTCGGCCCAATCCTTCAGCGCCCTGGTGAGATTGGTCGCCCGTGCCACCGGCACGCGGGCTGCGGCCCCGGCGCTGGTGCGCCATGCCACCGCCGTCACCGAGGCGGAGCGTCGCTGCGGGATCAGCACGCCGTGGCCGCCGAACGCCGCCACCGAACGCACGATGGCGCCGAGGTTGCGCGGATCCGAGATGTTGTCCAGCGCGACCAACAGCGCCGGCGGCGCGCCGGTGGCGGCCGCGAGCAGGTCGTCGGGGTGGGCGTAGTCGTACGGCGGCACCTGCAACGCGATGCCCTGGTGCAGGTGGTTGGCGGTCATCCGGTCCAGGTCGGCGCGCGGCACCTCGAGGATCGCGATGCCCATATCGGCCGCGCGGGCCACGGATTCGGTGAGCCGCTCGTCGGCCTCGGTGCCCAGCGCCACGTAGAGCGCGGTGGCCGGGACACCGGCGCGCAGGCACTCCAGCACCGGGTTGCGGCCGAGCACCGTTTCGGTCTCGTCGATTCGGCCCCGCGCCGGCCGGCGTGACGGGGATTGGGCACGCTTGGCGGCGGGATGGTGGGGACGCAGGTGCGCCGGCGGGGTGGGACCGCGCCCCTCCAGCCCGCGGCGACGCTGGCCGCCCGAGCCGACGGTGGGGCCCTTCTTGGTGCCGGATTTCCGTACCGCCCCGCGGCGTCGCGAGTTGCCGGCCATCTAGTTGCCGTCACCGCCCAACGTCCACTGCGGCCCGTCGGCGGTGTCGGTGACCTCGATCCCGGCGTTTTTCAGCCGCTCCCGGATCTCGTCGGCGAGAGCCCAATCGCGTTGTTGGCGAGCCTTTTCCCGGTTTTCCAGTTCGGCCTGCACCAGCACGTCGACGGCGGCCAGGGCGGCCGACGTCTCGTCGCGGGATTCCCAGCGTTCGTCGAGCGGGTCACAGCCCAGGATGCCCATCATCGCGCGGATCGCGGCGGCGTGCCGCAGCGCGCCCTCATGGTCGCCGGCGTCGAGCGCCCGGTTACCTTCGGCGCGGGCGTGGTGCACCTCGGCCAGCGCGACCGGGACCGCCAGGTCGTCGTCGAGGGCCTCGGCGAACTTCTGCGTCCACTCGCCCGGTTCGACGGCACCGACCCGGCTGCGGACGCGATGCAGGAACTCCTCAACCCCGGTATAGGCTTTGACCGCGTCCTGCAGCGCGTTTTCGGAGAATTCCAGCATCGACCGGTAATGCGCGCTGCCCAGGTAGTAGCGCAGCTCGGCGGGCCGCACCCGCTGCAACATCGCCGGTATAGCCAGCACGTTGCCCAGCGACTTGCTCATCTTCTCCCCGCCCATGGTCACCCAGCCGTTGTGCAGCCAGTAGCGGGCGAATCCATCGCCGGCGGCGCGGCTCTGGGCGATCTCGTTCTCGTGGTGCGGGAATACCAAATCCATTCCGCCGCAATGGATATCGAATTCCGGGCCGAGGTAGGCGCGGGCCATCGCCGAGCATTCCAGGTGCCAGCCGGGGCGCCCGCGGCCCCACGGCGTGGGCCACGACGGCTCGCCGGGTTTGGCGGCCTTCCACAGGGTGAAGTCGCGCTGGTCGTGCTTGCAGGTGGCCACGCCCTCGCCCTGATGGACGTCATCGATCTTGTGCCCCGACAATTGGCCGTACTCCGGGTAGCTGAGCACGTCGAAGTAGACGTCGCCGCCGGCCGGATACGCGTGCCCGGTTTCGATCAGGCGTTGCATTAACTCGACCATCTGGGTGACGTGGCCGGTGGCGCGCGGCTCCGCCGACGGCGGCAGCACGTCCAGGGCGTCGTAGGCGGCGCTGAATGCGCGCTCGTAGGTGGCCGCCCACTCCCACCACGGCCTGCCCGCCGCGGCGGCCTTGTTGAGGATCTTGTCGTCGATGTCGGTGACGTTGCGGATGAACGCGACGTCGTAGCCGCGCGCGATCAACCATCGGCGCAGGATGTCGAAGGCCACCCCGCTGCGGACGTGCCCGATATGCGGCTGGCCCTGAACCGTGGCGCCGCACAGGTAGATGGAGACGTGCCCGTCGCGCAGCGGAACGAAATCACGCACGACACCTGCCGCCGTGTCGTGGAGCCGCAAGCGGGCGCGATCGGTCACGACGTGCCAGCTTAATCGCGAGCGTAACGTCAGCGCGAAAAATCACGCCGGATCTCGCAGTGGCGTCACGCTCGCGGAAGGTCCGCAGCGGATCCCACGGGGACCACCAGCGCGGTGGCGATCGCGGCGAGGCCCTCGCCCCGTCCGGTCAGGCCCAGCCCGTCGGTGGTCGTCGCCGACACCGATACCGGCGCCCGCAGCAGACCCGACAGCACCTGCTGCGCCTCGGCGCGGCGCGGACCGACCTTCGGCCGGTTGCCGATGACCTGCACGGCGGCGTTTCCGACCCGGTAGCCGTGCCGCGAGATCAGGTCGGCGACGTGGCGCAGCATGTCGGCGCCGCTGGCGCCTTGCCACCGCGGATCGTCGACGCCGAACACGGCGCCGACGTCGCCCAGCCCCGCGGCCGACAACACCGCATCGCACAGCGCGTGCGCCCCGACGTCGCCGTCGGAGTGGCCGGCGCAGCCGTCGGCGGCGGGAAACAGCAGCCCGACCAGCCAGCAAGGTCGCCCGGGTTCGATCGGGTGCACGTCGATGCCCAAACCGACGCGTGGAAGGGGAAGCAGCTCGGTCATCGGCGCACGATCGCTTGGGCCAGCAACAAGTCGAGCCGGGTGGTGATCTTGAACGCCAGCGGGTCGCCGTCGACCACCTGGACCTGGCCGCCGAGTCGCTCAACCAGGGACGCGTCATCGGTAAAACCGGCGGCGCCCCGGGAAGCCCGGTACGCGCTCAGCAACAGTTCGGTGGCGAACCCCTGCGGGGTCTGGACCGCCCGCAGCCCGGCCCGCTCCGGTGTGCCCAGGACCGCCCCGTTGGCATCCACGGCCTTGATGGTGTCAGATGGCGGCAGCGCGGGCACCACGGCGCCATGACCGGCCCGCAACGCGTCGACCACGCGCCCGACCAGTGCCGGCGGTGTCAGCGCCCGCGCGGCGTCGTGCACCAGCACGAAGTCGGGGTTGCCGGGGAGAGCCGCGAGGGCCAGGCTCACCGATTCGGTCCGGTCCGCCCCACCGGCCACGACGGTGGCCTTCTCGCCCAGGACGCCCAGGGCCCGCTTGGCCTGGTCGATGCGGTCGGCGGGGACCGCCGCCACGACATGATCGACGACCCCGGACTCCAGCAGGCCGGCGACGGCCCGCCCGAGCAGGGTGCGTCCGTCGAGTTCACAGAATGCCTTCGGGATGCCAGCGGCCAGCCGCTCCCCCGACCCTGCGGCGGGGACCACTGCTACTACTGTGCCCCCGGCCACCAGAAACTCAGGGCCTTCAGGAAGCGGCGGCCAGAACCTCGTCGAGGATGGTCTCCGCCTTGGCGTCGTCGGTGCTCTCGGCTAGCGCCAACTCGCCGACCAGAATCTGCCGGGCCTTGGCCAGCATGCGCTTCTCACCGGCGGACAAGCCGCGTTCCTGATCGCGGCGCCACAGGTCACGCACCACCTCGGCCACCTTGTTGACATCGCCGGAGGCGAGCTTTTCCAGGTTGGCCTTGTAGCGGCGGGACCAGTTCGTCGGCTCTTCGGTGTGGGGGGCGCGCAAAACCTGGAAGACCTTGTCGAGGCCCTCCTGCCCTACGACGTCACGGACACCGACGTACTCGGCGTTGTCGGCGGGTACTCGAACTGTCAGATCGCCCTGCGCCACTTTCAAGACGAGATACTCTTTTTGTTCCCCTTTGATGGTCCGGGTTTCGATCGCCTCGACTAACGCGGCACCGTGGTGCGGATAGACAACGGTGTCACCGACCTTGAAGATCATCTGATTCGAGCCCCTTTCGTTACTTCATCCTAACACGGCGGCCCGACACGTGCGAAGCAACGATGCAGGTCAGGGGCACAACACGTGCGGATTAGGGGTTGACAGGCGAAGCAAGACATGCAAGGCACCACACTACGCTTGTTCACGCTTGCCCCCGCGGGCACCCCGGCGGTGGCTGCTGCGCTGGTCTGGCGCCCCGCGCTACCGCCGACGAAACGTTGCTACTACTGTGCATAGTTGCACAGGAACGATGGCGCACGCCCGGCAGGAGGCATCGAGTGAACCGCTTCAAGATCGGCCTCCCGATCCGACGTTTCGCCCTGGTCGCCTTGGTCGCCGGCTTGATCAGCGGCTGCGGAGCCGGTCAGATCTCGCAGATGGCCACCCAGGAGCCCGCCGTCAACGGCAACAAGGTCACGATCAACAACGTGGCGCTGCGCGACATCCGCATCCAGGCCGTCCAGACCGGTGACTTCCTACAGCCGGGCCGGACGGTGAACCTCGTGGCGGTGGCCGTCAACCAGTCGCCGGACGTCGCGGACAGGCTGCTGGGCATCACCAGTGACATCGGCACGGTGACGGTCGCCGGCGACACCCGGCTGCCCGCCGGCGGGATGCTGTTCATCGGCACGCCCGAGGGCCCGAAAGTGGCGCCGGGCCCGCTCGACCCCAACACCGCGGTCAAGGCGACCGTCACCTTGGCCAAGCCCATCACGAACGGCCTCACCTACGCCTTCACGTTCAATTTCGAAAAGGCCGGGCAGGCCAGCGTGCTGGTCCCGATTTCGGCCGGACTGGGACCCCAGCAGATCTGAACTCTTGTCGGACCGGCCCGATACGGTCATGGCGTGGCAAATGCGCGCGTGCAATACCGCTGCTCGGAATGCCGGCACGTCACCGCGAAGTGGGTGGGCCGCTGCCTGGAGTGCGGCACTTGGGGCGCCGTCGACGAGGTGCCGGTGCTCAACGCGGGCGGCGCCCGTCGCCCGGGCCCGGCTTCGCGAGCGGTTCCGATCAGCTCCATAGACGCGCACCGCACGCACCACCGCCCGACCGGCGTCGGCGAACTCGACCGGGTCCTGGGCGGCGGGGTGGTGCCCGGCTCGGTCACGCTGCTGGCCGGCGATCCCGGCGTGGGCAAGTCGACGTTGTTGCTCAAGGTCGCCCATCGCTGGGCGCAGGCCGGGCGGCGGGCGCTGTACATCTCCGGTGAGGAGTCCGCCGGCCAGATCCGGCTGCGCGCGGACCGGCTCGGCTGCGGCGGTGACGAGGTCTACCTGGCCGCCGAATCCGACCTGCACGCGGTGCTGGACCACATCGCGACGGTCCGGCCCGCGCTGGTCATCGTGGACTCGGTGCAGACCATGTCCACCACCGAGGCCGACGGCGTCGCCGGCGGGGTCACGCAGGTGCGTGCGGTGACCGCCGCGCTGACCGCGGCCGCGAAGTCCAACGACGTCGCCCTGATACTCGTCGGACACGTCACCAAGGACGGCGCCATCGCCGGACCCCGCTCCCTGGAACACCTCGTCGACGTGGTGCTGCATTTCGAGGGCGACCGCAACGGCGCGTTGCGGCTGATCCGCGGGATCAAGAATCGATTCGGCGCCGCCGACGAGGTCGGGTGTTTCATGTTGCACGACAACGGAATCGAGGACGTCACCGACCCGTCGCACCTCTTCCTGGACCAGCGGCCGGCGCCGGTCCCCGGTACCGCGATCACCGTCGCGCTGGACGGGAAGCGACCGCTGATCGGCGAGGTCCAGGCGCTGCTGGCGACACCGTCCGGCGGCTCGCCGCGCCGGGCCGTCAGCGGCATCGACCACGCCCGGGCCGCGATGATCACCGCCGTGCTGGAGAAGCACGCCAGGCTGAACATCGCCGTCAACGACATCTACCTGTCGACCGTCGGCGGCATGCGGTTGACCGATCCGTCCTCGGATCTCGCCGTCGCGCTGGCGCTCGCCTCCGCATACGCGAACCTGCCGCTGCCCACCACGGCCGTGATGATCGGCGAGGTGGGCCTGGCGGGCGACCTGCGACGGGTCAGCGGCATGGAACGGCGGCTGGCCGAAGCCGCGCGGCAGGGATTCAGCCTCGCGCTCATCCCGGCGGGTTGCGACTCCCGATCAGACGGGGTGCCGCCGGGCATGCGCGCGCTGAGCGCACCCACCATCGTCGCGGCACTGGAGCACATGATCGACATCGCCGATCATCGCGCCGGTGCGCCGCCCGCTCCGCAACGGCTGGACGCACGGCGAACGGGACCGCAGAATGACACGCTGTGACCCGTCCGACGTTGCGTGAGACCGTCGCCCGCCTGGCGCCGGGCACGGGGCTGCGGGACGGCCTCGAGCGCATCCTGCGGGGCCGTACCGGCGCGTTGATCGTGATCGGCAACGACGAGAACGTCGAGGCCATCTGCGACGGCGGGTTTGCCCTCGACGTCCGGTACGCGCCGACGCGGCTGCGCGAGCTGGCCAAGATGGACGGCGCCGTCGTGCTGTCCACCGACGGCAGCCGCATCGTGCGGGCCAACGTGCAGCTGGTTCCGGATCCGTCGATTCCCACCGACGAATCGGGGACCCGCCACCGCTCCGCGGAGCGGGCCGCGATCCAGACCGGTTACCCGGTGATCTCGGTCAGCCACTCGATGAACATCGTCACCGTCTACGTCGGAGGCGAGCGTCACGTGGTGGCCGATTCCGCGACCATCCTGTCGCGGGCCAACCAGGCCATCGCCACCCTGGAACGCTATAAGACCAGGCTGGATGAGGTCAGCAGGCAACTGTCGCGGGCCGAGATCGAGGACTTCGTCACGCTGCGCGACGTGATGACGGTGGTACAGCGACTCGAGTTGGTACGGCGGATCGGCCTGGTGATCGATTCCGACTGCGTCGAACTCGGCACGGACGGGCGCCAGCTGCGGCTGCAGCTCGAGGAGTTGCTGGGCGGCAACGACATCGCCCGGGAATTGATCGTGCGTGACTACCACGCCAGCCCCGAGCAACTGTCCGAAGCGCAGGTGACCGCCACCCTCGAAGAGCTGGACGCGCTGTCGGACGCCGAGCTGCTCGATTTCACCTCGCTGGCGAAGGTTTTCGGATACCCGACGACGGCGGAGGCACAGGATTCGGCACTGAGCCCGCGCGGCTACCGCGCGATGGCCGGCATCCCCCGGCTGCAGTTCGGTCACGTGGACCTGCTGGTCCGGACGTTCGGGACGCTGCAGGGCCTGCTGGCGGCCAGCGCCAACGACCTGCAATCGGTCGACGGCATCGGCGCGATGTGGGCCCGCCACGTGCGTGAGGGGCTGTCGCAGCTGGCGGAGTCGACCATCGCCGACCCGCTGAGCTAACGAAGCCCCGGGTTCAGCCCGCGGGAACGGGGGCCGGCGGCGCCTCCGGTGGCGGCGCAAGCGCCGGCTGACCCGGCTGACCGGGTATCGGGCCCGGCGGCGGTGGCGGCTGATTGAGGATGAACGGAACCGGCTGCGAGCGCAGATTGCCCAGCTGCACGACGAGGTTGTAGGTGCCGGGCCCGATCGCCGGCCTCGGCAGCGGGCAGTGCGGCGCCGAGCCCATTCCCGTCCAGGTCACCGCCGTCGTCACCTGCTCGCCCGGCGTGAAGGTCTTGATCAGGGTCTCGTTGGACGGCGCGCAGTCCAGGTTGGACCACAGCCGCCTGTTGTCCAGCGAGTAGACGTAGGCGGCGAGCACCGCTGCCCCGACGTCGCGCTTGCAGGACACCAGCCCGATGTTGGTGACGACCATGGTGAATTTCGGCTGGTCACCGATGAAGTATTGGGGCGCGTTGGTCAGGCCCTTGACGGCCAGCGTCGAATCGGGGCAGTCGTCGCCCTCCTTCAGCACCGGCGGCGGCTGCACCGCGGCGGTGGGGGTCGCCGACTCCGGGTTTTGCCCCTGCGGAGGCGGCACCGGGGTGACGCCTTCCTGTCCCGCCGGGGGCGGCGCCTGCGGCGTGGGCGAGGCCGGCTTGCCCTGAGCGGAGTTGTGTTTGTCGGCGTTGGCGGGCTTGGCACCCGCGCTGTTGCCCATGAAGGCAATGGCGATGGCGGCCACGATCCCGATCACGACGACCGCGATGCCCAGGGCCAGGCCCCTGCGCCGCCAATAGATCTCGGTCGGCAGCGGGCCACGCGGTTCCAGATCCAGCACATTCACACCGTAGGCCCAGGTCACGTCGATTTGTTCGACCCGACTCGGCGTGTCGCCCTGTTTGCCGGCCAACCGCCGTGTTAAGGGCGGCGCTGGGCCAGGGTCACTGGCCGATATCTCCCACCTGGTCGACCAACGCCGCCCGCCCGTTGGCGAGGTGATAGGTGACGCCCGCGATCGCCAGGGTGCCCTTGGTCACCCGCTCCGCGATGGCCACCGAACGCGCCATGAGCTGCGCCACGGTCTCGCGCACGTGCCGCTCCTCGAACTCGTCGACGCGGCTCAGGCCGTCGCGGCGGCCCATCAGGATCGACGGCGCCACGCGCTCCACCACATCCCGCACAAAGCCGGTCGGCACGGCGCCGTCCTCGATCGCGTCCAATGCCGCCTTGACCGCGCCACAACTGTCGTGACCGAGGACGACGATGAGTGGCACGTCGAGCACGGTCACCGCGTACTCGACGGAGCCGAGCACCGCCGAGTCGATGACATGCCCGGCGGTGCGAACCACAAACATGTCGCCCAAGCCCTGATCGAAGACGAGTTCGGCGGCCACCCGGCTGTCCGCGCAACCGAATATCACCGCCGTTGGCTTCTGGACAGCGGCCAGTCTGGCCCGATGCTCGACGCTCTGGCTGGGATGTAGTGGCTTGCCGGCGACGAATCGCTCGTTACCCTCTTTGAGTGCTTTCCAAGCGGTTACCGGGCTGGTATTGGGCATGGCACATATTGTGCTGCGCCGGAGCCCCCGATGCCTAGGCAAGTGCACATTCCGGGTGATGAGCTTGTGGCTTGGTACGACCGGTCGTGCCGCGATCTGCCGTGGCGGGCACCCGGACTCGGCGCATGGCCGATCCTGGTCAGCGAGTTCATGCTGCAACAGACACCGGTGTCCCGGGTGCTGCCGATCTGGCCGGACTGGGTGCGACGCTGGCCCACCGCTTCGGCCACGGCCGCGGCCAGCGCGGCCGACGTGCTGCGCGCCTGGGGCAAGCTGGGCTATCCGCGGCGGGCCAAGCGTTTGCACGAGTGCGCCACCGTGATCGCGCGCGAGCACAACGACGTGGTTCCCGATGACGTCGACACGCTACTGACGCTGCCGGGCGTCGGCAGCTACACCGCGCGGGCCGTGGCCTGCTTTGCCTATCACCGGCCGGTGCCGGTGGTGGACACCAATGTGCGCCGCGTGGTGGCCCGCGCGGTGCACGGGCTGGCCGACGCCGGGGCGCCGTCCGCGGCGCGTGATCACGCCGACGTCTCGGCATTGCTGCCGGCGGACGGCACTGCGCCGAAGTTTTCGGTGGCTTTGATGGAACTGGGTGCCACGGTGTGCACCGCGCGCGCACCGCGCTGCGGGTTGTGCCCGCTGGCCGGATGCGCATGGCGACTTACCGGCTATCCGCCGGCGCAGGGGCCGGCGCGTCGTGTCCAGACCTACGCCGGAACGGACCGGCAGGTCCGCGGACGCTTGCTGGATGTCTTGCGCGCCAACGACTCTCCGGTTACCCGGGCGGAGCTGGATGTGGCGTGGCTGACGGATACCCGGCAGCGCGACCGAGCGCTGGACTCGTTGCTGGACGACGGCCTGGTGACGAAGACGGCCGACGGCCGATTCGCATTGCTGGGCGAGGGGTAGCCCCGGCCCGATCAAAGGCCCCTCAAAGGTCATTGCCGGCGTAGGACTGGTTGAAGCTTTTGTTAGCCAACGGGAAATCGGGGACGATCGTGTCGGCCATCGCGACCGGCAGCGCGGGCCAGTTGAACCAGGACGGGTCGACGATCTTGGCGCGGGTGATGCGACCGGTCGCGTCGATTTCGACGCGGTGGACGATGGTGCCGCGCCAGCCTTCGACGATGCCGATACCGCTGCGGGCCGCGTGCGGCGCCGGCGGGGTTTCGATGTATTCGATTGGGCCGGCGGCTGTTTCGATCAGGTGGCACGCCAGCTCGATGGACGCGGCGAACTCGTCGCGCCGCACCGTGTAGCGCGCCAGCACGTCGCCCGCGGTGGCGCCGACCTCGGTGACGGGTAGCGCGACGGTGGGGTGTTCGAGCCGGGCGTCGGTAGGCACCCCGCTGGCGCGCGCGACATAGCCGAGGCACCCAAGGGCGTGAGCGTCTTCCCGGTCCAGGACCGCCGTCCCGGCGAACCTGTCGTACACCACGGTGTTGCGTAGGGTCAGTTCGGCAATCTCCGCGACGTCGGCGGCGATGGAGCGCAGCGCGGTGGCGTCCGGCAGCGTTTGCAGCGTGACCGCGCCGGGGCGGATGGCGCCACGCAGCAGCCGATGTCCGGCGACGGCCGCGTTGATTCGCAGCAGTTGTTCGCGGACGCGCTGGGCGTGCGCGCTGGCGAGCCCGAATCCGACGTCGTTGGCCAGCGCGCCCAAGTCGGCGACGTGGTTGTAGAGACGTTCCAGCTCGACAAGCAGCGCCCGCAGCCGGTGTGCCTCGTCGGGGACTTCGACGCCGAGCGCGTCTTCGACGGCAAGGCTGTGGGCGAGCGCGTGAGCGACGGAGGTGTCGCCGCTGACGCATTCGGCCAGTTCGACCGCGCCGTCGGCCGGCCGGCCCTGAAACACCTTTTCCAGCCCCCGGTGTACGAACCACAGCCGGGCCTTGAGTCGCAGGATCGTCTCGCCGGCGACGGAGAAGCGGAAATGGCCGGGTTCGATCACCCCGGCGTGCACGGGCCCCACCGGGATCTCATATACCCCAGGCCCTTCGACGGTGACGAACGGGAAGCCGCCGACGCCTTCGAATTCGGGTGCGGGCGTGGCCGTGCCACGCATGGGATACCACTCTTCGGGCCAGTGAGCATGCCGCACCAGTCGTCTCACCTTGGGATGTCCGACGGGCCGAATCCCGTACAGGTCCGCCATCTCGCGCTCGAATCGGCTGGCCGCAAACGACAGGTATGCCAGCGAACGTATGACCGGATCACTTTCTGGCACAATATATTCGAGTTCGATACGACGATCTGGTCCGCCGGCGAGGAACAGGTAGACGATGCGGAAGGCACCGCCGTCGTCGTGTGCGGCCACCAAGCCCAGACGAAACCCGTTGCCCAGGAGGTCTTCTGCCATATCGGCCAACCGGTTTTGGGACACCCTGTGCCGCACGCAGTTACGGCTCATGGGATGCCCCGACGTTGCCGGCCGCGGCGGTGAACAATTCGGTAAGCGGGCCGGCGGTGATACCCAGGGCGAACGATGCCGCGACACCAAGGAGCAGGGCCGTCGCCATCGTTTTCGGCACAATGATTTCCGGCGTGCCGGCCACGCCCCCCAGCAGGATGCGGCCCGAGTTGCGCGCCAGCGCGGCGAAGGCGATCGCGATCAGCAGCATGCCCGCGCCGAGGGCCCACGTGAGGCGGGCATCGGCGAGCGAGCGGGCGATGGCCAACTCGCTGGCGAACATCGCGAAGGGCGGCAGCCCGAGCAGGACGACCACACCGACGGCAAGGGACACGCCGATCAGGCGGGAGCGCCGCAGCACGGCGGTGACGTCAGCGATCGCGGTGGAGTTGTGCGCCGCCTGCAGCTGACCGCTCGCCAGGAACAGAACCGTCTTGCCGATCCCGTGAGCGAGCACGTGCAGCAGCAGTGCGGCGATCGCCAGCGTTGTTCCCGCGGCCGCGGCGATCGCGATGAGGCCCATGTTCTCCATCGAGGAATAGGCGAGCATCCGTTTGATATCGGGCGTCACGGTCAGCATCAAGGCCGCGATCAGCAGCGTCGCCAACCCCATCGCCAGCAGCCCGGACCGGATGAAGGTGGGCCCGGTAGCGGCGTCGACGATCGGTTTGATGCGGACCAGCACCGAGAACGCCACCGACAGCAACACCCCGCTCATCAGCGCCGAAACGGGTGCCGGGGCCTGGCTGTGGGCGTCGGCCAGCCAGGTGTGGAAGGGAAACAGCCCGGCCTTGGCGCCATAGCCGATCAGCAGCAACCCGCCCGCCAGTCGGGTGGTGCCGGGGTCCAGGCCGGCCGCGTGCGCCGTGAGCACGTCGAGGTTCAGGGCGGCGGCGGCCGGCGCGCCGGCATGCTCGGCGGCGTAATACAGCAACACGGTGCCCAGGAAAGCGATCGCGATGCCGACCGAGCAGATCACCACGTATTTCCAGGTCGCCTCGAGCGCCGTGCGGGTGCGGCGGTGTCCGACCAGAAAGGCGGTGATCACCGTGGTGGCCTCGATCGCGACCCAGATCACGCCGATGTTGTTGGCGCACACCGCAACAACCATCGCCGCCAGGAACGCCGCCGTCAGCGCGCCGTACGTCCGGGCGCCGCGGGTGTCGGTGTGGTCGCGCGCGAGTTCGGTGTCGAGGTAGCCGATGCTGGCCCAGGTCGCCAGTGTCGCAACGATTCCGATGACGATCAGCATGGTGACGCTCAGGGCGTCGACCCGCAGCAGCCCGCCCAGCGCGAACCGGGTCCCCGATCCGACGCCGAATCCCAGCGCCGCACCACACGCGAGCACCGTCACCGCCGATGCGACGATCAACGTCGCGGTTGCCCGGCGCCACCCTCCGATCAAGGTTGCGATCGACGCGGCGATCGGCGTGAGGATCGCGGCCAACAGTAAGCCCGTCATCAGTCGTGCAGCTCCTGCAACGCGTCGAGCTCGGCGCCGCCGAAGGCGCGGGACAGGCGGCCGGTCAGGACACCGATCACCAGGACCGCGAACAGCACGTCCAGGGAGGCACCGAGTTCGACGATGAGCGGCACCCCCGCGGTGAGCAAAAACGCGGTCGCGGCAATTCCGTTGTCCAGCATGAGGAATCCCGCGGCCTGCGACACCGCGTGCCGCCGCGTGACCATCACGAGCAGCGCGATCAGCACCACCGCGGTGGCGGCGGGGACCGCGGTGGTGGTGGCCGCCGGCTGCAAATTCACCAGGGGTCGAGCGGCGGCGAACGCGGCCAGTGTCAACGCGGCAGTGATCAACAGCGATGTGGCGGTGTTGACCAGCGGGGTGGCCTCGCGGTGGGCCTGATGGGTGGGTGACGCGGCGCCGGCCGCGCGGGAAAGCAACCGGGGCAGCACCACCGCCCGCAACACCAGGACGGCCACCCCGACACCGATGAGCGCCCCATCGACGGCGTACGCACCGCGCAGGATGGGAATGGCCGCCAAGGCGACGCCCTGCCACGCCAGCAGGCGGACGATGGCGCCCAGGTCGCGGCGCCACACGACCAGCACCGCGGCCAAAATCAGCCCGCCGGCGGCGAAGTCGACCAGTACCGCGAAAGCGTTGTACGTCACGCCGGCACCGTGAAGAAGTCGGCGGCGATCACCGCGAGCAGCGCCAGCAGAAACGACCCGGCCAGCAACTCGGGAACCCGGAACAGCCGCAGCTTGGCCGCGAATACTTCGAAAGTTGCGAGCAGTCCCGTGAGCAGGGCGACCTTGGCCACCACGGCCGCCACGCCGATGACGATGTCGACCGCACCGGGCCGGCCGCCGGCAATGCCCCACGGCGCGAACAGGTTTGCCAGCAGCGCCAGCAGCACCGTCAGTCGCATGCCGGCCGCCCACTCGACCAGCGCAAGGCGGGGACCGGCGTATTCGAGCACCATCGCCTCGTGCACCATCGTCAGCTCGAGATGGGTGGCCGGGTTGTCCACCGGCAGCCGCCCGGTCTCGGCGACGATCACGATCACCAGCGCGACGAACGCCAGCACCGCGGCCAGCGACACCACCTGGCCGGGATGGGTGATGGTATGCGCCACCAAGGCACCGAGATTGGCCGATCGCGCGGGGATGGACAGCGCGAAGACGGCCAGCAAGATGGTGGGCTCGACCAACGCGGCGATGGTGATCTCGCGACTGGCCCCCATGCCACCGAACGAGGTGCCGGTGTCGATGCCGGCCAGGGTCAACGCGACGGTGCCCAAGAACAGCAGCCCGACCACAGCGAACAGGTCCGCGCTGGCATCCAGTGGGGATCCGGTGGCGACCAGCGGTGCGATCGCGGCGATCAACAGTGTCGATCCGGCGACGACGGCCGGCGCGGCCGCGAACACCACCGTCGTCCCGCGCGGGTTGATCTGTTGTTTGCCAAGCTGTTTCACTATGTCGCGCCACGGCTGCAGGACGCCGCCACCGGCACGGCCCTCCCAGCGGGCGCGCACCTGCCGGGCAAGGCCGACCACCAGCGGCGCCCCGGCGATCACGGCGCCGAGCTGCACCGCGCCCGCGACGTAGGACAGGGCGTTCATCGGGCGACCACCAGCACGGTCAGGACGCCGAGCGCACCGTAAGCCAGGTACAGGTGCACGCTGCCGGTGTGGGCGCGCCGCACCGTTCCCGCCGCCACCGTGATCAGCTGCAGCACCGGCGTATAGAAGCGTTCCTCGATCGCGTCGACGATTCTGGTGCGGTAGACGATCTTTTCAGCGAGATACCGTGACTCCGCGGTGTGCGTGACCTCGACGTCGGTGTCGGGTCGCAGCACGTCGTCGAAGACCCGTTGCAGCGGCTCGGCGAAGGACGTCGCCGTGTACTGCATGCGTGCGGTGAGATCGTTTGCGCCGCAGGCCCATAGCGGCAAGGCGGCGGGTTCCGGACGCCGGCCCCGGCGCCATCGCGCCAGGACGGCCACGGTCAGCGCGGCAACCCCGACGCCGGCCGCGATCACCCCGGGCGCGATCGAACCCAGCAGGCCGGGCAGCCGCACGACTGCCCTGAAGTCGATGAACTGCGTCGCCCGTGCGGCCGGCAGCGCGGCGACCGCACGGCGCAGTGCGGGTGCGATAACCGAGGGCGCCACCGCCAGCGTCACACAGGCGGCCGCCGCAACGGCCATACCGGCCAGCATGCTGCCCGCCGCCTCATGGGCCGTGGCGGCCTCTTCGCTTCGGGGCCGCGCCAGGAATCCGATCCCGAACGCTTTGACCATCGCCGCGACTCCCAGGCCCGTGGTGAGCGCGACGGCGCCCACGGCCAGCGGCGTGGTCAAGGCCAGGACGGTGGCGTGCCCGGGGGTTGTGTGGATCAGCGACTGGACCAGCAACCACTCGCTGACGAACCCGGCGCCCAGCGGCAGCCCGCACGCCCCCAGCGCGGCGACCCCGAACAGCGTGGTCGTCGCCGGCATGCGACGGGCCAAACCGCCCAGCCGGTCGAGGTCACGCAGTCCGGTTGCGGCCAGAACCGACCCGGCCGCCAGGAATCCGAGGCTTTTGAACGCCGCGTGCGCCACCAGGTGCAGCATGGCCGCGGCCGCGGCGATCATTGCGGGCACCGTCGCGCCCGTGGCCGCGAACAGGGTGGCGGCTCCCAACGCCAGGACGATCAATCCGAGGTTCTCGGTCGTCGAATAGGCAAGGAGGCGTTTGAGATCCGTGGCCACCGAAGCCTGCACCACGCCGTAGAGCGCCGACACCCCGCCGACGACCATCAACGTGAGTCCCCACCAGCGCGGCCCCGGGCCGAGCAGCTGCAGATCGACACGGCAGATGCCGTAGACGCCGAGGTTGACCATCGCCGCGCTCATCAGCGCCGACACCGGGCTCGGCGCCTCCGGGTGTGCGCGTGGCAACCACGCGTGCAGCGGCACCAGCCCGGCCTTGGAACCGAATCCCACAAGCGTCAACAGGAAGACCGCGGTGTACACACCCTGCGGTATCCGGTGCAGGTCGGCAAACCGGTCCGCGCCGCCGGACGCCGCCAGCACCATCAGCCCGAGCAGGATCGACACAAAACCCAGCTGAGTCATGACGGCGTACACCAGCGCGGCCGAGCGGACCTGCGCGCGGGTGTGCTCGGCCAGCACCAGCACCAGTGACGCGACCGCCATCAACTCCCACGCCAGCAGGAACGTGGTGACCGATCCCGCGGCGGGTACCAGCAGCATCGCCGCGACAAACACCGGCACCGCCGCCAGCGCGACCCGGCCCAGATGGCCATGCCGGGCATACCCGATCACATAGACGCCGGCCGCGACCGCGACCGCTCCCGTGATCGTCATGAAGAACCCGCCCAGCGGATCGAGGCCCAGCTGGACACCCGTCAGGGGAAGCAGCCAACCGATGTGGACCGCGCGCACCGAACCGAAGATCCCCAGCATGCCGGCCCACACCCCGCCGGCGCCGAGCAGCGACGTCAGCACACCCGCGAAGATGGGCCCGAAGTCATTGCGTCGCACCAGCTTCGGCACGGGCACCGCGCTGGTCAGCAGCTCCGCGGTCACTTGCCGGTCACCGACCTGAGGGCGGCGATGATCTGGCTCGGCGTGGGCGGGCAACCCGGGATTTCGACGTCGACGGGCACCACCTCGGCCACGGCCCCGACCACGCCATACGCGTCGGTGAAGACGCCCCGGTTCAGCGCACAGTCGCCACAGGCGATCACCCGGCGCGGCCGCGGGGTGGCGTCGAGGGTGGCGCGCAGCGGTCCGGCCATATTGCGTGTCACGACGCCGGTCACCAGCAGCGCGTCCGCATGGCGTGGCGAGGCCACCAGCCGTGCCCCGAACCGTTCGGCGTCGTAGACCGGCCCGAACGCGCCCGTGATCTCCACCTCGCACCCATTGCACGAGCCCGCGTCGACGTGCCGGATCTGAAGCGAACCACGCACTCCCCCAGGCGGTTTGGCCGTCTGCGGCGGTGCGGGTGGCGCGGGTTCGGCGATCCGACCGACCCTGAAGGCTTTGCTGACCCAGCCCATGGACGCTACTCCGGGCCGCCGGCGCGCAGGTCTTCCAACACCGCCACGCGATCGCTGAGCACCCCGGTGAGGACCTTGCGGGCCACCGTCAGCAGTTCGGCGATGTCCGGCGAGGCGATCGAGTAGATCACGGTGTTGCCGTCCCTGAGCGCGTCAACCACGCCGGCTCGGCGCAGAACGCCGAGCTGCTGCGACAGGTTCGATGATTCGAGGCCGACCTCGGGCAACAGTTCGGCGACCGACTTGTCGCCCGCGACGAGCAGCTCCAGGATCCTGATCCGCGCCGGGTGCCCCAACGTCTTGAAGAACTCAGCCTTGAGCTTGTACAGCGGCTCCGACACCACGGATCTCCTGAAGAACTTAAGCTTTCTATATTCGAACAGTTGAAGAATTTATCAGGCGGTGCCGCGGGCTGCACCGTGAGCGGTCACACACCGGCCTGACGGCGATGCTCAGGCACGCGGGTCGGGCGCCGCCAGGAAAGACTCCACCGCCTCGCGATATGCCTGCGGCGCTTCGTCGTGAATCAGATGACCGGCCTCGGTTACACGCAAATACGTTGCGGGAGAACCGGTTTTGCTCATAGCGTGCATCTGGCCCGGCGGCGTCACCGAGTTGCCCGCCTCGATGAGCAGCGCCGGGGCCCGCACGGCCATCCAGTGCGCCCAGTAGTCCCGGGTACCCCATTCGGCGGCGATCTCGATCCAGCGCGAGGTATGGCCATGCAACCGCCAACCGGTCGCGATGCGGTCGAACGCGTCCAGGAAATACCGCCCGGCGACGGGCCCAAACTCGTCGAATACCTTTTCGGCAGAATCGAATTCGACCGGAAGGGCATGCGCCCAAGGTTCCCATGGACCGGTGGTGCGGCCCCGGAAGTCCGGGGCCATGTCCTCGACCACCAGCGCCGAAACCAGATCCGGACGCTCCGCGGCCAAGCACCACGAGTGCAGCGCACCCATCGAATGCCCGACCAGCCGGGCCGGTGCCCCCAACGTGCTCACCGCGTCAGCCAGGTCGGCCACGAACCGTTCGGTGCCGATCGGGTGTGGGTCGTCGACGTCGCGACCCCGGTGCCATGGGGCGTCGTAGGTGTACACGGTGCCCAACCGGGTCAGCCACGGTAGCTGGCGCGACCACGTGGTGCCCCGGCCCATCAGGCCGTGCACCAGCACCAACGGCTGGCCTCGTCCGCCGTGGCAGGTCAACAGATCGCTGGGCATAGCACCATCTTGCGTGGCCCGCCCGGGGGTTGGGTAGGCTCCAGCCGGATTGCCCGGCTCCTCCCCAGGCCGAATCGGCCCGCATCGTCGCCGGGCAGGCGACGGGGTAACCTAGCGGAATGCCGCCAGTGGTGAAGATCAACGCAATCGAGGTGCCCGCCGACGCTGGCCCCGAACTGGAGAAGCGGTTCGCCCATCGCGCGCACGCGGTGGAAAACCAACCCGGTTTCCTCGGCTTTCAGCTGCTGCGTCCGGTCAAGGGCGAGAACCGCTATTTCGTGGTGACACAGTGGGAGTCCGATGAAGCATTCCAGGCGTGGGCGAACGGGCCCGCCATCGAAGCCCACGCCGGACACCGCGCCAACCCGGTGGCGACTGGCGCAACGCTGCTGGAATTCGAGGTCGTGCTGGACGTTGCCGGGAACGACCAGGCTGGCTAGCGAGCGGTCGGCGCGGCGCCGCGCGGCGGCGTTGAGCGCCGCCACGGCACTGGTCGTGACCCTGGCGCCGGGTTGCGCACCGTCGCCTTCCCCCCACGCGAACGCCGCGAACACCGGGCGGGGGATCGATACCAGAACTCCTCCCGGTCTGCGGGCCCGGCAGGCCATGGACATGCTCAACTCGGACTGGCCCATCGGGCCGGTCGGTGTCGGCACCCTCGCCGCGCCCGACAAGGTCGGCCCGGTCGAGACCACCATGGAAGGGCTGTGGTGGGATCGCCCCTTCACCCTCGCCGGCGTCGACATCGGCGCCAGCGTCGCCACGCTGCACGTGGTCTCCTCTTATGGTGCGCGACAAGACATCCGGATACACACCGACGACGACGGCTGGGTCGATCGGTTCGACGTCGACACGCGGGCGCCAAAGATCGGCTCGTGGCACGACGTCGACGCCGTGCTGGGCAAGACCGGCGCCCGTTATTCCTACCAGGTCGCCAAGGTCAACGACGGTCGCTGCGATCCGGTGGCGGGCACGAACACCGGCGAATCTCTGCCGCTGGCTTCGATTTTCAAGTTGTACGTGCTGCACGCGCTGGCGGGCGCGATCAAAAATGGAACGGTGTCCTGGGACGACCAGCTGACCGTCACCGACAAGAGCAGGGCGGTCGGTTCTTCGGGCTTGGAACTGCCTCCCGGGGCGCACGTTTCGGTGCGCACGGCCGCCGAGAAGATGATCGCCACCAGCGACAACATGGCCACCGACTTGCTGATCGGGAGAATGGGCACGTCCGCTGTCGAGGAAGCGCTCGTCACCGCCGGCCATCACGATCCGGCCAGCATGACCCCCTTCCCCACGATGTACGAGCTGTTCTCCGTCGGCTGGGGTCAACCGGATCTGCGCAGCCAATGGAAGCAAGGATCGCCGCAAGTCCGTGCCCGGTTGCTGGCACAGGCGAATTCGACTCCTTACCAACCCGATCCGACTCGCGCCCACACCCCGGCCTCGACCTACGGCGCGGAGTGGTACGGCAACGCCGAGGACATCTGCCGGGTCCACGCGGCCCTGCAAGCCGACGCGGTCGGCGCGGCCGCGCCGGTGCGGCAGATCCTTTCCGCGGTGGCGGGCATCCAATTGGACCGGAACGTTTGGCCGTATGTCGGCGCGAAAGCCGGTGGCCTGCCGGGCGATTTGACGTTTAGCTGGTATGCCGTCGACAAAACTCGGCAGCCGTGGGTGGTCAGCTTCCAGCTGAACTGGCCTCGCGATCACGGGCCGACCGTGACCGGCTGGATGTTGCAGGTCGCCAAACAGGTCTTCGCGCTGATCGCGCCTCGGTAGCCGTCACAGCCGCAGCGTCCAGCGGCCGTTCCGGAAGTGCAGTACGGTGCGACTAAGCGGCGCGATGTCTATGCGCCAGAACGACTTCGGGGCGGCGTCGAGTGCCAGCAGGAGCGCCGCCCGGATCACCGCGGGATGTGTCACCGCGACCGCGGGCGCGATGGTGTCCGTCAACGAGGCCAGCCAGCCGGCCACCCGCTCGATCAGGTCGGCGATCGACTCGCCGCCGTGCGGCGCCCGGTCGGGCTCGGTCAACCACCTCTCGAGGTCTTCGGAACTCGGAGCGCCGAGCGTCTGCCCACGCCACCGCCCACAATCGAGATCGGCCAGCCGCGGTTCGGTCGTGGCGTGCAGCCCCAGCAGCTCCGCGGTTTGACGGGCGCGCCGCTCGGGTCCGGCAAGCTGACGGGCGTCGCTTTGGATACCAAGGCCCGCAACGGCTTCGGCCTGTCGACGGCCCATATCGTTGAGCGGTTCGTCGGTGGGAAAACGCCCGGCCGCCATGGCGTCGGTCATCGCGTGCGACACCAGGGTCAGCCGGACGACCTCGGTCACGCCGCGATGCTCGGCGCCGATCCGCTCTCGGCTCGCTGCCCCAGCAGCCGGCCGGCAAGCGTCGCGAAGACCAGGCCGATGGTCGCCCACAGCACCAGTTGGGTGGCCAGGGAGAGCAGCCTGAATTCGTAGAGCACGTCGGCGGGACAGCCGGGATAGATGATCGCGCCGGAAGCGTCGCGCAGGGGTTCGGGCGTCTCGTCGACGGTCGGCAGCAGCACCGCCACCACCGCGACCGCCACCAGATAGGCCCCCGCCGCGAGCAGCCTCCCATTCCACGCGCCGAGCCGGGCTTCGAGCCGCCGGGCCAGCCACACCGCGGCGATTGCCAACACCACTGACGCCAACACCATCACCAGATACCAGCCGGTGCGTGCCCGGATCGTGTCCGCCTGGCCCACGGCCGGCGGATTCGGCGGATACTTGACGAACGGCACGAGGTACACCGCGCCGAACGCGCCCGCGGCCAAGAGGGCCGAAAGTGGCCGGGGCGCAGGGTTCTTCGCGCGGGCCGAGACCACGCAGAACAGCACGGCGAACAGCGCGCCCATCGCGACGCCGAAAATCAGCACACCGAAACCCAACCCGGCGTTGGCCTGCACCCCGCGGGTGAACAACTCGGTGCCGTGCTCGTGCACGCCGTGGGCGTTCTCGGCGTCGATTCGGCCGTCTTCAAAGGCGATCGCGCGGCCGATCACCGGCTCGGCGCACAGGCGGGCGAAGACGAACGCCAGCGCCGCCCCGACCGCGCCCGCAAGCACACCGCGTGCGATCAGACGCTTCTCCACGCGTCAGTGGCAGGGGAAGCCGAGTAGGTGCCGCGCGTCGTGTACGAACTCGTGCACGTGGGAGTCACTGCCGAACAGCGACACCGCGCCCTGGTCGACACCGACGAAGTAGAGCGCCAGAAGAGCCAGGAAAACGGTGGCCGCCAACCAGAGCGTGGCGCTTGCCGCGGATAGGTCAACCGCCCGGACACGGGTGCGGGCTGCGTGGGGATTGGACACAGTTGACTCCTTCTCGGGATGTCGCGTCCCGCTTGGCGGATGGCTGCCATGGCCTGCGAGCTTCGGGTCTGACTTTGGACAGTGGCGCGACCGCTCTGGGATTTCACCAGATTCCGTGGCTCGTCGACAACAGTCGTCAGTGTATGCCCCGCCGCTACTGGGTATCGGGCGCGCTGTGCGCTCCGGCCTTGGCCAGGTCCGGCTCGGCCGGCGGCTTGCGGGTTCCGGTGAACGTGAACACCGCGTCCTCGCCGGTCCCTTCGCCGTCCCAGTTGTCCACGTCGACCGTGACGACCTGTCCCGGCCCGACCTCCTCGAAGAGGATCTTCTCGGAGAGCTGGTCCTCGATCTCGCGCTGGATGGTGCGCCGCAGCGGGCGAGCGCCCAGCACCGGGTCGAAGCCACGCTTGGCCAGCAACGCCTTGGCCTTGTCGGTCAGCTCCATCGCCATGTCCTTGCTCTTGAGCTGGCCGGCGACGCGGCCGATCATCAGGTCGACCATCCGGATGATCTCGTCGCGGGTCAGCTGGTGGAAGACGATGACTTCGTCGATGCGGTTGAGGAACTCCGGCCGGAAGTGCTTCTTCAGCTCGTCGTTGACCTTCTGCTTCATCCGCTCGTAGTCGTTCTCACCGCCGCCCTGGGTGAAGCCCAGGCCGACCGGCTTCGAGATGTCGGAGGTGCCCAGGTTGGAGGTGAAGATCAGCACGGTGTTCTTGAAGTCCACCGTGCGGCCCTGGCCGTCGGTGAGCCGGCCGTCCTCGAGCACCTGCAGCAGGCTGTTGTAGATCTCCTGGTGTGCCTTCTCGATCTCGTCGAACAGCACCACCGAGAACGGCTTGCGCCGCACCTTCTCGGTGAGCTGGCCGCCCTCCTCGTAGCCGACGTATCCCGGCGGGGCGCCGAACAGCCGCGACGCGGTGAACCGGTCGTGGAACTCGCCCATGTCGATCTGGATGAGCGCGTCGTCGTCGCCGAACAGGAAGTTGGCCAGCGCCTTGGACAGCTCGGTCTTCCCGACGCCGGACGGACCGGCGAAGATGAACGAGCCCGACGGGCGCTTGGGGTCCTTCAGCCCGGCGCGGGTGCGGCGGATGGCCTTGGACACGGCCTTGACGGCGTCCTCCTGACCGATGATCCGCTTGTGCAGCTCGTCCTCCATGCGCAGCAGCCGGGTGGTCTCGGCCTCGGTGAGCTTGAACACCGGGATGCCGGTCCAGTTGCCCAGCACCTCGGCGATCTGCTCGTCGTCCACCTCGGCAACCACGTCGAGATCGCCCGAGCGCCATTGCTTTTCGCGCTCCGCCCGCTGGGCCACCAGCTGCTTCTCGCGGTCGCGCAGGCTGGCGGCCTTCTCGAAGTCCTGGGCGTCGATGGCCGATTCCTTCTCGCGGCGGGCCTCGGCGATCTTCTCGTCGAACTCGCGCAGGTCTGGCGGTGCGGTCATCCGGCGGATCCGCATCCGGGCGCCCGCCTCGTCGATCAGGTCGATCGCCTTGTCCGGCAGGAACCGGTCGTTGATGTAGCGGTCGGCCAGGGTGGCGGCGGCCACCATCGCGGAATCGGTGATCGACACCCGGTGGTGCGCCTCGTAGCGGTCGCGCAAGCCCTTGAGGATCTCGATGGTGTGCTCCACCGTCGGCTCGCCGACCTGCACCGGCTGAAACCGGCGCTCCAGGGCGGCGTCCTTCTCGATGTACTTGCGGTATTCGTCGAGCGTGGTGGCGCCGATCGTCTGCAGCTCGCCGCGGGCCAGCTTGGGCTTCAGGATCGACGCGGCGTCGATCGCGCCCTCGGCCGCACCGGCGCCGACCAGGGTGTGCAGCTCGTCGATGAACAGGATGATGTCGCCGCGGGTGTTGATCTCCTTGAGCACCTTCTTCAGGCGCTCCTCGAAATCGCCGCGGTAACGGCTGCCGGCGACCAGCGATCCCAGGTCCAGGGTGTAGAGCTGCTTGTCCTTCAGCGTCTCGGGGACCTCGCCGTGCACGATGGCCTGCGCCAGGCCCTCGACGACGGCGGTCTTGCCGACGCCGGGCTCGCCGATCAGCACCGGGTTGTTCTTGGTGCGCCGGGAGAGCACCTGCATCACCCGCTCGATTTCCTTCTCGCGGCCGATGACCGGGTCCAGCTTGCCCTCCATCGCGGCGGCCGTCAGGTTGCGGCCGAACTGGTCGAGCACCAACGACGTGGAGGGGCTGCCCGACTCGCCGCCGCGACCACCGGTGCCGGCCTCGGCGGCCTCCTTGCCCTGGTAGCCGCTCAGCAGCTGGATCACCTGCTGGCGCACCCGGGTCAGCTCGGCGCCCAGCTTGACCAGAACCTGGGCGGCCACGCCCTCACCCTCACGGATGAGGCCCAGCAGGATGTGCTCGGTGCCGATGTAGTTGTGGCCGAGCTGCAGCGCCTCGCGCAGGCTCAGCTCGAGCACCTTCTTGGCGCGCGGGGTGAACGGGATGTGTCCCGACGGGGCCTGCTGGCCCTGGCCGATGATCTCCTCGACCTGGCTGCGAACGCCCTCCAGCGAGATCCCCAGCGACTCCAGCGACTTCGCCGCGACGCCTTCGCCCTCGTGAATCAAACCCAAAAGGATGTGCTCGGTGCCGATGTAGTTGTGGTTGAGCATCCGGGCCTCTTCTTGCGCCAGGACGACGACCCTGCGGGCACGGTCGGTAAATCTTTCGAACATCGGTGGTTACCTGCTCTCCCTCACCATCGGTACAGCCCTCGCCGGTCCAGTGCGGCCGGAATCGCATACCTGCCATCCACTGTAATGGTCGGCCTACCAGGGTTCCTAACCTTGCCGGTGCCTAGCACAGCCACAACACATAAACGAGGAAAACCACCAAAGCGTTTCCCGCGTAGACCGACGATCGTTTCGCCGCCAGCGAAAAAGACAAACTACCGGCGCCCGGGCGCACTCGGGCCCGGGCGCCGGTAAACGGTTTGTTAGGTCGCCGCGTGGAATGCGTCGATCACCTCGGCCGGGATGCGGCCGCGCGTCGACACGTTGTGCCCGTTTCGGCGGGCCCACTCCCGGATCGCGGCGCTCTGCTCGCGGTCGATCGCGCCACGCCCGCGTCCGGAGCCGGAACGCCCACGCCGGCGGCCTCCGACGCGACGGCCGGCTTCCACCCATTGCTTCAGATCGCCGCGAAGTTTCGCGGCATTCTTGGACGAAAGGTCAATCTCATAGGTCACCCCGTCAAGCCCGAATTCAACCGTTTCGTCGGCTGCGCCCGCACCGTCGAAATCATCGACCAGGGTGACGGTCACTTTTTTGGCCATTAGCTTATCCTCGCATTTCGTCCTGGGTAGTTGCTGAGCAGTTTGGATTGACCCCCGGTCACCAATCTGCCATAAGAACGCAGCATACTCAATCCAGACGCAAGACGTACAGTTGGACTTTTCAACTGGAGTGTGGCCGAACAATCGGGAACAAAACTGTCTCTCTAATTGACAGCCCGGTCAAAGACATCAACAACCGATCTATACCCATTCCGGTTCCGGTGCACGGCGGCATCCCGTACTCGAGCGCGGTGAGAAAATCTTCGTCGAGCACCATAGCCTCGTCGTCGCCGGCGGCCGCGGCGCGGGCCTGGGCGGCGAATCGCTCGCGCTGCACCACCGGATCGTTCAATTCGGAGTACCCGGTGGCCAGTTCGACTCCGCGCAGGTACAAGTCCCACTTCTCGGTCACACCCGCGATGCTGCGGTGCTGGCGGGTCAAAGGCGTTGTCTCGACGGGAAAATTCTTGACGAAGGTGGGCGCGATCAGCGCGTTGCCCACCGTGTGCTCCCACAGTTCCTCGACGAGTTTTCCGTGCCCATAGCCCGGGCCTATCTCCAGGCCAAGTCGCTCCGCGATGGCACGCAGCCGATCGAACGTCGTCTCGGGTGTGATCTCCTCGCCGAGCGCCGCCGACAGCGACGGATACATTTGTATCGACGCCCATTCTCCGTCTATGTCGTAGACGCTGCCGTCTGGCAACGGCAGTTGTCTGGTGCCGATCGCCTCGTCGGCCACCTCTTGAATAAGCTCGCGGGTGACGACCGCCGAATCATCATAGGTTCCGTAGGTCTGATACGTCTCCAGCATGGAAAATTCCGGAGAATGAGTCGAATCCGCCCCTTCGTTTCGGAACACCCGATTTAGTTCGAAGACCTTGTCGAAACCGCCGACGACGCAGCGCTTGAGGAACAGTTCCGGCGCGATCCGCAGGTAGAGATCGATGTCAAGCGCATTGGAATGCGTGACGAACGGCCGGGCCGCGGCGCCACCGGCCAGCGTCTGCAGCATGGGCGTTTCGACTTCGAGAAACCCGCGCCGCTCCAGCGCGTTGCGTATCGCGCGGACCACGGCGATTCGCTGACGGGCCACCGCGCGCGCCTGGGGGCGCACGATCAGGTCGACGTAACGCTGCCGCACCCGGGACTCTTCGCTCATCTCCTTATGCGCGACGGGCAGCGGCCGCAACGACTTAGCCGCCATCCGCCACGAGTCGGCCAGCACGGACAGCTCGCCGCGCCGCGAGCTGATCACGTTGCCGTGCACGTAGACGATGTCGCCGAGATCGACGTCGGCTTTCCACGCGTCGAGCCCCTGTTGGCCGACCTTGTCGAGGCTGATCATCACCTGCAGGGTGGTGCCGTCGCCGTCCTGGAGCGTCGCAAAGCACAACTTTCCGGAGTTGCGCGCGAAGGTGACCCGGCCCGCGACGCCGACGACGTCGTCGGTCGCGGTGTCGCTCGGCAGATCGGCGTGGGCGGCGCGCACCTGCGCCAGGGTGTGGGTGCGCTCGATGGCAACCGGGTAGGGTTCCCGACCCTCCGCCAACAGGCGAGCCCGCTTGTCCCGGCGGATCCGGAACTGCTCGGGGATATCGGCCGCGTCGGTTACCGGCGGGTCAGCGTTCACGACGTGCCAGCTTAAATGACAGGCCCTCGGGTGTGCGCTGACGGCATTGGGTGTGCGCTCATGGCTTTGGGTGTGCACTCCGGGCGGAAAACGGGGCTGAATCCCTGCCAGGTTTCACACGACGCCGTGGACTCTCAATGCGCCGTCTTGAGCCGGCCGCGCTGGGCGTCGCGGTTGCGTTCGAAGACCAGCTGCAGCCCATGCAGCGTCAGGTGCTCGTCGTAGTGGTTTACGGTGTGCAGTTCGGGCAGCAGCAACGACGCGGCGTGCCCGGTGGTCACGACGACGACCTGATCGCCCAGGTCGCCGGAGAAACCGTCGACGTCCTCGCGGATGCGCCCGACCAGACCGTCGACCAGCCCGGCGAAGCCGAACACCGCGCCCGCCTGCATGCATTCGACGGTGTTCTTCCCGACCACCGACCGGGGCCGGGCCAATTCGACGTTGAGCAATGCGGCGGAACGCGCCGCGGCGGCATCCGATGAGATCTGCACACCGGGGGCGATGGCGCCGCCGAGAAACTCGCCCTTGGCCGACACCAGGTCCACGCAGATCGAGGATCCGAAGTCGACGACGATGGCCGCCTTGCCGAATTTGTGAAACGCCGCCAGGCAGTTGACGATCCGGTCGGCACCCACTTGCTTCGGGTTGTCGACCAGCAGCGGGATGCCGGTGCGCACCCCCGGCTCGATCAGCACGTGTGGCACCGACGGCCAATACTGGTCGAGCATGATCCGCACCTCGTGCAGCACCGACGGAACGGTGGACAGGGCGGCGGCGCCGGTGAGCCGCTCGGAATCGTCGCCGATCAGGCCGTCAATGGTCAGCGCCAGCTCGTCCGCGGTGATCTCGGACTCGGTGCGAATCCGCCACTGCTGCACGACTTTTGCGTGCTCTTTGGAGCCCGATAGCAGTCCGACGACGGTGTGCGTGTTGCGGACGTCGATGGCCAGCAGCACGGCTACCGCGCGCCGATCCGGGGATCTAACAGCTCTATACCCAGGGCCGGCACGAAGGCCGGATCGTCGCCCAGGTCGATCGGCTTGTTGTCGGCGTCGACGAACACGATCCGCGGCCGGTAGCCGCGCGCTTCCGCGTCTTCCATTGTCCCATAAGCGATCAGGATCACCAGATCACCCGGATGAACGAGATGCGCTGCGGCACCGTTGATTCCGATCATCCCGGTGCCGCGCTCGCCGGTGATCGCGTAGGTGACCAGGCGGGCGCCGTTGTCGATGTCGACGATGGTGACCTGTTCACCCTCGAGCAGGTCGGCGGCGTCCATCAGGTCGGCGTCGATGGTCACCGAGCCGACGTAGTGCAGGTCGGCCTGCGTGACGGTGGCGCGGTGGATCTTCGACTTGAGCATGGTCCGTAACATCAATTCCTCCACGATGATTCAAGGATGTCCCGATATCCGTCCGGCCCCACGGGTGCCGGCGAAGCTCCGATCTCGATGGCGATGTTGTCCAGCAGCCTGGTGGTGCCCAGCCGGGCGGCGACCAGCAGCCGGCCGGGGGCGTTGTCGCGCAGCGAACCAAGTTCCGCGTCGCGCAGCTCCAGGTAGTCGACCGAGAGCGCGGGCACGGCGTCGAGCACCGCTCGGGCGGCGTCCAGCGCGGCCCGCGCTCCGGCGTGCGCGGCGTGTGCCGCCGCCGTCAGCGCCGCGGAAAGCGTCGCGGCCAATTCGCGCTGCACCGGGTCCAGGTAGCGGTTGCGCGACGACATCGCCAGCCCGTCGACCTCCCGGACGGTTGGCACCCCGACGACGGCGACGTCGATGTTCAAGTCGGCGACCAGCTGCCGGATCAGGACCAGCTGCTGATAGTCCTTCTCGCCGAAGAACACCCGGTCGGGACGCACGATCTGCAGCAGCTTGCACACCACGGTCAGCACGCCGGCGAAATGCGTCGGCCGGGCGGCGCCCTCGAGTTCGGCGGCCAGCGGGCCGGGGTGCACCGTGGTGCGCAGGCCGTCGGGATACATCGCCGCGGCGGTCGGCGCGAACACGATCTCGACGCCTTCGCCACGCAGCAGCGCCAGGTCGTCGTCGAGGGTCCGCGGGTAGGCGTCGAGGTCTTCCCCGGCGCCGAATTGCAGCGGGTTGACGAAGATCGACACGACGACCACCGAGCCGGGCACCCGCTTGGCCGCGCGCACCAGGGCCAGGTGCCCGTCGTGCAGCGCGCCCATGGTGGGCACCAACATCACCCGGCGGCCGGTGTGCCGCAGCGCGCGGCTGACGTCGGTGACCTCGCGCGGCGTGGAGTAGACGTTGAGGGCGGCCGGGTTGAACGCGGGCTTGTGTGCCTTCATGGCGCCAGCACCTCGACGACGTCCGCCGGGGCGTGCGCGCGCTGGGCGGTGCGCAGGGCGTTCACCCGGTACGCCTGGGCCAGTTCGGGGTCAACCGTGGCCAGCGCGGCCAGGTGCCCGGCGACCGCGGCGGCGTCGCCGCGGGCGACCGGTCCGGTGAGCGCCGCCTGCCCGCGCTGCAGGGTGTTCTCCAGGGCCGCCCGGGCCAGCGGCCCGACGATTCGTTCGGCGAGGCCACCCGGCTGGTCGTCGACGGTTTGTTGGCCGAGCAGTTCGCTGCCCCGCAGCGCGGCCCGCAACGCCTCGAGCGCGTCGGCGAGCACCGTCACGAGGTGGTTGCCCGCATGCGCCAGCGCGGCGTGGTAGAGGACGCGGGCGTCCTCGCGGACGCGGAACGGCTCGCCGCCCATCTCCAGGACCAGCGACTGCCCGATCGCGTACCCGACGTCGTCGGCCGCGGTGACCCCGAAGCAGGTGTCGGGCAGCCTGGCGATGTCCTCGTCGGAGCCGGTGAACGTCATCGCCGGATGAAGTGCCAGGGGTATGCAGTGGGGCGTCAGCGGTGCCAGAACGCCGACCCCGTTGGCGCCGGACGTGTGCGCCACGATCGTGCCGGGCCGCACCGCCGACGTCGCGGCCAACCCGGATACCAGGCCGGCGAGTTCGCCGTCGGGAACCGCCAACAGCAGCAGCTCGGCGCCGGCGGCCACGTCCGGCGGCGACACCACCGGGGTGTCGGGCAGCCGGCGCTGGGCCCGCTGCCGCGACGCGTGGGAGATGGCGCTGCACGCCACCACGACGTGGTCGGCGCGCTCCAGCGCGACTCCCAGCGCGGTGCCCACCCGGCCGGCCGAGATGATGCCCACCTTGAGCCTGGCCGGGCGCAAACCGTCGAACTGCACCATCGCAGACGACCTCACATGGTTTCTTCGTTCGTTCCGGTCCTCACACGGGGTACCGGACGGTCGTTACGACTGTAGTCGATTGCCAGCCAACACCCCAATGTGAGGAAGCTCCCAGCTCACCTCTCACGCCCTTCACGCCTTAGGCGCCGACCGCCCCCGGACGGCTCGACCTGCAGCCGCGCCAGCAGGTCGGCGACCGACTGGCCGCCGCTCGGCGGGCCATCCGGGCTATCCGGCCGGTCCGGCAGCGGGTCCGCCCCGCGGTGCCGGGGTGCGGGCTCCGGGGGCGACGGCGGGGCCATTTGTGGCGGCGGCTGCTGCGGCTCGTTCGGGGCCGCGAAGTCGTGCACGCCGTAGTCGCGGTGCTCGACCGAATGCCGCGCCCGCCGATCATCGGACTCCGTCTGCGGCGGCGGCTCGACGTACGCCCCGTCCAAGGGCTCGTCGGCGCCGGAATGCCGGGCGCGGCGCCGGCGGTTCGACGGCGCGCCGGCCGACGTATCGGGCGGATCGGCGCCGGCCCAGCGACCGTCGGGCGTTCCGGGGGGCGGCCACCGCCCCTCCGCGGCGACCGGCTGCCAATCCTGCATCTGCGGCTGTGGTTCGGGTTGCGGCTGGTGACGCTGCTCGAATCGCGCCCCGGGCGTCGGCGGCTGCGTCATGTACGGCGGTTCTTGTGAAACCACGTACCGGGCCTCCGGCGGAACGTCGTACTGGGCGCGTACGTGCTCCCGCGGAGGCGGTGGCTGCCGGGGCGGCAGCAGCGGTTCCTCGGGCACGTCGATGATTGCGGTTTCTTCCGCGCGGCCGTCGACGCGGCTGGCCGACGTGAACCGATCGCTGGGCGCCCAATCGACGGGGCCTCCCTCGCCGTTGCGGCCCCAGTCGCTGTACGCGCGCCCGCGTGGCGCCTCGGTCTCGGGCGTTTCCAGTGCCGGGTGGTGCTGGAAATCGGTGTCGAACAGGATCTCCAGGCTGGTCCGTAAGGCGCCCAGCTCGGCGCGCAGCGCCGCCAGATCGTCGGCGGCCTGGGCCCGCAGCTCGGAGGCCAGCTCGCGGCGCAGCTGGGACTCCACGGTCAGCTCGTACTCGCGGCGGGCCGAGATCTCCCGATCCAGCTGCAGGTCGTAGACCAGCTTCAGGTCACGGACCCGGGACTGGTCCGCGTCACTCTGCCGACGGTAGAGCACCGAAACGAAGGCGCCGGCGACTGCGGCCCACAGCGCCAGGATTACAGCGAGCTTGAGGAGTTCCACCCGATTGGTGAAAACCAGTGCGGAACTGGCCCCCATCGCGAGGACCAGCAACGCGGTCAAGAGCACCCAACCCGGCCTGCGGCCGCCGCGCCGGACCCGGGCGCCGCGGGACAGAACGGTCATGGCCTGACTGTACCTGTGCGAGGTCAATCCGCGTGTCGCGCGACCCCGGCGATTCTCACCTGGGTTGATCGGAGGGTTAATTGCCCGGCTCGTACCTGTCGGGCCGCGTCGTGGTCCGCAACGCCGGATGACGGGCTAGTTTTCCGCGCCCTCGCCGTGCTCGGTCGGATCCTGCGGGGATTTGCAGCAATGCTGCAGCCACAGCGCGGCGACGACCAACGCCAGCGCGCTGACGGCCGCCACCGCCGTCCCGGTGGTGTCCTCGGCGGCGGCCCGCAGCCAGGACCGCCGCGGCAGGAAGTACACCAACACCCCAACCCACCAGCCCAGCATCACCGCGCCCACCCAGGCCGACGCCTTGGCGACCATCACGCTGCGTGCCACCGCGAGCGGGTGCAGCCACCCGGGCCCGGCACCGATTTCGCCGTCGTTGATCTTGGCCCGCACGTAACGCGCCCACAGCGCCTCGGCGATGGCCACCGCGAGCAGTGACAGCCCGGTCCACACGGTGATGGGCGGAAACCACCGGTACAGGCTGATCACCAGCAGATAACCCACCACCGCGGCGCCGACCACCGCGGCCGTCAGGTCACGTTTGCGGGTCGGTCCCATCAGGTTTCCAACGCCCGCGGGAACAACCGAACCCCCTCCCGGTCGGCCGGGTCCAGCTCGGCCAGCAGGCCCGCGACGGGCCGCGGCCCCCCGGCGACCGTCAGCCGGGCGTCCGGCTCGACGGCCAGCCACGGCACCATCACGAAGGCTCGCAGGTGGGCCAGCGGGTGCGGCAGCGTCAGGTTGGGCTCGCGGGCGATCACCTCGGTCTCGCCGTAGCAGGCGATCAGGTCGACGTCGAGGGTGCGTGGGCCCCAGCGTTCGCCGCGGACCCGGCCCGCGGCCCGCTCGAATTCCTGCGCCCTGTGCAGCCAGGCCTGCCCGTCGCACGCCGGGTCGTCGGCGATCAGCACCGCGTTGAGAAACGGTGCCTGCTCCATACGCCCCCACGGCTCCGTCTCGTAGACCGGGGAGACCGCGACCACCGCGTCCCCGAGCCCGTCGACGACCGCCTGCAGCCGCGCCAGCCGGTCGCCCAGGTTGGACCCGATGGACAGCACCACGCGGGTCATAGCGGAATCACCGAACCGCGGCCGCCGCGCCGCGACCGCCGGACCACCACCGCGACGTCGGCGAAGCGTTGCGGGATCGGAGCCTGCGGCTTGTGCAGCACCACCTCGACGGCGTGCACGCGTTGGTCGCCCATCACCCGGTCGGCGATTTCGCCCCCCACCGTTTCGATCAGGTTGCGCGCGGGCCCGGCCACCACGTCGGCCGCCAGCCGGGCCAGCGCGGCGTAGTCGTACGTGTCGGCCAGGTCGTCGCTGGCGGCGGCGTCGGCCAGGTCGATCCACACCGTGACGTCGACGACGAAGTCCTGCCCGTTGGCGCGTTCGTGGTCGAAAACTCCGTGTTGCCCGCGAACAGTCAAGCCGCGCAACTCGATTCGATCAGCCATCGTCTCCAGCCAGCTCGGTTTCGGTCCAGGCCGCCACGACCTTGAGGGCATCGACCGAGGCCCGCACGTCGTGCACGCGCACGCCCCAGGCCCCGTGCACGGCCGCCAGCGCGGAAATCACCGCGGTCGCCGTCTCACGCCCGTCGGGTGGCCGCGGCGAGCCGTCGGGCCCGGCTAACAACGTACCGAGGAACCGTTTGCGTGAGGCGCCCAGGAGCACCGGGATCCCGGTGGCGACGAACTGTGGCAGCGCATGCAGCAGCGCCCAATTGTGTTGTCCCGTCTTGGCGAATCCGAGCCCGGGGTCGATCACCAACTTGTCGGGATCGACACCCGCGGCCACGGCGGCGTCGATGCTGGCGAGCAGCTCGGCGCGCACCTCGGCCACCACGTCGCGGTAGTGCGGGACCGCGTGCGGACGGTCGGACGACACCGGTCGCCAGTGCATCAGCACCCAGGGCACGCCGGCCTCTGCCAGCAGCGGTGCCATCGCGGGGTCGGCCCGCCCGCCCGACACGTCGTTGACGATCCGGGCGCCGCTCTGCAGCGCCGCCCGCGCCACGTCCGCGTGCATGGTGTCGATGCTCACGGTAATGCCCTGTGCTGCAAGCTCTTTGACGACGGGCACGACACGGGACGTCTCGACCCGAGGGTCGATCCGGGCGGCACCGGGCCGGGTCGACTCACCGCCGACGTCGACGATCCCCGCGCCTTCGGCGGCCATCGCCAGACCATGGGCGACGGCGTCGTCGGCATCGAAATAGCGCCCGCCGTCGGAGAACGAATCGTCAGTGACGTTCAGAACCCCCATAACCTGCACGGGCGCCGGGCTCACTTACGCAGGATGAGGTCGAGCGCCTCGGCTCGAGAAGCGGCATTGGTTTTCAACAAACCGCGCACCGCCGACGTCGTCGTGACGGCGCCGGGCTTGCGCACGCCACGCATCGCCATGCACAGGTGCTCGGCCTCGACCACGACGATGACCCCGCGCGGATCGAGCTTCTTCACCAGGGCGTCGGCGACCTGGCTGGTGAGCCGCTCCTGCACCTGTGGCCGCTTGGCGTACAGGTCGACCAGGCGCGCGATCTTCGACAAACCGGTGACCCTGCCGTCCGCGCCCGGTATGTAGCCGACGTGGGCCACCCCGTGGAACGACACCAGGTGATGTTCGCAGGTGGAGTAGAGCGGGATTTCCTTGACGATCACCAGCTCGTCGTGTTCCTCGTCGAACATGGTGTTCAGCACGGTGTCGGGGTCGGTGTAGAGCCCAGCGAACATCTCGCGGTAGGCGCGCGCGACGCGGGCGGGGGTGCCCTGCAAGCCATCTCTGTCCGGGTCTTCGCCGATCGCGAATAGCAACTCGCGGATCGCGGCCTCGGCACGCTGCTGGTCGAACACCCGTATGCGGCCAGGCGCGTTGCGGGTATCCGGCCCCAAATCCGGCAAGGCCATCGAACCCTCCGTTCGTCAGCCGTGGGCCGGCGGGTTGGACCGGCTCACGTCCTCGTCCGGCTGGTCGGGGGACTTTCCGGCTTCCGGGCCGGATTGACCGGGCGGCGGATAGGGCGGAAACGGCGGGTAGCTCGGCGCTGGATGGCCCTGGGCCGGGTGACCCTGGCCCGGATAGCTCGGCGCCGGCTGCGGCCAATACGGCTGCTGGGCAGGCTGTGTGGGATGGGCGGGCGGATACCAATAATTCGGCTGCTGTTGCTGTGGCGGCCATCCCGGCGCATACCAGCCCGCCGGGGCACCGTAGTCGGGCTGGGTAGTACCCTGGCGATTACCGGACTCCTGACCCGCGTGAGAACCGTTGCCGCCGTTGGCATTCCTATCGGCCTCCACGCGCGCGGCCTCGGCGGCCTGGGTGGCCTGTGCGATGGCAGCCTTGAAGGCCGGCTCGGGAACGGGTTGCGGCCACGGTTCGCCGCGCTCCATGGCCAGCTCGCCGGGCGTCTTGATCGGCGGTTTGTCCGACGGGATGCGACCGCCGAAATCGTCGAACATGGTTAGCCGTGGGCGTTTTTCGACGCCGGTGAAGATTCCCTCCAGCTCCGGTCGGTGCAGGGTTTCCTTCTCCAGCAGCTGGCCGGCCAGGGTGTCGAGCACGTCGCGGTATTCGGTGAGGATTTCCCAGGCCTCGGTGTGCGCCGCCTCGATCAGCTTGCGGACTTCGTCGTCGATGTCACGGGCGACCTCGTGCGAGTAGTCGGCCTGCGTGCCCATGGTCCGTCCAAGGAACGGGTCACCGTGCTCGGACCCGTATTTGACGGCGCCGAGCTTGGAGCTCATGCCGAATTCGGTGACCATCGAGCGCGCAATCTTGGTGGCCTGTTCGATGTCGGACACCGCGCCGGTCGTCGGCTCACGGAAGACGAGTTCCTCGGCGGCGCGCCCGCCCATGGCGAAGACCAGCTGCGCGATCATCTCCGACCGGGTCCGCAGGCCCTTGTCTTCCTCCGGCACCGCCACCGCGTGCCCGCCGGTCCGTCCCCGGGCCAGGATCGTCACCTTGTAGATCGGCTCGATGTCGGGCATCGCCCAGGCCGCCAGGGTGTGGCCGCCCTCGTGGTAGGCGGTGATCTTCTTTTCCTGCTCGCTGATGATGCGGCCCTTGCGGCGTGGCCCGCCGATCACCCGGTCCACCGCCTCCTCCAGGGCGGCGCCGGTGATGACGGTGCCGTTTTCCCGGGCGGTCAGCAGCGCCGCCTCGTTGATGACGTTGGCCAGGTCGGCGCCGGTCATGCCGACGGTGCGCTTGGCCAGCCCGTCGAGGTCGGCGTCCGGGCCGATCGGTTTGCCCTTCGCATGCACCTGCAGCACCGCGCGGCGGCCCGCCAGGTCGGGGTTGGATACCGGGATCTGCCGGTCGAAGCGGCCGGGCCGCAGCAGAGCGGGGTCGAGGATGTCGGGCCGGTTGGTGGCCGCGATCAGGATGACGCCGGCCCGCGGGTCGAACCCGTCCATCTCGACCAGCAGCTGGTTCAGCGTCTGCTCGCGCTCGTCATGACCGCCGCCGAGGCCGGCGCCGCGCTGGCGGCCCACCGCGTCGATCTCGTCGACGAAGATGATGCAGGGGTTGTTCTGCTTGGCCTGGTCGAACAGGTCGCGCACCCGCGACGCGCCCACACCGACGAACATCTCGACGAAGTCGGAGCCGGAGATCGTGAAGAACGGGACTCCGGCTTCCCCGGCCACCGCGCGGGCCAGCAGCGTCTTACCGGTGCCGGGCGGGCCGTAGAGCAGCACGCCCTTGGGGATCTTGGCCCCCAGCGCCTGATAGCGCCCGGGGTTCTGCAGGAAATCCTTGATCTCGTAGAGCTCTTCGACCGCTTCGTCGACGCCGGCAACGTCGGCGAACGTGGTCTTGGGCATGTCTTTCGAGAGCTGCTTGGCGCGCGATTTGCCGAACCCGAAGCCCATCCGGGCGCCGCCCTGCATGCGGGAGAACATCACGAACAGGCCGACCAGCAACAGCAGCGGCAGCACGTAGACCAGCAGCTCGCCCAAGATGCTGCCTTGGTTGACGACGGTGCTGATCTTCGCGTTTTTGGCGCTGAGCGCGTTGAATAGGTCGACGGCGTATCCGCTGGGGTATTTGGTGATGACCTTGTCGGAATTGGCGGTGTCGTTGTTGCCCTTCTTCAGGGTCAGCCGCAGCTGCTGCTCGCGATCATCGATCTGCGCGCTCTTGACGTTGTCGCCGTTGATCTGGGCCATCGCCACCGAGGTGTCGACCGGCTTATAGCCGCGGGTGTCGTCGCTAAAGTAAAAGAACGACCAACCCAGCAGCACCACGACAGCGATCGCCGTGAGGATGCGAATCACGTTTTTCCGGCTCATCAATCATCGGCCTTGTCGGCCAGGTCCTTCCCGATACACGACGCTAGAAAAGTCCAGGCTACCGCTAGTGGCGATCGCCAGCTCCGGCAGAGCCGGGCGCTGGGGGTACCTCCCGCTTGCGGGGGACGGGTCGCCACCGTCCTGCCGCGTGGCGATCGCCAGCTCCGGCAGAGCCGGGCGCTGGGGGTACCTCCCGCTTGCGGGGGACGGGTCGCCACCATCCTGCCGCGTGGCGATCGCCAGCTCCGGCAGAGCCGGGCGCTGGGGGCACCTCCCGCTTGCGGGGGACGGGTCGCCGGCCCGGCCGAGCCGGCGCCACCCTTTGTCCCAGTTAACGACCGGCAGTTCCCGGCGTGGCAACCACGACCTTCGCCGAGCGTCACGCTGGCGTCACGACCGACGGCCAGCGCCGCGCCAGTGTGACGTTCGGTGAAGAACCCGGTGAAGAATAAGCCCTTCTCAGCCCGCGGCCGTTGTGATTTGGTGAGGTGGTGCCCTCATCAACCGAACGGTTAGTAGACACCAATGGTGTGCAGCTGCGGCTGATCGAAGCGGGAGACCGCGGCGCGCCCGTCGTGATCCTGGCCCACGGATTTCCCGAACTGGCCTATTCGTGGCGGCATCAGATACCGGCCCTCGCCGAGGCCGGCTATCACGTGCTGGCGCCCGACCAGCGCGGCTACGGCGGTTCGTCCCGCCCGGGCGCGATCGAGGCCTACAACATTCACGAGCTGACGGCGGACCTGGTCGGCCTGCTCGACGACGTCGGCGCCGAGCGCGCCGTCTGGATCGGGCACGACTGGGGCGCCGCCGTGGTGTGGAACGCGCCGCTGCTGCACCCGGACCGGGTCGCGGCGGTCGCCGCGTTGAGTATCCCGCCGCTGCCGCGCCCGCAGGTGCCGCCGACGCAGGCCTTCCGCACCTTGTTCGGGGATAACTTCTTCTACATCCTCTATTTCCAGGAGCCAGGCGTCGCCGACGCCGAACTCGACGCCGACCCCGCCCGCACGATGCGCCGGGTGATGGCCGGCCGGCCGGCGCTCGACCAGAGCGCGGCGATGCGGATGCTGGCACCCGGTCCGGAGGGTTTCGTCGACCGCCTTCCCGAGCCGGACGGGCTGCCGGACTGGCTCAGCCAGGACGAGCTCGACTATTACATCAACGAGTTTTCCCGCACCGGCTTCACCGGCGGCCTGAACTGGTACCGCAATTTCGACCGCAACTGGGAGACCACCGCGGAACTCGCCGACGCGAAAATCCCTGTGCCGTCGTTGTTTATCGCGGGGACGTCCGACCCGGTGCTGGCGTTCACCCGCGCCGACCGTGCGTCGGAGGTGATCGCCGGGCCGTACCGCCAGGTGATGATCGAGGGCGCCGGACACTGGCTACAGCAGGAACGGCCCGACGAGGTGAACGCGGCCCTGTTGGAGTTCCTCAACGGACTGGAGTTGCGATGAGCGCGCCGCTGCGCTTCGGCGTCTTCATCACACCGTTTCACCCTATTGGCCAATCCCCAACGGTGGCACTGGAATACGACATGGAACGCGTCGTCACGTTGGATCGCCTGGGTTTTGACGAGGCATGGTTCGGCGAACACCACTCCGGTGGCTACGAGCTGATCGCCTGCCCGGAGGTGTTCATCGCCGCCGCGGCGGAACGGACGAAGCACATCCGGCTGGGCACGGGAGTGGTCTCGCTGCCCTACCACCATCCGCTGATGGTGGCCGATCGTTGGGTGCTGCTGGACCACCTGACCCGCGGCCGGGTCATGTTCGGCACCGGTCCCGGAGCACTGCCCTCGGACGCGTACATGATGGGCATCGACCCGGTCGATCAACGGCACATGATGCAGGAGTCGCTCGAAGCGATCCTGGCGCTGTTTCGCGCCGGCCCCACCGAGCGCATCGACCGCCACTCCGACTGGTTCACGCTGCGTGACGCCCAATTGCATATCCGCCCCTACACCTGGCCCTATCCGGAAATCGCGACGGCGGCAATGGTTTCGCCGTCCGGGCCGCGGCTGGCCGGCGCGCTCGGCACGTCGCTGCTGTCACTGTCGATGTCGGTGCCCGGCGGCTACGCCGCGCTGGAAACCACCTGGGAGGTGGTCCGCGAACAGGCCGCCAAAGTCGGCCGCGACGAGCCGGACCGGGCCGACTGGCGCGTTTTGAGCATCATGCATATCGCCGACAGCCGCGAGCGGGCGATCGACGATTGCACCTACGGGCTACAGGATTTCGCCAATTACTTTGGCGCGGCCGGGTTCGTCCCGTTGTCCAACGCCGTGGACGGCGCCCAGACACCGCACGAGTTTGTCGAAGACTATGCGGCCAAAGGGAATTGCTGCATTGGCACGCCCGACGACGCGATCGCGCACATCGAGGATTTGCTCGAACGGTCGGGCGGTTTCGGCACGTTGCTGATGCTCGGCCACGACTGGGCCTCGCCCGAGGCGACTTACCACTGCTATGACCTGGTCGCCCGCAAGGTGATTCCTTATTTCAAGGGACAGCTCGAAGCGTCGCGGTCGTCGCACGACTGGGCCAGAGGCAAACGCGACCAATTGATTGGCCGCGCCGGTGAGGCCGTGGTGAAAGCCATCACCGAGCATGTCGGCGAACAGAAAGGCGTGGTGAACTGATGCGTGCCGCGGTATTGCGAGACGGCCGTATGGTCTATCGCGACGACGTGCCCGAGCCGGTGCCCGAACCCGGCCAGGTGCTGGTTGGTGTGCGGACGTGTGGAATCTGCGGTTCCGATTTGCATTTCGCCGCCCACGGTAGCGAAGTGGTGGCGATGACCGCTCAGGTGGCCGGCGATGCCGGCGGCATGGGCATCGATCTAGACCGCGACATCTTCATGGGCCACGAATTCAGCGCGGAGGTGCTCGAAGCCGGGCCCGACACCGAAACCCATCCGCCGGGAACCCTGGTCACGTCGATTCCGGTGCTGCTGTCCGCCAAGGGTTTTGAGCCAATCGTCTACAGCAACAGCACGATCGGCGGCTACGCCGAGCGGATGCTGCTGTCGGCGCCGCTACTGCTGCCCATTCCCAACGGCCTGGACCTCAAACATGCGTCCCTGACCGAACCCATGGCGGTGGGGTTGCATGCCGTCAACAAGTCGAACATCGCGCCGGGCGAGACGGCCCTGGTGCTCGGTTGCGGCCCGATCGGCATCGCGATCGTCGCAGCCCTTCACGCGCACGGGGTCGAAACCGTTGTGGCATCGGATTTTTCGCCGAAGCGACGGGAGCTGGCCACCGCGATGGGAGCCCACCAGACGCTGGATCCGGCGCAGGGTTCGCCGTTCGACACCGTCAAGCCCGCGGTGGTGTTCGAGGCCGTCGGAATACCCGGAATCATCGATGACGTGCTGCTGCGGGCGCGGCCAGGCACCCGCCTGGTCGTGGCCGGGGTGTGCATGCAGCCCGACACCGTGCATCCGTTCTTCGCGATCGCCAAAGAGATCAACGTGCAATTCGTACTCGCCTACACTCCCGACGAGTTCGCCGACTCGCTGCGCTCGCTCGCCGAGGGCGAGATCGACGTGACCCCGGTGATCACGGGAGAGGTGGGCCTGGACGGCGTCGGCGCGGCCTTCGACGACCTCGCCGACCCCGAGCGGCACTGCAAAATTCTCGTCACGCCGTAGGCGCAGCTGAACGGCATTCGGGTACCGGCTGGACAAAAGCGTCGCGGTCGTGCGTCACGGGGTCTGGCGCGATCGTCACCTGCCGCAGATCGCGGCTGCCCTCACGCGCATCGAGGGGCGGCGCCCACCGGAGTACTTTGCCACGGCGCGAAATCCTTGGTCATCTATGTGGCGGTCCGCCATTTTCTCCGTTATATGAAAACCTCAATCGTCTACATCCGACCGCGATTGGTCACGTCGCCATAGACGGGCCGAGAAGCATACTAATAAACGGATCGGCCCCCTTCTTGCTTGCAAAGGGGGCCGATCGCCGTTGGTGGTCGCCGGCTCGCATCGGCGACCTTCAGCGGACTCAGAGCAACTTGAGCAGGCTGGTGATGAAGAACCCAATATTGCTTGCCAACCATGCGCCGCTGTTGCTCAAGATCGACGGGAGATTCGACAGGACCGACGGCAGGCTTTGCAGCTGCGACGTCAACGAACCAGTGATGGTGTTGATCACGGGAGTCAGCGATGGCCAGCCGCCGGTCAGCTGGTTGACGAGGCTCTGGAATGCGCCTCCAAGGCCGCCGCCGCTCAGGATCGGCTGAGCGCCAGGAGCAACAATACTTTTCACGACACCGTTGCCTATCGCCGACAGACTGTTAAGCACACCAGTGCTGGAGAGTAAGCCTGTACTGTTCCTGTTGAGGAATTGGTTCACCACGGCGCCCGGGGTATTGAGCAGGTTGGTCACCGCCCCCAGCAGATTCCCGGCAGTGTAGTCGCTATAAACAGCTGCAAAACTATTATCGAGCGCATACGCGACGTACTTGGGCGGATTGAGGAGAACTCCGAGCCCGAAAAGAAGCAGACCGGTCGTGTCCAGATAACTGGCCGCCTGATAGAGATTTCCTGTGATGTCTACGGGGATCTTCAGAGTCGCTTCGAGTGGCGCCAGGATTTGGGTAAATGGTTCTGTCCAGAAGGCTTCTTCCAAGAGGGTGAACACGCCCTTGGCGTTTGTGAAATTGCCCGCCAGGAGGGCGCTCCACGCCTGCTGCAGCAGCGGCACGAAATCGAACTGCGGGTACTTCCCACCCCCGGTGAAGTAGCCCACGGCGCCAGCCGCAGCTTGTTGGAACGAGCTGACGTAGAGGTTCGCGTACTCGGCCCAGTTGGCGCCGATCTGCTGCAAAAGCGGGAAGGGAAGCTTGCTCCAGGTGTTGAACATGGTTTGCAGGTTGGTGCCTGTGGCGTTGAAAGTGTTCAACCAGGTCTGGACGATCAGGTTCTGGGTGGGGTTGAAGGCGGCGCTGGCGAGGCTCGCGGGCACCGCGGTCGCGCTGGCTCCGCTGGCGAGCGAGGCGAGTTCGTTCTCCACGCCGGAGAACAGGTCAAGGGCGCTGCTGGCGTCGGTGAGCTGGATGGCGGACACGCTCACCTGGCGTAGTTGTTGGGCGACGTGAAGGTCGGGTAGCTGCTGGGCCATGGGGCCTGCCGCGATGGCGGCGGTGGCCAGGGCGGCTGCGGCGGTGATGTGGGGGCGGGCTGCGAGATCCACGACTATCTCCTTTGATCGGTGAGTCGAATTCGGATGGCCAGAACGTAGCTGAGAACAACCTGAGTTTCGGACGGATTGGGGCGAGGTTGGCCAAGTTCGCCGAGCAAACATCGGGCCTCGCAAACCTTGTGCGATAAATGAACAAATGGTTGTATGACGTTTTCTTAGCTAAGAGTTAACCCCCCCCCCGAATTTTAGTTCAAGGCGAAACCATCCGGGGGCAACCACAAACGTATGTTTGCCACCACCGCGGGATATGACTAGCAAAACCCCGCCGCAGGTGGCGTCTATCAAGCCGGCCACCCCTGATCGCCGTCGGTGGTGATGGGCGGTGCTGCGGAAGTCGGCGCTTTGGTATATACTCGAACACATGTTCGAATCAAAGCTGGATCCCGCGGCCTTGGTGACGGCGGTCGAGTCCACGCATCGGCAGGAATCGATGCTGGTGGCGCGGCGGATGGCGGCGGTGGCGGCATTGCTCCGGCATCGGGTGGCCGCGGCCGAGCGGGCCGAAGCCCAGCGCGGGCATGCGGCAATCACCGGGTTCGAGCAGACCAGTGCCGAGGTGGCCGCCGCGATGAACCTGTCACCGATGGCGGCCAGTTATCTGGTGTCGGATGCCGAGGCACTGGACACCCGATTGCCCAAGGTTGCGGCGCTGTTGGCCGAGGGGCGAACTGATTGGCGCACCGTGCGATTGATCATCAGCCGCACCGATCTGGTCACCGACGACGGGCTGATCGCCAAGCTTGACCAGTCGCTGGCCGCGCGCATCGGCAACTGGCACGGCTGGTCACGGCAGCGGATCGTCAACGCCGTCGACGCCGCGGTACGCACCGTCGATCCCGATGCCGCCCGGGAGCGCCGCGTGGCCGCCGAGGACGACCGACACATCGGAATCAATGCGCTGGACAATGGGATGGCCGAGGTCTACGGCACCGTCGGCGCTGCGGCCGCGGCGACCTTCGACCGGCGGCTGTCGCAGCTTGCCACGCAGGTGTGCCCGGCCGACCCACGCACGATGGATCAGCGCCGCGCCGACGCGTTGGCCGCGCTGGCCCAGGGCCGCCGCCTGGCGTGCACCTGCGGGCAACCCGATTGCCCGACCAAGGCCGGCGACGACGAAGCGCCGCCCGATCGGGGCGGGGCGCAGGTGGTGATCAACGTGGTGGCCAGCGACCACACCGTGTATGGCGACAGCAGTCAGCCCGGTTATTTGCAGGGGTACGGGGTCATCGACGCCGAGCAGGTTCGCGCGTTGGCCGCCGCGGCCTCGGTACTGGTGGCCGATCCGACGACCAGCCCGGTGCAGGCGCTGCGTTATCAGCCACCGGGGGCACTGGAACGCGCCGTGCGGTGTCGGGATCTGACGTGTCGGTTTCCAGGGTGTAGCCGCCCGGCCACGGTCTGCGACATCGACCACACGGTTCCGTTCAACCACCAGAATCCTGCGGCGGGCGGGTTGACGGTGGCTGAAAACCTCAAATGCCTGTGTAGGCAACATCATCGGCTCAAGACATTCGGTGGATGGCGCGATACTCAACTGGCTGATGGGACCATCGTCTGGACCTCGCCCACCGGGCGGACCTATCGGACGTTTCCGGCGGGTGCCGACCTCTTCCCGCAGCCGCGCGGGCCGGCATGCGCGCCGCCGGCGCCCAGCAGACGCAGCCGCTCACAGCAGCGCAGCGCCCGGATTGCCCAGGCGCGCAAGCACAATCGGGAGCAACGACCCGTCAACGAGGCCCGGGTCCGGCTCGAACGGGCCCGCAAGCAGGAAATCGCCGAGCGTAAATTCCGAAACCACATGCGCGACATGCTGTTTGCGTTCAAGGGCACACCCAGCACCAGCCCGTTTTGCGGATGGGTGAACGACCCCCGCGAACCCGAAGAACTACCACCGGATTGGACCCCCGACGAACCGACGCCGGTACTCCTGCCCGACGACCCGCCCTTCTGAGAACCACCGATTCGGCGCTCCCGGGAGCGCTAGTGTCGGCTCATGCCGATCGCACGAAGCGCCCCGGGGTTTGTCCGCAGGTCGATAGCTTGGGCTGCCGCCGGCGTGGCCATTGCCGCGGTGTCCGGGTGTGATTCCGACCATTCCGAGGCCGCGCACGGGGCGAATCCGCGTCAAGTGACCGTCGTCGGCTCGGGGCAAGTCCAGGGCGTTCCGGACACCCTGACCGCCGACGTCGCCATCGAATTCACCGCGCCCGACGTCACCGCCGCGATGAACCGGACCAATGACCGTCAACAAGCGGTCATCAACGCGCTGGCCGGCGCCGGCCTCGACCGCAAGGACATCAGCACCACCGAGGTCACGCTGCAGCCACAGCACAGCAATCCCGGGCCCAATGGCACCGCCAACATCACCGGCTACCGCGCCACCAACGCGATCCGGGTCAGGATCCACCCCACCGACGCCGCGTCGCGAATGCTGGCCCTGATCGTGAGCACCGGCGGCGACGCCACCCGGATCAACTCGGTCAGCTATTCCATCGCCGACGACTCGCAGCTGGTCAAGGATGCGCGTGCGCGGGCATTCAACGACGCCAAGAACCGCGCCGACCAGTACGCCCAGTTGTCCGGCCTGCGGCTGGGCAGGGTGCTGTCCATTTCGGAGGCGCCCGGCGGTATGCCCGCACCCGGGACGACACCGGCCCCGCCCCGCGCCACATCCGCGGTCCCGCTGGAACCCGGCCAGCAGACCGTGAGCTTCTCGGTAACCGCGGCGTGGGAGCTGGATTAAGGCAGGATTAAGGCTCGTCTACTGCTGGTAGACGCGGGGGTCTAGCGTGCCGATATACGACAGGTCGCGGTAGCGCTCGTCGTAATCCAGGCCATAGCCGACGACGAAGTCGTTGGGAATGTCGAAGCCCACGTAGGCGATATCGACGTTGGCGCGCACCGCGTCCGGCTTGCGCAGCAGCGTGCACACCCGCAGCGAACGCGGATGCCGGGTGCGGAGGTTCCGTGATAGCCAGGACAAGGTCAGGCCCGAGTCGACGACGTCCTCGACGATCAGCACGTCGCGGTCGTGGATATCGCGGTCCAGGTCCTTGAGGATCCGCACCACGCCCGACGACGACGTCGAGGACCCGTAGGAGCTGACGGCCATGAACTCGAACTGGGTCGGCACCGGAATCGCGCGGGCCAGATCGGTGACGAAGATCACCGCACCCTTGAGCACCGTGATCAACAGCAAATCCTGGCCCGTCGCGGCGACGACGTCGCGGTAGTCGTTGCCGATTTGCTCGCCGAGCTCGGCGGTGCGGGCCTGAATCTGCTCCGCGGTGAGCAGCACCGACTTGATGTCCCCCGGGTACAGGTCCACTGGCTGATCGGGGGTGATCGCCGGGGAGATCTGGGCCACGACCACAGCGTGCCATGCCGGCGGGCGAACAACCAACGGCAGCCCGTGTTTACACAGGCTCGCGCCGCAGCGTGAGCACGCCGTCGCGCCGTCCCGCGATCAACCGCTCGCCGCGCAACGGCGACCCTACCGCCACCCCGCCCTGCCCGCGCCACGCGGTAATCAGCGCGTCCACCCCGCGGATCTGCTTGTCGGTCAACCCGGACGCGCCGCCGGCCAGCAGCCAGCCGCGGATCACCCGGCGTCGGACCGGGCCGGGCAGCGCGGCCAGCGCCCCGGCTTGCAGCCCGGGGCCCGCCGTCACACCGGGCAGCGCCTGTGCCGCGAGAGTGTCGATGAACTCGGTGTCCTCGCGCAGCGCCGTCGCCGTCCGGGCCAGCGCCTCGGCCACCCCGCCGCCCAGCACGTCCTCAAGCAGCGGCAACACCTCGAGCCGCAGCCGGGTCCGGGTGAAGCGGCGGTCGCTGTTGTGCGGGTCCTGCCACGGGGTCAGGCCCAGCTCCCGGCAGGCGGCGTGCGTCACGGTACGCCGCACGCCCAGCAACGGCCTGCACCACGGCGGATCGTGGGGGCGCATCCCGGCGATGGAGCGCGCCCCGGAGCCGCGGCCCAGCCCCAGCAGCACCGTCTCCGCCTGGTCGTCGAGCGTGTGCGCCAACAGCACCGGCCCGTCACGGTAGGCCCCCAACGCGGCGTAGCGGGCGGCCCGCGCCGCGGCCTCGGGGCCTCCCTCGTTACCCACGCGCACGCAAAGCACTTGTGCGTCAACACATCCCAAGGCCATCGCCTGCTTCAGGGCCGTCTCGGCGACGGTGGCCGAGTCGGGCTGCAGGCCGTGATCCACGATCAACGCGGTGGTGGGCCGCAGCGGGGCCGCGACCGCGGTGAGCGCCAGCGAATCCGGGCCGCCGGACAGTGCCACGCACCATTGGTCCCCGGTGACCAGATAAGTCCGAGCGAACGTTTCGACAGCCGCGCGCAGCTGCCCTACAGCACCCTGTCGATCCATCGCTGGGGGTTTTCGATCTCGGCGGGCAGCGGCAGCGTCTCGGGGCCCGACCAGACGGCGTTGAACCGCGCCATTCCGACCCGACCCACCACGTGGTCGACGAACGCCTTACCGCGGGTGTATTGGCTGAGCTTGGCGTCGAGCCCCAGCAGCGCGCGCAGCAGGCGCTGCAGCGGCGGTTGCTTGCGATGGCGACGCTCGTCGAATCGACGGCGGATGGTGGCCACCGACGGCACCACCATCGGCCCGACCGCGTCCATCACGTGGTCGGCGTGGCCCTCCAGCAGCGTGCCGAGCACCAGCAGCCGATCCAGGGCTTCGCGCTGCGGCTCGGACTGCACGGCGCGCACCAGGCCGAGAATCCCCCCCGGGCCGCCGTCGGACGCCCCGCTACCACGGTCGCGGACGAAGTCGGCGAGCCGGCTCACCACCTGACCGAAGTCCTCCCCCACGTCCTGGGTCAACAGCCCCAGGGCCCGCGACATGTAATCGGACAGCCAGCGGTTGGCAGTGAACTGCACCCGATGGGTCACCTCGTGCAGGCACACCCACAGCCGGAAATCGGAGGGCGCGACCCGAAGCTGACGCTCGACGGCGATGACGTTCGGATACACCAGCAGCAGACAACCCTCCTGAGCGGCGGCGAAGGGATCGTACTGGCCGAGGATCCCGGAGGACACGAACGCCAGCACGGCGCCCGTCTGCGCGCCGGTGAGGCGACCGGTGAGAAACCCCCGCGGCTTTTCGCCCCCGTTGGTCATCACCCGCATCGACTCGGCCGCCGCCCCAATCCACTCCGTGCGGTCGACGATGCGGGCCGACGGCACGTCACCTTCCCTGCCAAAGCCCTTGTCAAAGCCGTCGGTGACCAGGCCGGTGACGTCGCGCACCGGCGGCTCGGCTTTCGCGGCCGCGCTCGTCAGCTCGTCGATCACCTGGCGGCGGGTGTAGTCGCTGGACGGTGGGCCCGGCCGGGCCAGCCGTTGGCCGACGGTGGCCGCGAATCGCCAATCGACGGCCGTGCCCAGGGTCAGGTCCGACGACGGGGTCATGCGCACCCGCAGAACCAGAGCCTGGTGGCCAGGGCGTCCATCGCGTTGCGCCCGTTCGGCCCGGCGGCGTTGGAGATGAACGCGAACGTGAGCACCCGTCCGCTGTGGTCCGTGAGCACCCCCACCAACGAGTTGATGTCGGTCAACGAGCCGGTCTTGGCGCGCAGCCAGCCGGCGGGGCCTCGGTCGGTGGCCGGGTCGAGGAAGCGGTCGGCCAGCGTCCCGCTGCCGCCGGCGATGGGAAGGAGATCCAGCAGCGCCCGCAACGCCGGCTGGTCCGGCCCCGCGGCCGCCTGCACCGCGCCGTCGAGCGTCTTGGCCGTCAACCGGTCGTCGACCGACAGCCCGCTGGAATCCTGCAGCGCGGCGCCGGTGATGTCGACGTGCGCGGTGCTCAGCCGGTTGGTCACCGCGTCGACCGCCCCGGCGAAGCTGCGCGGCCGGTTGATCGCGGCCGCCACCTCCCGGGCGATGCATTCGGCCATCACATTGTCGGAGTGGTCCATCATCTGCGACAGCCGCTGGATCAGCGGCGCGGACTGCACCACGGCCAGCTGCCGCGCCCCGGACGGCGCCGGGGCGATCGTCACCGCGGCGGGATCCAGGCCGAGGCCCTTGGCCAGTTCCCGTCCGGCATCCAGCGCCGGGGTTCGCGACCGCCGCGAGTTGACCGTGGTCGGCTGGATGCGCCCGGCGTCGATCATCGCCGACTCGATCGGCGCGATGTCGCCGTTGTCGACGTCGGCCGGATCCCAGCCCTGCGCCAACGTCGGTCCGGTGAACGCCGAGGTGTCCACCTGCACGGCCGTCGGCGTCACGCCGCTGCGGCGAATCTGTTCGACGAGGTCGCTGATCCGCGGTGCCCCCCGGTACCAGGTGGGTACGTCCGGCGGCGCCGCCGACAGCGTCGGATCCCCCGCACCCACCAGCACGACGGGCCCCTGGGGGTTCGGGCCGGCGGCGACCACGCGGGTGCTGATCCGGGCCTGACGGTCCAACGTCAGCAACGCCGCGGCCGCCGTCAGGACCTTGTTGGTCGACGCCGGTACCAATGGCACGTCGTCGGCGACCTGCCAGAGCTCTTTTCCGGTGCTGGCATCGGTGATCCGGCCACCCAGCCTGCCCAGGTTGGGATCGGCCGCCGCGGCCGCGAGCGCGGCGGCCACCCCGCCGGGGCTGGGTGTCTCGGCGGCGTCACTGACCGGGACCACTCCCGGCTTGACCGTCGGCGGGCGCGGAGGCGGCACGGGGGCGTGCGCGGCGGTTGCGCCGTGCCCGCCGGTGAAAAACATTGCCGCCGCCACGACCGCGGCGACGAACGCCAGCACGGCCAACCCGATGAGCACACGGGTGGATTTCCGCCAGCGAGTAGGACCCATCACTCTCCTGACTGTTTGAACCCATTCTGCCGAATCGGCCGCAATGCGCTCGACTAGGGTGGATGCCCGACGCAATTGACCTCCCACCACCTACCCCTCGCGAAGGAGCCGGCACGGTGCAATTCGACGTGACCATCGAAATTCCGAAAGGCCAGCGGAACAAGTACGAGGTCGACCACGAGACGGGTCAGATCCGCCTGGACCGCTACCTCTACACCTCGATGGCCTATCCCACCGACTACGGCTTCATCGAGGACACCCTCGGTGAGGACGGTGACCCGCTGGATGCGATGGTGCTGCTGCCCGAGCCGCTGTTCCCCGGTGTGGTCGTGGAGGCCCGTCCGGTGGGGATGTTCCGGATGGTCGACGAGCACGGCGGCGACGACAAGGTGCTGTGCGTGCCGGCCGGCGACCACCGGTGGGACCAGATCCAGGACATCGGGGACGTTCCGTCGTTCGAGCTGGACGTCATCAAGCATTTCTTCTCGCAGTACAAGGCTCTGGAGCCGGGCAAGTTCGTCAAGGCCGCCGACTGGGTCGGCCGCGCCGAAGCCGAGGCGGAGGTGCAGCGCTCGGTGGAACGGTTCAAGGCCGCCGAGCACTGAGGCTTTCGGCGTGACGCGCAGCCCGGTGGCATCCTGGCGATGTGACCCCGATGCTGCATTTCGCCGCGAATTTCTGGTGGCTCATCTTCCCGCTGGGAGGAGCGATCGGCGGGGGCCTCAGGGCGGTCGCCGCCGCCAGCGAGCGGCGGGCCGACCGGCGGCTGGAACGGTATCGGCTGAAGCAGCAAGCGAAAATCGCCGCGGCCGAGGCCTCCGGGCGGGCGCGCAACAACCAGGACGCCTATCGCCGAGAGCTCGCCAAACTCATTGCGGCGCATGACCGTACCGACGCCCGGTGGCTGGACTACGAAGTCGACGTCGCCAAATTGCTGAACTTCCCGATGATGACCGACATGCGGGACCCGCTGACCGTCGCGTTCCACAAGGCCAAGCAACGCGCGGACCTGTTGCGGCCGGAACGGCCCCAGGACGCGAAGGCCCTCGTCGGCGATCGGGCGGCGCAGCGGGAATACCGCGACGCCGTCCACGAGTACGTCAGCGCATTCGAGATCGCCGAGACCGAGGCGATTCGCCGCCGCCGCAGTGACTTCTCGGCGGACGAACAGCAACGGCTGGCGCGCGCCCAGAACCTGCTGCACCTGGCGCAGGACGAGGCGGCCACGCGGGAGGAACGACAGCACGCCTACGCGCGGGCGAACAAGGAACTCGACGGGCTTATCGTGCTGCCGGCCCCGTCGCGGGCCAGCATCGAACGGCGCATCGCCGGCCAGATCGAGGCCTAGTCCGTTACGGGCCCGTTACGGCGGCGGCCCTGGCATTGCGCCGGTTGCGCAGCACGCTCCAGCCCAACGCCGCCCCGATGAAGACGACGCCCACCGACGCCGTGATGACCTCGGGGATCTGGAATCGCGGCTCGACCGACAGCAGCATGATCACGGCCAGCACCCCGATCGCCCAGTGCGCGCCGTGTTCGAGGTAGACGTAACGGTCCAGCGCTTCCTGCTGCACCAGGTAGATGGTGATCGACCGGACGAACATCGAGCCCACCAGTCCCAGACCCAGCGCGATGACGATGGGATCCGAGGTGATCGCGAAGGCGCCGGTGACCCCGTCGAACGAGAATGCGGCGTCGAGAACCTCGAGATAGAGGAACAGGGTCAGGCCGGTCCTGCCGACCGCCGCGCCGGCCGTGGCGGCCTCGACGCCGGCCGGCCGGAACGCCCGGCTCAAACCGTTGACGACCAGGTACGTCACCAGGCCCAGCAGCCCGGCCGTCAACACCGTCGCGCGCTCGTCGCCGGAGTGCGTCAACCGCGTGCCGACGAGCACCAGCGCGACACCGGTCACCACCACCGACACCTGGCCGAGCCGCCCGATGCGGGCGAATGGGACCTCAATCCACTTGAGCCACTTGATATCCCGGTCGTGGAAGACGAAATCCAGAAACAGCATCAACAGGAACGTCCCGCCGAACGCCGCGATCTGCGGGTGGGCGCAGGTGATCAGCTTTTCGTAGCTGGGCGAGCCGTCCGGGAATTCCAGCGCGCCGTGGGGCGGCGGATGCAGCGCCAACTCCATCGCGCGAACCGGGTCGATGCCCGCGGTCGCCCAGACGATGAGCAACGGAAAGGCCAGCCGCACGCCGAACACCGCGATGAGGATCCCGATCGTCAGGAACATCTGCCGCCAAAACGGGCTCATCCGCTGCAGGATCGCCGCGTTGATGATGGCGTTGTCGAACGACAGCGACACCTCGAGGACAGCCAGCACCACCAGCAAAAAGAGGGCATTGAGCCCCCCGTGGGCGTATCCGGCCGCAAGAGCCGCCGCGGTAGACAACAGCGAGATGCCGAAGACGCGTAAGGCGGCCATGGATCCTTCCTGACAGCCGCCCACACTAGCGAAGCGCCTCGCCAGCGCGGGCCATCGGTGCCGGCGCACTTAGTATTTACAGATTGTGGCGATGCTGGCGGTACATCGGGGCAGCCGACCGAGAGTCCTGTCCCGGTGACCGAAGTCGGGGCCTCTAGGGGGCCGGTCGCGCGGGGCAGCGTGGCCCGGGTCGGCACCGCGACCGCGCTGACCGCGCTGTGCGGCTACGCGGTGATCTATCTGGCCGCTCGTGACCTTGCGCCGAGCGGCTTTTCGGTGTTCGGGGTGTTCTGGGGGGCGTTCGGCCTGGTCACCGGCGCCGCCAACGGCCTGCTGCAAGAGGCGACCCGGGAGGTTCGCTCCGCGGGCTACGTCAGCGACTCCGAGGCCGTGCCGGCCAGGCGTGCGCATCCGCCGCGGGTCGCCGCGATGGTCGGCGTGGCGGCGGCCGTCGCGATCGCCGGTAGCTCGCCGGTGTGGAGCGGCCGGGTGTTCGTCGAGGCGCGCTGGCTGTCGGTGGGACTGCTCAGCGTCGGGCTCGCCGGGTTTTGCCTGCACGCCACCCTGCTGGGCATGCTGGCAGGCACCAATCAGTGGACCCAGTACGGGGCGCTGATGGTGACCGACGCCGTCATCCGAGTGGCGGTCGCCGCGGCCACCGTCGTCCTCGGGTGGGGCCTGACCGGCTTCTTGTGGGCGACCGTGACGGGCGCGGTGGCCTGGCTGATCATGCTGGCGACCTCGCCGACCACGCGCGCGGCGGCCCGCCTGCTGACACCGGGCGGCACCGCGACCTTTTTGCGGGGCGCCGCCCATTCCATCACCGCGGCCGGTGCCAGCGCGATCCTGGTGATGGGGTTTCCCGTGTTGCTGAAGCTGACCAGCGACGAGCTGGGGGCGCAGGGCGGCGTGATCATCCTGGCCGTGACGTTGACCCGCGCGCCGCTGCTGGTCCCGCTGACCGCCATGCAGGGCAATCTCATCGCTCATTTTGTCGACGAGCGCAGCGACCGACTTCGGGCGCTGATCAACCCGGCGGCGATCGTTTGCGGCATCGGCGCGGTCGGGGTGCTGGCGGCGGGCGTGCTGGGCCCGTGGTTGCTGCGGGTCGCCTTCGGGCCGCAGTACCAGGCCAACGGCGCGCTGCTGGCCTGGCTGACGGCGGCCGCCGTGGCGATCGCCGCGCTGACCCTGACCGGTGCCGCCGCGGTGGCCGCCGCGCTGCACCGGGCGTACGCGCTGGGATGGGTCGGTGCGACGGTGGCGTCGGGGCTGTTGCTGTTGCTGCCGCTGCCGCTGCAGACCCGCACCGTGGTCGGCTTGTTGTGCGGCCCGTTGGTGGGAATCGGCGTCCATCTGGTGGCGCTGGCGCGTGCCGGGCGCCTAACGGGCTGATGCTGGTTAACCTTGTGGGCACACATGGGCTTGAAAATGGAACCTGAAACGCATCACCCCGGCGTCTGGATCGTCATTCCCGCCTTCAACGAAGCCGCCGTCATCGGCGAGGTGATCGCCGACGTGCGCTCGGCATTCGACCACGTCGTCTGCGTCGACGACGGCAGCACCGACGGCACCGGCGAGATCGCCCGGCGGGCCGGGGCCCACCTGGTGCGTCATCCCATCAACCTGGGCCAGGGCGCGGCCATCCAGACCGGTGTCGAGTACGCCCGCAAGCAGCCCGGCGCACAGGTTTTCGCCACGTTCGACGCCGACGGCCAGCACCGCGTCAAGGACCTGGCCGCGATGATCGGCCGGCTCTGCGCCGGTGACGTCGACGTCGTCATCGGAACCCGGTTCGGCGGTCAGGACGGCGGCCGCCCGCCGTTTCTGAAGCGGGTCGTGTTGCGGACGGCCGCGCGGCTGAGCCCGCGCGGCCGCCGACTTGGCTTGACCGACACCAACAATGGGCTGCGGGTGTTCAACAAGAAGGTCGCCGACGGGCTGGACATCACCATGAGCGGCATGAGTCACGCCAACGAGTTCGTCGCGTTGATCGCCGAAAACCATTGGCGCGTCGCCGAAGTGCCGGTCGAGGTGCTCTACACCGAGTATTCGAAGTCGAAGGGGCAGCCCCTGCTCAACGGCGTCAACATCGTCTTCGACGGGTTCCTGCGAGGGAGGACATCATGAACTGGATCCAGGTGCTGCTGATCTCCTCGATCGTCGCGCTGCTGGTGTATCTGCTGCGGTCGCGGCGCAGCTCACGTTCCAAGGCCTGGGTCAAGGTCGGCTACATCCTGTTCGTGCTGGCCGGCATCTATGCCGTGCTGCGGCCGGACGACACGACGGTGGTCGCGCACTGGTTCGGGGTGCGCCGCGGCACCGACCTGATGCTCTACGCGCTGATCATGGCGTTCAGCTTCACGACGCTAAGCACCTACATGCGGTTCAAGGACCTGGAGTTGCGCTACGCGCGACTCGCCCGGGCCGTGGCTTTGGAGGGCGCACAGCCACCCGAGCGGGCGTCGAACGTGTAGCCATTGCGAAAAAACCGCCGGAATCTCGCAGTGGGTGCACGCTCGGCGCAGGGGTCAGCCGGCGTGCGACCGCCGGAAGTAGTCCACCGTCCGGCGCACACCCTCGTCCAGCCCGACTCGCGGCCGCCAGCCCAACACCCTTGCGGCCAAGCCGATGTCAAGGCAGGACCGCCTGAGGTCGCCGAGGCGAGGCGGATGGAACTCCGGGTCGTCGGGCCCCCCGACCGCGGCGGCCACCGCCGAATGCAGTTGGCGGTCCGAGGTTTCGATTCCGGTGCCGACGTTGAAGCGCTGCCCGCCGCCCGCGTCCCCGGAGGCCTTGACGAAGGCGTCCACCACGTCGTCGACGAACACGTAGTCACGGGTGTTGGTGCCGTCGCCGAACACCTTGGTGGGCTTGCCCTCCAAAAGCGCCAGGGCGAAGATCGCCACCACGCCCGCCTCGCCGTGCGGGTCCTGGCGCGGGCCATACACGTTGGCCGGCGCGATGTGCGAGCAGTCCAGGCCGTACAGGTGGCGGAAGGTATTCAGGTAGATCTCGCCGGCCACCTTGCCCGCGGCGTAGGGCGAAGCGGGATCGGTCGGGTCGTCCTCACTGGTCGGGTACCGCGGCGGGGTGCCGTAGATGGAACCGCCCGACGAGGTGTGCACGATTTTGCGCACGCCCGTCCGGCGTGCGGCCTCGGCCAGGCGCACCGTGCCGACGACGTTGACCGAGGCGTCGAATTGCGGGTCGGCCACCGAGCGCCGCACGTCGATCTGCGCCGCCAGGTGGAACACCACCTGCGGCCGGTGCTCGTCGAGGATCGCGCGCAGGTCCGCGGTCACGATGTCCGCCTCGACGAAGACGTGCGCGGGATTGCCGGCCAGGTGCTCGAGGTTGGTCGCGCGGCCGGTCGCGAAGTTGTCCAGGCCCACCACCGCGTGACCGTCGGCCAGCAGGCGGTCGACTAGCGTCGACCCGATGAATCCGGCTGCCCCGGTGACCAGTGCGCGCACCGGCCCACCATACAGAGTGGGGGCGGCCGCCGCGGCGCTGATCATCGCGCAGCTGGCGATCCGCGCGGCGCTGGCGTTCGGCGGCTACTTCTATTGGGACGACCTGATTCTCGTCGGGAAGGCCGGCACCGAGGGGCTGCTGTCGCCGGCGTACCTGTTCGACGACCACGACGGCCACGTGATGCCGGCCGCCTTCCTGCTCGCCGGCGCCATCACCCGCCTGGCGCCGCTGGACTGGACCGGGCCGGCGATCAGCCTGCTGGTGCTGCAGCTGCTGGCCTCGCTGGCTTTGCTGCGCGCGCTGCACGTCATCCTCGGCTGGCGGTGGGCGCTGCTGATCCCGTTGACGTTCGCCCTGTTTACCCCGCTGGCCGTGCCGGGCTTCGCGTGGTGGGCGGCGGCGCTGAACTCGCTGCCCATGCTGGCGGCGCTGGCCTGGGTGTGCGCCGACGCGATCCTGCTGGTCTGCACCGGCGACCGGCGCTACGCGGCGACCGGCGCGCTGGTCTACCTCGGCGGGCTGCTGTTCTTCGAGAAGGCCGCGGTGATCCCGTTCGTCGCCTTCGCGGTGGCCGCGCTTCTATGCAACGTGCAAGCGGTCCACGTTCGGGGTGACGGGTCGGCGTTGCGGACGGTGTGGCGGGCCGGCCTGCGGCTATGGATCGCGTCGGGGGCGTTGACCGCCGGCTGGGTGGCGCTGTACCTGGCCGTCGTCAATCAAAGGCGGTGGAGTTTCGACCTGGCGATGACGTGGGACCTGCTGTGGCGGTCGATCACCCACGGCATCGTGCCGGGGTTGGCCGGCGGGCCGTGGCACTGGGACCGTTGGGCGCCGGCCTCGCCGTGGGCCACGCCCCCGGCGTCGGTGATGGCGCTCGGCTGGCTGGTGCTGGCCGGGGTGCTCGCGCTGTCGCTGATCCGCAAGCGACGCGTCGGGCCGGTGTGGCTGACCGCGGCCGGGTACGCCGTCGCCTGCCAGGTGCCGATCTATCTGATGCGGTCGTCGAAGCAGACCGCCCTGGAACTCGCCCAGACCCTGCGGTATCTGCCGGACCTCGTCGTGGTGCTGGCGTTGCTGGCCGCTGTCGCGCTGTGCGCCCCGAACCGGCCGGCCGCGCCGCGTTGGCTGGACGCCTCGCCGAAACGCGCCGTGGTGACGGCGGGTCTGGCGGTGGCGTTCGTGGCCAGCAGCCTGTACTCGACGGCGACGTTTCTGACCAGCTGGCGCGACAGCCCCACCCGGCCCTACCTGGTCAACGCCCGCGCCGGCCTGGCCGCCGCGCACGCGGCCTCGAAGGCGCCGCTGCTGGATCAGGAGGTCGACCCGCTGGTGCTGCAACGGGTGGCCTACCCGGAGAACCTGGCCAGCCACATGTTCGCCCTGCTGCGGGACAGGCCCGAATTCGCCGCGGCGACAACCCAATTGCGGATGCTCGACAGCTCGGGAAGGCTGATCGACGCGAGGGTGACCTGGATCCGGACCATCGCGCCGGGGCCCACGCCGCGGTGCGGCTATTTCGCGCAACCGGATAGGCCGGCGCGGCTGATCCTGGACGGGCCGCTGCTGCCCGCCGACTGGACTGTCGAACTCAATTACCTCGCCAACAGCGAGGGTTCGATGACGCTGTCGCTGACGCAGGGGCCCGACGTCAAGGTTCCGGTGCATCCGGGACTCAACCGGGTCTTTGCCCGGCTGCCGGGCGCCGGCGACGCGATCACCGTTAGGGCCAACACCACCGCGCTTGCCCTGTGCCTCGCGTCGGGGCCGGTGGGGTTTTTGGCGCCGGCCTAGCGCGGCGGGAAGTTAGGGCCTCCTAGACAAACTTAAAAGCACACCCCCAGAAGGGGTGCTCAGCAAGGCCAGCGTGTGGTATAGATCACACTTTGATGCTAATCCGAACGTCCTTTTTTGACACGTTCTCACGACGTAGAAAGTTCCTTTCCACCCGTATCAAGTTCACCGAGCGGCTCATGACGAGCTAGGAGCTGCAGAAACTCCCGATTGATGAACAAGCGGTCGCGGCCGATCTTCACCGTTTGCAGGAGCCCGGCCTCGGTGAGCGCGGTCAGCCAGGACGTCGCGGTCGGTCGTGACACGTCGCAGCGCTCCATCACGGTGGCTATCCGGCAGTACGGCTGCTCGAAAAGCACGGACTGGAACTCAGCGTCCGCACCCCCCCGGGATGCCGCCCGTGCTCGCTGGTTGAAGTCGTCTTGCAACCTACGGATCGCGGCGATTTTGCGCAGTGTGTAACGCGACGTCACTTCGATCCCGGCCAGCACATACAGCACCCACTCTTCCCAAGCCGATTCAGCAGTGACCGCCAGAAGCAGACGGTAGTAGTCGTTTTTCGAGTCGATGATGTATCGCGATAGATAGAGCACGGGCAGCCCAAGGAGGCCGGCATACATAAGCATCAGGACGTTGAGGATCCGGCCGGTGCGCCCGTTGCCATCGGAGAATGGATGTATCGCCTCGAACTGATAGTGGGCTGCAGCCATCCTCACCAGTGGGTCGAGACCATCATCTGCATGGATGAATCGCTCCCACTCACTGAGCTTTTCGTTGATGACATCGCGCCCTTCAGGGGGGCTGTAGATCACCTCATTGGTTCCGGGCCGACCGATCCTGGTGCCGGGCAGCGCGCGCACCTTCATCTCACGTCCCTTGATGATGCTGCATATTGCTGATGCAGTCGCCGTCGTAAGTCCGCGCTCGAGGGTGCGGTCGAATCCAACGCGCAGCGCGGTGCGATACCGGAGAGTCTCGCGCGTGGCGGGATCAGCACCGGCTTCATCCTCGAGATGGCGAAACAACTCGTCGGTGGTTGTGACGATGTTTTCGATCTCCGAACTGGCTTGCGCCTCCAGAATTGGGATCGCGTTGATGAGAACGGTGGGATTCGGGATCGAGGCGACTGCTTGGTCAAGTTGTGCGAGCGCAGCGTTAGCGCCGATTGCGGCCTTGAGAACCCGTCGTGTCTCGAGGTCGTCCGCGCTCGGCGGAGCGGGCAAGTCGTTGTACGGCCGCTCCGGATCCCAGGCGCTCACACCGCACACGATGGCAGGACCACCGCTGATATGTAAAGTTCTTTCGAAAAATTTTACATATTTATCGGACGTGTCAACACACTTTGCATATGCGGCACACGCTGGATCAAGTGGAGCCGCCTGGGGGAATCGAACCCCCGACCTATTCATTACGAGTGAATCGCTCTACCGACTGAGCTAAGGCGGCACACCCGCACGCCGGGCGGCACGAGTCTACGGCAGGCGGGCGGACTCACCCAAGTTCCTGGCCGATGGTGGCAACCATGGCGTCAACGGCGAACTTGGGTTTGACGTTGATCGCCAGCGCTTCTCGGCACTCCAGGACCGCCTCGATGCAGCGCAGCAGCCGCTCGGGCGGGGCATGGGCGGCCAACGCGGCCACCCGATCGGCCATATCGGGATGATTGGCCCGAACTCCCCCGGCTCCCGAAGTAGCCCCAGCCGACACCACCAGCGCATCCCGGAAGTAGGTCGCCAGGTCGATCAGGGCCCGGTCGAGAGCGTCGCGCGACGCCCGCGTCTGACGGGACTTCTGCCGTCGCTCGAGGTCCTTGATCGCGCCCGTGACCCCGCGCAGGGCGCCCGCCGTGCCCTTGCCGGTGCCGCCGGCCCCGAGCGCCGTGCGCAGCTCTTCCGTCTCGGCCTCGGCGCGGTCGGCAGTCAGGACGACGGCCTCGGCCTCGGCAGCGGCGACCAGCTCCTCGGCGGCGGCGTAGGCCCGCGACGGGGTCGCGGCGTCGCGCACCAGCCCCAGCGCCCGCTCGCGGCGCTGCCGGGCCTCGGGGTCGGTGGCCAGCCGGCGCGCCCGCCCGACGTGACCGCCGCTGACCGACGCCGCCCAGTTCGCCGTGTCGACCGCCAGGCCGTCGCTTTCGAGCAGCACGCGCGCGATCGCCTCGGTCGACGGCGTCACCAGCGCGACGTGCCGGCACCGCGACCGCAGCGTGACCGCGATGTCCTCGGGATCCACCGACGGCGCGCACAGCAAAAACACCGTCGACGGCGGCGGTTCCTCCACCACCTTCAGCAGCGCGTTCGCCGCACCCTCGGTCAACCGATCGGCGTCTTCGATCACCACGATCTGCCGGTGTCCGGTGGTCGGGCGGCGCGACGCGATCTGCACGATGGCCCGCATCTCGTCCACTCCGATGGACAGGCCCTCGGGAATCACCCGGCGCACGTCGGCGTGGGTGCCGGCCATCGTCGTCGTGCAGGCCCGGCAGCGGCCGCACCCCGGCTCCCCGTCGGAAGTGCACTGCAGCGCGGCCGCGAAGCACAAGGCCGCGACCGAGCGCCCCGAACCCGGCGGGCCGGTGATGAGCCACGCGTGTGTCATAGTCCCGTCGCCGGCCCCGCTGTGAGCCGAATCACCGCGGGCCACCCGGGCGGCGGCGAGCAGCTCGGTCACCACCGCCTCTTGGCCCACCAGCCGCGTAAACACCCCGGACATCACCGGCAACAGTAACGACACCGGCCGACGGATACCGATCGGCCGCCGTATCGCGACAATTCCGTGACATTTCCTGGCGTTTTGGCGGCCCTGGGCGACTTGCCGAGATGCTCATAGTTTTCCGCCAAGTCCGCGCTGCCCGATACGGTGGATTGGTGGCAACCGCGGCAGCATTGCCCGGGCGGATCAGCGCATTCGTCCGGTGGGTCGTGCGCACGCCGTGGCCACTGTTCTCGCTGAGCATGCTGCAGGCCGACATCATCGGCGGCCTTTTCGTGCTGGGCTTCCTGCGCTACGGCCTGCCGCCCCAGGACCGCATCCAGCTGCAGGACCTGCCGCCGGTCAACCTGGCCATCTTCATCAGCGTCGTGGTCAGCCTGTTCATCGCCGGGATCGTGTTCAACCTCAAACTGCTGCTGCCGGTCTTCCGGTGGCAGCGCCGCGACAATCTGCTCGCCGAGGCCGATCCGGCCGCCACCGAAGTGGCCCGGAGCCGCGCGCTGCGCATGCCCTACTACCGCGCGCTCACCAGCATGGTGGCCTGGTGCATCGGCGGTGTGGTGTTCATCTTCGCGAGCTGGTCGGTGGCCAAGTACACGGCGCCCGTCGTGGGGGTCGCGACGGCGCTGGGCGCGGCCGCGACGGCGATCATCGGTTACCTGCAGTCCGAGCGGGTGCTGCGGCCGGTGGCCGTCGCCGCCCTGCGCAGCGGTGTGCCGGAGAACGTCAAGGCGCCCGGCGTCATCCTGCGGCAGATGCTGAGCTGGATGCTGTCCACCGCCGTGCCGCTGCTGGCGATCGTGCTGGCCGTGGTGGCCGACAAGGCTTCCCTGCTGCATGCCACACCCGAGAAGTTGTTCAATCCCATCTTGCTGCTGGCATTGACGGCGTTGGGCGTCGGGCTGGTGAGCACCCTGCTGGTGGCCATGTCGATCGCCGACCCGCTGCGTCAGCTGCGCTGGGCGCTGTCCGAGGTCCAGCGCGGAAATTACAACGCGCACATGCAGATCTACGACGCCAGCGAGCTGGGCCTGCTGCAGGCCGGCTTCAACGACATGGTGCGCGACCTGTCCGAGCGGCAGCGGCTGCGTGACCTGTTCGGTCGCTATGTCGGCGAGGACGTGGCCCGGCGGGCCCTGGAGCGCGGCACCGAGTTGGGCGGGCAGGAGCGCGACGTGGCCGTGCTGTTCGTGGACCTGGTCGGCTCCACCCAGCTGGCCGCGACGCGACCGCCCGCCGAGGTGGTCCACCTGCTCAACGAGTTCTTCCGGGTGGTGGTGGACACCGTCGGGAAGCACGGCGGGTTCGTCAACAAGTTTCAGGGCGACGCGGCGCTGGCGATCTTCGGCGCACCGATCGAACACCCCGACGCGTCCGGCGGGGCGCTTGCCGCCGCCCGCGAGCTGCACGACGAGCTCCTCCCGGTGATCGGTTCCGCGGAGTTCGGGATCGGCGTGTCGGCCGGCAGGGCCATCGCCGGCCACATCGGCGCGCAGGCCCGCTTCGAGTACACGGTGATCGGCGACCCGGTCAACGAGGCCGCCCGGCTCACCGAGCTGGCCAAACTCGAGGCCGGCCACGTGCTCGCGTCGGCGATTGCGGTCAGCGGCGCGCTGGACGCCGAAGCGTTGTGCTGGGACGTCGGCGAGGTCGTCGAGCTGCGCGGACGGACGGCGCCCACTCAGCTGGCCCGGCCGGTGAATCTGGCCACCCCTGAAGGGGTTGCCAGCGAACAGGTTTCCAGCGAAATGAGCGGCTAGCCGCCACGCTTGGCGGCGGCCTTCCTGGCCGGAGCCTTGCGAGAGGTCTTCTTCGCGGACCGCTTCACCGGACCCCGCGCTCGCCGGTCGGCCAGCAGTTCGGCGGCGCGCTCGTCGGTAATCGACATCACGTCGTCGCCCTTGCGCAGGCTGGCGTTGGTCTCGCCGTCGGTGACGTACGGCCCGAATCGGCCGTCCTTGATGACCATCGGCTTGCCCGACGCCGGATCGGTCCCCAACTCCCGCAGCGGCGGCGTCGAGGCGCTTTGCCTGCCACGGCGTTTGGGCTCGGCGTAGATCTTCAGCGCTTCGTCGAGGGTGATGTCGAACATCTGATCCTCGGTCGCCAGGGAACGAGAATCGTTGCCGCGCTTCAGGTATGGGCCATAGCGCCCGTTCTGCGCGGTGATCTCCTCGCCCGACGCGGGGTCCACGCCGACGACCCGCGGCAGCGACAGCAGCCTCAGCGCGTCCTCGAGCGTGACGGTTTGCAGGTCCATGCTCCGCAGCAGCGAACCGGTCCTGGGTTTGGGACCGGTGTCTTTTTTGCCCTTCTTGACGGGTTCGGCGTTCTCGTCGGCCGGCGGCTCCGGCAGGATCTCGGTCACATACGGCCCGTACCGGCCGTCTTTGGCGACGATCTCGTGACCCGTTGCCGGATCCACCCCCAAGACGCGTCCCTCTTGCGGTGTGGCGAAGAGCTTCTCGGCCACCTCCAGCGTCAGCTCGTCCGGGGTCAGCGAGTCGTTGAGGTTGGCTCGCTGCGGCGTGGGCTCGCCATCGTCGCCCGCCACCACGCGTTCCAGGTAGGGCCCGTTCTTGCCCACCCGGACATAGACGGGGCGGCCCTGCTCGTCGTCAAACACCTTGATGGAGTTGACCTCTCGCGCGTCAATGCCTTCGAGGTTGACGCCGACGAGCTTCTTCAGGCCACCGGAGCGGGCCACCGAGTCGGGCACGCCGTGGTCGCCGCCGAAGTAAAAGTTGTTGAGCCAGTTGGTGCGTTGCTCGTTGCCCGATGCGATCGCGTCCAGCTCGTCTTCCATCGCCGCGGTGAAGCCGTAGTCGACGAGCCGGCCGAAATGCTGCTCCAGCAGCCCGGTGACGGCGAACGCGACCCACGACGGCACCAGGGCGCTGCCCTTCTTGTACACGTAGCCGCGGTCCTGGATGGTCTTGATGATCGACGAGTACGTCGACGGGCGGCCGATGCCCAGCTCCTCGAGCGCCTTGACCAGCGAGGCCTCGGTGTAGCGCGCCGGTGGGTTGGTGGCGTGGCCGTCGGGGGTGAGCTCGAGGGCCGCCAACCGCTGGCCCTCGGTCAGGTGCGGCAGCCGGCTCTCGGCGTCGTCGGCCTCGCCGCCGGCCAGCTCGTCCACGGTTTCCACGTAGGCCTTGAGGAACCCGGCGAACGTGATGGTGCGCCCGCTGGCGGAGAACACGACCTGCCGATCCCCCGACCTGCCGCCGATCCGCAGGCTCAGCGTGGTGCCGCGCGCGTCGGCCATCTGCGAGGCCACGGTGCGCTGCCAGATCAGCTCGTAGAGGCGGAATTCGTCACCGTCGAGTTCGCGGCGCACCGCGTCCGGGGTGGCGAACGCCTCGCCGGCGGGCCGGATCGCCTCGTGCGCCTCCTGGGCGTTCTTCACCTTGCGGGTGTACTGGCGCGGCGACGGCGAGACGTACTCCTCGCCGTAAAGCTGACGCGCCTGGGTGCGCGCGGCGTTGATCGCCGACTCCGACAGCGTCGTGGAGTCGGTGCGCATATAAGTGATGTAGCCGTTCTCGTAGAGCCGCTGGGCGATGCTCATCGTGCGCTCGGAGGAGAACCGCAGCTTGCGGCCGGCCTCCTGTTGCAGCGTCGACGTCATGAACGGCGCGTACGGACGCCGGGTGTAGGGCTTTTCCTCGACCGAGGCCACGGACAGCTGCGCGCCCTGCAGTCCCGTCGCCAGCTCGGTCACGCTCGCCTCGTCGAGGATGACCACCTCGTCCGCTTTGCGCAGCTGACCCAGCGAGTCGAAATCACGGCCGGTGGCGACCCGCAGGCCATCCACGCTGGTCAGCCGGGCGGTGAAGGTGGGCGGCTGGGCCTGCGGGTCCGACACGCTGGCGTCCAGCTGGGCGACGATGTCCCAGTACGCCGCGCTGCGAAACGCCATGCGGTCGCGTTCGCGCTGCACGATGATCCGGGTGGCCACCGACTGGACCCGGCCCGCCGACAGCTTGGGCGCGACCTTCTTCCACAACACCGGGCTGACCTCGTAGCCATACAGCCGGTCCAGGATGCGCCGGGTCTCCTGCGCGTCGACCAGGTCGATGTCCAGGTCGCGGGGGTGCTCGGCCGCCTCGAGGATCGCCGGCCTGGTGATCTCGTGGAAGACCATCCGCTTGACCGGGATGTTGGGCTTGAGGGTTTCCAGCAGGTGCCAGGCGATCGCTTCGCCCTCGCGGTCACCATCGGTGGCCAGATAGAGCTCGTCGACATCTTTGAGCAGACCCTTGAGTTCGCTGACGGTGCTCTTCTTGTCGGGGCTGATGATGTAGAGCGGCTCGAAGTCATGGTCGACGTTGACCCCGAGCCTGGCCCACGGCTCCGACTTGTACTTCGCGGGCACGTCGGCCGCGGCGCGGGGCAGGTCGCGGATGTGGCCCCGCGACGACTCGACGATGTACCTGGAGCCCAGGTAGCCGGCCAGTTTGCGCGCCTTGGTCGGCGACTCGACGATGACGAGTCGCCGACGGGTCCCATTTCCGCCGCTGCTCGGGCTTCTGGGGTCCTTTAGCTTTGGGTCAGCCAACTGCGCTTACGCTCCATCTCTTATCCCGGCCCCACCGCGGGACCGCCCTGGAAGGAAGAATGACAGGCCAACGTCTGAAATTCCGGTGAAATCAGGTACGCCAGCGTTCCTTCGCTTTCGGGCAACTGACAATTTCGCACCCTTGGGTGGGCCTGCGCAAACCGGCCAATCACAATACGGGCCCTAGCGAACCGCTAGGCCCTGGGCCACAGCGGCAACGCTTCGGCGCCGTCCGGCGGTTCCCCCACGTTCTCTACCAGGCGCGACAGCCTGCGACGGCCGCTGATCCGAAGCGCCGGCCGGCCGCCCCGGGTGCCGATCAACGTGGGCGCGATCCCGACCCTCATGAGGGCCGACGCCAGCGGGGAATGGGTGTCGGGCGCGTGGGGATCCAGGCCCAGTAGATAGTGGTCGCCCTCCGGGTGACCGGCCGCCAGGGTCCATGCCCGCAGCTCGCGCGGCCCGGGCAGCCACCGCGGGGGCACCGTCTTGACCGCGCCGCGGGTCCATTCGACGGCGAGGTTGACCAACGAGGGGGTCACCGCCGTCCGCACCAGGGGGGTGTCCTCGTCGGTGCGGCCGATCTCGGGCACCAGGCCTGCCTCGCGGATCATCTCCGCCAGCGCCGACGCGCGCCAGAGGCGATCCACGACCACCGACAGCCGCGCACCCTGAAGCTCCGCGGCGCCGACCACGACGATCTGACCGGAGGCCGCCAGCACCCCGGAAAGATCGGCGACCGCGGGCGGCACCGACTCCGCTGTGAAGAAGGAAAGCTGGCCCACGCCACCGACAGTAGGCCAGGTTCGCGGCTCGAGGCGTCCGGCGCGGGGGTGTCGGCCGCGGCAATGACCCGCCGCAAATGAGAACCCCCCGCCCGGACCGCTGGGTGAAGCGGGCGACGCGGGGGGTTTCTGGGTTTTCAGGGGGTTTCTGGGGTTTTCTGGGGTTTTAGTGGCGAATCTGCTCTTCTCTTAGAGCGAGCGGACTCCGGTGGCCTGGGGGCCCTTAGGGCTGTGGCCGATCTCGAACTCGACCTTCTGGTTTTCTTCAAGGGTGCGGAAGCCCGAACCCTGGATCTCCGTGTAGTGGACAAAAACATCCGCGGAACCGTCCTCGGGGGCAATGAATCCGAACCCCTTCTCCGCGTTGAACCACTTCACAGTTCCCTGTGGCATCTCTCGATCTTTCCTTTTCTTCTGGGTGCGGGGCATCGCGTTTCGATGCCCCGGGCCGCGTACGACCGCCATACCTCGCAGAGTCGCCGGAACTTCACCCGACCGATAACCTCGCAGGAACCGCGGCCGCAACGTTGTTCCTGCGAAAGTTTGACACGAACACAGAAGCTGCGACCGCAATCAGTCAACCATGTTCGTCGCGCTGGCGACAGCCTTGCGTCTTAGACGGATCCTTAGTCGGATTCTTGGAGGGTGTGAGTGGCGAGTTTCGGCAGCGACCTGCTGGCCACCGCGCTCGCCGGTGCGGCCGTGGGCGAGCATCCGCTGCGCCACGTCGCCGAGCTGCCGGCGCGCAGCGGCCGGCCGGCCAGCTGGCCGGAGTGGGCCGAGCCCGACGTGGTTCGCGCGTTCGCCGACCGCGGCATCGACCGACCGTGGGCACATCAGGCCGCGGCCGCGGAGCTGGCCCACGCCGGCCGTCACGTGGTGGTCAGCACCGGCACGGCCTCGGGCAAGTCGCTGGCCTATCAACTTCCCGTCCTCAACGCGCTGGCGACGGACCCGCGGGCCCGGGTGCTGTACCTGTCGCCGACCAAGGCGCTCGGTCACGACCAGTTGCGCGCCGCGCACGCGCTGACGGCGGCGATTCCGCGGCTGCGTGACGTCGCGCCCACCGCCTACGACGGCGATAGCCCCGCCGAGGTGCGCCGGTTCGCCCGCGAACGCTCCCGGTGGTTGTTTTCCAATCCCGACATGATCCATCTGTCGATATTGCGCAACCACGCCCGCTGGGCCGCGTTGTTGCGCGGCCTTCGGTTCGTGGTTGTCGACGAATGTCATTACTACCGTGGTGTTTTCGGCTCGAACGTGGCGATGGTGCTGCGGCGGCTGTTGCGGCTGTGCGAGCGCTACTCGGCTGGCCCCACCGTCATCTTCGCCAGCGCGACGACGGACTCGCCGGGCGCGACGGCCACCGAACTCATCGGGCTCCCGGTCGAGGAGGTTACCGAAGACGGCGCACCGCAGGGCGCGCGGACGGTGGCGTTGTGGGAGCCCGCGCTGCGGGCCGACGTGACCGGCGAGAACGGCGCGCCGGTGCGCCGCTCCGCCGGCGCCGAGGCGGCGCGCGTGATGGCCGACCTGATCGCCGAGGGAGCGCAGACCCTGACGTTCGTCCGGTCGCGTCGCGCCGCGGAACTGACCGCCCTGGGCGCGCAGGCGCGGCTGGACGACATCGCCCCGGAGCTGTCGGGCACGGTGGCGTCGTATCGGGCCGGGTATCTCGCCGAAGACCGCACCGCGCTGGAGCGCGCCCTGGCCGAGGGCCGGCTGCGCGGCCTGGCCACCACCAATGCCCTGGAGTTGGGCGTCGACATCGCCGGGCTGGACGCGGTGGTGCTCGCCGGTTTCCCCGGAACGGTCGCCTCGTTCTGGCAGCAGGCCGGCCGGTCGGGCCGGCGCGGGCAGGGCGCGCTGGTCGTGCTGATCGCCCGCGACGATCCGCTGGACACGTATCTGGTCCACAACCCCGCCGCGCTGCTGGACAAGCCCGTCGAGCGGGTGGTGATCGATCCGGCCAACCCCCACCTTCTGGGTCCCCAACTGCTGTGTGCCGCAACCGAGCTGCCGCTCGACGAGGCCGAGCTGCGGGATTTCGCCGGCACCGACGTCGCCGAGGGTCTGGTCGACGAGTTGGTTGAGAAAGGGCTGCTGCGGCGCCGTGGCGGCAAGTACTTTCCGGCGCCCGGCATACAACCGCACGGCGCGGTGGACATTCGGGGCGCGGCGGGCGGCCAGGTCGTCATCGTGGAGGCGGGCACCGGGCGGCTGCTGGGCAGCGCCGGGGTCGATCAGGCCCCCGCCTCGGTCCACCCGGGGGCCGTGTACCTGCATCAGGGCGATACTTATGTCGTCGACTCGCTGGACATCGAGGACGGGATCGCGTTCGTCCACGCCGAGGATCCCGGCTACGCGACGTTCGCGCGCGAACTCACCGACATCGCCGTCACCGGCACCGGTGAACGCCGCGGGTTCGGTCCCGTCACCCTGGGCCTGGTGCCGGTCAAGGTCACCCACCGCGTGGTGGGTTACCTGCGCCGCCGGCTTTCCGGGGAGGTGATCGACTTCGTCGAGCTGGACATGCCGGAACGCGTGCTGCCCACCACCGCGGTCATGTACACCGTCACCCCGGATGCTTTGTCGCACAATGCTATTGATGCGCAGCGCGTCCCCGGGTCGTTACACGCCGCCGAACATGCGGCCATTGGCCTGCTGCCCCTGGTGGCCAGCTGCGACCGCGGCGACATCGGCGGCATGTCCACCGCGGTCGGTCCCGACGGGCTGCCCAGCGTCTTCGTCTACGACGGCTACCCGGGTGGGGCGGGCTTCGCCGAACGCGGCTTCCGCCGGGCCCGCACCTGGCTGGGCGCGACGGCCGCGGCCATCGAGGCGTGCGAATGCCCGAGCGGATGCCCGTCCTGTGTGCAGTCCCCCAAGTGCGGCAACGGCAACGACCCATTGGACAAGGCGGGGGCCGTGCGGGTGCTGCGGCTGGTGCTCGCGGAATTGGGCGACGAATCGCCCAGATAGGCCGTTGCACCCGCCCCCGGCGCGGCCTGACCTTACCGGCGCGTGAACGAGGGGCCTCGCGCCCCGTAAAATCGGCTGCATGGCCCACGACTGGCTGCTCGTGGAGACGCTGGGGGGCGAGCCCGCCGTGGTGGCGCAGGGGAGGCAACTCAAAAACCTCGTTCCGATCACGACGTTCCTGCGCCGCAGTCCCCATCTCGCCGCGGTCCGTACCGCGATCGCCGAGACGGTGCAGACCGGCCAGAGCCTGACCAGCATCACCACCAAGCGCGACCGAGTTATCCGCACCGAACCGGTGGTGATGTCCGACGGCCGTGTCCACGGTGTGCACGTGTGGACCGGCCCGGCCGACGCCGAGCCGTCGGAGCGGCCGGCCCCCGGTCCGCTGAAGTGGGACCTGACCTTTGGCGTGGCCACCGACACCCGGGAGTCGCTGGCCAACAGCGGGAAGAATCCCGACGTCGAGGTCACCTTCGGCAGGGCCTTCGCCGAAGACCTCCCGTCGCGCAAACTCAATCCGAACGAGACCAAGGTGCTTGCCATGGCGGTCAGGGCCAAGCCTGACCAAACTATTTGCAGCACATGGGATCTGACCGATTGGCGGGGCGATCCCATCCGGATAGGTTTCGTCGCGCGTACCGCTTTGGAGCCGGGCGCGGACGGCCGCGACCACCTGGTCGCGCGGGCGATGAACTGGCGCGCGGAACTGAAGGGCCCGCCGGTGTCGACGGACGACCTGGCGCAGCGGATCCTGCACGGGCTGGCACAGGCCGGGGTTCACCGGGCGCTGGTCGACCTCACGAGTTGGACCCTGCTGAAATGGCTCGATGAGCCCTGCACCTTCTACGACTGGCGGGGCGGTGAGACCCACAGGCCCACGGTTCATCCCGAAGACGAGCGCCTGATGTCCTCCATGACAAAGGAATTCGCCAACGGCGCCACCAGCCGGGTGCTGCGAATGCGGGGCCGCGACGTGGATTGGGTGCCGGTGCATGTCACGGTCAACAGGGTGGAACTCGAGCCGGACACCTTCGCCGGACTGGTGTCGCTGCGATTGCCGACCGATGACGAACTCGCCGCCGCGGGCCTGCCGAAATCCCCGGCCGATACGGCCTAACCGCCCGCGCCTACCGGCCCCGCGCGCGCCGCGGCCCGCGCCGCGCCGGCGACGGCGACGGCCACCCGGACGGTGACGACGACATCGAGATCGTCCACCTCACACCGGGCGTCGTCGACCCGCATCGCGCGGGCCACGGCCGTCGCGCCGGCGCAGGCCGCCCCCGCTCCGGACGGGAGCCGGGTGGCGGCGGCCAACGCGGCCAGGTCGGCCGCGGCCTGGGCGCGGTGGCGCGCCACCACCACCGAGCCGACGTAGGCGCCGGCGCCGGTGACGCACAGCAGCACCACGACCATCGTGGCCGCGACCACGGTGGTCGAGCCGCGGTCATCCCGGCTCGGCCACCGAGACCGCTTTGGCCGCAATATCCAACGTGGGCAGCAGTTTTGAGCGTGCGACCACCGTGGCCACCAGGAAGTCGCCGTCCCGATGCACCTGGATCCGTGCCCCCGCGGGCGCGATGCGCCGAGCGGCGTCGACCGCCGAACGCTCGTCGCCCCGCGCGGCCAGTCGGGCGGCCTCGCGGGCGGCGTCGACGCAGCGCACCTGCATCGACACCGCGGTGACACCGGCCAGGCACAACACCAGCACGACGACCAGCGCGGCGATCGCCAGCGCCGCCTCGACGGTGCTGGCACCCGCACAGCCGGCTAAACCTTGGTGTTGAGCGCGCGACCGATGATCTTGGTCAGCGCCGACACGATGGAATCGCCGGTGACGACGGTGTAAAGGATCGCTCCGAAGGCGGCCGCCGCGATCGTGCCGATGGCGTACTCGACCGTGGACATGCCCGACTCGTCGGTCGCCAACACGGCCACGCGCGCCAGGAATGTGCGGAACAGGTTGATCATCAGTGCTTTCCCTTCGTTTCATAGCAGGCCTGACTGCAGGACATCACGGGCCAACCCGGCGACCACCGGAACGATGCCCAGGCATACGAACGCCGGCAAAAAGCACAGTCCGAGCGGTCCGGCGATCAGAACCCCGGCCCGCTCGGCGGCCGCGGTGGCCGCGTGTGCGGCGTCGTGACGGGATTGGCCGGCCAATTCGGCGACGCCGCCGGCCAACGCCGCGCCCGAACACGCCGAGCGCCGTGCCAATCGCAGCAGCGCGTCGATCTGCGGGTCGACCGCGCTGGCCGGCCGATCCGGCGAAATCGACCATGCGACAGCGGGATCGGCGCCCAGCGCCAGCAGATCGGCGGCGCGGCGCAACACCCGGGCCAGCTTCGGGGGCGCGGACGGGGCGACCGCCGCCGCGGCCGTCGACACCGCCATGCCCGCTTCCAGGCACACGGCCAGCACGTCGAGGCTGGACGCGACCGCCAGCGGATCCGGCCCGGGTCTTCGTAGCGGCCCCCGGCGCAGCCGACGCGCCCGGGTCGGTATCCCGGCGCGCGCCCGCACCACCGACGGGCCGGGGCCGATCCACAATGCCGCGGCCAACAACACCGCCGCTGTGCTCATGCCTCGAGCCGATCGGTGAGGCGGTCCGACCACAACAGCCCGGCGCAGGCCAGCGTCGATCCGACAACCAAGAGCCATCCGCCCGCGTGCCCGCCCAGCAAGAAACTCAGCGGTCGGGCCCCGATCAGCTGGCCCAGCAGCACGCCGAGGATCGGCAGGCCCGCCAGTATCGCCGCGCTGGCGCGCGCCCCGGCCAGGCTCGATGACACCCGCGCCGAAAACCGTTGCCGCTCAGCAATGTCACGCTGCGCGGCCCGCATCAGGGTGGCTATCGCCAGCCCGTGGTCGCTGGCCAGCCGCCAGCACACCGCAAGCCGATCCCAGTGCGCGGGTAGGGCCGACGATCCCGCCGCGGCGCTCAGGCCGGACGTGACGTCGGCACCCAACCTGGCCCGCGCCGCGACGGCGCGCAACGACGCGGCAACCGCGCCAACGGTTTCATCGGCGGCGACGCCAAACGCGCGCACCGGATGAGAGCCCACTCGCAACTCGCCGACCAGCACGTCGAGCGCGGTTTCCAACGTTCGACCCTCCCGCATCGCGCGCCGGATCCGACGGCGGTGACGGTAACGCAGGGCCGCGGTCGCGCCCACCACCGCGATGGCGAGGACCGTCGTCAGCGGCGACAGCACCGCCGCGGCCACGACGGCGCACCCGGCGATGCAGCCGGCCCCGCCCGCCGGAACCGTGACCCGCCGGCGGGCGCGAGCCGCCGGCATGAGCCGGCGCCGCGGCGACGACGGAAACACCACCAACGCAAGCGATAACGCCGAGGCGGCAACCGTAATGCCGGTCATGCCGACATCCGGCTTCGCAGCAAGCGTTGCAGATCGTCCGCGTCGTCGGTCATCCCGTGGTCCGCCCGCCACACCGTGACGGCCCGGACCTCTCCCTCGATTCGGCGCAGCACGGCGATCTCGGCCAGCCGGCGCCGGCCGGTTCGATCCCGCGCGACGTGCAGCAGCACCTGAACCGCCGCGGCGAGCTGACTGTGCAGCGCGGCCCGATCGAGACCGCCCAGCGCACCCAACGCCTCCAGCCGGGCGGGAACCTCGCCAGGACTGTTGGCGTGCACCGTGCCCGCGCCGCCGTCGTGACCGGTGTTCAGCGCCGCCAGCAGGTCGACCACTTCGGCGCCCCTGACCTCGCCGACCACGATGCGGTCGGGCCGCATCCGCAAGGCCTGCCGGACGAGTTGGCGCACCGGAACCTCGCCGACGCCTTCGATGTTGGCGCACCGCGCGACCAGCTTGACCAGATGCGGATGCCGGGGCGCCAGCTCGGCGGCGTCCTCGACGCACACGATCCGTTCCGTGGGCGGCACGGCGCCCAGCATCGCGGCCAGCAAGGTGGTTTTCCCGGCCCCGGTGCCCCCGCACACCAGGAAGGCCAACCGGGCGGCGATGACGTCGGAAACCAGTGCGGCGGCCCGGGGATCGATCGCGCCGGCCGCGATCAGCGCCGCCAGATCCTGAGTGGCCGGCCGCAATATCCGCAGCGAGATGCAGGTGCCCCCGGCCGCCACCGGCGGCAACACCGCGTGCAGCCGCACCGCGAACCCGCCGGCGCCCACGCCGGTCAGCTGGCCGTCCACCCACGGCTGCGCGTCGTCGAGACGCCGGCCGGCGGCCAACGCCAGCCGCTGCGCCAGCCGCCGCACCGCCGCTTCGTCGGCAAAGCGAATTCTGCTGCGCCGCAACCCTTTTCCGTCGTCAACCCACACCGCATCGGGTGCGGTGACCAAGACGTCGGTGGTGCCGTCCGCGCACAGCAACGGTTCGAGGATGCCGGCGCCGGTCAGTTCGGTCTGGAGCACCCGAAGATTGGCGAGGACCTCGGTATCGCCGAGCACCCCGCCGGACTCGGCCCGGATCGCGGCGGCCACCACTCCGGGCTCTAGAGGGGGCCCCAAAGGCGACCCCAGCGGGGCGGATTCGGAGGCCAACCGCTCGCGCACCCGTTCAATCAGCGAGCCGCTCACGCCGCCCTCCCGTTCCGCACCGACCCCGCACGCGGCAGCACGGCAAGCACCCGCCGAGCCGCCACCGCGAGCGCGGATCGCCGTCCCAACCGCAGGCCACCGCGTTCCAACTGCTCGGCCAGCTGCGGTTGGGCTTTCACCGACGCCAGCAGCGGCAGGCCGGTGATGTCGGCGACCTCGGCCGCCCGCAATCCCCCCGGCGACGGACCCCGCACGACCAGCCCGAGGTTGGGATTGATCGCGGCCAGCACCGAAGCCATCGCCGCGGTCGCCGCGCACGCCCGCACGTCGCACCGGCTGACCACGACGACGAGATCGGCGGCATCCAGCGCGGCTTGCGTCGCATCGGTGAGGCGACGGGGCAGGTCGCAGACGACGGCGACTCCCCCACGGCGCCCGGCATCGACTACGGCGTCGACCGGCGCGCCGCCCACTTCGTAGCCGCGCCGGGTGCCGGACAGCAGGCTGATTCCGCGGTGCCGCGGCAGCGCCTCGCGCACGGCAGGCCAGTTGAGCCGTCCGCCCTGCAGCGCCAAGTCGGGCCAACGCAGGCCCGGTGTGTTCTCGCCGCCCACCAGCAGATCGATGCCGCCGCCCCACGGGTCGAGGTCCACCAAGAGCGCGTCGGCGGCGCCCTGCGCGAGGGCGACCGCGAGCGTGGATGCGCCGGCCCCGCCACAGCCTCCGATGACGGCGACGACCGCGCCACGCGGCCCGTCGTCGCGCGCCGATTCACTGGCTTCGCCGAGCTCGCGGATCAATTCATTCTCTTGCTCGGGCAGCCGCAGGACACGTTGAGCGCCGACCGCGACGGCCGCCGCCCAGGTCCCCGTCGCGGGTTCGCCGGCGCTCAGCACGCTGACGTGCGCGCGCTGCGGCATCCCCGCCTGCCCACATCGATCCGCCGCCGCCTCGTCCAGCACCACCGCCGCGGCCGCCGACCAGGTCTTGCGGCTCACCGGGGATGCGCCGCCGGCGCGGACCACCCGAAGGCCGACGGCCGCGGCCACCCGGTCCAACTCGTCGCGCAATTCGGGATCGGTCAACACCGCCAACACGCCCGAGGAACCCGCCGCCGCGGTGCCGGTGGTGCTAGTCACCCACCCACCTTGCGGGCCGCCGACGATGGGACACCAGTCCCAAAGCCGGATTTGTGGATAGAGACGCGAGTGTGCACAAACGGGACGGCCGGCGTCGACTCAGCGCACGAATGACACGTCTCCCGCAACGCGCGGCGGGTGGGCGAAAGGCCTTGCCGCGGGAGAGATATTTACCCCGCAAAAGGGACGACCCCCGCCAGGGGGGGAGGAGGCGAGGGTCGTCGTGCATCAGCCCCGGGGGGTCGGGCTGATACACCCTCGGCTCAGGCCGAGTACTGCTTACTATACACATGACAGTCCGGATTTACGCAAGTAGTCGTGATATCGAAAAAACACGTTGAGCCGCAAAAACACCGCTGGTCACGCCCGTCGCACCGGCGCTGAGCCGCCGTTTTGGGCGCAACGTGGCGGCGCCGTTGGACCGCCGACCTATGCTGGGGCGGTGACCGTCTTCGACTCGGCCGCGCAGCAGCAAACCTCACCGGCGACCGCTGCAACCACCGCTTCCCGCGCCCGCACCGCCGCCTTCTTCGACCTGGACAAGACGATCATCGCCAAGTCCAGCACGCTGGCGTTCAGCAAACCGTTCTTCAATCAGGGACTGCTCAACCGCCGCGCCGTGCTGAAGTCCAGCTACGCCCAGTTCATCTATCTGCTCTCCGGCGCCGATCATGACCAGATGGACCGGATGCGCACCCACATGACCAACATGTGCACCGGCTGGGACGTCGAACAGGTCAAGTCGATCGTCAACGAAACGCTGCACGACATCGTGACACCGCTGGTGTTCGCCGAAGCCGCGGACCTCATCGCCGCCCACAAGCTGTGCGGCCGCGACGTCGTGGTGGTCTCGGCGTCCGGGGAAGAGATCGTCGCGCCGATCGCCCGGGCGCTGGGCGCCACCCACGCGATGGCGACCCGAATGGTCGTCGAGGACGGCAAGTACACCGGGGATGTCGCGTTCTATTGCTACGGCGAGGGCAAGGTGCACGCGATCCGCGAGTTGGCCGCCCGCGAGGGCTACCCGCTGGAACACTGCTACGCCTACTCCGACTCGATCACCGACCTGCCGATGCTCGACGCCGTCGGCCACCCCAGTGTGGTCAATCCGGACCGCGGCTTGCGCAGGGAAGCCGCCGAGCGCGGCTGGCCGGTGTTGGTGTTCTCCCGGCCGGTGTTGCTGCGCGACCGGATTCCGGCGCCGTCGGGTGCCGCGATCGCGACCACCGCCGCGGTGGGCGTCACCGCGCTCGCCGCCGGCGCAGTCACCTACTCGCTGTTGCGCCGCTTCGCGTTCTAGCCCGGCCGAGCCCCGCCGTCAGCAAACGCGTTGAGCGCGCAATCCGGTGCCGCTTCGCAACATTCACAGAATTGGGCCTTGCTGTGCTAAGGACCAAGTAGTACAAAGGAACCACGGAAGCCCGGTGAGGCCTAGATCGGTCCGGAAGAGAAGGTTCGATCTCCCGATCCGGGCGCCCAGCACGGCACCCGGCACCCACGCGGAGTCATAGCCGCGATAATGGCAGAAGTGTTGCGGGCCTGCGTAATTGCGAAAAGCAGAAGGTGTTGGCGGCTCCTTGGGTGGGGTCGCAGCCGGAAGCGCCGCAAGATCGCCGAGGCCAACCCACGCAACCCAAAGATGCACGCTTGGTAACCGAGTTCCGTGCTAGCGGGCGGCGGACCGAATATTCGGAACGCCGCCCGCTCTGCATTTGCCGGACACATTCTCCGACGCCATTTCGAGGTCCGTTGGCTACCGATTTGGCTAACGACCCGACAGCGAGTCGGCGATCGACAACGCCTCCCGCGCGCCGGCTTGCATTGCCCGGCAGCACAGCACCAGCCAGGCGCCCAGCCCGGCCGGCGTGCCGTCGGCGAATCCGCGCGCGGCATTGCGATAGTCCTCCGGCTGGCGCATCCAAATCACCTCGGGCACACCCAATCCGTGTGGATCCAATCCGCTGGTGATCGTCACCAACCGCGACACCGCGCGGGCCACCACGCCGTCCGCACTGCCAAACGGCTTGAGCGTCAACAGTTCTCCGTGCGCGACGGCGGCCACCACCGGTGCCGGCGCGCGGGTGCCGCCGGTCACCAACCCCGCCAGCAGCTCCAGCCGCGGCCCAACCTCGGCATCGGCGCGCGGGCGGCCCAGCCGCTCGTCATCGACCTGGTCGGCCGCCGCCAGCATGTGCAGACGGGCCAGCGCCTGCAGGGGTGCCCGCCGCCAGACACCGACCAGGGGTCCACCGCCGCCCTCCAGCGCCTGGGCCACCCGCAGCGCCCCGCCGAACACCGGATCACTGAACGGGCCGGCCTCCGCCGGATCGTCCAGCCGGACCGGGCCGCCGTCGAGCACCGAGGAGGCGCGCGCCGCCCGCAGCGCGGCTTCGGCGGCGGTCACCGGCCAGCCCCGCAGGTTGGCCCGGTGGCGGTGGGCCCGCCCCAGCGCGTCGCGGGCCCGGTCGCTGGCCTCGGCAACGCCGGGCAGCTCCATCAACGGGGCCAGCGGGTCAGCCGTCACAGGTTGCCAACCTATCCCGGAGGGAACGGGGCGCCCGGAATGGCCTCCAACAACTGACGGGTGTACTCGTGGCGGGGCCGGGTGAACAGTTCCTTGGTGGGCGCCTGCTCCACCACCCGGCCGGCGCGCATCACCAGCACGTCGTCGGCGATCTGCCGGATCACCGCCAGGTCATGGCTGATGAACAGGTAGGCCAGGCCCAGCTCGGCCTGCAGTTCGGCCAGCAGGTCCAATATCTGCGCCTGCACCAGGACGTCGAGCGCCGAGACCGCCTCGTCGCACACCAGCACCTCGGGCCGCAGCGCCAGCGCCCGGGCGATGGCGACCCGTTGCCGCTGGCCACCCGACAGCTCCCGGGGCAGCCGGCCCAACACCGACGACGGCAGCGCCACCTGGTCGACGAGCTCGCGCACCGCCCGCTCGCGCTGCCTGCGGTCACCGACCCGGTGGATTCGCAACGGTTCCTCGATGGCACGAAACACCGAGTACATGGGATCCAGACTGCTGTAAGGGTTTTGGAACACCGGTTGTATCCGCCGGCGAAAGGCCAAGACCCGGTCCCGGTTCAATGCGTCACCGATTTCGGCGCCGTCGAAAACCACGGTGCCCGACGTCGGTTGCAGCAGACCGAGCGCCATCCGCGCCAGGGTCGATTTCCCCGAGCCCGACTCTCCGGCGATGGCCAGGGTGGCGGCCCTGCGCAGCCGAAACGACACGGCGTCGACGGCGCAGAAGTCCGTGCGTCGCCACGGCGCCCCGCGCGATCGCCGGTAGATCTTGGTCAGCTCCGAGGCGACGAGAATCTCCTCGACGCGTTCGTGCGGGGTGCGCTGCCGGGCTGGGGCTGAGCTGCCGACCGCCAGCGACGGGACGGCGGCCACCAACCGCCGCGTGTATTCGTGTTGCGGCTCCCGCAGGATCGACTGCGCCGCACCGGATTCCACCACCACGCCGCGGTGGACGACGACCACGGACTCCGCGCGTTCGGCGGCCAACGCCAGGTCGTGGGTGATCAACAGCAGCGCGGTGCCCAGTTCGTCGGTGAGCCGCTGCAGATAGTCGAGCACCTGCCGCTGCACCGTGACGTCCAGCGCGGACGTCGGCTCGTCGGCGATGAGCAGCTTCGGGCGGCCCGCCAGACCGATGGCGATCAGCGCGCGTTGACACATGCCGCCGGACAGCTGATGCGGGTACCGGCCGGCGTGTTCCACCGGATCCGGCATGCCCGCCTCGGCGAGCAGCCGCACCGCACGCCGCCGCGCCTCGCGGCCATCGGTGTTGGCCCGCAACGCTTCCCGGACCTGGAAGCCGACCTTCCAGACCGGGTTGAGGTTGGTCATCGGATCTTGGGGCACATAGCCGATCAAGCGGCCCCTGACCGACCGCAGCAGCCGACGGTCGGCACCGGTGATGTCGCGCCCGTCGAAAACGATGCGGCCGGCCGTGATTCGGCCTCCGGGCGGAAGTAGCCCGAGAATCGCGGCGGCGGTGGTCGACTTCCCCGACCCCGATTCGCCCACCACCGCGACGGTCTGACCACGCCGCACGACCAGATCCACGCCCCGAACCGCCGGGGCGTGATCGCCGAACCTGACCTCCAGCCCCTCGACCGACAGCAGCGGTGCCTCGCCGGTGCGGTTCATGCGCGCCACGCCCGCGAGGCCGGATCCAGGGCGTCCCGCAAAGCGTCACCCATCATCATGAAGGCCAGCACCGTAATCGCCAGCGCGCCGGCCGGATAGAACAGTATCGGCGAGCCCGACCGCAGCCGGCTCTGCGCCAGGCTGATGTCGCCACCCCAGGACACCACCGACGCCGGCAGCCCCACGCCGAGGTACGACAGGGAGGCCTCGGTCACGATGAACACGCCGAAGGCCAGCGTGGCCACCGCGAACACCGGGCCCAACGCGTTGGGCAGCGCATGCCGAAGCAGGATCTGGAAGTCACTCAGCCCCAACGCCTTCGCCGCAAGCACGTAATCGCTGCCGCGCACCTCGAGCACCGCGCCGCGAGCGACCCTGGCAACCTGTGGCCAGCCGAACAGGGCCAGGATGACGATCACCGTCCACACCCTGCGGTGGTGCAGGACACCCATCAGCACGATGGCCGCCAGCAGCAGGGGCAACCCGAAGAACACGTCGGTGACCCGTGAGACCAGCGCGTCGACCCAGCCCCCGTAGAAGCCGGCCAGCGCGCCCAGCGCCCCGCCGACGACGAACGCGAGCAGGGTGGCCCCCAGCCCCACGCTGACCGAGGCGCGGGCGCCATAGACGGTGCGCGCGTAGATGTCGTGGCCCTGCAGATCGGTGCCGAACCAGTGCGCGGCCGACGGCGGAAGCAGGCTCTGGCTGGGATCGGCATAGCCGGGATCGATTCCGGTGAACCACGCCGGGAACACCGCGACCACGACAATGAACAGAATCAGCGCGGCGGCGACGACGAACTTCGGGCGCCGGCGCAGTTCGCGCCAGGCGTCCCGCCAAAAGCCGTGGCGACCCGGAATGTGCTCAGCCATAACGGATCCGGGGGTCAAGGGCGGCGTAGAACAAGTCCACGACCAGGTTGGCCACCAGATAGATCAGCACCAGCACCGTCACGACGGACACCACCGTCGGCGCCTCCTGCCTGGTGACGGCCTGGAACAACACGCCGCCGACGCCGTGGATGTTGAAAATGCCCTCGGTCACGATGGCTCCACCCATCAGCGACCCCAGGTCGGCGCCCAGGAAGGTCACCACCGGGATCAGCGAGTTGCGCAGGATGTGCACCGTCACCACTCGCGGTCGCGACAGTCCCTTGGCCGTCGCGGTGCGCACATAGTCGGCGTGCGCGTTCGCGGCCACCGCTGATCGGGTCAGGCGCACCACATACGCGAATGACACCGAGCCCAAGACGATCCCGGGCAGCAGCAGCCGCGAAAAGGTCGCCCGGTCGCCCACCGTGACGGGCGCGATTCCCATCCGGACGCCGAACACGAACTGCGCCAGGAAGCCCAGGACGAATATCGGGATCGCGATGATGACAAGGCCGGCGAGCAGCACCGTGGAATCAAAGATTCCGCCCTCACGCAGGCCGGCGACCACGCCGAATCCGATCCCCAGCACCGCTTCCACCGCGACCGCGATCAGCGCCAGCCGCAGCGTCACCGGAAACGCGTGCGCCAGAACCGCACTGACCGGCAGCCCGGAATAGGAGCGGCCCAGATCGCCGTGCAGGACGCCACCCAGATAGCGCAGGTACTGCAGCAGGAAGGGATCGTCGAGGTGGTAACGGGCACGCAGCGCCGCGGCCACCGCGGGCGTCAGCGGACGGTCCCCCGCCATCGCCGCCACCGGATCACCGGGTAACAGGAACACCATCCCGTAGATCAGCAGCGTGGCGCCGAGGAAAACCGGCACCATAATGGCGATTCGGCGCACGATGTACCAGCCCATGTCAGACCTTCACAATGTTCTCGTAGTCGGGCAGGCCGTTCCAGGTGACATGCACGTTTTCGACCTGTGTGGACCACCCCACCACGCCGACGTTGTCCCAGAGCGGAACAACGGGCATGTCGCGGAACAGGATTCGCTGTGCGGCGTTGACCAGGGCGTCGGACTGCGGCAGGGTGGGCGCGGCCTCGGCGGCCACCAGCGCCGCGTCGAACTCGCGATCGGAGTAGCCGACGTCGTTGGAACCCGCCCCGGTGGCGAACAGCGGGGCGAGGAACTCGATCATGGACGGGTAGTCCCCCTGCCAGGCGGCGCGAAACGCGGTCGAGATGGTGTGGTTGGTGATCTGGGTGCGAAATCCGGCGAAGGTGGGCTGCGGCGCGCCGACCGCGTCGATGCCCAGAACGTTCTTGATGCTGTTGGCCACCGCGTCCACCCATTCCTGGTTTCCGGCGTCGGCGTTGTAGGCGATGGTGTACCGGCCGCTCCACGCGGAGATCGCGTTGGCCTGCGCCCAAAGTTGCCGCGCGCGACCGGGATCGAAGTTCAGCACGTCGTTGCCCGGCAGGTCGGGATCGAAGCCCGGCAACGACCGGGCGGTGAAATCCCGCGACGGGGTGCGGGTGCCCATGAAGATCTGCTTACAGATTTGCGGGCGGTTGACCGCGGCCGACAGCGCGAGCCGGCGCAGCCGGCCTTCCTCGCCGCCGAAGTGCGGCAGCCGCAGCGGCGTATCGAGGCTGTGTTCGACCGCCACGGGGCCGCTGGTGACGTTATCGCCCAAGTCGCGCTTGTAGACCGGCAGCGCACTCGGCGGAATCGTGTCCAGCACATCGAGATTGCCCGACAGCAGGTCGGCGTAGGCGGTGTCCAGGTTGGCGTAGAACTCGAACCTCAGGCCTCTGTTGCGGGGCTTGCGGTTGCCCCGGTAGTCCGGATTGGGCCGCAGATCGATCTTGACGTTGTGTTCCCAGGCCGGCCCGTCCGGGCTGTCGGCGAGCTTGTACGGCCCGTTGCCGACGGGGTTGCGGCCGAACGCCGCCATGTCGCGAAACGCGGCGTCCGGGAGCGGATAGAAAGCGCTGTGGCCCAGTCGCAAGACGAAGTCGATTGTCGGCGCCTTGAGCCGCACGGTGAACTCGAGATCGTTGACCACCCGCAGCCCGGACATGGTGGTCGCCCCCGGCTTTCCGTCGCTTGTCACGCCGGAAACCTCGTCGAACCCGTCGATCGGGCCGAAAAAGCTTTGCTGCAGTTGGGCATTGGTGCTCAAGGCCCCATAGTTCCACGCGTCGACGAACGAGTGCGCCGTCACCGGCGAGCCGTCGGTGAACTTCCAACCCGGCTTGAGCGTGATGCGGTAGTTGACGTTGTCGGTGGTGTCGATCGACTGGGCGACCTCCTTCGAAGGGTTTCCGGCGGCGTCGTAGGACATGAGGCCGGCGAAGAGCCGATCGATGATCCGGCCGCCGTTGCTGTCGTTGGTGCTGGTCGGGATCAGCGGGTAGGGCGGTTCGCCGCCGTTGACCAGCACCAGGTCGGGGCTCAAGACGCCGCCGCCACAACCGGCCAGCGACGCGGCCACCAGCATTCCGGCCGCGAGGACGGCCAGCGCGGCCCGCATCCGACACATGACAGCGACCCTAGGGCCTGCGGCCGCGCCGGCCTTGCCGGGCTTCGTCAGCCCACGGTCACGGGGTGGACCTCGAGCAGGCAGGCGTCGATGGTGGCCGGCACGGTGACCACGTCGGTGGTGTCGGGAGGGTTGACGAGCAGTTCGGTGTAGGTGGGGCACAGCTTGCCGCTGTCGTCGATGGCCATGCCCTCCACGACCGCCTGCCCCTGCGTCGATAGCGACAGCGTGACGGTGGGCGGCACGTCGACGCCGGCCGGCAGTCCGCCCATGTATCCGCGCAGCGTGGGCTGGGCGTGAACGAGCGGCCCGCCGGCGCCCGAGTCGACGCCCGGAAAACCGGTCAGCGTGCACGGGTCCGCACCCCCGGCGAGGGTGAAGATCAGGTTCAGCGCGCGGTGGCCCACGGCGCCCTGGGCCGGGGAGGCGGCCACGGCGATCTGGTCCGACCAGCATGGCGTCGGCTGGTCGGTGGTATCGGCCGGTGCGGCCCATGCGGGTGGCCCCAGCGCGGTGGCGGCCGCGTAACTCGTTGCGGCCGCGGCAAGGCTGGGGACTAGTCGGCGCGCGCGCCGCCCATGCGGTCCCGGCACACCGGTGATTATCCGCTATGCGGGCGCTTTTGGCCCCCCGTTTGACGAGCGCGACCCCGGTTTGAAGAGCGGCTTTTCCCTTTGCCGGTTAGGCTCACTGACGGTTGACGAGCCTCGACACAGGAGAGACGCCAGTGACCGCCACGCACGCCGAAGGCCCGGCTTCCTATCCGGCTTCGTATCCGCCGCCGCCACGATTCGCCGAGCATGCCAACGCCGGCGAGGAGCTGTACCGCGACGCCGAGGCGGACCGGCTGGGTTTTTGGGCCAAGCAGGCCAATCGGCTGTCCTGGGCGACGCCGTTCACCGAGGTCCTGGACTGGTCGCGGGTGCCGTTCGCCACGTGGTTCGCCGACGGCAAGCTCAACGTCGCCTACAACTGCGTGGACCGCCAGGTGGAGGCCGGCCATGGGGATCGGGTCGCCATTCACTGGGAGGGCGAGCCGGGCGACAGCCGCAGCCTGACCTATTCCGATCTGCAGACCGAAGTGTGCAAGGCGGCCAACGCGCTGACCGGCCTCGGCCTGGTCGCCGGCGACCGGGTCGCCATCTACCTGCCGTTGATCCCCGAGGCCGTGATCGCGATGCTCGCCTGCGCGCGGCTGGGCATCATGCACAGCGTCGTGTTCGCCGGCTTCACCGCGAAGGCATTGCAAGCCCGGATCGCCGATGCCCAGGCCAAGCTGCTGATCACCAGCGACGGGCAGTTCCGCCGCGGCAAGCCGGCGCCGCTGAAGGACGCCGCCGACGAGGCCGTCTCGGATTCCGATAGCCCCGTCGAGCACGTTGTGGTGGTGCGGCGCACCGGGATTGACGTGTCCTGGAACGACGACCGCGACCTGTGGTGGCACGAGGTCGTCGACTCCGCGTCCGCCGAACACATCCCGGAGCCGTTCGCCGCCGAGCAGCCGTTGTTCCTGCTCTACACCTCGGGCACCACCGGCAAGCCCAAGGGCATCGTGCACACCAGCGGCGGCTACCTGACCCAGGCCTCCTACACGCACCACTACATCTTCGACATCAAGCCCGAGAAAGACGTGTTCTGGTGCACCGCCGACATCGGCTGGGTCACCGGACACACCTACGGCGTCTACGGTCCGCTGTCCAACGGCGCCACCGAGGTTCTCTACGAAGGCACGCCCGACACGCCCACCCAGCACCGGCATTTCGAGATCATCGAAAAATACGGCGTGACAATCTATTACACCGCGCCCACGCTCATCCGGACGTTCATGAAATGGGGACGCGAGATCCCCGACGCGCACGACCTGTCCAGCCTGCGGCTGCTGGGATCGGTGGGCGAACCGATCAACCCCGAAGCGTGGCGCTGGTACCGCAAGGTGATCGGCGCGGACCGCGCCCCGATCGTGGACACCTGGTGGCAGACCGAAACCGGTGCCGCGATGATCTCCCCGCTACCGGGAGTCGCTGCGGCCAAACCGGGTTCGGCGATGACACCGTTGCCGGGCGTCTCGGCCAAGATCGTCGACGACCACGGCAATCAACTCCCCACCGGCAGCAAAGGGGGCGAGCACGTCAGCGGCTACCTGGTCCTGGACCAGCCGTGGCCGTCCATGCTGCGCGGCATCTGGGGCGACCCGGAACGGTACGTCGAGACCTACTGGTCCAGGTTCGCCGAGCAGGGCTGGTACTTCGCCGGCGACAGCGCCTATTACGACGCCGACGGCGATATCTGGGTGGTGGGCCGCATCGACGACGTGATGAACGTGTCGGGGCATCGACTCTCGACGGCCGAGGTGGAGTCGGCGCTGGTCGGCCACGTCGCGGTGGCCGAGGCGGCCGTGGTCGGGATGACCGACGAAACCACCGGGCAGGCCATCTGCGCGTTCGTCGTCTTGTGTGCCGACTACGACGCGCACGGGGGACATCAAGGGATCGTCGACGAGTTGCGCGTGGAGGTGTCCCGCGAAATCTCACCCATCGCCCGGCCGCGCGAGGTCCACGTGGTGCCCGAACTGCCCAAGACCCGCAGCGGCAAGATCATGCGCCGGCTGTTGCGCGACGTCGCCGAGAACCGTGACCTGGGTGACACGTCGACCCTGCTGGATCCCGGCGTGTTCGACGCGATCAAGGCCGGAAAGCCGGGCGGGTGATTCACGCCGGTACCGGCACGAACCCCGCGCCGGTCCGGTGTTTGGCGTTGATGTCGGCCAGGATCGCGTTGAACGACATCACCACCGCCGGGGTGTGCAGCGGGATGTATTTGATGATGCACGTCGGCAGGCTGTCGCTGAAGGCTCCGTGAATCATCCCGACCAGCAGGTTGTTGACCGTCACCGGCGCCCCGGAGTCGCCCGGCTGCCCACAGACCTGCATGACGATGGTGCCCGGATCCTGGCCCATCCCCCAGGTGACGCCGCACGAATTGCCGGTCGTGCGGCCCTGTTTGCAGGCGATCTGGCCGAAGGCCGGGTCCGGGCCGATGCCGTTGATCGGAAATCCGTTGTAGTTGGCCACCGGCGCCACCTTGGCCGGATCGAACTTGATCACCGCGTAGTCGAGATTGTCGTTGCCCGCGACCATCGTTCCCAGCGTGCCTCTGGCTCCGAGCGCCTCGGCGGCGACCTGAGCGCCCGGGCCCCCGCAGTGCGCGGAGGTGAAACCGATCAGCTCACCGGCGGCATCGCTGCCGATGGTCGTCAGGGTGCACATCGTGTCCCCGTTGATGACGATGCCCGCGCCGCCGCCCATCGGGACCCTGTCGTCGGCGGCGGCGGTGTTGGCGGGCAGACCCGGCAGGGCCACGAGCACGGCTACCATCGCCGCCAGAGAGCAACGGTGGGCCGTCTGCAAAGCAACACCCCCATCAAACGGTTGGACATCCCGAGCGGCCTCGACAGTCTAGTCGGCCGGTATGTCCCGCTCGCGGAGGTAGGCACCCCGGCCACACCGCTTCCTTAATCCCCTTCCCGCTCAAGGAGATCGACACACTCACGCCTCCGCCGTCTGGACGCCGTCCGGACGCACGCGGAACCTCTCCGACCGCCGGAATCCTCGGAGGTCGTCGGCTGGCCTCGTCTGCCACCGCACCGCATGGCAACATAAGCCGCGACGAGCGAACCGAGAGGACCGCCTGTGAGCAAAGTTGATCGCAAGAACGGTGTGCCCGGCACCCTGACCACGATTCCGTTGACCGACCCGCACGCCAAGCCCGCCGAGCCGTCGATCGGTGACCTGATCAAAGACGCGACGGCTCAGGTGTCCACGCTGGTGCGCGCCGAGGTCGAGCTGGCCCGCGCCGAGATCACCCGGGACGTCAAGAAGGGCCTCACCGGCAGCGTCTATTTCATCGCCGCGCTGGTGGTGCTGTTCTACTCCACGTTCTTTTTCTTCTTCTTCCTCGCCGAGCTACTCCACACCTGGCTGTGGCGCTGGGTGGCGTTTTTGATCGTGTTCGCGATCATGGTGGTGGTCGGGGCGGTGCTGGGGCTATTGGGTTTCCGTAAGGTGCGCCGGATCCGGGGACCGCGGCAGACGATCGAATCCGTCAGGGAGACACGCACCGCGCTCACCCCCGGCCACGACAAGGCCGCCGCCGGGGCCAAGCTGCTCACCGAGCCGCGCGGCAGGCACGAAAAGCCCGAAAGCGGCGCTCCCGCCGATCCCTCGGGCTGGTAGATGCCGGCACCAGATCCGTCGGTCACCCGCATCGACGGGCCATGGCGCCATCTGGACGTGCACGCCAACGGCATCCGCTTCCACGTCGTCGAGGCTTTGCCCGCGGGCCGGCCGGCCGGTGCGGACGCGGCTGGTCCACCCTCGGAGCCGGCCACGGCGCGGCCGCTGGTGATCCTGCTGCATGGTTTCGCATCGTTCTGGTGGTCCTGGCGTCATCAGTTGCGCGGGCTGACCGGGGCGCGCGTGGTCGCCGTCGACCTGCGTGGCTATGGCGGCAGCGACAAACCACCCCGCGGCTACGACGGCTGGACACTCGCCGGCGACACGGCCGGACTCATTCGCGCGCTCGGGCACTCGTCGGCGACGCTGGTCGGCCACGCCGACGGCGGGCTCGCCTGCTGGGCCACCGCCCTGCTGCATTCACGGCTGGTCTGCGCGATCGCGCTGATCAGCTCGCCACACCCGGCCGCGTTGCGACAATCCACGCTGACGCGCCGCGACCAGGGTTGCGCACTACTGCCGACGCTGCTGCAATACCAAATGCCGCTCTGGCCGGAGCGCCTGCTCACCCGAGACGACGCGGCGGAGATCGAGCGCCTCGTCCGCAGCCGCAGCTCCGCCAAATGGGTTGCCTCCGAAGACTTTTCCCAAACCATCGGCCATCTGCGCACGGCGATCCAGATCCCGGCGGCCGCGCACTGCGCACTGGAATACCAGCGCTGGGCGGTGCGCAGCCAGCTGCGCGGCGAAGGCCACCGATTCATCCGATCGATGTCCCGGCAGCTCGGTGTGCCGCTGCTGCACCTGCGCGGCGACGCCGATCCCTACGTGCTGGCCGACCCGGTCGACCGCACCCAGCGCTACGCCCCACAGGGACGCTACGTATCCATTGCCGGCGCAGGGCATTTCAGCCACGAGGAGGCGCCGGAGGAAATCAATAGGCACCTAACGAGGTTCCTTGAGCAAGTCCACGGGACCGGGGTCAGCTGACGCAGGCCCCGGTGCCCACCTGTTGGGTGTCACCGATCTTGGAAAGCTGACTCGCCACCTCGTCGGCCGTCAACACGAAGCCCGTGTCGGGGTCGTCGACGGCCGCGCCGAACACCACGCCGAGCACGTGGCCGCTGAGGTCGATCAACGGCCCACCCGAATTCCCTTGCTCCACACTGGCTCTGATCGTGTAAACGTCGCGGGTCACCGGCGCCGGGTCCCGGTAGATGTCGGGACCGCTGAGCCTGATGGCCTCACGAATCCTGGCCGGAGTCGCGGTGAAGTTGCCGCCGCCGGGATAACCCAGCACCACGACGCTGGCGCCGGTCTTCGCCTCGGTTTGGGCGAAGGCCAACGGCGGCGGCGGCAAGTTGGGAACGGCAAGAATGGCGATGTCCACGGACGGGTCGTAGGACACCACGGTGGCGTCAAGGGGGTTGCCGCTGGCGTAGACCTGGACGCTGTTGGACCCGGCCACCACGTGCGCGTTGGTCATCACCCGATCGGGTGCCACCACGAATCCGGTGCCCTCCAACACTTTTTGGCAGCTGGGCGCCAGGCTACGCACCTTGACGACGCTTGGCGCGGCCGCCGTCACCACCGGGTTGTTGGCCAGGGCGGGGTCGGGTGATGCGACCGGAATCACCGGGGTGCGGCTGAACGGCTCCAGCACCGCGGGCAGGCCGGACGTGTTCAGCAGCGCCGACAGCCGCTTGGGCACCGTCTTCAGCCAGGGCGGTGCGACGTCGTTGACCTGGGCGAGCACCCGCGAACCCCGGACCGCGGCGGCCAGCTCCGGCTGGTCCTTGGACTGTGTCAACGGCGTCGCCAACAACCAGGCCGCGGTCAACACCACGACGAGCTGGACCCCCACCCCGATGACCGAGTCGATGGAGCGGACGGCGCGGCTGTGGATCGCCCCGCGAACGGCCCGTCCCAGCACCACGCCGGCGACCTCACCGACGACGACCAACGCGAGGATCAAAAACAGCGCGGTGAACAGTTTGGCGCGGGGCGCGGCGATGTGGCTGACGATGTGGGGTGCCAGCAGCACGCCCGCGATCGCGCCGAGCAACACACCGATGAACGACAGCAGGGAACCCAACGCGCCCGAACGCCAGCCCGAGACGGCCGCGATGAAGGCGACCGCCAGCACGGCGATATCCAGCCACTGCGACGGGGTCATCGAACTCATGGGGACCCGCCCTGCTCGCCGACCAGCACCATCGCGTCGTCCAGCTCCCGCACGTCGGTGCTGTCCCAGGGCACGGCCCAGCCGGCGACGTCGAGCATCGCGGAAATCACCTGGCCAGTGAAGCCCCACACCAGCATCTCGTTCAACAGAAACGCCGGCCCGGCCCAACGGCGGCCGTGGTTGCCGCGGTACACCATCAGCCGGTTGGCCGGATTGATGAAGGCGCGCACCGGAACTCGCGCCACGATCGCCGTCTCGGCCTCGTTGACCACGGCCACCGGCCCGGGGTCCGGCGAGTAGGCCAACACGGGAACGACGTGGAACTGTGACGGCGCGATGAACGTCCGCTCCATGGTGGCCAGCGGACGCAGCCGGCTGACGTCAATCCCGGTTTCTTCGTGCGCTTCTCGCAGGGCGGTGGCCACCGGACCCTCGTCGGTGGGATCGGAGGCGCCGCCGGGGAACGCCGCCTGGCCGGCGTGGTGGCGCAGCGTCGAGGCCCGCACGGTGACCAACAGGTCGGCATCGTCGGGGACACCGTCGGCCGGCCCGGATTCCGGGCCGGAAAACAACACCAGAACGGCGGCCTCGCGGCCGTCGCCCCGCAGGGACGCCACCGATGAGGCAGCCTTGGCGGTCACCATCGCCAGCAGGTCGGCCGGCAGCCGGCGCCGAAACGCGTCCGGGATCCGCTCGACGTTGTCGACCAGCGGGCGCAACCAGGAGGGGGAGGCATCGGGCGTGAGCGCAACCGTCTCCCACCCGCGGGTGAGGTCCCCGTGCGGCAGGGGAGTATCCCCAACGCTCACCGGCACCTCCCTCGGCGTCATCCCGCGTCGTTTCCGATCGCGGCCGCGATCTCGTCGGCGGTGGCAAAAGGCCGCGGCAGCGTCTGCGCAACGCTACCGTCCGGCCGCAGCACCACGGTCGCGGGCATCACATTTACCACCCCCAGCGCCGCCGCGACCCGGCGACGGCCGTCCTGCAGGGTCGGCAGCCGAACACCCAACTCCGCCAACCGCAGTAGCGCGGCCGTCTCGTTCTCGTCCTGGTGCACCGTCACCACCGTCACGTCCGGCCCCACCCGTCGTTGGTACTCGGCCATCGCGGGCAGTTCGGCTGCGCAGGGCGCGCACCAATACGCCCACAGGTTGAGGACCACCCGGCGTCCGGCCAGAGCGCGGCCGACGTCGACGGCCGATCCGTCGGCGGCGCATTCGACCAGCACACCCCGCAGCGCCGCCGGGCCGGGACCGCCGCCGGCCGCGGGACAGGGCGGCAGGCCGGCCCGCTCGCGGGGACCCGCCAGCGCGGCCGGGGTGTCGGCGTCGCGGTGTTCCCGGTCGGCCGCGGCCCGGGGCGTCGCGCTCGTCGGGGTCAGCGGCGTCCGGGCGGCATTGTCGCGCAGCTGGGTCGCCAGGGCCGCCGCCAGCGCCGCCACCACCGCCAAAATCGCGATGGTCCAGCGCGTTTTCCGGCTCAACGTCTCCTGCCCGCGGTGTTACAGCCCGGCCAGGGCCAGCAGGTGCTCGGTTTCCGGGCCCTGCACGAGGCGCGCCGCGAGCAGTGGTTCCGTGGGACCGAGGCCGAAGGAGGGGCAATCCTTGGCCAGCAGGCAGACGCCGCACGCCGGCTTGCGGGCGTGGCACACCCGCCGGCCGTGGAATATCACTCGATGGCTCAACATGGTCCACTCGCTGCGGTCGATCAGTTCGCCGACCGCGTGCTCGATCTTGACCGGGTCCTTTTCAGCGGTCCAGCGCCACCTGTGCACCAGCCGCGAGAAATGGGTGTCGACGGTGATGCCGGGGACGCCGAAGGCGTTGCCCAAGATGACGTTGGCGGTCTTGCGTCCCACTCCGGGCAGCGTGACCAGCTCGGCCATGGTCGACGGCACCTCGCCGTCGAACCGTTCCACCAGGGCCTGACCCAGGCCGATGAGCGCGGCCGCCTTGTTACGGAAGAAGCCAGTGGGACGGATGAGGTTTTCTAGCTCGGCGCGATCCGCTTGCGCATAATCCAGTGCCGAGGTGTATCGCGCGAACAAAGCCGGTGTCGTCAGGTTGACCCGTTTGTCGGTGCTTTGCGCCGACAAAATGGTGGCCACCGTCAGCTCCAGCGGCGTCCTGAAATCCAACTCGCAGTGCGCGTGCGGAAACGCTTGCGCCAGTACGCGATTCATCCGGCGTGCCCGTCGCACCAAGCCGACCCGGGTTTCCTGCGCCCAGCGCCGGGCCAGGACGCCGTCGGGCGAGGCCGGCGTTGACTTCGAGCGCCCGGACGACTTTGCCGCTGTCACCTACGACAGAGTACTGATTTCGTGATCTCACTGAGACCTTAGGCATGTTTACTCTCCTTGTGTCATGGTTGCTGGTGGCCTGCGTGCCCGGGTTGCTGATGCTTGCGACGCTCGGTCTGGGGCGGCTCGAAAAGGAGCTCGCCCATGACACCGTCACCGCGACCGACGTAGACGAGTTCCTCGAGCACGCGGAGGCCGTGGACGTGCACATGCTGGCCCGCGAAGGCATGCCCGAGGCGTTGGAATACCTGCATCGACGCCAGGCTCAGCGGCTGGCCGATTCGCCACCGCTGGACGCACACGTCGGGAGGCACCGCGCCGAGACGGTCCTGGCCACCTTTGCCACCGATTTCGGTGACCGCAACGAGGCCGGATTACCGACGCGAATACACACCCATCCGCGCGTCAATCCGCAATATGGTGGGACTAGACACGTCAATCCTGTGTAGCGTGGCACGTTGGACGCATTGGCCTACCTTTAGACTCGTCAGACGGGCAAGCGGTTGGCCTGCCCACATCACATCGTTGGAAAGCTGAAGAGGCAACGTGGACGAGATCCTGGCAAGGGCAGGAATCTTCCAAGGGGTTGAGCCTGGCGCAGTCGCCGCACTGACCAAGCAACTACAACCCGTCGACTTCCCCCGTGGGCATATGGTTTTCGCCGAGGGGGAGCCGGGCGATCGGCTGTACATCATCGTCTCGGGAAAGGTCAAGATCGGCCGCCGCTCGCCGGATGGTCGGGAGAACCTGCTGACCATCATGGGCCCGTCGGACATGTTCGGCGAACTGTCGATCTTCGACCCGGGTCCACGGACCTCCAGCGCGACCACGATTACCGAGGTGCGGGCGGTGTCGATGGACCGCGACGCGCTGCGGGCGTGGATCGCCGATCGTCCCGAAATCGCCGAGCAGCTGCTGCGCGTGCTGGCCCGGCGGCTGCGGCGGACCAACAACAACCTCGCCGACCTGATTTTCACCGACGTGCCCGGCCGGGTGGCCAAGCAGCTGCTGCAGCTCGCCCAGCGTTTCGGCACTCAGGAGGGCGGCGCGATGAGGGTCACCCACGACCTGACGCAAGAGGAGATCGCGCAGCTGGTCGGCGCCTCCCGGGAGACGGTGAATAAGGCATTGGCCGACTTCGCCCATCGCGGCTGGATCCGTCTGGAGGGCAAGAGCGTGCTGATCTCGGACTCCGAGAGGCTGGCCCGCCGAGCGCGCTAGCTGCGGCCGGTCATCGAGACTGCGCCCAGCGCTACCCGATGGCCCGCCGGCGCACTCTGTGTACAGTTTCGACGCGCTCAGCGCAGACTCGACGCGGATCAGCGGCGCAGGTAGTCCAGCTGGGCCTGAACCGACCATTCGGCCGCGTCCCAAAGCTTCTCGTCGACGTCGACATAGACGTGTTCGACGATCCGGCGGGCGGTGGCGTCCTCGCCAAGATCGCGCAGCGCGGCGCGCACCTGCTCTAAACGCTCGTGCCGGTGCACTAAGTAACCCGACGCGACGGCTTCCAGGTCAGGCAATTCAGGCCCGTGCCCGGGCAACACCGTGCGCCGCCCCAGGCCGCGCAGCCGCCGCAGTGATTCCAGGTAGTCGGCGATGCCGCCGTCTTCGGTGTCGATGACGGTGGTGCCCCGGCCCAACACGGTGTCCGCGGTCAGCACGGCGTCGTCGAGAACGAATGACAACGAGTCCGCGGTGTGGCCGGGGGTCGCCATCACCTTGATCTTCAGGCCGGCCGCATCGATCACCTCCCCGTCGACCAGCTCCCCGCCGAGGCCGCGCAAAAACCCGCTACCGGCCGAGCGGACCGTCGCCCCGGTCAGCTCGACCAGCTTGTCGATGCCGTCGGTGTGGTCGCCGTGCCGGTGGCTGATCAACACCAGCGCGATGCGGCCGACGGCGGCGACCAGGGCGATGTGTTCGTTGTCGTCCGGCCCGGGATCCACGATCACGACCTCGTCGCTGCGCGGGCCACGGAGCACCCAGGTGTTGGTGCCGTCCAGCGTCAGCAGGCCGGGGTTGTCGGCCAACAGGACCGAGGCCGTATCGGTGACCGGCCGCAACCGGCGGTATGCGGGATGGGCCAGCGACTCGGCAGCCTCGGTCACGGCCGTTGGCCCACCTCGACGATCAACTCGACTTCCACCGGCGCATCCAGCGGCAGCTCGGAGACCCCGACGGCCGAACGCGCATGCGCGCCCTTGTCGCCGAACACCTCGGCGAGCAGGTCGGACGCCCCGTTGACCACGCTTGGCTGGCCGTTGAAACCCGGCGCGGACGCGACGAACCCGACGACCTTGACCACACGGGTCACCGCGTCGATGCCCACCAGCGAGTTCACCGCCGCCAGCGCGTTGAGGGCGCAGGTCCGCGCCAGCGCCCTGCCCTCTTCGGGGCTGACCTCGGCACCGACCTTGCCGGTCCGCGCCAGCTTTCCGGACTCCATCGGCAGCTGGCCCGCGGTGTAGACGAGGTTTCCGGTCCGCACCGCCGGCACGTAGGAGGCCAGCGGCGCGGCCACGTCGGGAAGCGCGACGCCAAGTTGGCCGAGCCGGGCGGAAGCGCTCATCTACTTGGGGCGCTTGAGGTACGCAACGTGCTGCTCGCCGGTGGGCCCGGGCAGCACCGACACCAGCTCCCAGCCGTCGGCACCCCACTGGTCGAGGATCTGCTTGGTGGCGTGCGTCAGCAGCGGGACGGTGGCGTACTCCCATGCGGTCGGTTGGCTCATGACGCGAGCTTATCGGTCGATTTCGAACGGCTCTGGCCCGGTGGCCACGGGCGCCCGGGCTAGCATGCGAAGGTGGCAACCACACCTAGCGGCGGCAGTTCCGTCGGCTGGCCGGCGCGCTTGTCCAAGGCCCGCTTGCATTTCGTGACCGGCAAGGGCGGCACGGGTAAATCGACGGTGGCGGCCGCGCTGGCGCTGACGTTGGCCGCGGGGGGCCGCAAGGTCCTGCTCGTCGAAGTCGAGGGCCGCCAAGGGATTGCGCAACTCTTCGACGTCCCGCCGCTGCCGTATCAGGAGCTCAAGATCGCCACCGCCGAACGCGGCGGCCAGGTCAACGCCTTGGCGATCGACATCGAGGCCGCGTTCCTGGAATACCTCGACATGTTCTACAACCTCGGCATCGCGGGCCGGGCGATGCGCCGCATCGGTGCGATCGAGTTCGCGACGACGATCGCGCCCGGCCTGCGCGACGTGCTGCTCACCGGCAAGATCAAGGAGTCGGTCGTGCGGCTGAACAAGGGGGCCAAGACCCCGGTCTATGACGCGGTTGTCGTGGATGCACCGCCGACGGGCCGGATCGCGCATTTCCTGGACGTCACCAAGGCGGTGTCCGACCTGGCCAAGGGCGGCCCGGTGCACTCGCAAGCCGAGGGTGTGGTGAAGCTGCTGCACTCCGACCAAACCGCCATCCACCTGGTTACTCTGCTGGAGGCGTTGCCGTTGCAGGAAACGCTGGAAGCCATCGAGGAGCTTGCGGAGATGGAGCTGCCGATCGGCAGCGTGATCGTGAACCGCAATATCCCGTCTTATTTGGAGCCGCGTGACCTGGCAAAGGCCGCCGAGGGAGATGTCGACTCGGACTCGGTGCGGGCCGGGCTGAAGATGGCCGGGATCACGCTCAGCGACACCGACTTCGCCGGCCTGCTGACCGAAACCATCCAGCACGCGACGGTGATCGCCGGGCGCGCCGAGATCGCACAACAGCTCGACGCGTTGAAGGTGCCGAGGCTAGAATTGCCGGCGATCTCCGACGGCGTCGACCTCGGCAGCCTGTATGAGCTTTCGGAATCTCTTGCGCAGCAAGGAGTTCGATGAGCACCGCACCGAAAACCCTCGATATGGCGGCAATTCTGGCCGACACCACGAACCGAGTGGTGGTGTGCTGCGGCGCCGGTGGGGTGGGCAAGACCACGACCGCGGCCGCGATGGCGCTGCGGGCAGCCGAATATGGCCGCACCGTATGTGTTTTGACGATTGACCCGGCCAAGCGGTTGGCGCAAGCGCTGGGAGTCAACGACCTCGGCAACACGCCTCAGCGGGTGCCGCTGGCGCCCGAGGTCTCCGGCGAGCTGCACGCGATGATGCTCGACATGCGCCGCACCTTTGATGAAATGGTCGTCCAATACTCCGGACCCGGACGGGCACAGTCGATTCTGGACAATCAGTTCTACCAGACCGTCGCCACTTCGCTTGCCGGCACGCAAGAGTACATGGCGATGGAGAAGCTCGGCCAACTGCTGAATCAGGACCGCTGGGACCTGGTGGTGGTGGACACTCCTCCGTCGCGCAACGCGCTGGACTTCTTGGACGCGCCAAAACGACTGGGCAGCTTTATGGATAGCCGATTGTGGCGCCTGCTGCTTGCGCCCGGCCGGGGCATTGGGCGGTTGGTAACCGGCGCAATGGGTTTGGCGATGAAGGCGATGTCCACCGTGCTCGGTTCCCAAATGCTTGGCGACGCAGCAGCATTCGTGCAGTCCCTGGACGCCACATTCGGCGGTTTCCGCGAAAAGGCCGATCGCACCTACGCGCTGCTGAAAAGGCGCGGCACACAATTTGTCGTGGTGTCGGCGGCCGAACCCGACGCGCTGCGCGAGGCGGCCTTCTTTGTCGACCGGCTGTCGCAGGAGAGTATGCCGCTGGCGGGGCTGGTCTTGAACCGCACTCACCCGACGTTGTGTGCCCTACCGGTCGAGAGGGCGATCGACGGAAGCGAAACGCTGGAGGCCGAAACGGATTCGGAGGCCGCGTCACTGGCCGCGGCCGTGCTGAGGATTCATGCCGATCGGGGGCAAACCGCCAAGCGGGAAATCAGGTTGCTTTCCCGGTTCACCGGGGCCCATCCGCACGTGCCGGTGATCGGGGTTCCGTCACTGCCGTTCGACGTTTCGGACCTGGACGCGCTGCGCGCGCTCGCCGACCAGATCACTTCGGTCGGCGACGAAGCGGCCCGCGCAGCGGAACGCTGAGAAGCCGACCAATCCGACCCGCGCCGGCGACGAAGCGGCCCGCGCAGCGGAACGCTGAGAAGCCAACCAATCGACCAGCCCCTGCCTGATACTATTTGACGCCGGCTAGTCCTACGTGGTGCGCACGAATGGTTGCTGACGAATCCCTATTAGGCACAAGCCAGTTCGTATTCGACACGGGGCAATTGTCTATTAGACACGGTCTAATAAGACCAGCAGCCTCGGCTGTAACATGAACGTAATCATGAAAACACGGGTTTTCAGGACCCTTTGAAGTACCAGGGCCGCCGTGCTAGACCGTGCGGCCGGCTCAGCCGACACTCCGGTTTCTGCGCTTTTCGAAGAAGTCCGCCCACGAGACGACCTCGGGGTGCTGCTTGAGCAGGGCTCGGCGCTGACGCTCGGTCATGCCGCCCCAGACCCCGAACTCGACCTTGTTATCCAGCGCGTCCGCCCCGCACTCTTGCATTACCGGGCAATGACGGCAGATCACAGCCGCCTTACGTTGGGCGGCGCCCCGAACAAACAGTTCATCGGGGTCAGTGGTTCGACACAACGCTTTAGAGACCCAGGCGATCCGATCCTCGGCGTCGACACTGCGCAGTACCCCTTGTTCAGCCGCAATATTTGGTTCATCCGCGGCCGGCCGTGTTCCTGACACGAGCTGTTCCCTTCCTCCCGGCCGCGAGTTGCGACCGCCCTCCTCGGGTGCAGACCCCTGCTGCGATCTACGCCACACTATGCAGATCGGTGTTAGCTGAATCTCACCGTGTGTCTAAGTTAGGTGGTCAAGTGGCAATTGCGCAACAGTCTGATAACGGTTTTTTTGGGACGCGCGTGCAGTCTCGTCCCGAAGCATAAATCCGGCCGCCGTGTCGCGCACCTCAGCCCGGTGGTCCATCAGTGACGTCGACGCAAATTTTTTCCCAAAGTCGCTGGTAAGTCCACTGGCCACAGCATGGCCGAGTTCCGGCCAACTCGTGGCGTGGCCGGGTGACTGAGGGCCGCTACCCTAGTACCATGCCCGACCGCCCCCCGGCCGCCGTCACGCTTCTCAAGCTTGCGGGCTGCTGTTTATTGGCGAGTGTCGTCGCCACGGCACTGATGTTCCCACTGGCCGGTGGACTGGGCCTGATGTCCAATCGGGCCTCTGAAGTCGTCGCCAACGGCTCGGCCCAGCTTCTCCAGGGTGAGGTGCCGGCCGTGTCGACGATGGTCGACAAGAAAGGCAACGTCATCGCCTGGCTGTACTCGCAGCGCCGGTTCGAGGTGCCCACCGACAAGATCGCCAACACCATGAAGCTGGCGATCGTTTCGATCGAGGACAAGCGGTTCGCCGACCACAACGGGGTGGACTGGAAGGGCACCCTGACCGGGCTGGCCGGCTACGCGAGGGGTGACGTCGATACCCGGGGTGGTTCGACCATCGAACAGCAGTACGTAAAGAACTACCAGCTGCTGGTGACCGCCCGAACCGACGCGGAAAAACGCGCGGCCGTCGAAACCACGCCGGCGCGCAAGCTGCGTGAGATCCGGATGGCGCTCACGCTCGACAAGACCTTCACCAAACCCGAAATCCTGACCCGCTACCTCAACCTCGTCTCTTTCGGCAACAACTCGTTCGGCGTGCAGGACGCCGCGCAGACCTACTTCGGCATCAACTCGTCCGAGCTGAATTGGCAGCAGGCGGCGCTCCTGGCGGGCATAGTGCAATCGACCAGCACGCTCAACCCGTACACAAATCCGGACGGCGCCCTGGCCCGCCGGAACTTGGTGCTGGACACCATGATCGAGAACCTGCCGCAAGAGGCCGACGCCCTGCGCGCCGCCAAGGCCGCACCGCTGGGGATATTGCCCCAGCCCAACGAGCTGCCTCGGGGCTGCATCGCGGCAGGCGACCGCGCCTTCTTCTGCGACTACGTCCAGGAGTACCTGTCGCGCGCCGGGATCAGCAAGGAACAGGTGGCCAGGGGCGGCTATCTGATCCGCACCACGCTGGACCCGGACGTGCAGGTCCCGGTCAAGGCGGCCATCGACAAGTTCGCCAGCCCGACCCTGGGGGGCATCTCGAGCGTGATGAGCGTGATCGCGCCGGGCAGAGATTCCCACAAGGTGATGGCGATGGCCAGCAACCGCAAATACGGGCTCGACGTCGATGCCGGCGAAACCATGCGACCGCAGCCGTTCTCCCTGGTCGGCGACGGTGCGGGATCGGTCTTCAAAATCTTCACGACGGCCGCCGCGCTGGACATGGGCATGGGCATCAACGCCACGCTCGAGGTGCCGGGCCGATTCCAGGCCAAGGGCATGGGCAGCGGTGGGGCCAAGGGCTGCCCCAAGGACACCTGGTGCGTGATCAACGCCGGTAATTACCGGGGTTCGATGAATGTGACGGACGCGCTGGCCACCTCGCCCAACACCGCGTTCGCCAAGCTGATCCAGCAGGTCGGGGTGACGCGCACGGTGGACATGGCGATCAAGCTCGGCCTGCGGTCCTACGCCAACCCCGGCACCGCCCGCGACTACAACCCGGACAGCAACGAGAGCCTGGCCGACTTCGTCAAACGGCAAAACATCGGCTCGTTCACCCTCGGCCCGATCGAGGTGAACGCGCTAGAGCTGTCGAACGTGGCGGCCACCTTGGCCTCGGGCGGCGTGTGGTGCCCGCCGAACCCGATCGACAAGCTGTTCGACCGGCACGGCAATGAGGTCGCGGTGACCACCGAGACCTGCGATCAGGTGGTGCCCGAGGGTTTGGCGAACACGCTGGCCAACGCCATGAGCAAGGACGCCTTGGGCGGTGGCACGGCGGCGGGTTCGGCCTCCGCGGCCGGCTGGGACCTGCCGATGTCCGGCAAGACCGGCACCACCGAGGCGCACCGATCCTCCGGTTTTGTGGGCTTCACCAGCCACTACGCGGCGGCGAACTACATCTACGACGACTCACCGACGCCGACGGATTTGTGCTCCGCCCCGCTGCGCCATTGCGGCGAGGGTGACCTGTACGGCGGCAACGAGCCGGCACGCACCTGGTTCACCGCGATGAAACCCATCGCCAACAACTTCGGTGAGGTGAAGTTGCCGCCCACCGACCCCCGTTACGTCGACGGGTCGCCCGCCTCACGGGTGCCCGCCGTCACCGGATTGGATGTCGACGCGGCGCGTCAACGCCTGAAGGACGCGGGCTTCCAGGTCGCCGACCAAACCAACTCCGTCAACAGCAGCGCAAAGTCGGGTGAGGTGGTCGGAACGACACCCAGCGGCCAGACGATTCCGGGGTCGATCATCACGATCCAAGTCAGTAACGGCATCCCGCCGGCTCCGCCTCCGCCACCGGAAGGCGTCCCACCGCCGATCGGATCGCAGGTCGTGGAGATTCCGGGTCTGCCACCGATTACGATTCCGCTGCTGGCGCCCCCGCCGCCGCCCGGACAGCCGCCCCCGTAGAGCGCGGGATCGCGGTCTGCATGCGCGACCGGCAGTAGGCTGCCTGCATGGCTGAAGTTTTGCCCGTCCTGATCCGCACCGGCGCCGCCGCGCTCGGCTCGACCGTCGCCGGCATCGGTTATGCCGCGCTCGTCGAGCGCAACGCGTTCGTCCTGCGCGAGATAACCATGCCCGTCTTGACGCCGGGCTCCACGCCGCTGCGGGTACTGCACATCAGCGATCTGCACATGCGGCCCAACCAGCACCGCAAACAGGCCTGGCTGCGCGAACTGGCCAGCTGGGAGCCAGATCTGGTGGTCAACACCGGCGACAACCTGGCGCACCCCAAGGCGGTGCCCGCGGTTGTGCAGACCCTGGGCGACCTGCTGTCGCGGCCGGGTGTGTTCGTGTTCGGCAGCAATGACTACTTCGGGCCGCGCCTGAAGAACCCGTTGAACTACGTGACCAACCCGTCGCACCGGCTCCGCGGCGAGCCGCTGCCCTGGCAGGACCTGCGGGCGGCGTTCACCGAACGCGGCTGGCTCGACCTCACCCACACCCGCCGCGAGTTCGAGGTGGCCGGCCTGCACATCACCGCCGCGGGCGTGGACGACCCGCACATCAACCGGGACCGCTACGACGCGATCGCGGGCCCGGCCAGCCCGGCCGCGAACCTGCGGCTGGGGCTGACCCATTCCCCGGAGCCGCGGGTGCTGGACCGGTTCGCCGCTGACGGCTACCAGCTGGTGATGGCCGGACACACCCACGGCGGGCAGGTGTGCATGCCGTTCTACGGCGCGCTGGTGACCAACTGCGGCCTGGACCGGTCCCGCGCGAAGGGACCGTCGCGTTGGGGCGCGAACATGCAGTTGCACGTCTCCGCCGGGATAGGCACCTCCCCGTTTGCGCCCGTGCGATTCTGCTGCAGGCCCGAAGCGACTCTGCTGACGTTGATCGCCACTCCGATGGGCGACCGGGATTCCACCAGCGACCTGAGCCGTTCGCAGCCAACCGCTTCGGTGCACTGAACGATCGGACCCGGATCGCGGTCCGCGGCCGCTCCCATTGCTGGGCCGACAATCCGGCTGATCCGGGCCCATGCGCGTCGCAGCGCCGACACACACTTGCTCCGGTACCCCGCTGCCGTCGGCGTGGTGTGCGGACGTGGGCATCGCGCTGCATCTCAAAGACGAGACGACGCACATCACCGGCAGCCTCAAGCCGCGCTCGTTGTTCCTGTATGTGCTGCGCAACGGGGGATCGACGACCGGGCCGGTGGTCTAGCCTGTTGCACTGCGGTTTCGCCAGCCGACGGGCCGGTGCGATAGGCTGTCGTGGCTTCAAGCGGGGTGTGGCGCAGCTTGGTAGCGCGCTTCGTTCGGGACGAAGAGGCCGTGGGTTCGAATCCCGCCACCCCGACCCGTGATTCAAGCGCCTGACCAGTAGCAACACGGTCGGTGCTTCTCTGCGTCAGGAAGACGTTTGCGCGTCCGTCCGCAGCGCGTCCGCAGCAGATTTGCGCAGCGCCAGCACTGCAGGTAAACGGCCCGGATTCGATCATCCCGGTCCATCTCCTTTAGTGGACGATGAGCGAACAACGTCACCGACGTTTGGCCCTCAGCGACCCGTACGAGCGGTGCGGGAAGTTAATTGAAATTAGTGAACGCTACTCGGTGCTAGCGGGAAAAGACCAGTTAGATGCGCCTCGGCTGATAGTGCGTGGAGAAGCGCCGCCGTCTCGGCGGAACGACGCTGGGCGCGGCGCCCGCCCAAATTCGCAATTCCGCCCGCCCGACGAGGCGGCAACGGTGGGTGGTCGCCAACTGGCGAGCCGCCTTTGTGAACGCTCGGTTTGTCACCACGACCGTCTGATTACAACCGTGGTGCAGTGCTCCGGAAACGACCTGCTGCACCGCGGCCACGCCGACAGCCTTTGTCAGCCGCTTACATTGGACCGCCATGCGGGTGCCGTCTTTTTTGGCGATTAGATCTACCCCGTAGTCGCCGGTGCTTGCGGTGGGGGTGACGCTCCAACCCGCGGTGCGAAGCTGTGCCGCAACGAATCCTTCAAACTCGACACCCGACATCTGGTCGATGGCCGCCATGTCGGAAGTCGCACATCGACGATCGCGCCTTCGCTGCAGCGCGACTTGATAGCGGTCCCATCGAACAGAAAGCCACAACAGGGTGGCCAGCGTCAGGACCAGGCCGCCGAGCCCGGCCGAAAAGCCCGCCGGCACGCTACCGGTGGTCTGCTGGGTGAAATACCAAGGGAGAGCGAACCCGAACAAGAGCAGGACGAACCCGAGTATCTTCTCCATGGCTCCTCACGGTGCTGCGCCGACGTGGACTTGTCCGACGAAGCTACCGGAGGGCTGTGACAATCCAGGACAATCCACCGCTGCGGCGCTGCGGCCTCGAAGTCCGATTGCGGGAGCTTGCTCCCCGACGGCGTCTGGCACCGCCGCATTCACGCGCAGGTTTTTGGGGCTAAGTGCCCGGAGACCGTTTGGGGCGTGAACGTGGTTTCGTGACCCGCTAGGTCGGGGTGATCAAAGATAGTCCGTGAATCTCGCTGTCCGACAGCCCATCTCGGCTGCTCAGGCGTGGATCGTTTGCCGTTGCGCGAATGCCGGCACGCCGACGACGGAAAGACGGCGTTTCCACTTGATCATGGCGCGGTGCGGCATCAGGCGCAGTCCGCGCAAATCGGAAGTCCGGAGCTGGAGCTGCGCAACCTGCTGCGGTGCTGCACCAGGAAGCAGCTCGAACAGGTGAACTCGTCGGCCCGCTGGGGAATCACCGTCACCGACAGTTCTTCGCCGGACAGGTCCGCGCCGGGCAGCTCGAAAAAGAGCGCATCGTAAAGGTCCTCGTCGACAACCGCGGTGGACGAGCCGGACAGGGTGGGCGCTAGCTCGCGCAGACCGGACGTGTCCTGGGCCTCGACGTCGGGCGCGCGGCGTGCGTCGTAATCACTTGAGGTCGCCATGGGTGTTCCTTCCTGCTCAAGGGCGGGTTGACGCACTTGCCTGTACTCACCCGCAGCATCAGCCGATACCCCATTCAGGGCTTAGCCACACCCGTCGGCCCCAAAAAATTGCAGACACGACAATGGACGCCCTCGGTCGCCTCGCCGGATCGTGACCCGGACACCCAGACCGGCCCCAACCATGGTGCTGTGCGTGCGGATGGGCCAGCGTGACCGACCGGAACTTCGCTCGTTGCGAAAGGCTTGTGCGCCAAGCCTATTCGTGTGGCAGGACAGATCCGAGAGCGCGACTTGGCGGCCGAGGGCCTGACCGATACTGCGCGAGCCATAGTGTCAGCCAGCCCCAACGTGGGTATGCCGGGCAGATGACGTTGCAACCCCGAGCACGACGCCGTCTCACCGCCGACGCGGGGTGGGTCCGCTGAAACCCGCCCGCGGCGCCCCCGCCGCCCTATTCGACGTGGACGGAACCCTGGTCGATTCCAACTACCTGCACGTCTACGCCTGGCAACGCGCCTTCGACGACGAGGGCATGTCCGTCGCCGCCTGGAAGATCCACCGCTGCATCGGCATGGACGGCTCGGCGTTGGTGCGCACCTTGTCCGATGACGCCCCGGCGAAGGTGCAAAACCGGCTCAGCGACGGGCACAGCCGCTATTACCGCGACACCACGCCGCTACTGGCGCCGCTACCCGGTGCCCGCGCGTTGCTGCGCCGCGTCGCCGGTCTCGGACTGCAGGTCGTGCTCGCCAGTTCGGCGCCCGACGACGAACTCCAGTCCCTGCTCAAGGCGCTCGACTGCGACGACGTCATCTCGGTGTCGACGTCGTCGCGCGACGTCGACACCGCCAAGCCCGAACCCGGCATCGTGCGGGTCGCCCTGGACCGGGCCGGTGTGGACGCGGAGCATGCCGTGTTCGTCGGCGACGCCGTGTGGGATGCGCACGCCGCGGCGGGCGCGGAATTGCCGTGCATCGGCCTGTTGAGCGGCGGCATCTCCGGCGCGGAATTGCAAGCCGCCGGCGCGTCACCGATCTTCGCGGATCCGCAGGACCTGCTCGACCATCTGGAATCCACCCGCATCGCGGCGCTGGCGCCCCACCGCTGACCGGACGCTACTTCCCATGGGTGCGCAGCAACAGCGGTAGCGCCCACCAAAAGAACGCGAACATCGCCAGCGCACCCGCTCCCGCTACCAACCCCGCGTCGCGCCCCGCCACCGCGACGAAAACGACGACCGTCACCCCGGTCAGCGCCAGACCGAGCAGCGCCAGCCCGGCGTAGGCGCACCGGTGCGCGGCCGACACCAGCACTTGAAGGCGATGCCGCCTGAACAGCAGCCGGTGAATCCCGACCGGGGCGACCAGCAGCACCGTCGCGACCACCGAACAAGCCACCGTCGCCAGGTATACGTCCCGCATGTCTTCGTCGAGAACGTCGAAACGCTGTTGGAACGGCAACGTCAACAGGAACCCGGTGAGCAGCTGCACCCCGGTCTGCACGACCCGCAGCTCCTGCAGCAGGCTGTTCCAATTACGGTCCAGCCGTTCGATTTCGGTTTCGCCGCGCTGGTTGCGATCCCACCGCTGGTCGCCTTCGGGATGATCGGCATCCATGGCCGTGATCTTCGCACCGGCCCCGGGGGGCCAGGGTCGAATGGTTAGCCGTTGAGCTTGCCGTCGCGGACGGCGGTCAACGCGTCGTCGAGCGTCGGGTAAAGCGGGAAGGTCTTGTCCAGACCGGTCAGGTGGATCGGCCTCCTGGTCGCCGGGCCGCGCGCAACGACGCCGAACTCGGTGGACTTGCCGAGTTTCTCGTACGTCGCCGCGAGGATCTTCAGCCCCACCGAGCCGAGAAACTCGACCGCGGACAGGTCGATGACCAGCGCCGTGGGGCCGTCAGCCACCACCGCACCGATGGCCTGTTCCAGGGCCGGGGCGGTGACCAGATCGATTTCGCCGCTGACACTGACCACGGAGACCCCATCGTGGTCCTCGACCAACGTGGTAATCGAATCGGGAGCTGACAATGGCGATCCTTTGTCCGGGGCCGTGAATGTGCTGCAAGCCTAACCTGCCGTGCGAACTGCGAGAAGAATAAGCCCTCCCCACCTGCGCCGCGATAACCCAGGCTAATCTCCCCATAGGCGCTGTGCACTGCAACGCGGCACTTGGGAGGCCAGATGTCAGATTCGCCGTCCGATTTCGGCAGCGTCAACACCGCCGCGCAGACAGTCAGCAATTCCAGCGAGGGCCTGCTGCCGCAACTGGTGCAGCACCTGCGGCAGAACCGGACCATTTTGCGCGAGGAGTGGGCCCGCCGGATCACCGAGGCCGAACTGCTCACCGCGATGACGTCGGAGGAGATCTTCTCCGAAGCGACCGCCGTCTACGACAACTACGTGGAGGTGCTCGAGACCGGTAGCGTCGAGGCGCTGCAGGACTACGCGCGCGACCTGTCGGAACGCATCATCCCGCGGGGCGTGGAGACCGACGAGGTCGTCGGCATCGTGCTGCTGCTGCGCGACGTGCTGGCACGCTCCCTGTTCGAGAAGTACCAGACCGACTTCGAGATGCTCACCCGCGTGCTGGACGCCTACGAGCCGGCGGCCAACCGCATCGCCAATACGGTGGCCGTCAGCTTCGTGCAGGAACGCGAGCGCATCATCCGCCAGCAGCAGGAGGCCATCCGCGAGCTGTCGACGCCGGTGCTGCAGGTGCGCGAGCAGCTGCTGATCCTGCCGATCATCGGGGTGCTCGACAGTCAGCGCGCCCGCCAGGTCACCGAGCAGCTGCTGCGGGCCATCCGCGCGAACCGCGCCAAAGTCGTGGTCATCGACATCACCGGTGTGCCCACCATCGACTCCACGGTGGCAAACCACCTGGTGCAGACGGTCGACGCGTCGGGGTTGATGGGCGCGAGCGTAATCATCACCGGCCTGTCCTCCGAGATCGCCCTGACGCTGGTGACGATCGGGCTGGACCTGTCGAAGATGAACGCCGTCGGCGACCTGCAGGGCGGTATCGAAGAAGCCGAGCGCCTGCTCGGCTACGAGGTCACTCGCGCCGGCGAGCTGACCGGGTAAGCACACGTAGCACGAGCACCCCATGCCAGTACCCATCCTGAAACAGGGCGCAATCCTCATCGCCTCGGTGCAAGCCGCGCTCACCGACTCCGACGCCGAACGCCTCCGCCACGACCTCATGGAGCGGGTCAGCCGGTTCCGCGCCCAGGGCATCATCGTCGACGTCACCGCCATCGATGTGATGGATTCGTTCGCCGCCCGATCGCTGCGGACCATCGCACACATGACCCGGCTGCGCGGCGCGAACACCGTGATCGTGGGCCTGCAGCCGGAGGTGGCCTTTGCGATGGTCCAACTCGGTTTGGCGTTCGACGACATGAACACGGCACTGGACCTCGAAGAGGGCCTTGCCCTGCTGAATCGTCAACGGGGAGTAGGGAAATCGACGATCGGGCGCGACGGTGGCGGATGACCCGCAAATTCTGGTCGTCGATATCGATAACCCCGACGACATCGTCGCTGCCCGTAAAGCAGGACATCAGCTCGCACTTGATCTCGGATTCTCGCTGACCGACGTCACCATGATCGCCACGGCGATCTCCGAGATCGCACGAAACATCACCAGCTACGCGGGCCACGGCGCCGTGCACGTCGCGGTGGCCGACCGGGAGGGCCGCAAGGCGCTGGTGGTGCGCGCGGAGGACGACGGCCCCGGCATCGCCGACATCGAGCGCGCGATGGAGGACGGGTACTCGACCGGGCGCGGGCTGGGGATGGGCCTGCCCGGTGCCCGCCGGCTGATGGACCGCCTGGTCGTGGAGTCCGCGCTCGGCCGCGGAACGGTCATCGAAATGTGGAAATGGGTTCCGGCTCGTGCATGAGCATGCATGACGGCGGCCGGCTGGGTCCGATCGAGTGGGCAACCGCGGGTCGCCCGGTGCCCGGTGAGCACATCTGTGGTGACCAGCCGATCGCGATCGGCGTCGACGGCGACGCCGCCCTGTTCGGTGTGATGGACGGCCTTGGCCACGGTCCGGCCGCCGCACACCCGGCGCTGCGCGCCGTCGATACGCTCAAGCAGGCCCGCGGCGAGCGGCTCGAAGTGTTGGTCCAGCTCTGCCACCGGGTGTTGACGGGGACCAGGGGCGTCGCCATGACGTTGGCGCGGGTGGATTTCGGCGCCCGCACGCTGACGTGGACCGGGGTCGGCAACGTCACCGCCAACCTGGTCGCCAAGGCCGCCGACGGTATCCAAGTCCGGTCCACGGCGCGTCTGACCGCGGGTATCGTCGGCTATCGCATACCGGAAGTCCAGCCGGCGCAAGTGGTTTCGCTGCGCACCGGCGATCTGATCGTGATCGCCTCCGACGGCATTACTCCGGACTACGTGGACCACATCGACTTCGCCGCCCCCGCCACCGTTATCGCCGACGAGATCTTGGGTAAACACGCCAAGAAGTCCGACGACGCGATGGTGCTGACGGCGCGTCACCGGGGAGCCGCGACATGACCGACACCGACGACTTTCACGCCGAATACGACATCGCGCTGCACGCATATTTGGAGGCACGCGACGAGGACAGCCTGGCGGTCGGCCATGAGCTGGGGCGACGCGCCTTGCAAGAGCGAATCAGCATGCTCGACATCGTCGAGCACCATTTCCGCCGGGTCCAAGGGCTCGCGCAGAACCACCCCGTCGACAGGCCGGCCGCACTGGAATTCCTGTTGCAGACGCTAGCCCCGCTCGACGTCGCAACCCGGGGGTTCCTCGACGGCACCAGGCGTTACGCCGAACAACGGGCCCGCGCCGAGGATCTCGCCGACCGCGACAAGTTCCGCACCGCGCTGGTGAATTCCTTGCAGGAAGGGTTCTTCGTCGCCGATCACGAGGGCGCGGTGGTCGAAATGAACAACGCCTTCATCGAGATCCTTGGCTATCCCACCGAGAGCCTGCCGTATCGCTGGCCCCATCCGTGGTTGGTCGACAAGAAGACGGCGCGTCAACAAATATCCCGGGTTTTGAGCCACGGCAGCACCGAATACGAAACGCCGATCCGGCATCGAGATGGCCACCTCGCCTGGGTCACGGTGAGCATCAACGCGGTCCAGGAGACCGGCACCGACCGAGACGTCTACGTGGGGACGATCCGGGACATCACCGCGGAACGGGCATTCGCCGCCCGGGAAAGCGCAGTGCTACGGCTGGCCACGGCGGTGGCCGTCGCCAAGAGCGTCGCGGAGCTGCTGTCCATCACCCTCGACGAATGCCGGACGGCGATCGATATCCAGCGCGTGGTCGCCGTCTCATGGCCGAACGGGGACAGCGAACCGACCGTCCAGGCGGCGGGCGAGTCCTGCGAGTCGACGTGGCGCGGACTTGATCCGTGGCTGCGCAACACGTTTCAGGACGCGCGCCACCAGCTGCCGCTGACGGCGAAGACGGTCGAGCGGCCCGACAATCCCGGCAAGGCGCAGGGATTGATCGCGGTGCTCTCCGGCACGGGAGACCTCGCGCTGTGGTTGGAGCTGCGCTCCCCCCGCTGGGTCAGCGCGGAGGACCGGCTGCTGGTCACGGTGCTCATCGGTCACCTCAGCCTGGCCATGCAGCACGTGCGCCAGTTCGAGAGCGCCCGGGAGACGTCGCTGACCTTGCAGCGCGCGATGCTGCCGCCGGTGCAGCCGCCGCCGGGCTTTGCCGTGTGCTACGAACCGGCCGTCCCGCCGTTGGAGATCGGGGGCGACTGGTATGACGTGCTGCCGATCGGGGATAACCGCATGGGCATCGTCGTCGGCGACTGCGTGGGCCGTGGTCTGCCGGCAGCCGCGATCATGGGTCAGCTGCGCAGCTCGGCGCGCGCGCTGCTGATCAACGGCGCCCAGCCCGCGCTGGTGCTCGAGCAACTCGACTCGGCCGCGTCGCTGATTCCGAACGCATACTGCACAACGGTTTTCCTGGCGATCCTGGACACCGAATCCGGTGTCCTGCAATACAGCAACGCCGGCCACATGCCCGCCGTGGTCGCCGGTCCCGAGCCCGGGCAGACGACCATGCTGACCGACGCCGCGTCGGTGCCGCTGGCGGTCCGCCGAGACGAACCGCGCCCGCAGGGCTCCCGGGTGCTGCCGCCGGGCTCGACGCTGATGCTCTTCACCGACGGCCTGGTGGAACGCAAACACGAGTCGATTGACGACGGAATCGCCCGCGCCGCAAGCTTTTTGATGCAGACGATGAAGCTGCCCCTGGACGCGGTCGCGGACGCGGTGCTCGGCAAGCTGGCCCCGGCGGGCGGGTATGACGACGACGTCGCGATGGTGATCTACCGGCACCGGCCGTCGCTGCTTCGAATCGAAACCAAAGCCACCGCAGACCAATTGGCCAACATCCGGCATCGGCTGACCGCGTGGCTGCGCGTCGCCGATGTGCCCGATGCGTTGAACGCCGACGTCGTGCTGGTCGTCAACGAAGCGTGCACCAACTGCGTCGAACACGCATACCGCGGGCACCGCGTCGGGACGATGCTGCTCGAAGCCCGCATCGCTGACGGCGAAGTCCGGGCACGAGTCGCCGACTCCGGTTCGTGGAAGACACCGGCCGCCAACCCGGGCAACGGTGGACGGGGCCTGGTGCTGATGAGGGCGCTCAGCGATGCGATGGAGCTCGACACCACCCAAACCGGCACCACGGTGGACATCGGCTTCCGGATACCGGCCGAGACGTGACCGCTTCGTTTCCGGGCACCGTTTGCCGGGCCCGGTTTGCGGGTAGTCATCGGCGTGACTCGCGCATCGATCTCGGCCGAACCGGCCCTACCGGAGGCATACGGACCGCTGTCGACGGCCGTCCGTCGTGCCTTGACGGGACCGCCCTCCCGTGACCACCTCGCGCGCATCGGCGCGTCCGTCCGCGACTCCGACCCCTACGGTCTGGACCTACAGCTCGCATTGTGCATGTGCTACGAGCTGCACTACCGGGGCTTTGCGGGCGTCGACCCGGACTGGGAGTGGAACCCCGCGCTGCTGCACCTGCGCGCCGAACTGGAACGCGTCTTCTTGGCGGGCATACGCCGCGACGTTGGTCCCGTCGAACCCGGCCAGACGTCGGCGGCCGAAATGGAAGCGCTTTCGATGGAGCCCGCCGACGGCACCGGCCCGTCGTACTACCTGCGCGACACCGGAAGCTGGCAGCACATGCGCGAATACTTCGTGCACCGATCGCTGTATCACCTCAAGGAGGGCGACCCGCACGCGTGGGCGATCCCACGCCTGATGGGCACCGCCAAGGCGGCCTTCGTGGCGGTCGAGTTCGACGAGTACGGCGCCGGGCAGGGTCCGCGGCTGCACCAGCAGCTCTTCGCCGATCTCTTGGCGGCGGCCGGCTTGGATGCGACGTATCTCGGTTACCTCGAGACCGTTCCGGCCGAGTCGTTGGCGGTGGTGAATCTCATGTCGCTGTTCGGGCTGCACCGCTCGTTGCGCGGCGCGACGATCGGACACTTCGCGGCGACGGAGATCACCTCGCCGCCGGGCTCCCGGCGGATGGTCCAGGCGCTGCAGCGGATGGAGGCACCGCCGGCCTGCGCCGGCTTCTATAGGGAGCACGTCGAGGCCGACGCGGTGCACGAACAAGTCGTGCGCATCGACGTCGTCGCCGACATGGTCGCCCGTGAACCGCACCTCGACTCGGACGTCGTTTTCGGGATGCGCGCCCACGCCGCGGTCGAAAACCGTTTGGCGGACAAACTCATGGAGTCGTGGCAGCGGGGTCAGACGTCGTTGCGGAGTCCGCTGGATTAGCGGCCCGGCATCGCCGATGGCTGGTGTCGCACAACGGATAAGCGTTGCTGCGCCGGCAGGCGCAGATCGCCACCATGAACCGGTCAGACTCGATGATTTCGCCGCCGGGCGTCTCGATGCGCACCGGTCCGGACACCAGGATTGGGCCGCCCGCCACCACCCGTACCCGCGTGGTCATGGCTTGTCCGCCCGTATCACAACGAGTTCCTCCTGCCGGCGTCCCCGGGGGATCCGGCCGGTTTCTTCCAACCAGCGCGCCCGCCCCGACATGACGGGCCCGAAGGGAATCCACTTGGAGGCAATGACTTTTGCGTCCAAGCCCGTCGATCTCAAACATGCCAGCGACCGCTGGACACCGGCCAGTGCGGAGTGCACGAGCAACAGGGATCCACCGTCGCGCAACAGGTTTGATGCCGACGCACACAGCGGATCCAGCACCAGGCGGCCGTCGGGGCCGGCGTTCCACGCCCACGACGGGCCGGCGGTTGAACACATCGGCTCGATGTCACCGCCGGGTGGGGTCGGGACGTAAGGCGGATTGGCCACCACCACGTCGAACGGCGGACAGCCGAGGGCCCCCACCCACGATCCCTCACGGATGTCGACCGCCACACCGGCCAGGGCGGCGTTGCCGCGAGAGCACCGCACCGCGTGCGGACAGATGTCGAAGGCGGTGACGCTGGCACAACCCATTTCGGCCGCGGCGATCGCGACGAATCCGCTGCCCGTACAGAGGTCGAGAACCCGCCGGCCCGGGATGAGCGCCGTGTGATGCATCGCGTCGACAAGCAATCGGGAATCTTCTTGCGGCTGATACACGTTATGGGCGGCCGAGACGGCGGGCTCCGGATAGGTGGTGGTCAACGTGGGCCTTTCGATAAGCCTTTTCCAGGATCGCCGTGGCGATCACGGCCTGACCTGTGTAATGCCCGCAAATCCGTGCCTTAAAACGAATCGGCAACGCTACGGGCGGCTATCCCGTGGTGGCGTGGGCGAACTGTTTGACGATCGTCGAGCAGAACGCCGGGAGGTCCGACGGTGAGCGACTGGTGATCAGATTGCCGTCGACCACGACCTCTTCGTCGAGGACGTGGGCGCCCGCGTTGCGAAGGTCGGTGCGGATGCTCGGGTACGAGGTCAGCGTTCGTCCCGCCGCCACGCCGGCCTCCACCAGGGTCCAGGGACCGTGACAGATTGCGGCAACCGGCTTTCCGGAGTCGACGAAGTCGCGCACGAACGAGACGGCCGACTTGTCCAGACGGAGCTTGTCCGGGTTCACCGTCCCACCGGGAAGCACGAGGCCGTCGAATTCATCTACGGACGCGTCCGACACCGCGCGGTCGACGGCAAATGCCCCGGCCGGCTCGAGATCGTGGTTGCGGGCCTGGATTTCGCCGGCCTTCAGCGACAGCACCTCGACCTGGGCGCCGGCCTGCTTGAGCGCCGCGCGAGGTTGTTCGAGCTCTACCTTCTCCACGCCGTCCGCCGCCAGGATCGCAATCCTCTTGCCTTGCAATTCGTTTGACATCCCGGTACTCCCTTCATGAGTTTTCATGGTGCGATCAGCCGGACGCGTCCCGCAGCGCATCGAGCAAGGGCTGGGCGGCCTCCTTGAGGAAAAGGTCCTGCGCCTGTCCACCGATCTGCACGAGCGCGATATCGGTGAACCCGGCCTCCCAGTACGGCCGGACGGCATCGACGATCGCATCCAGGTCCGGGCCGCAGGGGATGCTCTCGGCGACGTCCTCGGGCCGCACGAATTGGGTCGCGCCGGCGAAACCGGCCGGCGTCGGCAGGTCGGCGTTGACCTTCCAACCGCCGGCGAACCAGCGGAACTGGTCGTGCGCGCGCTCGACGGCGGCCTCGCGGTCGAGATCCCAGCACACCGGTATCTGCCCGACCACCCGTCCGCCGCCGGCCAGATTGGCGGCCTGGCGAGCGGCGTGCCACTCGCGGACGAGTTCTCCGTTGGGCTCCACGGCGACCAGGTGATCGGCCAGCTTCGCAAACCTGTCGACAGCCTTTGTCCCGCCCATCGCCACCGCGATGCCGACCGGGACGTCGGGCACGTCCCACAGGCGCGCCGAATCCACCTGGAAGTAGTCGCCGCGCCAGTTCACCAGTTGGCCGCCGAACAGCTCGCGGATGATCTTGATGGCTTCGCGCAGCATGTCCTGCCGCCGCTCGACCGCCGGCCAGCCCCTGCCGACGACGTGTTCGTTGAGGTTCTCGCCGCTGCCCAAACCGAGGGTGAACCTGCCGTCGGACAGGATCTGCACGGTGGCGGCCTGCTGCGCGACGATCGCGGGGTGGTACCGCATCGTCGGGCACGTCACATAGGTGTACAGGTCCACCCGTTCGGTGGCGTGGGCCACGGCACCGAGCACCGCCCAGGCGTTGGGTGCGTGTCCCTGCGACGCCAGCCACGGCGAGAAGTGGTCGCTGCACACCTCGAAGTCGAACCCGCGCTCTTCGGCGGAAACCGCATACCGCACAAGGTCTTTGGGTCCACTCTGTTCGGTCATCAGAGTGTAGCCAAAATTTGTCATGCGGTTCTGGGTACCCGCCCGGCTCGCCAGCGTAACGCCAGTGCGAAAAATCGAACCGCGAATCGCAGCGGCGTTACGCTCGCGAGCCCGCCCGAGGTCCGCGGGATGCGCTCGGGTGCGGCGCGATTGCTGGGCGGACGCTAAAGACGCTCTTTGACCACCGCGGACAACCGGGCGCCGTCGGCCTTGCCGGCCGCGATGGCGGTGGCGGCTTTCATCACCAGTCCCATCTGCTTCATGCCCGGCCGTTCCCCGAGCTGCTCGGCGACCTGGGCGATCGCGGTGTCGGCGACGTCGGCCAGCTCCGCCTCGGTGAGCGGCGTGGGCAGGTATTCGTCGATGATCCGCGCCTCGGCGTGCTCGTTGGCGGCGAGCTCACCGCGGCCGTTTTGGGTGTAGATCTCGGCCGACTCACCGCGCTTTCGCGATTCCCGCGCCAGCACCTTGATGATTTCGTCGTCGGAGAGCTCGCGCGCCTGCTTGCCGGAGACCTCCTCGGTCTGGAGCGCGGCGAGCAGCATGCGCAAAGTCGCGGTTCGCAACTTATCCTGGGTCTTCATCGCCTGGGTCAGGTCCGCCCGGATCCGGGATTTCAGTTCCGCCATGCCTGAGACGCTACGCGCCGGGACACCGGTCAACGTTGAGAAATGCCGGGACCGCCGACAGGATGGATGCCATGACGAACAACCGGCCCGGCCGCAGAGCTGGTTTTGAAGGCCGCTGCGCACGGTGAACGCGCCCCCGCCTGGTTATCCGGTTGGTCCACCGCCCGGTGGCTACGCGCCGCCGGAGTATCCGCCATCGGCGTATGGCGCGCCTCCCGGCTACGGTCCGCCGGCCTATGGCCCGGGGCCGGCATACGGAGCGCCGGCCTATGGCCCGCCGCCGGGCTACGGTTCGCCGTTCGGCTATGGCCCGCCGCCGGGCTCGCAGTATGGTCCGCCCGTTCCCGGAGCGGTCAGGCCCGGCATCATCCCGCTGCGACCGTTGACCCTGAGCGACATCTTCAACGGCGCGGTCGGCTACATCCGGGCCAATCCCGGGCCGACGTTGGGACTGACCGCGATGGTGGTCGTCGTCATGCAGATCGTCTCGCTGGTCGCGACGCTCGGACCGTTGGCCGCCTACGGCGGGATCACAACCGGCCGGCCGGACGAGCTGAGCTGGGGGGTCGCCGGCACCTGGATGGCGTCGATGGCCGCCGGCCTGCTGGTCACCTGGCTCGGCGGCATGCTGCTGTCCGGAATGCTCACCGTCATCGTCGGGCGCGCGGTGTTCGGCTCGCCGATCACCATCGGGGAAACGTGGGCGAAAATCCGGGGCCGGCTGCTCCCCTTGCTCGGGCTGGCGCTGCTGGAGGCCGCCGTAGTGGCGGCTCTCTTAGGGCTGGTGGCGGTGATCGTCGCGCTGTTGGCGGCCGTCGGCAATCCGGCGGCGCCGGTTCTGTTGGGCTTTCCGCTGGTGCTCGTCGTGCTCGTGTTGATGGTGTACCTGTACACGGTGGTGTTATTCGCGCCCGTGCTGATCGTGCTGGAGAGGCTGCCCGTCGTCGACGCGATCACCCGGTCCTTCGCTCTGGTCCGCAACGGCTTCTGGCGGGTGTTGGGCATCCGGGCGTTGACGTTCCTGGTGGCAACCGTTGTCGCCGAGGCGTTAGCGGCACCGTTCAGCATCGTCGGACAGGTCGCACTGGCCGGCCACACCACGGGAGCGCTGGTGCTGGGCACCGCGATCGCGTCCGTCGGGGGGACGATCGGCCAGATCATCACCGCGCCCTTCAACGCCGGGGTGATCGTGTTGCTCTACACCGACCGCCGCATGCGTGCTGAGGCATTCGACCTGGTGCTGCAGACCGGCGCCGCCGGCGGACCCTACGCGGTCGCGTCCACCGATAACCTCTGGCTGACGCGGCCGGTATGAGGACCAGCTGACAGTGCCTTCCATCGACATCGACCGCGATGCCGCGCACCAGGCCGCGCAGAACGAACTGAGCAAGCCGATCTATTCCAAAGGCTCTGCGGCACAACAATTCGCCGATTGGGTCAACGAACTGCTATACCGGCTGCTGGAGAAGACCGCCTCGATACCGGGTGGATGGTTCACCGCCACGGTGCTCCTTATCCTGCTGGCGGTCGCGGTGGCGGTCGCCATCCACGTCGCGCGGCGCACCATGCGCACCAACCGCGGCGGCGACCACCTGTTGTTCGAGGCCGCCCAGCTCACCGCGGCCCAGCATCGCGCTACCGCGGAAAGCTATGCGGCGCAAGGAGATTGGGCGGTGGCGATCCGGCACCGGTTGCGCGCCGTCGCCCGCCAGCTCGAGGAGACCGGCGTGCTCGACCCGGCTCCAGGACGCACGGCTAACGAGCTGGCCTCCGATGCCGGCGCCGCGTTGCCCCATCTGGCAGGCGAATTGTCGCAGGCGGCAACGGCGTTCAACGACGTCACCTACGGCGAGCGGCCCGGCACCCAGTCCGCCTACCGGATGATCGCCGACCTCGACGACCACCTGCGGTCGCGATCACCGGCCGCCGGGTCGGCGGCGGGGCAACCCGCGGCGACCGAATCGTGGGCGCAGGTCCGGTGATGTCGACCGGCGGGCCACGTACGGAAGCCGCGCCCACCGGCGCGCGGCGTCGGCGATCATGGCGCTGGGCGGTCCTTACGCTGGTCGCGCTCGCCGTCATCGCCGGCATCGGTGCCTACCTGACCGCACCGCGGCCCGGCGCCCGGATGGATCCCTCGTCGACCGGTCCCGACGGCGCCCACGCGCTGGTGACGCTGCTGCGCGACGGCGGCGTCGAGGTCGTCGTGGCCGGCAGCATCGCCGACGTCGAAGGGGCGGCGCGGCCGGACACGCTGATCCTGGTGGCGCAGAGCCAGTACCTGACCGATCCGTCGCTGGACCGGCTGGCGAAAACCCGCGGCGATCTGCTCTTGGTCGAACCGACCGCGCGAACCCGTGAGGCACTGATGCCGGGTGTGCGCGTGTCGCCCGCCAGCATTTCCTTTGACAGCAGCCCGAATTGCGCTCTGCGGGAGGCGAATCGGGCCGGAACGGTGCGATTCGGGGCAAGCTCCACCTACCACGCCAAAGACGGCCGGACAATGACCAGCTGTTACGACGGGGTGCTGATCCGGTATCGGGATGACGGGCGAACCGTCACGGCGGTCGGAAGCACCGACTTCATGACGAACGGGGGCCTGCTGCAGGCGGGCAACGCCGCGCTGGCGATGAACCTCGCGGGTGACCGGTCCCGCCTCATCTGGTACGCGCCCCACCACGTCGAGGGTGAAACTTCAGCGCACGCATCGGTTTTCGACCTGATCCCGGAAAACGCGTCGTGGGTCGTCTGGCAGCTGTGGTTGGTGGTGCTGCTGGTTGCCTGGTGGAAGGGTCGCCGGCCCGGCCCGCTGGTGGCCGAGGAGCTGCCCGTCGTGGTGCGCGCGTCGGAAACCGTCGAGGGCCGCGGCCGGCTCTACCGGTCCCACCGGGCCCGCGACCGCGCCGCCGCGGCATTGCGCACCGCCACGCTGCAGCGGCTGCTGCCGAGGCTCGGCCTGGGTGCGGGCGCGTCGGCGCCGGCGATCGTGGCCGCCGTGGCCCGGCGCGGCGGGACCGACCCGGGATTCGTCGCCCACCATCTGTTCGGCCCGCCCCCGGCCACCGACAACGACCTGCTACAACTTGCCCGTGCGCTCGACGACATCGAAAGGCAGGTCACACGCACGTGACGCAACCATCTCCCGCCCAGACCCCTGGTCCTGAATTGCCCGGCTCTCCCCCGCAAGCGGGAGGTGCCCCTTCGGGGCCGCATCGTCGCCAGGCTGAAGCTGAATCGGCCCGAGAGGCGCTGCTGGCGTTGCGCGCCGAGATCGGCAAGGCCGTCGTCGGGCAGGAGGGGGTCGTCAGCGGCCTGGTGATCGCGCTGCTGTGCCGCGGCCATGTGCTGCTGGAAGGCGTTCCGGGAGTGGCGAAGACGCTGCTGGTCCGGGCGCTGGCCGCCGCACTGCAATTGGAGTTCAAGCGGGTGCAGTTCACCCCCGACCTGATGCCCGGCGACGTCACCGGTTCGCTGGTGTACGACGCGCGCACCGCCGCGTTCGTGTTCCGCCCGGGACCGGTGTTCACCAACCTGCTGCTGGCCGACGAGATCAACCGCACCCCGCCCAAGACCCAGGCCGCGCTGCTCGAGGCGATGGAGGAGCGTCAGGTCAGCGTGGACGGCGAACCCAAGCCGCTGCCGGAGCCTTTCATCGTCGCCGCGACCCAGAACCCGATCGAATACGAGGGCACCTACCAGTTGCCCGAAGCCCAACTGGACCGCTTCCTGCTCAAGCTGAACGTGACGCTGCCGGCGCGCGACGCCGAGATCGCCATCCTTAGCCGGCACGCGCACGGCTTCGACCCCCGCGATCTGTCCGCGATCAAGCCGGTGGCCGGGCCGGCCGAGCTGGCGGCCGGCCGCGCGGCGGTGCGCGAGGTGCTGGTCGCCGACGAGGTGCTGGGCTATATCGTCGACATCGTCGGCGCGACCCGCTCCTCCCCCGCGCTGCAGCTGGGCGTGTCGCCGCGCGGGGCAACCGCACTGCTGGGCACCGCCCGATCCTGGGCATGGCTGTCCGGCCGCAACTACGTCACCCCCGACGACGTGAAGGCCATGGCCCGCCCGACGCTGCGGCACCGGGTGATGCTGCGTCCGGAAGCCGAGCTCGAAGGGGCCACACCCGACGGGGTGTTCGACGGAATTCTGGCGTCGGTCCCGGTGCCCCGCTAGTGATCCTCACCGGGCGCACCGGGCTGGTGGCGCTGATCTGCGCCCTACCCATCGCGGTATCGCCTTGGCCGGCAAGGGCTTTCGTAGTTTTGCTGATAGCGCTGGCCATCGTGGTGGTTGTCGATGCCGGGCTAGCAGCTAGCACCCGCGGGCTGCGCTACACCCGGTCACCGGACACCTCCGCCCGGCTCGCCCAGCAGGTGAACGTCGGCCTGCTGATTCACAACGACGGCCGCCGCCGGTTCCGCGGCCAGATCCGCGACGCCTGGCCGCCCAGCGCCCGCGCGCAGCCGCGCATCCATCCCGTCGACATTCCGCCCGGGCAACATCAGCACGTCCAGACCCGGCTGTGGCCGGTCCGGCGCGGCGACCAGCGCGCGGCCGTGGTCACGGCTCGGTCGATCGGGCCGCTGGGGTTGGCCGGACGGCAGGGTTCGCGGCCGGTGCCGGGCCAGGCCCGGGTGCTGCCGCCGTTCCTGTCCCGCAAGCACCTGCCGTCGCGGCTGGCCAAACTGCGGGAGATCGACGGCCTGTTGCCCACGCTGATCCGCGGGCAGGGAACGGAATTCGATTCGCTGCGCGAGTATGTCGTCGGCGACGACGTGCGCTCGATCGACTGGCGCGCGACCGCGCGCCGCGCCGACGTCGTGGTCCGAACCTGGCGACCCGAACGCGACCGGCGGGTGGTGATCGTGCTCGACACCGGGCGCACGGCGGCGGGTCGCGTCGGCGTCGACCCGACCGCCGCCGACCCCGCGGGGTGGCCCCGGCTGGATTGGTCGATGGACGCGGCGCTGCTGCTGGCCGCGCTCGCGTCCCGGGCCGGCGACCACGTCGACTTCCTGGCCCACGACCGGGTGAGCCGGGCCGGCGTGTTCGGCGCGTCGCGCACCGAACTGCTCGCCCAGCTGGTCGACGCGATGGCACCGCTGCAACCGGAACTCGTCGAATCCGATTGGCGCGCAATGGTTGCCGCCGTTGCGCGGCGCACCCGGCGGCGGTCGCTGGTGGTTTTGCTGACCGACCTGAACGCGACCGCCCTCGACGAGGGCCTGCTGCCGGTCCTGCCGCAGTTGTCGACCAAACACCACATGCTGATCGCCGCGGTCGCCGACCCCCGGGTGGACCACATGGCGGCCGGGCGTTCGGATGCGGCCGCGGTGTACGACGCGGCGGCCGCCGAACGGTCCCGCAACGACCGCCGCGCGATCGCGACGCGGCTGCGCCGCGGCGGCGTGGAAGTCGTCGACGCTTTGCCCACGGAACTGGCGCCCGCCCTGGCCGACCGCTATCTGGCGATGAAAGCGACCGGACGGCTGTAACTTTCGCGGCTCATCGAGTGGGAATCACGTCGGGCGCGTCGTCGATGTCGCCGGTCTCACCGGCTTTCACCGCGCGACGGCCGAAGTACACGACGTACGACAGGAACGCCACCTCGGCGACGATTCCGATGCCGACCCGGACGAACGTCGGCAACGACGACGGCGTCACCAACGCCTCGATCAACCCGGAGACCAGCAGCACGGCCACCAGTCCCACGGCGACCGCCACGACGCCCCGGCCTTGTTCGGCAAGCACCTGCCCACGCGGCCGGTCCCCGGGCGATATCACCGACCACCCCAGCCGCATTCCCGTTGCCCCCGCGAGGAATACCGCCGTCAGCTCGAGCAGCCCATGCGGAGCCAGCAGGCCCAGCAGGACGCCGCCCTTGCCGGCCTGGAACATTAGGCCCGCGATCAGCCCCAGGTTGGCGGCGTTCTGGAACAGCACGATCGGGATCGGCAGCCCCAGCACGACGGACAACGCGATGCACTGCGCGGAAACCCAGGAGTTGTTCACCCACACTTGCAAGGCGAACGCCGCCGCGGGGTGTTCGCTGTAATACGACGCGACATCGTGGTTGACCAATTCGTCGATGTCACTTGGTGTTCCGATCGCGGACTGCACCTCCGGGTTGCCGGCCACCCAGAACGCGATGACCACCACGACGGCGAAAAACACCGCCGTCGTGCCCAGCCACCACCGCCAGGTGCGGTACGCGACCACCGGGAACGACACCGTCCAGAACCGGGTGAACGCACTGCTCAGCGGGGCGTGCGCACCGGTCACCACGGACCGGGCGCGCGCCACCAGGCTCGACAGCCGACCGATCAGCAGCGAATCCGACCCGATCGTGCTGGCCGACCGCAGCATCGACAGGTGGGTGGACACCCGCTGGTAGAGCTCGACGAGTTCGTCGACCTCGGCACCGGTCAATGACCGGCGCCTCTTGATCAACTGGTCGAGCCGGTCCCAGGTACCCCGATGGGTCAGCACGAATGCGTCGACGTCCACCCTGCGCAGCCTAATCGCACCTTCGGGGCGGCCGGTTCCGGCCGGTGGAACCGATAAAACCTGTACCGTTCGGTGTTATGTCGGAGGTGGTGACCGGGGATGCCGTGGTGCTCGATGTGCAGATCGCCCAGTTGCCGGTGCGCGCCGTGAGCGCGCTGATCGACATCGCGATGATTTTCATCTGTTATCTGCTCGGGCTGATGCTGTGGGCGGCCACCCTGACGCAATTCGACTCCACGCTGAGCGCCGCCATCGTGATCATCTTCACGGTGCTGGTGATCGTCGGTTACCCGTTGACATTTGAAACCGCCACGCGGGGACGGTCGGTGGGCAAGATCGTCATGGGCCTGCGGGTGGTGTCCGACGACGGTGGCCCAGAACGGTTCCGGCAGGTGCTATTTCGCGCTTTGGCGTCGGTAGTGGAGATTTGGATGCTCGCGGGCAGCCCCGCCGTCATCTGCAGCATATTGTCGCCAAAGGCCAAGCGGATCGGCGACATCTTCGCCGGCACGGTCGTGGTCAGCGAACGCGGTCCCCGATTGCGGCCGCCGCCGGCGATGCCACCTTCGCTGGCATGGTGGGCGTCGTCGCTGCAGCTGTCCGGGCTCAACGCGGGCCACGCCGAAGTCGCGCGCCAATTCCTTTCCCGGGCACCGGAACTCGATCGCCAGTTACGCTTACAGATGGCATACCGGATCGCCGGCGACGTGGTGTCGCACATCGCCCCGCCGCCCCCGCCCGGCACCCCGCCGGAGCTGGTGCTTGCGGCGGTCCTCGCCGAACGGCACCGCCGCGAACTGGCGCGCCTGCGCCCCATCACGCCGCCGGGACCCGCGCCCTGGCCATACCCCGGCTGGCCGACCCCGCCGCCGAGCGCAGGGCCCCAACGGCAGGCAACCCGGTGGCCGGAACCGCCGCCGCCCGCCGCCTGGCCGCGGCAGACACCGCACGCCGGCGGCTTATCCCCACCGCATTAGTTCGCGCGCTAGCCGGAGACGCTCGCCACCATGAGGGCGACGTCGGCGACCAGCAGCGCCCACCCGCACAGCGGAACCGCGATGCCGCCTCGGCGCTTCGCGGTGAAAAACGAGATGACGATGACCACGAAGGCCACCGCGGGCGCGCCGTAGAACGCCACGCCGAAATCGATCCCGTCACGACCCAGGTTGGGACAGCTGCGATCGCTGCAACCGTCGGTACTCATCACGGCCCCGAGCGCGAAGAGCATCACGATGGCTGCCGCCGGCACCGTCGCCAGGGCCAACCCCCAGTTGACCCACGGCCACACGTTGCGGGCACGGCCGCCGTCGGCCCGCGCGGCGTCGGCCGAGCGATCGGTTCCGCTGCCGACCGTCACGTTGTGATTAGCGTTCATCCCTCAGTCCCTACCCGCCGCGTGCCGGACGCAAACGGGGTCTGTGGCGAAATACCTCGTTGCATCGCGTTAGTTTCCGATATATCGTGATATTCCGGAACGCACGACCGGTGCGTATCCCACGACACGTAAGGAAACACAAAACATGAGCAACCCATTCACTGCACCCGAGGGACCTTTCGGCGACCGGCCGGGGTTCGGATTCGGCCTCGTTCCCGGCCCCGCGCAACGGCGCGCCCTGCACGGCGCCAGGCGGCAGGCCCGCCGGGAGTTCTTCGAACACCTCCGCGAGCAGGCCGGGGGCGGCGATTTCGGGCCGGGATTCGGCCCGGGCTTCGGACCCGGGTTTGGTCCGGGATTCGGTTTAGGCTTCGGCCCGGGGGGCCGACGCGGCGGATGGCGTCGTGGCGGCCCCGGCCGGGGGCGCCGCGGCGACGTGCGGGCGGCCATCCTGGCGCTGCTGGCCGAGCGGCCGATGCACGGCTACGAGATGATCCAGCAGATCGCCGAACGCAGCAACGGAATCTGGCGGCCCAGCCCCGGCTCGGTGTACCCGACGCTGCAGCTGCTTGACGACGAAGGCCTGATCACCGCAAGCGAAACCGACGGCAACAAGAAGCTTTTCGAGCTGACCGACGAGGGTCGTGCGGCGGCCGAGAAGATCGAGACCCCACCGTGGGACGAGATCGCCGAGGGTGCCGACCCCGGCCACGTCAACCTGCGCGCGGCCATGGGCCAGTTGTTCGGCGCGGTCGCGCAATCCGCGCACACCGCCACCGCCGAGCAGCAGCAGCGCATCGTCGAGATCGTCAACAACGCCCGACGCGAGGTCTACGGCATCCTCGGCGAGGACTGAGCCTGAGCCTCCTCCTCCTCCTCCCGCCGCGAGCGTGCGCAGAATGCCGGCCACACCGGCGTGTCCTTGTACAAACACGCACGCTCGCGGCGGGGAGGGAGGGGCGGCGGGTCAGGAGATGTCGACCCAATTTAGGGTGCGCTGTACTGCCTTGCGCCAGCCGGCGTAGCCGGCCGCGCGCTCGTCGTCGCTCCACGTCGGCGTCCAGCGCTTGTCCTCGCGCCAGTTGGCCTGCAGGTCGGATGGGTCCGCCCAGAAGCCGACCGCCAAGCCGGCGGCGTAGGCGGCGCCCAGCGCGGTGGTCTCGGCGACCACCGGCCGCACCACGTCCACGCCCAGCACGTCGGCCTGAATCTGCATGCACAGGTCGTTGGCCGTAATGCCCCCGTCGACCTTCAACACCTCGAGGCGCACACCGGAATCCGCCGCCATCGCGTCCACCACGTCGCGGCTCTGATAGCAGATCGCCTCCAGCGTCGCGCGGGCCAGGTGCGCGTTGGTGTTGAACCGCGACAGCCCCACGATCGCGCCGCGCGCGTCGGAGCGCCAGTACGGGGCGAACAACCCGGAAAACGCCGGGACGAAGTACACCCCTCCGTTGTCGGCGACCTGCCGGGCTAGCGATTCGCTCTGCGCGGCACCGCTGATGATGCCCAGCTGATCGCGCAGCCACTGCACCGCGGAGCCGGTCACCGCGATCGAACCCTCAAGCGCGTACACGGGTTTGGCGTTCCCGAACTGATAACACACGGTGGTCAGCAGGCCGTGGTTGGATCGCACAATCGTCTCGCCGGTGTTGAGCAGCAGGAAATTGCCGGTACCGTAGGTGTTTTTCACCTCCCCCTCGCCCAGACACACCTGACCCACCATCGCCGCGTGCTGGTCGCCGAGCACGCCGGTGATCGGCACCTCGCCACCGAGGGGCCCGGTTTCCAGCGTGACACCGTAGGGCTGGCGCGGCGACGACGACGCGATCACCGGCAGCATCGCGCGCGGCACACCGAAGAACGACAGCAGCTCGTCGTCCCAGTCCAACGTTTCCAGGTCCATCAGCATGGTCCGGCTGGCGTTGGTCACGTCGGTGACGTGCGCGCCGCCCCGCAAACCTCCCGTCAGATTCCACAACACCCAGGTGTCGGCGGTGCCGAAGAGGGCGTCGCCACGTTCGGCGGCCTCGCGCACCCCGTCGACGTTCTCCAGGATCCATTGCAGCTTGCCGCCGGAAAAGTAGGTCGCCGGCGGCAGGCCGGCCTTGCGGCGGATCACCTCGCCGCGGCCGTCTCGGTCCAGCGCCGACGCGATCCGGTCGGTGCGGGTGTCCTGCCAGACGATCGCGTTGTAGTAGGGCCGCCCGGTGCGTCGGTCCCACACCAGCGTAGTCTCGCGTTGGTTCGTAATGCCCAGGGCCGCAATGTTTTTCGGCACCAGATTGGCTCGGTTCAACACCGACATCAGCACCGACGAGGTGCGCTCCCAGATTTCGACGGGGTCGTGCTCGACCCAGCCGGCGCGCGGCATGATCTGCTCGTGCTCGAGCTGATGGCGAGCCACTTCGGCGCCGTCGTGATCGAAAATCATGCAGCGGGTGCTGGTGGTGCCCTGGTCGATGGCGGCGATGAATTCTGCGAACTCGGCCAACTGCTTCTCCTAGGGTGACGTCCGTCGCTAATCCGTCCAATAGTCAACCGGAGAAGGGGTCGCGCAGGGTGATTCGCTCGAATTTGCGGAAGTCTCGATCATGGGTCCAGATGGTGGAGATGCTGGTTCATGAGCGCGACAAGGTGGGCGTCAGGCACCAGGTTGCCGCGGCAAGACCGTGTCGGCCAGTCGCCGATAGATCGGCCAGAATCCCTCGGCCTCGCCGACTTGGCGCACGTGCGGTCGGCAGGTGAGCCAGCGGCGCATCCAGCAATGCGGGATGGGTCACGATGCGCAGGTATCCCAGCGCCACGGGCCACAGCAAGTAGACGAGGCCGGGCCCGGCCAGGAATCGCTCAACGAGTGCCTTCGCCCGTTCATGGAACGGACTGGCGCGATGCGTTGCGTGCACCAGGACGTTGACGTCGAAGGTTTCGCTCATGTTGGGTTGTCTGGCTCCTCAGCCAGCCGTCTCGCCCGGCTTGTCGAGGACCGCCCAGACCGCGTCCTTATCATCGAGATCGATGCGTGGCCGCAGGTCGGCCGTCGTCCAGCGAACCTCCGCATTCGGGCGGGGCGTGACGGAGAGTGCTTGCGCCAGCAGCTCCGAGACGAGCTGTCCTAACGTTTTACCTTCCTCACGCTGGCGTCGCTTCAACGTCCGCAGTATGTCGGCGTCGAGATCGATCGTGGTCCGCATGCATCGGATGCTGGGTGACCGGGCACCTGATGCCGCCCTGCTCCAAGCCAGTTGCGTTACCGCCGGTAAGCCTGTTGCATCGGCGTTGTGGGCGAAGAGGTCAAGCGCACCACGTATGACCGCGCGCATCGGCAGGAATACCGGCGCAAGGTAGGGCTATGCCTGGACGTCTTCACGACGATGCTGGCGCAGTCGCGTTTCGATTCGGACCGGCCGCTCACCGGCATGGAGATCGAATGCAACCTCGTCGACGCCGACTATCAGCCGGCCATGTCGAATCGGTACGTGCTGGACGCCATCGCCGATCCGGCCTACCAGAGCGAATTGGGCGCCTACAACATCGAATTCAACGTGCCACCCCGGCCGTTGCCCGGACACACCGGCCTGGACCTGGAGGCCGAGGTGCGGGCCAGCCTGAACGACGCGGAGACCAAGGCCAACTCCAGCGGGGCCCACATCGTGATGATCGGGATCCTGCCCACGCTGATGCCCGAACACCTTGACGAGGGCTGGATGAGCGAGTCGACGCGGTATGCGGCCCTCAACGACTCGATCTTTTCCGCCCGCGGCGAGGACATCCCGATCAACATCGCCGGCCCCGAGCCGCTGAGCTGGCGCGCCGCGTCCATCGCGCCCGAATCCGCTTGCACCAGCATGCAATTGCACCTGCAGGTAGCCCCGGCGGATTTCGCCGCCAACTGGAACGCGGCCCAGGCGCTGGCCGGCCCGCAACTGGCGCTGGCCGCCAACTCGCCCTACTTCTTCGGCCATCAGCTGTGGTCGGAAACCCGCATCGAGGTGTTCGCGCAATCCACCGACACCCGGCCCGAGGAGCTCAAGTCCCAGGGGGTGCGACCGCGGGTGTGGTTCGGCGAACGGTGGATCGGCTCCGTCCTGGACCTGTTCGAAGAGAACGTCCGCTACTTCCCGTCCCTGCTGCCCGAGGTGTCCGACGAAGATCCGGTCGCCGAGCTGGCCGCCGGGCGCACCCCGCACCTCGCCGAATTGCGCCTGCACAACGGCACCGTGTACCGGTGGAACCGGCCGGTGTACGACGTCTTGGAAGTGGACGGGATCCGGCGCCCGCATCTGCGGCTGGAGAACCGGGTGCTGCCGGCCGGGCCGACCGTCGTCGACATGCTGGCCAACTCGGCCTTTTACTACGGCATGCTGCGTAGCTTGTCCGAGGACGAGGACCCGGTGTGGAACAGGATGAGTTTCGCTGCGGCGCAAGCCAATTTCCTCGAGGCGGCCCGTCACGGCATCGATGCCCGGCTGCGCTGGCCCGGTCTCGGCGAGGTGACGGCTCGAGAACTGGTGCTGAACCCCTTGCTGCCGATGGCCCACGAGGGGCTGCGCCGCTGGGGTGTCGACGCCGAGGTGCGCGACCGGTTCCTGGGTGTGATCGAGGGCCGCGCCAGGACCGGCCGCAACGGCGCGAGCTGGCAGGTGTCCACCGTGCGTACGCTGGAGGACGGCGGCATGAGCCGTCCGGCGGCACTGGCCGAAATGCTGCGGCGCTACTGCGAGCACATGCACACCAACGAACCGGTGCATACCTGGGACACATAACAGCGTGGAGGGGAAGCTATGTCGTCCGAAATCATGGACTGGGACAGCGTGTACCGCGAGCAGGGCGGATTCGGGGGCCCGCCGCCGTGGAACATCGGCGAGCCGCAGCCGGAATTGGCGGCGCTGATCGCCGCGGGCAAGTTCCGCAGCGACGTGCTGGACGCCGGCTGCGGGTTCGCCGAGCTGTCGTTGGCCCTGGCCGCGCAGGGCTACACCGTGGTGGGCATCGACCTCACGCCGACCGCCGTCGCGGCGGCCACCAGGGCGGCCGCCGACCGCGGGCTGACCACCGCCAGCTTCGTGCAGGCCGACATCACCTCGTTCAGCGGCTATGACGGTCGGTTCAACACGGTGGTCGACAGCACGCTGTTTCACTCGCTGCCGGTCGAGGACCGCGACGGCTACCTGAGCGCGATACGCCGGGCGGCCGCCCCGGGCGCCAGCTATTTCGTGCTGGTGTTCGCCAAGGGCGCCTTCCCCGCCGCGATGGAACCCAAGCCCAACGAGGTCGACGAGGGCGAGCTGCGCGCCGCGGTCAGCAAGTGCTGGGAGATCGACGAGATTCGGCCCGCCTACATCCACGCGAACATTCCCCAGGTCTCCGATGCGCCGTTCGAATTTCCGCCGCACGACCGGGACGAAAAGGGCCGGATGAAGCTGCCGGCCTACCTGCTGACCGCACACAAGGCCGCCTGACGGTTACCTGGCCGCTGTCACTCCAGCGTGACACTCGGCACCCGCCGCCACTCTGGCGTGACGCTCGGCGTCAAGGGGAGGTCGCCGCGGTCGCGGCGATCAGCGCCTCGGCGAAGGTCTCCAGGTCGCCGGCCGTCGTGTCGACGTGCGGCGAGATCCGCAATACCGGCGCGGTGAGCTCCAGGGGCGCCCGCTGCACGCCGACGAAGGTGGTCAGGATTCGCCGTTCGGTGAGCAGCCAGTCGCGCACCGCCCGCGGATCGGCACCGTCGACCGGGGCCAGGGTGGTGATCGCGCTCGGCTCCTCGGCCTCCTCGACCACCGCCCACCCCGGCACATCGGCCAGCACCGTGCGGCTGATGCCGCCCAACTCGGCCAGACGCGCGCGCACCGCCTCGGGTCCCTGCGCCAGATGTTCCCCCAGCGCCAACGAAAAACCCACGCGCGCAGCGATATTGGCTTCGCCGAACTCGAGTTGTTGGGCCACCGTCGTCGGTGACGCCCACTCCGGTGCCGCCAGCCTCGGGCGCAAGCGCTGCATCAGATCAGCGCGCACCGCGAGGGCGCCCACCCCGCGCGGCCCGGCGATCCACTTGCGCGACGACGCGTACGTCACGTCGGCGCCCACCGCGCAGTCCACCTGACCCAGCGCCTGGGCGGCGTCCACCACCAGCGGCAGCCCCAATTCGCGGCAGAGTTCCGCGACCATCGCCAGCGGTTGCACCACGCCGCTGTGACTGGCCACCGCTGTCAGGTGGACCAAATCGGGCGGGTCGTTCTGCAGGGCGAAGGCGGCGTCGTCGAGCGCGACCCGGCCATCCTCCAGGGCCGGCAACGGCCGGCGGTCGAATCCGTGGGCGGCCATCATGGCCAGGTTGGGGCCGTATTCGCCGGGCAGGCAGGCCAGCGTCCTCCGGTCCGCCGGCCAGCCGCCCAGCAGCAGATCCAAAGCGTTCAGCGAGCCGGTGGTGAACACCACCTCGGCGTCCGGCGTGCCGGAGAGCGCGGCGAACGCGACACGTCCGGCGTCGAGCACGGGGGTGGCCGCCTCGGCCGCGACGTACCCACCGACTTCGGCCTCGTTGCGCGCGTGCCGGGCGGTGGCGTCGATCACCGCGAGGCTCTGCCGCGAGCAGGCCGCGCTGTCCAGGTGCAGCCCGGCCACCGGGGGGCGGGCCGCCCGCCATCGGTCGGCCAGCGAACCGCCGTCGCTCACTTGACGGGCTTGACCGCTAGTGAGAGCCCGAAGTCGCCCGCGTCGTCGGTCCACCACTGGATGCGACGCAGCCCCGCACCGGCCAATTCGGCGCTCACCCCGTCCGGGCGGAACTTGCACGACACCTCGGTGAGCATTTCCTCGCCCTCCGCGAAGTCGACGGTCAGGTCGAGCGCACCCACCCGCACCCGCTGGCGACCGCCGGCGCGCAGCCACATTTCGATGCGTTCCTCGCGCGCGTTCCAGCGGGCCACGTGCTCGTAGGCGTCGACGTCGAAATCGGCGTCGAGTTGCCGGTTGATCACCGCCAGCACGTTGCGGTTGAACGCCGCCGTCACCCCGGCGGCGTCGTCGTAGGCGCGCACCAGCCGCTCGGTGTCCTTGACCAGGTCGGTGCCCAGCAGCAGGCTGTCCCCGGGCCGCATCACCCCGGCCAACGTCGAGAGGAACTCCGCGCGCGGCTCGGGCGTGAGATTGCCGATCGTCGACCCCAAGAACACGAACAACCGCCGCCCGCCGCCGGGGATCTCGGTCAGGTGTTCCTCGAAATCCCCACAGACGGCGTTGATTTCGACGCCCGGGTATTCGCGCTGGATGGCCGTCGCGGTCGCGGACAGCATGCCGGCGTCGACGTCGAACGGCACGAATCCGCGCAGCGATCCGCGATCGCGCAACGCGTCCAGCAGCCGCCGGGTCTTCTCCGACGTGCCGGCGCCCAACTCGACCAGGGTGTCGGCCCCGCTGGCCGACGCGACCTCGGCCGACCGGGCGCGCAGGATCTCGGCCTCGGCACGGGTCGGGTAGTACTCGGGCAGCCGAGTGATCTGGTCGAACAGTTCGCTGCCCACCGAATCGTAGAACCACTTGGGCGGCAACGACTTCGGAGTCCCGCGCAGGCCCACGGACACGTCACGGCGCAACGCGTGATACGCCGAGTCGGCGGCGAGGTGGTTGGACAGCGTCAGCGTCATCGAGATCCTTTCGGTGGTCCAAATGGGTCCAAAGAAGAAACCGTGACCCGCTGCGGCGTGACTTCGACGAGGTGACGGTCCGGCACGTCCTCCCAGTCCGGGTCGTCGTCATACGGCTCGCTGGCCAGCACCACACCGTCGTCGCGGCGCAGGATGGACAACGTGTCTCCCCACGCGGTGGCCAGCAGCCGAGAGCCATTGGCGGCCAACACGTTAAGCCGTGCGAGAGGATCGGCCGTCCCGATCTCGACGATCGTGTCGCCCAGCGCGTCGAGCCCGCGCGCGAAGACGGTGGCCGCGAGCACGGCGCTGTCGCAGACCGATTCGGCCGACGAGGTCGGCGGCAGCACGGCGCGGTCGACAATGCCGTTGTGCGACAACAGCCACCGGCCGTCGGTGAACGGCGCCGTCGCGCTGGCCTCGATCGGCATGCCGACGCTCGCCGAGCGCACCGCGGCCACCACGCAGTGGCTGCGCAGCGCCGGTGCGACCGAGCCGAACGACACGTCGCCCCATAGCGGCGCCGAGCTGCGCCAGCGCCGCGGCGTGTCACCTTTCAAAGAGCGATGGAAAAACCCGACGCCCCAACCGTCGGCGTTGAGCAGGCCGTGCTTTTGCCGGCGCGGGGCATAGGACTGCACCCGAAGACCGTGCGGCGGATCCAGCACCAGGGAAGCGACCGAGACGTCGGCACCCAGCCAGCCGAGGTGACGGCACATCAGGCGGGATCCTCGACGGGCCACGCCAACCGGACGCCGGAGAAGATCTGGCGGCGGTACGGATGGTCCCAGTTGCGGAAACTGGGCCGCAGGATGGCGGGCTCCACGGCCCACGAGCCGCCCCGCAGCACCCGGTAGTCGCCGTCGAAGAACGGTTGCGAGTAGCGCTCGTAGATCATCGGGACGAAACCCGGCCAGGGCCGCAGCGGCGAGGAGGTCCACTCCCAGACGTCGCCCAGCATCTGCTCCACCCCGTAGGCCGACGCGCCGGCCGGGTAGGCGCCGACGGGCGCCGGACGCAGCGCGTTGCCACCCAGGTTGACAAGGTTTTCCGCGGGATCCGTTGCACCCCACGGGTAACGACGCCGGGAACCGGTCGCCGGATCCCACGCGCACGCCTTCTCCCACTCCATCTCGCTGGGCAGCCGGGCACCGGCCCAGGCCGCATAGGCCTCGGCCTCGAAGTAGCTGACGTGCTGCACCGGCTCGTCGGGGGGAACGTCTTCGACGTAGCCGAACCTGGCGCGGGTTCGCCCGTCGGGACTCCAGAACTGCGGCGCGGTCAGGCCCGCGCTCTGCCGGTGTTGCCAGCCGCGCTCGGACCACCAGCGCGGCTGGTCGTAGCCGCCGTCGTCGATGAACTGTCGCCATTCGCCGTTGGTGACCGGAACCCGGCCGATCCGGAACGCGGGTAGGTCGACGACGTGGGCGGGGCGTTCGTTGTCCAGCGAATACGGTTCGCTCGCGGCGTCCACGCCCAGCACGAACGGGCCGCCGGGGACCAGCACCGACGTGCCGGCCACCGCCGGGCGGCCGGCCGGCACAATCGACGCGTCGCGCAGCAGCGGGGCGCCGGGGCGCAGGTTCAACGCCTGCAGCATGGTCTCGTCGTGCTGGTTTTCGTGGCTGACCACCATGCCGTAGACGAAGCCGTCGCCGCCTTCGGGCAGGGCATCCAGGGCGTCCAGCGCCGCGGACCGCACGGTCCGGCAATACGACCGCGCCCGCTCGGGGGACAGCAGCGGCAATTCGACGCGGCTGGCGCGGGAGTGTTCGAAGGCGTCGTAGAGTCCGTCGACGGCCGGCGGCAAAATCCCGGGCCGGGCCGGATCGCCGCCGCGCAACAGCCACAGCTCTTCTTGCTGGCCGATGTGCGCCAGGTCCCACACCAGCGGGCTCATCAGCGGGTCGTATTGCCGGCGTAGTTCGGCGTCGTCGAAGTCCACCAGCCGCAACGTCCGCGTCCGCGCGCGCGCCAAATCGTCGGCAAGCTTGTCCCGGAGAGTCACGGGCCCCCTTGCGTCAATCGCGCGGCCCTCGAAACCTCTGCCGCGATGCCGTGCTCGATCACTTGGTCGGAAAAGTCGTCGCCGGGACATCGGCCCTGCTCGACGCTGCCGACCAGCCGCTGCATCGCGTCGGTGAGCTCGGCCGGCGCCCTCTCGGCGGCGACGGCCACACACGTGTTGGCGGCCTCATACAGCCGCCGGTCACGCAGACCGACCCGGGCCGCGGTGTCCCAGGCGGTGGCCACCGGTTCGACGGCCTCGGCCGCGATGTCGGCGGCGACCGGGTCGTCGAGCAGGGCCACCAGCGTGAACACCACGGCGGGCCAGAAGGCGTCCGGGGCGCTGTCGAGGTAGCGGATTTCCAGCCACCGCCTCGGGCGCACCGGCGGGAACAGTGTGGTCAGGTGGTATTCCAGGTCGGGGATGGTCGGGCGGCGACCGCCGAGCAACACCCGGCCGTCCACCCAGTCGGCGAAGGGCACCCAATGCGTGACCGCCGCCGCGTCCGGGTTGTGCACCAGCATCACCGGGGCCTTGAGCGCGTAGCGCGCCCAGTCGGTGGCGGGGTCGTCGCCGCTGGCACCCAGGATGGGCCCACAGCGCGCCGAGTCCATCTGGCCCCACACCCGCTGCCGGGTGGAGACCCAACCGGTGAACTCGCCGCCCAGCATCGGGGAGTTGGCGGCGATCGCGATCATCGTGGGCCCCAGCGCGTGCGCCAGCCGTACCCGCGCCGCCCATCCGTCCTGCGGCCCGGCATCCAGATTGACCTGAATCGACGCGGTGGACGTCATCATCGCCGCGCCCGCTTCCCCGGAGCGGCTGGCACCGAAGAACTGTTCCATGGCGCGGTAGCGCGCGCCCGGGTTGACGCGCTTGGGCGGCCGCAGCGGATCCGCCCCGAGGAAGACCAAGCCCAGCCCGGCGTCGGCGAAGGCCGACCGGAGCACGGCCTGGTCTCGATTCATCGCACCGATGGCGGCCACCACGCCGTCGATGGGCGGCCCGGACAGTTCGACGGCGCCGCCCGGTTCCACGGTGATCCGGCTGCCGCCGGGCAGAGCCGGCAGAACGCCGAGGACCTCGCTGATCTCGTCCCAGCTTGGCCTGCGGTAGGGGTCCGCCGGGTCGTGACAGTGCCCTTCCATCTCCAGGCCGACGCACCGCACGGGGGAATCCCGCAGGCAGCCGTCGGCGATGTAATGCGCGGCGGCCGAGGAGTCGGCGATCTCGGCGGTATCCGGTTGCGCGGCGGCGCTGATAGCGGCGAGCGTCATATCACGATCCCTTCGGGCCCGAACATGCCCGAACGTGGCCTGCGGACCGCTTGTTGCGCAGCTAACGGAAAAATAATCGCCACTACTTCATCTCGCGGACTGCCCCGAAATATTCCCGTCTCCGCCGGACTGTCCAGTCACGGCCTACCGGAATCCACGCTACTGACCCAGCGCGTTCTGCATAGCCCCGGCCAAGACGTTGACCGCGGGACCGGCGTTCCCAGACTGGCAGACTTTGGCTTGCAGCAACACGTTTTCGCGCAGCCTGGTTTGATCGAAGCACCGGCGGTCGGTGCCCGCTTCCTGCTTGGTCCAATTCGCGTCGACACCGGTCGCCGGCCCGCCGTCGAACGACCACACCTGGGTGATCCCGTTGTCCAGGTGCATCGCCGTGGTCTGTCCCGAGCAACCAACGGTCCGGTCCACGACCCGATGGAAGGCCCGGCCCGCGGCGTCGTCGGTGGCGAAGACCCCGATCGCCTGTTTGACGTAGTGGGTCTGATCGTTCGCCGACGTCTGGGTGGTGGCTCCGTTGAACGACGCCAGATCCGGGTCGTCATACACCTCGGGCAGCCCGATGTCCGCCCAGTTGTTGCACACCGGGACATCGACCGAATAGCTCTGGAACGGCTGGGTGAACACCGATTCCCATCCCATTGGCCCGCCGACAATATTGCCGACCGATCCCTTGCCGAGGACCGCGTAGTTCACCACGCCCGGGTCCGACGGGTGAGCGGCCGCGACCGGGATGCCCAACGCTCCCCCGACCGCCACACCGACGGTTGCCACCGCGGTGGAGATCCGCATCGCTGGATCCAATCGCCCGCGCTAGACCTTGGCCGACACGTCGACGTCGACGTTGCCCCGGGTGGCCTTGGAATACGGGCACACCTGATGGGCCTGGTGCACCAAGTCGTCCGCGACGCTTTGTTCCAGGCCCGGAAGGTGGCCGACGACCTTGCCGGTGAGCCCGAATCCGCCCGCGGAATCCTTGCCGAATCCGATCTGGACGGACACGCTGGTCGCGTCGTCGAGCTTGACCTTCGACCTGCCGGCCACCAGCCGCAGCGCGCCCAGGAAGCAGGCGGCATACCCGGCGGAGAACAACTGCTCGGGATTGGTGCCTTCGCCGTTGCCGCCCATCGCCTTCGGCGGCCGGGTGTCGAGGTCGATGCGGCCGTCGTCGGACTTCACGTGGCCGTCACGGCCGCCGCCCGTCGCGGTGGATTCGGTGGTGTACACGACTTCGATGGTCATGGATCCCGATCATGCCAGGGCCGCCGCTTTCCAGCGAACATCGAGTTGCTGGGCCGAATCGCCCGACAACTCGATGTTGGATCGCCTACTGGCCTAATCAACTCGAGTTGGCCCGCACCCCTTCTTCGACCAACTTGCCCAGATCGGGGTCGACGTTGCGCCAGTACTCGAACACCCGTGACAGCACCGGCTCCTTGACCCCTTTGCAGACGTGGCCAACGATGTTGTGCACCAAGCGTTCCCGGGCCGCGTCGTCGAGCACCTCGCGGACCATGGTGCCCGCCTGTCCCCAGTCGTCGTCCTCGGCGTGCAGCGTGTACGCGGCGCGGATCATCTGCCCGTCGGCGTGCCAGTGCACCTCGGCGGCGCGGGCCGGATCGGCCTGCGGGCCGCCGTAGGAGTTGGGCGCATACACGGGATCGGAGACGTTCTTCATCCGCATGGCGCCGTCCTTGGAGTAGCTGTTCACCTCGACCTTCGGCGAGTTGACCGGGATGTGCTTGTAATTGGTTCCCAGCCGTGCGCGATGCGCGTCGGCGTAGGAGAAGCCGCGAGCCAGCAGCATCTTGTCCGGGCTCAGCCCGGTGCCGGGCACGATGTTGTTCGGCTCGAAGGCGGCCTGCTCGATCTCGGTGTGGTAGTCGGTGACGTTGCGGTCCAGCGTCATCCTGCCGACCTCGATCAACGGGTAGTCGGCGTGTGGCCACACCTTCGTCAGGTCGAACGGGTTGAACCGGTAGGTCTTGGCCTCCTCGAACGGCATGATCTGCACCTTCAGCGTCCAGCTCGGGTAGTCGCCGCGCTCGATCGCCTCGTAGAGGTCGCGCTGGTGGTAGTCGCCGTCCTCGCCGGCCAGCCGGTCGGCTTCCTCCTGGGTCAGGAACTCGACACCCTGGTCCGTCTTGAAGTGGTACTTCACCCAGAAGACCTCGCCGGCGGCGTTGATCCAGCTGTAGGCGTGGCTGCTGTAGCCGTTCATGTGCCGCCAGTTCTTCGGGATGCCGCGATCCCCCATCAGCCAGGTGACCTGGTGCGCCGACTCCGGCGAGAGCGTCCAGAAGTCCCACTGCATGTTGTTGTCGCGCACGTTGCTGGCCTGCAGGCGCTTTTGGGACCGGATGAAGTGCTGGAACTTCAGCGGGTCACGCATGAAGAAGACCGGCGTGTTGTTGCCGACCATGTCGAAGTTGCCCTCGGTGGTGTAGAACTTCAGCGCGAAGCCGCGCGGGTCCCGCCAGGTGTCCGGGCTCCCGCGCTCGCCGGCGACGGTGGAAAACCTCGCCAGCATTTCGGTCTTGGTCCCCGGCTGGAATACCGCGGCCCTGGTGTACTTGCTGACGTCGTTAGTCACCTCGAAGTGGCCGAACGCGCCGCCGCCCTTCGCGTGCGGTTGGCGTTCCGGGATGCGCTCCCGGTTGAACATCGCCATCTGCTCGATCAGGTAGTGGTCCTGCAGCAGGATGGGGCCGTCGGGACCGATGGTCAGCGACTGGTCGTCACTGGGTGCAGCGATGCCGGCGTCATTGGTGGTGTAGCGCTCCGTCATTTCGCCATCTCCTCGTTAACTGGGCTGAAGTCACGGCAGTTCAACGGCGAGCGGTATCCCGCTGTCGAATCTGACTCGGCGGCAATGACTTTCAGACCTCAGTATGCCCCTTCCCTGGGACGGGTCAAGAAAAGATAGGCACGCTTAAGGGCGCGGCGCCGGAGTGTTGGGGGCTGGGCTCGGTGCACTGGTCGTCGGCAACTGGCCGGGGCCACCCGGGCCGCCCGGCCCGAAACCCGGCGGCGGCGCGAAACCCGGCGGCGGCCCGAACGGCGGCGGCACGAACATCCCCGGGCCGCCGGGACCGTCGAATTGCCACGGGCCACCGGGACCTCCCGGGCCGCCCGGGCCACCGGGACCGCCGGGGCCGAACATCGGGCCGTGGTGGTATCGGTACTGGCAGTGATGGTTGAACCCCACGACCATGGCACCGGCGAAGAAGACGGTCGCGAGGATAAAAACGATGCCCGCGACGATCACCACCCACGCCGCGGCCAGATAGATCCTGGGGGGCTTGACTCGCTCGTGCGGTGGCGGTGGCGGTGGCGGTGACTGGGGTGGCTGTGGAGTTCCGGCGGCGGACGGCGGCGGCGTTGACGGCTGGGGTGTTTCGGTCATGTATTGAATAGTGCCCCGGCAATCAACCGCGATAACAGACCCCGGCGACAAAAGTTGCTGTGAATTGCGCCCAACGCGGGCGCCCATGGATAGGGCCCGCAATGAGGCATAGCCCGGCGTTCGGTCGAGCGCCGGGCTACTTGGTTGCGGGTTGACGACCCCACGGGGGTGCTCCTACCACCCCCGTGGGCATGTTGCCTACGGCGTCCGAGGCGGAACTACCGACGACGGAATCTGACTGGGTCCCGGGGCGCCGGGCGTCACAGACGCAGCCCCACCCGGTGGAATCGCCTCCGGTCCGCCCGGGCCACCCGGACCGCCCGGGCCGCCGAATCGGTGCGGATGCATGAACATCGCGTGGTGTTTGTGGTGGTGGTGGAAGCCGCCGTGATGACCGGCATGCCTGCCGAGCGTGAAGCCGCTGAAGAAAATGACCGCGACGATGAACACGATCCCGGCGACGATCGCGACCCAGGCCGCGACTTGGAAGACCCTGGGGGTCCGGTGTGGCGCTGCCTCTGTCGACGCAGGCGCCGGCGCAGTTGCGGTTGAAGTCCGCACGGTTGGGGTGTCAGATGTTTCACTCATGAGACACATGATGCGGGCGTTAACAACAGTTATGGCTATGCGCTACTTAAGTAAAAGCTGTGAGCTCAAAGCTCGCCCTACGTGCTAAACGGCATGCCCTTCGCGTTGTTCCCCAACGAGCGGAAAGCCGGAATGACCGCGCCATCAACCCACCGTCCTCCACATCAACCAGGACAAACGCGTCGTCGTTGACGAGGCTGGCCGCGCGATGGAGGAATTCCTCGTGTTGGCTGACGAGCACGGCGGCGTGCACGTCTGGCTGTCCGATCTCGAGTCAGACGGGGGCTGCTGGGCCAGATGCGCGCCGAGGGCACCGAGTTCCGGCCCGGCTGAAATTAGCCCTCCGAGCCGGGCTTGAACGGGTTGACCGCAAACTGGATCACCCGGTAGGGCGCGCTTACCCGGGCGCGGGTGTCCCACTGGCTGACGAAAATCCGCAGCTCATCGAGGGTGGAGCCGGGTGATATGTAGCCGCCGTAGGGTTGTGCGAGCCGGTTGTCGTAGGGCGGCGGCAGGCTTTCGGCGGGTTCGGGCCACTCGTCGTGTTGCACCACCGTCGTCACGGGCGCGGTGCCCAGCTCTGTCGGGTCGTTGGCCACCCGGACCTCCATGTTGCCGGTGCTGGCGTTGAAATACGACAGCACCGCCTTGCCGTCGATCTCCCTGATGGACATCTCGCCCACCTGGTCGGGCCACAGGGGCGTCGGCGGCTTGTTCCACCCGCCCTCGGGTCCCGACGCCCAGCCCTGCCACCGGGACCGGTCGGTGAACGTTTGCGGCGTGGCCCGGTACAGCAGCACCGGGTCCTGGCGGGTGAAGCTGTTGGCCACGATGTAGACCCAGCCGGTCGGCGAATCGGCGCTGGGGATCGGGTCGTAGTAGCCGCTGATCTGCGTCTGCGAGCCGCCCTGGTAGGACGCGACGCGGCGGGACCCCGCAACGGTCTGCCAGCCGCCATGCGCCGGCTCCGGCGTCACCAGCCGCGAGTTCAGCGGCACGAGGTTGCGGGTCGTGGTCACCATCAGGTAGTTGCGCCGGTTGATCTGGACCACGCCGGCGGGCAGCTGCGAGTCCCCCGGCGGCGTGGGGTCGGCCAGCAGCGGTTTGCTGATGCCGGTGACGCCGGTGTAGCGCACCCCGGCGGGGTCGTCGACCGACGCGGTGTCGACGTGCAGCGCGACCGGCGAGTACCAGCCGCCGAACCCGACACCCTGGCCGGCGAAGCTGTCGCCGCAGACCTGCAGCAGCTCGGTGGGGAACTCAATGAACTCACACAGGTCGGTGGCGCCGATGCCGTAGTCCCGGGTGGGGGTTCCGGTGCCGGCCGTCGGGCCGATCCGCAGCACCTGACCCGGTGCCAGCGGCTGCAGGATGGGCTCCGGCTCCGGAGCTGGCGGATCGGCACGCGCGGCATCGATCCAAACAGCTTGCGGCACAAGCAAACACATCACCGACGCGACCAACGACGGGCACCGCGTGACCAGGCGAGTGTGACCGGAACTCACCCGCGGATCACAATGCTGGGCGTATTTCGGCGGCCAACAGCTCGGCGATCTGGATGGTGTTGAGCGCCGCTCCCTTGCGCAGGTTGTCGCCCGAGACGAACAGCGCCAGGCCTCGCCCATCGGGCACCCCCGGGTCGTGCCGGATGCGCCCGACCAGCGATTCGTCGACACCGGCGGCCGCCAGCGGCGTGGGCACATCGACCAGCTTGACACCCGGTGCGCCCTCGAGCAGGTCACGGGCCCGCTCGGGCGAGAGCGGCTGGGCGAATTCGGCGTTGATGGACAGCGAGTGCCCGGTGAACACCGGAACCCGCACACAGGTGCCGCTGACCCGCAGGTCGGGGATGCCGAGGATCTTGCGGCTCTCGAAGCGCAGCTTCTGATCCTCGTCGGTCTCCCCGGAATCGTCGTCCACCAGCGATCCGGCCAGCGGCACCACGTTGAACGCGATCGGCGCCACATAAGTCTTGGGGGCCGGGAACTCGACCGCGCCGCCGTCGTGCACCAGCCGCTCGGCCTCGCCGACCACCGCACGCGCCTGGGTGGCCAACTCCTCGACACCGGCCAGGCCGCTGCCGGACACCGCTTGATAGCTCGACACCACCAGACGCACCAGTTGAGCCTCGTCGTGCAGCACCTTGAGCACCGGCATCGCGGCCATGGTGGTGCAGTTCGGGTTGGCGATGATGCCCTTGGGCCGGCGATGCGCGTCGCGTGAGAAGTTCACCTCGGAGACCACCAACGGCACGTCCGGGTCCTTGCGCCACGCCGAGGAGTTGTCGATCACCGTGACTCCGGCCGCGGCAAACCGCGGCGCCTGCACCCGCGACATCGCCGCGCCGGCGGAGAACAACGCGATGTCCAGCCCGGTCGGGTCCGCCGTCGCGGCGTCTTCGACCTCGATCTCCTGGCCGCGGAACGCGAGCTTGCGGCCCTGCGAGCGGGCCGACGCGAAAAACCGCACCGTGGTCGCCGGGAAGTCCCGCTCGTCGAGCAGCGTGCGCATCACCTGGCCCACCTGACCGGTGGCACCCACGACGCCGATCGCGACCATCTACCGGCCCGTCCCCGCATACACCGTCGCCGACTCCTCGCCGCCGAGCCCGAACGCCTCGTGCAGCGCGACGACCGCCTTGTCCAGTTCGGTGTCGCGGCACAGCACCGAGATGCGGATCTCGGAGGTGGAGATCAGCTCGATGTTGACGCCCACGGCCGCCAGCGCCTCGCAGAAGGTCGCGGTGACTCCGGGATGGCTGCGCATGCCCGCCCCCACCAGCGACACCTTGCCGATGTGGTCGTCGTAGAGCAGCTGGGTGAACCCGATTTCGTCCTTCAGCGAGTCCAGCTTCTCCACCGCGGTGGGCCCGCTGTCGCGGGAACAGGTGAAGGTGATGTCGGTCCTGCCGTCCTCGACCTTGGAGACGTTCTGCAGCACCATGTCGATGTTCACGTCGGCGTCGGCGACGGCCCGGAAGACCTTGGCAGCATAGCCCGGGATGTCGGGCAGCCCGACGATGGTCACCTTGGCCTCGCTGCGGTCGTGTGCGACTCCGGTGAGGATGGGGTCTTCCATGGGTTTGTCCTTGATCGATCCGGTTACGAGGGTGCCCGGCTTATCCGAGTACGACGACCGGACGTGCACCGGAATGTTGTAGCGGCGAGCGTATTCCACGCACCGCAGCATGAGTACCTTGGCGCCGCAGGCCGCCATCTCGAGCATCTCCTCGAAGGTCACCGCGTCCAACCTGCGGGCGTTGTGCACGATCCTCGGGTCCGCGCTGAAGATGCCGTCCACGTCGGTGTAGATCTCGCAGACGTCGGCGCCGAGCGCGGCCGCCAACGCGACCGCCGTGGTGTCCGAGCCACCGCGGCCCAGCGTGGTGACGTCTCGGGTGTCCTGGCTGACGCCCTGGAATCCGGCGACCAGCACGATGCGCCCCTCGTCGAGCGCGGTTTGCAGCCGCCCGGGCGTGACTTCGATGATCTTCGCGTTGCCGTGGGTGCCGGTGGTGATCACCCCGGCCTGCGAGCCGGTGAACGAGCGGGCCTGTGCGCCCAGCGATTCGATCGCCATGGCCACCAGGGCGTTGGAGATGCGCTCGCCGGCGGTCAGCAGCATGTCGAGTTCCCGCGGCGGCGGGGCCGGGCAGACCTGCTGGGCCAGGTCCAGCAGGTCGTCGGTGGTGTCACCCATCGCCGACACCACCACGACGACGTCGTTGCCCTGCTTCTTGGTCGCGACGATGCGCTCAGCCACGCGGCGGATCCGATCGGCGTCGGCCACCGAGGATCCGCCGTACTTTTGCACGACGAGCGCCACTGTTTCTCTTCCCCACTGCGGTTAGGTCCACAACAGAATACGTGCCGGTGCATCTCGGTTTTTTTGGCGCGAGCGTGCGCAGTTGTACACCTCACGCGGCGTGTCGCCGTACAAACACGCACGTTCGCGGTTTTGGCCTCGGGGCTGCTGGCGGTAGAGTTCACCGCGTGCAGCGGGTGCTCCTCCTCGGACGCCGCGACGGGGTCTGATCCAGACCGGCTTCCCGTCGCGGGTGTTCGCGATGCGCCGGTCTGAGGTTCCTTCTGATACCCCGGAGCAACTACCGTGACCAATCCTGATTCCCCCGACGCCTACAGTTCGGCCCGTACCGTCGTCAAACCCGCCGGCCCGGCCGCGCCCGACCAACCCACGTGGAATCCCCAGCGCGGGTCGTCGATGCCGGTCAGCCGGTACCGGCCGTTCGGCGAGGAAGTCGAGCCCATCCGGCTTCCCGACCGCAGCTGGCCCGACCGCGTCATCACCCGCGCGCCGCTGTGGTGCGCCGTGGATCTGCGCGACGGAAACCAGGCGCTGATCGACCCGATGAGCCCGGCACGCAAGCGCCGCATGTTCGAGCTGCTGGTGTGCATGGGCTACAAGGAGATCGAGGTCGGATTCCCGTCGGCCAGCCAGACCGACTTCGACTTCGTCCGCGAGATCATCGAGCAGAACGCCATTCCCGACGACGTCACGATCCAGGTGCTGACCCAGTGCCGCGACGAGCTGATCGAGCGCACCTTCGAGGCATGCGAGGGCGCGCCGCGGGCCATCGTGCACTTCTACAACTCGACGTCGATCCTGCAGCGCCGCGTGGTCTTTCGCGCCGACCGGACCGCCGTGCGGGAGATCGCCGTTCAGGGCGCGCGCAAGTGCGTCGAGGAGGCCGCCAAGCATCCGGGCACGCGGTGGCGGTTCGAATACTCGCCGGAGTCTTACACCGGCACCGAGCTGGAATACGCCAAGCAGGTCTGCGACGCCGTCGGCGCGGTGATCCGACCGACGCCGGACAACCCGATCATCTTCAACCTGCCCGCCACCGTGGAGATGGCCACGCCCAACGTCTACGCCGACTCCATCGAGTGGATGAGCCGCAATCTGGCAAACCGGGAGTCCGTCATCCTGAGCCTGCATCCGCACAACGACCGCGGAACCGCCGTCGCCGCAGCCGAATTGGGCTATCAGGCGGGTGCCGACCGGATCGAGGGCTGCCTGTTCGGCAACGGAGAACGGACGGGGAACGTCTGCCTGGTGACGCTGGGGCTGAACCTGTTCTCCCGCGGCGTGGACCCGCAGATCGACTTCTCCAACATCGACGAGATCCGCCGCACGGTCGAGTACTGCAACCAGCTGCCGGTACACGAGCGTCACCCCTACGGAGGTGACCTGGTCTACACCGCGTTCTCCGGCAGCCATCAGGACGCCATCAACAAGGGCCTTGACCAGATGAAGCTGGATGCGGACGCCGCAGATGTCGACATCGACGACATGCTCTGGCAGGTGCCGTATCTGCCCATCGACCCCAAGGACGTCGGGCGCACCTACGAGGCGGTGATCCGGGTCAACTCGCAGTCCGGCAAGGGCGGGGTGGCCTACATCATGAAGGCCGACCACGGCCTGGCCCTGCCGCGACGGCTGCAGATCGAGTTTTCCCAGGTGATCCAAAAGATCGCGGAGGGCACTGCCGGCGAGGGCGGCGAGGTCTCGCCGAAGGAAATGTGGGACGCGTTCTCCGAGGAATACCTCGCCCCGGTGTGGCCGCTGGAGCGGATAAAGCAGCGGGTCGAGGCCTCCGAGGATGACGGCGGCAGCACCAGCGTCGCCGCGACCGTCAAGATCAACGGCGAGGAGACCGAGATCAGCGGTATCGGCAACGGTCCGCTGGCCGCATTCGTCCACGCGCTGGGCAAAGTCGGGTTCGACATAGCCGTCCTGGATTACTCGGAGCACGCGATGAGCGCCGGCGACGATGCCCAGGCGGCGGCGTATGTCGAGGCTTCCGTGGCGATCGCGAGCGCGGCACAGCCGGGCGAAGCGGGTCGACACGCAGACAACACCGTGGCGATCGCGAGCGCGGCACAGCCGGGCGAAGCGGGTCGACACGCGGATGCCCCGAGACGAACCGTGTGGGGCGTGGGTATCGCTCCGTCGATCACCACCGCGTCGCTGCGGGCCGTGGTCTCGGCAGTCAACCGCGCTTCCCGAAATTAGGGGCGCGGACGATCAGAACAGCGCGAGCTGGTCCTCAACCGCGCCGACGCTGGTGAATTCCTCCATGCCGGTGCCGCCGACGACGGCACCAACGCAGTCCATGAACTGCGCGTCGGAAACCAACGGCACTCCCAATTGCCGGGCCAGATAGCCTTTGCCGTACTCGGGGGTGGCTTCATTGCAGACCACCAGCGAGGTCTCACGGTCGACCACGTCGCTGTAGGCCAGCCCGGCGTGCAGGATCCGCTCGACGAGCTCCTCGTGGGTCCGTGCCACCTCGGCGGCCAACGCGACCCGCATGCCCTGCACCAGCGGCCTGCCGGCGACGTACCGGCCCGGATTGAAATACGGGCACGGCATCCGCGACGCCAACACCTTCAGCGGCCGAAGCTCGTCGTGGGTCACCCGGCCGTTCGGCCACCGGCGCCGGGTCACCGGATGTATCGGCAGCCAGACGTCGCGTTCGCGCGCCAGCTCGAGCGCCGACGCCAGCACCCCGGTCAACACCCGCGCGTCGTCGAAGGCGTCGTGCGGCCGTTCCTGAGTCACGCCCCAGTGCGAGGCCAGCGTCTCCAGCCGCAAATTGTCGATCCCGAGGTCCAGCCGCCGGGCCAGCTCGACCGTGCACATGACGGTGTCGACGGGAAGTTCGGCGTCGGCGAGCTCGGCTTCCGCGGCCAGAAACGCGTAGTCGAACGCGACGTTGTGCGCGACCAGTGTGCGGCCACTCAGCACCTTGACCACGTCACCGACGATGTCGACGAACTCCGGCTGGTCTTCGAGCATCGCGGCGGTCAGGCCGTGCACGTGGGTGGGACCGGGGTCCACCCCCGGGTTGAGCAGGCTGACGACGGACTGCTCCACTTGCCCGTCGGCGGCGAGGCCGAGCACCGCAAGGCTGATGATCCGCGCCTGCCCCGGCCGAAAGCCCGAGGTCTCGACATCGATGACGGCCCAGCCCCCGTCCAGCTCGCGGGCCGGTCGACCCCAGGTGTGGCTCATGGCTTGAGGATGGCACGTCTGACCGACATCACGGGGTCGCTGCGCATTCGTGTCGGCCGTTAAGTCGATGAGGGCGACCCGCCACGCCCGGCACAAAGCGCCGCGCTCGCGATCGCCCTAACCCCCACCAGGGCGACCCGCCACGCCCGGCACAAAGCGCCGCGCTCGCGATCGCCCTAACCCCCACCAGGGCGACCCGCCACGCCCGGCGCAAAGCGCCGCGCTCGCGATCGCCCTAAACTGCGCGGGTGGTTACCACCCGCGCACGTCTGGCCCTGGCCGCGGGGGCGAGCGCACGCTGGGCGTCGCGGGTGACCGGGCGCGGGGCCGGAGCGATGATCGGCGGCCTGGTCGCGATGACCCTGGACCGCTCGATCCTGCGTCAGCTCGGGGCGGGACGGCGCACCGTCGTCGTCACCGGCACCAACGGCAAGTCGACGACCACCCGCATGACCGCGGCCGCGCTGTGCACGCTGGGCGCAGTCGCAACCAACGCCGAGGGCGCCAACATGGACGCCGGTTTGGTGGCCGCGCTGGCCGCCGACCGGGGTGCCGAGCTGACGGCGCTGGAGGTCGACGAGATGCACGTGCCGCATGTTTTAGACGCGGTCGATGCCGCCGTCGTCGTGCTGCTCAACCTGTCGCGCGACCAGCTCGACCGGGTCGGCGAGATCAACGTCATCGAACGCACGCTGCGGGCCGGCCTGGCCCGGCACCCGAAGGCGGTCGTCATCGCCAACTGCGACGACGTGCTCATGACGTCGGCCGCCTACGACAGCCCGAACGTGGTGTGGGTGGCCGCGGGCGGCGCGTGGGCCAACGACTCGGTCAGCTGCCCGCGCAGCGGCGAGGTCATCGTCCGCGATAAGGGGCATTGGTACTCCACCGGCGCCGACTTCAAGCGCCCCAGCCCGCAGTGGTGGTTCGACGGTGAGACTCTGTACGGCCCCGACGGGCTGGCCCTGCCGATGCGGTTGGCGCTGCCCGGCGCGGTGAACCGCGGCAACGCCGCTCAGGCCGTCGCCGCCGCCGTCGCGCTGGGCGCGGATCCTTTGAAAGCGGTGGCGGCGGTCTCCAGGGTCGACGAGGTCGCCGGACGCTACCGCACGGTCCGGATCGGCGCGCACGAGGCGCGGGTCCTGCTGGCCAAGAACCCGGCCGGCTGGCAGGAGGCGCTGTCGATGGTGGACAAGCGCGCGGCCGGGGTGGTCATCTCGGTCAACGGACAGGTGCCCGACGGCGAAGACCTGTCGTGGCTGTGGGACGTGCGGTTCGAACACTTCGAGCACACGGCGGTCGTCGCCGCCGGCGAACGCGGCACCGACCTGGCGGTGCGCCTCGGGTATGCGGGCGTCGAGCACACCCTGGTGCACGACACCGTGGCCGCCATCGCGTCGTGCCCGCCTGGGCGAGTGGAGGTCGTCGCCAACTACACCGCGTTCCTTCAGCTGCAGCGAGCGTTGGCGCGCCATGGCTGACTCGACAGTGCGGATCGGGCTGGTGCTGCCCGACGTGATGGGCACCTACGGCGACGGCGGCAACGCCGTGGTGCTTCGCCAGCGGTTGCGGCTGCGCGGGATCGCCGCCGAGATCGTTGAGGTCACGCTGGCCGATCCGGTGCCGGAGTCGTTGGACCTGTACACGCTGGGCGGCGCCGAGGACTACGCGCAGCGGCTGGCCACCAGGCACCTGCTTCGGTACCCGGGCCTGCAGCGCGCGGCGGAGCGAGGCGCGCCCGTGCTCGCGATCTGTGCGGCCGTCCAGGTGCTGGGGCACTGGTATGAGACGTCGTCGGGGGAACGGGTCGACGGCGTCGGCATGCTGGATGCGATCACGTCGCCGCAAGATAAGCGCACCATCGGCGAGCTGGTCAGCAAGCCGCTGCTGGCCGGCTTGACCCAGCCGTTGACCGGTTTCGAAAATCACCGCGGCGGCACCGTCCTGGGGCCCGCGGCGGCACCGCTGGGCGCCGTGGTCAAGGGCGCGGGCAACCGCGCCGACCCCCCCGGCAATGGCTTCGACGGCGCGGTGCAGGGCGCCGTCGTCGCCACCTACATGCACGGCCCGTGCCTGGCCCGCAACCCGGAGCTCGCCGATCTGCTGCTGACCAAGGTGGTGGGTGAGCTGGCGCCGCTGACGATGCCCGAGGTGGAATTGTTGCGCCGCGAACGACTCGCGGCCCGCTAGGGCCGCCAGCCCCTGGCGCGCAGCGCGCCACGCACCCGGGTGACGATCTCGTCGGGGTTGTCCTCGGCGATCACCCGGACGACGATCCAGCCCAACTCGGCGAGCTTCCGCAGCCGCCACTGGTCTTTGACATACCTGCGGCGGTCGGTGCGGTGTTGGTCGCCGTCATACTCGGCCGCCACCTTGAATCGCTCCCAACCCATATCGAGCACGCCAACCGGCCGCCAGTTCTCATTCACCGGTATCTGTGTTTCCGGCGTCGGCAACCCGGCGTCGATCAACAGGAGCCGCAGCCAGGTCTCTTTGGGCGACGCCGCGCCGGGGTCGACCAGCGGAAGCGCCGTCCGTAGCCGCCGCAGGCCGCGGGCGCCCGGGTACCGCTTGGCCAACAGCAACACGTCTTCCGTCGAGAACGGCGTGGCGCGCATCAGCGTGTCGAGCCGGGCAACGGCCTGCCCCCGCGGCAGGCGCCGGCCCAGGTCGTACGCGGTCCGTGCCAGCGTAGTGACAGGAAGTCCGGCGACGCGGGTGACCTCGTCGTCGCCCAGTGTCTCGTCCCGAGCCACGAGCCCCCGCGGCGGCCTGGTGTTGGCCCAGATCAGCTCGATCGGGACGTCGTCGTCGATCCATTGCGCGCCATGCAGTGCGGATGCGGCGATGCCGGCGATCACGGCCCTGCGCCGCGACCACAACCACGCACCTACGGTCCGGTCGCGCAACGAACAGCTGTCGCCCTTCGGGGCGTACACACCCGGATAAACGGGACGGTACCAACGTCGCAACTCATGCCGGGTCACATCCCCGCTACCGATGAACGCCACCGCCATGGCCCGCAATGGTCGCATCGGGGACCGACAATTCGCCGAGCCTGTAAATCTGCAGAGGAAGTCCAAGTAGGGACCTGCAAAATTACAGGCTCGGCGAAATCAAGCCAGCACGCGCCGGCCCGTCAGCGCGCGGCCCAGCGTCAGCTCGTCGGCGAACTCCAGGTCGCCGCCCATCGGCAGGCCCGACGCGATCCGCGTCACCGTCAGGCCGGGGATGTCACGCAGCATCCGAACCAGGTAGGTGGCGGTCGCCTCCCCCTCGGTGTTGGGGTCGGTGGCGATGATCACCTCGGCGATGTCGACGTCGTCGACGCGTTCGCCGATGCGGCTCAGCAGCTCGCGGATCCGCAGCTGATCGGGACCGACTCCGGACAGCGGATCCAGCGCACCGCCCAGGACGTGGTAGCGGCCGCGGAACTCACGGGTGCGCTCGACGGCCTGGACGTCCTTGGGCTCCTCGACCACGCAGACCACAGATGCGTCTCGACGTGTATCAGAACAAATTCTGCAGCGCTCGTCGTCGGAGACGTTGCCGCACACCGCACAGAACCGCACGCCGTCGCGGACCTTGCCCAGCACCGCGGTCAGCCGGTCGATATCCGGCGGCTCGACCGACAACAGGTGAAAAGCGATGCGCTGGGCGCTCTTGGGTCCGATGCCCGGCAGCTTGCCGAGCTCGTCGATCAGATCCTGGACGGGCCCCTCAAACATGTCGGTGCAGGTCAGAGCCCCGGAATCTGGGTCGGCGGCGAGGGCGGCGGCGGCGGTTGGGCTGGCGGGGCGCCCATGCCACCGGCCAGCGCCCCCAGCCGTTCCTGCGCCATCTTGGTGACTTGCTTGGAAGCGTCGCCCATGGCGCCGACGATCAAGTCCTGCAGGGTCTCGATGTCTCCGGGGTCGACGACCTTGGGATCGATCTTCACCGCGACCACCTCGCCGCTGCCCTTGACGACGACCTTGACCAAACCCCCACCGGCTTGACCGTGCACCTCAGCGTTCGCGAGCTGTTGCTGGGCTTCCAGTAGCTTTTGCTGCATCTGCTGCGCCTGGGCGAGCAGCGCCGACATGTCGCCTCCGGGTTGCATGACAATCCCCTCGCATCTTGGTCTCGAGTTGGTTTCGCCTGTGGGTGTCTGGCGATTCGAAACACTCAGCGTAGACCGCGCGACGTTACCTTTGCGCCGTGGACCTACGAGTGAGCAGGCGTGTCGGAATCAAACTGCTGGTCGGCGTTCTGGTTGCTGCTTCGACAGCAATCATGCCGACGGCCCCCCCGATCGCGAAGGCGGTCCCTTCCAATATCGCCGGCATGGTCGTTTTCATCGATCCCGGCCACAACGGCTCCAATGACGCTTCCATCAGCCGTCAGGTGCCCACCGGGCGCGGCGGCACCAAGGACTGCCAGGCCAGCGGGACGGCGACCAACACCGGCTATCAGGAGCACACGTTCACCTGGGATACCGCGCTGCGGGTCCGCGCCGCGTTGAACGCCCTGGGGGTCCGCACCGCCATGTCACGCGGCAACGACACCGGGCTGGGGCCGTGTGTCGATGCGCGCGCCAACATGGCCAATTCGTTGCGCCCCAACGCGATCCTGAGCATCCACGCCGACGGCGGCCCGCCGTCAGGGCGGGGATTCCACGTCAATTATTCGGCCCCGCCGCTCAACCAGGCGCAGGCCGGACCGTCGGTGCAGTACGCGCGAATCATGCGTGACCAGATGCAGGCCTCGGGTATTCCGCCGGCCAACTACATCGGCCAAAACGGCCTGTATGGGCGCTCGGACCTGGCCGGCCTGAACCTGGCGCAGTATCCGTCGATCCTGGTCGAGTGCGGCAACATGAAGAATCCCGTGGATTCGGCGCTCATGGAATCCCCCGACGGCAGGCAGAAATACGCCGACGCGCTGGTTCGCGGTGTCGCGGGTTTCCTGGCCACCCAGGGCCAGGCGCGCTAGCCTTCCAGTTCTTTCTTCAGGTTGGCCAGGACCTCGGCCTGAATCTTCTTCAGCCCCAAGGGCGCAAAGGTCTTTTCGAAGAAACCCTTGACGCCGCCCGCGCCGTTCCAGGTGGTCTTCACCGTGACGCTGGACCCGGCTCCCGCGGGAGCCACCGTCCAGTTGGTGACCATGGACGAGTTCGCGTCCTTCTCGATGACGGTGTGGCCGGCCACGTCGACGTTGACCTGCACATCGCGGACCCTTGATTTGGTCGCCTGCAGTTTCCACTTGGCGACCGTGCCCGCCCCCTGCCCGCCTTGCAGCACCTGGTATTCGCTGTACTGCGGCGACAGGATCTTCGGGCGCACCGTTTGATAGTCCGCGACCGCGGCAAGGGTGGCCGCGGGCTCGGCGTTGACCAAGATCGTGCTGGCTGCGCTCACCTGTCCCATAGGGGTGCGACTCCTGTTTTGATGTCGCCCGCGCGCGGGGTGCACGGGCTGTTTACGAAGACTAGGGTATATGTGGTGCCTGTCCCTGGATCTGCACTCTCGGCTCACGCGGCGGGCGTCGACCGGTTGATGGCGAGTTATCGATCCATCCCCGCGACGTCCGCCGTCCGGCTCGCCAAGCCCACCTCAAATCTGTTCCGCGCCCGCACCAAACGCGATGCGCGCGGCCTGGACACCTCGGGGCTGACCGGTGTTCTCGGTGTCGATCCCGAAACTCGGACCGCCGACGTGGCCGGCATGTGCACCTACGAGGACCTGGTGGCGGCGACGCTGCCGTACGGCCTTTCGCCGCTGGTGGTCCCGCAGCTGAAGACCATCACCCTCGGCGGTGCGGTCAGCGGGTTGGGCATCGAGTCGGCGTCGTTCCGCAACGGCCTGCCACACGAATCGGTGCTGGAGATGGATATCCTCACCGGCGCTGGGGAATTGCTCACCACATCCCGCACCCAACACTCAGACCTGTTCCGCGCCTTTCCGAATTCCTATGGGACACTGGGATATTCAACCCGGCTTCGGATCGAGCTGGAGCCCGTCGCGCCGTTTGTGGCGTTGCGGCACATCCGATTCCGCTCGCTGCCCGAGATGGTCGCGGCGATGGAACGCATCATCGACACCGGCGGGCAGGGCGGCACCCCCGTGGACTATTTGGACGGCGTGGTTTTCAGCGCCGACGAAAGCTATCTGTGCGTCGGCAGGCGCACCACAACCCCGGGACCGGTCAGCGACTACACCGGAAAAAACATTTACTACCGGTCAATTCAGCACGACTCTCCCGGTGCGGAACCCGTCAAAGACGACCGGCTGACGATTCACGACTACTTCTGGCGCTGGGACACCGACTGGTTCTGGTGCTCGCGCGCGTTCGGCGCGCAGAACCCGCGGCTGCGGCGCTGGTGGCCGCGCCGCTACCGCCGCAGCAGCGTCTACTGGAAGCTCGTCGCCCTCGACCGGCGTTTCGGCATTGCCGACCGGATCGAGAAGCGTAACGGCCGCCCTCTGCGTGAGCGGGTGGTGCAGGACGTCGAGGTGCCGGTCGAACGGACCTGCGAATTCTTGGAGTGGTTTCTCGACAACGTGCCCATCACGCCGATCTGGCTGTGCCCGCTGCGGCTGCGCGATCACGACGGCTGGCCGCTGTATCCGATACGGCCGGACCACACCTACGTCAACATCGGCTTCTGGTCGTCGGTGCCGGCCGCCGCCACCGAGGGCTCCAAAAGCCCAGCGGGCGCAACCAACCGGGCGATCGAGGCGAAGGTGAGCGAGCTCGACGGCCACAAGTCGCTGTACTCCGACTCCTTCTATACCCGTGAGGAGTTCGACGAGCTCTACGGCGGCGAGGCCTACAAGACGGTCAAGAAAACCTACGATCCCGATTCGCGTCTCCTCGACCTCTACGCAAAGGCGGTGCAACGGCGATGACGACGACCAAAGAGCGCAACGGCACTACCCCCATCTTCGGCGGCAAACTGAGCCTGGCGGAGATTCTCGAGATCTTCGCCGCCACCGGGAGGCACCCGCTGAAGTTCACCGCCTACGACGGCAGCACCGCCGGACCCGACGACGCCGTACTGGGCCTGGATCTCCGGACGCCCCGCGGCGCCACCTACCTGGCCACGGCCCCCGGTGAGCTCGGCCTTGCCCGCGCGTACGTGTCGGGTGACCTGCAGACCTACGGGGTGCATCCCGGCGACCCGTACGAGTTGCTCAAGACGCTGACCGACAGGGTGCAGTTCAAGCGGCCGTCGGCCCGGGTGCTGGCCACTGTCGTGCGGTCGATCGGGTTGGAGCGGTTGGTGCCGGTCGCGCCGCCGCCCCAGGAGGCGCGGCCCCGGTGGCGCCGCGTCGCTGCCGGCGTCATGCACAGCAAGGCCCGTGACGCCGAGGCCATCCACCACCACTACGACGTGTCCAACACCTTCTACGAGCGGGTGCTCGGCCCGTCGATGACCTACACCTGCGCGGTCTATCCGGACACCGACGCGACGCTGGAAGAGGCCCAGGAGAACAAGTACCGGCTGATTTTCGAGAAGTTGCGGCTACAGCCGGGTGACCGGCTGCTCGACGTGGGCTGCGGCTGGGGAGGCATGGTGCGCTACGCGGCGCGGCGCGGCGTCCGGGCGATCGGCGCCACCCTGTCGGCCGAGCAGGCGAAGTGGGCGCAACGGGCAATCGCGGACGAAGGGCTCGCAGACCTCGCCGAGGTGCGGCACTCCGACTACCGCGACGTGGGCGAGGCGGCATTCAACGCGGTTTCTTCCATCGGGCTGACCGAGCACATCGGCGTCAAGAACTACCCCGCCTACTTTGGCTTCCTCAAGTCGAAGCTGCGCACCGGCGGCCTGTTGCTCAATCACTGCATCACCCGCCACGACAACACATCGACCTCGTTCGCGGGCGGATTTACCGACCGCTACGTCTTCCCGGATGGAGAGCTGACCGGCTCGGGTCGCATCACCACCGACATCCAGGACGCCGGTTTCGAGGTTCTGCACGCGGAGAACTTCCGGTATCACTACGCGATGACGCTGCGCGACTGGTGCCACAACCTGGTCGAGCACTGGGACGAAGCGGTCGCCGAGGTCGGGTTGGCGACCGCCAAGGTGTGGGGTCTGTACATGGCGGCCTCGCGGGTGGCCTTCGAGCAGAACAACCTGCAGCTGCATCACGTGCTGGCGGCCAAGGTCAACGCGCAAGGCGACGGCCTGCCGCTGCGACCGTGGTGGCGGCCCTAGCGCGATCGCCTCAGCCGCCGTCGATCCGGCGCGCACCCAGCTCGTTCTTCAGCAGCTCGAGTGCGACCTCCTCGGGGTCGCGCCGCGGTGCCGACGGGTCGCTGCGGCCGGCTTCGGCAAGCATGTGTTCCTCTTCGTCTCGCTGGGCCGAATCCGCATCGGCGGGCTCGTCCGCCGGCGTCGTCTCCTGTCTGGCGGGCGACGCGACGGGCGACGCCGCGCCGGCCTCACATCGCACCCGCCAGTTGACTCCCAGCGCGTCTTTGAGCGCCTCGGCGATGACGTCGGCGTTGCGCTGTTCGGAGAGGCGCTTGGCCAGGGGCGCCGATGCATGGGTCAGCACCAGCGTGTTGTCCTCTATTGCGCGGACGGTGGCGCCGGCAAGCATCACCTCGGTGGTGCGGCTGCGCTGACGCACCTTGTCGCGCACCGTCGGCCACATAGTGCGCACCGCGGCCGCGTTGAGTTCACCTGGGGCAGAAGCTGATTCGGGTTCCGGTGGTGGTGCCGAAGGTGGCGCCGGCTCGGGATCGGGCACCGGCTTGGGTTTCGGCTCGGGCTTGGGGACCGGCTCAGCGGTCGCCCGGCGCGCCCGGGCCGGCTGGACCGCCGGTTCGGCCGGCGCGGTCGGCGGCGTGGGCGCGGGGGCATCGGGGCCGGGGATCGACATGGCCAGCCGGGTCTCGATCCGCTCGACGCGCTGTAGCAGCGCCGGCTCGGCGTCACTGGCCGACGGCAGCAGCAGTCGCGCGCAAACCACTTCGAGCAGCAGACGCGGCGCCGTCGCACCGCGCATCTCGCCCAGCCCGGCCTGCACCACCTCGGCGTACCGGGTCAGGGTCGCCGGCCCGATCCGGGCCGCCTGCTCGCGCATCCGGTCCAGCACGTCCTCCGGTGCATCCACCACGCCGCGGCTCACGGCATCCGGAACCGCTTGCAGCACAATGAGATCGCGGAATCGTTCCAACAGATCGATGGCGAAGCGCCGCGGGTCATGGCCGGCGTCGATCACCGATTCGACCGCACCGAACAAGGCGGCGGCATCGGCGGCGGCGAGGGCGTCGACGGCGTCGTCGATCAGTGCGACGTCGGTGGCGCCCAGCAGCCCCAAGGCCCGCTGATAGGTGACATGGTTGTCGTCGGCTCCGGCCACCAACTGGTCCAGCACCGAAAGGGTGTCGCGCGGCGAACCACCGCCGGCGCGGATCACCAGCGGGTACACGGCGTCGTCGACGACGACGCCCTCTTGCTCGCAGATCCGCCCGATCAGGGCGCGCATGGTGCGCGGCGGCAGCAGCCGGAACGGGTAGTGGTGAGTGCGCGAGCGAATGGTCGGCAGCACCTTCTCCGGTTCGGTGGTGGCGAAGATGAAGATGAGGTGTTCGGGCGGTTCCTCCACGATCTTGAGCAGCGCGTTGAACCCCGCGGTGGTCACCATGTGCGCCTCGTCGATGATGAACACCCGGTAGCGCGACTGCGCGGGAGCGTAGAACGCGCGGTCCCGCAGCTCGCGGGTGTCGTCGACACCACCGTGGCTGGCGGCGTCGAGCTCCACCACGTCGATGCTGCCGGGCGCGTTGGGCGCCAACGCTATGCAGGAGTCGCACACCCCGCACGGATTGGCCGTCGGTCCCTGTGCGCAGTTCAACGACCGGGCCAGGATGCGCGCCGACGAGGTCTTCCCGCAGCCGCGCGGCCCGGAGAACAGGTACGCGTGGTTGATCCGGCCGGCTTCCAGGGCAACCGACAACGGCTCGGTGACGTGTTCCTGCCCCACCACCTCGGCGAAGGTTGCCGGTCGATACTTGCGGTAGAGAGCCACGTCAGCAGGCTACCGGCGCCGTCCGACGACGATGCGGGCACCGCAGGTCCCGCTGAGGAGTCGGACAGTAGGCGCGGTGACTAGAGCGCGGCTGCATCGAGTGTGCGTCTGTGGCATCGAGTGTGCGGCCACGGCTTTGAGTGTGCGGCCGGGGTTGGATCCCGCGCGATTGTCCGCCCTCAGGGCACACTCGACGCCATCAGCTCACACTCGATGCGGAGGAGACGAGCAATGACTCCGAAGCCGCCAGCAGCGCGCAGGTCGCCAGCCCGTCGACCGCGTCACGCAGGTCGGGTAACGACGGAAAGGTGGGCGCGATCCTGATGTTCTTGTCGTCCGGGTCCTTCCGGTAGGGGAACGACGCGCCCGCCTCGGTCACCGCGATCCCGGCGTCCTTGGCCAGGGCGACGGTCCGCCGCGCCGTGCCGGGCAACACGTCGAGGCTGATGAAGTAGCCGCCCTTGGGCTCGGTCCATGACGCGATCTTGAATTCACTCAGCCGCCGATCCAGGATTTCGGCCGCCAGCGCGAACTTCGGCGCCAGGATCCGCTGGTGGCGCAGCATGTGCAGGAGTACCCCGTCGGCGTCGCCGAAGAAGCGCAGATGCCGCAGCTGGTTGACCTTGTCCGGGCCGATCGACTTCTTCCCGGCGTATTGCAGATACCAGGCGATGTTGCCCAACGATCCGCCGAAGAAGCTGACACCGGCGCCGGCGAAGGTGATCTTGGAGGTGGACGCGAAGACGTACGGCCGGTTGGGGTTGCCGGCCGCGGCCGCCAGCCCGAGCACGTCGACCTGGCGGATGAAGTCGTGCGTCAGGGTGTGCACCGCGTACGCGTTGTCCCAGAACAGCCGGAAGTCGGGCGCCGCGGTGCGCATCTGGACGAGCCGGCGGGTCGTTTCCCAGGAGTAGGTGACGCCGGTGGGGTTGCCGAACACCGGCACCGCCCACATCCCCTTGATTGCGGGGTCGACGGCGACCAGCTCTTCGATCAGATCGACGTCCGGGCCGTCTTCGAGCATCGGGACCGGGATCATCTCGACGCCCATCGTCTCGGTGATGGCGAAGTGCCGGTCATAGCCGGGGACCGGGCACAGGAACTTAATGCCGTCCCGCTCCTGTATCCAAGGCCGCGGCGAGTCAACGCCGCCGTAGAGCATCGAGAAGGCGACCAGGTCGTGCATCAACTCCAGGCTGGAATTGTTACCCGCGATCAGGTTCTGCACCGGGATGCCGAGCAATTCACCGAAGATGGCCCGCAGCCCCGGCAGGCCGTGCAGGCCGCCGTAGTTGCGGGTGTCCGTCCCCTCATCGTCGCGATAGTCGTCCCCGGGCAGGCTCAACAGCTGGTTGGACAGGTCGAGTTGCTCCGCCGACGGCTTGCCACGGGTCAGATCCAAAGCCAGCTTCTTAGCCTGCAGCTCCGCGTACTCCCGCTGGTTGCGTGCGTGCACGGCTACCAGCTCTTCAGGGCTGAGGAAATCGAACGACACCATTGGCCCTTTCGCTGTCGAACGCTGGGGGTTGGGATCATGCATGGCCCCGGCCTGGTGGTGATCGCAAGCGCGGCGAAGCCGGGTGCTGCGGGTCGCCACTCATCAAGCCTAGGGGACCCCGCGCACCCGACAGAGCCCATTGACCCTTGCTGCCTTCCGGCCCTGGGGGAGTTCACAGGATAGACGCCGCGCGGGGTCCACCGAGAGTGTAATACCTGGCGCGAAGTAACCGACGAGCAACTGGCGGCGGCCGCGGGGCGCTCAGCTACCATGGCCACGGAGGATTCGCCTAGTGGCCTATGGCGCTCGCCTGGAACGCGGGTTGGGTTAACAGCCCTCGCGGGTTCAAATCCCGCATCCTCCGCCACCGGTCCGCGACGCGGACTTGCACGATATTGGTTTGCAATCGGCGTTGTCACCTTTAGGCTCGCCTGAGCCCGACCAGCATGAGGAGGCGTATGGGGCGCAAGGTCGCCATACCGTGGCACGCGTCGTTTTCGATCGCTGCCGGCGTCCTCTACTTCTTTTTCGTGTTGCCCCGCTGGCCTGAGCTGATGGGCGACACCACGCATTCGTTGGGGACGGCGCTTCGGATCGTGACGGGCGCTTTGGTGGGCCTGGCCGCGCTGCCGGTGGTGTTCACCCTGTTGCGCACCCGCAAGCCGGAGCTGGGCACTCCGCAGCTGGCCCTGTCGATCCGGGTCTGGTCGATCGTGGCCCATGTGCTGGCCGGGGTGCTGATCATCGGCGCGGCGACCAGCGAGATCTGGCTGAGCCTGGACGTGGCCGGACAGTATTTGTTCGGGGTTTACGGCGCTGCCGCGGCGATCGCGGTGCTCGGGTTCTTCGCGTTTTATTTGTCGTTTGTCGCCGAGCTGCCTCCGCCACCACCGAAACCGATCAAGGCCAAGAAACCCAAGAAGCGTCGTCTTCGCCGCAAGAAGGGCGACGAGGCGGACGCTGAAGACACCGCAGACACTGAAGTCGCTGGAGACACTGAAGACGAGGAAGACGCTGAAACGCCGGAACGGGCGGAAGAGCCCGCCGCCGCCGAAACCGCCGAGCCTGAGGCAGAACCCGAATCGGCCACCGAGGATGAGCCGACCGCGCAAGAGACCGAGTCCACCGACGACACCGAAGAGTCCCAGGGTGGCTTGCGCAATCGCCGCCCCACCGGGAAGGGGTCGCATCGGCTTCGGCGCAGGCGGACCCGCGGCGGCGTCGCGCTCGACGAATGACTCAGCTCGACGGCACGATGATGACCGGGATGTCGGTGTTCTCGTCGGTGTGGTAACTCGCGCATACCCGGTGATAGCCGTCGGCGATCTGCAGCGGAACACCCTTGGTGAAGTCGCCGCGCACCAGCAGGATGGGCGACAACGCTTGCCCCTTCTTGACCTTGGATAGGTCCGCTGCGACGTGCGGATTGTCAGCCGGTAACAGCCGCAGCTGCGCCGCCCGCAGGATGTCCTTGGCCTTCTTGTGCGTGACGGTCCCGGCCTTCAACTTTTCCGTCAACTTAGCGACGGTACGGGCGTCCGCGATCAGGGCGAGGTAGTCGGCCGCCGCCGGAAAGTCATGGGCCTCAGGGCTTTCCAGCCACTTCACGCCTGCCATCGCGCGTCTCCCTTCACCGGCCGTGTCGACGCAGCCTACCGGGCCGGCACAGACATTGGATCGGGAGCGATCCGGGGGAGCTATGGGTCGCCCGGGCCCCGGCGATTCCCTATGCTGAGCGAGTGCCAAACAACTATCGCGTCGTCCAGTGGACCACCGGGAATGTCGGCAAAAGCTCCTTGCAATCCATCGCCGACCATCCCGCGCTCGAACTGGTGGGGTGTTATGCGTGGTCACCAAGCAAGGTGGGCCGCGACGCCGGCGACCTGGCCGGCACCCCGCCGCTGGGCGTCACGGCCACCAACGACGTCGACGCGCTGCTGGCCCTCAAACCGGACTGCGTCGTCTACAACCCGATGTGGATCGACGTCGACGAGCTGGTCCGGATCCTGTCCGCCGGCGTCAACGTGGTGACGACGGCGTCCTTCATCACCGGACAAAACCTGGGCGATGGCCGCGACCGGATCGTCGAAGCCTGCCGAAAAGGCGGGTCGACAATGTTCGGCTCCGGCGTCAGCCCGGGCTTCGCCGAGCTGTTGGCCATCGTGTCGGCGATGGTGTGCAACCGGATCGACAAGGTCACCGTCACCGAAGCCGCCGACACCACGTTCTACGACTCACCGGCCACCGAGCAGCCGGTGGGCTTCGGCCGGCCGATCGACCACCCGGACCTGCACGCGATGACCGCCCGGGGAACGGCCATCTTCGGCGAGGCCGTCCGGTTGGTGGCCGACGCGCTGGGCGCCGAGCTCGACGAGGTGCGGTGTGTGGCCGAATACGCCCAGACCACAACCGATCTCGACCTCGGATCCTGGACGATAGCCGCCGGATGCGTCGCCGGTGTGTACGCGAGCTGGCGAGGCATGGTCGGCGGCAAGACCCTGATCGACCTCAACGTCCGGTGGCGCAAGGGGCAAACGCTCGAGCCCGATTGGAAGATCGACCAGGACGGCTGGGTCATCCAGATCGACGGGCAGCCGACCGTAACAACCAAAGTCGGCTTCCTGCCGCCACCGTATTTCCAGGCCGAAACGATCGCCGACTTCATGACGCTCGGACACATCATGACGGCCATGCCGACGATCAACGCGATCCCGGCCGTCGTCGCCGCGCCGCCGGGCATCGTCACGTACGCCGATCTGCCACTCACCCTTCCCCGCGGCCACGCCAAGGTCGGCTAACCCTCGGCTAACCCCCGCCCGACGCCGCCTTCGCCTGTCGCCGAGCGGGTTTGGGGTAGGCCGCGCCGAGCTGCGGCACCTCGAGCGGACCCTGGTGACGGGCGGCCTCGATGGCATTGCGCAGCGGACCGGCCAGGCCCGCGAACGACCCCATATCGAACAGCAGCGGCGTCAGGAGCCGGTTGTGGATGAACCCGAAGGAGCTGCCGGATTCGGGATCGGCCCATCCGAGGGTTCCACCCAGACCGACGTGCCCGAACCCGTTGAGCAAGCCGGGAACCGGCGATTCGTGGTAGCCAAGGTGAAAAGGCATGGGCACCACCATGTTTGCGTCGGGCCACTTGCGTCGCTGCTGCCCCGTCAGGCCGCGCACCAACTCCTCGGACAGGTACTTCTTGCCGTCGATGCGGCCGTCGTTGGCCAGCACGGCGTACATCTTGGCCAGGCCGCGGCCGGTCACCACGCCGTTGGCCGCGGGGACCTCGCCGTCCAGGAACGGGGTATCCCCCTTGATCAGGGATATGACGCCGGGGAAGTACATCGCCCCGAGGACGCCCGAGAACGGGAGGCCGGCCAGTTTCGGTGCGATGAAATTGAACACCGGGGCGCGCAGTTTTCCCTGCGGGATCAGGATCTGCGCCGGCTTCGTCGGCGCGCCTTCGGGCGGACGGCCGAGGTGCAGGCCGTCGGTGTCGAGCGGACGCGCGACCTCCTGGCGGATCAGCTCACGCATGCCTTTGCCCGTCACCGCCCGGGCCAGACCGGACAACAGCCATCCGTAGGTCAGCGCGTGATACGCCTGCACACCCCGCAGATGATCGACGGGCGCGGCGGCCAGGCGCTCCTCCATGAGGAGGTGGTCCATCAGCTCCGCCTTGGTGACGCCCCTCAGGTGCGACAACCCGGATCGGTGCCGCAAGACGTCGCGAACGGTGATGTCGGCCTTTCCGTTGACCGCGAATTCGGGCCAATATTCGGCGACGGGATCGTCGTAGGACAACAGGCCGCGGTCGGCGAGCCGGTGGATCACCGTCGACGCGACGCCCTTGGTCGCCGAGAACACCATGGTGCCGGTGTCGGCGGTCCAGCGCTGGGTGCCGGCCCGGTCCGACCAGCCCGTCCAGACATCGACGACGGGCACGCCGTCGATGTAGACGCACAGCGCTCCCCCGCCGAACCGGCGCCCCGGGAACAGCCGCGAGAACAGCTTGATGACGTTTGCGAAATGAGGGTCGGCGGCCCCGGACACGCCGCGTGGCAGGCCATCGCCGGTTGTCAGCAGGGTCGACCGTTTCACTGTGCCGCGACGCCTCGCGCCCCCGACGCAGTTATCGCCGAGGCGCCATCTCCGCGGCGCGGTGCCACCACGGGAATGAAGCTATCAGGCAGGAAGAGCAGCGAACACAAACGGGCCGACGGCGGTGCGAAATTCGGCGCCAGCAAAGCAGCGGATTATTCCGGGGGCTGGCGAGGTTGTTCGCCGGGCGCTTGGTCCGGGGGTGGGTCGTTCAACCACTTCCTGAGCCGAAGAAGCTGATTGACCACCATGCCGATGCCCAGCAGCATCAGCGTCGCCACGATCGCCACCACAATTGCGGTGCTCATGAACTTCATCATTGCGGATCGCCGCTCGGGTTTCAGGATCGCCCGGTGCCGGGTAGCCAAGGGCCGGCGAGAAGGCGAAGGACGCCTTCAGGAGGTAACCACCGGACCAATGGGCACTGATCGGATGGTCACATTGATCGGAAAACGAGTGCGGCGGCTCGCGACGGCAGTCGGAGCGGCGGTGATGGTCACCTTTGCCGCGTCGAGCGGGCCGGTTCCCGCGGTGTCGGCCGATCCCTGCCCGGACGTCGAGGTGGTGTTCGCCCGCGGCACCGGCGAGCCACCCGGGCTCGGCGGCATCGGCGAATCCTTCGTCGACGCGTTGCGCTCGCAGATCGGCGGCCGGTCGCTCGGCGTGTATCCGGTCAATTACCAGGCCAGCGGCGACTTCAGCAATCCCGATTTCCCCGCGACCGTCATCGACGGGATTCGCGACGCGAGCTCTCACATCGAGTCGATGGCCGCGAACTGCCCGAGGACCAGAGAAGTGCTCGGCGGATACTCCCAGGGCGCGGCCGTGGCCGGTTACGTCACCTCGGCGGCCGTGCCGCCGGGGGTGCCCGCCGCAGCGGTGCCGTCGCCGATGCCGCCCGACATCGCAAACCATGTCGCCGCGGTCGCTCTCTTCGGCACACCTTCGAACCAATTTCTCGGCCAGTACAACGCGCCGCCGATTGCCATCGGCCCGTTGTATCAGGCCAGGACCCTCGAGTTGTGCGCTGCCGGCGATCCGGTGTGCGGCGACGGCGGCAGCCCCGCCGCGCACGTCTCGTATGCGGCGAACGGAATGACGGACCAGGCCGCGAACTACGCCGCGGGTCACCTGTAGGGCCATCGCCGGCGCGGGTCCCCGGCCTCGAAAATGCAACTACCGACGGCCCTTCTCGGGAAACGTGTTGCCAGTTGCATTCTCGTGATCGCCCGACGCCGTGGGTTCGATCTCCAGGCCGACGTGCACCTTGTCGATGCCGCCGCGCACGATCGAGTGCGCATAGAACCACCAGGAGTGATACCAATACCGCCTGAGCACGGCGTTGTAGACCCGCCGCGTCTCCGACTTCGGCAGCACCCGGGCGACCGCTTCAACCGGTTCGCTCTTGGGCCTGCCCAACGATCCGCTCCTGGCGATCATCACCCGGGGCGTGTTGTTGATCCGCCTGACTTTCCACGACCCGTCGTCGGTGATGACCAGGAGCTTGCCGCCGTCGGGCACGCCCCAGATGGGTGTCGGTTTCGGCCGGCCGTCCTTGGTAAAGGTCGTCAACAGCAGATACTTGGACTTAATGACGTCCTGGAAGCTGAGAGCCACGCTTGTTCCTTATTTATAGCTGGGACCCTTTCATCGTGGCCGCGTCGGCGTCGATTGGCCATGGTCGCCGGGGATCGGTGTTGTTGATTCTTGGCGACCGCCCAATTTAGGGTCCCTTGATGGCCAGGGACTCCACCACTCGCGACCTGCTGATCGACGCGACGGCTCAGATCATGGTGGAGGAGGGTTACGCCGCGGCCACGTCGCGCCGGGTAGCGGCCAAAGCCGGCGTCAAACCGGCCTTGGTGCACTACTACTTCCCCACCATGGACGAGTTGTATCTGGACGTCTTCCGCCGTGGCGCCGCCGCCTACCTGGAGCGTCAGCGGCAAGCGTTGACCTCTGACCGACCCTTGCACGCGTTCTGGGACACCCTGATCGAGCCCAAGGACACCCGACTGCTGCTGGAGTTCATGGGGCTTGCCAACCATCGCAAGGAGATCCGGGCCGAGATCTCGGCCTGGCAGGAACGGTGGCGCGAGATGCAGATCGCCGCGCTGAGCTTCATCGCCCGCGAACACGGGCTAGACACAAGCGAATTCCCGCCGGCGGGCCTCGCGCTCGTCATCGCCGCGATCGGCCGCACCCTCATTTTGGAGGAGGCGCTGGGCACCACGGGCGGCCACGCCGAGGCCGTCGCGCTGGTCAACCGCCTCCTCGACCGCTTTGAGATGCCGATTTAGCCCCATTCAGGGCAGCACGACCCGAAGCCGTTCCCAACCGCGGACCGTAGACGTCGACGCCAATCGTGCTGTGTCGTAATCGATGTCCCATTCGGGCCAGCGGTTGAGCATCTCGTCCAGCGCGACGCGGCCCTCCAGGCGTGCCAGGTTCGCGCCGAGGCAGTAGTGCAGGCCCTTCCCGAAGGTGAGGTGCGAGATGTTGTCGCGATGGATGTCGAACGTGTCCGGATCGGGGTAGCGGCGGTGATCACGATTCGCGGCACCGAACAGCAGCAGCATGGCACTGCCGGCCGGAACGGTCGTCCCGTAGCACTCGAAATCCTTTGCCATCCAACGCGCGACGTGGGGTCCCGTGGGCTCGAACCGCAGCGTCTCGTCGACGGCGCGGTTCAGCAGGGAGCGATCCTCGCAGACCTCGCGACGCTGGTCGGGGTGCTCCGCGAGCACCTTGGCCAGCCAGCCGATCAGCCGGCCGGTCGTCTCGTTGCCCGCGCCGGCCACCACCTGCGTGTAGTGCAGCACCTCCTTGCGGGTCAGCTTTCTGCGCACCCCGCGCTCGTCGTCGAACTCGACGTTGAGCAGCGTCGTCATCAGGTCGTCGGACGGGTTCCTGGACCGCCACTCGACGTAGTCGGCGTAGATCCGGCCGTCGGCGATGGAGTCGGCGTCGGCGACCCGCAGCGGCGCACCCGGCTTGGTGCGCAGGTTGGCGTCGTTGGCGTCGCGAACCGAGACCTGTTCGGACTCAGGGATTCCCAGCAACATCCCGATCACTCGCATCGGCATCATGGACGCGAGCTCGGCAATGATGTCGAAGCCCGCGGACCCGACGAGCGGATCCAGACACCGGATGCAGTACCGCCGGATCTGGTCTTCGAGCGCCGCCATCCGGCGCGGCGTGAACACGCGTGACATCAGGCCGCGCAGCATCGAGTGCTCGGGCGGATCCTGGAACATCATGACACCGCCGGGCATGTCGAATTTCGACTGGATCAACTCGAGGATGTCGCTGCGCCGGTTGGAGAAGACCTCCCAGTTGGCCAAGGCCTGTTCGACGTCGGAATGCCTTGATAGCGCCCAGAAGTCGTAGCGCTCGTTGTAGTAGATCGGCGCCTCCTCGCGCAGCCGCGCGTAGACCGGATACGGGTCGGCAATGATGCCGACGTCGTAGGGGTCGTAGTAGACGTCCGTGTCGTTTGCGAGAGTCATCGATGCTTCCCTTACTTAAGACAGCCGCCGGCCTCCATCCGGCCCATTGCCACCTTCACCCACCAGCATTTTGGGCGATCGCCCAATTTTGTGGCGCACGCCATGTCTAACAGCACGCCTGCGGGCCCGTCAAGGGCTCAGCGCGGTTGCGTCCCGGATCCGTGAAGATTGGTCACACGGGTGTGAAGGCTTCGTTAAGAATGTGGCCAAACCCGCATCACACCCGCACCGTGGACCTATGACGGCTCATGCTGATGTCTGACAAGACTTTTCGTGACAACACCGGCCGTTGGGCGGCCGCGCGGACGCTGTCCGGCGTGCGGGTCACGGCGGCGTATGCCGTCGTCCTGGTCGCGGTCTCGGTTGTCCTGACCGCGCTCGGTCCGCGCGCACGCGACGCCGTCGTGAGTCACATGAGCACCAACCTGCACAACCTTGCGCGCGGCCGCCTGAGCACGTTGGTCGGCAGCGCGTTCGTCGGCGACGGCGGCGACGTGTATGCCTGGTTGCCGGGACTGGTGTGCTTGCTGGCGTTGGGTGAATTGATGTGGCGCGGTATGGGTTTGGTTATCACATTCGCGGTCGGTCATGTCGGTGCCACGTTGATCGTCGCGGCCGGGCTGCTCGTCGCGCTTGAGGTGGGATGGCTGCCGTTCGCCATCGCACGGGCGAGCGACGTGGGGGTCAGCTACGGCGCGGTCTGTGTTCTCGGCGCGCTGACGGCGTCGATACCGCCGCGGTGGCGGCCGGCGTGGGTCGGTTGGTGGCTCGGCGTCGCAGTGACGGCCGCCGTGGGAGCGGACTTCACCGCCGCCGGTCATATTGTGGCGCTGCTGCTCGGCGTCGGCCTGTCCTTCCGGCTGCCGTCGACGGCCGGCTGGACGCCCCCACGAGCGGTTTTGCTCTCCGTCGGCGCCGCGTTCGGCTATTTCTTGTTGTCGGGGTCATCGATGCTCGCATCGGTCGGGGGGTTGTCGGGGATGCTGATCGCGCTCCTTGCCGACCAGGTATTGCGGTCACGCAGCGAGTCGCGCAGCGATAAGAACCGAACTTCCGCGCAACAGCCTGCCTTTGCGCCGCAGCCCGCGCTGTCGTAGTCGCCGAACGGATTTCAGGCGTCGCTTCCCGGCGTTCGCGTCTTGCGGTCCGTATCCCGGCTGGGCTGCACCCTTTTGGGTTCGCCCGGCATCTTGGGATAGTTCGGCGGATACGGCATGTCGCCGAGTCCGCGCTCCTCGTCGGCCTGGGCCATGTCCAGCAATGGAGCGATCGACTGGGCCACGTCATCCATTGCGGCCCAAGGGTCCTCGCGGCGCGCCACGAGATCGGGCACGGTGGCCATGGTGTAGTCGTCCGGGTCGGCGCCGGCGAGGTCGTCCCACGTCAGCGGCGTCGACACGGTCGCGATCGGGGTGCGCCGCACCGAATACGGCGACGCCATGGTGCGGTCGCGGGCGTTCTGGTTGAAGTCGATGAAGATGCGCTCGCCGCGTTCTTCCTTCCACCACGACGTGGTCACCGCCTCCGGTGCGCGGCGCTCCACCTCGCGGGCCAGCGCGATGCCGGCCCGGCGCACCTCGATGAAATCCCAGTCGGTGGCGATCCGGAGAAACACGTGGATCCCCCGGCCCCCGGACGTCTTCGGGTAGCCGACCAGGCCGAGTTCGCCGAGCAGCGGCCGCAGCACGTCGACGGCGACCGCCCGCGCCTGCTCGAAGCCGGTGCCGGGCTGCGGATCGAGGTCGACGCGCAGCTCGTCGGGGTGCTCGGTGTCGGGGCAGCGCACCTGCCACGGATGGAGCGTGATCGTGCCGATCTGCGCCGCCCACACGATGGCCGCCGGGTGGGTCACCTTCAGCGCGTCGGCGGTGCGCCCCGACGGGAACGTCACTCGGCAGGTCTCCAGATAGTCGGGATGGTGCCGCGGCACCCGCTTCTGGTAGATCTCCTCGCCGTCGATGCCTTCCGGGAACCGCTGCAGATGGGTGGGCCGGTCGCGCAGCGCCGTCAGCATCGGGCCGCCGGCTTCAACGGCCACGGCTCGGTAATACTCGATGAGCCGTCGCTTGGTGCCATTGGATCCCAGCGCGGGGAAATACACCTTGTCCGGGTTGGACAGCCGCACCGAGATGCCGTCGACGTCGATTTCCTCCGCTGCTGCAGCCACATCACGATTCCAGCACGCCGGGCGCCACAATGAGGCGATGGACTTGCCTGTCATGCCGCCGGTCTCACCGATGCTGGCCAAGCCGGTCCGGTCGATCCCGCCGGACGCGTCCTATGAGCCGAAGTGGGACGGATTCAGGTCGATTTGCTTCCGCGACCGCGACGAAGTCGAGCTGGGCAGCCGCAACGAGCGGCCGATGACCCGCTACTTTCCCGAACTGGTCGCGGCGGTCCGGGCCGAGCTGCCGCAACGCTGCGTGATCGACGGGGAGATCGTCGTCGCCACCGAGCACGGGCTGGACTTCGAGGCGCTGCAACAGCGGATCCACCCGGCCGATTCCCGGGTGCGGATGCTCGCCACGAGGACGCCGGCTTCGTTTATCGCGTTCGATCTGCTCGCGCTCGGCGACGAGGACTACACCGAGCGCCCGTTCAGCGAGCGTCGGGCCGCCCTGGTCGACGCATTGGCGGGTGCCGGGCCCTCGATCCACGTCACGCCGGCGACCACCGATCTGGCGACGGCGCAGCGCTGGTTTCAGGAGTTCGAGGGCGCCGGCCTCGACGGCATCATCGCCAAGCCGCTGACCCTTACCTATCAGCCGGACAAGCGGGTCATGTTCAAGATCAAGCACGAGCGGACCGCCGACTGCGTGGTCGCCGGCTATCGAATACATAAGTCCGGGGACGAGGCGATCGGCTCGCTGCTGCTCGGGCTCTACCAGGACTCGGGCCCTTCCGCGGGCCAGCTCGCCTCGGTCGGCGTGATCGGCGCTTTCCCCATGGCCGAGCGGCGGCGGCTGTTCGCCGAGCTGCAGCCGCTGGTCACCGGTTTCGAGGACCATCCGTGGAACTGGGCCGCCCACGAGGCCGGCGAGCGAACGCCACGCAAGAACGAGTTCTCCCGCTGGAACGCCGGCAAGGACCTGTCCTTCGTTCCGCTGCGACCCGAGCGGGTGGTCGAGGTCCGCTACGACCACATGGAAGGTGCACGATTCCGCCACACCGCCCAGTTCAGTCGGTGGCGCCCCGACCGTGACCCGCGCTCGTGCACCTACGCGCAACTCGAACGGCCGGTGACCTTCAGCCTGGGTGACATCGTGCCCGGCCTGGGTCATAGCCGCGGCTGACACGACCCGCGAGCGTGCGCATTTGTACGCCGAGACCGGCGTGTTGCCGTACAAACACGCACACTCGGCGGGGCACTCGGGTCAGGTCGTGACTGCCAGCGCCGACAGGCCGCGCAGCGTGACGTTCGCCTTGTACTGCGGCTCGCCGGCCAGTCGCGCGTCCGGGAAGCGCGCGGTGAGCGCCGACAGCGCCACGCCGGCTTCCAGCCGCGCCAGCGGCGCGCCCAGGCAGTAGTGCACCCCGCGGCCAAACGCCAAGTGCCGCAACGTCTCCCGATCCGGGTCGAAGGTGTCGGGTCGGTCGAACTCGGCGGGATCACGCTGCGCCGCGGCCAACAGGAGCATCATCGCGTCGCCCGCCGGCACCTCGATGCCGCCGATCGCCATATCGTCGGCGGCAACCCGGCCGACCAGTTGCACGGGTGGGTCGTAACGCAGGGTCTCCTCCACGATCACCGGCGCTCGACCGGAGTCCGCGGCCAGGGACGTCCACTGAATGGGGTTGCGCAGCATGGCCAAAATCGCATTCCCAATCAGGTTCACCGTGGTCTCGTGTCCCGCGATCAGCAGCAGGTTGCAGGTGGAGACGATCTCCTCCTCGGTCAGTTGATCGCCGGACTCCTCCACCGCGATCAGGCCCGACAGCAGGTCGTCGCCGGGCTGTGACCGGCGCCGGTCGATCAGATCGTGGAAGTATTCGCGCAGCCACGCACCGGCCTCCAACCGCTCGTTCATCACGTCCGGCGGCACGCCGGTGATCGTCGAGAACGGGTCCAGCGCCTGGGCCAGCAGCGCGGACGCGCGGCTGAATCGCGGCTCGTCGTCGAGCGGCACGCCAAGCAGCCGGCAGATCACCGCCACGGGCAGCGGATAGGCGAAGTCGTCGACCACGTCGAACCGTCCCTTGTCGGCGATGGCGTCCAGCAATCCGTCCACCAAGACGGTGATCTCGGGTTTCAGCGCGTTGACCACCCTCGGCGCAAATGCCTTGCTGACCAGCTTGCGCAGGCGGGTGTGATCGGGCGGATCGAGGAACAAAAATCCCGGCGGGGCCTGCCGGGGCTGCGCCAAGCCGGCCTCGATCTGCCGCTTCGCGACCGTCGAGTTGCTGTTGTCGCTGCTCGACGACGGGTGCCGCAGGACGTCATCGCAGTCGCGGTACGTCGAGAAGACGGCCAGGTTGGCCTCGGGCAGTTGCAAGGGTCCGCGGTCGCGGAACTGCGCGCAGAGCCGATACGGGTCAGCGCGGTTGGCCGGGTCCAGCATCTGCAGCAGCAAGCCTTGCGATTCGGCTTGGGTGGGCGCCGTCGTCATCCTCACATTCTGCCCGCACCGCTCGACCGGCTCAGCGGCGCAGAAACTCCACGATGTGGTTGGCCAGTTCTTCGCCGGCGTCCTCCTGCAGGAAGTGCCCGGCGTCGCGGATCGTCGGGTGGTCGATCCCCTGCGCGCCGCGCATCTCGCGCGCGAAGATCGCGGCCATCGGCCCGGTGATGGGGTCGCTGTCGCTGAAGGCGACCAGCATGGGTGTCGGGCTCACCGAGAGCTTCGCCCATGCCGCCTTGTTGGCCGCCGCCGCCGGATCGTCGGATGAGGTCGGCACCAGGCCGGGCATGGCGCGCGGCCCGGCGCAGTATTCGTCGGCGGGGAACGGCGCGTCATAGCCCGCGCGCACCTCGTCGCTCAACTGCTGACGGCAACCGCCCTGCACGAACCAGCCGATGTTCAACTTCGGCGCCGTGGTGATGGCCTCGCGGAAGCGCCACCAGACCTCGGCCATCGGCTGCTCCCCGTTGGGCAGGCCGGTGTTGGCGACGACCAGGCGGGCAAACCGTTCGGGATGCTCCGCGGCCAGCCGCAATCCGATCAGCCCGCCCCAGTCCTGGCCGACCAGGGTCACGTTGCGAAGGTCGAGGACATCGAAGGCCAGCGCCCGCATCCACTCGACATGGCGCGCATAGCTGTGGTCTTCGCGGCGGGTCGGCTTGTCGGAACGGCCGAACCCGACCAGGTCCGGGCAGACGACTCGATGCCCCGCGGCGGCCAGTATCGGGATCATCTTGCGGTACAGGTACGACCACGACGGCTCACCGTGCAGCAGGAGAACCGGATCGGCGTCCTCGGGGCCGTCCTGCACCCAGGCGACCCGCAGCGCACCGCCCTCGCCGTCGGATATCTCGGAATACCTTGGAGCATAAGGAAAGTCGGGAACGTCGTCGAACCGGTCGTCGGGCGTGCGCACTGTCTGCATTTCAAGTCCCTTCGCTCAACCCCGCCAACTCGGGATGCGTCATCAATCGATCAAGGAAACCACGCTGGCCCTTGAGCAGCTTCGTGCGTGCCTGCGCCACCGCGAACCAGCCCACCCGATCGACCTCGGGGAATTCCCGCATCGTGCCCGAGCCCCGTGGCCACTCCATTTCGAAGGTGTTGCTGTGCGCGTCGGTGACGTCGAGGTCGCCCTTGACGGCGAAGGCGGTGACCACCTTGCCGCTGGGTTGTTTCAGCGCGCCCAGCTCGATGCGCGGCCCGGCCGGCACCGGCAGCCCGAGCTCCTCGGAAAACTCACGCCGCGCGGCCGCCCAGGGATCCTCGTCGTCGGTGTGCTCGCCTTTCGGAATCGACCAGACCCCGTCGTCCTTGCGGGCCCAAAACGGGCCACCCGGATGTGCGAGCAGGACTTCGACGACGCCGTCGCGGGCCCGGTACACCAGCACACCCGCGCTGAGCTTGGTCTTTTGCGCTTTCAAGGCCTCAGACCCCGACGGCGCGTTCGAGGTCCTTGAGCGACGACTCCAGGTGCGCGAGCAGCCGTTGCAAGTGCGGAACGCTGCGACGGCATCCCACCAGACCGAAATCCAGGTTGCCGGCGTTGCTGACCAGGGTGATGTTCAGCGCTTGCCCGTCCAGCACGGCCGACAGCGGGTAGTTGCCGTCGAGCCGGGCGCCCCCGCAATACATCTGCTCGTGGGGGCCCGGCACGTTCGAGATGACGAGGTTGAACGGCGGCGACGTGGACGCCACCCAACCCGGAACCGCCGCCAAGGCCAGCGAGCCCATGTTCACCGCCGAAAGCGCCAACGCCTGGAGTCGGGGCAATTGGGAAAACACCTTCTTGTTGCTGTGCATCGACTCGCTGACGGTCTGCAGGCGTTGCACCGGATCGTCGGTGTCGGTGGCCAGGTTGCACAGGATGGCGCCGACGAGGTTGCCACCGGCGTCGGCCTCGTCGTCCTTACGCAGGCTCACCGGGACCATCGCGACCAGCGGCGTGTCCGGCAGCGCGTTCTGCTCCAGCAGGTAGTAGCGCAGGGCGCCCGCGCACATCGCCAGGACGACATCGTTGAGGGTCACCCCCGCGGCCCGCTTGACGCTCTTGATGCGGTCCACCGACCACGACTGCGCCGCGCACCGACGGGCTCCCCCGATCTTGACGTTCAACATGGTGCGCGGTGCCCCGAAAGGCAGCGTCAGCTGCTGCTCGAGCAGCGCCGCGCGGGCCAGCGTCACCGTTGAGGGGCCAAGCGCCACAACAGATCCCGCCGTCTTCAGCAGCGAACCCAGGCGGGACGTGGGGCGGGGCTTGCGTCTGCGTTTGGGCAGGCTCCACACCGCGCGGATCTCGGTGTCGTCCGGGTCGTTCGACAGCGCGCGCTGCATCATCTTCAGCGCCGAGACGCCGTCGATCAACGCGTGGTGGAACTTGGTGTACACCGCGAACCGGCCATCCTTCAGGCCCTCGATCACGTGCGCTTCCCACAGCGGGCGGTGGCGATCGAGCAGGCTGCTGTGCAGCAGGGAGGTCAGCTCGAGCAGATCGCGGACCCGCCCCGGGGACGGCAACGCCGAGCGCCGGACGTGGTAATCGATGTCGAGGTCTTTGTCGTAGGTCCAGCCCAGGTTTGCGATCCCGCCCAAGAACGTCGCGGGGCGCTTGAGGAAGGTGGGCTGGAAATCCTGCTGGGCCACCAGGCCGTCGTAGAACTCCCGGACGAAGCCGCGACCGGCGCCCCGCGGCGGCTCGTACAACTGCAAGCCGCCGACGTGCATGGGATGCTCCCGGGATTCGCCGAGCAGAAAGACCGCGTCGGTGGGCATCATCAGTTCCATACACCAATTACACCGCTTTCGACGTAGCCGAGCGGTGCGATTTATTGTGCCCCATCGGCTACGAGCCTGGCGGGCTACAAGGCGCCTCCCAGCGTCGGCTTTCTGCGTCGTCGAGTGTGAACCGGACGACGCGACACGCCGGTGCGGCGTCGCCATCTTCACCGTGGCTGACGGCCGCTGAGGCCGCGGACCTTTGAGCGCCGTTATTGACAGTCACTGTCAGCGGGTCATACGGTGCCACTCACCGCCTATGCCTGTCCGTGCCGCGCCTGTCCATCCGGGAGGTCAACGATGAATAACCCGTCCAAGCTGCGCGTCATCCAATGGGCGACCGGGGGTGTGGGCAAGGCGGCCATCGAATGCGTGCTCAATCACCCGCGGCTCGAACTGGCCGGCTGCTGGGTGCACAGCGCAGACAAGAACGGCGTCGACGTCGGCCGGATCATCGGGACTCACGACCTGGGTGTCACCGCGACCACCAGCGTCGACGAGATTCTGGCCCTGGACGCCGACTGCGTCGTGTACAGCCCCCTGGTGCCGAACGACGACGAGGTCATCACGATCCTGCGCTCCGGCAAGAACGTGGTCACCCCGGTCGGCTGGGTGTACCCCGATCCGGGCAACCCTCGGCACAAGGCCGTCGCCGACGCCGCACTCGAGGCCGGGGTGACCCTGCACGGGTCGGGCATCCACCCCGGGGGCATCACGGAGCGGTTCCCGCTCATGCTGTCCTCGCTGTCGTCGGCGGTCACCCACGTGCGCGCCGAGGAGTTCTCCGACATCCGCACCTACAACGCTCCCGACGTCGTGCGCCACATCATGGGATTCGGCGGCTCCCCCGAGGAGGCCACGCAGGGACCGATGGCCGGCCTGCTCGAAGCGGGCTTTAAGCAGTCGGTGCGAATGGTCGCCGACCACATGGGATTTCGCATCGATCCCAACATCAGGACCATCCAGGAGGTCGCGGTGGCAACCTCGGACATCGACTACGACCCGTTCCCGATCACCACGGGAACGGTGGCCGCGCGCCGCTTCCGCTGGCAGGCCCTCGTCGACGGCGAGCCGGTCATCACGGCCGCGGTCAACTGGCTGATGGGTGAGGAAAACCTGGAGCCCGCCTGGAATTTCGGTGGGCGCGGCGAACGCTTCGAGGTCGAGATCACCGGCGACCCGACCGTGAGCCTCACCTTCAAGGGCCTGCAACCGGAGACGATCGCCGAAGGGCTGGTGCGCAATCCGGGCGTGGTGGCCACCGCCAACCATTGCGTCAACGCCATCCCCGACGTGTGCGCCGCCGAACCCGGCATCAAGACCTACCTGGATCTGCCGTTGTTCGCCGGGCGCCCGGCTCCCAAGCTCGCGGTGCAGTGACCATGACCAAATCCGGCGTCCTCGACGACGTGTCGTTCTGCCACCTCGTCGTCGGTGTCACCGACATGGACCGCGCGCTGGCGTTCTATCGAGACCTGCTTGGCATGGAGGTCGTCTTCGAATCCCTCATCTCCGGAGAGCCTTTCGACGCGGTGCTGCACGCGACCCGCAGACAAGAGGGCCGGGTCGTCGGCGGGTTGCTGGGCGGACTGATGGTCGAGCTACTGTCGATCGGCGCCAACCCGCCCGAGCAGAAGCAGCGACGCGGCTTCACGGGGATCCACAACGTGTCGTTGTCGGTGACCGATCTCGACGAGACGCACCGTCGCATCACCGCCGCCGGCTACACCCCCGACCAGAAACCCTTCGAGATCGGCGGTGTCCGAATGTTTTTCGTCAAGGACCCCGACGGGACGCCGGTGGAGTTCATCGAGCTACCCAACGGAGCGCGCAGCACCTACGAGATGCACCGCGGCGTGCGGCTACGGATGGGACGCGTCAGGTGACGTACTCTCACCCCGACTCGATGCGCGGCCACGTCGCGGTCGTCACCGGTGCCGCCCAGGGCGTGGGCAAGGGCATCGCCGCCGCGCTGCTGGAACGCGGCGCGGGCGTGCTGCTGGTCGACATCCAGGACGAGACCCTCAGCGCGACAACGACCGAACTCAAGGCAATCGGTCGCGCCGAGATGCTGATCGCCGATTTGCGCGACCCGGACAGCGCGCGACGGATCGTGGCAGCCGCGGTCAACGCGTTCGGCACGGTGCACGGGCTGGTCAACAATGCCATCGCCACCAATGAGCCCAAGGCATTCGTCGACATCACCACCGAGGACCTGGCGCTCGGTTACGACGTCGGCCCCCGGGCGACATTCCTGCTCATGCAGGCCGTGCACCCGTTGATGGTCGAGGCGGGTGGCGGTTCGATCGTGAACCTCGGCTCGGGGACGGGCACCGGCGGGGAACCCAAATGGGGTGGTTACGCCGCCGCCAAGGAAGGCATCCGCGGCCTGTCCAAGGTCGCCGCGCTGGAATGGGGGCACGACAACATCCGCGTCAACGTCATCTGCCCGTTCGCCGAGTCCGACGGCGTCAAACTGTGGAAACAGTTCGCGCCCAACGATTACGCGAAGGCGGTGGGACGCGTTCCGATGAAGCGGATCGGCGACGTCCGCACCGACGTGGGCGCTTTGGTGGCGTTCCTGCTCGGCACCGACGCGACGTTCATCACCGGACAGACCATTCACGTCGACGGCGGAATCGGCTGCTTCCGATGACCTTTCCGAGACAAGGGTCGCTGCGTGATCGGCAGCGCGCACAGATCCGGGCCGACATCAGGCGGGCGGCGTTCCGGTTATTCGTCGAACGCGGATACGACGTTGTGACGACGGAGGAAATCGCCGCTGCCGCAGGCGTTTCGCCGCGGACGTTCTTCCGGCACGTAACGGCGAAGGAGGAGTTGCTCCTTGCGCCCGTTCGCCATGGCGGCGCCGCGATCGTCAGCCTCCTCGAAGGGCGGCCCGCCAATGAGCCACCCGACGTCGCGCTGATCAATGCCATCGTCACGCGGACCCGCTCGTTCGACCAGGCCGACACCGAGGAGTGGCGTGAGGCCCTGCTGGTGGCCCCCGGCCTGCTCGACAAGGTCACGGTCCACACGCCCGCGGACAAGGAACGGGCAACGAAGCTCATCGCCGAGCGCATGGGCGCCAACCCCGACGCCGATATCCGGCCCGGCCTGCTGGTCCAACTCGCCTTCGCGGCGGCAGATTTCGCTTTCCGGCGGTGGGTACGGCAATCCGGCAAGCCCTGGCCGCTGGATCGCTACGTCACCGAAGCGCTCAAGGCGGTCCAGAGTCCCCATTGGAAGCGGGGGTGAGCGGCCCCAGAATCGTTGACGCGCCTACTTTACCCATGCTGCGACGGGCTCAGTCTCGCGGGCAACGCCTCGGGGTTGGCGATCCGAACGGGGGTTCCGTCGAGCCAGGCCGCCACCGCGTCGACGGTGTCGGCGTAGAAGGCGCCCAGCATTTCGCGGGTGACATACCCCAAATGGGGAGACAAGGTCACGTTCGGGAGCAGCCGCAAGGGATGATCGGACGGCAGCGGTTCGATGTCATAGACGTCGAGCCCGGCGCCGGCGATACGCCCGGCTTCAAGCGCGGCGATCAGGGCGGCCTCGTTGACGATCGGACCCCGGGACGTGTTGATCAGATAGGCGTGTGGCTTCATCAGGGCCAGCTCGGACTCACCGACCAGGCCGCGCGTGCGCTCCGAGAGCACCACATGGATGGACACCATGTCGGACTGTTCAAAGAGCGCCGACTTCTCGACCCGGCGCGCGCCAACCGCCCTGGCGGCATCCGCGGTGAGGTTTTGGCTCCACGCAATGACGTCCATGCCAAAGACTTTCGCGTATTCGGCCATGCGTGTGCCGATCCTGCCGAGGCCCAGAAGTCCGAGTGTCTTGCCGGACAGCGTCAGACCCGTGGTGGCCTGCCACGCTCCCTCGCGCATGCGCCGATGTTCCTCGGCCAGGTTGCGCACCGTCGCGATCAGCAATCCCCAGGCGAGTTCGGGGGTGGCGTCGCGTACGGAACTAAAGCGGGGATGGGCGAAGTTCGTGTGGGCGACCAGAATCCCGCGCTCACTGGCCGCGGCCATGTCCAGGTTCGGCAGGCTTCTGCCGACGATGGTGATCAGCCTCAGGTTCGGCAGCCGCTCGATCAGCGTTCGCGGAAACGCCATCCGCTCGCGCAGCGTGCAGACCACATCGAACGGCCGCAACGCCTCCGCGGCCTCCTCCTCGGAGAGGTTCCGGTCGAAAACGGTTACCTGGGCGCGCGTCCGCACCGGTGACCAGTCGGCAAGCTCCAGTGCCACGCCGGCGTAGTCGTCGAGTATCGCTACCCGGGGCGTGCGGTCACCCCTCGGCCTCTTGTCGGCGCGCATTGCCGTCGTTGGTCCCCTATCGACTCGGTTGCGGACGTGTCGCCACGGCCCGGCTTATCAAAGGTCGTAGTGCAACCCTAGTCCCGGGCTTCGTGAATATGCCCATGCCCAAGCGAAATTCGTCTTTCACCGCGCAGGCGCTTGGGGTCAGGGCGCGTTGGCGGGCGGGTAGGGCAGATCGGTGCTGGACTGCGGGTCGACGCGCACCGGTCGGCCCAGGTAGGGGAAGGCGCGTTGCGGGCAGGCGGGTCTGTCGCAGATCTTGCAGCCGGCGCCGATCGGCACTATCGCCTCGGTGTCGGTCAGGTCGATGCCGACGGAGTACACCAGTTTCTCGGCGTGGGCCACGTCGCACCCGAGCCCGATGGCAAAGCTCTTGTCCGGGCCGAGGTAGCGGCTGGGCTCCGCCGTCGTGGTCCTCGCGATCCAGAAATACGTGCGCTCGTCGGGCATCTGAGCCACCTGCGTCAGGAACTGACCGGGCCGGGAAAACGCGTGGTGCACCACCCACAGGGGGCAGTTCCCGCCGACGCGAGAGAAGTGAAATGCCGTGGCGGACTGGCGTTTAGAAATGTTTCCCGCGCTGTCGGTGCGGACGAAGATGAAGGGGACCCCGCGCGCGCTCGGGCGTTGCAGGGTGGACAGGCGGTGGCAGACGGTTTCGAAGCCCACCCCGAACCGCCTGGTCAATTGGTCGATGTCGTAGCGCACGCTCTCCGCGGCAACGAGGAACCTTTGGTAGGGCAGGAGCAGGGCGCCGGCGAAGTAGTTGGCCAGGCCGATGCGGGCCACGCCCCGCGCATCGTCGCTGAGCTGGTCGTCGCCGGCGATGATGCCGGTGATCAAGTCGGCGTGGGTGAGCAGAGCGATCTGGGTTGCAAGCTGAAAGGCACGTTGGCCGGGATGAAGCCAGCGAGCCAGGTACACCGTTTTCGAATCGGCGCGAAACAGGCGCTTGGAGTTGGGATTCAACACCTGGCCGTCGTCGATGACGACGGTGACGCCGAGTTCGTCGGCGAGGAGCTCCGCCAGCTGGCCGTCGAGCCCGCCGATCCGCAGGCGGTTCCGGTTGAACAGTTCCTCGGCCGCGACGTCCAGCTCGCCGATGTAGTTCTTGCGGTCGTAGAAGAAGTCCCGGACCTCTTCGAACGGCATCGGCTGCTGGGAGACGGCCGATACGTCGACGTTGGCACGACCGTGCAGCGCCTCGAGGTCGGCCGTGGCGTCGTGTAACCGCCGGTGCAGGTTGACCAGCGTCTGGCCGATTTCCGGCATCCGGGCGACGAGCTCCTCGATCTGCGCGGCGGTTGCGGGCGTTTCGGCGAGGACCTCGCGCAGGTCGGAGACCAAGCGGGCATCGGAATCCGGCGCGAAGTACTGGGTCGGTAAGTCGAAGCGTTCGGTGAGGGTGAGCAGCACCGGGACCGTGATCGGGCGCTGGTCGTTCTCCAGCTGATTGACGTAGCTGGTCGACAGTTCCAGGACGCGCGCCAGCGCCACCTGGGTCAGGCCGTGCTCCTCGCGCAACCGTCGTAGCCGCGCGCCGGCGAACGTTTTCGCCACCCGTTCCACGGTACGCCTTCCCTCTTTCGCAAGGTTCGCAAAATTGGGTGGATAAGGACACAAAATTACGCTTTTACAGGGGATTTACTCCCCAAATCGTTCTGCGTACCGTGCGGCTTATGCGCATCCATGACGTTCGGACTCGGCGTAGCGCCGAGCATTTTCCCCGCAGTGAACACCTGGCCTGGAAGATCGCCGAGGTAGCGGCGGACCCGGTCGCGGTGCCCCCGGAGACCGAGACGATGGTGATCAACCGCATCATCGACAACGCCGCCGTTTCCGCCGCCTCGGTCATCCGTCGCCCGGTCACCGTCGCGCGCGCCCAGGCGCTGGCGCACCCCACCCCAATCAAAGGCGCGAAGGTTTTCGGGGTCGACGGCGACTATTCGCCGGAGTGGGCGGCCTGGGCCAACGGCGTCGCGGTGCGCGAGCTGGATTTCCACGACACGTTTCTGGCGGCGGAGTACTCGCACCCCGGCGACAACATTCCCCCATTGGTGGCCGTCGCCCAGCACCTCGGGGTGGGCGGCGCGGACCTCATCCGCGGCATCGCGACCGGCTACGAGATCCAGATCGACCTGGTCAAGGGAATCTGCCTGCACGAGCACAAGATCGACCACGTCGCGCACCTCGGCCCGTCGGTGGCCGCGGGCCTGGGCACCATGCTGCGCCTCGACAAGGAGACCATCTACAACGCGATCGGCCAGGCGCTCCACCTGACGACGTCCACCCGGCAGTCACGCAAGGGCCTGATCTCCAGCTGGAAGGCGTTCGCTCCCGCGTGGGCCGGCAAGGTCGCGATCGAGGCCGTCGACCGCGCCATGCGCGGGGAGGGCTCGCCCGCCCCGATCTGGGAAGGCGAGGACGGGGTGATCGCCTGGCTGCTGTCCGGGCCCGAACACACCTACCACGTCCCGCTTCCCGAACCGGGCGAGCCGAAGCGCGCGATCTTGGACAGCTACACCAAGGAGCACTCGGCCGAATACCAGAGCCAGGCCCTCATCGACCTGGCTCGCCGGCTGCGTGAGCGCATCGGCGACCTCGACCAGATCGCGACGATCGTGCTGCACACCAGCCACCACACGCACGTGGTGATCGGCACCGGTTCGGGCGACCCGCAAAAGATGGACCCGGACGCCTCCCGCGAGACGCTGGACCACTCGGTGATGTACATCTTCGCCGTCGCATTGCAGGACGGCACCTGGCATCACGAGCGCTCCTACGCGCCGGAACGGGCGCACCGGCCCGACACCGTCGAGCTGTGGCACAAAATCTCCACGCGCGAGGATCCCGAGTGGACCCGGCGTTACCACTCCACCGACCCGGCCGAGAAGGCGTTCGGCGCCCGCGCCGAGGTCACCCTCAAGAGCGGTGAGGTGATCGTCGACGAGATCGCCGTCGCCGACGCCCACCCCTTGGGCGCCAGGCCTTTTGAGCGCAAGCAGTACATCGGGAAGTTCACCGAGCTGGCCGAGGGCGTGGTCAACGAAGCCGAGCAGCAAAGGTTCCTGTCGGTGGTGGAGGGCCTGTCGGGACTCGATGCCGGCGGTCTGGGCGCGCTCAACCTCACGGTCGATCCGCTGGTGCTGAAAAAGGCGCCGACGATTCCGGCGGGGATCTTCTGATGAGCGGGCTCATCGCCAGCGCCGTGCCCGCGGCCGACAAGCGGGCCCGATTCCGGGCCGCACTGGAAAGCGGTCGGCTGCAACGGTTTCCGGGGGCGTTTTCGCCGCTGGTCGCCAAGCTGGTCGCCGACATCGGCTTCGACGGGGTGTACGTGTCCGGCGCGGTGCTGTCGGCCGACCTGGGCCTGCCCGACATCGGTTTGACCACCCTGACCGAAGTCAGCGCACGGGGCGCGCAGATCGCGGCGGTGACCGACCTGCCCACCCTCATCGACGCCGACACCGGCTTCGGCGAAGCGATGAACGCCGCGCGCACCGTGACCGTGCTGGAGGACGCCGGGCTGGCCGGCTGCCACCTCGAGGATCAGGTCAACCCGAAGCGATGCGGGCACCTCGACGGCAAGGTCGTGGTGCCCACCGGCGAGATGGTCAAGCGCGTGCGGGCCGCCGTATCCGCCCGGCGCGACCCGAATTTCATCGTCTGCGCACGCACCGACGCCGCGGGGGTCGAGGGGCTTTCCGCGGCGATCGACCGCGCCAAGGCCTACGCCGACGCGGGCGCCGACCTGATCTTCACCGAAGCCCTGCACACACCCGCCGAATTCGAGCGGTTCCGGGCCGCGGTGGATACACCGTTGCTGGCCAACATGACCGAGTTCGGCAAGTCGCAGCTCTTGAGCGCCAGGCAGCTGTCCGACATCGGCTACAACGTGGTGATCTACCCGGTGACCACGTTGCGGTTGGCCATGCACGCCGTCGAGGTCGGCCTTCGCGAAATCGCCGACACCGGAACACAATCCGGTCTCCTGGACCGCATGCAGCACCGCAGCCGGCTCTACGAGCTGCTCCGGTACGCCGACTACAACCAATTCGATTCCGACATCTACAACTTCGCGATTTGAAACTTTCGTCCTCTGAAGGAGTCACACCATGAGCACCATCGAAGACAACAAGCCCCGCATCTACAAAGGATTGGCCGGTGTCGTCGTCGACACCACCGCCATCTCCAAGGTCGTCCCGGAAACCAACTCGCTGACCTACCGCGGATACGCGGTCCAGGACCTCGCCGCACACTGCAGCTTCGAGCAGGTCGCCTACCTGCTGTGGCACGGCGAACTACCCAACGACCAACAGTTGGCGCTGTTCACCCAGCGGGAACGCGCAGCCCGCCGGCTGAACCGATCCATGCTGTCGCTGTTGGCGAAACTGCCCGACACCTGCCATCCGATGGACGTGGTGCGCACCTTGATCAGCTACATGGGCGCCGAGGACCCCGACGAGGATGACAGCAGCGCGAGCGCTAACTACGCCAAGGCGCTGCGGATGTTCGCGGTGCTGCCCACCATCGTCGCCGCCGACATGCGCCGCCGGCGTGGGCTGGAACCCATTGCGCCGCATAGCCACATGAACTATGCGCAGAATTTCCTGCACATGTGCTTCGGCAACGTTCCCGAGCAGGTGGTCGTCGACGCCTTCGAGCAGTCGATGGTCCTCTACGCCGAGCACAGTTTCAACGCCTCCACGTTCGCCGCGCGGGTGGTCACCTCCACCCAGTCCGACATCTACAGCGCGGTCACGGCGGCCATCGGTGCGCTCAAGGGCCCGCTGCATGGCGGCGCCAACGAAGCGGTGATGCATGACATGCTCGAAATCGGCACCGCCGAGCGGGCATCGGAGTGGCTGCAGGGCAAACTGTCTCGCAAAGATAAGATCATGGGCTTCGGCCACCGGGTGTACAAGAACGGCGACTCGCGGGTGCCGACGATGAAGCAAGCCCTCACGCGTGTCGCCGCCGCTCGCGACGGTCAGCGGTGGCTAGACATCTACGAGGTCCTCGAGCAGGGGATGGCGGCCGCCAACGGGATCAAGCCGAACCTGGACTTTCCGACCGGGCCCGCCTATTACCTGATGGGCTTCGACATCGGTTGCTTCACACCGATTTTCGTGATGAGCCGGATCACCGGGTGGACCGCTCACATCATCGAGCAGACCGCGTCCAATGCGCTGATCCGCCCGCTCAGCGAGTACGTCGGCCCGCCGCAACGCGCGCTCCCAATGGCCGGCTGACCTCGCCCGGACCAGTGATTTCGAAAGTTCTGGTCGCGAACCGGGGTGAGATCGCGATCCGCGCGTTCCGCGCCGCCTACGAATTGGGCATGGGCACGGTGGCGATCTATCCCGTCGAGGACCGCAACTCGGCGCATCGGTCGAAGGCCGACGAGTCGTATCAGATCGGCGAGATCGGGCATCCCGTCCGGGCGTATCTCAACGTCAAGGAAATCGTCGCGACGGCGCGGGCCTGCGGCGCCGACGCGATCTACCCCGGCTACGGCTTCCTGTCGGAGAACCCCGAACTCGCGGCGGCCTGCGCATCGGCCGGGATCACGTTCGTGGGTCCTTCGGTGCGGGTGCTGGAGCTGACCGGGAACAAGTCCCGGGCGATCGCCGAGGCGCGGGCCGCCGGGCTGCCGGTGCTGGCGTCCTCGGCGCCCTCGTCGTCAACCGAAGAACTGGTGGCGGCCGCCGCCTCGATGCGGTTCCCGCTGTTCGTCAAGGCGGTCGCCGGCGGTGGTGGCCGGGGGATGCGGCGGGTGAGCGATCCCCGGGACTTGGCCGAGGCGATCGAGGCGGCAGCGCGGGAAGCCGAGTCGGCCTTCGGCGACCCCACGGTGTTCCTCGAACAGGCGGTGACCAATCCGCGTCACATCGAGGTGCAGATCCTGGCCGACACCCACGGCAACGTCATCCACCTCTACGAGCGGGACTGCAGCGTGCAGCGCCGGCATCAAAAGGTCATCGAGGTCGCGCCGGCGCCAAACCTCGATCCTGAACTGCGGCAAAGGATCTGCGCGGACGCCGTGGCGTTCGCGCGGCGCATCGGCTACACCTGCGCGGGCACCGTCGAGTTTCTGCTCGACGAACGCGGCGATTACGTGTTCATCGAAATGAATCCGCGCATCCAGGTGGAGCACACGGTGACCGAGGAGATCACCGATGTCGACTTGGTGGCGAGCCAGTTGCGCATCGCCTCCGGCGAAAGCCTCGGCGATCTCGGTTTGAGTCAGCGGTCGATCACCACGCACGGGGCCGCGTTGCAGTGCCGGATCACCACCGAGGACCCCGCCAACGGGTTCCGGCCCGACACCGGGCGCATCACCGCCTACCGCACACCGGGCGGGGCGGGCGTCCGATTGGACGACGGCACCCACCTGGGGGCCGAGGTATCGGCGCATTTCGATTCGATGTTGGTCAAGCTGACCTGCCGCGGCCGGGATTTCGCGGCCGCCGTGCGCCGGGCGCGCCGGGCGGTCGCCGAATTCCGCATCCGCGGAGTGACGACCAACACCGCATTCCTGCAGGCGGTGCTCGCCGATCCCGATTTTGTCGCGGGCCGGGCGACGACGTCGTTCATCGACGAGCGCCCGCGGTTGCTGACGGCGCACTCCAGCGCCGACCGCGGCACCAAGATCCTCAACTACCTGGCCGACGTGACGGTCAACCAACCCCACGGTCCGCGGCTCTCGGCCGTGTATCCGCACGACAAACTGCCGCCCGTCGACCTATCCGTGCCGCCGCCACCGGGGTCCAAACAGCGCCTGGCGGAGTTGGGGCCGGAGGGATTCGCGCGGTGGATGCGGGAAACCAAGGCCGTGGGCGTCACCGACACGACGTTCCGTGACGCACACCAGTCGTTGCTGGCGACCCGGGTTCGCACCACCGGCCTGCTCAAGGTGGCGCCCTTTATCGCGCGGACGACGCCGCAGCTGTTGTCGGTGGAGTGCTGGGGCGGGGCGACATACGATGTGGCGCTTCGGTTCTTGAAGGAAGACCCGTGGCAGCGCCTCGCCGCGCTGCGCGAAGCGATGCCCAACATCTGTTTGCAGATGCTGCTACGGGGGCGTAACACGGTGGGCTATACGCCGTATCCGGAGATCGTGACGACGGCGTTCGTGGAGGAAGCCACGCTCACCGGGATCGACATCTTCCGGATCTTCGACGCGCTGAACAACGTCGATTCCATGCGACCGGCCATCGACGCCGTGCGGGAAACCGGAACGGCGGTGGCCGAGGTGGCGCTGTCCTACACCGGCGATCTCAGCGATCCGGCCGAAAACCTCTACACCCTGGACTACTACCTCAAGCTGGCCGAGCAGATCGTCACGGCCGGTGCCCACGTGCTGGCGATCAAGGACATGGCCGGGCTGCTGCGCCCGCCGGCCGCCGCGACCCTGGTGTCGGCGCTCAAGTCGCGGTTCGACCTGCCGGTGCACGTGCATACCCACGACACCCCGGGCGGGCAACTGGCGACCTACGTCGCGGCCTGGCACGCGGGAGCCGACGCCGTCGACGGGGCCGCGGCGCCGCTCGCGGGGACCACCAGCCAACCCGCGCTGTCCTCGATCGTGGCCGCCGCGGCCCACACCGCCCACGACACCGGGCTGCCGCTGGCCGCGGTGTGCGACCTGGAGCCGTACTGGGAGGCGCTGCGAAAGGTGTACGCGCCGTTCGAATCCGGGCTGCCGGCCCCGACCGGGCGAGTGTACCGCCACGAGATCCCGGGCGGGCAGTTGTCGAACCTGCGGCAGCAGGCCATCGCACTGGGGCTCGGTGACCGATTCGAAGACATCGAAAACGCTTATGCCGGTGCCGATGCCGTCCTCGGACGCCTCGTCAAGGTCACGCCGTCGAGCAAGGTGGTCGGGGACCTGGCGCTGGCCCTGGTCGGCGCCGGGATCACCGCGCACGACTTCGCCGCCGACCCGGCACGTTACGACATCCCGGACTCGGTGGTCGGCTTCCTGCGCGGCGAACTCGGTGACCCACCGGGTGGCTGGCCGGAACCGTTGCGCACCAAGGCATTACGCGGACGCAGCCCCGCCAAGCCGGAGCGGACACTGCCGGCCGAAGACGAAGCCTCGTTGGCGGTACCGGGAGCCGCCCGGCAAGCCGCGCTGAATCGGCTGCTGTTCCCGGGCCCGACCAAGGAGTTCGAGGCCCACCGTGAAAAGTACGGCGACACGTCGCGGCTGAGCGCCAATCAGTTCTTCTATGGACTGCGCCACGGCGAGGAACACCGCGTCGAGCTGGAGCGCGGCGTAGAACTGCTGATCGGTCTGGAGGCCGTTTCCGATCCCGACGAACGCGGGATGCGCACCGTCATGTGCATTCTCAACGGGCAGTTGCGTCCCGTCGTAGTGCGCGATCGCAGCATCGCCGCCGACGTGCCGGCCGCCGAGAAGGCCGACCGCGCCAACCCCGATCACATCCCGGCCCCCTTTTCCGGCGTCGTCACCGTCACCACCAGCGTCGGCGAGGAAGTCGCGGCCGGTCAGACCATCGCGACGATCGAGGCGATGAAGATGGAGGCCGCCGTCACCGCGCCCAAGGCCGGGAAGGTCGCGCGCATCGCGGTATCCCACACCGCCCAGGTCGAAGGCGGTGACCTCCTGGTGGTGATCGGCTAACGGTCGCCGTTGATCAACGCGGCGCGCGCCAGCGTCTGCTGCGCCATCTTCACGTGTGCGGCGTCGACCAAGACGCCGTTGACTCCGACGGCGCCGCGTCCTTTGGCCTCGGCCTCCCGGTAGGCGGCGAGATTCCGCTCGGCGCGCGCGATTTCGTCCGCGGTCGGCGAGTAGACCGTGTTGGCGACGGGAACCTGGCCGGGGTGAATCGCCCACTTTCCGGTGTATCCCATCAGCGAGGCGCGACGGGCGTCGCGCTCATAGCCCGACAGGTCCTTGAAGTCGGGGTAGGGCGCGTCAATCGCGTCGATGCCGGCGATACGCGCCGCCACGATCACCTTGTTGCGCGCGTACTGCCAGAAATCACCGGGATATTCGCCGAGCGGGACGAAGTTCGTGTCCACCCGCGCACCCTGCGACAAGGAGAAATCGCCCACCCCGAAGATCAAAGCGTCCAGCCGGGGGCTGGACGCCGCGATCGCCTCGGCGTTGGCAAGGCCTTCGACCTCCTCGATGAGGACTTCGAGACGAATGCGCTTACCCAGGCCGAGCTTTGACTCAAGCTGGGTGAGCAGCACGTCCACCCACCAGACGTCGCGGGCCGTGCGGGCCTTCGGGACGATGATCGTGTCGAGATTTTCGCCGGCCTTGGTCACCACTTCGATGAGATCGTCGTGGCACCACGGGGTGTCCAGGCCGTTGATTCGCACGGCGCGCGCGGTGCGACCCCAGTCGATGTCGTTGAGCGCGCCGATCGCCTTGGCGCGCGATTCCTCCTTGAACGCCGCGGGCACCGCGTCCTCGAGGTCGAGGAAAACCAGGTCGGCGCCACACCCGGCGGCTTTGTCGAACATGTCGTCGTTGCTCGCCGGCACGGCCAGCTCGGAGCGGCGAAGAAGAGGAGTCATCGGTACGAAGTTCCTTCTGCTACAGCACGCCCCGGGCGCGCAGGTCATCAATCTCGTTGGCGGCCAAACCGAGTAAATCGCCATAGACCTCGGCGTTGTGTTCACCGAGGCGGGGACCCAAACGGTCGACCGTCCCGGCTGCCGAGGAGAAGCGCGGCACCGGGGCCTGCACGGTCATGGGCCCGAGTTGTTGGTCGTCGACCGAGACGAACACCCCGCGATGCGCGAGCTGCTCGTCGCCGACCAGATCGCTGATGTCATAGACCGGCGCCGCGGCCACCTCGTGAGCTTCGAAGACCGCCATCGCCTCCGAAAGCGTCTTGCCGGCAACCCAATCCGCGACCGCGGCGTCGACGTCGCGGGCCCGCGCCAGCCGCCGCTGCGGGTCCAGGAAGTCGGCGTCCCGCAGGAGGTCGTCGCGGCCTATCGCGCGGAACACCCGTAGCGCCAACGCCGGTGAGCTGCCGGACATGGCCAGCCACCTTCCGTCCGCGGTGCGGTAGGTGTTGCGGGGGGCGGAAATGTCCCATCGGTTGCCGTCCCGTTCCGGCACCAATCCCAATTGGTCGTAGCCCAGCAGCGTCTGCTCCAGCAGCCGGGCCAGCGGGTCGATGAGGTTAACGTCGATCAGTTGCCCCGGTCCGCCGTGGACGTCGCGGTGGTAGAGCGCCATCATCACCGCGTACGCGGCGTTCAGCGATGCGACGCCGTCGGCCAGCATGAACGGCGGCAGCGTCGGCGGTCCGCCGGCCTGACCGGTGATATGGGCGAACCCGCTCATCGCTTCCCCGAGCGTGCCGAAGCCCGGGCGCTCGCTCTTCGGCCCGGTCAACCCGTAACCCGTGATGTGCAGCATCACGATCCGGTCGTTGACCGCCCGCAGGCTCTCGTAGTCCAAGCCCCACTTGCGCAACGTCTGCGGCCGGGTGTTGAAGATGGCGACGTCGGCGCGCTCGACCAGGCGGCGCACCAGCGCCTGACCTTCCGCACAGCGCAGATCCAACGTGATCGATCGCTTGTTGCGCGAGATGGACTTCCACATCAGCCCGACGCCGTCGCGCTGGTTACCCCACGCGCGAATCGGGTCGCCGTGCCGGGGTTCTTCGACCTTGATCACGTCGGCGCCGAACTCCCCCAGGTACGTCGCGACCAGCGGAGCGGCCGCCAGCGTCGCGAGGTCGAGCACCCGCAGCCCGTCAAGCATGGGCCCCGACGCGTGCGTTCGAAGGTCGTTGCAGCCCAAGGTGTCCCCGTAGTGTCGCCGACTCGTATTCGGTGCGGAACAGCCCGCGTCGTTGCAGTTCGGGGACCACCATGCGGACGACGTCCTCGAACGCGCCGGGCAAATGCGTTGCGGCCAGCACGAAACCGTCACAGGCACCGCTGTGGAACCAGTCCGCCATCTGTTCGGCGACCTGCTCTCCGGTGCCGACGAAACGGGGCCCCTGCAGCAGGGTCGCGCGATGACCGGCCAGATCGCGCACGGTGACAGTGTCCCCACCGATATGCGTGCGCAGGTTCTGCACCAGCCCGCGAATGCCGGAGGCCGACGCGATGAGCTCGTCGGTGACGGGATCGTCGAGATCGTGTTGGGCGAAGTCGTAATTCATCAGCTCCGACAGCAGGGTCAGCGACGCCATGGGGTGCACCAGCTCGTTGAGAAACAAGGCTTCGCGGTCCTTGGCGTGGGCCTCGGACTCGCCCACCACCGCGTAGGCCATCGGGCAGATCCGCACCGCGGCGGGATCGCGTCCCGCATCGGCGATGCGGTCTTTTTGGTCGGCGTAGTGGCTGCGCGCAATTTCGATCCCGGGGTCCCCGGTGAAGATCAATTCGGCCCAGCGCGAGGCGAATTCGCGTCCGCGGCCCGAAGACCCGGCCTGGATGATGACGGGGCGGCCCTGCGGGGTACGCGGCACGGTCAGCGGCCCGCGCGCCGAAAAGTACCGGCCGGCGTGTCCCAGCTCGTGCACCTTGGCGGGGTCGGCGTAGCGACCGGACGCCCGGTCATGCAGGATCGCGTCGTCCTCCCACGTGTCCCACAGGCCGGTGACCACGTCCATGAACTCGTCGGCGCGGTCGTAGCGTTCGTCGTGCCCCAGGTGGGCGTCCACGCCGAAGTTCTGCGCCTCGCTGTCGTTGACGGAGGTGACCACGTTCCAGGCCGCCCGGCCCCCGGAAAGGTGGTCCAGCGTGGCGAAGGTTCTGGCGACGTGGAAGGGCGCGTAGTAAGTCGTCGAGTAGGTGGCCCCCAGCCCGATCCGCGAGGTGGCCTGGGCCAGCACCCCGAGCACCACGCCGAGGTCCAGCTTGACCGGGCGGGCGCCGTAGGCCACCGCCTCCGACACCGATCCGCCGTAGACGCCCGGCATCGCCAGGCGATCGTCGAAGAACATCAGGTCGAAGCAGCCCTCTTCGAGCTGCCGGCCGATCTTGGCGTAGTAGGAGGCATCGAGGTAGCGGTGTTCGGTCGCGGGATGCCGCCACGACCCCGCGTACACAGAAGTGCTGCCCGCCTGCATGAATGCGACGAGCGCCATCTTGTCGGTTCGCCGATCTCCCATCCGCAAAATCTAACATCTGATATATCAGATTTCAAATGCTTTATTTGATACGGTGGTCGGATGGCTTCAATGTCTGCGATCGACATCTCCGGAACCGTGCGGGAACGCGCCGCGCGGGAACTCAGGGACCGCATCCTCACCGGCGCGCTGCCCGCCGGATCACGGGTCGACCTGGACGCCATCACCGCGGAATTCGCCACCAGCCGGACCCCGGTGCGCGAGGCGTTGCTCGAGCTTTCGTTCGAAGGCCTGGTTCGGGTCGCCCCGAGAAGTGGCGTGACCGTGATCGGCATCAGCCCCGAGGATGTGCTGGACAGCTTCACGATTCTCGGCGTGCTGACCGGACAGGCCGCGGCGTGGGCGGCCGAACGCATCGGCCCGGACGAGCTCGACATGCTGCGCGCCCTCGCCGCCGATGTCGCGGCGCGATCCGGCGACGACAGCATCGGCGAGGCAAACTGGCATTTCCACCAGGGGATCCATCGCGCCGCGCACTCCCCACGGCTGTCGACCCAGATCAAACAGGCGGCCCGCGTGGTGCCGAGCAACTTCCTCACCCTGTTCCCCGAGCACGAGAAGCATTCGCTCGATGAGCATCAAGAGTTGCTCGATGCGCTCGGCGACAAAGACGCCGAGCGGGCCCGCGCGATCGCCGAGCGACATGTCCTGGACGCCGGGCGCTCGCTCGCGGAGTGGCTGCAGCAACTTCGCACCGCTTGAGGCGCGCGTCCAATCAGCTCAGCGCGGGCAGGACCTTGTCGGTGAGCAGCTGGACCGACTTCCACGCCTCGTCGACGGGCATGCCGCCGACCAGGGGATGCATGACGAGCGGCCCGTAGTTGTCGGCGTCGCGGACTTCGGCGATGAGTTGGTCCGGGGTCAGGAACCGGTATCGGCCCGAGGCTTTGACCTCGTCCAGGGTCCGGACCCCGGGCAGGTGCATCAGCGAACGTTGGTCGGTTGACCATTCGCCGTAAGTGACTGCCTCCCAAAGGATGTGCTCACCGAGTTCGGCCCACGCCCGGTCGGGGTCCTCGTGCAGGAAGATCATCCCGCGATTGACCGGCCCGGGCATGAGGATGAGCGGCTTGATGCCGGCGCCGGAACACAACTCGCGATAGTAGGCGGCGATGTCGGGCAGGTGATCGGCCAGGCTCAGCGGAAGCCCGAAACGCGCCGCGCGCCGCGCCGTGGCGCGCGCGCCGCCGCCGACGTACAGCGGCGGGTGCGGCCGGGTCCATGTGCCGGTGCAGACCCCCGCCCCCGAATCGGTGCCCGACCACACCGACAGCATCCGCTCGACGAGAGCGTCCATCAGCGCGCCGCGCCGGCCGAAATCGATTCCCAGCGAGTCGTATTCGACCGTGCGGTAGCCCAGGCCCACCGTGGTGTGCAGCCGCCCGCGGCTCATGTTGTCCACCAGCGCGATGTCTTCGGCGAGCCGGACCGGATTCCACAGCGGCCCGAGCGCGCAGTCCACGCTAGCGATCAGCGTCGAGGTCCGGGCCAGGAACATCGCCGCGGCCATGATCGGGTTGCAGCTCCACCCGTGCCCGGTGGCGTGATGCTCGTCGACGCTGATCGAGGTGATGCCGTGGGACTCGCCCCACTGCGCCAGCTCGAGTGCGGCACGGATCAACTCGCCCTGCGTGCGGGGCTCGCCATGTGGGGAGGCGAAGTTGAAGCGCAGCACCGTCAGTAACATGTTCGGCTCCGTCAGGTTTCGGTCGGCGCCGCCGACTTGAGGAACGCGGGAAAGTCCGGAAACAGGGCGCGGTCGACGATCTCGATGCGGGTGCCGAACGCGTCGATGTAGTAGGCGAACAGCGCGAGATCCGATTTAGGAGAAGACTGTGCGACGTCGGCGGTGGCCTCGAACGCGAAGCCGTTGTCCTCGAGCGCCCGGGCGGTGTCGGCGAGGTTGTCGGTGAAGTAGCCGAGGTGATGGATGGAGTTGCCGGGCGCCGCCGTCCACGGGCTTTCGGGCACCTCCTGGATCAGTTCGACGTGCGGGGCCTGCAGGGAGTAGACGAACGTCGAGGTCAGCTCGCGGGTTCCGGTCGCGGTGCGGAACGGCAGGGTATAGCTCATCGGGGTGATCCACCGGTAGCCGGCCAGCGCGCTCAGGCGGGCCATCGCGGCGTCGAGGTCGGGCACGACGATGCCGGTGTGGTAGAAGTCCTCGGGTCGTAGTGCCCCCGAAACAAGCGATGCCATGGTCAATGTCCTTTGCGATCTCAGATGCAGTCCGACGCGCCGTCGACGACGAAGACCGCACCGCTGGTGTAGCTGCTGTGCTCGGTGCACAAGAAGGCGACGGTCGGCGCGATCTCGCTCGCGGATCCGAAGCGGCGCAAGGGAATGTGAGCCAACTCGGATTCCACCAGTTCGGCCGCGCCGTGCATGGGCGCGGTCATCGGGGTGTCGATCGTCCCCGGCGCGACCGCGTTCACCCGGATGCCCTTGCCCGCCCACTTGACGGCGAGGTTTCTTGTCAGACAGACGATCCCGGCCTTCGCCGCGCCGTACCCGGGGACCAGCGGGACGGCTCGCAGCGCGGACATCGATGCCAGATTCACCACGCTGGCACCGCCGGGCGCGGTCGACGATTTCAATGCGCGATAGAGACCGACCGTCAACCGGTACGGTCCCGTGAGGTTGAGCGCGACCGACGCCTCGAATCCCTCGGGCTTCGACTCGTCAAGGCCCCCGGGGAAATTCGCGCCGGCGTTGTTCACCAGCACGTCGAGGCGGGTGAAACTTGCCGCCAACGCGTCCACCGATGTGTGGTCGGTGATCTGTAACCGGTGATAGTCCATGCCGGACAGGTCGGCGTCGTAATCTTTTGCGGCCGGTTTGGTTCCGGTGATGGTGACCTCGGCGCCGGCATCCCGGAACAGCGTCGCGATGGCATGCCCGATCCCGCTGGTGCCGCCGGTGATCAGCGCCGCGGTCCCGGTGAAATCGAAGCTGGCTCGCGCCGTCATGCGTTCCTCGCTAGTTGGCGCCGCAGCCAGGCGCTTTCCCAGAAGTTGGTGCTGCCTGCCAGCAGCCTTTCATGGGCCTGCGTCAGCACGTCGCGCGCCCCCGTATGGTCGCGGGGAACGAGCTCGGCAAGGTGGATGGCCTGCACTGGGCGGCCCGCGTCCAGGTGCGCCCGCGCCCGGTCCACCAGCGCGTCGGCGCCGGCCAGCTCGACCACGTCGGCGGCGACGGCGTCGAATCCGACCGGATAGAGCTCGGTGGTCGACCGGTGGTGGAACCAGCCCGAGTAGTTCTCCCAGATGGCCCGCACGTCCCAGGCGACCTTTCCATACCCCTGCCCCACGTCGTATTCGGGTGGCAAGGCGATCTCGCGCATCAGGGTCCGGACGTCCTTGCCGGCGTTCATGCCGGCCACCGTCTCGTCGTGGATGTACTGGATCGCGTTGCGCAGCCGGGTCAACTCGGCATCGATGCGGTCGGCGCCCGCGATCGGGTCGAAATGGCCGGTCACCAGGAGCTCGGGCCGCAGATCGCGCACCCGCTCCACCGACGCGATGGCCGTCAAGGCGTCCCGGTACCGGTCGCCGCGGATGGTGACAAGGTTGGGAATGTGCCCGAACAACGGGCCGAAGGTGTTTCCGCACAGGCAGATTCGCTCGTCGGGCAGCCACACCACCAGCGAATCGGTGGTCTCGCCGCCGGGCACCGAGATCAGCTCCATCCGCCGGCCGCCAACCTCCAGGGCCAGGGTGTCCTCGAAGTCGACGTCGACGACGGGAACGCTCTGGCCGGGGAGCCGCGTGGTGCCCAGGCGCCGCTGAATGGCGTGGATTCCCGTCGCCAGGGTGTCTTTGAAGGCGAACGCGCTGCGGGCGGCTCGGTACGGGATGAGGCGTTCGTTGTCGTCCCGCCAGGTGGTCCAGTTCGCTTGTGCGACAACCGTGGTATCGGGGTCGCGCACGCTGTCCAGGCCGCCGACGTGGTCCACGTGGCCCTGCGTGAAGATGATGTAGCACACCGGTGAGGTGTCGACGGCGTCGAAGTTGGCGCGATGCACCGGGCCCTCGAAGCCCATGCCGGTGTTGACGATCACCCGGCCCTCGTCGGTGGTCAGCAGGTAGGCATTCGACAGGCCCGGCGAGCACCAGAGCCCCGGGGCGATCGGCTCGGCCTTCTCGGCGGCCGCCGGGCGCATGGCGTCGGCGCCCGGCCTGCTCCGATAGACCGGTTCGAATCGTTGCGCGTCGGTGGTCATCGCTGACGTCTCTTCCGTTCGGGTGGGCTAGGTCTCGGGGCGGACGTCGAACCTGTCGAAGTAGAAGTCGAACCGCCCGCGCAGTTCGCCGGCCGAGATGCCGAAGTGCCGTCGCAGGTCGTAGCGGATGCGGCCGTGCTTGCCGCGCGGATTGCCGTCCAGGTATTGCTGGAAGCGTTTGCGCACCTTCGGTGTCAGTTCGACCCCGCCGACCTCGTAAAGCTTTTCCAACCAAGGCATTTCGTTGCCATTGAGGTGGTGAAAGCCGATGTCGATGCTGCGTTCGGCCGGAACCAGATCGCGGTCGCGCACGCAGGCGCTGAGCAGCCGGCGCACGCGGTCGCTCCAGTAGTCCAGCAGCCAGCCGGGTTCGATGCTTGTCCGGCGCAGCCGATCGGAGTAGGCCATCATCGTGATCGCCGACTGGATCACCGCGACGGGGTCGCGGTGCGTGAACGCCACCGTCGCGTCGGGGAAGGTCGCCATCAGCGGGCCGAGCTGCTCACAGTGCTGCGGACTCTTCAGGACCCAGGTCCTCGGGCCGCGCAGGAATGTCAACGCCTGCAACACTTTTCTCATGTAGGCGTAGTGCCGGGTTTGGTCCAGGCCCAAGTAGTAGTCACGCCAATCGGGCACGCGCGCATGCCATTCCAGCACGTAGGCGGCCAGGTCGAGGTCAAGGAGCTCGACTTCCTCCTCGATCGCCTCCGGGAAGCGGTCGTGCATGGCGGCCACCACGGGGGCGCTGGCCATGAGCGCGTCGTGCTCGGACTTGGCTCGCGCGTAGCGCGGGTCGACCCCGAGGATGCCGGGCCCCTCTCCGCGGGCGGGTATCGGCTCCTGGCTCTCCCAGTACGGCAGCGCCCGCCGGCGCGGGTCGGCGGCAATGAGATTCACCAGATGGGTGGTGCCCGACCGCGGCATCCCGACGACGACGAAAGGCGCCTCGATCGGGATCGACTCGATTTCGGGGTATCGCTTGATGAGCTCGGTCAACGATAACCGGTTGCGCAGCACGCGAATCACGCGTTGCCGCAGCGAGGAGCGGGTGAGCTGGGTCAGCCCCGTGTCGGCCTCGATCGCCGCGACGTGCGCGGCCAGCCGGTCACCGAAGCCGTCGGTGTCGTCGAGGTCGTCCACACCGGCCTGCTCGATCGCCTCGGCGAGCATCCGATCGACGTCGAGGTCGACGCGCTTGGCCTCGGTGAATTCCAGAATTTGCCGCTGGACGTCGGTCAGCCTGGGTGATGTCAGATCGTCGAAGTCGATGTCGTCCACGTCGGTAAGGCCGGGGCCCGCAGAACCCACGCGACCGCCTCCTCGACATTTACTGTGTCGAATATTCGACGTAGTGTTCGAAATGTGACACAGACGCTAGACCCGCTCGAGACCCCTCGTCAAGCCACTTCCCCACCGACGGAACGCGTGGTCGCGATCATGCGGCTGCTCGGGTCACATCCCGCGCGCGCGTTCTCCCTCGCGGAGATCACCCGCGAGCTGGGAATCAGCCGGGCCACCGGTCACGCGATCCTGACGACGCTGGTCGCCCATCACTGGGTGGTGCGCGACGTCGCGACGGCCGCGTACTGCTGGGGACCGGGCATCGCGTCGTTGGCCAATCCGGCCAGCGACCGAATCTTTCACGGAATACTTCGGCAGCTCGCCGAATCCACGGCGACGCAGGTCTTTTTGGCACGCCGCGATGCCAACACGATCGTCGTCGTCGACAGCGCCGGCGAGTCCGCGTCCGGAATGCGAATCGACCGCGGACTGCGCATGCCGCTGGTCGCGCCGTTCGGCCGCGATTACATCGCGTGGAGCGCCGTCAGCGCCCAGCGGGCCTGGCTGGAGGGCATCGGCAAGCCGTCCGCCGCGCTATCCCGGCGAATCGGCTTGGTAATCAACGAGATCCGAGAACGTGGATACGCCATCGAGCGGCTCAGCCGCGAATACATTCAGGTCTACACGGCGCTGCGGGCGCTCGGGGGAGAAACGGAACCCGACGCCATCACCGCGCGGCTCGCACGCGCGCTCGCCGACCTCACCGTGATCGACGTCCTGCGCGCGGAGCTGACCGAGGACGGCACGCACAGCATCGCCACCGTTTCCGCGCCGATCCTCGACGAGGACGGCGTCGTCTCGATGTCGATCAGCGCCGCGCCGTTCGCCACCCTTGCCGCCGACGAGATCGAGCGGCTGGGCGAGCAGGCGCGAGCCGCGGCACGACGGATCGAGGCGCAGCTCGCGAGCTCTACAAGTTAGCCAGGTCGTCGGGAACGTCGATTTTATGTTCCAGAAGCGCCTCGAGGGGCACCACCTCGAGGGTGCGCTCGTGGGTGCATGCCAACACCACGGGTGCGGCGCAACCGTCGTGGTGGGCCCGAAGCCAGTTCAGCGCGGTGACGCACCAGCGGTCGCCGGGTAACAGGCCGGGAAACCGGTACTCGGGAACCGGCGTCAACAAGTCGTTACCAATGGAACGCTGGTGTTCCAGGAACTCAGCGGTCATCACGGCGCACACGGTGTGCCGGCCGAGGTCCTCGGGCCCACTCGAGCAGCAACCGTCGCGATAGTAGCCAGTGAGGGGGTCCGTGCCGCACGGTTCCAGCGGGCCACCCAGCACGTTGCGATCGGGCACGCGTTTAGTATCGCGCCCCTCGGCACGAAGTTAGAAGGGACTTCGCGAATTCGCATCGCGGCAAATTTGCTGCCGGCTATCAGTTCCGCAGCGTCCGCGTGGCAGCACAACGCACAGCCAACTAAAACCTACCGGCCCTATTCCGCGAGCTTTCCAGATTAGGTAAAGTACGTTCAGTTTGTACTGAACGGACTACTCAAAGGGGGCTCATGTCGCCGGAGGAGGCCGAGTTCGTCGACCGCCTGGGGCTGTTCTTTGAGCTCCTCGGCGCCACCCGCACCATGGGCCGCGTGTATGGGTGGCTACTGATCTGCGATCCGCCGCAGCAGTCGTTGACGCAGCTGGCCGACGCGTTATCGGTGAGCAAGGCGTCAATCAGTACCGTTGCCCGGCAGCTGCTGGAAGGCGGCATGGTGGAGCGGTTGCCGAGCCCGAACCGTCAACACCTCTACCGGGTCAGGTCGGGCGGGTTCACCAGCGTTCTGGAAACGCAGCTGTCGCTGATGCGGCTGGGGATCGAGCCCGCCGAGTTCGCTCTGTCGGTGCTGGGCGAGGACCGCGCCGAACAGCGGGAGCGTGTCGAGGACTTCCGCGATTTCTGCGAGTTCTGCACCCAGGCCTACCGCGACCAGCTCACGCGGATGTGGACCGAGTATCGGGCGGCAAGGAGACAGTCATGACTTCGACGGACAAGGTCGACTTCACCGACGTGCGGTGGGGCTCGGTGGAATGGACGAACCTGTGCACGCTGTACCTGCGGGCATACGAAAGCCGTTCACCGACACCGATTCTCGGAGACACGGCGGCCGCCGAGGCGGTGGACCGCATCGAATACGACTGGGTTCGCATGCGCCGCGCCATGCGGCCCGGGTCCAATCAGTACCTGGTCACCATGCGCGCCAAACAGCTCGACGACTGGAGCGCCGACTTCCTGCGCCGTCACCCGAACGCCGTCGTGCTACATCTCGGGTGCGGCATGGACACCCGCGCGTTCCGGCTGCGTCCACCGGACACCGCGCAGTGGTTCGACGTCGATCAACCGAACGTGATCGCGTTGCGGCGCAAGCTTTACGACGACCGCGACGGCTACCGGGTGATCGGCTCGTCGGTGACCGATGACGCGTGGCTGGACGAGGTACCCACCGATCGTCCGGCGCTGATGGTCGCGGAGGGACTGGTCATGTATCTCACCGAGCCCGAGGTGCGCACGCTGCTGCGGCGCCTCACGGATCGGTTCGGCAGTGGCGAGCTCCTCTTCGACACCGTGTCGCCGATGGGGCCGCGGCTGTCCAAGGTGCTCACCAAGGGCATCACCAAGTGGGGCATCCGTGACGCCCGCGACATCGAGCGATGGAACCCGCGCCTACGCTTCCTCGAGCGGTCCCCCGTGGGCGCGCTCTCCGAACGCATCCCCTCGGCGCCGGTGCGGCTGCTGTGGCGGCTGGTCAACGCCACGCCGATGCGGAATTACGACGTGCTCAACCGCTTCGCGTTCTAAGGCATACAACGCCTATGGGCTGCGGCGGGGAGCAAGCCAACGTCGTTGACCACCAAGCTGATCGGACGAGCGACTCCAGACGGAACCGTGCCACTGGCCAACCACATCGTCCCCCGCGGGAGGACCGGCCTCCTATCGTACTGATCCGCCCCTACGCCCCAGGGGCGCACCAAACCCGGTCTGACCGTGATCCAGCTCGCTGAATGCCGCCGGGTGACAACGAGATAACAATTCCCACCCCAAGCTGGCGCGACGCGCCAGGCAAATGCCGGGGACAGGGCCCCGGGAAATTTATGGTCATTTTGTGCACCGTCGAACGGCCCTGAAGCTACCCCTGCTGCTGGCAGCGGGTACGGCTTTGGCCCATGCACCTTGCGCCTCCGCGGGACCGCCCCGCTCCTCGGGGGAGATAACCCGGTGGTCGGCCGACCGCGTCAACCGCTGGTATCAGGCGCAAGGATTTCTCGTCGGCGCGAACTACATTCCCGCAAATGCCATCAACCAGCTTGAGATGTTTCAGCCGGGCACCTACGACCCCCGCCGCATCGATACCGAGCTGGGCTGGGCGCGGTTTCACGGATTCAACAGCGCGCGGGTCTTCCTCCATGACCAGCTCTGGGCTCAGGACCCACGGGGCTTCCAGAGCCGCCTCGCGCAGTTCGTCGGGATCGCGGCGGGCCACGGCATCAAGCCGCTGTTCGTCTTCTTCGACTCCTGTTGGGACCCACTCCCCAGACAGGGCCCGCAGCGCGCGCCGAGGCCGGGCGTCCATAACTCGGGCTGGGTGCAGAGCCCCGGCGCCGAACGCCTTGGTGACCCCCGCTACACCCGTGTGCTGCAGGATTACGTCACAAGCGTTTTGACGCAATTCCGCAACGACAACCGCGTTTTGGGTTGGGACCTGTGGAACGAGCCCGACAACCCCGCGCGCGTCTATGCCAAGGTGGAGCGGAAAGACAAGCTGGAGCGCGTCGCCGACCTGCTGCCCCAGGTGTTCCGGTGGGCGCGCGCGGTCGATCCCAGTCAACCGCTGACGAGCGGCGTGTGGCGCGGCGGTGACCAGGGCGAACAAGCGGGCCGAAGCCCAATCAGTGATATCCAACTGAGCAACGCCGACGTGATCACCTTCCACTCCTATGCCGAGCCCGCGGGCTTTGAGTCCCGGATCGCCGAGCTGGCCCCACTGGGGCGGCCGATCATCTGCACCGAGTACATGGCCCGGACCCAGGGCAGCACCGTCGAGGGAATCCTGCCCGTCGCGAAGCGGCACAACGTCGGTGCCTTCAACTGGGGTCTGGTCGCAGGGAAAACCCAGACCTACTTCCCGTGGGATTCGTGGGATCACCCGTACACGGCGCCACCAAAGGTGTGGTTCCACGACCTTCTACTGCCCGACGGACGGCCCTACCGGGACACCGAAATCCAGACGATTCGGACTCTGGGCGGCGGGCAGCCGACATGAAATTCCTTTAGCTGCGTAACGGCTGAAGGATTTTGGCGGTGGCGCGGAGGATTCGGACCCTACCTTAAGAGGCGTTCGGTGAATGCCGTAACGGCAAGCTGCGCGTCAGCTTCAGCGGTGACCCTATCGACTTCAGGGTGGTCCAAAGTGATCTGGTCGGCGTAGGCGACGGTTCCTTGGGCATCGGCGGCGGCAAAGTTGGCTTCGAGATCTAACACTTGGGTGCGGATCGTGTTGATGACTGACTCGCCGAAGGCCTCGATCACTCGTTCCGCGGCCGCGCGGGGGCTGCCATGGTCGTTGTTCAGCAGTACGAATGCGATGTCATACCAGTCTTTTGCCTTACGCCGTCCATGCGCCGCGGCCATCTTGGCGAGCAGAAAGCCTGCCAGTCCAGTGACGTTGATTTCAGCCTCGCGCCGGGTTCCGTGGTCTTTGGCGCTGATCTTCTGAATCGCGATGTCTTGGGCTGCATAACCCGTGCCACGCAGGTTCACGGCTCCGAGCTCATTGCGTTCATCGAACGTGATGATGGCCTCGTTCGGTTGATTGCCGAGGTCGGCGAGCATCTCGAATTTGACGACCGTCGGCGAATCAGCGAGCTTCCACGCGCCGTTTGAGACCGTTCGGATTCTTCATCGCTCATTGGTCATCTCCTGACGCAGATGCTCAGCAGCGTCTTCTCCGCGAACGCCGGTCGTGCGCAGGTCCGCGTAAACACGCGGCCACAGCATCGACCGAAATCCATCGGCGTTTCCTTTGGTCAACTTGTCGCCGGCTGGTGTTGGAAACGGGCGCAACAACAGGCGGCCACCGTCAATCTCGCGTAGGCCGGCGGCGTAGGCCGCGTGGCGAAGATCGCTCGGCGCCCGTCCCGGCACGTAAACCTCCATGGGAGAGATTTCGGTCTGCACAGGCGCCAGCACCCTCGCCGAGAGAGCGCCGGTGGCGGCCCATGAGATGTGGTTCTTCGCCATGGTCTGACCGAAATCAATCGCGTCGACGACTGGGTGCCGCCACAGAACTCCCACACGCAGCGCGATCGGTGACCGCAACCGCTCAGCGGCGATGGCATAGGCGTCCAGGAGCTCATCGCGGTCCACAATCCGGCGAGCCGACCCTGGGCCACGGGCCTCGGCCCTGGCGAGGTGCCCTTCCTTTTCAAGGAACTTCAACGCCTCCGCGGCGCTGCCCATCGAGATGCCGGTGGCCTGCACAACCGAGGAGACAGTCGGTACAGCGACGTCGGCGAGCAGCGCCTCGCATACGGCCAGGGTCGCGGGGCGCCAGCCCACGCGACTGTCACGCGGCACCGGCGGAGTGCCCTCGGTCTCGATCCAGATGGTCGTCCGTGTTGATGGGTTCCGGTGGTGGATGAAGGCGGCACCCGACTCGTCAACCCAGCCGACGCCGGCGTCACGCGCCGCCTTGCGTGCGCCGGGTGACATCGAGGGGGCGACCAATATGTCGGGCCGTAGATCATCGTGTACGGCCTCGGCAACTTGCTGCGGCCAGCCGGCGGGCAACCATCGAACGCGGAACTCGTCATCATCTAAGTTAACGATCACATCGCGGCTGCGGTCGTTTACCGGACGCGCACGTAGCACGCCACGATACACGGCCCGCAACGCGTTTACGGCTCGATCAGCTGATGGCACAGCAAAGATTGTACTTCATTCAAATAGGATATTTCACTCATACAGTGAAGTACGCGGATGTGTTGAAGTATAGGGTGACCTCGTAGGCTCCTAACAGCAGAAACAGTGGCCACCCTGTTGATTAGTGAACACGAGCATAAGGATTTCATACGGCAGCAGCAGCGATTCAGCTAACTCAATGCGACTGGGCCTAAGGCCATCCAACGAGCGCAAGTCGCGCCGCCGAAAGCTCGACGCCGGTTCCTCATCGATGCCCTCTTCAACGCAGGCCGACTGTTCACGCGAAATGTGCTCAAGACGCGCTCACGCGGTCTCCCCGCAAACCTGAAGACTGACACTTAGCGCTGTGCAAATACCCACACAGCTCTGGCGGTGGCGGAGGGATTTGAACCCTCGGACGGTGTTAGCCGTCACACGCTTTCGAGGCGTGCTCCTTAGGCCGCTCGGACACGCCACCGCCGGAAAGCTTACCGAACCCGCTGGGGCTCAGCCCAATCGCTGGCGGGCGAAGAACGCCTCCAGCGGCGCAGCGCACTCGCGAGCGAGCACACCGCCGCGCACGGCCGGGCGATGGTTGAGCCGACGGTCGCGGACCACGTCCCACAGCGACCCGACCGCTCCCGTCTTGGGTTCCCATGCCCCGAAAACCAGCCGGGCGACGCGGGCCAGCACCAGCGCACCGGCGCACATGGTGCATGGTTCGACGGTGACCGCCAGCGTGGTCCCCTCCAGCCGCCACCCGTCGCCGAGCACGCCGGCCGCCGCCCGGATCGCCAGGATTTCGGCGTGCGCGGTCGGATCGCCAAGGGCCTCACGGGCATTCACCGCCCGGGCCAGCTCGGTCCCGTCCGCGGCGATGACCACCGCACCGACCGGCACGTCGCGCGGGCCCGCCGTCGCGGCGACCGACAGTGCGGCACGGATCAGGTCTTCGTCGCTGGTCACCGACCGAGCCTGATGGCGGCGACCCGCTTCGCCCGGCTCGGTCACTTGTGGCGACCCGCTGCGCCCGGCTCTGCCGCGCTTGCGATCGCCACGGCCGCGCTTGCGGTCACCGACCGAGGCGGTCGATCACCGCCGACAGCTCGTCGGCGAAGCCCATCTCCCGGGCAATGCGGCCCAGCTGCTCGTCGGCGTACAGGTCGCTCTCATCGAGGATGACGCCCAACACCGCCTCGGGCAGCCCGATGTCGGACAGCAACCCCAGGTCGCCCTCCTCAAAGGGTTCCGCGTCCTCGAGGTCCTCGGGATCGATGTCGGCGTCCAGGTTGTCCAGCACCTCGGCAGCGATGTCGTAGTCCAGCGCGGCGGTGGCGTCCGAAAGCAGCAGCCGGGTCCCGGACGGTCCGGGCCGCACGATGACGAAGAATTCGTCGTCGACGTCGAGAAGCCCGAAGACCGCGCCCGAGCTGCGCAGTTCACGCAGCTCCGTCTCGGCGGCCTTCAGGCTCGTCAGCGCCTTGGGGGCCAGGGCAGAACAGCGCCATTGGCCCTCTTCGCGCACGACCGCAACGCCGAAGCCGTCCGGTATGTCCGCGGACGGGCCCTGCGCAGACGCCCGCTGTGCTTCCATGGGCGCCTACGCTAGTCGCTGACCAGGCCCCCTGACCAGATGCGCCCACTCGACGCGAGGCACCTGATCGCACCGCCGGCCGCTAAACTGTGCCAACCTTGGAACTGTGGCTAGCCCTGTTTTCAAGACACCGGCGTGCGTGCTCGGGCTGGGCCTAATCGGCGGCTCGATAATGCGGGCCGCTAAGGCGGCCGGCCGTGACGTGTTCGGCTACAACCGGTCGGTGGAGGGCGCCCAGGCGGCCATCGCCGATGGCTTCGACGCCACGACGGATCTCACCGAGACGCTGACCCGCGCCGCCGACATCGGCGCGTTGATTGTCCTGGCGGTACCGATGCCAGCACTGGCGGGGATGCTCGCCCATATCAGCGAACTGGCCCCCGACTGCCCGCTCACCGACGTCACCAGTGTCAAAAGCGCGGTGCTCGACGAGGTTGCCGCCGCCGGTCTGCTGGAACGCTTCGTCGGCGGTCACCCGATGACGGGCACCGCGCACTCGGGTTGGGCCGCGAGCTACGCCGGGTTGTTCACCAGGGCTCCGTGGGTGGTCGGCGTGGACGACCACGTGGATCCCCAGGTGTGGTCGATGGTGATGACGCTGGCGCTGGACTGCGGTGCGCTGGTGGTGCCGGCCAAATCCGACGAGCACGACGCCGCGGCGGCCGCCATTTCCCATCTGCCGCACCTGCTCGCCGAGGCGCTGGCCGTCACGGCCGGAGAAGTGCCGCTGGCGTTCGCGCTGGCCGCGGGGTCTTTCCGCGACGCCACCCGGGTGGCGGGCACCGCCCCGGACCTGGTCAGGGCGATGTGCGAGGGCAACGCCGGGCAGCTGCTGCCGACGGTCGACCGGGTCATCGAGCTGCTGAGCCGTGCGCGCGAGTCGCTGGCCCGCCACAACTCGGTGGCCGACCTCATCGAGGCCGGCCACGCCGCGCGAACGCGTTACGACAGCTTCCCCCGATCCGACATCTTCACCGTCGTCATCGGCGCGGAAAACTGGCGCGAGGAACTCGCCGCCGCGGGCCGTGCGGGCGGGGTGATCAGATCCGCTCTGCCAAGCTTGGATAGTCCACAACGAACCCGTCTTCGTCGACGGTGACGGTGGTGTCGGCCACCGGGGAACGCAGCTTGATGCCTTCAGGACGTCCCTCGCTGCTGTAGCTCACGGTGGCCGCGGTGACGCACATGTCGGGCACGTTCACGTAGACCATCGGCAGCGTGACCGAGTCCGCCCGTTCGTGTAGCCCGAGGCGCCGGATCGGCAGCGCATTGAAGAACGGGCTGAACACCACGTCGACGTCCAGAGCGCCGTTGTATCCGGCCCGCCGCTCGCCCTGATGGTCGGTCACCAGCCACATGTTTTCCTCGTCGCGGGCAATGGCGAGCTGGCGTTCGCGCTCGGCGAGCGTGACCGTCAACCCGAAGCGCTTGGTGGCACCCGCCTCGTCCGTCTGCAGGTCGTAATAGGCGCCGAACGCCGGATTGGTCGCGGTGGCCGCCGCCACGATGCGCCCGTTGGCCTTGATTCGCTTGCCGGACAATTGGATTCGTACCGACTCCATGCGGGAGACATCCTGCGCGCGCCAGGTCAACATCGCCGGCCATACACGCTGGGTGGGATCGGAGGGGGCTGCGTTCACACTTCTACCGTAGGACGTGTTCACCGGCCGCGGCAGGTTTGTCGGGAACTGCAGTTGGCGTCACATGGTTTGACCGACCGACGGCCTTGCGTAACCGGCCGGTGCCCGGCACCGACACCCTGACCGCCAACGCCAGCAGGCCGTCGAGGATCAGCGCCAACGCGGCCACCGTCAGCGCACCGACCAGCGCCAGCTGGAATTGGCGCTCTTTGATGCCGTCGATCAGGTATCGACCCAGCCCGCCGAGGCTGGCGTAGGCGGCCACCGTCGCGGTGGCGACCACCTGCAGCGTCGCGTTGCGCAGCCCGCCCAGGATCAACGGCAGCGCATTGGGCACCTCGACGCGCAGCAACACCTGGGCTTCCGTCATGCCCATCGCACGGGCGGCGTCGACCACCGTCGGATCGACATTGGCGACGCCCGCGTAGGCGCCCGCCAGCAGCGACGGGACGCCCAGCAACATCAGGGCAACCAGCGGGGGCGCCGCGCCCAGCCCGAACAGCAGCACCCCCAGCAGCAGCACGCCCAGCGTCGGCAGCGCGCGCAGCCCGTTGACCGCGCCCACCACCAGGAGCGCGCCGCGGCCGGTGTGCCCGATGATCAGCCCGACCGGAACGGCGATCAGCGCCGACGCGCCCACCGCGATGGCGGTGTACTCCAGATGCTCCAAGGTGCGCGCGGCCAGCCCGACGGGACCGGTCCAGTTGTCGGCGGTCAGCAGGTAGGAGATCGCCTGTTGCACGAAGTTCATCGCGCGCCGCCTACCACCGGGGCCACCACCGACCGGCGGTGTGGGGCGCGGTCCCAGGGCGTGGCCAGCCGGCCGGCGAGCACGATGAGCGCATCGATGACGACCGCCAGCAGGAACAGCGCGATGATGCCGGCGACGATCTGATCGCTCTTGTCGGTCTGGTAACCCTCGGTGAACCAGGTGCCCAGCCCGCCGATGCCGATCACCGAACCCACCGAGACCATCGCGATGTTGGTCACCACCACCACCCGCAGCCCGGCGACCAACACCGGGATGGCAAGCGGCAGTTCGACTTTCAGCATCCGTCTGATCGCCGGGTAGCCGATTGCGGTGGCGGCGTCACGCACCTGCGCCGGCACCGCGTCCAGCGCCTCGAGCACCGCGCGCACCAGCAGCGCGGCGGTATATGCCGTCAGCGCCACCATGACGTTGGCCTCGTCGAGGATCCGGGTGCCGATGATCATCGGCAAGACCACGAACAGCGCCAGCGACGGGATGGTGAACACCACGCCGGCGGTTGCGGTCGTCAGCCGTCGGGGAATCGGCGCGCGCTGCACCAGCGCGCCCAGCGGCACCGCGATCGCCGACCCGATCAGCACCGGCACCAGCGACAGCCGCAGGTGGATCACGGTCAGCGCCCAGGCGTCGTCGAGGTGGGTGAGCAGGTAGTGCATCCGCTAATTTCCTTTGGGCCCGTCCGAGCCCTGCCGTCGGGCTTCCACCGCGGCCAGCACGTCGGCGCCCAGGACGCCGCCGATGACCTTGCCTCCGTCGTCGACGGCCACACCCACCCCCGACGGCGACGACAGCGCCGCGTCGAGCGCCTGGCTGAGATTGCCGCCCGGGCGGAACAGCGACCCGATGCCGCTCATGGCGTCGGACAACGAAGCGCCGCCGCGGTACCGGCACAGGCCCCCGGCGTCGATCCAGCCCACGGGCGCGCCGGCGTCGTCGACCACGACCACCCAGCCGTCCGGAAGGCCAGTGTCGGAGAGGCCGTCTGCCGCGATCCGGTCTAAGTCGTGCAGCGGCAACCCGGCGGCGTCCATGAGCTGCAGCCATCGATAGCCGCGGCCGAGGCCGATGAACCTGGCCACGAATTCGTTGGCCGGCCGCGACAGCAGGCGCGCGGGTTCGTCGTACTGCTGCAGCTTGCCGCCCCGGCCGAAGACCGCCACCCGGTCGGCGAGCTTGAGTGCCTCGTCGATGTCGTGCGTGACGAAGACGATCGTTTTGTGCAATTCGCTTTGCAGGCGCAGTATTTCGTCCTGCAGCTGGTAACGAACCACCGGGTCGACGGCGGAGAACGGCTCGTCCATCAGCAGGATGGGTGGATCGGCCGCAAGCGCGCGTGCCACGCCGATACGTTGTTGTTCACCGCCGGAGAGCTGCGCGGGGTAGCGGGTCGCGAGGCTGGAGTCCAGCCCGACGCGTTCGAGCACCTCATAGGCGGCTTTGCGGGCGGCCCGGCGGGACTGTCCCTTCAGCACCGGAACCGTTGCGATGTTGTCGATCACCCGTTGATGCGGCATCAGTCCGGCGTGCTGGAGGACGTAGCCAATTCCGAGGCGTAGCCGTACCGGGTTGACGCCCGCCACGTCTTTCCCGTCGACGGTGATGGTGCCGGAGGTCGGCTCGATCATCCGGTTGATCATCCGCAGTGCCGTGGTCTTGCCGCTGCCCGACGAACCCACGAAGACCGTCAACTTGCCGTTGGGCACCGCCAGGCTCAGCCGGTCGACGGCGGTGGTCCCATCGGCGAACAGCTTGCTGACCCTGTCGAAGACGATCACCGCCGTTGCCCGATCGGGTGGTTGAAGCCGTTGTCCCGCACCCAGTTTCGTGCGGCCTGGTCGGGGTCGACGCCGGAGTTGCCCGACACCGCGGCGTTGAGTCCGGCCAGGCCGGAAGTGGTCAGCTTTGCCGACACCGCATCCAGCACATCCTTGAGGCGGTCCGACTTCTTCTGCGAATTCACTAGCGGCACAATGTTGCCGGCCAAAAAATTGTGTTCCGGGTCGTCGAGCGCCACCAAGTGATTTTGCGGGATCGCCGGCGACGTGCTGAAGATATTGGCGGCGTTCACCTTTCCCTCTACCAACGCGCGCACCGTCACCGCGCCGCCGCCGTCGTTGATCGCGACGAAGTTGCCCGGGCTGATGTTGAGTCCGTATTTCTGCCGCAGCCCCGGCAGCCCGGACGGGCGGGTCTCGAACGCCGAGGGCGCCCCGAACCTCACGTCGGGCGAGTGCGCCGCCAAGTCGGCAATCGTCTTCAGGTTCCACGCGGTGGCGGTCCCACCGGTGACGGTGACCGTGTCAGTATCGGAAGCCGGCGACGGCGCCAGGATCGACAGGTCACCGGGCAGTTTCTTGTAGAGCTCCAACTCGACGGCGTCGAGCATGGTCGCCGTGGAGTCGGGCGCGAAGTACAACAGCAGGTTGCCGATGTATTCCGGGACCAGGTCGATGGAATGATCTTTCAGCGCCGGGATGTACGTCTCCCTGCTGCCGATCCCCATCCGCCGCCCGATTTCGAAGCCGTTGGCCTGCAACGCTTGTGCGTAGATCTCGGCGACAATCTGCGATTCCGGGAAGTCACCGGAACCGACCACGATGGATTTCGGGCTGCGGGTCTGTGCTCCCAGCGGATCGGAATTGCTGCAGGCCGCGACCAGGCATACCGTCGCAAGCCACACCGCCGCGCGGACGGTCGCGCGACGCACGCGCGGCGGCATCCTCATACCGCCGACACTAACGGCAGAACCGCCGAGGCGCCGCCGCCGGCGGCGCACGTCATGCGTGCGGTTTGCGCGTATTGGTTTCAATCCGTGCAAGATGGGACAAAGATGACACTATGAGCGGCAAACCCCCTGACTCGGCTGTCCCGCCCCCGCCACCCCCGGCCCCCCGCGCCGGCACGAAATCCAAGGAACCGGCCGTCGGCTTTACCCGCGCCGGCGCTCTCTGGTCATCCCTGATTGTCGGCTTTTTGATCCTGATCCTGTTACTGGTCTTCATCACCCAAAACACGGCGTCAACGCCGTTCACGTTCCTGGGCTGGCACTGGAGCCTGCCGCTGGGCGTGGCCATTCTGCTGGCGGCCGTCGTGGGCGGGCTGATCACGGTGGCGGCGGGAACCGCGCGGATTATTCAGCTGCGCCGCGTGGCGAAGAAGCACCACGCGGCTACTCGGCCGGCCTAGCGTTTGTCATCGACCGTGCGTCCAGGGCGTTGGGCGTGCGTCCTGGGCATTGGGCGTGCGTCCTGGGCATTGGGCGTGCGTCCTGGGCATTGGGCGTGCGTCCAGGGCGGAGTAGTCCGCCGGATTCCCGCCGCCCGTGCACAGCCAAAGCCGTCAGTGCACAGCCGAAGCGGCTAGCTGACTCGACCGGCCCGCCTAGCCGGGCAGCTTGGCGAGCTCTGCCAGCCCGCGCGAGATCAACGGCGCCACGACCTCGGGTTGCTGGTCCGACGTGTCGCCTCCCCCCTGGGCCTGCTCGGACATTCGCCGGCGGAAATCGATGCCGGCGGCGATGATGGCGAGCTTGAAGTAGGCCAGCGCCATGTAGAACTCCCAGTGCGCCAGCGGCAACCCGGCCGCCAGCGAATAGCGATCCGCCAGCTCGTCGGCCGTCGGCAACAGCGGCGACGTCCAGGCGGCTTGCGCGTTGACGATCAGGTCCAGCGCCGGGTCGCGGTACACGCACATCAGAGCGGCGTCGCTGAGCGGGTCGCCCAGCGTCGAGAGCTCCCAGTCCACGACGGCGCGCACCCGTGTCGGGTCGTCGGCGTCCAGGATGGTGTTGTCGATCCGGTAGTCACCGTGCACGATCGAGGTGCGACTCTGCTGCGGAATGGATTCGCGCAGACCCGAATGCAATCGCTCGACGTCAGCGTCGCGGTGATCGTCGGGCAGCCGCACCAGCTCCCATTGCGAGCCCCAGCGGCGCACCTGGCGCTCCAGGTAACCGCTGGGCTTGCCAAAGTCGGCCAGCCCCACGGCATTCGGGTCGACGTTATGCAGGTCGACCAGGACCCGGATCAAAGAATTGACGCAGCCGTCGATGACGGTGTGACTGAACGCCTCCAGTTGGGCGCGCCGGCGCACCACTTGTCCCGCAACGAATTCGACGATCTGGAACGGCGCGCCCAACACCGAGTCGTCCTCGCACAGCGCGATGGCGCGCGCCACCGGAACCGGCGTGTCCTGCAGCGCGGCGACCACCCTGTATTCGCGGGCCATGTCGTGCGCCGACGGCGTCAGCCCGTGCAGCGGCGGGCGCCGCACCAGCCAGCTGGAAGCGTCGTCATACACCCGGAACGTCAAATTCGAGCGGCCCCCGGAGATGAACTCGGCCCGCAGCTCGCCGTCGCGTTCGATGCCGAGCGAACGCAGATACCGGTCCAGCGAGGCCAGGTCGAGCCCCTCGAGTCGGTCAGCGGAAGTCACCGGACTTGTTTACCACCGCTGACGTCGGCCAGGTTCACCACCGCTGATTTCGGGGCAACAGGTCCCACACGTGTTCGACTGCGTTGACCCGTTTGGGGTTAGGGGCGAGTCGCGGTGTCGTGTGAGTTGACGTGTTCGGGTGGGGTGGGTGGTGGGTCAGCGGTGGTTGGGTTGGGTTTGTGGGAAGGTGTTGTGCTGGTGGGTTTCGGTGTTGGGGTAGAGGTGTCGGTAGGCTGCTAGTGCTGTGGCGGGGCGTGATGCGGTGATCGCGCGTTCCATGTCGGTGGTGTTGACGTGCAGAACACTAGGGTCGGTGCACAGGAGTTGTCCGAGGTCGCGGCGGTGGGGTGCGCGTCGGTGCAGTCTGCGGGCCCGTACGCGTTGGCAGGCCTCGATGACTTCCCGGGCGTAGCGGGCGTTGCCGGCGACGTCGAGCAGCGTGGCGCTGTCGTACGGGATCGACCGCAGCCGGGCCGCTTCGACGCGCAGCAGTTCCCATGCCGTGTCGTGCACTACAAGTTGTTCCCTGCTGGCCAGGCGGCGCCCGAGGGCGATGATTTCGTCGGGGGTGTAGCTGGCGAAGGTGATGGTGGTGGGGAATCGGGCGGCCAGCCCGGCGTGGGTGGTCAGGAAGTCTTGCATGGGGCGGGGGTGGCCGGCGAGGATGACCACGAGGTCGTCGCGGTAGGCCGCCATGCACGTCAATAGGGCATAGATCGCTTCTATCCCCCATGGACCGTTGTCGGTGTTGGGGGCCAGCTGGTGGGCCTCGTCGATAAACAGCACCCCACCGCGGGCGCCGCCGCAGACGTTTGTCATCCGCGTGGCGCTGTGGGAGGGGTCGCCCGCGGTGATGTCGCCTGCGGTGACCTCGGTGACGTGTGGGCGGGTGATCGCGCCCCATCCGAATAACACTTCACCGATGATGCGGGCGAACGTTTTTTTCGCTGTGCCCGGCGCACCGAGGAACACCAGGTGATTCTGGGTGCACGACGTCGGGAGGCCCCCGTGCTCGACACGAGGGTGGCCGCTCTCTAGCGCGGTGCGCCACACCGCGAAACGCTCTTTTGCCTCGGCCAAGCCGATCAGTTCATCGATACAGGTCTGCGCCCACTCCAGAACACCTCGACGCTCACCAGCGAGCACCGCAGCGGCGGCGTGATCCTCACCCCCGTCCCGCCGACACCAGCCTGTCGGCAGGCCCAGACCCGACATCGTGTCGGTATTGCTGTTCGACATGTCGGCTACCCCAGCCCAGACCGGGTACCCAGGCCACTGCTGGCCGCGGTACTCCCCGCGGCCAGTGGGGAGGTGACGCCACCACACCACCCCGGCGCCGCCGACCAGATCCGCCTCATTGCCATACCTCCAACACCCGGTCGTAGTCGGCGAGACCGAACGGGCCACCGACTACGACCGGGCGAAAGCCCAAGGGGAGCCCCTTACCCGTGACCTGTCACCTGCCGTGCTGGCAGGCGACAGGCGGCACTTCAGAACAGCGACGTCAAGATGTTGGCCGCCAGTGTCCCGAGCTCGGCGGGCAACCGGGTGGCAAGGTCAGCCGCGATCGACGGAGCCAGACCGGCAACGTTGGCCGCAATCGACGGGGCTATACCGGCGACATCCGCCGCGCTTGCGCCAGTGGCCGCGGCACTCAAACCGCCGACGCCGACGTAGTCCTGGAAGAGATTAACCACGTTATTGACGATTATCGCCGGGGTCGGCCAGCCAGACAAGGAAGTAGGAATGCCAGCCAGGGAATTATATAAGTTCGGGGTAAAGTTGGACACCTGGGCCAAGAACTGCTGAACCGCCCCGGCGAAATTGCCGCCCTCAACGATATTGGGCGCACCGGGATAAACCAGAGCGTTCGCGGTGCCTTGAGAGGCCCACGTGGTGAAGAACGACAGCAGGCCCATACCATTACCACCGCCTGGACCGGGAGTTCCCGGTGTGAGGAATCCAGGATAGAAGGCGTTGCCTAGGTCTAAACCGCCATTACCGCCGTTAAGGAATTGTCCGGTGAATGCGCCCGGGATGTTGAGCAAGTTGGTCACCCCCGCGAGCAGGTCTCCCGAGGCGAACCCATCATAAGCGTTTTGAACATCCGTACCGAACTCCCACCCGAGAGCTAGGGGCCAATTAATCCAGTATTGAATGGCAAAATGCAGATAAACGTCGCTGAGCAGGAACGTGACAGCGGTCGGCAGAGTGTCCAGCTCGTCCGGGAGGACGGGCAGCAGGTTTGCCAGCTCCAACCCAGCGCTGGACGCCAGGGCCGGGATGCCCGCATCGGCTATAGTCTCAAACCCCTGCTGAAAGTCCCCCGCCCCTACTTGGGAGAGTCCTTCAAATAGGGTTCCCCAGAAACCGGCTATAGTACCCGGGACACCGGAGTTAGGTCCCTCGGTGTACAACTGAACACCGGCGAGCGCCGAATTTTGGAACGCGGGGATTACTTGGGTGCCGTCGATAAAGGCTTGGTTTGCGAGTTCTTGTTCTAGAACGGGGAAAGGGCCGTAGGTGGTCGCCATCGCGTAATCGGCTTGTAGGTTGGCGGCCGAATCCGTGAAGACGTTGATCCAGGTTTGGATCGGGTTGACCACCCCGGGATCGTCGGTGCTCAGCAGCTGCACCGCCCGCTGCTGAGCAGCCGCAGCGCTGCGGTGTAGGTCGGCGGCGACATTGTTGGAGACTGCCGGTGTGAGGGCGATCAGGCTGGCACCCACTGCCGCGGCACCCGCAGCGACCAGGGGCCGGAAGGCTGTTAGCTGTTGCATGTGTGTTGCTCCTTTACTGTTCGTGGTCTAGGTATTCATGGACGTAGGGGAGGCCACTACGCCCAACGGGATGTTTTAGCCATCAATAACCAGGTATCCCCGGCGCACCGGCCACACCGTTTAGGCCAAGAAGCCCGCCATAGCCGCCCCTACCACCAGGTTGGGTAGTTACTGAGCCGCCGCCGGACACGCTGTTGCCGCCGTTACCACCGTTGCCGGCCAGAAGTCCGCTGAAACCACCGACACCACCGGCGGCAACATTGGGGGAGGTTGGACTGGTGGTGGTGCCGGCGTTACCGCCGGCTCCGCCGTTGCCGACCAGCCAGGCACCGTTGCCGCCAGCGCCGCCGTTGCCCGCCCTATTGTTCCCGGTGCCACCGGCACCGCCGGCGCCCCCGTTCCCGAACAGGAGGCCGCCGGCACCGCCGTTACCGCCGATAGTGCCGGGTATGTTGCCGCTGGCGCTGGCGCCGCCGGCGCCGCCGTTGCCCATCAGCAAGCCGCCGTTACCGCCGGCACCGCCACGGCCGACGGAGCCGCTGAAACCGATGCCGCCTATACCGCCGTTGCCGATCAGCCCGGCCGAACCGCCCACACCGCCGGCGGGGCTGGTGGCCGTACCGGCCGCACCAGCGCCGCCGTCGCCGAATAAGAACCCGCCAGAGCCGAGGTTGCCGACGGGCAGCCATTGCCCTAATGGTGAGGTGTTGGTGCCGGTGTAATCGTTGATGCCGTTGCCGATCAGGTCGCGCCCGAACAGGTCGACGAACGGTGTGTTGATCACCTGATCGGCTTGCTGGCCGATCGGGCTGGCGATCCAGTCTTGGCCGACCGTGTAGATCGCGGTATAGAAGCTGTCGAACGCGTTGTAGACGAGGTTGTTCAGCCCGGCGGTAGCGCTGCTCCCGGCGGGGGTGGCCGCGCTGAGGCCGCTGATGTCGACGGCGGCGGCGGCTGTGTGCACGCTGTCGAGGGCGGTGCTGTCCAGCGCGGCGGCGTTGAAGGCGGCCACGCTGGCGTTGATGCTGTTGGTGATGCTCTCGAGGGCGGCTGAGTGTATGCCTTCGAAAGCGGCTGTGCCTGCACCTGCATTAAGGCCGTCGAGGGCAACCGTGCCGGCATTAATGGCCTCGCTGGCAGCGGTGCTGGCGGCGGTGATCACAGGTTGGAGGAGGGGGTCGATGATCGTGTCGAGCACCCCGGCGCGGGCCGGCGGCGCAGCAACCATCGGGGCCATCGCGGCGGTCAGAAAAGCGCCGGCGGCCGAGCCCAGGCCGACTACACGGCCGTGACGGCCCGCCTTCGCTTTGGTGTTGCGGCGGTTTCGCCGGGTGCTGTGTTGTTTACGTTTCATCTGCGCGCCTTTCTGTCATGACCGATAAAACGAGGCGTCCGGCCCGTACTTAAAAAATTTGGGTGCTGGGACTTTCGATCTAGTTCAGGGTGTGTTTTTGGTTAGCAACAGGGGTGAACATATCTGAGAAATATGTTGAGGAAATCGTGCAATAACGCCGGTAATTGATTGTGGTGAGGGGGATTTTGCAGCAAAAGATTCGCATAAAACGTGCGAGGAATTATTGGTGTTCTTAAAATGTTTACTGCCGCTATGTCCTGTGGCTTGGTGGTGCTGTTGGCTGGTCGGGGACTGGCCCTGCTGTGCTGGGGCTATCCTGGCTGCTGGATTCCAGCGGCCGCTGGCCGTGGTCGCTGACGCTGCTGTCCGCATGTGTGATCGGTGGTGGTGTTCGAGGTGTCCAGCTTGATGACGCGGGATTGTGCCGGCAGCCGATCGCTACGGTCGGGGGCCGATCCCGTTTTTTCTCGCGCTTGTTCTTTGGTGGTGCGGGGTTACCGCACCCTGTGGGATTTGCACGGGTGGTGTGGGTTGCAGCAAATTCGGGAATTTGCGGTATGTGGTGTGAAACATTCTGGTAGCAATGGGTGCAGTTATCTTGAGTGGCGGGCGGGCGCGGCCCCGCTTGCTACCGATGGGTAGTTTCACGCTGAACTATTGGGGTGTCGGGTCGAGGTTGCTATCACACCTGGTTACGACATGGCTAGCAGCTGTTTTGTGATCTCGAATGGATTGCTGGACCACACATTTATTGAAGCGATCACCCATTGCCCACTGAAAACCCTGCCGACTCAGGTTCTTCTCAGATATGTACAGCTCGTCGCCCAGCAAGAACCAGCCCCCACCGTGAACCACCCAACCCGGCTCCCCCAATATCGAACGACTGCGACAGGCCCCACTCACGGACTACATCGAAAACCAGAAGCGCCCCACCTGAACCGTGCCAGCGCTACGCGCCGGCACAAAAACGACGCGATTCCTCCCCGCCATCGACGAGCTTCCAACCATGCAGACCGCTCAGCGGCGTACCGCCGTACCAGCAGCTCCAATCTTTGGTTCCCGATGGATGGTGTTCTCCGGGACCAGTAAGCGCCAGCCCGCAGGACGCCCGTCAACGGCCACAAATATCACTCAGTTCTTGACGACTAAAGCAGTTGTAGTACAAGGACTTACGTATGAATAGCCGCTAACAACAACCCTGGTGGGAGCGCCTTCTAGTGCCTAAGTCGGGTCATACACCCGAAAGGTCAGATTCGGGCGGCCACCGGAGATGAACTCGGCCCGCAGCTCACCGTCGCGTCCAACATCGAGCGAACGCAGGTACCGGTCCAGCGAGGCCAGATCGAGCCCATCGAGTCGGTCAGCGGAAGCCACTCGAACTTATTTACCACCGCTGGTGTCGGCCGGGTTCACCACCGCTGATTTCGGGGTAAGAGGTCCCACACATGTTCGACTGCGTTGACCCCGGCCACCGTCGCCTGACCCGACCGGGAGAACAACAGCCGGGTCACCGACGCGTAGTCGACGGGAAAGGACAACAACCGGGCCGTACCCAGGATGTCGTGCAGCAGCACGTTGATCACCCCGCCGTGGCTGAACACCGCGACCGTGTCGTCGGGACCGGCGGCGGCGACGAGGTCATCAACCGCCGCGCGGACGCGTGCGCGAAACGCGTTCTCGTCGACCGCGCTGGGCAGATGCCCCTGGGCCAGCCGCGCCCACTCCTGCGGGTTTTCCGCTTTGATCTGCTCGACGGGAATGTAGATCGGAAGGTCGCGGTCGTATTCCGCGAATCGATCGTCGACCTCAACACTCATCTCACGCGCGGCCGCGACGGGTTCGGCGGTCTGAATGGCGCGCCGCTGCGGGCTGCTCACCACCCGCGAAATCGGAAACCTGGCCAGCGCCTTGGGCAGTCGCTCGACTTGCGCCAATCCCTCCTCCGACAGGTCTGGATCGGAGCCTTCGCCGTGTTCGCTGCGCAGCGGTAGCGCATGCCGGACCAGCAGCACTTGCATGTTTGTTCCTGTCGTCGGATGGTGAACAGCGCGGCTTAACGCCCTTCCCGGTCCGCCAGTTTCTCATCGCGTCCCGCAGCCGCGGTTCGACGGGTCGGCGATGGTGGTGACGACATGTGGGCCGATGACTTCGAGGAGGAGAGATGACCCAGCCGAACATGGATTGGGACGCTGCCTACCGACAAGAAGCGCTACCTCCGTGGAGCATCGGCCGGCCGCAGCCCGAGCTGGCGGCCCTGATCGAGCAAGGCACGATCCGCAGCGATGTTTTGGACTCCGGTTGCGGCCACGCCGCCCTGTCGCTGGCCCTCGCCGCGCGGGGCTACACGGTCGTCGGCCTGGACTCCAGCGCGACCGCGGTCAAAGCAGCGGCGGCGGCCGCCGCCGAAAAAGGGCTGACGACAGCGACTTTCATACAGACCGACGTCACCAGCTTCCGAGGCTATGACGGCCGCTTCTCGACCATTCTGGATAGTGGGCTGTTCCACGCGCTACCACCCGAGGGGCGCCAAGACTACCTGCAATCGATCTTTCGGGCCGCCACGCCCGGGGCGGCGCTGTACATCCTGGCGTTCGCCGCCGGGGCGCTAGGAGACCAGGACAATGCCGACCGGCCCGGCCCGCGCGGCTTCACCGAAACGGAGTTGCGCGACGCGGTCGAGAAGCTCTGGCGGGTCGACGACCTCCGCCCAGCGAAGGTGTACGGCAACGCCAGCGCACTCCCGCCTTCTGGTGATACGTCGCCGAACGTCGAATACGACAACGAAGGCCACTTCATGGCGCCGGGCTTCCTACTCAGCGCGCACAAACCCGGGCAGTAGTACCACCCCGCTGAAGGACGGAGAATGCTATTCTCCGTGTAGAGAGCGGGGTGTGCAGGCGATGGCCGGTATCGGCGACACGCAACTGGACGCGGGCGTCCTCGCGCGCTGGCTGGACGCCAACGGCGCGCCGGGCGGCGGCAAACAGCCGGCGCTGACCCAGCTGAAGGGCGGTTCGCAGAACACCCTGTACCTGATCGAGCGTGGTGGCGAGCGCATGGTGCTGCGGATGCCGGGGGCGCGCGCCGACGCGGCCCGCATCGACGGCCTGCTGCGCGAGATCCGGCTGGTCCGGGCGCTGTCGGGCACCGACGTCCCGCACGCGGCGCTGATCGCCGCCGACGACACGGGCACCGTGCTGGGCATGCCGTTCTACGTGATGCAGGCGATCGACGGGTGGAGCCCGATGGACGGCGGGTGGCAGGCGCCGTTCGACACCGACCTGCAGGCCCGCCGCGGGCTGGCGTTCCAACTGGTCGAGGGCGCCGCCAGGCTGGGCCGGGTGGATTGGCGCGCGCAGGGGCTCGACGGCTTCGGCCGCCCCGACGGTTTCCACGAACGTCAGGTCGATCGCTGGCTGAGGTTTCTCGACGCCTACAAGGTCCGCGACCTTCCCGGGTTGGACGAGGCCGCCGACTGGCTGCGCCGCAACCGGCCCGCGCACTACCAGCCGGGCATCATGCACGGCGACTATCAGTTCGCCAACGTGATGTTCGCCCACGGGGAGCCGGCGCGCTTGGCCGCGATCGTGGACTGGGAGATGACGACGGTCGGCGATCCGCTGCTGGATCTGGCGTGGGCGCTGCTCGGCTATGACGGCGAGGAGCCGCGCGCCGACGGTTTCTACCTGGACATGCGCGGCATGCCGACCCGCAGCGAATTGCTGGAGCGCTACGAAAAGGTCAGCGGGCTTTCCACCGAGAACATCGACTACTACCTGGTGCTGGCCAACTGGAAGCTCGGCATCGTGCTGGAGAAGACCTACGCGGCCGGCGTGCGGACCAAGAAGGTGGATCCCAAGATCACCGACGCCTTCGGCTCGATGATCCCGCGGCTCATCGCCACCGCGGCCGAGCTCGCCCGGTCACTACCCACGAGGCGCTACTGAAATGGGTTATGCCGACCAGCTTTTCGACCTGACCGATCGGGTCGTGTTGATCACCGGCGGCAGCCGCGGGCTGGGACGCGAAATGGCGTTTGCCGTCGCCCGGTGCGGCGCCGACGTGGTGATCGCCAGCCGCAACATGGACAACTGCGTGACCACGGCCAAGGAGATCGAGGTCGAGACCGGTCGCTCCGCCATGCCCTATCAGGTGCACGTGGGACGTTGGGATCAGCTCGACGGACTGGTCGAGGCGACCTACGTCCGGTTCGGCAAGGTCGACACGTTGATCAACAACGCGGGCATGTCACCGCTGTACGACAAGCTGACCGACGTCACCGAGAAGTTGTTCGACGCGGTGGTCAACCTGAACCTCAAGGGGCCCTTCCGATTATCGGCGTTGGTCGGCGAGCGCATGGTGGCCGCCGGCCGCGGGTCCATCATCAACGTGAGCTCCACCGGGTCGCTGCGCCCGAACGGCGGCATCATCCCCTACGCCGCGGCCAAGGCCGGCCTCAACGCGATGACCGAGGGGCTGGCACAGGCGTTCGGACCCACGGTGCGGGTCAATACGCTGATGGCCGGACCCTACTTGACCGACGTCAGCAAGGCTTGGAACCTCGGGGAGGGCAATAATTTCAGCCATCTATCCCTGAAGCGCGCCGGCGATCCGCGTGAAATCGTCGGCGCCGCACTATTTCTGGCTTCCGACGCCTCCAGTTTCACCACCGGTTCCATCCTGCGGGCCGACGGCGGAATTCCCTGAACGAGTAGGAGCTTTCGATGGCGTGGGACTTCTCTACCGAACCGGAGTTCGAGAAGAAACTCGACTGGATCCGCGAGTTCGTCCGTGAGGAGGTCGAGCCGCTGGAGGTGCTGTTTTCGGGCTGCGAATTCCTGCCCCTGAACGACGAGCGGCGCCGGATCGTCGATCCGCTCAAGCAGCGGGTGCGCGACAATGGCCTGTGGGCACCACATTTGGGCCCGGAGCTGGGCGGGCAGGGCTTCGGCGCGGTCAAGCTGACGTTGATCAACGAGATCCTGGGCCGCAGCCCGTGGGCGCCGATCGTCTTCGGAACGCAGGCCCCCGACACGGGCAACGCGGAGATCATCGCCCGCTTCGGAACCCGGGACCAGAAGGACCGCTATCTGGCCGGGCTGCTGTCCGGGGAGATCTTCTCGTGCTTCTCGATGACGGAGCCGCAAGGCGGCGCCGATCCGCGGGTCTTCACCACACGGGCGGTACGAGACGGTTCCGACTGGGTGATCACTGGGCGAAAGTACTTCTCCTCCAACGCCTCTGTGGCGTCGTTCTTCATCGTCGTCGCGATCACCGATCCGGACGTGCCCGTGCATCGCGGAGCCTCGACGTTCCTGATCCCCGCCGGCACCGAAGGGCTCATCCTGGAAGCCAACCACCACCTCGTCGGTGCGGACCCCCACGAACCCGGGCATTCCCTGGTCCGCTACGACGGGGTGCGGGTGCCTTCCGACGCGTTGCTCGGCGAACCCGGTCAGGGCTTCCTCATTCTGCAGACCCGATTGGCCGGCGGGCGGCTGCATCACGCGATGCGCTCGATCGGGATGGCGCAGCGCGCGGTCGAGATGATGTCACGGCGCGCGAAAAGCCGCTTCACACAAGGCAGTTCGCTGGCCGACAAGCAACTGGTGCAGGAATTCGTCGCCGACTCGTACACCGAGTTGATCCCGTTCCGGCTGACCGTGCTGCACGCCGCGTGGCTGATCGACAACGGCGACGAGCACGCCGCACGCACGGAGATCGCCGCCTGCAAGATCCTGGCGTCACAGGTACTCAAATCGATTGCGCTGCGCGCGATTCAGGTGCACGGCGCGCTCGGGCTCACCGACCAGCTGCCACTGGTCAACGTGCTGCTCGGCGGCATCGCGCTCGGGCTGGCCGACGGGCCCACCGAGGCGCACAAGGTGAACCTGGCCCGGACGCTCCTCAAGGGCTACGAGGCCGAAGATGGCGAGTGGCCCAGTGAAATGCTGGACGTCCGGCGCGAGGCCGCCCGCGCCAAATACGGTGAACTCGTTGACAACTAGCAGAGTCACCGCGGCCGTCGAGCGGGCGCTCGACGACCGTCAGCGGGAGGCAACCGAGGAGGTGGAACGCATCCTGGCTGCCGCGGTGCGGGTGATGGAGCGGGTCGCGCCCGAGCCGCCCCGGGTCAGCGACATCGTCGCCGAGGCCGGCTCGTCGAACAAGGCGTTCTACCGGTATTTCGCCGGCAAGGACGACCTGATCCTGGCGGTCATGGAACGCGGCGTGGCCATCGTCGTGTCCTATCTGCAACACCAGATGGCCAAGGAGTCCGGGCCGCGGGACCAGGTCGTTCGCTGGATCGAGGGCACGCTGGCGCAGGTCGCCGACCCGCACCTGATCAGCATGAGCCGCGCCGCGGCCGGGCAGATGTCGGCCGCCACCAAATGGCCTGCGGCCGACCGGGAAATGATGCGGCCGTTGCGGGATCTTCTCGCCGATCCCATCACGGCGCTGGGCAGTGACGACGTCGACCGCGACGTCGAGGCGGTGTTCTCCTGCACCGCCGCAACCATGCGACGATACGTGGGCTCCGCCGACCGGCCCGGCCGCGACGACATCGCGCACCTGGTGCGGTTCTGCCTGCGCGGGCTGGGGATCGGTTGATGCGCGCCGTCGTCTGCCACTCCTATGGCCCGCCGGAAGATCTCGTCATCGACGACGTCGCCGAGCCCGTCCCGGGCCCCGGCCAGCTGGTGGTCCGGGTGCATGCCGCGGCGGTCAACTTCCCCGACGTGCTGTTGATAGCCGGCAAGTACCAGATCAAGATTCCGGTGCCGTTCATCCCCGGCAGCGAACTGGCCGGTGAAGTGGTGGCGGTCGGCGAAGGCGCCCCTTTTCGTCCGGGGCAGCGCGTCTTTGCGACCATCCCGACCGGGGCATTCGCCGAGCAAGCGCTGCTCGACTCGGGATCGGTGGCGCTCATACCCGACGGCGCCGACTTCGCGTCGGCAGCGGCATTCGGCGTCACCTACCGCACCGCCTATCACGCGCTGCGGTCGATAGCAGAAGTGGCGCAAGGTGATTGGGTGGTCATTCTGGGTGCCGGCGGCGGGGTGGGACTGGCGGCCGTCGATCTGGCGGTGGCCATGAAAGCCCGGGTGCTGGCGGCGGCGTCCAGCCCCGAAAAGCTCGAACTGTGCCGGCGGCGCGGCGCGGCGGCCACCGTCGACTACGACCGGGAAGACCTGAAATCGCGCATCCGTGAGCTCACCGGCGACGCCGCCCGGGTGATCATCGACCCCGTGGGGGGACCGTATTCGGAGCCCGCGCTGCGTGGCCTAACCCGCGGCGGAACCTTCGTCACGCTCGGCTACGCCGCGGGCACGATCCCGTCCATCCCGCTCAATCTGGTTCTGCTCAAGGGAATCACGATCCGCGGCATGGAGATCCGTACCTTCATGGCCGACCGACCCGACGACGCCGCGCGCGACATGCAAGAGCTGGCCCGGATGTTCGCCGACGGCACGATCCGGCCCTACATCGGCGCGCGATTCCCCTTGTCCGAGACCCCGGCGGCGCTGCGGCACGTGGCCGAGCGCAAGGCCCTGGGCAAGGTGGTCATCGACGTCGCGCCTTAGTACCGCGAGCTAGTACCGCGAGCAGACGCAAAATCGCCTATTTCGAGGCGAAATTGGGCGATTTTGCGTCTGCTCGCGGTACTTACTACGGCGTGACGATGTTGAAATTCGGGTCGGGTCGGTCGACAACACCGAGCAAAGCCTGCAGCGCCGCCTGGTCGCCCGATATTTCCAGTCCCGGTGAGGTGAAGTCGCCCATCACCATCGCGAGGAGGCGAAACTTGCTGTCCAGCTTGACCGTAACGGTTGCCGTCGCCGAGTCGGCCGGCGCCTTGCGGTGGACGAGCACCCCGTTGCACAGGGTGAGCCGGTAGTTGGTGGCCGAATCGGCGAAAGTGATATCGATGGCGATATCGAGGTCCCAGCTGCGCGGGCCGTCGATGCGGACGGCGAGGCCGTCGAAGATCTGCTCCGGAGTCAGCTGCGAAAGCATTGTCGGCGAGGCGACCTGGGTCGCGGTACCGAAGTTTCCGTCACGCAATTCGCTTGCGCCACTGAGGAAGAAGTTACGCCAAGTCGCGTTTTCGGAGCCATAGGCCAGCTGCTCGAGCGTGTCGGAGTACAGCGCGCGCGCCACGGCATGGTCGCTGTCGGTGAAGACCGCGTGATCGAGCAGCGTTACCGCCCAACGGAAGTCGCCCGAATCGAAGGCCGTTTTGGCAAGTTCGACGACCCGGTCGATCCCGCCCATCGCGTCGACGTAGCGGGGAGCTAGGGCCTCCGGGGGATGCGGCCAGAGCCGGGCCGGGTTGCCGTCGAACCAACCCATGTAGCGCTGATAAATGGCCTTGACGTTGTGACTGACCGACCCGTAATAACCGTGGGTGTGCCACGCCCGTTCGAGTGCCGGTGGCATCTGGAACATTTCGGCGATCTCCACGCCGGTGTAGCCCTGGTTGAGTAACCGCAGCGTCTGGTCGTGCAAATAAGCGTATAGGTCGCGCTGTAGCGACAAGAACTCGACGATGCTGTCCCGTCCCCAGGTTGGCCAGTGGTGGGAAGCGAACACCACATCGGCGCGATCGGCGAAGGTGTCGATCGCCTCGGTGAGGTAGCCGGCCCAGGCGCGCGGGTCGCGCACCAAAGCGCCGCGCAGGGTCAGCAGGTTGTGCAGGTTGTGGGTGGCGTTCTCGGCCATGCACAATGCGCGGAAACGCGGGAAATAGAAATGCATTTCGGCGGGAGCCTCGGTGCCGGGCGCCATCTGGAACTCGATCTCCACGCCGTCGATGGTGTGCTTCTCTCCGGTCTCCCGGATGACGATGGTCGGCACGATCATGGCCACCTCGCCGGTGGACGGGGCCTGGCCGAGCCCGCAGCCCACCTGATCCAGAGGGCCGCGTGGCAGCAGGGTGCCGTACATATAGGTCGCGCGGCGCGTCATGGCCGGCCCGGCGTAGACGTTCTCCTGGACCGCATGCTCGACGAAGCCTTCCGGCGCCAGCACGGCCACGGCGCCGGCATCCACGTCGGCCTGCGAGGTGACGCCCAGGACGCCGCCGAAGTGGTCGGCGTGGCTGTGGGTGTAGACGACCGCGACGACGGGGCGGTCGCCGCCCCGGTGGGCGCGATACAGGGCCAGCGCCGCCGCGGCTACCTCGGTGGATATCAACGGATCGATGACGATGATTCCCGTCTCCCCCTCGACGAAGGTGACGTTCGAGATGTCGAAGCCGCGAACCTGATAGATGCCCGGCACCACTTCGTAAAGACCCTGTTTGGCGGCGAGGGTCGATTGCCGCCACAGGCTGGGGTGCACGGACGTCGGCGCGGCACCGTTGAGGAAGGAGTAGGCGTCGTTGTCCCACACCACGCGGCCGTCGGCCGCCCGGATGACGCACGGGGACAGGGCCGCCAAGAATCCACGGTCGGCGTTGTCGAAATCCGCTGTGTCGTGAAACGGCAGGGCGTGTTCGCGATGCGCCGACTCGATGACCGCGGCGGGGGGTTTGTGGTCCACAGCAACACATTGCCATCCACGCGCCCTTCTCCGAAAGGACGCGTTGAGAGCCGGCGGGTGAACCGGCTTAAAACAATTTCGCCGAACCTCTTCTGCGCGGCCCGGCAAACCCGCATACTGCCTTGACGGCCCTCAATGCCGAGGACCGCAACGACCGGGCAAAGGAGAACAGGTGAAGCGTGGACTAACCGTCGCGGTAGCGGGAGCGGCAATCCTGGCCGCGGCCATTTCCGGCTGTTCGAGCAACAAGTCGACCACGAGCGGCTCCGGCACCAGCTCTGGCACGAGCACGTCGACGGCCGCCGGAACGAAGGTCATCATCGACGGCAAGGACCAGAACGTCAGCGGCTCGGTCGTGTGCACCTCTGCGGGCGGCAACGTCAACATCGCGATCGGTGGGGCCGCGACCGGCATCGCCGCCGTGGTCACCGATGCCAACCCTCCGCAGGTGAAGTCCGTCGGGCTCGGCAACGTCAACGGCGTGACGCTCGCCTACGCGTCGGGTACCGGCCAGGGCAACGCCTCGGCCACCAAGAACGGCAACGCCTACAAGATCACGGGCACCGCCACCGGGGTCGACATGGCCAACCCCATGCAACCGGTGAGCAAGCCGTTCGAAATCGACGTGACCTGCTCCTAGCCCTAGCTCGGTGACCTAGTCGTTCGAAGCGGGTGGTTTCCACCCGTTGACTGGCAACCGCACCGTGAACTCGGTACGACCGGGCGAGCTGTCCACCGTGATCGTTCCGTTGTGCGCCTTGACGACCGCCGAGACGATCGCCAGCCCCAGCCCGGTGCTGCCGCCTTTACGGGAGCGCGAGGAATCGCCGCGGGCGAACCGCTCGAAAACCTCCGATTGAAGCGCTGCCGGAATGCCGGAGCCGTTGTCGACCACCTGCAGCACGGTGTGCGTCGGCTCGGCACTCAATCGCGTCGTCACGACAGTGCCGGCGGCGGTGTGCACGCGGGCGTTGGCAAGCAGGTTCGTCAACACCTGGTGCAGCCGCGCCGCATCACCGGTGACGACCACGGGTTCTTCGGGCAGGTCAAGCTCCCACTGATGATCCGGTCCGGCGACGTGTGCGTCGCTGACCGCGTCAACCGCCAACCTCGACAGATCCACCGGTTCGCGTTCCAGCGGCCGGCCGGAGTCCAGGCGGGCCAGCAGCAGCAGGTCCTCGACGAGGCGGGTGATCCGCTCGGTCTCCGATGCCACCCGGCTCATCGCGTGCGCCACCGCCTCGCGGTCCCCGCCGTCCTGGCCCATGCGTTGGGCGAGTTCGGTGTAGCCCCGTATCGCGGCGAGCGGGGTGCGCAGTTCGTGGCTGGCGTCGGCGACGAACTGCCGGACCCGGGTTTCGCTGGCCTGCCGCGCCGACAGCGCCGCCGCGATGTGGTCGAGCATCCGGTTCAGCGCCGACCCGAGCTGACCCACCTCGGTGGCCGGGTTCGCGTCGGATTCGGCCACCCGCACCGGCAGCTCGACCTCGCCGCGGTCCAACGGAAGTTCGACGACTTCGCTCGCGGTTTGCGCGACGCGGCGCAGCGGCTCCAGCGCCCGCCTGATGATGATGACGCCGGCGGTGGTCGCGGCGACCAGCGCGATCACCGTGACGATCCCAAGGATGATCAGCATCCGGATCATGGTGGCGTCGACGTTGGACATCGACAGGCCGGTGACGATGACGTCGCCGCCGCTTCGGCTCGGCGCGGCGACCACCCGGTATCGGCCGAGGTCGTTGAGGTCCAGGGTCACCGGCGTGCGGCTGCCGGCAATCTGTTCCAGTTGGGCTTGCGCGGTTGGGGTTAACGCGGCCCGGGAACCGGCGCCGGTCAGGTAGCCGGCGTCAACGACCTTGCCATGGTTGATCACCGCGGCCACCATCCCCGCCGGCTGGCCCGGGGCATCGAGGAACCGCGGACCGGGGCCCGGCCTCGGGTAGAAGTGCGATTCGTGGTGCCAGCCCGGATGTTTCGGTTCGGGGTACATCAGTGCCGACCGGTAGGAGGCCCCGGCGAGCTGCACGTCGAGCTGCGTCACGAGGTGGTGTTGCAGCGCCAGTTCGGTCGCCGCGGTGATGCCGACGCATACGATGGCGAGAACCAGGATCTGCCCGACCAGCAGCCGCAGCCGAAGAGACCAGGCGCGCCGTGGGCTAGCGGGCCGGCTTGAGGACATAGCCCGCGCCGCGCAGTGTATGGATCATGGGGTCGCGACCGTTGTCAATCTTCTTGCGCAGGTAGGAAATGTAGAGTTCGACGATGTTGGACCGGCCGCCGAAGTCGTAGCTCCACACCCGGTCAAGGATCTGGGCCTTGCTCAACACCCGCTTGGCGTTGCGCATCATGAAACGCAGCAGCTCGAACTCGGTGGAGGTCAACGAGATTGGTTCGCCGGCACGCGTCACCTCGTGACTGTCCTCGTCTAACACCAGGTCTCCGACCACCAGCTGTGCCCCGCTGTCCACCGTCGTTATTCCGGTGCGCCGCAACAGCGCCCGCAACCGCAACACCACCTCTTCGATGCTGAACGGTTTGGTGACGTAGTCGTCGCCGCCCGCGGTCAACCCGGCGATGCGGTCTTCCACCGCGTCCTTGGCCGTCAGCAGCAACACCGGCAGCTGCGGGTTCTCTTCGCGAAGCTTGTGCAGGACGTCAAGCCCACTCATATCGGGCAGCATCACGTCGAGAACGACCACGTCGGGCCGTTGGGCGCGGGCGGCCGCGATCGCCGACGATCCGTCGCCCGCGGTGGAGATGTTCCAGCCCTCGTACCGCAATGCCATCGACACCATCTCGGCCAAGACGGGCTCGTCGTCGACGACGAGAACGTTGATCGGGTTGCCGTCGGCACGACACATGACAACCCGCTCTGCCGAGGCTCGAGACTGCGTCACAAGTTCCAGTATCCGCACCCGGCTGGGCCAACGCTATGGAATTGCTATGCGTGTCCTGTGAAATGCCTAGTACCAGTAGCGCCGGCCGGCGACCGGGCGGCCCACCGAACCCATGATCCACAACGCCGCACCGATGACGAGCAAGACGATGCCAAGCACCCATAACAAATGGATGCCGAAGACAAATCCGAGGACAAGCAAGACCGCGCCTACGATGATCATGACAACTTCCTTTGCGTAAGGGGTTCTGGGCCACCGGGCTTTAACCGGGCATCGAACTGGGCTGTGGTAGATGGCAATCCTTGACTTTCGGGTTGACGCCCGCGTAGTTCAAGGGCCCCGCGATCACCGTCAGCGCGATGTTTCCCGCCGTGACACAACTTGTTGACCCACCCTTGAAGTAGTCGCGCTGGTACGCCGCGAAGGCTCCGATGAGCAGCCACGCCAGGACAATCGCGCCGATCACTCCGCGACCACGCATGGTGACCTCCAGTTGTGTTTCGAGAAGACTTCCCGTCCGCCTAGCGTTACCCGTTGAACTCATGTCTAAACATTGCTGGATTCAAGCAGCCGCCTTTGGCGCCATGGCAAAACGAAGCCGGGCACGCTAGCTATGGTCGGCCAGCCACGCCGCGGCCCGCTTCCTGGACGCCCGCGACAGCCATGCGTCCTGAATCAGCTCGGCTAACTCCGTCGTCGTGATCTCCGACAGTCGGCCGGCCCGCACCAATACCGACGGATGCCCGTCGAAATGGCTCGTGGTGAAGAACGGCGACGACGGATCCTGGATAAGCGCCAGCTTGTCGTTCTCCGACTCGACCCAGAGCATGACCACGTCGGCGTAGCGTTCGCCGGTGTCCGGGTCGGCCGCGTCGGGCTGGGGAGTCCGGAAGAACACGAACGACTTTCCGCCCACCTGATAAATGGAGTTTCCCTTCGGGCCCTCCAAGCGCTTGACGTGCGGCATCGACGCGGCGATTCGATGCACGTCGCTTACCCGGGCAGATCTTTCGGCCATAGCGGCAACATTACCGTCCTTCCACAAGACGTTCCGATCTGTAGCATGACGAGTGATGTTGCGGCGAAGGGGGATTCACGATGTGTCACGCCCGGAATGACTTTCGAGGCGAGATGCCGTGACCGACACACTGTTCGCTGACATCTCCGAATTTCAAGTGCCCGTGGATGACTCGTATCCGTACCGGGTGCTGTCGATTCGGGTCTGCGACGGCACTTATCAAGATCACAACTTCGCCGCCAATTATGCGTGGACGCGCGCCGCCTTGGACAGCGGACGCATGACGTTCGGGATCGTCTACACCTACGCGCGCCCGAACTGGTCGGACAATGCCGACACCGTGCGTTCGATGATCGACGCCGGCGGCGGCCTGCACCCGCGGGTCGCGCTGATGCTCGACGTCGAATCGGGAGGCAACCCACCCGGCGACGGCTCAAGCTGGATCAACAACCTGTACTGGAACCTGGCCGACTACGCCGGCTCGCCCGCGCGAATCATCGGTTATGCCAACGCTTATGACTTCGACAACATGTGGCGGACACGGCCCGACGGGTTGCGGGTCATCGCGGCGGGTTACGGGTCCGATCCGGACCTCCCGGGCCAAGTCGCGCACCAATACACCAACGGCACGGGCTTCAGCCCCAATCTGCCGCAGGGATGCCCGCCGTTCGGCAATTGCGACATGAACTCCGCCGACGGGCTGACACCGCAAGGGTTTGCCGCCGCCTGCGGCATCGCTACGAATGGAGGATGGTTGATGGCGCTCACCGACGACGAGCAAGCCGAACTGTTGAGCAAGGTCCGCGACATCTGGGACCAACTGCGCGGGCCCAACGGTGCCGGCTGGCCCCAACTTGGCAAGAACAGCCAGGGCCAATACCTCACGCCCGTCGACGCGATCGCGGCGATCAAGACCGACGTGGAAGGCCTGCAAGCGGCGGCCGGAAGCTAGCGGCACGTCACTGGTCGAGGACCTTCGTCAGCAGGGCGGTCAACCGCTTCTGCTCGCCCGGGGTAAGACGGTCGGTCAGCGGCGCCATGAGTTGACCGATCTCGGCAATGACCCGGGTTTTCACACCTTGCGCCTCAGCCGTAAGGCCGATCCGCACCGAGCGGCCGTCGGCGGAGTCGGCGCTTTTTCGCACCAGGCCGCGCTGGAGCGCCCGGTCGATGAGGCCGCTGACCGTCGAGCGCTCCAGTCCGAGATAGGTCGCGAGTTCGGCCATCGTGGGTTCCCGGTCACGCAGTATCCCCAGGACACGCAGTTGCGTCAGCGACAGATCGTGTTCGGCGGCAACGCGGTTCAGCACCGCGATCACCGCGAATGACACTTGCACCAGGCTGTCCCGAAGGTCATCGGCGGTATCCATGGCACAACCCTACCTTGCATTAGTTCGTAATGCCATCTAATATAGTTCGTGTTACCATCTAAATTTGGGTTGACTTGGTTGAGGAGAAGCAAGATGCACGCAGCCGTTGTCACCGCGTTCGACAGGCCGCCGGCCTACCGGGAGTTCCCTCGCCCTACCCCGCAAACTCCCGACGAGATCCTGGTCGACGTCGTCGCCGTCGGCCTGCATCCCCGGGTGCGCTCGCAGGCCGACGGCTCGCATTACACCAGTTCCGGGGAGCTGCCCCTGGTGCCCGGCATCGACGGGGTGGGGCGCGCTCCCGACGGGAGTCTGCGCTACTTCGTCCTGCCCGATACCACGATGGGCGCGATGGCCGAGCAGACCGTCGTCGACCGGCGCCGCAGCGTCGTTCTGCCAGAGGGTGCCGATCCGATTTTGGTGGCCGCGGCGATGAATCCCGTCATGTCCGCGTGGATCGCCCTTCGCCGGCGCATCGAGTTCGAGCCCGGCCAAACGGTCCTGGTTCTTGGCGCCACCGGCAGCGCGGGTCGCATGGCCGTGCAGGTCGCCAAGCGCCTTGGAGCCAGCCACGTCATCGGCGCCGGACGCGACGCTCGGCGGCTCTCGACGCTGAGCGGTCTCGGTGCCGACGCCACCGTCCGACTCGACAGCGCCTCTGCGGTAAGCGATCTCGCTCGGGTGGCGCGCGATGTCGATGTCGTCATCGACTACCTCTGGGGTCCGATCACGGCCGAGGTGATGACCGGCATCGCCATCGCCCGCAATCGTTCCGACCCCGGAAAGCCCCTCACCTGGATCGAGATCGGCTCGGTCGCCGGCACATCGGCCGAGATTCCGTCCGCGGCGCTGCGCGCCATCCGCCTACAGATCGTGGGCAGCGGCCAGGGGTCGGTCCCGATCTCTGACATCCTGGCCGAATTGCGCACCCTGGCCGGCGAAATCACCGGCGGCACCTTCAAACTCGACACCCGCGCCGTGCCGCTCGCCGACGTCGAGGCCGCGTGGAACGACACCGCCAGCGACCAGCGGATCGTCATCACGCCCTCCGATTGGGGCTAAGCTTGCCGCCGCGCGGATATGTAGAGCGTGGGGGGCATCGCGTCCTCGGCGTCTTCGGGAACGCTGCGGCCATAGCGAGCCATCAGTTCCTCGAACGTTGCCGCCGACACGTCCCAGCCACGCTCGCGCAGCCAGCCGTCGACGGGCGTGCGTTCCTCGGGATACCAGAGGTCGTCGAAATCCGTTATCTCGGCGCTAACCAGCTTGGCGGCCGCGGCCCGCATCCGCTGCATGTCCTCACGCTGGCGCCGAATCCGGTCGGGATCGGTGAAACCCTGGCCGGGCACGTTGGAAGCCAGCCAGCTGCCCGGTGCGCTGAGCGCATGTATGCGCTCGAACAACAGGTCCTGCGCCTGCGCCGGCAGGTAACGCACAAGCCCTTCGGCCGACCAGGCGGCCGGTTTCGACGCATCAAATCCGTTCTCTTGCAATGCCTTCGGCCAATCCTGGCGCAGATCGATCGGCACGTTCACCAATTGAGCCCTCGGCCGCGCGCCGTGCTCGCGCAGCGTGTTGGACTTGAACTCCAGCACCTTGGGCTGGTCCAGCTCGTAGACGACCGTGCCGTCGGGCCATGGCAGCCGCCAGGTACGCGCGTCCAGGCCGGCCGCCAGGATCACCACCTGCCGAACGCCGGCGTCGGCCGCGCCGAGAAAGAATTCGTCGAAAAACGCCGTCCGCGTGGCCATGAAGTCGATCATCAGCTGGATCCGCGTCCGCACATCCGGTTCCAGCTCCATCGCCTTGGCTAGCAGCTTGGGATCCGCGTAGATGCTCCACATCCCGTCGCCCGCGGCGTCCACGAACACGCGCGCGAACGGGTCGTTGATGAGCGGATTCTCGCTCTCGGTCTCGGCGGCTCGGGCCGCAGCGACACCCAGTGCGGTGGCTCCCACGCTTTGGGTGATGTCCCAGGAATCGTTGTCGGTACGCGGCATCGCCATTTCCCTTCCAGGCCGAAAGTCAGTTAGTTGCACATACTATTGTTCCAGCCTTCGACGGGCGGGCCGGTGGCATAGGCTTTTCCCGGACGGCCGGGCGGCTCGAGCCGCCGGCGGAGTAGGTTTTCACCGCGTGGACCAGCTGGACCCGAAAGTGGATCTTCACGCCGTGGCGGAATGGATGTCGCGGCAAGGATTGGGCGAGGGCCCGCTGGAGGACGTGTCCGCCGTCACCGGCGGAACGCAGAACGTCATGCTGCGCTTCGCCCGGGCCGGACGTCCCTATGTGCTGCGGCGCGGCCCGCGGCACCTGCGTCCGCGCAGCAACAGCGTGATCCTGCGGGAAACCACGGTCCTTGCCGCGCTGGCCGGCTCCGACGTGCCGCACCCGCACCTGATCGCCACCTGCGACGACCCCAGCGTGCTCGGCGACGCGGTGTTCTACCTGATGGAGCCGGTCGACGGATTCAACGCCGGCGAGGGCCTGCCGCCGTTGCACGCGGGCGATCCCGCTGTGCGGTTCCAGATGGGGCTGTCGATGGCCGACGCGCTGGCCAAGCTGGGCGCCGTCGACCACGTCGCCGTCGGCCTCGCCGATTTCGGCAAACCGGCCGGCTTTTTGGAACGCCAAGTGCCGCGCTGGCTTTCCGAGCTGGAGTCCTATCGGGAGTACGAGAATTACCCGGGGCCGGAGATCCCGGGGATCGAGCGGGTCGCGGCCTGGCTGGAGCGCCGCCGGCCGACGGTGTGGACGCCCGGCATCATGCACGGCGACTACCACGCCGCCAACGTGATGTTTTCCCGCACCGGGCCGGACGTCGTCGCCATCGTCGACTGGGAGATGTGCACGATCGGTGACCCGCTGCTCGATCTGGGCTGGCTGCTGGCCACGTGGCGCCAGCCCGACGGGTCCGCCGTGTTCAGCCACGCCCTGGGCGGCCAGGACGGGCTGGCCAGCACCGACGACCTGTTCCAGCGCTATGCCGCCAACACCACCCGCGACCTGTCGCACATCACCTGGTACACCGTGCTGGCCTGTTTCAAGCTCGGCATCGTGATCGAGGGCACCCTGGCCCGAGCCTGCGCGGGCAAGGCCGAAAAAGAGGTCGGCGACCAACTGCACGCGGCCACGGTGCACCTGTTCGAACGGGCGCTCACGCTTATCGATAACGAGAGCTGACCGGCATGTCGCACGATAGGTATTCGTTGCAACTCACGTGCAGTAATTACCCGGGCTAGCCCGAGGCGTCGCCGGCACCCCTAAAAGACTATCGGGAACCCTGACCCCCGCCGCGGGGTTGGCCCGACGAGTGTGGGCGCGGGCGCGGTACTGACACCGACGGTCGCTGAGGTGTTTCGAAAGTCTGACCACCCGAACGGAATTCGCTATCCCTGGAATCGCCGTTTGGTTGAGGATGCTGCGCTGCGCCACCAGACGGCGATCGGGCATTGAAAGTGAGAAGGTGGTGGCTACTCATTGGATCTCTCCCTTATTGAGGTCGGTGGAGAAGTAGTGCTTCCTCGCTATCCACTTGAATCCCTCGTGGAGACTGATTCCGGCTACTTCGACCGGTCCGCCCACAGTATCCGGACCTAGATTGAAGTGACTATAACCAGATGTGGTCTCCACCATGAACTTGGCGAGACCGATGGCGTCGGGTAAGGGCATGGCAACGTGCAGCGGCATTCTGTGTTGCTGCTGAAGCAGCGCCTCTACGGCTGAGTGGTTTGCGGGATCGGTGACGGCCAGGAGCGCCCCCTTCAGCCGCCCGTCGTAGCCCTGAAAGAGTCGGTCTATAGCGTCTGGCTGCGCGTATGCACGCTAACCATATTGGTCGGTTGACTGCTCGAGCTTCGGGTCCGGGGGTTTGCTGCAACTGCCCTGAAACTCAAGCTTCCACACTTCGGGCTGATCAGATCCTGCGGAATAGCCGGCTACTAGATATCCAAGCTGACCGGGCCAGCTCGTTATGCCAGTTTGCTTCAGGGCCTGACAGAACATGTCTGCAACACGGTTCGCGACACCCTCGATGGTGTAGTTCTCGTCCAGTTCCCAGTGGGGATTCAACGGGTCCCGTCCCATGAATCGCAGCCGTAGGCTCTTTGACACCGTAGAGATGCTCGCTGGCCCGATCTGGCCCAATCCCCATGTCATGGCACCAATCGGCAATTCACGATGCAGATGGAAGATCTTGTCAGCGTTGTTGTAGACCTGGTGGCTGCCAGGGAGCTGGACTGTTGTCGCCGAGTCGGTCGCCAGTGCAATGCCATCGTAGACCTTTACCCACACCGCGACCGTCACGTCCGGCGAACCCTGTGTAGCCGCACATGCGGCACAACCTGGCCACAGTCAGACATAACTAAATTGAATCATATTGATGTGTTTCCGCACTTCCGCCAGCATATCGGCGGGTCGTGGGTGGACCGCCGTTGTCGGTCCGTCGGACTTTGTAGGGAGCCAGGAGGAGGCTCGGGTCTCGGCAACCCATGAGCGCTGCGCTTGCTGTGGCGGGGTCGTATCAATGGCTACAGCATGATCTCGCGAGTCACGGTGCCGCCGGTATGCTGCGTGCCGGCGATGTACATCTCGAGGTCGGTCTCGGATCGTGGCGGTCAACAGAAGTAGCGGAACCGTCAGGTGTCCGGTCACTGACCTTCGCGACGCCGACGACCGTCCAACCGTGCGCCAGAAGGCAGCAGAGATCCCGGGCAACCCCTACATCAAATCAAGTCTCACCAAAATCCAGAAGTGCAAAGCGCTTTCGCCGGTGCTGCTCGCCCGCGAAGACGGCGCGCTGGCCGACAACGCGCAGAGTTTGGCGCGAGTTGTGACAACTTCGTGAGCGGCTAGGGCGTGTCTGCTGCATTTCCGCAGGTAGTGAGCGCGCCCGAAGGGATTCGAACCCCCAACCTTCTGATCCGTAGTCAGATGCTCTATCCGTTGAGCTACGGGCGCCTGTCTTCAGTTGTCCTGCGTGGCGGAGGCGAGAGGATTTGAACCTCCGGTCCCCTTAAAGGGGGACAACTCATTAGCAGTGAGCCCCATTCGGCCGCTCTGGCACGCCTCCATCGGACTTCCTGAGGGTACCCGACCCCTTTCAGCTATCCCCGAACCGCCGGAGGCATAGCGTACACAGCGCCGACATATGCTGTCGAAGTGACCGCCCGCCTGCGACCCGAGTTGGTCGGGCTGCCGGTCTACGTCCCCGGCAAGACGGTCCCAGGCTCGATCAAACTGGCCAGCAACGAGACGGTGTTCGGCCCGCTGCCCAGCGTTCGCGCGGCCGTCGAGCGGGCCACCGACATCGTCAACCGCTACCCCGACAGCGCCTGCGTGCAACTCAAGGCGGCGCTGGCCAAACACCTCGGTCCGGATTTCGCTCCCGAGCACGTCGCGGTCGGGTGCGGTTCGGTCAGTCTGTGCCAGCAGCTCGTTCAAATCACCGCCTCGGCCGGCGACGAGGTGGTGATGGGGTGGCGCAGCTTTGAGCTCTATCCGCCGCTGGTCCAGGTCGCCGGCGCGACCGCCGTCAAAGTGCCGCTGACCGACCACGCGTTCGACCTCTACGCGATGCTCGCCGCGATCACCGACCGCACCCGGTTGATTTTCGTCTGCAACCCCAACAACCCGACGTCCACGGTCGTCGATCCGGACGCACTGGCCCGCTTCGTTGCCGCGGTGCCGTCGCACATTCTCATCGCCATCGACGAGGCCTACGTCGAATACATCCGCGACGGCCTGGTGCCCGACAGCCTGGAGCTGGCCCGGGCCCGCAGCAATGTCGTTGTGTTGCGGACCTTTTCGAAGGCGTACGGGCTGGCGGGCCTCCGCGTCGGCTACGCGATCGGCCATCCCGAACTGATCACCGCCCTGGACAAGGTCTATGTGCCGTTCTCCGTGACGAACGTCTCGCAGGCCGCCGCCATCGCCTCACTGGACGCGGCCGGCGAGCTGTTGGCCCGCACCGACGCGGTGGTCGCCGAGCGTGCCCGGGTCGCCGCCGGTCTGCGGGGCGCCGGGTTCACCCTGCCGCCGACGCAGGCCAACTTCGTCTGGCTGCCGCTGGGACCGCGCACCATGGACTTCGTCGAACGCGCCGCCGACGCCCGGATCGTGGTCCGCCCGTACGGCACCGACGGTGTCCGGGTCACCATTGGGGCGCCGGACGAAAACGACGCCCTGCTGCGGTTTGCCCGCGACTGGATTGCCCGCACGGAATCACAGGAGTAAACGAATGAGCTTGGCCCGCAAGAAGTTTACCGAGCTCAAGGAACGCGGCGGCCGCATCGACGATGCGGAGCTCGACGAATTCTGGGCGACCCTGCAGCCCGCGACCATCGAGGGGATGATCGGTGAGTGGCAGGGCGGCGAGTTTCTTACCGGCCACAAGATGAACGGCCGGTTGGAGAAGGCCCGCTGGTTCGGCAAGACCTTCAGGTCGGCCGGCGACGTGCAGCCGTTGGTCTGTCTGGACGCCGACGGGAACAAGTTTTCCAACGTGGCGATGGGCAAGGGCGAGGCCAGCCTGTGGCTCGAGGAGTTCCGCGGCGAGGTCACCGCCACCATGGTCTACGACGGCCAACCCGTGCACGATCATTTCAAGAAGATCGACGATGGCGCGGTGATGGGCATCATGAACGGCAAGGGCGTCCTGGATGACGGCCGATATTACTACTTCTACCTGGAACGGATGTAGCTCGCGCGCCGTTGAGTGTGCGGTGACGGCTTTGCGTGTGAACTCAGGGCGGGAAAATCGCGAAAATCCCGCCCTGAGTTCACAGGCAAAGCCCTGAGCTCACACTGGAAGCCGCAGGCGCACACCGAAAGCCCTGAGTTCACACTCAAGGCCCTGGTCATACGGCCGGGTTGCGGCCGGTGAACGCGATCAGCTTGTCCAGCGCCCCAGCGTCCGCGGGCACCTCGACCGGATCGTCGAACCCGCCCTTGCCGCGTAGCTCCGGCCTGACGACGTCATGCGCCAACCCCAGCACGTATTCGGCCAGCGGTTCCGGCGCCTCGACGTCGCGTCCCACCGCGGCGGCGTAATCCCAAGCGTGGACCAAGAATTCGATCGAAAAGACGGCGCACGCGCCCTTGGCCGGCATCTCACCTTTGCCGAACGGGACGGTGCCGTCCAGGCCGCGGCGGTGCCAGGCATCCAAGGCCGGCCGGGCCGCGGCGACGACCTGCCGCTCCACCGAATCGCTTTCCTCGCGTTCCGGAATATCAGCGCCCACCATGCCACCGAGGGCCGCGATCGACCTCAGCAAGTGTCCGGTCAACTGCGTCACGTCGAAGTCGGTGCACGGGGTCTGGCGGGACATGTCGTCGCCGGCGATGGTGTGCAGGACCCGCTGCAGCACACCGAGCGTGGCTTCGGCGCTTTGCAGCTCGTCCGTCGGCGGGGAATCTGGTCCGGGTCGCAAATCGGGAGGCATGTTCGCCACGCTACGGTCTCGATATGGGCCAAACATACGAATCCGTCACCGTCGAAACCAAAGACCAGGTTGCGCGGGTGACGCTGATCGGACCGGGCAAGGGCAACGCGATGGGGCCCGCGTTCTGGGCGGAGATGCCGGAGGTGTTCGCGACGCTGGACGCCGACCGCGACGTGCGGGCCATCGTCATCACCGGGTCGGGCAAGAATTTCAGCTACGGCCTGGACGTGCCCGCGATGGGTGGTTCGTTCACCCCACTGCTGGCCGACGGCGCGCTGGCCCGCGCCCGCACCGACTTCCACGCCGAGATACTGCGAATGCAGAAGGCGATCAATGCCGTCGCGGACTGCCGCACCCCCACCATCGCCTCCGTGCACGGCTGGTGCATCGGCGGCGGCGTCGACCTGATCTCCGCGGTGGACATCCGCTACGCCAGCGCCGACGCCAAATTCTCGGTGCGTGAGGTCAAGCTGGCCATCGTCGCCGACATGGGCAGCCTGGCCCGGCTGCCGCTGATCTTGAACGACGGCCACCTGCGAGAACTCGCCCTGACCGGGAAGGACATCGACGCGGCCCGCGCCGCGAAGATCGGTCTGGTCAACGACGTGTACGAGGACGCCGACACGACGCTGGCCGCGGCCCACGCCGCCGCCGCGGAGATCGCCGCCAATCCACCGTTGACCGTCCACGGAATCAAGGATGTCCTTGACCAACAACGCATTTCAGCGGTCTCGGAAAGCCTGCGTTACGTCGCGACGTGGAATGCGGCCTTCCTGCCGTCCAAGGACCTCACCGAGGGCATCTCGGCGGCGTTCGCCAAGCGTCCGCCGCAGTTCACCGGCGAATAAAGCACCCTCACCGGCCGCCACGTACCCTCGCGGAGGTGGCGAACACCGCAGACGGCAAGATCCGCGTCCCGGTCGACCTGGACTCCGTCACGGCCATCGGCGAAGAGGACCACTCCGACGTCGACAGCGCTGCCGTCGAACGGATCTGGCGGGCCACGCGGCACTGGTATCGGGCCGGTATGCACCCGGCGATCCAGCTGTGCATCCGGCGGCACGGTCGCGTCGTGCTCAATCGCGCGATCGGCCACGGCTGGGGCAACGCACCCACCGATCCGCCCGACGCCGAGAAGATCCCGGTCACGACCGACACGCCGTTCTGCGTGTACTCGGCGGCCAAGGCCATGACCGCGACCGTCGTGCACATGCTCGTCGAGAGAGGGGTCTTCTCGCTCGACGATCGCGTCTGTGACTACATCCCGAGCTACACCAGCCACGGCAAGGACCGCACCACGATCCGGCACGTGTTGACCCACAGCGCGGGGGTCCCGTTTCCGACCGGCCCCAAGCCGGACCTCCGTCGCGCGGATGACCACGAGTACGCCCAACAGATGCTCGGTCAGCTGCGACCGTTCTACCGGCCCGGGCTGGTACACATCTACCACGCGCTGACGTGGGGTCCGCTGATGCGCGAGATCGTCTATGCGGCCGCCGACGAGGAGATCCGCGAGATCCTGGCCGGCGAGATCCTCGATCCGCTGGGCTTTCGCTGGACGAACTTCGGCGTCGCCAAGGACGACCTTCCGCTGGTCGCGCCGAGCCACCCCACCGGTCGGCCGTTGCCGCCGGTGATCGCGCAGATCTTCCGCAGGGCGATCGGCGGAACCGTGCACGAGATCATCCCGTACACCAACACTCCGGGTTTCCTCACCACCGTGGTCCCGTCGTCCAACACGGTGTCGACCGCGAACGAGCTGTCGCGGTTCGCCGAAATCTGGCGCCGGGGCGGCGAACTCGACGGGGTGCGAGTGATGAGCCCGGAAACGCTACGCGGCGCGGTGCAGGAGTGCCGGCGTCTGCGACCGGATTTCGCGATCGGCCTGCAGCCGGCACGCTGGGGCACCGGGTTCATCCTCGGGACGAAGCGGTTCGGGCCGTTCGGGCGCAACGCGCCGGCCGCGTTCGGTCACCTCGGCCTCACCAACATCGCCCTCTGGGCCGACCCCCCGCGCGGCCTGACCGCCGGTGTGGTCAGCAGCGGCAAGCCCGGCCGCGATCCCGAGGCGCGCCGCTACACCGCGCTGATGGACACCATCGCCGCCGAGATCCCGACCGATTGAGCCGGCGCCGCGGTGGCGGAGGGATTTGAACCCCCGGACGGTGTTAGCCGTCTCTCGCTTTCAAGGCGAGTGCATTAGGCCGCTCTGCCACGCCACCATGAACAAGGCTAGACAAGGGTAGCGGGACTAGTAGCGTGGCCGGCATGCGCGCCGTCGTCGCCGAATCCCCCGATCAACTTTCGTGGCAAGAGGTTCCCGACGCCGTCGCCGGGCCGGGCGAGGTACTGATCAAGGTCGCCGCGGCCGGCGTCAACCGGGCCGACGTGCTGCAGGCCGCCGGTAGGTATCCGCCCCCGCCCGGAGCCAGTGAGATCATCGGCATGGAGGTGTCCGGTATCGTCACCGAAGCGGGCTCGGATGTCACGAAATGGGCTGTCGGACAAGAAGTTTGCGCCTTGTTGGCGGGCGGCGGCTATGCCGAACACGTCGCCGTTCCCGCCGGTCAGGTGCTGCCGATTCCGGACGGTGTCGACCTTGTCGACGCCGCCGGACTCCCGGAAGTCGCCTGCACGGTCTGGTCGAATTTGGTGCTCACCGCTCACCTGGGCGAGGGCCAGCTACTGCTGGTGCACGGCGGGGCCAGCGGCGTCGGCACCCACGCGATCCAGGTCGCACGGGCGCTGGGCGCGCGGGTGGCCGTCACCGCCGGATCGGCCGAGAAGCTGGAGCTTTGTCGCAGGCTGGGAGCCGAGATCACCATCAACTACCGCGACGAGGACTTCGTCGCGCGGCTGCGGGCGGAGACCGACGGCGCCACAGGGGCCAATGTGATCCTCGACATCATGGGCGCCGCCTACCTGGACCGCAATATCGACGCCCTGGCCAACGACGGACAGCTGGTCGTCATCGGCATGCAGGGCGGGGTGAAGGGCGAGCTCAACCTCGGCAAGCTGCTCGCCAAGCGGGCGCGGGTGATCGGCACCACGCTGCGGGGCCGCCCGGTGAGCGGGCCACACAGCAAGAGCGAAATCGTGGCGGCGGTGACGGCCTCGGTGTGGCCGATGATCGCCGACGGGCGAGTGCGGCCGATCATCGGCGCGCGCCTGCCCATCCAGCAGGCCGCCGACGCGCACCAACAGCTGGTGTCGGGGAAGGTGTCGGGCAAGGTCGTGCTGACCGTATCCGGCTCGCGAGCGTAACGTCACCGCGAATCCACGGGCCGTAGTTTCGCGGTGACGTTACGCTCGCGGCGCCGCCCGGGATTCAGCCGAGCGACGCCAGCGCACGCACCAGCTGGTCGACCTCGGCCGTCGTCGAGTAATGCGCCAGGCCGATCGTGACGGCGCCGCCGACGTCGTTGACGCCCAGTACCTCGAGCGCGCGCGAACTCTCGTTGGAAATGGCCAGGATGCCGTTGTCCGCCAAGCGCTGCACCACCCGCTCGGCGGGCACCTCGTGCAGGGCGATACTGACCACCGGTATCCGCACTTCGGGGCGGCCGATCACCATCACCAACGGCAGTGACCGCAACGACACCATCAGGTAGTCGAAGACCCGGTTCAGGTACGAGGTGGCGGACTGCATCGACACCGACAGGCGTTCCCGTCGGCTGCCGCGAGCGGACTCGTCAAGCGCCGCAAGGTATTCGACGCTGGCGACCACGCCGGCCAGCAGGCCGAACTGGTGCGCGCCAACCTCCAGGCGCGCCGGGCCGGTGGCGTGGGGGTCGGTCGAAACCGAGCCGAACGTGTTGATCAGCGCGGGATCGCGAAACACCATCGCCCCGATCGGCGGACCGCCCCACGCGAGAGCGTTCACCGCCACCACGTCGACGTCGGTTTCTTTGACGTCGAGCAATCGGTACGGCGCGGCGGCGGAATGGTCGACCACCGCCAACCCGCCGACGTCGTGCACGAGCTTGGTCATCGCCCGCAGATCGGTGACCGTGCCCAGCGTCGCCGACGCGGAGGTGACCGCGACCAGCCGGGTCGACTTCCCGATCAGGCTCTCCCACTGCCACGTCGGCAGCTCACCGGTCTCGATGTCGACCTCGGCCCACTTCACCTTGGCGCCGTAGCGGTGCGCGGCCCGCAGCCAGGGCGCGATGTTGGCCTCGTCGTCGAGGCGGCTGACGATCACCTCGTAGCCCAGGCCGGCCCGCGAGGACGACGCTTCGGCCAGCGACGACAACAGGATGGCGCGATCGGCGCCCAGCACGACGCCCGCCGGGTCGGCGTTGAACAGATCGGCCACCGCCGCCCGCGCCGCCTCCAAGACGGCGGCGCTGCGCCGCGCCGACGGGTGCGCGCCCGCCGTGCTGGCGCCAGACCTGCGAAAAGCTGTCGATACGGTGGTCGCAACGGAATCGGGGATCAGCATGCCGGCCGGCGCGTCGAAGTGCACCCATCCGTCACCCAGCGACGGATGCAGTCCGCGCACCCGGGCGACGTCGTAAGCCATGCCAGCCACCTTAAAGCTTCCGCAATCCGCGAAAATTGTGACGGTAGCGAGTGCCTGGAAACGTCCAAGCCATTCCGGTCAATCGGTGGCTTCCCGAGCCAGGTCACCCGGCCAGCCATACTAGTCCAGTGGGCCTCTGGATCGGAACGCTGACCGCGCTGCTTTTGCTGATCACGCCGGGGGCGATCGTCGCACGCATCACTCAGCTAACGTGGCCGATCGCTATCGCAGTTGGCCCGGCGCTGACTTACGGCATGGTGGCGCTGGCCATCATTCCGTTCGGGGCGCTCGGAATCCCTTGGAACGGTTGGACTGCGCTGGCCACGCTGGCAGCGGTGTGCGTGGTGGCGACGGGTTTGCAGCTGCTGCTCGCCCGCTACCGAGACACCGAGGCCGAGACCCGAGGCATCGGTCGCTGGCCGGCGATTACGGTGGCCGCCGGTGTGCTGTTGGGCGCGCTGCTGATCATGTGGGCGGGCTACCGAGGCCTCACGCATTGGCAGTCCATCCCCAGCACCTGGGACGCGGTCTGGCACGCCAACGAAGTGCGCTACATCCTCGACACCGGCCAGGCGTCATCCACCCACATGGGCGAGCTCCGCAACGTCGAGACCCACCAGCTGCTCTACTACCCGTCGGTGTTCCACGCCCTGACCGCGGTGTTCTGTCAGCTCACCGGCGCGGCACCGACCACCGGTTACACGTTGAATTCGGTAGCCGTATCGGTCTGGCTGTTCCCGTCGAGCGCGGCGATGCTCACCTGGCGTCTGCTGCGTCCCGGGTGGGGAGAATGGCGCGCCGCGGGGGCGGCGGCCACCGCGGCCGCGCTCTCGGCGTCGTTCACCGCGGTCCCCTATGTCGAGTTCGGCGTGGCCGCGATGCCCAACATGGCCGCCTACGGGGTCGCGATCCCGACGTTTGTGCTGATCGCCTCGACGTTGCGGCACCGCGATCGCATCCCCGCAGCCGTGCTGGCGCTGGTGGGCGTCATGTCGGTGCACATCACCGGCGGAGTCATCGTTCTCTTGTTCCTGGCGGGCTGGTGGCTCATGGACGCGTGGTGGCATCCGGTACGCGGCAGGCTCGCCGATTTTCTGGCACTGGCCGGCGTTGTGACGGTCGCCGGTCTGATCCTGTTGCCGCAGTTCATCAGCGTCCAGCAACAGGAAGACATCATTGCCGGGCACTCTTTTCTGACCCACCTCAGTAAGAAGCGAGGGGTCTTCGACGCCATTTTTCAGCACTCCCGCCATCTCAACGACTTTCCTGTCCAATACGGGCTGATCGCGCTGACGGCCGTCGGCGGGATTATTTTCCTGGTCAAAAGGATCTGGTGGCCGCTCGTCGTTTGGCTGCTACTGGTCGTCGTGAACGTTGACGCCGGGAATCCGCTGGGCGGCCCGATCGGTGCACTGGCCGGAGGATTCGGCGAGTTCTTCTACAAAGACCCGCGCCGGATCTCGGCGGCTATCACGCTGCTGTTGGAGCCGATGGCCGGCGTCGCGTTGTTCGCGATCGTGATGGTTGTGGTGGCCGGCACCCGGCGAGCCGCCGAGCGGTTCAAGCCGTCCCCCGCAAGCGGGTGGGGCCCCCTGCCCGTGGAGGCCTGGGTGTCGACGACCGCGGTTCTCCTGGTGCTGACCACCGTCCTCACCGCGCGGCATTACCTCTACCGGCACCTGGTCCTGTTCGGTGACAAGTACGACTCGGTGATGGTCGACCAGCGAGACATGATGGCCATGGCCTACCTGGCGACCCTGCCGGGCGCACGCAACACCGTGATCGGCAACTCCAACGTCGACGGGACCGCGTGGATGTATGCGGTGGCGGACCTGCACCCGTTGTGGACCCACTACGACTTCCCGCAGCAGGCCGGCCCGGGCTACTACCGCTACGTCTTTTGGACCTCCGCGCGCAAGGGCCAATCCGATCCGAAGGTGGTCGAGGCGGTTAAGGCCCTCAATATCAGGTACATCCTGACCAGCAGGCCCAACGTTCGAGGGTTTGCCACGCCCGACGGACTAGTGTCGCTGGAGAAATCGAAGTCGTGGGCGCTGATCTACGACAACGGTGGCGCCAAAATCTACGAATGGCGCGGAAATGCCACGGCGACCCGCCCCTAGATGCACAAGAGGATGGTGAACGGATTGAGTAACGGCGACAACGGCCCGGACGCTGACGGCGTCGAGGTGATCGGCGGTGTCGATCCGCGGATCATGGCGATCCGCGACGCGGACGAAGACTCCGACGAGCGATCCCTGACCGACCTGGTGGAGCAACCGGCCAAGGTGATGCGGATCGGCACCATGATCAAGCAGCTGCTCGAGGAGGTGCGCGCCGCACCGCTCGACGACGCCAGCCGCAATCGGCTGCGCGAGATCCACGCCACCAGCATCCGGGAACTCGAAGACGGCCTGGCGCCGGAATTGCGCGAGGAGCTCGATCGCCTCACCCTGCCGTTCAACGAGAACACCGCGCCGTCGGACGCCGAATTACGCATCGCCCAGGCACAGCTGGTCGGCTGGCTGGAGGGGTTGTTCCACGGCATCCAGACCGCGCTGTTCGCCCAGCAGATGGCCGCCCGCGCACAGCTGGAGCAGATGCGCCAGGGCGCTCTCCCCCCAGGCATGGCCAAGCCAGGCCACGGCGGGTCCGGCCACGGCCAGTACCTGTAAGCGGTTCGCGGTGCCGGGTCCAGGTCCTCATATCGAGACACGCGACGCGTGGGTGGAGTTTCCCATCTTCGACGCCAAGTCGCGTTCGTTGAAGAAGGCGTTCCTGGGCAAGGCGGGCGGCACGATCGGCCGCAACAGTTCCAACGTGGTCGTCATCGAGGCGTTGCGTGACATCACCATGACGCTCGAGTTGGGCGACCGGGTCGGCCTGGTCGGCCACAACGGTGCCGGGAAATCGACTCTGCTGCGGCTACTTTCGGGCATCTACGAACCCACCCGAGGCTGGGCGAAGGTCACCGGTCGCGTCGCACCGGTCTTCGATCTGGGGATCGGCATGGACCCGGAGATCTCCGGTTACGAGAACATCATCATCCGCGGACTGTTCCTCGGTCAGACCCGGAAGCAGATGCTGTCCAAGGTCGACGAGATCGCCGAGTTCACCGAGCTGGGCGACTACCTGTCGATGCCGCTGCGCACCTACTCCACCGGGATGCGGGTCCGGCTGGCGATGGGCGTGGTCACCAGCATCGATCCCGAGATCTTGCTGCTCGACGAGGGCATCGGCGCGGTGGACGCCGACTTCCTGAGAAAGGCCCAGTCCCGGTTGCAACGCCTGGTGGAGCGCTCCGGAATCCTGGTGTTCGCCAGCCATTCCAACGAATTCCTGGCCCGGCTGTGCAAGACCGCGATGTGGATCGAGCACGGAGTCATCCGGATGACCGGCGGCATCGAGGACGTGGTGCGCGCCTACGAGGGCGACGACGCGGCCCGGCACGTGCGCGAGGTGCTGGCCGAGACCCAGGCCGACAAACCGGTGGCGCAAAAAGTGCCCGGGGATGACTGAGACCGTCTTCGCCGTCGTGGTCACCCACCGGCGCCCCGACGAGCTGGCCAAGTCGCTGGACGTGCTCAGCACGCAGACCCGGTTGCCCGACCATCTGATCGTGGTCGACAACGGGGCTTCTCAAGGCTCCAGCGATAGCAGGGTCCGCGATCTGGTGGCCGGCCAACCCATTTCAACCAGCTACTTGGGGTCACGCCGAAACCTCGGTGGCGCAGGCGGTTTCGCGCTCGGTATGCTGCACGCGCTGGCGCAGGGGGCCGACTGGGTGTGGCTGGCCGACGACGACGGACGCCCCGAGGACGCTCATGTCCTGGCGACCCTGCTGGCCTGCGCCGCGCGGCACGGCCTGGCCGAGGTATCGCCGATGGTGTGCAACATGGACGACCCGCGGCGGCTGGCGTTTCCGTTGCGGCGCGGCCTGGTATGGCGCAGGCGCGCAAGCGAATTGCGCACCGAAGCCGGACAGGACCTGCTGCGTGGGATAGCGTCGCTGTTCAACGGCGCGTTGTTCCGGGCATCCACGCTGGAATCGATCGGTGTCCCGGACATGCGGCTGTTCATCCGCGGCGACGAGGTCGAAATGCACCGCCGGCTGGTTCGGTCCGGCCTGCCGTTCGGGACCTGTCTGGACGCGGTCTACCTGCATCCCTGCGGATCCGACGAATTCCGGCCGATCCTGGGCGGCCGGATGCACACCCAGTATCCCGACGACCCCACCAAGCGGTTCTTCACCTACCGCAACCGCGGCTACCTGCTGTCGCAACCGGGCCTGCGCAAGCTGCTAGCCCAGGAATGGCTTCGGTTCGGCTGGTACTTCCTGGTGACCCGCCGCGATCCAAAGGGCCTTTGGGAGTGGATTCGGTTGCGGCGCTTGGGGCGTCGCGAGCAATTCGGTAGGCCTGGAGGTTCTTGATGACGCGCGCCGGCGACGAGGCAGTGGGGGCACCGCCCGCTTGCGGGGGAGAGGAGCGGCGCGCATGACGTTTGTCGACGCGGCGGCACAGTCGCGGACCCTTGCCCGCGCCCGGGACGACCTGGTCGACGGCTTTCGCCGTCGCGAGCTGTGGCTGCACCTGGGCTGGCAAGACATCAAGCAGCGCTACCGCCGCTCGGTACTGGGACCGTTCTGGATCACCATCGCGACCGGCACCACCGCCGTCGCGCTAGGCGGCCTGTACTCCAAGCTTTTCCACCTCGACCTATCCGTGCACCTGCCCTACGTCACGCTCGGGCTGATCGTCTGGAACCTGATCAACGCCGCCATCCTGGAGGGCTCCGACGTCTTCGTCGCCAACGAGGGGCTGATCAAGCAACTGCCGACGCCGCTCTCCGTGCACGTCTACCGGCTGGTGTGGCGACAGATGATCTTGTTCGCGCACAACATCGTCATCTACGTCGTCGTCGCGATCATCTATCCCAAGCCGTGGTCGTGGGCCGACCTCTCCGTCATCCCCGCGCTGGCGCTGATCGTGCTCAATTGCATCTGGGTGTCGCTGTGTTTCGGCATCCTGGCCACCCGCTACCGCGACATCGGCCCGCTGCTGTTTTCGGTGGTGCAGTTGCTGTTCTACATGACGCCGATCATCTGGAACGACGACACGCTGCGGCAGCAGGGCGCCGGACGCTGGTCGAGCATCATCGAGCTCAACCCGCTGCTGCACTATCTGGACATCGTCCGCGCGCCGCTGCTGGGCGCCCATCAGGAACTCCGGCACTGGGCCGTGGTGCTGGCGCTGACGACCATCGGCTGGGTGATGGCGGCCTTCGCGATGCGGCAATACCGCGCCCGGGTTCCCTACTGGGTGTAGCCGCTTCTTCGGTGGCAATGTGCCTCTTGGGGCGTTGCCTCCGGGTGTGGCTCCACGTCCTACACCAAGGCCATAACCTGTTGGTGCACATGGCGAACGTTAGGGTATTGGCGGCTGGCCCTGTCTCGCCAATCTGTCACCCGACCCTTCATAGCGTTTGCAGTGTCTTCGTACACTTAGCTGATTTGAAGCGTACAGTTCGAAATTCCTCTGCTTTTGCTGGCGAAATCTCAGAATCTCGTACTGCGCGCTTTTTTATGCTCAATCGCACACGTGTCGCGCGCAGCGACCGGCGACGACGACGATGGATCGTCAGTCGACAGCTCCAAGCGATCCGAAGTCGAACACGGTCCTATACGCCGGCACCGGCATGGGCGCCGGCGCGCGAGCGAACGAGGATAAAATCGCCGCCCCCGCGGGTGTGCATGTGTATAACGAATGAGAGTGCTTACCGGATACGGTGGTGACTGGCTCATGGTGGTGCAACACTGAAGCGCCGCGGATCACCAGGCGCGGCGTATCCGGGCAAATCAAATCAAGGCGCTCCGCGACAGGGACGTCGCCGGCGCCGCGAAAGGTGGGCGGAGTGAGCGAAAAAGCCCGATCGGTGGCGGATGCGGCGCGGGAGAACCTCGCCGCGGAGCTGGAGCGGCTGAGGCAGCGGCGTGATCGCCTCGAGGTCGAGGTCAAAAACGACCGCGGCATGGTCGGTGACCACGGGGACGCCGCCGAGGCGATACAGCGCGCCGACGAGCTCGTCGTCCTCGCCGACCGGATCAACGAACTCGACCGGCGGTTGCGCACCGGGCCGTCGCGCTCTGATGAATCGGAAACGCTGCCCGGCGGCACCGAGGTGACCGTGCGGTTCCCTGACGGTGAAGTCGTCACGATGCACGTGATCTCCATCGTCGAAGAGACTCCCGCCGGCCGCGAAGCCGAGACGTTGACCGCTCGCAGCCCATTGGCGCAGGCCCTTGCCGGACATCAACCGGGCGATACGGTGACCTACTCGACGCCGCAAGGGGAAAATCAGGTCGAGTTGATCGCGGTGAAGCTGCCCGGCTAGCGCACCAGGAAGTGCCGGGCGACCCCGTTAGACTCCCCACAATGGTTGCCCCGCTGCCCGATTCCGCGCCGTCGCGCCCGCACTTGAACCTAACGACGCAGGTGTGGCGTTTCGTCGTCACGGGCGGTCTGGCCGCGATCGTCGACTTCAGCCTCTACTTGGAGCTCTACAAAGCGTTGGGCGTGCAGGTCGACCTGTCCAAGGCGACCAGCTTCATCGTCGGCACCATCACCGCATACCTGATCAACCGCCGATGGACGTTTCAGGCGGCACCGAGCACCGCGCGGTTCGTCTGGGTCATGATTCTCTATGGCATCACCTTCTCCGTGCAGGTCGGGCTGAACCATCTGTGCCTCGCGCTTTTGCACTACCGCACGTGGGCGGTGCCCGTCGCATTCGTGATCGCGCAGGGCACCGCGACGGTGATCAACTTCGTCGTTCAGCGGGCGGTGATCTTCCGCATCCGCTGAGCCGCCCCACGCAAGCGGTACCCTCTTTGACGATGTTGAGTACCCCCCCGTCCACCACGCCCGCCCGGCTGACCGGGTGGGGGCGCACCGCGCCGTCGGTGGCGGACGTGCTCCGTACGCCCGATCCCGAGGTGATCGCCAAGGCCGTGGCCCGGGTTGCCGATGCCGGAGGCCGGGGCGTGATCGCGCGCGGGCTGGGCCGGTCCTACGGCGACAACGCGCAGAATGGCGGCGGCCTGGTGATCGACATGACCCAGCTGAACACCATCCACTCCATCGACGCCGACACCTGCCTGGCCGACGTGGACGCCGGGGTCAATCTCGACCAGCTGATGAAGGCGGCGCTGCCGTTCGGGTTGTGGGTGCCGGTGCTGCCGGGAACCCGGCAGGTCACCATCGGCGGCGCGATCGCCTCCGACATCCACGGCAAGAACCATCACAGCGCGGGCAGCTTCGGCAACCATGTGCGGTCGATGGACCTGCTGACCGCCGACGGCCAGATCCGCCATCTCACTCCCGCCGGCGAGGACTCCGAGCTGTTCTGGGCCACGGTCGGCGGCAACGGCCTGACCGGGATCGTTTTGCGGGCCGCCATCGAGATGACGCCCACGGAGACGGCCTATTTCATCAACGACGGCGACAACACGGCGTCGCTGGACGAGACCATCGCCTTCCACAGCGACGGCAGCGAAGCCAACTACACCTACTCATCTGCCTGGTTTGACGCGATCAGCCCGCCGCCGAAGCTGGGCCGCGCGGCGATTACCCGGGGACGCCTGGCACTGCGCGACGAGCTTCCCAAGAAGCTGGCCAAGAATCCGCTGAAATTCGATGCACCGCAATTGATGACGGTGCCCGACATCTTTCCCAATGGATTGATGAACAAGTTCACGTTGAGCACCATCGGCGAGTTGTACTACCTGCGAGGCGGCCACTACCGCGGGAAGATCCAGAACCTGACGCAGTTCTATCACCCACTGGATCTGTTGGGCGAGTGGAATCGTGGCTACGGACCGGCCGGCTTCGCGCAATATCAATTCGTGGTAGCGCCGTCGGCGGTCGAGGAATTCAAGCAGATCATCCGCGATATCCAAGCTAGTGGTCATTACTCCGCGCTCAATGTCTTCAAACTATTCGGGCCCGGAAACCAAGCGCCACTGAGTTTTCCGATGCCGGGCTGGAATGTCTGTTTGGATTTCCCGATGAAGCGCGGGGTCAACGAACTGCTCAACGAGCTGGACCGCCGCGTGTTGGAATTCGGTGGCCGGCTCTACACCGGCAAGGACTCGCGCACCACCGCCGAGACCTTTCACGCCATGTATCCACGCATCGACGAGTGGATTGCCGTGCGCCGCAAGGTCGATCCGTTGCGGGTGTTCGCCTCCGACATGGCCCGACGTTTGGAGCTGCTGTAGATGGTGCTTGACGCCGTGGGAAATCCGCAGACCATCCTGCTACTCGGGGGCACCTCCGAGATCGGGCTGGCCATCTGCGAGCGGTACCTGCAGAACGCGCACGCGCGGATCCTGTTGGCCGCCATGCCCGGCGACCCGGGCCGCGCCGACGCGGTGGCCCAGATGAAGGCCGCGGGCGCGCGGTCGGTGGAACTGATCGACTTCGACGCGCTGGACACCGACAGCCACCCCAAGGTGATCGACCAAGCCTTCGCTCATGGCGACGTCGACGTCGCCATCGTCGCTTTCGGTGTACTCGGGGACGCCGAAGAGCTGTGGCAGAACCAACGCAAGGCCGTGCAGGCCGCCGAAATCAACTACACCGCTGCGGTTTCCGTCGGTGTGCTACTAGGTGAGAGGATGCGCGCCCAGGGCTTCGGCCAGATCATCGCGATGAGCACGGTGGCCGGCGAGCGGGTCCGGCGATCCAACTTCGTCTACGGCTCCACCAAGGCCGGCCTGGACGGTTTCTACCTGGGCTTGTCAGAGGCGTTGCGCGAGTACGGCGTTCGTGTGCTGGTGATCCGGCCCGGGCAGGTGCGTACCCGGATGAGCGCGCACATCAAGGAAGCTCCGTTAACCGTCGACAAGGAGTACGTCGCCAACCTCGCGGTGACCGCGGCCGCAAAAGGTAAGGAATTGGTTTGGGCGCCAACAGCATTCCGCTATGTGATGATGGTGTTGCGACACATCCCGCGGAGCGTCTTCCGCAGGCTGCCAATCTGAGCATGCGTACCGCACTGGCCACGCTGGGCCAGATGGTCGTGGCCGTGGTGGTCGCCGTCGTCGTTGCGGTGGTATCGCTGATCGCCATCGCAGGTGTGCAATGGCCGGCCTTCCCGTCGTCCAACCAGCTGCACGCGCTGACCACCGTCGGGCAGGTCGGCTGCCTGGCCGGGCTGGTCGCCGTCGGCTGGCTGTGGCGCCGCTACCGGATCCTGGCCCGGCTGGGTGGGCTGGTGTTCGTGTCCGCATTCACCGTCGTGACGCTGGGCATGCCGCTGGGCGCCACCAAGCTGTATCTGTTCGGCATCTCCGTCGACCAGCAGTTCCGGACCGAGTACCTGACGCGCCTGGCCGACAGCCCCGCGCTGCACGACATGACCTATCTGGGGCTGCCATCGTTCTATCCCCCGGGCTGGTTCTGGATCGGCGGGCGCGCCGCGGCGCTGACTGGAACGCCGGCCTGGGAAATCTACAAGCCGTGGGCGATCACCTCGATCACCATCGCGGTCGCAGTCGCGCTGGTGCTGTGGTGGCGGATGATCCGCTTCGAGTACGCGCTGATCGTCACGACCGCGACCGCCGCGGTGACGCTGGCCTACGGCTCGCCGGAGCCGTACTCGGCGATGATCACCGTGCTGCTGCCGCCGGTGCTGGTGCTGACGTGGTCGGGCCTGCGGGCCGGCTACCGCGAGCGTCACGCCAGCGTGGCGGCCGGCGCCGAGGGCCACGCTGGCGTGACGCTCGGCAAGGTGACGCTCGGCGGGGTGACGCTCGGCAAGGTGACGCTCGGCGGCGCGGCGGGAGGTTGGGCCGCGGTGGTCGGCGCGGGCATATTCCTCGGCTGGACGGCCCTCTGGTACCTGCTGCTCTTCGGCTACACCGCGTTCACGGTGGGGCTGATGGGGCTCGGACTGGCCGCGGCGCGCTGGCGGCGCGGCGGCTTGAAGGCCGCGCTCGACCCACTGCGCCGGCTGGCCGTCATCGCCGTCATCGCGGCGGCCATCGCGGCGACGACCTGGCTGCCGTTCCTGTTACGTGCGGCCCGCAGCCCCGTCAGCAACACCGGGAGTGCCCAGCACTACCTGCCCGCCGACGGCGCCGAGCTGACCTTCCCGATGCTGCAGTTCTCCCTGCTGGGAGCGGTCTGCATGCTGGGCACGCTGTGGCTGGTGGTGCGGGCCCGCACGTCGGTGCGGGCGGGCGCCCTGGCCATCGGCGTGCTGGCCGTCTACCTGTGGTCGCTGTTGTCAATGCTGGCCACGCTGGCGCGCATGACGCTGTTGTCGTTCCGGCTGCAGCCCACGTTGACCGTGTTGCTGGTGGCCGCCGGGGCGTTCGGTTTCGTCGAGGGCACGCTCGCCATACGCGAACGCGGCCGCGCGATAGTCCCGGTGGCCGGCGCCGTCGGGCTGGCCGCCGCGATCGCGTTCAGCCAGGACATTCCCGACGTGCTGCGACCCGACCTCACCATCGCCTACACCGACACCGACGGCTACGGTCAGCGCGGCGACCGTCGGCCACCGAGCTCGGAGAAGTACTACGCCGCCGTCGACGCCGCCATCCGGCACGTCACCGGCAAGCCACCCGATCAAACGGTGGTGATGACCGCCGACTACAGCTTCCTGTCCTACCACCCCTATTGGGGCTTTCAGGGGCTGACGTCGCACTACGCCAACCCGCTGGCGCAGTTCGACCTGCGGGCCAAACAGATCGAGAAGTGGTCCAAGCTCAAGACGCCCGACGAGTTCGTCCACGCGCTGGACACCTGCCCCTGGCCGCCGCCGACGGTGTTTCTCATGCGCCGCGGCGCGAACGGCAACTACACCCTCCGGCTTGCTGAGGACGTCTACCCCAACCAGCCCAACGTCCGCCGCTACACCGTCGATTTGCCGGCCGCCCTGTTCGCCGACCCGCGTTTCGTCGTCGAAAGCATCGGCCCGTTCGTCCTGGCCATCCGCAAGCCCGGGGTGTAGCGGCTGATGGCCACCGAAACCTCACCTGACTTGGTCGAACAACTAGCATCTACCCCCGTGGACGACGCGGGAGGAAACCACCGGATCGCCCGGTTGGTTGCCACCGTCGCCGGTCTACTCGGGGCGCTGCTGGCGATCGCCACCCCGCTGCTGCCGGTCAACCAGACCACCGCCCAATTGAACTGGCCGCAGAACGGCACGTTCGAAAGCGTCGAGGCGCCGCTGATTGGGTACGTGGCCACCGATTTGAATATCACCGTGCCCTGCCAGGCCGCCGCCGGGCTGGCCGGATCGCGCACGGTGTTGCTGTCGACGGTGCCCAAGCAGGCCCCGAAGGCCATCGACCGCGGGCTGCTCATCCAGCGCGCCAACGACGACCTGGTGCTGGTGGTCCGCAACGTTCCGGTGGTCACCGCCCCGTTGAGCCAGGTGCTCGGCCCGGCCTGCCAGCGGCTGACGTTCACCGCGCACGCCGACCGGGTCACGGCCGAATTCGTCGGGCTGACCCAAGGGCCCAACGCCGAGCATCCCGGCTCGCCGCTGCGCGGTGAGAAAAGCGGCTACGACTTCCGCCCGCAAATCGTCGGCGTGTTCACCGATCTGGCCGGGGCCATCCCGTCATACAAGCCGCCGGGCTTGAGCTTTTCGGCGGCCGTCGACACGCGTTACAGCAGCAGCCCCACCCCGCTGAAGCTGGCCGCGATGATCCTCGGGGTGGTGCTGACCGTTGTTGCGTTGGTCGCCCTCCATCTTCTCGACACCGCCGACGGCACCCGGCACCGCCGGTTCCTGCCCCCGCGTTGGTGGTCCATCGGCGGTCTGGACGGCCTCGTCATCGCCGTGCTGGTGTGGTGGCATTTCGTCGGCGCCAACACCTCCGACGACGGCTACATCCTGACCATGGCCCGGGTGTCCGAGCACGCCGGTTACATGGCCAACTACTACCGTTGGTTCGGTACGCCCGAGGCCCCGTTCGGCTGGTACTACGACCTGCTGGCCCTGTGGGCACACGTCAGCACCGCCAGCATCTGGATGCGGTTACCCACCCTGGTGATGGCGCTGACCTGCTGGTGGGTGATCAGCCGTGAGGTCATTCCGCGCCTGGGTCATGCCGTCAAGCAAAGCCGGGCCGCGGCGTGGACCGCGGCGGGCATGTTCCTGGCGGTCTGGCTGCCGCTGGACAACGGCCTGCGGCCCGAGCCGATCATCGCGCTGGGCATCCTGCTGACCTGGTGTTCGGTGGAGCGCGCGGTGGCCACCAGCCGGCTGCTGCCGGTGGCGATCGCCTGCATCATCGGCGCCCTGACGCTGTTCTCCGGGCCGACGGGCATCGCCTCGATCGGCGCGCTGCTGGTCGCGATCGGGCCGCTGCGGACCATCCTGCACCGCAGGTCCAAACGATTCGGCGTGTTACCACTCGTCGCACCCCTCCTTGCCGCGGTCACCGTCACCGTGATCTTGATCTTCCGCGATCAGACCCTGGCGGGGGAGGCGCAGGCCACCGCGCTCAAGCGCGCCGTCGGGCCCAGCCTGAGCTGGTTCGACGAACACCTCCGCTACGAGCGGCTGTTCATGGCCAGCCCCGACGGATCGATTGCCCGCCGCTTCGCGGTGCTGGCGTTGGTGCTGGCGCTCGGGATAACGGTGGCAATGTCGTTGCGCAAGGGCCGAATTCCGGGCACGGCGGCCGGGCCGAGCCGCCGCATCGTCGGGATCACGATCATCTCGTTTATCGCGATGATGTTCACGCCGACCAAATGGACACACCACTTCGGGGTGTTCGCCGGGCTGGCCGGATCGCTGGGCGCGCTGGCCGCGGTCGCGGTGACGTCGGCGGCGATGCGCTCCCGGCGCAACCGCACCGTATTCGCCGCCGCGGTGCTGTTCTTGGTCGCGCTGTCGTTCGCCAGCGTCAACGGCTGGTGGTATGTGTCCAATTTTGGTGTGCCATGGTCGAATTCGTTTCCAGCGTGGCATTACGCCTTTGCCACGATGTTGCTGGGGCTGACCGTGCTGGTGCTGCTGCTGGCGGCCTGGTTCCATTTCGTCGCCCCGGACTCGGCCAGGTTTCACGAGCCACCCAAAACCCGGATCGGGGCGCGAGTGGCCGGAATCATCCAGTCCCCGTTGGCAATTGCGGCGTGGGCGCTGGTGATCTTCGAGGTGGCATCGCTGACCCTGGCGATGACGGCCCAGTACCCCGCATGGTCGGTGGGCCGGTCCAACCTGCAGGCTCTGGCCGGTCGGTCGTGCGGGCTGGCCGAGGACGTGATGGTGGAGCCGGATCCCAATGCCGGCATGTTGCCGCCGGTGAGCGCGTCGGTGGCCGACGCCCTGGGAGCGGGTTTGTCGGAAGCCTTTACCCCCAACGGCATTCCCGCCGACGTCCGCGCCGACCCGGTGATGGAGCGTCCGGGCGACCGTAGCTTTATCAACGACGACAGGCTGATCACCGGCGCCGAGGCCGGCACCGAGGGCGGCACCAACCCGGCGCCGGGAATCAACGGTTCGGTTGCCCAGCTGCCCTACAACCTGGATCCCGCGCGCACGCCTGTGCTGGGCAGCTGGCGGTCCGGCATCCAGGTGCCCGCCCGGCTGCGGTCGGGCTGGTACCGGCTGCCCGCGCGGGACAAGGCGGGGCCGCTGCTGGTGGTCAGTGCGGCCGGCCGCTTCGACCCGCGCGAGGTCCAGGTGCAGTGGGCCACCGACGGTGAAGCGGCCAACGGACATTTCGGCGGGTCATTCCAATTCGCCGACGTCGGGGCCTCGCCGGCCTGGCGCAACTTGCGGCTACCGCTGTCCGCGATCCCGGCCACCGCCACCCAAATCCGCCTGGTCGCCGACGACGAAGACCTGGCGCCGCAGCACTGGATCGCGCTTACCCCGCCGCGGATTCCGCGGTTGCGCACGCTGCAGGATGTGGTCGGTTCCCACGACCCGGTGTTCCTGGACTGGCTGGTCGGTCTGGCGTTCCCCTGCCAGCGACCGTTCGGCCACCAAAACGGCGTCGATGAAACACCGAAATGGCGCATCCTGCCGGACCGATTCGGCGCCGAGGCCAATTCGCCGGTGATGGACAACAACGGCGGCGGCCCGCTGGGCGTCACCGAGTTGCTGGTGAAAGCGACCACGGTGGCCAGTTATCTGAAAGACGACTGGTCGCGGGACTGGGGCGCCTTGCAACGGTTGACGCCCTACTATCCCAACGCCCAGCCCGCCCGTCTGCAGCTGGGGACGGCGACGCGCAGCGGTCTGTGGAACCCGGGGCCGCTTCGCCATTAGGGGCTCACGACACGAAGGGTATGCACGGCGAGGGATGCCCCAGGGGAATCCTGGTCGAGGCGATCCGGCTGTCATGTCGTTGTGGACGACGGGTCGCCAATAAACGGATTGGCCCCCTTCTCGGTGAAGGGGGCCAATCGCCGTTGGCGGTCATCGGCTCGCATCGGCGACCACCGCCGGGCTTAGAGCGCCGCGAGCAGTTGCATGACCAACGTCGCAAGGTGGCTTGCCAACGATGCCGCAGCGCCGCCCACCTGGGCCGGCAGACTGGCCAACAGCTGGGAACCGCTGCTTAGCACCGAAGGCAAATTGGCGGGAATGTTGGTCAGGAACGACGAGGACGGCCAGCCCGTGACCAGCTGATTCCCGAAGTCCTGAAGCGCAGCCCCGATACTGCCGCCGGCGGCGATGTTCTGCGCATTGGGCGCGACGATAGTGCCCGCGAGGGATTGAGGAAGCGCCACTATCTCGGTGCCCAAGTTTTCGAGGGAAACCTCGTTGAGGAGGGCGTTGGTCAGCTGACCGGGCAGATCAAGCACGTTGGTGACCGCGCCCAACGTCTCCCCGGCGTCCCAATCAGTAATAGCCGCGCCGATGCTGCCCGAGAGCGCCGTTGTGATGGGCGTATAGGCAGTTACGAGCGGAAGGCCAATGTCGAATGAAAAGTCGGTGACAAAGTTGTTGGTAAAAGTGGACAGGTTGCTCGTGATGTATTTCGGAATTTGAAGGATACCCTCAAGCGGTAACCCGACGAATTCGAATGGATTCCGCCAGACGGCTTGCCCCCAAGCATTAAATGCAGCCGAGAAGTTACCCTTCATCCAGTCGGTGACACCAGTTGCCACTGTGCCGGCGAAGTCGTTCTTGGCACTTCCAAAGAAGTATTTGACGAAGCCGCTCGCGGCGCTTTGGTAGGCCCCGACGTAGTCGCTGGCGTATTGCACCCAGTTCGCGGAGACCTGTTGTAGTAGCGGGGCGGGAAGTTGAAGCCAGTCGTTGGCCAGTGTTTGTAGGTTGGTGCCCGCCGTCTGGAAGGTGTCGATCCAGGTTTGGAACGGGTTGACCACGCCGGCCAGCAGCGGCGGTACCGTGGCCGCGCTTGCTCCGTTGGCCAGGGAGGCGAGTTCATTCGCCACACCGGAGAACATGTCCAGTGCGCTGCTGGCGTCGCTGAGGCGCATATCGGACACACTCACCGTGGGCAGGTGTTGGGCCAGCTGAAAATCGGGCAGGTGCTGGGCCATGGTGCCTGCGGTAATGACGGCGGCGCTGGCCAGGGCGACTCCAGCGGTGATGTGGGGGCGGGCTGCGAGATCCACGACCATCTCCTTTGATCGGTGTATCGAATTCGGATGGTCAGAACGTAGCTGAGAGCAACCTGAGCTTCGGGCGAGTTCGGGTTTGATCGGTCAGGTTGATCTAGCAAACATCGAGTGCCGCAAACGCTGTGAAGTAAAGTAACCCATGCTTGTGAATTTTTTAAAAAGCCTGGAGTTAACCCCCCCCCCGAATTTTAGTTCAACGCGAAACTACCAGCGGGCGACCACACACGCATGTTTGCCACACCCCTGCAGCACGACCAGCAAACCCCTCCAACAGGGGCCTACCGGGGCCTCACTCGCCGAGCACTGTTCCCGCGGCCACTACATCCTCGTGACCGAGCCAACACGCATCTCGCCTTGCGGACCGTTGCACGCCAGGCGGGAAGCCATACCACTAACGATGGCCCCCTTCACACGTAAGGGGGCCATCGCCGTGGGTGGTCACCGGCTCGCATCGGCGACCGCCGCCGGACTTAGAGCAGCTTGAGGAGTTGCATGAGTAGCGTGCCCAGATGGGTTGCCAGGGATCCGGCCATGCCGGCCAATGTCGACGGGAGACCCGCTAGGGCCGAGGGGATGCCTTGCAGGATCGACGTCAATTGTGGGCCGAGGGTGCCGAGGCTGGCGGTCAGCGACGGCCAGCCTTTGGTCAGCGTGGTCACAAAGCCCTGAATTCCGGCCGCGAGACTGCCGCCATTGGCGATGTTTTGGGCGTTCGGCGCGACGATTGATTTTGCGATGGTTTGCGGGAGGGAGGTTAGCAAGCCGGGGGCCAGGCTGCCGAGCAATCCGGCGTTACCCGTTGTGCCGTTGATCGCGGCGTTGGTCATCTCGCCGGGGATATCGAGAATGTTGGTGATCGCGCCCAACGTCTCTCCGGCATTCCACGCGTTATAGGCCGCTACGAGGCTGTTAGAGAGCGCTGTTTTCATCTGCAGCGGGATTGCGAGGACGCCGTCGAGGACAGCGACAATCGGGGCATCGGTCAGAGTGGTGTTGGTGAAGTTAGCCAGGTTCTGCGCGATGGCGATGGGAATCTTCAGGATATTCTCGAGGGGTTCTCCGATGTTGATGATGGGGTCCTGCCAAAGGGCTTGGTAAAAAGCGGAAAGCGCTGGGGCGATCATGCCTTTTGACCAGTCGGTAATCCCACGTTGCATGACGGGAATAAAGCTCGAGGCTGTGTTGCCAAAGTAGAACTTGGCAAAGGCATTCGCGGAGGTCTGCCACGCCCCGACATACATTTGTCCGTACTCGGCCCCGTTCGCGGCGACCTGCTGCAAGATCGGGAACGGCACCTTGAGGAAGTCGTTGCCCAAATTCTGCACGTTTGTCAGTGCCGACGGGATGATGTTGATCCAGGTTTGCAGCGGGTTGACAACACCGTCGAGGACGCCCGCGGGCGTGGCGGCCGCGCTTGCCCCGCTCGCCAGGGATGCGAGCTCGCTCTCCACGCCGGCGAACAGGTCAACCGCGCTGTCGGTGACGTTAGTGAGCTGGATGTTGGCGCTTACTTCGCGCAGGTGTTGAGTCACGGACAGGTTAGGGAGGTGCTGGGTGACCGGGGCTGCGGTGAGGACAGCGGCGCTGGCCAGGGCGATGCCAGCGGTGATGTGGGGGCGGGCTGCGAGGTCCACGACCATCTCCTTTGATCGGTTGTCGGATGATGATGCTCAGAACGTAGCTGAGACCCACTTTGATCGCGGATGAGTTTGGGCTTGACAGTTGAGTTTAGTGGTGCCGGCGCAAGCTTTAGCAAATTTTATTATTTGTGGAGCATCTGCTTGTAGGATATTTTTTCAGCCTGGAGTTACCCCCCCCCCGGAATTTTAGTTCAGAGTGAAACTACCAGCGGGCTATCACGCGCGTACATTTGCCATATTGTTCGTAATTTGGTGGGAGTTCGCGGCGTGATCGAGTGCGCCGCAGTGCGGGAGGCGCCGACTTTGTTGCCCACCTATCGGCGACACGCAGTGGGCTGTCGCTCTGAGCCGGGCACATCGCGTATGCCGGCCAGCGAGTTACCGGTGGGACACATGGATTAACGCGCGACTTTGGCCCACCGCGCACCGGCCGAGGCGACATCACCGCAGCGCGGGTAGTCCACCTCGTGGACCCGCACAATCACCAGACGCTATGCACGAAGTCGGGTTCGGGCGTCCGCTCTGCGCGGCAAGCCAAAACCATTGATCACCGCTATCCGTAAGCATAAGCTTACGGTTCGTGGCGACTTACCAAGCTGGCGATGTGTGGCTGGCGCTGGCCGACGGGACGAGGCGGGCCATCGTGGAGCGTCTTGCGCACGGCCCGTCGGCCGTCGGCGAATTGGCCCGCGACCTGCCCGTCAGCAGGCCGGCCGTTTCGCAGCACCTCAAGGTGCTCAAGTCCGCCGGGCTGGTGCGCGACCGCGCCGCGGGAACGCGTCGCGTCTATCAACTCGACCCGACCGGCCTCGACGCGTTACGCGCCGACCTTGACCGGTTCTGGACGCAGGCCCTGGTCACCTACGCGCGGACCATCGACGAGACAGGAGATGCCTCATGACGCAGCCGCGGACTCCGAACGTGCGGCACCACGTCGTCGTCAACGCCCCGATCGAGCGTGCGTTCGCCGTCTTCACCGAGCGATTCGGCGACTTCAAACCCCGCGAACACAATCTGCTCGCCATGCCGATCGCCGAGACGACATTCGAACCCCGCGTGGGAGGGCACATCTATGACCGCGGCGTCGACGGCAGCGTATGCCGATGGGCGCGCGTGACGGTCTACGAGCCGCCCCACAAGCTGGTGTTCACCTGGGATATCGGCCCCACCTGGCAGCTGGAAACCGACCGGTCCAAGACCAGCGAGGTCGAGGTGCGTTTCACCGCGGAGTCCGATGGCCGCACCCGCATCGACCTCGAACACCGCCATCTGGACCGCCACGGCCCGGGCTGGGAGTCGGTCGCCGACGGCGTCGACGGCGATGCGGGCTGGCCGCTGTATCTGGGCCGCTACGCTCACCTATTCAGCGCCGGAAAATGACAGCCTCGCTGATGAGCATGGCCCGCGCCGAGCGGACCGACCTCCAAGCATTCCTGGCCACTTTGACGCCGCGGGACTGGGAGGCGCCCACCCTCTGTACTAGGTGGAGCGTCAAAGACGTTGTCGCGCATATGATCAGCTACGAAGAGCTCGGCACCCTGGGGCTGCTCAAGCGCTTCGCGAAGGGTCGGATCGTGCGGGCCAACCAGGTCGGCGTCGACGAGTTCGCCGCGCTCAGCCCGCAACAGCTGCTCGAATTTCTCGGCAACCACCTCACACCTCAAGGGTTGACGGCGGGTTTCGGCGGAATGATCGCCCTCGTCGACGGCACGATCCACCACCAGGACATCCGACGCTCGCTTGGCCGGCCACGCACGGTCCCCGCGGATCGGCTTCAGCGCGTTCTCGGCCTGATGCCGGGCAACCCCAGGCTCGGAGCGGGACGCCGGATCAGGGGACTGCGACTCCGCGCCACCGACATCGACTGGGCACACGGCCGCGGGCCCGAAGTGTCCGGCCCCGGCGAGGCGCTGCTGATGGCGATGGCCGGCCGGCCGGCGGCCCTCACGGACCTCGCCGGCCCCGGCCGCGCCACCCTGGCCGCGCGGCTGGCCAGGTAGGCGCGCCCTCGGCGGCGAGGCTGCTCGCGTCCGTACGAGAGGGCAGGTGTTGAGCCGGACGTCGGCCCTGCGTCCTCACCGCACAAAGCGGCGTCCCCTACCATCGAGCCTCGTGCCCCACGACGGTAATCAGCGATCGCAGCGGATCCCGCGGTTGATCGCCGTCGTCGCGGGAATCGCGGGATTGCTGTTGTGCGCAACCGTTCCGCTGCTTCCGGTCAAGCAGACCACCGCGGCGGTCCTGTGGCCCCAGGGCACCGCCGACGGGCACGTCACCCAGATCACCGCCCCGCTCGTGTCCGGGGCGCCGCGCGCGCTCGACATCGTTATCCCGTGCCCGGCGATGGCCACCCTGCCTCCCACCGGTGGGTTGGTGGTCTCCACCCTGCCGACCGACGGGGTGGACGCCGGCAAAAACGGGCTGTTCGTGCGCGCCGCCAAAGACGTCGTGGTCGTGGCGTTCCGGGACTCGGTGGCCGCGGTGGCGCAGCGCTCGGCGATCGCCGCCGGCGCCTGCAGCGTGCTGCACCTCTGGGCCGACGCCGGTGGGACGGGCGCGGACTTCGTCGGCATACCCGGCGCCTCCGGGCTGCTGCCGTCGGAGAAGAAACCACAGGTCGGCGGGATTTTCACCGACCTGAAGGTCCCCCAGCAGCCGGGATTGTCGGCCCGCGTCGACATCGACACCCGATTCATCACGGCACCCACCGCCCTCAAGAAGGTCGTGATGGCCGCCGGCGCGCTGGCGGTTCTGCTCGCCATCCTGGCGATGGCGGCCCTGGACCGCCGCAGCCGCGGCCGCGACACCCTGGTCAACTGGCGGTCCCCCATCGCCAGGCTCGCCCGGTACCGCCCCGTCGAGCACCGGCACGTCGGGGTCGCGGTCTGGCTTGCCGACGCCGGCGTGATCGCAACGCTGCTGCTCTGGCACGTCATCGGCGCCACCTCGTCGGACGACGGCTACAACCTGACCATTGCCCGGGTCGCGCCGAAGGCCGGCTACGTCGCCAACTATTACCGCTACTTCGGGACGACGGACGCGCCGTTCGACTGGTATCTCGGGGTGCTGTCCAAGTTGGCGGCGGTGAGCACCGCCGGCGTGTGGATGCGGCTGCCGGCCACGCTGGCCGGGATCGCGTGCTGGCTGATCATCAGCCATTGGGTGCTGCGGCGGCTGGGTCCGGGCAGGGGTGGCCTGGCCGCCAATCGCGTGGCGGTATTCACCGCGGGCGCGGTGTTCCTGGCGGCATGGTTGCCGTTCAACAACGGCCTGCGGCCCGAGCCGCTGATCGCCCTCGGCGCGCTCGTCACCTGGATGCTGGTGGAACGCGCGATCGCGCTGCGACGGCTGGCCCCGGCCGCCGTCGCGATCATCGTCGCCCTGCTCACCGCGACGCTGGCACCGCAGGGACTGATCGCCGTCGCCGCCCTACTGACCGGGGCCCGGGCCGTCGCCCAGGCGATCCGGCGGCGCCGCGCGACCGATGGCCTACTGGCGCCGCTGGCGGTGCTGGTTGCCTCGTTGTCGCTGATCACGGTGGTGGTGTTCCGCAGCCAGACGCTGGCCACGGTCGCCGAGTCGGCGCGCATCAAGTACAAGGTCGGCCCGACGATCGCCTGGTACCAGGAATGGCTGCGCTACTACTTCCTCACCGTGGAAAGCAACGCCGAGGGTTCGATGTCGCGGCGGTTCGCCGTGCTGGTGATGCTGCTGTGCCTGTTCGGGATGCTGGTGGTGCTGCTGCGCCGCGGCCGGGTTCCGGGCCTGGCGAGCGGTCCGGCGTGGCGGCTGATCGGCACCACCGCGGTCGGCCTGCTGCTACTGACGTTCACGCCGACGAAGTGGGCCGTGCAGTTCGGCGCATTCGCCGGGGTGGCCGGCGCCCTGGGCGCGGTCACCGCCTTCACGCTGGCCCGCATCGGCCTGCACAGCCGCCGCAACCTGACGCTGTACGTTACGGCGTTGCTGTTCGTGCTGGCGGTGGCGACCTCGGGTGTGAACGGCTGGTTCGACGTCAACAACTACGGCGTCCCGTGGTACGACATCCCACCGGTCGTCGCGAGTCACCCGGTGACGTCGATGTTCCTGACGCTGTCGATCCTCACCGGGCTGCTGGCCGGCTGGTATCACTTCCGCATGGACTACGCCGGGCACACCGAGGTCAAGGACAACCGGCGCAACCGCGTGCTGGCCTCCACCCCGCTGCTGGTGGTCGCGACGATCATGGTCCTCGGCGAAGTGGCCTCGCTGGCCAAGGGCGCGGTGTTCCGCTACCCGCTCTACACCACGGGCAAGGCCAACCTGGCCGCCGTGGTTTCCGGCCTTTCACCGACCAGTTGCGCCATGGCCGACGACGTCCTGGCCGAGCCGGACCCCAATGTCGGCCTGCTGCAACCGCTTCCGGGACAGGCGTTCGGGCCGTACGGGCCGCTCGGGGGCGTCAACCCCGTCGGCTTCAAACCCGAGGGCGTGGGCGACGACCTGAAGTCCGACCCGGTGGTGACCAAACCCGGGCTGGTCAACTCCGACGCTTCGCCCAACAAACCCAATGTCGCCTTCAGTGACTCCGCGGGCACCGCCGGCGGCAAGGGCCCGGTCGGCGTGAACGGGTCGCACGCGGCGCTGCCATTCGGCCTGGACCCGGCCCGCACACCGGTGATGGGCAGCTACGGCGAAAACACGCTGGCCGCGACCGCGACCTCGACCTGGTACCGGTTGCCGCCGCGCACTCCGGACCGGCCCCTGGTGGTGGTCTCGGCCGCGGGCGCGATCTGGTCGTACAAGGAGGACGGCACCTTCACCTACGGGCAGTCGCTGAAACTGCAATGGGGCGTCACCCGTCCCGACGGCACCACCCAGCCGCTGGCGGAGGTGCAGCCGATCGACATCGGACCGCAGCCGGCGTGGCGCAACCTGCGGTTCCCGTTGACGTGGGCGCCACCGGAGGCCAACGTGGCACGCATCGTCGCTTACGACCCGAACCTGAGCTCCGACCAGTGGTTCGCGTTCACGCCGCCGCGGGTGCCGGTGCTGCAGACCCTGCAGCAGCTGCTCGGATCGCGGACACCGGTGCTGATGGACATCGCGACCGCCGCGAACTTCCCCTGCCAGCGGCCGTTCTCCGAACACCTTGGCATTGCCGAACTTCCGCAATACCGCATCCTGCCCGACCACAAACAGACGGCCGCCTCGTCGAACCTGTGGCAGGCCAGCGAGACCGGCGGCCCGTTCCTGTTCACCCAGGCGCTGCTGCGCACCTCCACGATCTCGACGTACCTGCGCGGCGACTGGTACCGCGACTGGGGATCCGTGGAGCAGTACTACCGGTTGGTGCCGGCCGATCGGGCGCCGGACGCCGTCGTCGAGCGGGGTGTGATCACCGTGCCCGGCTGGAGCCGGCAGGGACCGATTAGGGCGCTCCCATGAGCGTTGTCGACGAAAAGGCGCCCACCGCGCAGCGCGAGGCCCGGAACGGTGTGCGGGTGACGCGCTGGGTCGCGACGATCGCCGGGCTGATCGGGTTCGTGTTGTCGGTCGCCACGCCGCTGCTACCCGTCGTGCAGACCACCGCAATGCTGAACTGGCCGCAGGGCGGCCAGCTGAATAACGTTACGGCACCGTTGATTTCGCTGACGCCAGTCGACATGACGGCAACCGTGCCGTGCTCGGCGGTGCGTGACCTGCCCCCCGAGGGCGGGGTCGTGCTGAGCACCGCACCCAAGAAGGGCAAGGACGCCGCGCTCAACGCGCTGTTCGTCGTCGTCAACGGCCAGCGCGTCGACGTCACCGACCGCAACGTGGTGATCGTCAGCGTTCCCCGCAGCCAGGCGGCCGGGGGCGCGGGTGCCCCCGGATGTTCCAGCATCGAGATCACCTCCACGCGCGCCGGCACCTTCGCCACCTTCGTAGGGCTGACCGATCCCGCGGGCAATCCCGTGCGTGGCGGTTACCCCGACCCCAACCTGCGCCCGCAAATCGTCGGCGTATTCACCGATCTGACCGGTCCGGCGCCTCCCGAACTGCGGCTCTCGGCGACCATCGACACGCGGTTCTCCACCACGCCGACGACGCTGAAACTGCTCGCGATGGTGGGCGCGATCGTGTCCACCATCGTCGCGCTGGTCGCGCTGTGGCGCCTCGACCAGCTGGACGGGCGCCGGATGCACCGGTTGATTCCGACCCGCTGGCGCAAGTTCACACTGGTCGACGCCACGGTGATCTTCGGGTTCCTGCTGTGGCATGTGATCGGCGCGAATTCCTCCGACGACGGCTACATCCTGGGCATGGCCCGGGTCGCCGACCACGCCGGCTACATGTCCAACTACTTCCGCTGGTTCGGCAGCCCCGAGGACCCGTTCGGCTGGTACTACAACCTGCTGGCGCTGATGACCCACGTCAGCGACGACAGCCTGTGGATGCGGTTGCCCGACCTGGTCGCCGGGCTGGTGTGCTGGCTACTGCTGTCGCGTGAGGTGCTGCCCCGGCTGGGGCCGGCGGTGACGGCGAGCAAGGCCGCGAACTGGGCGGCCGGCATGGTCCTGCTGACCGCGTGGATGCCGTTCGACAACGGCCTTCGCCCCGAGCCGATCATCGCGCTCGGTTCACTGGTCACCTGGGTGCTGATCGAGCGCTCGATGTGCTGCTCCCGGCTGACGCCGGCGGCGCTGGCCATCGTCACCGCGGCGTTCACCCTGGGCGTGCAGCCCACCGGGCTGATCGCGGTGGCCGCGCTGGTCGCCGGTGGCCGTCCGGTCCTGCGAATCTTGGTCCACCGCCATCGCCTGGTCGGCACGTGGCCGCTGGTGGCCCCGCTGCTGGCGGCCGGTTCCGTCATCCTCACCGTGGTGTTCGCCGACCAGACTCTGCGGGCGGTGTTGGAAGCCACCAGGATTCGCAACGAGATCGGGCCCAGCCAGGCGTGGTACACCGAGAACCTGCGCTACTACTACCTCATCCTGCCCACCGTCGACGGCTCACTGTCGCGGCGATTCGGCTTTCTCATCACCGCGCTCTGCCTGTTCACCGCGATGTTTATCATGTTGCGGCGCAAGCGAATTCCCGGTGTGGCCCGCGGGCCGGCGTGGCGGCTGATGGGCGTCATCTTCGCCACCATGTTCTTCCTGATGTTCACCCCCACGAAGTGGGTGCACCACTTCGGGCTGTTCGCCGCGGTGGGTGCGGCGATGGCCGCGCTGACCACGGTCCTGGTCTCGCCGAAGGTGCTGCGCTGGTCGCGTAACCGGATGGCGTTTTTGGCGGCCCTGTTGTTCTTGATGGCGCTGTGCTTCGCCACCACCAACGGCTGGTGGTACGTCTCCAGCTACGGCGTGCCGTTCAACAGCACCATGCCGAAAATCGGCGGAATCACCATCAGCACAATCTTTTTCGTACTGTTCGCGATCGCCGCGCTCTACGCGGTCTGGTTGCACTTCGCGTCCCGAGACCACGGCGAGGGCCGTCTGGCCCGGGCGGCGACGGTGTCTTTCTGGGCACCCGTGCCCATAGCGGCCGGGTTCATGGCGCTGGTGTTCGTCGCGTCGATGGTGGCCGGGATCGTCCGTCAGTACCCGACCTACTCCAACGGCTGGGCCAACCTGCGGGAATTCGCCGGGGGCTGCGGCCTGGCAGATGACGTGCTCGTCGAGCCGGACAGCAACGCCGGCTATATGGCGCCTCTCAAAACAGGAGAGCCCGGCGATTACGGCCCGCTGGGGCCGCTGGGCGGGGTCGGCCCGGTCGGATTCACGCCCAACGGGGTGCCGGAACACACCGTCGCCGAGGCGGTTCGGATGACGCCCAACCAGCCCGGCACCGACTACGACTGGGATGCGCCGACCAAGCTGGCGGCGCCGGGCATCAACGGGTCGCTGGTGCCGCTGCCGTACGGCCTCGACCCGGGCCGGGTCCCGCTGGCCGGCAGCTACACGACCGGGCCGCAACAGCAGAGCAGGCTGACGTCGGCGTGGTACCGGCTGCCCAGGCCGGACGACGGGCACCCCCTGGTGGTGGTGACGGCCGCCGGCAAGATCGCGGGCAACAGCGTGCTACACCAGCACACCAACGGGCAGACCGTCGTGCTGGAGTACGGCAAGCCCGGCCCCGGAGCCGACATCGTGCCGGCCGGGCGGCTGGTGCCCTACGACCTGTACGGGGAACAGCCGAAAGTCTGGCGCAACCTGCGTTTCGCCCGCTCCCAGATGCCCGCGGACGCGACGGCGGTCCGCGTGGTGGCCGAGGACCTGTCCCTGACGCCGGAAGACTGGATCGCGGTGACCCCGCCGCGGGTGCCCGAGCTGCGCTCGCTGCAGGAGTACGTCGGCTCGTCGCAACCGGTGCTGCTGGACTGGGCGGTCGGGCTGGCCTTCCCCTGCCAACAGCCGATGCTGCACGTCAACGGCGTCACCGAGATCCCCAAGTTCCGCATCACCCCGGACTACTCGGCCAAGAAGATGGACACCGACACCTGGGAGGACGGCACCAACGGCGGCCTGCTCGGCATCACCGACCTGCTGCTGCGGGCCCACGTCATGTCCACGTACCTGTCTCGCGACTGGGGCCGTGACTGGGGGTCGCTGCGCAAGTTCGACACCCTGGTGAACGCCGAGCCCGCCCAACTCGACCTGGGCACCGCGACCCGCAGCGGGTGGTGGTCGCCCGGAGAGATTCGGATCAAGCCGTAGCCAAGGGCGTACAAACGAATTCTTAAATCCCGTCGGCATTAATTCGTCAGCGGTCGAATACCCGCCGAAATTTACGTTCGAGTAATTCCGCGCCAAAGGTTTAATTCCGGGAACCGCGGGTCAATACTTATTTCCCCTGGGGGGCAACTAAACAGGAACGCAAAAGGTGGCCCGATGCACACACTGGCCCGCTTGGGGACGCACGCGGCAACGCTCACTTTGGTGATCACCCCGGCGGCGACATTCGAAATCGTCAGGGGCGCCGCCGAGGGCGCCACGACGGTGGTTCTGGATGGCGATCTCCGACGTTGCGATTTCAGCCTGGTGACCACCGCGCCCATGGTGCCGCGCCCGGGGCTCGGCACCGGATCGGCCCTCATACACACCACCGGCTCAACGGCGATCGCGGAGGTGCACCTGGTCGACGCGCCCGAGCCGGGCGCTCATTTCGACGTCGGCCTGATCCAGGAACCCCGGCCGGCGTCGGCCACCTGTGGTCCCGGGGATCCGGGCACCGCCTTTATGGGAATGGACACCGACGCGGCCGGAAGCGCAACGGTGACCATTCAAGACACCATTCGGCCGGGCACGACGGGCGTCTGGGTGATTGTCGAGCGCCCGAACGCAAACTCCCAAAACCCGGCCGAGTTCTACACGTCGGAATTTGTGGTGCCGGTATAGCTCACGTGGCCGCGCCGATCCGCCGCGGCTCCGCGCTGGGAGAGGGCCAGAGGTCACGGGAGGCCCGCCGCCGACATCGGGACGAACGCCCCGAACGGACGGGACTTCAGTCCCTATCTCGACGCTGCGGTCGAATGGTCCGATACAAAGGATCCAGACCAACCGGCGTCAGATGGAGGCACGACAATGGACGCTTCACCACAGCCGCAGACCACGACACGCATGTTCGCCCGCGTGCTCGGTCCCTTCCTCGTCATTGTCGACGTCACGGCCGTGGCGCGCGCCTCGGACATGCAATCGCTGCTTTCGCAGTTCGAGGCGAATTCGCTGTGGACCTGGGTGGCCGGCGCCTTTGTGCTGATCTTCGGTCTTATCATCGTCGCCCTCCACCAGTACTGGCGCGGCGCCGCGGCCATCATCGTGTCCGTGCTGGGCTGGTTGGTCACGCTGCGCGGGCTGCTCCTCTTCGCCTTTCCCCAGGCTTTCGTTTCGGTGGCCAACAACATGATCGGCGCGCAGGGCTGGTGGGTGACGCTGTGCATCGTCTTCGCACTGGTCGGGCTGTATCTGACCTATGTCGGCTGGGGCCCGGCGCCCAGCCGCCCGACATCACAAGCGGCAACGGCGACTCCGGACCTTCCGCGGGCCGCGTGACTGAGCGCGTATCGGCATGACGGCGACACCGTCGAAGGGCAAGCGCGCGAGGCATCAAGCGCCCGACGAAAGCACCAGGGAGATTCCCTCCCCTTTGCACGCCGACGGGCGTGGCGAGTTCGACACGTCAGCGGCCGTCACCGACGCGGCGGTGGAGGATATCGCAGCGTTAGCCCGCGGCACGGGCATGCTGGTCGTCAAGCGGGGCCCCAACGCCGGGTCGCGGTTTCTCTTGGATCAGCCGGTGATATCGGCCGGCCGGCATCCGGCCAGCGACATCTTCCTCGACGACATCACCGTCAGCCGCAGGCACGCCGAATTCCGAAGGGAGAACGACAGATTCCGTGTCGTCGACCTGGGCAGCCTGAACAACACCTACGTTAACCGCGAACCCGTCGACTCGGCGGTGCTGGCCAACGGCGACGAGATCCAGATTGGCAACTTCCGTCTGGTCTTCGTCGACGGGGCGGCGCTGTAAGCACCGGGCGCTCTTCCACCCGGCGTTTCGGCTGTAATACCGTCGCGGCATGAGTGAGCACGCCGCAGACGCCGACCAGAGGCCGCCCTTCTCCACCCCGGAGAAGTCGCGGCGCTATCAAACGGAGAATTACCGGGGCGCCGTGGGTCTCAATTGGTACCTCACCGATCCGACGCTGCGGCTCACCATGGCCTATTACCTGCAGCCCGACGAGTTGGAGTTCGCCGAGCGGCATTTGACGCGCATCGGCGAGCTGATGGGCGGCCCGGTGGCCCGGTGGGCCGAGGAGACGGACCGCAACCCGCCCCGGCTGGAGCGCTACGACCGGTGGGGACATGATGTCAGCCAGGTCGTCATGCCCGAGTCGTTCACGCAGTCCAAGCGCGCGGTCCTGGATGCCCAGCGGACGCTGCGGGACGAGGCGCGAGCCGCCAAGGTGAGCTCCGGGCTGGCGTTGTTCGCGTCCAACTATCTGCTCAACCAGGCCGACATCGGGATGGGTTGCGCGCTCGGCACGGGCGGTGGCATGGTCCAGTCGCTGGTGGCCACCTACGCACCGGCCGACGTGCGGGAGCACGTGCTGGCCAAATTCGCCTCCGGCGAGTGGGCGGGCGAGACGGCGCAGCTGCTGACGGAACGCGCCGGCGGCTCCGACCTGGGCGCGCTCGAGACGACGGCTCGACGCTCGGGCGACGCGTGGATTCTCAACGGCTTCAAGTGGTTTGCGTCCAACTGCGCCGGGGAGGCGTTCGTCGTGCTGGCCAAACCGGAGGGCGCTCCCGACTCCACGCGCGGCGTCGCCAATTTCCTCGTGCTGCGCACCCGGCGCGACGGTTCGCGCAACGGCGTTCGGGTGCGGCGCTTGAAGGACAAGCTCGGCACCCGCTCGGTGGCCTCCGGCGAGGTCGAGCTCGTCGACGCCGAGGCGTTCCTGCTCTCGGGCGAAGCGAGCGGCCGGTCGGACGGCAAGGGGCTGGGCCGCATGATGGAGCTGACCAACGCCGCGCGGCTCGGCATCGCCCTGTTCGGGCTCGGCAACGCGCGTCGCGCCCTGGTCGAGTCACTCTGCTACGCGCGGCAGCGGGAGGCGTTCGGCGGGCCGCTCATCGACAAGCCGCTGATGCGGCGCAAGCTCGCCGAGATGATCGTCGACGTCGAGGCCGCGCAGGCGCTGGTTTTCGACGGCACCGGAGCCACCAACCACCGCCAGCCCCGCAGCTTGCGGCAACGCATCGCGGTGCCCGTCACCAAGCTCAAGGTGTGCCGGTTGGGGATCACCGCGGCCTCGGACGCGATCGAGATTCACGGCGGCAACGGCTACATCGAAACCTGGCCGGTGGCAAGGCTTTTGCGCGACGCACAGGTGAACACCATTTGGGAGGGCCCCGACAACATCCTCTGCCTGGACGTGCGGCGCGGCATCGAGCAGAGCCGCGCGCACGAGACGCTGTTGGCGCGGCTGCGTGACGCGGTATCCGTCTCCGACGACGGCGGTGATGGTGGGACGACCACCCGCTTGGTGGCTCGCCGCGTCGAGGATCTCGACGCGGCGATCACCGCCTGGGCCAAACTCGATCGCGGCGTGGCCGAGGCGCGGCTGTTCCCGCTGGCGCAGTTCATGGGCGACGTCTACGCCGGGGCGTTGCTGTGTGAGCAGGCCGCGTGGGAGCGGGCCACCCGCGGCGGTGACCGCAAGGCCCTCGTCGCCCGGCTCTACGCGCAGCGGTATCTCGCCGACCCGGGGCCGCTGCGCGGCATCGACGCCGAGCCCGACGAGGCGCTGGAGCGTTTCGACGAGCTGGTCGACGGCGCATTCACGCCGTGACTGTGAACTGGCCGACGCCGCCAGCCGTGTCGCGTCGTCAGGTTCACACTCGGCGAGCGCGCGAGTGCGTCGCCGTGAGGCGGTAGAGGATGGGTTGTGCGGCAATATTGTTGGCCGCGAAGGTGGCGAGGACAAACCGCCGGAACGACGGTCGCAGGGCCAGCTGCGGGAGGAACGTTCGCCAATGCGGCCAGCTGGCGTGGTTGACGATCCCGTAGTCTGCGCGCTCGCCGTCCAAGGGCGCCATCACCTCCGAGTCTGGCAGGGCCGTGTTCTGGACAAACCAGCCGGCGGTGTATTCCCAGACGGGTATGAGTCGCCTCGGGTCGTCGGCGTAGAAGTAGTTGAAAAGGAAAACCGACGAGCGGTTGGGCCTGACGTCGGCGATACGGCGGACGTTTCGCGCGGCAACCTCGTAGGTATCGAGGGCCGTCGCGCCCATCTCGGCCCGCAGCCGCCGGTAGAGGGGATTATCACGCAGGGCCAATGCGCCGGCGGGGTCGGCGGTCCGGACGAGCAACACCACGTCGAATCGGGCGGGCCTGATCGCCCGGCGGCGCAGCAGCTCATGACCCATGCCCGGCGCCACCAGCCGTGCGACGAATAAGTCAGCGGCAATCACCGTGTTTACACCGGCCAGCTCGGCCAGCTTCGGCGTGATCGATTCGATCAAAACCCGCTTACCGCGACCGCCGGGCAAAAACGGCGGCCGGCGTTGGGTTCTTGCGGCCAGCAGCAGATAACCGGCGTCGGTGGGTGGCTTTAACGGCGCCCGCGGGCCTTCACCACGTGGTAGCTCGATGTCCATGGTCGTCCCCGATTCGCTGGCATGCAGCGATGCTTTGGCATTAATTCAACAGTGACGAATTAAGCCTATCCGGCTGGGCGCTAGAATTCAACAGTGAAGAATAAGCGTCGGGGGCGCGGCCGCCCCGCGCGGCATGTCGGGCAGCCCGACACCCGCACGCAAATCTTGGACGCCGCCCGCGCACAATTCATTGAGGTTGGGTACCGGGCCGCGACGGTGCGTGCCATCGCCGCACAGGCCGGCGTGGACCCGGCGCTGATCAACTATTTCTTTGGATCGAAGCAGCGCTTGTTCGGCGAGGCGTTGGCGTTGCGTGCCAATCCCGTCGAAATCATCGCCGGGCAGATCGATGGCCCTCTCGACGAGCTACCACGACGGCTCTTAACGGTCTTGTTGGAAACCTGGGATCAGCCGGAGAACCGGCCCACGCTGCTGGCGATCGCGCAGGCCGGCGCCGGACCGGACAGCTCGGCGCTCACGCGCGGTTTCGTCGAAGAAGCGCTGGCGGCCCCGATCACCGAACGACTCCAGCACGAAGGTGTACCCCCCGGCGATGCGCGGTTGTGCACCGCGCTGCTCATCACCCAGCTCGTCGGGGTGATCTATGCGCGTTACGTCCTCGCGGTCGATCCCGTCGCGGCAATCCCACGACACGCATTCATCGACCGCTTCACACCCGCCCTCAACGCCGCTGTCCGTTCCTGCCTCGGCCAGCGGCAGAGCAGCGGATGAGGGGCGTTTGGGCCGCCGCGTTCACTGGCGAGCAGACGCAGAATCGCCCAATTCGTACCGAATTTGGGCGATTTTGCGTCTGCTCGCGGTAGGAACTAGAGCGGTAGCAGGCTGTGCTTGCGGCCGACGCGGTGCCACAGTTGCTTGTCCCGCAGCAGGTGCAGCGACTTGCGGATCAGCAGCCTGGTGTCATGCGGGTCGATGACCGCGTCGATGAACCCCCGCTCGGCGGCGATCCACGGGATCGCCATGTTGAGGTTGTAGCCCTCAATGAAGTCCTTCTTAATCGCCTGAGCCTCAGGCGTGGTGGGGTCGGGGAACCGCTTCATTAGCAGCTGCGCGGCGCCCTCGGCGCCGATCACCGCGATGCGCGCGGTGGGCCAGGCGAAGTTGAAGTCGGCGGTCAACTGCCGAGAACCCATCACCGCGTAGGCGCCACCGTAGGACTTGCGGATCGTGATCGTCACCTTCGGCACGTCGGCCTCGACGATCGCGGACAGGAACCGGCCGCCGCGCTTGATGATGCCGTTCTTCTCCTGCTCGGCCCCCGGCAGGAATCCGGGCGTGTCCACCACGAAGACCAGCGGGAGCTCGAACATGTCGCAGAACCGGATGAAGCGGGTTGCCTTGTCGGAGGCCTCGTTGTCGATCGACCCCGACAGGTGCATGGGCTGGTTCGCCACGACACCGACCGGGCGCCCGTCGACCCGGGCGAACCCGGTGATGATCGCCGGCCCGCCTTGCGGGGCGACGTCGAGGAAGTCGCCGTCGTCGAAGATCCGCAGCAGGATTTCGTGCATGTCGTAGGCCGTGTTGTCGGAATCCGGCACGATCGAGTCGAGTTCCAGGTCGGTCGGCGTGATCTCCGGCTCCAGTCCGGGATTGACGATCGGCGGTTTGTCGAAGATGTTGGACGGCAGGAACGACAGGAAGTCACGGACGTACTGGAACGCCTCCACCTCGGAATCCACCACCTGGTGGATGTTGCCGTAGCGGGCCTGGGCGTCCGCGCCGCCCAACTCGTCAAGGGTCACCTCTTCGCCGGTGACCTCCTGGATCACATCGGGCCCGGTGACGAAGAAGTAGCCCTGATCGCGCACCGCAACAAGCAGGTCGTCCTGGATCGGCGAATAGACGGCTCCCCCGGCACATTTGCCGAAAATCAGGGAGATCTGCGGCACGATTCCGGACAACAGTTCGTGGCGACGGCCCAGCTCGGCGTACCACGCCAGTGAGGTGACCGCGTCCTGGATGCGGGCGCCGCCCGAGTCCTGGATCCCGATGATCGGGCAGCCGGCCATCGCGCACCACTCCATCAGCCGGGCCACCTTGCGGCCGAACATTTCGCCGACGGTGCCCTGGAACACGGTCTGGTCGTGGGAGAACACCCCGACCGGCCGGCCGTCGATCATGCCGTGGCCGGTGACGCACCCGTCGCCGTAGAGCGCGTTGGGGTCGTTCGGGGTCTTGGCCAGCGCCCCGACTTCGAGGAACGTGCCGGGATCCAACAGCGCGTGGATGCGGGCGCGGGCGCTCGGGATCCCCTTCTTCTCGCGCTTGGCGACGGCTTTCTCACCGCCGGGTTCCTTGGCCAACTCGAGGCGAGCGTGCAGCTCGGCCAGCTTCTCGGCGGTGCTGTGCTGAACGGGCGCCGGCCCCGAAGCTGGCCCCGCAGCTGGCAGGGTCTCCGTCACTACTTGCCTACCTAACTTGGTTTAACCGGTCCGGCCGCTGCTCGGCCTCGATCTTGTTCAAGGCCTGGGTCATGTGCGCGCCCACCTTGGCGATGATCGGCTCGTCGATGGCCTGGATGTGCTCGCCACCGATCGGCACGACCTCGAGGTCGGACACGTACTCGCCCCAGCCGCCGTCCGGCTTGCGAATGCCGTACCGGGGCTCGAACATGATCGCGTCGTCATGGTAGCGATCGGCCATGTAGAGGGTGACGTGGCCGTCGTACGGCTGGATCTGCGCGGTGTCGATCGCCCGGTTGTCCAGGTACGACGTGCGCTGGTGCTCGATGATGCCGGCCGGGATCTGCACCCCGCTCTGCGCGACGGCCTCCAGCACGAACCGGATCTGCCCCTCGTCGTCGAGCTCCTCGAGCTGCTCGTAGGGGATCGCCGGGATGGTGACGTTGAACGTCTTCTCGGCGAACCGGGCGTAGCGGTCCCAGCGGGCGCGGACCTCTTCCTTGGTCTGCGGGACCTCCTCGCCCGCGCGTACCGCGTCGATCAGCCCGACCCAGCGCACGTCCTTACCCAGCTTCTTCAGCCCGATAGCACACGCGTACGCCAGCACGCCGCCCAGCGACCAGCCGGCCAGAATGAACGGCCCATCGCCCTGCATCTCGATCAGCTTCGGAATGTATTGCGCCGCACGCTCTTCGATGGTGCCCTCGACCCGCTCCAGGCCGTACATCGGGGTGTCCGACGGCAGCCGGTTGAGCAGCGGCTCGTAGACCACGGTCGAGCCGCCGGCCGGGTGGAACACGAACACCGGCGCCCTGGTCGAACCCTCGGGCCGGGCCCGCAGGGTGCGGACGAACCCGTCGATCGTGCCGGCCTCCAGGTAGGTGCGGACCTTCTCGGCCAGCGCCTCGATGTTCTCCGACGTCAACACGTCCTCGGCGGTGATCGGCCCTCCCCCGCAAGCGGGAGGTGCCCCCACGGCGCGCTCGGAAAGCCGCTGCGCCACCTTGGCGGCCGCGTCGCCGTCCAGCTTGGGCAGCGCGTTGAAGATGCCGCCAGGAGACTTGCCCGTCACGATCGCCCAGGTGGCGAAGGTGACCCGCTCGGCGGCGTCGCGCGGCGGGATGTCGGAGTTGAGTGCCTCGGCGACCGCCTGCTGGTTGAGCGCCTCGGCGGCGCCCTTCAAATCCGGGGCCGGGCTCGGCTGGCCGCCATTGGTCGACGGGCCCGACGGGTTCGTCGGGGGCGGCGGAAGAGGGGCCTCCGACGCCGGCGCCCCGGGTGCGTCCGCCGCCGGCTCGGTCTTGCCGGGCCCGCCGTTCAGCAACCCGGCCTGGGCCTTGGCAATCTCGGCGGCGATCTCCTCGGCCGTCTGCGTCTTCTGGTGCTCGTGCAGCTGCTCAACCTCGTCGCGGTGCTCGACCGCGTACTCGATCAGCTTCTCGACGTTGTAGAGGTTGGCGTCGCGCACCGCCGCCAATTGGATTGGCGGCAGGTCGAAGTCGTACTCGACGCGGTTCTTGATCCGCACCGCCATCAACGAGTCCAGGCCGAGCTCGATCAGCGGCACCTCCCACGGCAGGTCCTCGGGCTCGTAACCCATTGCGGCGCCGACGATCGTGCCGAGCCGCTCGGCGATGGTCTCACCGGAATCCGGAGTCCATTTGGTGAAGCCGCTGGGCATATAGCGGTTGGTCAGGCTGTCCGACAGGGTCCCGGCGTCGTCAGCGTCGACGGGCGTTTCGGGCGCGGCTTGCGCGGCGGTTGCCGGGGCGGCGACCGCGACCGGCAGCACCGACTGCGAACCGGCCCGGGCGACCAGCGCGTCGTACACCAGCGTGAAGGACTCGTCGATGCGGGCATGCACTTGAACCGACGCGCCGCCGGGATGCCGCGTCAGCGTCGTCACCAGCCGGGCACCCTCGCCGGGCGCCGCCCGCCGCTCGGCCGCCGTCAGTTGCGCGTCGGGAAGCACCTCGGCCGCGGCGGCTTTCACCAATGCCGCCAGATCCGTCAGGCCCCTGGGCGTGTACTCCCAGACGTGGCGGCCATCCGGCAGCGCGACATGGGTCCCCGGCATGATCGCCGAACCGCTGCCGGTGGCCAGATGCACGTCCAGCCAGTGCTCTTTGCGCTTGAACCGGGTCGGCGGGATGTTCGCAAAATCTTCAGGTCCTGGGGCCCCTTTGGCGCGGGTGAACAGGGTCCGCATGTCCAGGTCGTGGCCGTAGACGTAGAGCTGCGCCATGGTCGAGATCATCGACTCGACCTCGTCCTGCTTGCGGGCCAGCGTCGGGATCAGCTGCGCGTCGTGAAGGCCGGCCGACGCCGTGGTCAGGCCCACCTGCATCAGCGCCACCGGGTTGGGGGCTAGCTCCAGGAAGGTGGTGTGCCCGCTGTCGACGGCGTTGCGGATGCCGTGGGTGAAGTAGACGGAGTGCCGCAGACCCTTCTTCCAGTAGTCGACGTCGTGGATCGGCTCGCCGCCGGGCTTGACGTAGCTGCCCTCGTGCACCGTCGAGAAGATTCCGGCCGTCGGGCTCATCGGCTTGATGCCCTGCAGCTCCGCGGCGAGCTCGCCGAGCAGCGGGTCCATCTGCGAGGTGTGGCTGGCGCCCTTGGTCTGGAACTTGCGGGCGAACTTGCCCTCGGATTCCGCGCGGGCGATGATCGCGTCTACCTGCTCGGGCGGGCCGCCGATGACGGTCTGGGTGGGCGCGGCGTAGACGCACACCTCGAGATCGGGGAAGTCGGAGAACACCGTCTTGATCTCGTCGGCGGAGTACTCCACCAGCGCCATCAGCCGGATGTACTCGCCGAACAGCATGGCCTCGCCCTCGCCCATCAGGTGCGAGCGCGAGCAGATGGCGCGGGTGGCGTCGCGCAGGGACAGGCCGCCGGCGAAGTAGGCGCACGCGGCCTCGCCCAGCGACTGGCCGACCACCGCGGCGGGCTTGGCGCCGTGGTGCTTGAGCAGCTCACCCAGCGCGATCTGGATCGCGAAGATGGTGACCTGGGTGGTCTCGATGCCGTAGTCCTGCGAGTCGTCGAGGATCAGCTCGAGCACCGAGTAGCCCAGCTCGTCCTGGACGAGCGCGTCGACCTTCTCGATCCACTCGGCGAAGACCGGGTTGCGCAGGTACAGGCTCTTGCCCATCTTGCGGTGCTGGGCGCCGAACCCGGCCAGCACCCACACCGGGCCGTTGGTCACCGGGCCGTCGACGCTGAACACGTTGGGCCGCTGCTTGCCCTCGGCGACCGCCCGCAGGCCCTTGATGGCCTCGTCGTGGTCGTGGGCCAGCACCACCGCGCGGGAGCGGCCGTGATTGCGCCGCGACAGCGAGCGCCCGATCGATTCGAGCGACGACGCTTGGCCCTCGGGGCTTTCCATCCAGTCGGCCAGCTCGGCCGCGGCGGCCTTCTTGCGGGAGGTCAGGAACGCCGACACCGCGAGTGGAATCACCGGTTTCGGAAGTTCTTGTGCCGCAAGCTCTTCCCGCGCCACCTCTCTGAGGCGCAGCGCCTCCTCGGTGAGGCCCGGCAGCTCGGGTTCTTGCTCCTCGGCTCCGTTTGTCCCCAAGGGGGTGTCGGTGAGGATCTCGCCGTACTCGTCGAATCGCAGCGAGTGGCCCTCGAACGTTCCCGGCGTGGGCGTCTCGGCCGGGACCGCCTCGGGTTCCGGTTCGCGCGCCTCTTTTTCGATCACGTCGCGGGGCAAGACCTCGCGCACCACCAGGTGCGCGTTGGCCCCGCCGAAGCCGAAGCTGGAGACGCCGGCCAGCGCGTAGCCCCCGTAGCGCGGCCAATCGGTCGCGGTGTCAATGACTTTCAGGCGCATCGCGTCGAAGTCGATGTACGGGCTGGGCCCGGCGAAGTTGATCGACGGCGGCAGCTTGTCGTGCTGCAACGCCAGCACCACCTTGGCCATGCTGGCCGCACCGGCCGCCGACTCCAGGTGGCCCACATTGGTTTTCACCGCGCCCAGCAGCGCCGGCCGGTCGGCGGGACGGCCCCTGCCGACGACGCGGCCCAGCGCCTCGGCCTCGATCGGGTCGCCGAGGACGGTTCCGGTGCCGTGCGCCTCGATGTAGTCGACGGTCCGCGGATCGATGCCGGCGTCCTTGTAGGCCCGGCGCAGCACCTCGGCCTGGGCGTCCTGGTTGGGCGCGATAAGGCCGTTGGACCGGCCGTCGTGGTTGACCGCGCTGCCGGCGATGACGGCCAGGATCTGGTCGCCGTCGCGGCGGGCGTCGTCGACCCGCTTGAGCACCAGCATGCCGCCGCCCTCGGAGCGGGTGTAGCCGTCGGCGTCGGACGAGAACGACTTGATCCGCCCGTCGGGGGCCAGCACCGCGCCGATCTCGTCGAAACCGAGCGTCACCGCCGGCGTGAGCAGCGCGTTCACGCCACCGGCGACTGCGACGTCGGCTTCACCGTTGCGCAGCGCCTGCACCGCCTGGTGGATCGCGACCAGTGAACTCGAGCACGCGGTGTCGATCGCGACCGACGGCCCGCGGAAGTCGTAGAAGTACGACACCCGGTTGGCGATGATCGAGGTCGCGTTGCCGGTGATCGCATACGGATGCGCAACGGTCGGGTCCGACACCGCCAGGAAGCCGTAGTCGTTGTTGGAGACGCCGACGTACACGCCGACGGCCTCACCGCGCAGGCTCGACGCCGGGATGCGGGCATGTTCGAGCGCCTCCCAGGTCAACTCCAGCGCCATCCGCTGCTGCGGGTCGATGTTGTCGGCTTCCGTCTTGGCCACCGCGAAGAACTCGGAGTCGAAGCCCTTGATGTCCTTCAGGTAGCCGCCGCGGGTGCGGGCCTGCGCGATGCGCTGGGCCAGCCGCGGCTCTTCGAGGAATTCCGACCAGCGGCCCTCGGGCAGGTCGGTGATGGCGTCGCGGCCTTCCAGCAGCGCCCGCCAGGTTTCGTCGGGGGTGTTCATGTCGCCGGGCAGCCGGGTGGACAGGCCGACGATCGCGATGTCGACGCGCTCGGCGGGGCCGGTGCGCGTCCAGTCCGAAATGTCATCGGCCGCCGTGTCTATTTCGGGTTCGCCCTCGACGATCCGCGTCGCCAGCGACTCGATGGTTGGATGCTGGAAGGCCACCGCGACCGACAGCGTGACACCGGTCATGTCCTCGATGTCGGCGGCCATCGCCACGGCGTCCCGCGACGACAAGCCGAGCTCGACCATCGGCACCGACTCGTCGATCTCGTCGGCCGGCCTTCCGACCGCCTTGCCCACCCAGTTGCGCAGCCACTGCCGCAGCTCGGGGACCGTTGTTATGCGCCGCTCCTCCCCATCGCTTGGTCCCCCGCAAGCGGGTGGTGCCCCCACTGCATCGTCGCCGGCGCGCAGGTCAGCCTTCGCGGGCAAGTCCCCATCGGCCGGGGAGTTGGTGTCAGGTTCTGTGTCAGCCATGGTGTTGGGTTCAGTCCGTTGCGGCGGCGAAGGCGGTCGGGGAACCGACGCCGCTGCGCAAGCTTCCGTCGAGGTAGGCGGCGCGGCACGCGCGGCGCCCGATCTTGCCGCTCGACGTGCGGGGGATGGTTCCGGCCTGCACCAGCAGCAGGTCGCGGACGGTCACGCCGTGGCGCACGGCGATGGCCGCTCGAATGTCGTCGGCGATGGGCTGGTAATCCAGCTTGTGCGTGCCGGCGGCGCGTTCGGCGACGACCACCAGCTGCTCGGAGGTGTCCTCCGGATCGAATTTCAGGCCGGCGTGCGGGTTGTCGAACACCGCCCGGGGCAGCTGGTTGGCCGGGACCGAGAAGGCGGCCACGTAGCCGGTGCGCAGCGCCCGACTGGCTTCCTGCGCCGAGTACTCGAGATCCTGCGGATAGTGGTTGCGGCCGTCGATGATGACCAGGTCCTTGATCCGGCCCGCTATATAGAGGTGGCCGTTGAAATAGGTGCCGTAGTCGCCGGTGCGCACCCACAGCCCGTCGTCGGCGGCGCCCTCGGCGTGCGACTGGCTGATCCGCGACTTGAGGATGTTCCGGAAGGTCTCGGTGGTCTCGGCCTCCCTGCCCCAGTAGCCGCTGCCCAGGTTCTTGCCGTGCAGCCAGATCTCGCCGATCTGCCCGTCCGGCAGCTCGGTGGCCGTGTCGGGATCGACGATGGCCGCCCATTCGTCGACCCCAATGACGCCCGCGGACACCTGTGGGACGGCGTTCGGCGCATCGGCGGCCACCTCGACGAAGCGCTGGTTGTTGAGCTCGTCGCGATCGACGTGGATGACCGTGGGCGCCTGGTCCATCGGCGTGGTGGAGACGAACAGCGTCGCCTCCGCCAGTCCGTAGGACGGCTTGATCGCGGTCGCCCGCAGGCCGTAGGGCGCAAACGCCTCATAGAACTTGCGCATCGACGCCGGGGACACCGGCTCGCTGCCATTGAGGATCGCCTTGACGTTGCTCAGGTCCAGCGGCGGCTCACCTTCCTTGGGCACACCGCGCACGGCCGCGTGCTCGAAGGCGAAGTTCGGCGCGACGGTGATGACCTCGCATTCCGGGTCGTCCTCGGGCTTGCGCGCCATCTCCCGGATCCACCGGCCGGGCCGGCGCACGAACGCGGCCGGCGTCATGAAGGTGAAGTTGTGGCCGATCACCGGCGACAGCAGCGCCGTGATCAGGCCCATGTCATGGAAGAACGGCAGCCAGGAAAGGCCCCGGTCGCCTTCCTTGCCTTCGAGTCCCTGCAGCACCTGCAGCACGTTGGTGGGCAGGTTCAGGTGGGTGATCTGCACGCCGGTCGGGGTCCGGGTGGAACCGGACGTGTACTGCAGGTAGGCGATGGTGTTCTCGTCGGCCTCGGGCTCTTGCCAAGTGGCGGCGACCTCGTTGGGCACCGCGTCGACGGCGATGACGCGGGGGCGTTCCTTGGCCGAGCGGGCGCGGATGAACTTGCGGACGCCCTCGGCGGCGTCGGTGGTGGTCAGGATGGTCGACGGGGTGCAGTCGTCGAGCACGGCGTGCAGGCGGCCGACGTGACCCGGCTCGGCCGGGTCGAACAACGGCACCGCGATCCTGCCCGAGTACAGCGTGCCGAAGAACGAAATAAGGTAGTCCAGGTTCTGCGGGCTCAGGATGGCGACGCGGTCGCCCGGCTGGGTGACCTGCTGCAGGCGGGCGCCCACGGCCCTGTTGCGGGCGCCGAAGTCGGCCCACGAGATGTCGCGCGCCACGCCGTCGCGCTCGGTGGAGAAGTCGATGAATCGATAGGCCAGCTTGTCGCCGCGAACCTTCGCCCACTTCTCGACGTGACGAACCAGGTTCGTGTTGTCCGGGAACCTGATCTTTCCATTCACGATGAACGGGTTGTGGTACGCCATGCCGCTCTCTCCTGTCACACCCATCTGGGTCGGCTGCGCCGACGGGTCCTCTATACACGAGCCGGCCCTCGCACCGCACACCCCTGGAAACACCGGTCAGTGTCGGTCCCAGCCAGCTTCGACCCGATCGGGTCCGGAACAAACCTCTTACTGCTCTTAATTTTCTCTTAATGTTAAGGGGCGCCTCGCAGCAGACCAAATCACAAGGTACCGCTGATCGCGCCCGGCAAGTGGCTAGGCAGCGGCTGTGTCCCCCGCCCGGCCCCACCCCGGGCCGCCCGGGCCATGTCTACCCATGCTTGGGGCGCGGCGCGTTTTCGATAAGCCCATGGGCCCAATTCAGCGTCCAATCGGTCGCCGGCACCCCGTCCACATTCCAGAACTGGGTCGTGGCATACAGCGCGTGGACCGGCTGGCCGGCGCCGCCGGCGAGCGTGTTCAGCGTGGTCGGCAGGTTGGCGACGCTAAACGCTTCGTCGGGCGCGGCGCAGATGAGGTCGCCCGGGGCGCAGATCTCGTTGGTCTTGCCGTTGAGCGCGCCGAAACCGCCCGGCCGCGCGCCGGTCATCGTCAAACCGAGCCCGGACAACATCGGCACCTCTTGCAGGGTGACCTCGGCGCCCTGGCCCGGCGGGTTGGGCCCGACGTCGTTGCCCACTCCGGGCTGGCGGCGACCGTCGGCGATCAGCGTCACGCCGAGCACCAGGTCGTCGTCGATGGGTCCGCGGCCATTGCCGATGTCGCTGGCGATATCGCCGGCGATCACCGCGCCCTGGGAGAAGCCCGTCAGCACGTAGCTGGTCAACGGGCACTTGTCGTTCATGTCGGTCAGCGCTTGGACGGCCGCGCGGGTGCCTTCCGCCCGGCTGTCGTTGTAGGACATTTGCGTGTCGCCGCTCAACGGATTGTGGAACTGCGCCGTGTACGCAACGGTGTAGGTCTGCACCCGCGAGGACGGGAATTGCTGGGAGATCGGCCCAGTTACTTTGCGCAGCAACGCATTTGGAAACTGCATCGGGTTGAGCGGATCGTCCTGCGGGGACGACTCCCAGGTGCCGGGAATGGCGATCAGCTGAACGTCGGGGCAGGAAGCGTCTTGAGAGGAGGGCCGCGGCTTGTGCGGGTGGGTTGACGTGGAGGACGGCGGCAGGACGCCGGGCGGCACCGCGCTGGGCGATGATTGGGGACGGCGCAGCCAGACCACCGCGATCGCAATGACCAACAACACGACGCCGGCCACCGTAAGAGCGGCAACCCAGGCGAGGATTCGGTGGCGTTTACGCCGCGCGTTCGTGGTCATGCTCTCCCGCTAGCAGAATCGGTAGGTCCCCGGAGATCCCCGGAAATCTCGGTGCGCGGCGTCGGGCGCTTGGACCGCCCTCGCGAGACCGTTCGCGTTGCTGGTGACGCGGACGTCCCACCCCTGTTTGCACCCCCTACAGGGTACCGTCAAGTCGCACGGCGCCCCTGGGGCCGCGCCCGGCTAGCGGATCGCTCCGACGATGTCGCCCGACATGGCGCCCAGCTGTCCCGACCACGAGCCCCAGCCGTTGTCACCGCCGCCCGGGAAGTCGAAGTGGCCGTTGTGCCCGCCGACGCTGCGGTACTGCTGGTAGAACATGCGGCTATTGCCCATCGCCTCACCGGCCTGGCCGATCATGGCGGCGGGATCGCTGGCCCCGTCGTTGGTCGGGCTGTAGACCCACACGCGGGTGTTGTTCTGCGCCAGCAGCGAGGCGTGCACGTAGGGGTCGTGCCACTTCCACCGGCCCAGCTGCGGGGCTCCCCACATTCCGTTGCCGTCCACGCCGCCGAACTGCTGCAGGCCGGCCAGGATCGCGCCGTTGGTGGTGGTGTTCGACGGGTACAAGAACCCGGACAGTGAGCCGGCGAAGCCGAAGCGGTCGGGGTGGAAGGCGGCCAGCGCCATCGCCGCGTAGCCCCCCTGCGAGGCGCCGACGGCGGCGTGGCCGCCGGGTGCCAGACCCTTGTTGGCGGCCAGCCAGTTGGGCAGCTCGCCGGACAGGAACGTGTCCCACTGCTTGCTGCCGTCCTGCTCCCAGTTGGTGTACATGCTGTAGGCGCCGCCGGCGGGCGCCACCACCGAGACCCCCTTGCCGGCCAGCGTGTTCATCGCATTGCCCGCGGTGACCCAGTTGCTGACGTCCGGGGCGGCGTCGAACGGATCCAGCAGATACACCGCGTGCGGACCGCCGGCCAGGAAGGCCACCGGGATGTCGCGGCCCATCGCCGCCGACGGCACCATCAGGCTTTCGTAGCCCGCCGCCCTGGCTTTGCCGGTGGTTGCGGCCGTCCCCAAAACACCGCCCAACCCGACCGACAGCACGGCAACGCAGACCACCCGCAGAAGCGCCGACAGACCCCACACGACCTTCATGTCCACCCTCCATCGTCTAGTCGCTGTCTGCACATTAACCAGCGCACCGTCGCACCCGGCCCGCAGGGTAGTGAAATGGACCACACCCGGACGCCGACAGATCAACGGCGGCGAGCCCAGGGGCTCGCCGCCGTTGATCGCGTTGCTAGGGGTGTTAGGTGCCCTGGCTGGTATCACCGCCGGTGTTGGGGGTCGCGCCCAGCGTCGCCTGCAGGTCAGGCTTCATGGCGTTGAGTTGCGCACCCCAGTACGGCCAGTCGTGGGTGCCGTTGGCGTCGAAGTTCCACACCGCGTTGTGACCGCCGGCGGCGTTGTACGCATCCTGGAACTTCAGGTTGCTGGTCCGCACGAAGCCCTCGAGGAACTTCGCGGGCAGGTTGTCGCCACCGAGGTCCGACGGCTTGCCGTTACCGCAGTACACCCAGATGCGGGTGTTGTTGGCGACCAGCTTGCCGACCTGCAGCGACGGGTCGTTGCGCTGCCACGCCGGGTCCTCCTTCGGTCCCCACATGTCTGCGGCCTTGTAGCCGCCCGCGTCGCCCATGGCCAGGCCGATCAGCGACGGCCCCATGCCCTGGGACGGGTCCAGCAGCGCCGACAGCGAGCCGGCGTAGACGAACTGGCTGGGGTGGTAGGCCGCCAGGATCAGCGCCGACGACCCGGCCATCGACAGACCGACCGCGGCGCTGCCGGTCGGCTTGACCTGCTTGTCGCTCTGCAGGTACGCCGGCAGCTCGCTGGTCAGGAAGGTTTCCCACTTGTAGGTGGTGCAGCCCGCCTTACCACAGGCCGGCTTGTACCAGTCGGAGTAGAAACTGGACTGCCCGCCGACCGGCATGACGACCGAAAGGCCCGACTGGTAGTACCACTCGAACGCCGGGGTGTTGATGTCCCAGCCGTTGTAGTCCTCCTGCGCGCGCATGCCGTCGAGCAGGTAGACCGCGGGCGAGTTGGCGCCCCCGCTTTGGAACTGAACCTTGATGTCGCGGCCCATGCCGGCCGACGGAACCTGCAGATACTCCACCGGCAGACCGGGGCGCGAGAACGCTCCAGCGGTGGCCGGGCCCCCCACGGCGCCAATCAGACCCGACAGCAGGGCCGCGCCAACGGCTCCCACCACGAGCCGGCGCGGCATGCGAGCCACGGCGCCGCGAAACCTGTTGACAAGCGTCATCCTTGCTTCCTCATCCTTTTGGCCTTTCGGCGCATTCCTCCGATTGGGTGCATCCTCAAATTGGGTCGGACCGCATGCGCATACCCAACCGCGCAGCAGTGCCCGTGTAGTCAACCACACCTTCGGTCATCCGCTCTCATCAAGCCCGTCAAGCAAATCGCCATTCGACCATTTTTCCCAGCGGATTTCAGATTAGACACGTGCGTAAGAACTCGCGTTTCCGCATGTGCTTGACCGTCGTCGTCAGCTGGTGAGGACGTAGATGTGATGTTGCTGTCAATATCCCGGGGCCGGCGGACCGTGATTGGTTCGAGATCGGCGAGAATTTTTTCCGCCGCTCACTCGCGCGGGGGCGGCGGGCTGGGCTCCGGCACCGGAAGCCCACACCTGGCGAGCTCGTAGAGCGGAACGCGATCGATGCGGTAGCTGGTGTACTCGAAAGAATGCAAGACGTTGGACACGAAGCGATGCAACGTCATTGGGGCGCGCACCGAACTCAGCACCGCCTGGGTCTCGGGACACTGCAGGGCCGCGACGGCCTGGGCGACCCAGTTCGCGTCCAGATAGCCCGGGATGCCTGGATACACCTTCACCCACGGGCCGTCGGCGATCACCCAGTCGGGGAACAGGTTTTTGTCGTGCCCGATCCGGCCGTGCTTCAGCCGCTCCGTGTGCTGGGCCAGTGGATTTGCCAACCCGATCTGGTCGATCACCCTGACATCCAGCCCGACGTTCATGCCCACCATGCCCAGATTAGTGAAAAAGACTGTGTGCTGCGGCTTTTGGGGCCCCTTACCGTTCGGTGGACTTCCCGGCGGCGGCTGCATCATCGGTACCAGGTCCCACTGAGTGTAGTTGCCGGACGGCAGCAGCAACGCGCCGTCCGGGGTGTTGTCGAGCGCCGCGAGAATCGCCGCCATCCTCGGGTAATCCAGGTAGTCGGCGGCCGTCAACGGATGTGCGTGCCCGGTGGCCTGCGCGTAGAAGCGACGCTCGTCGACGATCCCGGAGTAGGTGACGTGGGTGGCGTCGTCACCCATCCCCGGTGAGTTTGCTGCCCACAGCGACCAGCCCGCGACCCCCAGCCACAACAGGCCGGCGGCACCGGCCACCCAATACCCCGTTTCCCGCGAATAGTCCGCGCCGTCGGGTATCGCCACCGGGATGACGGCCACCGGGGCCAGCAAACAAAAGAGCGGCGCGAGCAACACCCGCGCGTGCATGAAGTCGCCGCCCTGCCGAATCCAATAGAGCCCCTGCACCAGCCCGCTCACCAGGACGAACGCCACGACGGCCGGCGGGCTCTGCACCGCCCGGGCCAGCCGGCCGTAGTCGGGCGCCAGCACGGGCCGAAGAAACGACGGGCGCCGACGCGCCGCCATCAACAGCACTCCCAGCGGCACAAGAAGCACCACCGGCACCCACACCGCGTAGGGCGCGTCGAAGTTCGACAGATAGACCATCCCCTGCGACCACTTGTCGCCGGCCGCGTCCTTGGCCAGGGCGGTGCCGGGCACCAGCAGGCCGTAGTAGCCCATCCGGAAGATCTCGTAGGCGACCGGCAGGAATCCGCCGGCCACCACGATCAGCGCACGGCGGCGCCAGCTGCGGGCCGCGACCAGCATCATGATCAGGGCCAGCCCGCCCATCAGCGCCAGGTCGGGTCGGACCAGGACGCTGAATCCGGCGACGAAGGCGAGCGCGCCGATGAATGCCCGGCCGGCCGGGCGGCCCCGCACCGGCTGCGACCAGCACACCATCATCCACCACAGCAATCCCAGGTAGGCCAGCGTCAGCCCGCTCTCCAGGCCGGAGGTGGCGAAGTCGCGCGCCGGCGGCAACGCGACGTACACCAACGCCCCGGCGGGCAGCATGATCGCCCTGCGCCCCCGCAGGCTGGGCGCATACAACCGGCCGGCGCCCAGCATCAGCAGCGCCACGCCCAGCACCGAAAGCGCCAGCGCCAGCGCCAGCGCCACGTACTCCATGCGCATCGGCCCGCCGACCCAGCTTCCGACGTACATCAGGTAGGTCCACGCCGTGGAGGTGTTCGCCTCCACCCGCTCGCCCTCGTTGAAGACCGGCCCATTACCGGCCAACAGGTTGCGCACCGTGCGCAGCACGATCAGTCCATCGTCGGCGATCCAGCGACGCTGCCAAGCACCCCACGCGAACAGCGCCGCGACCACCGCCACGCTGATCCACAGGCTGACCCGCACCACGGTGTCGTACGGGAACAGGATCCTTCCGAGGGGCCGACCCGCCCACCTGACCACGGGACGTCGGCGCACCAAGGTGCGGTTCAGGCCCTTGAGGGCAGCCAGTCTCGGGCTAGCCGAAGGCAACGGCGGCCCCAACTGTCGCGATCCACGCCAGCGCCAACAGCTGCAACACCCGGTCACGCAAAGCAATGTCTTCGGGCTCCCCGGCCAGCCCGCCGTCGACGTCGACCGCGTAACGCAGGATGGCGATGGTGAACGGGACCATCGACACCGCGAACCAGGATCCCGAATGCCGGTCACGCTCGAACGCCCACAGCCCGTAGCACACCACCACCGCCGTGGCCGACAACGTCCACACGAATCGCAGGTAGGTGCTGGTGTAGCTCTCCAAGGCCTTGCGTATCTTGGCGCCGGTGCGCTCGGCCAGCTGCAGCTCGGCATAACGTTTGCCGGCCACCATGAACAGTGACCCGAAGGCGACGAACAGCAAGAACCACTGCGACAGTGGGATATCGGTGGCCGCACCCCCGGCGATCGCCCGGAGCAGAAACCCCGACGACACGATGCAGATGTCCATCACCGCTTGGTGTTTGAGGCCGAAGCAGTACCCCAGCTGCATGCCGAGGTAGACGGCCATCACCAGCGCTAGGTTGGGTGTCAGCCACCACGAGATAGCCAGCGAGGCCGCCGCCAGCACCAACGCCAGGCTGTAGGCCAGCCACTCGGGCACCACACCGGCCGCGATGGGGCGGAACCTCTTGGTGGGGTGCTCCCGGTCGGCCTCGACGTCGCGCACGTCGTTGACCAGGTATGTCGACGAGGCCGCCAGGCAGAACACCACGAAAGCCACGGACACCTTGGTCAACACCTCGGCGTAGTCGTAGCGGACCGGACCGCCCAGGGCGGCCAGGGGCGCTGCCAGCACGATCACGTTCTTCACCCACTGCCGCGGGCGGACCGCCTTGACCACCCCGACGATCAGGTTCGCCGGAGGTCCGGTCACCACGTCTTCACTCATTCGGCTCAACCTTTCCCCTCAAGCCAGAGTGCAAGGCGCGCGACCGCGGCGCCGAGCGCCACGCCGAAGGCCACGTCGCTGGGATAGTGCACCCCCAACAGCATCCGCGACAGCGCCATCGGGGGGACCAGCACCGCGGGGCCCATTCCGCTGGGCAGCCCGGCGGCCCGGCCCATCAGGATGGCCGCGGCCGTGGTGGAGGAGGCATGCGCCGACGGGAAGCTCAGCCGGCTGGGCGTGCCGACATGCACGGCGACGGCGGGATGATGCGGCCGTTGGCGCCGCACCAGCCGCTTGACCAGCACGGCGGTCGCGTGTGCGGCGAACGCTCCGGCACCGGCCACCAGCCACTCCCGGCGGCGCCGCGGCACCGCGATCGCGCCAAGCAGCGACACGGCCAGCCAGCCGATGCTGTGCTCGCCGAAGTAGGACAGTCCGCGCGCCGTGGCCAGCACACCCGGGCGGTCGGCCAGCGCCGACTGGACGGCCACCAGCACGACCACCTCGCCGCGCGGCGCCTCCGAAAGAGGTGCCTCAGGCATGCTTTGGCTCTGTGCCGACCGCTGGCTCCGCCGCTGGCAACAACGCCGTCTCCCACTTCTGCTGGCTGGACAGCACGGGCAGCGCGTCCCGGTACACCCTGCGCATCTCGTCGAACCGGCTCGCGAGCCGACGCTGCCGGCGCAGCGACTTGAGCAGCAGCGAGAACATCTTGCGCCGGTCGCGCTGCCGGTAGACCACCCCGCAGCCGTCGGCCGTCGTGACCGTGACCCCGTCGACCGTGCACAGCCGGAACCAGCGCGCGTCCTGGGTCGGCACGTTGTACTCCGGGCGCCGGTGGGCCTCCGGGTCGGCCCTGGTCAGGTTGTGCGAGATCCCGCGGACCAACCGATAACCGACGGATAGCGGGTTCACCGGTGGCTTCATCGCCTTGGTCATGTGCCGCGGCGCCGGCAGTTCGCTGGCCGCCGGAAGCACAACGGCGTCCGGGTAGTCCTTGCGCATGCGGTGCACTTCCGGCAGCGCGGTTTCCAGGATCGAGAAGATGTGTTCGGGGCCGGCCAGGAAATCGTCGATCGCCCTGTTCTGGATCGCCACGGTCGAATACTCAAGGCAGGCAAGGTGTTTCAGCGTTGCCTTGAGGTGGCTGCGGACCAGGCCGGTGACGTCACCGTCCCAGTGCATCGCCGCGACCACCAGCCGGTTACGCAGGTGGAAGTAGGCCTGCCAGTCGATGGCGTCGTCCTTGTCGCTCCAGGCCATGTGCCAGATCGCCGCGCCGGGCAGCGTGACCGTCGGATACCCGCGTTCGGCGGCCCGCAGGCCGTAGTCGGCGTCGTCCCACTTGATGAACAGCGGCAGCGGCTGTCCCAGTTCCTCGGCGACCTGCCGCGGGATCATGCACGTCCACCAGCCGTTGTAGTCGACGTCGATGCGGCGGTGCAGCAGCTTGCTCTTGTCTTCGGTGTCGCTCAGCGGGTACTCGGCGAAATTGTGGTCGTACTCGGCGTGCGGCGCCGCGGTCCACATGAAGTTCGACCGGTCCACCACCTCGCCCATGATGTGCAGGTGCGACGGCTCCTGCAGGTTGAGCATCTGCCCGCCCACCAGCATCGGGCTCTTGGCGAAGCGGTGCATGGCCAACACCCGCAGGATCGAGTCCGGCTCGATGCGGATGTCGTCGTCCATGAACAGGATCTGTTGGCAGTCGGTGTTTTTCAGCGCCTCGTACATCACCCTGCTGTAGCCGCCGGAACCGCCGAGGTTGGGCTGGTCGTGGATGGACAGCCGATTGCCCAGCCGGGCCGCGGCGGCGGGGAAGTTGGGATGGTCGCGCACCTTGCGGACGCCTTGGTCGGGCACGATCACCGCCCCGATCACCTCGTCCACCAACGGATCCGCGGTGAGTTCGGCCAGCGCGTTGGCGCAGTCCGCGGGGCGGTTGAACGTCGGGATGCCGACGGCGACGTTGGCCGTGCCCGGGGCGGGCTCGGTCGCATACCAGCCGCCGCTGCGCAGCGTGACCGCGGTGTCGGTGGTGATGTCGAACCAGATCCAGCCGCCGTCCTCGAACGGCTGCAGCCCCACCTCGATCTCGACGACGGCGGGCTCGTCGTCGGTGCCGGCGAACTGACAGCCCTGGACGAAGATGCGCGCGCCCGTGGCCTTGGTGCGGTAGACGTCGACGCGCCCGGTCCCGGTCACCTCCACCCGCAGCACCACCGACGTGCATATCGTCCAGCGTCGCCAGTAGCTGGCCGGGAATGCGTTGAAGTAGGTGGCGAACGACACCTCGGACTCCGCGCCGATCTGCAGCGAGGTGCGCGTCGTCGCATGGGCGCGCCGGGCGTTGGTGGTCGACTCCTCGAGGTAGAGCTTGCGCACGTCGAGGGGTTCGCCCGGACGGGGCAGGATGATTCGGGACAGGAGGCTGACGGCGGTCATTGGCGCGCGCCTTCCTCGCCGGTCGGCGACGATGCAGGCCGCGCGGCGGCCTGAGGAGAAGCCGACCCATCACCTCGCGCCGGCGACGATGCAGGCCGCGCGGCGGCCTGAGGAGAAGCCGACCCATCACCTCGCGCCGGCGACGATGCAGGCCGCGTAGCGGCCTGAGGAGAAGCCGACCCATTGTCGAGTGACGTGCCGTCCCGCAGGTGCGGCCCGAGGACGTTGTCGTACATGTTCAGTGCGCTGGCGATGGCCATGTGCATATCCAGATATTGATAGGTGCCCAGCCGGCCGCCGAAAAGTACCTTCGACGACGCGGTCTCGGACTTCGCCCGTGCTCGATAGGCGGCCAACAGGGCGCGGTCGGCCTCGGTGTTGATCGGATAGTAGGGCTCGTCGTCGTCCTCGGCGAACCGGGAGTACTCGCGCATGATCACCGTCTTGTCGATCGGGTAGTCGCGCTCGGGGTGAAAGTGGCGGAACTCGTGGATGCGGGTGTAGGGCACGTCGAGGTCGTTGTAGTTCATCACCGGCGTGCCTTGAAAATCCCCAGTGGGCAACACTTCCACCTCAAAGTCCAGGGTGCGCCAGCCCAGCCGGCCTTCGGCGTAGCCGAAGTAGCGGTCCAGCGGGCCGGTGTAAACGACGGGGGCGTCGGGGCTGTCGGCGCGCAGCCGATCCCGAACGTCGAACCAGTCCGTGTTCAGCCGCACCTCGATGCGCTCGTCGGCGGCCATGTTCTCTAGCCACGCCGTATAGCCGTCGGCCGGCAGGCCCTCGTAGGTGTCGCTGAAGTACCGGTTGTCGAACGTGTAGCGCACCGGCAGGCGGGTGATGTTGGCCGCCGGCAATTGCTTGGGGTCGGTCTGCCACTGCTTGGCGGTGTATCCCTTGACGAACGCCTCATAGAGCGGCCGGCCGATCAGCGAGATGGCCTTCTCCTCGAAATTGGCGGCGTCGATCGCTGAAATTTCCGAGGCCTGCTCCGCAATCAGCCGCCGGGCTTCCTGGGGACTGAAGTACTTGCCGAAGAACTGCGACACCAGGCCCAGGCCCATGGGGAACTGGTACGCCTGCCCATTGTGCATCGCGAACACCCGGTGGCGGTAGTCGGTGAACTCGGTGAACTGCCGCACGTAATCCCAGACCCGCTTGTTAGAGGTGTGGAAGAGGTGGGCGCCGTACTTGTGTACCTCGATGCCGGTCTGTGGCTCGGCCTCGGAGTAGGCGTTGCCGCCGATGTGCGGGCGCCGTTCGACGATGAGCACGCGTTTCCCGAGCTGGGTGGCCACGCGCTCGGCAATGGTCAGGCCGAAGAATCCGGAGCCGACGACGAGGAGGTCGAAACGAGCGGTCATCGGTTGCTTAGGGTATCCGACCGCGCGGGCCTAACCCATTTGGCGACGCCACGGGGTCGAGGTTCGGCCAGGTAACGACGGCTTCGGCATGGCGCGACACCGCGGTCACGGCCGGAGCCCCAATTACCTCACGATTCAATATCAGCACTCTAGTCACAGCAATCCCACTCGTACCATCGACTCTGTGTGCTTCATGCCGGATACGACGGGCAGGACACGCCGACACAACCGCAGTTCCGATTAGTTGTCCAGTTCTGAGGAGACTTCCGTGCCGAACCGACGCCGACGCAAGCTTTCGACAGCCATGAGCGCGGTCGCCGCCCTGGCAGTGGCGAGTCCTTGCGCATACTTCCTTGTTTACGAATCGACCGCGGGCAACAAGCCACCCGAGCACCACGAGTTCAAGCGGGCGGCGATGATGAGCGACCTGCCCGGTGAGCTAGTAGGCGCGCTGTCACAGGGGCTGTCGCAGTTTGGGATCAACTTGCCCCCGGTGCCCGCCTTGAGCGGGACCGGCGCCAGCACCCCGGGTCTGACGAGTCCCGGGCTGGGGAGTCCGGGCCTTACCAGCCCGGGCCTGACCAGCCCTGGTCTTACCAGTCCGGGTCTGACTAGCCCAGCTCTGACAAACCCGGGCCTGCCGCCCACGACACCGGGGGTCACCACGCCCGGTGCGGTGCCGACGACGCCAGCCGCGGGACTCAACCCGGCGCTATCCAGCCCCGGGCTGACCAGTCCGGCCGGAATCACGCCTGGCCTGGGCGGCGCCGGCGAAGTGCCGATCAGCGCGCCGACCGGATTGGACCCGGGCGCCGACGGCACCTACCCGATCCTCGGTGATCCGTCGACGCTGGGCGGTTCGTCGCCCATAGCGTCTGGGGGCAGTTCCGGTGGCGGCGGGCTTGTCAACGACTTGATGCAAGCCGCCAACCAGTTGGGCGCCAGCCAGGCCATCGACCTACTCAAGGGCGTGTTAATGCCGGCGATCATGCAGGGTGTCCAGCAAGGCGGCGGGGCCGCGCCGGGTGCCGCCGGTGCCCTCCCGGGTGCGGCCGGTGCCCTACCGGGTGCCGCCGCTGCACTGCCGGGCGCGGCCGGTGCCGCGCCGGGTGCCGCCAGCGCCCTGACGGGTGTCGCCGCGCCGGCCGCGGCCCTCCCGGCATTGCCCCACTAAAGGCCTGAAAGAGCCTGTCCCCCGACGGCACCGCAGAGTCGCATGGCGCCGGGTCCTAGCAACCCGTCCAGCAACTACCTCTCTGCGGTGCCGTCGAACAGGCTTTCGTGGACTTTTTGGCGCACATATCGTGTCGCCTCATAAATAACAATAGAAACACAAGTAACATCGGCTGGTGTCGTCCCGCAGTCGCGCGCCAACGATGTTGCTCACCGCCATCGCGGCGACCGTCGTCATCGTCTCGTGGGTGGACGACGCGACACGCGGTCGCGGAGCACCCGAACCGTCGCCGGCCCGCGACACCCAACTCGCCGAGCAGCCGTTGGTCGGGCTCGGCGGCGGCGTCACGGTTCGCGAACTCACGCAAGGCAAACCGTTTTCATTGGTCGCGCTCACCGGTGACCTCGCCGGCACCTCCACCCGGGTGCGCGCAAAACGCCCCGACGGCTCGTGGGGACCCTGGTATCAGACCGAGTACGAGACCGCGGCCCCCGACCCGGCGGGCGCGGCCGGGTCGGCCGGACCGGCCGAGGGCCCCCGCAGCACCGATCCGGTGTTCGTCGGCGCCACCACGACCGTGCAGATCGCGGTCACCCGCCCGATCGATGCGCCGGTGACCCTGGGGGCACGCCCCGACGAGGCCGGGGGATCCCCACCCGCTGGCGGGGGACCGTCGGAGACGGACCGTCTGGGATATAGGCCGGTGTCCAAGGAACAGCCCTTCGGGCAGAACATCTCCGCGATCCTCATCTCACCGCCGCAAGCGCCGGCGAAAACGCCTTGGACGCCGCCGGCCGGAGTCATGATGCCGGGCCAACCGCCGGCCATCATCAGCCGAGCCGAATGGGGCGCCGACGAGTCCCTGCGATGCGGTACTCCACAGTACGACAACGGGATTCGGGCTGCGGTCGTTCACCACACCGCGGGCAGCAACGACTACTCGCCGCTGGAATCGGCCGGCATCGTCAAGGCCATCTACACCTATCACAGCAAGACCCTGGGCTGGTGCGACATCGCCTACAACGCGCTGGTCGACAAATACGGCCAGGTGTTCGAGGGCAGCGCCGGAGGACTCACCAAGGCGGTCGAGGGCTTCCACACCGGCGGATTCAACCGCAACACCTGGGGTGTGGCGATGATCGGCAACTTCGACGACGTGCCGCCGACGCCGATGCAGCTGCGAACTGTGGGCCGGCTGCTTGGTTGGCGGCTGGGCATGGATGGCGTGGACCCCAAGGGCACGGTCGCGCTGGAGTCGGCCGGTAGCCATTACACCACCTTCGCGGCCGGCACCATAGCGAACTTGCCCACCATCTTCACCCACCGCGACGTCGGAAACACCGATTGTCCGGGCAATGCCGCCTACGCCCTGATGGACGAAATCCGGGATATCGCAGCGCATTTCAACGATCCGCCCGAAGAGCTGATCAAGGCGCTGGAGGGCGGCGCCATCTACGAGCACTGGCAGGCGATCGGCGGCATGAACAGTGTCCTTGGCTCACCGACCTCACCGGAAGACAACGCCGAAGGCGACGCCCGCTACGTCACCTTCGTCAAGGGCGCGATGTACTGGTCACCCGAAACCGGCGCCCAACCGGTCACCGGCGCCATCTACGACGCCTGGGCCTCGCTGAGCTACGAACGGGGTCCGCTTGGTTTGCCGACCAGCGCGGAAATACAAGAGCCGCTGCAGGTCACGCAGAATTTCCAGCACGGAACCCTCAACTACGAGCGGCTCACCGGAAACATCACCGAGGTGGTCGACGGGATCACGACGCCGCTGTCGACACAAATCCCCAGCGGCCCGACGGTGCCGCCCGAACACTTCTCGCTACCGACCCACCCGGCCGCCACGTAACGCACACGGCGGCGCGCGCGATCGCATCGTCAATCAGCCAACACCACAACGTATTCCGCGCAGCGACATTGGTTTCCAAACGGCCGCGGGTTGTTCTCAATTGACGCTAATCCGATGTAGGGTGGCTTCGTCGCGTGTTAGATACCTGCCGATGCGTCTCCCGACGCGAAAGAGGTCGTCGCCATGGCAGCGCAGCCGGCACAGTCGTCACGTCCCGATCAATCGTCGCAGCCGTTAGTTGGGAGAGGTTGGCTGCAGGGCGTCGCCCTGGTAATGATCTTCGGCTTTTTGGTGATGGGCATCCTGGTCTACCGCACGTACTCCGCCTCGATGCCGATGCCCGACAAGGTCGTCGACGAGTCGGGCCAGCTGTTGTTCACCGGCAACGACATCACCCGGGGCCAGGAGCTCTACCAGGCGCGCGGATTGATGGAATACGGGTCGGTGCTGGGCCACGGCGCGTATCTCGGGCCCGACTACACCGCCGAATACCTGCGGCTGGCAACCGACGACGTTGCCGATCAACTTCGCGCACAGGGCGTGGCCGATCCGCGCGATCGGGTGGTCACCGAATTCCGGGCCAACCGCTACAACCCGGCCACCAAGACGCTGGTATTCACCGACCGGCAGGCCGCGGCCTTCGACCGTATTCAAAGCCACTATGCGGCCTACTTCGGTGAGAACTCGACCAAATACGGGCTGCTGCCGCGGCTGATCACCGACAAGGCGCAAATCCGCGACCTGACGGCGTTCTTCGCGTGGACGGCCTGGGCGGCGGCGGCCGAACGCCCCGGCCACAAATACAGCTACACCAACAACTGGCCGGCGGAGCCGCGCGTCGACAACGGTCCCACCGCCGCGGTAATCGTGTGGTCGGCGCTGTCGCTGATCGCGCTGCTGGGCGGCATCGGGGTCATGTTCGCGATTTACGGCCGCTGGAGCCAAAAGGTCGGCTGGCACAGCGCCGAGACCTCCACGCTGTCGTTCCGCCAACCCGGCGAGGTGGGCCTGACGCCGGCGCAACGGGCGACCATCTGGTTCTTCGCGGTCGTGTCGGTGCTGTTCCTGGCGCAGACGCTGCTGGGCGCGGCCGCCGAACACTACCGGGCCGACCTGTCGACGTTCTTTGGCCTGGACCTGGCCCGGGTGCTGCCCTACAACCTCGCCCGCACCTGGCATCTGCAGCTGGCGCTGTTCTGGACCGCGGCGGCGTTCCTGGCGGGCGGCATCTTCCTGGTGCCGTTCATCGCCCGCCGGGAGCCCAGGCGTCAGGCGCTGCTGGCGTACGTGCTGCTGGGCGCGGTCGCGGTCGTGGTGTTCGGCTCGCTGATCTGCGAGGCGCTGTCCATCTACGGCGTGATCCCCCAGGGCGGGCTGCTCTCCCAGCAGTGGGAGTACCTCGACCTGCCGCGGCTGTGGCAGATCCTGCTGATCGTCGGCATGTTCGTGTGGATCGCGATCATCTGGCGCGGCCTGCGCGGCAGGCTCAAGGGCGAGTCGAAGATGAACATGCCGTGGCTGTTCTTCTTCTCCGGGCTGGCGATTCCCACCTTCTACACGGTGGGACTGCTGGCCAGCAGCGGCACCCACTACACCGTCGCGGACTTCTGGCGGTTCTGGGTGGTGCACCTGTGGGTCGAGGACTTCCTCGAACTGTTCACCACCGTGATGGTGGCCTACATGTTCGTGCTGCTGGGCGTGGTGCGCGAGCGGATCGCGCTGGGCGTGATCTTCCTCGACGTCATCCTGTACTCCGCCGGCGGCGTCATCGGCACCATGCACCACCTGTACTTCTCCGGCACCCCGGTGGAGCACATGGCGCTGGGCGCGTTCTTCTCCGCGGCCGAAGTCATTCCGCTGACCTTCCTGACGGTCGAGGCATGGGCGTTCCTGCAGCTGGGTGCGCGCCAGCAATCCGGTGACGCCAACCCGTTCCCGCATCGCTGGGCGGTGATGTTCCTTGTCGCGGTGGGCTTCTGGAACTTCCTGGGCGCGGGCATCTTCGGGTTCCTGATCAACTTGCCGGTCGTGTCCTACTACCAGATCGGCACGGCGCTGACGGCCAACCACGGGCACGCGGCGATGATGGGCGTGTATGGCATGCTGGCCGTCGGCCTGGCGATGTTCGCGTTCCGCTATGTGATCCCGGCCGACAAGTGGCCGGAGAGGCTGGCGCGAATCTCGTTCTGGTGCATGAATATCGGCCTCGCGTGGATGGTGTTCGCCACCCTGCTGCCGCTGGGTGTGCTGCAGCTGTATCACTCGGTCAACGATGGCTACTTCGAGGCGCGGTCGCTGGGCTACATCACCAAGCCCGGCAATTCGGTGCTCGAATGGCTGCGGCTGCCGGGCGACGTCATCCTGATCGTTGGCGGTGTCGTGCCCTTCGTCTGGATCGCCTGGATCGCGCTGCGTAACTTCCGGTCAGGCACGACGGTCGAGGAATTGCCGGAGCACCCGCTGTACACCGAGGCCGGGGCCAGATCGGGAGCCGGTTCTGGAGCACCGGCGAAGGACTGAGCGGTGTCTCCGCCCGCCACATCGGTGTGGCTGATTGCCGGGTATTCGCTGGCGCTGCTGGCCATCGGGTGGAGTTTCGACTCGATGGCGCGGCGGGCTTCGGCGCGCGCGGCGCTCTGGCGCACGGGTCAATTCACCTACCGCCCCGACCACGACGCCTGGGTGTGTCCACGGGATCACTGGCTATGGCCGAGCTCGTTCGATCCGCAGCACCGGGTGATGCGTTATCGGGCGCTGCCGGTGGTGTGCAACGGCTGTCCCGCCAAATCCGGTTGCACGACTTCGGATCACGGCCGGGAGATCAGCCGCGAGGTCGACCCGTGGCCGCATTCGGACGCCGGACGGTTCCACCGCGGGATCGCGTGCTGCGTGGCCGCGCTCGGAATCGTGCTGCCGCTGGCGACGTTGGTCGCCAGCCATTCGGTTACCGACGTGCTGGTCCTGGCGGGCACCGTGCTGGTCGTGGTGCTGTTGGGGCTGCCACTGGCCCGTCACCTGTGGAACACCCCGTCCAACGCGCCGGACCACCTGCCACACCGCACCGCCATCCAGGACGAGGTGGCCGCGGCGATCGACCGCTATTCCACCCGCTGGGGCGGCTGGGAAGGCAAGGAGGACAAGACATCGTGACCGGTGTGGTGATCGTCGTCGTCGCGGTCGGGGTCGTGGTGCTGGCCGTGCTTGCGGTGCTGTCGCTGGCCGTGCTGCGCGAGTACGAACGCGGGGTGGTGTTCCGGATGGGCCATGTGCGCCCGCTGTACCAACCGGGACTGCGGCTCCTGATTCCGTTGGTGGACAAGATGGTCCGGGTCGACCAGCGGCTGGTGACGCTGACCATCCCGCCGCAGGAGGTGATCACGCGCGACAACGTGCCGGCCCGCGTCAACGCCGTCGTCATGTTCGCGGTGACAGACCCGCTGAAGGCGATCACGGCGGTGGAGAACTACGCGGTCGCCACGTCACAGATCGCCCAGACGACGCTGCGTTCGCTGCTCGGCCGCGCGGACCTGGATACCCTGCTGGCACACCGCGAAGACCTCAACAGCGACCTGCGCACAATCATCGAAAAGATGACCGAACCGTGGGGTGTGCAGGTTCGCGTCGTGGAGATCAAAGACGTCGAGATTCCGGAGTCGATGCAGCGGGCGATGGCCCGCGAAGCCGAAGCCGAACGCGAGCGCCGCGCGAAAGTCATCAACGCCAGGGGGGAACTGCAGGCGTCGGAGGAATTGCGGCAAGCCGCCGAAACCCTGTCCAAGAGCCCCGCGTCACTGCAATTGCGTTACCTGCAAACGCTGTTGGAGCTGGGCGCGGATCAGAACTCGACGGTGGTGTTCCCGCTGCCCGTCGATATCATCACCCCCTTCTTGCGACACCCAGAAGTGTTGCGGGACATCGCTACTGCGATAAATGACGGCCGCTGAGCCCGGCCGGACCTGGGGCCGCGACGGTCCTGATCTGTTCGATGATGGTGGGCCACAGCGGTTTCGGTAGGTCGTGACCCATTCCCGGCAGGAGCACAAGTGTCGCGTCGGGAATGGCGCCGGCCGTTGCCCGTCCGCCGTCAGGGCGGATCAGCGGGTCGTCCCGACCGTGCACGACGACAGTGGGGATACACAGCTTCGCGAGGTCGGGCCGGCGGTCGGCGCCGGCCAGCATCGCCGCGGTTTGACGGCCCCGCGCGGCGGGATCGAATCCGCCTCGCGCATACATCGATTCGCCGAGGCAGCGCAGCCAGCCTTCGTCAGCGGGATAGCCGGGCGAGCCGAGGACGCGGTGCTGGCGCACGGCCAGTTCACCCGCTTCGGCGGGTCCGCGCGGTGGTCTTCGGGTCAGCACGCCGCGAGCGGCCCACCACAGCCGCAGCATGGTGATCACCGTCAGGCGGCCAATGTCCGGGGACGGTGTCGTGCTGATGCAGGTGAGCGACCGCACTCGTGTCGGATCGTTGATGGCCAGCGTTTGGGCGATCATGGCACCCATCGAGTGCCCCACGATGTGCGCGGAGGCCCAGCCCAGTTCGTCGAGGACGGCGACCGCGTCCTCGGCCATGTCCTCGAGGCTATAGGGAGCTTTCCCCGGATCGCGCCGCGCGGCCCGGCGGGACGGAGCGCCGAGCCCGTCCAGATGGGTGGATCGACCCGAATCGCGGTTGTCGAACCGTACAACGTGAAATCCGCTTTGCACCAAGGTAATACAGAATTCGTCGGGCCAGTAGTGCTTGTCGGCCGCGAGGCCGGCGATCAGCAGCAGCGGATCCCCGGCGTCGCCGATGTGCTCGTAGCACAGGCGAATACCGTCGCGGTGGGCGGTCAGCTCCCGCCCCGTGGGCCGGTGCCCTGGTAATCGACCTGCCAGTGTTTGATGCCGTTGAGCCATCCCGACCGCAGCCGCTGCGGTGTCGAGAGCGGCGCGAGATTGGGCATGTGGTCGGCGATGGCGTTGAACATGAGGCCGATCGTCAGCCTGGCCAGGTTGGCGCCGATGCAGTAGTGCTCGCCGCCGCCGCCGAATCCGACGTGCGGGTTGGGGTCGCGCAGGATGTTGAACGTGTACGGATCGGTGAACACGTCCTCGTCGAAGTTGGCCGAGCGGTAGAACATCAGCACTCGCTGGCCCTTCTTGATCGTCACCCCGGACAGCTCGTAGTCGGTGAGCGCGGTGCGCTGAAAGCAGGTCACCGGGGTGGCCCAGCGCACGATCTCGTCGACGGCGGTCTCCGGGCGCTCCCTCTTGAACAGCTCCCACTGGTCGGGGTGATCGCAGAACGCCATCATGCCCTGGGTGATCGTGTTGCGGGTGGTCTCGTTGCCGGCCACCGCGAGCATCACCACGAAAAACCCGAATTCGTCGTCGGACAGCTTCTCGCCGTCGATGTCGGCCTCGATCAGCGACGTGACGATGTCGTCGCCCGGGTTTTTGGCCTTGATCGCGGCCATCCCCATCGCGTAGGCGATCAGCTCCGCCGAGGTGGCTTTCGGGTCGATGTGGGCGTATTCGGGGTCGTCGTTGCCGGTCATCTCGTTCGACCACTCGAACAGCTTGTTGCGGTCCTCCTGCGGCACGCCGAGCAGGCCGGCGATCGCCTGTAGCGGCAGCTCGCACGACACCTGTTCGACAAAGTCGCCGGAGCCCTGTGCGGCGGCCGCCTTCGCGATGCTCTGCGCGCGCTCGTTGAGCTCGTCGCGCAGCCGGCCGATGGCCCGCGGCGTGAACCCGCGCGAGATGATCTTGCGCAGCCGGGTGTGGTGCGGTGCGTCCATGTTGAGCATCACGAATCGCTGGACCTCGATGTCCTCGCGGGCGATGTCGTCGTTGAACCGTGGGATCGCGCCGTTTTGCCAGCTGGAGAACACGTCGCTGCGCAGCGATATCTCCTTGACGTCCTTGTGCTTGGTCACTACCCAGTAGCCGCCGTCGTTGAAGCCGCCGGCCTTGCCCGGAGCCTGCTCGCACCACCACACCGGCGCCGTCCGGCGCAGCTCGGCCAGCTCCTCGACCGGCAGGCGGTGCGCGTAGATGTCGGGATCAGTGAAATCGAACCCCGGCGCCAGGTTGGGACGGGCCATGACAACCTCCTATGAGTGAGAGCATCTAGCCCGATTAAACCCGGATAACGTTGCAGGAAAAAGGTACTTTAGTCACTTCCGTCCGGCATAAAATAGAACGTGTTCTATCGCGCCCGGAGGCGCACCAACCGCGTCACGCGCCCGCCTGCCGGCATACCCATCCATCGGGAGCGCGGCCGGTCTCGATGAACCGGGTCAATTCCGCGCTCGTTTGCGGTGGCAGGTCGATGTCGGCATGCGGATAGACGACCGGTTCCTCTTTAGAGTTGTGCTGGTCGAGTTGAGCCAGTAGCCGACGGCAGGTGTCCACCAACCGCCGGCGGTCCCCTCCATCGGCGAGTCCATCAGCGAGCAGATCCGTCAGGGTGTCCATCGTGCGCCACAATTCGCCATGCTCGCGCATCATCACGAAGATCGGCATGGCCATTCCGGCCTCCCGGATCGGCGGGAACAGGATGACCTCTTCGAGGTAGATGTGCCGGCGCAGCGCTTCCAATGCCGCGGCCAACGATTCGGGCCGCACGCTGCCACGGTCGAGCTCCTCGATGAAAGACTGTATCTCACTGTCGATTTCGCGGTGTTCTCGCTTCAGGGCGGCAGACAGCTCCCGGCCGGGCGTCGGGTGCTCGCCCGCCCTAGCGTGCATGGCGGGGAGGTTCGGCCTCGTCGAGCTCGGCGTCGACCGCTATCTTGGCGCCGGCGAACAACCGCGACACCGGACACAACGCGGCGGCCTGGTCCACCACGGCCGCGAACGCCTCGGCGTCCAGCCCGGCCACCTGCGCCCTGACCCTCAGCCGTGACGTTGTGATCGTCGGGATTCCGTCGACCGCATCCAGGGTCACCGTGGCCGTGACGTCGAGTCGCCTTGGCGGCGTTTGGTTCTCGCCCAATTTCAGCGCCAGCGCCATCGCGAAACACGACGAATGCGCCGCCGCCGCCAGTTCCTCCGGACTGGTCTTGCCGCCGGGCCGCTCGGTCCGGGAAGCCCAGCTCAGCGGCAGGCCGTCCAGCGCCCCGCTGCTGCCTTTCGACAGCGCGCCTTCGCCAGACGCCAGGGGGCCCTCCCACGTGGTCTGCGCGCTCCGCTCCGCAATGCTCATTGCTTCATCGACTCCTTTATCCGAACCGCCGGGCTGATTTTTTACAAGCGTTGTTTGTGTAAACTCTAGACGGTTGCCTCGGGCGTTGGCTATTATTGAGGAGAAATATCCCTTAAAAAGATCCGGCCGAAGGGACGCGTGGGGTGGATGACCGCGGCGATCACGCGACGGGCCGAGCGCGAATTGGCGTCTGAAAGCGCAGCGGGACAACGTGTTCCGGACGGTGCTCGGCCGCCGAAAACTTTCGAGGAGCGGGCGGCGGCGTTCTGCAGGGCCTCCTCGCGAATTCGGGGCCGGCTAAACGCCATTCGACTGCATCGCGGCCAGCTCTGCGGGCCGAGCTCGAGCCTTTCGTCGAACCCGAACCATGCCTTGCCCGGGTGACCGCCCATGACTGAGCCGCATGCGCCGGACGGTCGGGCGGTCGCGGATCTGGCCGGCCGCGCGGACGTAGAGGCGCTGTTGCGCCGGTTTTATGACCGGGTGATGGTCGATGACGTCCTCGCCGGGCCCTTCACCGAGTTGCGGGCCAAGGGCCTGGACTCGCACATCCCGGTGATGGCCGACTTCTGGCAGACCGTGCTGTTTCGCGCCGGACTGTACCGGGGCAGCGCGTTGCACGCCCACCGACGCGTGCATCAACGAATTCCGTTGGGCGGCCGCCACTTTGTCCGCTGGCTGACCACGTGGAACGACACCGTCGATGAGATGTTTCAGGGACCCGTCGCCGAGCACGCGAAAACCCAGGCCGCCAGGATCGCCTGGGCCATGCACCGACGGCTGACGGGCACAGACACACCAGAACTCGACATCCTGGTCGCACGCTGAACTGATGCCGCCCGCGCGTCACCGCCGCGTCGGCCGGCGAAAGAGCTTGCGCCCCAGCCGAACCACGGGGCGGTTGAGCGCATTCCGTCATCGGGCGATGGCGTTGTCATCGATGACGGTTTGTGCCCGAGATGTGCAGCTCGCCGCGGATCCGTTCGACCATGTGCGGGTAGTGCAGCTCAAAGGCGGGCCGCTCGGAGCGGATGCGGGGCAACTCGGTGAAGTTGTGCCGGGGCGGCGGGCAGCTGGTGGCCCACTCCAGCGAATTGCCGTGGCCCCACGGGTCGTCGACGGTGACCGGCTCCCCGTAGCGCCAGCTCTTGAAGACGTTCCAGACGAACGGCAGCATCGACGTGCCCAGGATCAACGCCCCGATCGTCGAGACGATGTTGAGGCCCTGGAAGCCGTCGGTGGGCAGGTAGTCGGCGTAGCGGCGGGGCATGCCCATGTTGCCCAGCCAGTGCTGCACCAAAAAGGTGGTGTGAAAGCCAATCAGGGTAAGCCAAAAGTGCAGCTTGCCCAACCGTTCATCGAGTAGCCGGCCGGTCATCTTCGGGAACCAGAAGTAGATGCCGGCGAAGGTGGAGAACACGATGGTGCCGAACAGCACGTAGTGGAAGTGCGCGACCACGAAATAGGTGTCGGTGACATGGAAGTCGACCGGCGGGCTGGCCAGCAGCACCCCGGACAGCCCGCCCAGCAGGAATGTCACCATGAAGCCAACCGAAAACAGCATCGGGGTTTCGAATGTCAGCTGTCCCTTCCAAATGGTGCCGATCCAATTGACGAACTTGATCCCGGTGGGCACCGCGATGAGGTAGCTCATGAAGGAAAAGAACGGCAGCAGAACGGCCCCGGTGGCGAACATGTGGTGCGCCCACACCGCGGTCGATAGTGCGGCAATGCTCATCGTCGCGTAGACCAGCGTGGTGTAGCCGAAGATCGGCTTGCGGGCGAACACTGGCAGAACCTCGCTGATGATGCCGAAGAACGGCAGCGCGATGACGTAGACCTCGGGGTGCCCGAAGAACCAGAACAGGTGCTGCCACAGGATTACCCCGCCGTTGGCCGCGTCGTAGATGTGGGCACCCAGGTGCCGATCGGCGGCCAGCCCGAACAGCGCCGCGGTCAACAGCGGAAAGATAATCAGCACCATGATCGAGGTGATCACGATGTTCCAGGTGAAGATCGGCATCCGGAACATCGTCATCCCCGGCGCGCGCAGGCACACCACCGTGGTGATCATGTTGACGGCACCCAGGATGGTGCCCAAACCGCCGACCGCCAGACCCAGGATCCACAGGTCGCCGCCCGCGCCGGGACTGTGGACGGCGTCGGACAGCGGGGTATAGGCGGTCCAGCCGAAGTCGGCGGCTCCGCCCGGCGTGATGAACCCCGCCATCGCGATCAGAGCGCCGAACACAAACAGCCAGAATGACAAGGCGTTGAGCCGCGGAAAGGCCACGTCGGGTGCGCCGATCTGCAACGGCAGCACGAGGTTGGCGAATCCGAACACGATCGGGGTGGCATAGAACAGCAGCATGATCGTGCCGTGCATGGTGAACAGCTGGTTGAACTGTTCGTTCGACAGGAACTGCAGCCCGGGCGCGGCGAGTTCCGCGCGCATCAGTAGCGCCAGCAGGCCGCCGACGAAGAAGAAGGTGAAGCAGGCGACGCAGTACATGATGCCGATCAGTTTGTGATCGGTCGTTGTGATCAGCTTGTAGAGCAGGCTGCCTTTCGGCCCCAGCCGCGCGGGAAAAGGCCGGTGCGCCACCAACTCTCGCGGGGCCGCTTCGATGGCCATCAAGTCCTCCACTGGTGGTACCGTCGTTAGGCCCGCTGGAGCCCCGCGATTTACCTCAAACTCGTTGCGCTACAACGGCGGTGGTTGGTTTGCATGACGGCGCTGGTCAGACAGCCTGCCGCACCGTGGGGGTGAGGGGCAGGATTTCCCGCTTCTGGTGCACGGTCAGGTAGCGCAGTCCTTCTGGGCCGGCGGCGAACTGCCGCCGTGACCGACGCGGTAGCCAGAGCAGGGCGCCGGGGGCCAGGTCGATCGTGCCCTCTTCGGTGGTCAGCCGGCCGCTGCCACACAGCACGTGGATCAAGACGTCGACGTCGGCTCCTGTGTGCGTGTCGATTCCGCCGTTGGGCGCCAGCGTGATGACATTCGAGTCCAGGTCGCGTTCGCGGACGTCCAGCTTCCACGCCACGCCGGACGCGTCCGGTTCTAGGTCGGCACCCGCGATATCGGCGGTGTTCGTCAGAACCCGCGGCAGCGGCGTGGTGGTGAGCTTGCTGATTCGGATCCGCCAGACCGTCGGCCCTTTCTCGACGTACTCCCACCCGTAGCTGCCGGCGTGATCGGCCTCGAATTCGTCATGGAGGTGCTTGGGGTCGTGGTTGTTGACCAACACGAACGATCCCCCGACCGGCAGGTCAGCATAGGCGGCGAAGATCGTCGGGTGCTTGTCGGGCTTGCGCAGCTGTCGCACGTCGAGCTCGTTGTCGGCCATGGAGTTTCACACCTCGCAGAGTTTTTACAAGTCGTATTGTGTAAACACTACCGCATGCCCGCGCGATACGGAAGACTTTCCCGACGGCCGCCGGCCGTGCGTGGGGACGGCGGTTGAAAACACCGGCGCCACAAGGGGAAAAGGTGGGTGCAACTTCTCGCTACCAACCCATCCCGGCCGCCACCTGGACAGTTTTGCGAGCCGAACGCCCGTTTCTGCCCGGATGCGGATTTCGTCACAGTAGGCTCAACGTGCCGGACAATCACGGGTTTGTGCGGCTCGAGGCGAGGGGAGACGGCCGTGTCATTCGTGGTCACAGCGCCGGAGTCGGTCACGGCCGCGGCGGCGAACCTAGCGGGAATCGGGTCGGCACTCGGGGAGGCGACTGCAGCGGCCGCGGGCCCCACGACCGGCGTCGTCGCCGCGGCCGCCGACGAGGTGTCCATCGCGATCTCCCGGCTGTTCGGCACATACGGCCAGGAATTCCACGCCGTCACCGCCCAGGCGGCGGCATTTCACGACGAGTTCGTGAGCCTGTTGAACGGTGGAGCGGCGGCGTATCTCGGCACCGAAATCGCCAACGCCGAGCAGGGCCTGCTGAACGCGGTGAACGCGCCGGCCCGCGCGGTGTTGGGTCAGCTCTCGAGCGGAGTCGCCGCCGCGACCGTGCCGATCGGGGCTGCCTCGCTGCTCTCCAACCGGATCGACGCGGGTGTGCAAGCCGTTTACGCGGCCATCGCGGGCGCGCCCGCCGCCGCCGTCCCAGCCGGCGCATACCAGCAACTCTTCGCCAACACGGCCGCCAACCTGCAGGCCCTCTACGGTGCCTGGGCCGCCGACCCGTTGCCGTTCCTGAGCCAGCTCATCGCCAACCAGCAGGGTTACTGGCAGCAGATCGCCACGGCGCTCGCGAGTGCCATCCAAAACTTCCCTGCCAATCTGGCGAACCTGCCGGCGGCCATCCAGGCCGGCATCCAGGAGCTTCTGGCCTTCAACGCGGCGTATTACGTGCAACAGTTCATCGTCACGCAGATCGGTTTCGCCCAAGAGTTTTTCACGTACCTGCACGCCGCGACAACCGGAATCGTGGCCGGGCTGCCGGCGTTTGGCGCGCAGCTACAGGTGGCCTGGCAAGCCGTCCTGGCGGGTAATTACTACGATGCGGTCCAGGACGTGGCGCAGGGCGTCGCCAATCTCTTGGTCACCGGGGTCGATTCCGGCAACCCGTTGATCGGCGTGGTGTTTCCCCCAATCCCTCCCAACGTGACTGCCACGGTGAATCCCACGCTGCTGGGCCCGCTGGGGAATCTGTTCGCCCTCGGAAACATCCCCGGACAGGAGGCGCAGTACCTCACCAACCTGATGCCACCGTCCATCCTTCGACAGATGTCGCAAAACCTCACCAACGTGCTCAATGTGCTGACGATCCCCAGCATTTCGGCGACCACCACGCTGCCGCTATCGCAACCCACGGCCGGATCGGCCAGCGCCTTCTTCGGCTTGCCGTTGGTGCTCACCTACGCCGCGGTGGGTGCTCCGTTCGCGGGTCTGGAGGGCCTTGCCACCTCCGCGACGGCGGTTCAGCAGGCCCTGTTGGCCGGCAACCCCGTGGGCGCCCTCGGCGCGCTCGTGGACGCGCCGGCCGTCATGACGAACGGCTTCCTCAACGGCGAGACCATCGTGGATATGACGATCCCGGTGCCAGTGAGTTACCAACTGCCGATCGGTCCTCCCGTCAGCTTCACCGCGCAGATCGTGGTGCACTTGCCCTTCGACGGCCTTCTCGTTCCGCCCCACCACATTACGGGGACGATATCCCTCAGCAGCCCCTTCAGTACTGCCCCCTACCCGGTGACCATCTTCGGCACGCCGTTCATGGGACTCGTTCCGGCGCTTGTCAATTACGCGCCCCAGCAACTCGCGGCAGCGATCGCACCCGCGGGATAGCGCGCTAAAGCCACCAGCGTTCCAGCACCCGCCCCACCCCGTCATCGGTGTTGGGCGCCGTGATTTCGTCGGCGGCGGCCAGCACCTCCGGATGCGCATTACCCATCGCCACGCCGCGACCGGCCCACAGCAACATCGGGATGTCGTTGGGCATGTCGCCGAATGCCACCACCTCGCCGCTGGCGATCCCCAGCGGTTTGGCGATCTCTTCCACTCCGCTGGCCTTGCTGATCCCCAGCGGGACGATCTCCACCAGCCCATTGTTGGTGGAGTAGGTGATATCGCCCTCGATGCCGACATGCTTAGCCAATTCGGCGGCCATATCCGCGCTGCGGGCGCCGGTCTTGCGGATCAGCAACTTGATCGCCGGCGCGCTGAGCAGGTCGTCGATCGACACCTCGGTGTTGTCCGGGTTGAGCCAGGCGTGCTCGTAGCCCGGCGAGCTGATGAACTGCGGAGTCGCCGTGTCATGGGCGCGCTCGCCGATCCGCTCGACGGCCAGCCCCGCGCCCGGGATGACCCGGGTGGCGAGCTCGGCCAACTCGGCCAGGGTGTCGACGGCCAGGGTGCGTGCCGAGAGCACCCGGTCGTTCGCCGGGTCATAGACGACGGCGCCGTTGGCGCACACCGCAATCGGCGCGAACCCGAGCGCCTCGACGACAGGGCGTATCCAGCGCGGCGGTCGACCGGTTGCCACCACGAATTGCGCACCGGCGGCCACGGCGGCGCGTGCCGCGTCGCGGGTGCGCGGGCTGATGGTTTCGTTTTCGTCGAACAACGTGCCGTCGACATCGCAAGCGATCAGCGCCGGCCTATTCACTTCGGGTCCTTGAGACGATCCGCCCCGTGCAATCGTCAATGCAATCCGGATTGAGTCTGGCCCGGCCGCGTCACCCCGTCGCTCCCGTACTTCTCCAGCCGCTCCTGCAATTCGGCCAAACGGATTGCCCGGGAATCCTCCTGGGTCGGCGCGTCGCCGCCCAGCCGCCGCGGCACCCAGAACTCGCCCTTGGGATGCGGATACTCCTCCTGCACCCGGTACAGCAACTCATTCATCGCTTGCCGCAGCACGGCGTTGAGTTCCTCGGCGGTGCCCTGCGGCGGGAGCGGCTGGCCGGCGGCCACGGTGACCGGAACTTTGTTGCGGAACACCTTCTTTGGACGATCCTTCGGCCAAATCCGATGGGCGCCCCAGACGATCAGCGGAATTATCGGCACCTGCGCCTCCAACGCCATCCGCGCCGCCCCGGTCTTGAATTCCCTGAGTTCGTAACTGCGGCTGATCGTGGCCTCGGGATGCATCCCAATGAGTTCGCCGGCGCGCAGGCGCTGCACGGCCAGCTCGAACGCGTCGTGTCCCGACCTGCGGTCCACCGGAATCAGCCTGGCGTGCTTGATCACATAGTTGACCGCCTTCACGTCGGCCATCTCGGCCTTGATCATGAAGTACATGCGCCGGCCGCGCTCTCGCACGGCGAACAGCGGCGGAAGCCAATCGAGGTAGCTGGTGTGGTTTTGGGCAAGGATGGCCCCGCCCCGCGCGGGAATGTTCTCCAGGCCGCGAAACGTGAACCTGGTTCCCTGCATCGCGACGACCGGCGGAACGATCCACTCCCCCAACCGGTAAAACGGCTCTGCCATGGTTTCTCCCTCGCCTACCGCGACTTACCGGCCCGCGCCGCGGCCTCGTCGGCCTCTATTTGCGCCGCTTCGGCCAAGGTAGGTGCGCCGCCGCCAAGCCGGCGCGGCACCCAGTAGGCGCCGGCCGGGTGCGGATATCGCTGCTGCGCCCGGTGCAGCAGCGCGGTCATCGATTCGCGCAGCGCCGCATTGGTCAGCGCGACGTCTTCGCCGGGCCGCAAGGACGCACCCACCTGCACGGTGACCGGCACCTTGTGGCGGCCCACGTGTCGTGGATGGTCCTTGGTCCAGATCCGCTGCGCACCCCAGACGATCAGCGGGACGATCGGGACATTCGCCTCGCTAGCCATCCGCGCCGCCCCCGACTTGAACTCCTTGAGCTCGAAGCTGCGGCTGATGGTGGCCTCCGGATAGACCCCGACCAGCTCGCCCTCGCGCAGCCGCTGCACGGCCACCGCATACGCGTCCGCCCCGGCGCCGCGGTCCACTGGAATGGTGCGGGTGTGCTTGATCAGGAAATTGACCACCTTCACCTGTTGCATCTCGGCCTTGATCATGAATCTAAGCCGACGACCCCGGCGATGCACGGCTAACGCGGCCGGTAGAAAGTCGACATAGCTGGTGTGGTTGATCGCGATCACGGCGCCGCCCCGGCCGGGGATGTTCTCCTCGCCGCTGTAGGTGATCCGGGTGCCGGTGGACAGGACGACGAGCTGCGCCAGGATCTCGAGCGTCCGGAATGTTGGCTCCACCATGTCGTTACTACTCCGGACCACTCCCGACTATTCCGGCGCCCCGCTGGCCCGGGCGCGCCGGGCCGCCCGGGCGGCCGCCTCCTCGGCGTCCATGCGGGCCGCCTCGGCTAACGAGAGAGCTCCGCCGCCCAGCCGACGCGGCACCCAGAACTCACCGGCCGGATGAGGCCCATACAGTTCCTGGGCCCGTTCCAGCAAATGCTGCATCCGCGAGTGCAGCAGCCCCTTCAATTCCTCTATGGCCAGCGTCGGTTCGATCGGTTCGCCGACGAGCACGACGATCGGCACCTTCGGTCGCAACAGCTTCCTGGGATGACCCTTGGTCCAAATCCGCTGCGCGCCCCAGACGATCAGCGGGACGATCGGCACCCCGGCGTCGACCGCCATTCGGGCAGCCCCCGACTTGAACTCCTTGATCTCGAAGCTGCGGCTGATCGTGGCCTCGGGGTAGACGCCGACTAATTCACCGTCCTTCAGGTTCCTAACGGCGGCTTCATAGGACGCGGCCCCGTCTTGCCGATCCACGGAAATGTGCCGCAGGCTGCGCATGATCGGCCCGGTGATCTTGTGGTCGAACACCTCCTGCTTGGCCATGAACCGGACCTTGCGCCCTAGGCCCTGCTTGTAGGCGGGCAAACCCGCGAAGGTGAAGTCGAGGTAGCCGGTGTGGTTGATGGCGATGACCGCACCGCCGCTTTTCGGCAGGTTCTCGACACCCGTGACAGTGATCTTCAGCCCCTGTATGCGCCAGATCAGGCGGGCGAGCTGAATGACAGTCCCGTATACCGGTTCCACAGCCATTCAGCCTAGTGCTCCCACCCGTGAAGTGCCGAACCCTCGGGGTGGCTGCGGCAGGCCGAGGATGCCGCCTCGCGCTAAGCTCGGGGGCTGACAAGCCGTTCACCGTCAACGGGCCCTAACGTCCCCCGAAAGGTATTTGTGCAGGTCACGAGCGTAGGCCACGCCGGATTTCTGATCCAGACCCACGCGGGCAACATCCTGTGTGACCCCTGGGTCAATCCCGCCTACTTCGGGTCCTGGTTTCCGTTCCCGGACAACAGCGCGCTGGACTGGGACGAGTTGGGCGACTGCGACTACCTGTATGTCTCGCATCTGCACAAGGACCACTTCGACGCGAAGAACCTGGCCGAGCACGTCAACAAGGACGCCGTCGTGCTGCTCCCCGACTTCCCGGTGCCCGACCTGCGAAACGAGTTGCAAAAGCTAGGGTTTCACCGGTTCTTCGAGACCACCGACTCGGTCAAACACCGGATCAGCGGCCCCAAGGGTGACCTCGACGTGATGGTCATCGCCCTGCGGGCGCCCGCCGACGGCCCGATCGGCGACTCGGCGCTGGTGGTTTCCGATGGCACCACAACGGTTTTCGACATGAACGACGCCCGCCCGGTCGATCTGGACGTGCTGGCAACCGAATTCGGTCACATCGACGTGCATCTGCTGCAGTACTCCGGAGCGATCTGGTATCCGATGGTCTACGACATGCCGGCCCGGGCCAAGCAGTCGTTCGGCGTCCAGAAGCGGCAGCGGCAGATGGACCGCGCCCGTCAATACATCGCCCAGGTGGGGGCGACCTGGGTGGTGCCGTCGGCCGGGCCGCCGTGCTTTTTGGACCCCGAGTTGCGTCACCTCAACGACGACCGCGGCGACCCGGCGAACATCTTTCCCGACCAAATGGTGTTCCTGGACCAACTGCGCACGCATGGCCACGACGGCGGCCTGCTGATGATCCCCGGGTCGAGCGCGGACTTCACCGGCGCGACCCTGAACTCGCTCAGCCATCCGCTGCCCGTCGAGCTGGGGGCACCTCCCGCTTGCGGGGGAGTCGAGGCGATCTTCACCACCGGGAAATCCGCCTACATCGCCGACTACGCCGAGCGGATGGCGCCCGTCTTGGCCGCGGAGCGGGCGAGCTGGGCGCCCGCCACCGGGGAGCCGCTGCTGGAACAACTGCGCGCATTGTTCGAGCCGATCATGTCGCAAAGCAACGAAATCTGCGACGGCATCGGCTATCCCGTCGAACTGGTCATCGGTCCCGAGACGGTGATCCTGGACTTTCCGAAACGAGCGGTGCGCGAACATATTCCCGACGAGAAGGTCCGCTACGGGTTCGCGATCGCGCCGGAGCTGGTCCGCACCGTGCTGCGCGATCACGAACCCGACTGGGTCAACACCATCTTCCTGTCCACCCGTTTTAGGGCGTGGCGCGTCGGCGGCTACAACGAATACCTGTACACGTTCTTCAAGTGCCTAACCGACGAGCGGATCGCCTACGCCGACGGGTGGTTCGCCGAGACCCACGACGACTCCGCGTCGATCACGCTGGACGGCTGGGAGATTCAGCGCCGCTGCCCCCACCTCAAGGCCGATCTATCGAAATTCGGTGTGATAGAGGGCAATACGTTGACCTGCAACCTGCATGGGTGGCAGTGGCGCTTGGACGACGGCCGCTGCCTGACCTCGCGGGGCCACCAGCTGCGGAGCTCGAAGAAATGAACGGCACTTACGACGACGGCCTGGTCCAGCTGGACCACGCGGCGATCACGCTGCGCCGCTACCACTTTCCTTCCGGTACCTCGAAGGTGATCGCGCTGGGCACGATCCGCGGGTACAAGGCCGAGACGCTGGGGCTGTTCGTGCATCGGTTCCGCATCTGGGGCAGCTCGGATTTGCGCCGCTGGCTGCCCCTGGACATGCAACGGCCCTTCAAGTCGACATTGATCACCCTGGACGTTCCGGGAACCTGGCCCAGCCCCGCGTTCACGCCGGCGCGCCCGGACGAGTTCACCGCCCTGCTGGACGACCTGCTGAGTGGGCGCAGCTAGCCCTGGCTAGCCCTGCCCCTTCCCCTCGCCGAGCGTGAACTCAGGGTTGAAAAATCGCGAAAAACTCGCCCTGAGTTCACGTTCGGCGGTATGACTAGCGGCCCATATCGGTCAGTGCCGCGCGGCCGGCGTTGTAGCCGGGAATGAAGGTGATCCCCGGCCCGCCATGGCAGCCCGCGCTGCCCAGGTACAGCCCGTCGATCGGGATCGGTTGACCCAGAAAGCCTTTCGGCCCGGGCCTGTTCGGCCCGATCTGATTCGCGTTCAACAGCCCGTGGCAGTAGTCGCCACCGGGCGCCCCGAACATCACCCCCATGTGCTTGGGCGTGAAGGTGGTGTGCCGGATGATGCTGCGTTCGAAATTCGGTGCGAGCCGGGTGATCTTGTCGATCACCCGCTGCCCCATCTCGACCTTGGCCTTGCCGTAGTCGGCGCCGCCCTCGATGGGGAACCACAGCGCGAACGCCGAAGCCGCGTGCTTGCCCTCGGGGGCCAGATCCGGGTCGTTCTGCGACGGGATCTGCAACACCACCGTCGGGTCGGCCGGAACGATCCCGCGCCGGCAGTCCTCCCACTGCCGCTGGACTTCCTCCGGCGTGCAGAACAGGCCGATCGACGCCTGCATGGCCGGGTCGTTGAGCGCCTCGTAGGGCGCGGCAAAGCTGGGGGCCTCGTCCAGCGCGAAGTGCATCTGCAGGTAGCTGCCGCGGTGGTCGATGCCGGCATACCGCTCCCGGATGTCGGCGGGCAGCGCGGCCGGGTCGATCAGCTCGTTGAGCGTGACGTCGGGCGCGATCCCGGAGACGACGATCGGCGCGGTCAGCGTGTCCCCCGCCTCGGTGCGCACGCCGCCCACCCGGCCGTCGGCGACCAGGATCTCGGTGACCTTGGTCCGCAGCCGCACCTCGCCGCCGTGGCTTTCCAGCAGCTCGCACAGATGCGCCGTGAGCGCCCCGATGCCGCCGCGCAGCTTCTTCATCTGCATAGTGTCCCCGTCGGGAACACCCAGCCCGAAGGCGAGCGCGGCCGCGCTGCCGGGCGTGGCCGGCCCGCGATAGAGCGTGTTGACCGCCAGCACGGTCATCGAGCCGCGCAACGCGCCGTGCTTTTCGCGGTCCGGAAGGTAGCGATCCAGCACGTCGGTGACCGAACCGAACAGCATATCGTCGATGGCCGAGCGTTCGAATTCGTTTGTGGCGCAGGCATACATCTCGTCGAAGGTCTTGGGCGGCGTCCCGGCTTCGAACCGGCCCAGCGCCCGGGTCGGCGCCTGGCTCCAGGCCATCAGCCCCGCCATCCCGTTGACGGCGTCCGCCCCGTGCACCTCGTTGAGGTGGGTGAACAACTTGATGGGGTCGCTGTACTGGACCAGCGGATCGTCACCCACGCCCCGCAGCGCCACCGACATCACGTCGAGGTCCAGCGTCGGCAGGGTGTCCAGGCCCAGCTCCTTGACCACCACGGGCGCCGTCGGGAACTGCACCGACCCGGCGATCTCGAAGTGGTACCCGTCGAAAAGCTCCACCGTGGAAGCCATCCCACCGGCGTAGAGCTTGGAATCCAGGCACACCGTGCGCAGGCCCGCCTTCTGCAGCAGCACCGCCGCGGCCAGTCCGTTGTGGCCCGCACCAAGAACTATCGCGTCATAACCAGTCATGTCCCTGCCTCCGGAAAGGAGGCTCGCACGGCGGCAAAGTTTTGTCAATTATGACGAAACTGCGGTGACCCAGGTGCCGGAGATGCCCTCCCGCAACGCCTCGAGCGCGACGTGCGACAACCGCGCCAGCTCGCCGAGTGATCGATCGTCGCCAACCATCCACGCCTCCATCGCGCCGAACACCGCGGCCGCGATGCAGCGCGCCGTCACCGCGGCGCGCACCTGTTGGTCGGCCGTTCGCCGCGCAGTTCCGTTGGCGCCGTGGCCACGTCGCTGCAGCTGCGCTGCGATCGCGTCGGCGAAGTCGGCCTGGACCTCCTGGATGTGGCGGACGATGCGGCCCGGGTCGAGCTCGTCTTCGCGCAGCGCGGCGATTTTGGTCACGGCGTCAACGTCATACGGGAACGAGAAGATGGCCGATTGCACCGAATCGATGATCGGTTCGTCCGCCGGCCTGGCGTCCAGGGCGGCGCGAAACCAATGCAGCCCGGTGTAATCCGCGAACAGCAGGTCGTGCTTGGAGCTGAAGTGGCGGTAGAACGTCCGCAGCGAAACCCCGGCATCGGCGGCAATCTGTTCGGCCGAGGTGTCTTCCACCCCCTGCGCCAGGAATCGCACCACGGCGGCCTGGCGCAACGCTTCGCGAGTGCGCTCGCTGCGCGCCGTCTGAGCGGGCCTGACCATTGCAGCAAGATATCAAGACTTTGGAAGTGTCATTCCGTTTGTTGTGTCAATATTGACAAAACTTCGCGGCGGGGGTGAGACTGCGCGAATGGTCTCGCTTCTCACCCACGCGGTACTCGGACTGGCGGTCATCATCTGGATCGTCAGGTCAAACTCGACGGTCTTCGCCCGGCCGGCCGGCGGCCCACTCTTCTCGCCGATGGAAATCGTCTACTACGTCGTCGGCATCTCCTCGGTCGCCTTGGGCTGGTACTTCAACATCACCTACGTGCAGGAGTACTCGCACGGGTCCACCAACCCGCTGTGGGGCGAACACGGGAGCTGGGCCGAATACATCCGACTGATGTTCACCAACCCGGCCGCCAGTTCGGCCAGCCAGGACTACACGATCGCGAATGTGGTTCTGCTGCCGATCTTTACGATCGTGGACGGCTACCGCCGCGGCCTAAGGCACCCGTGGCTGTACTTTGTGTCGAGCCTGTTCACTAGCTTCGCGTTCGCGTTCGCCTTCTACTTCGCGACGATGGAACGCCAGCGCCGCCACGAGCAGGCGGCCGACGCGGCGGCACCCAAGGTTGCCGCCTAGGTGGACCGAACGCTTCAGCGCCCGGCTATTGTCGGCGTTGGCGCTGCCGGCCGGTCGGCGCCGGGGGAGGACGGAACGACCCGCGCCGCTGTGGCCGAATAGCCTTGTGTCCCAACAAGTTCCACCGAGACCCTTGCCCTCATCCGGCCGCTGTCGCTAGGTCGGCACCGGGTAGGGCACCAGCCCATTTCATGAGCAATTCGGCGTTGAGCTGAGGTTGAATTCCCGCGGTCCCCGCCAGGCCCGGTGAGCTGGTAGCGCCCAGCGCAGACACCAACCCGCCAGGCGAGACAGCGGGTACGACAGGTACGACAGGGGCGACAGGGGCGACGTAGCTGACGCCGGTGCCGCCGGCGAGGACGTCGACGGCAGACGAGCCGACGACGGCGGTGGCGCTACCGGCGCCGGTGTTGGCGATGCCAGCCGAACTAAAAGGCGAGCCGGCGATGGTGGCCGAGCCGTTGACGAGGTAAGCGGTGACGCTGCTATACCCCGCCGCCGGGGTGAGAGTGATGGGATTGACGGCATTGGCAATGATGGTATGACCGGCGGCGACCGGAATGCCGCCCTCGATGGCTGGAGTGTCAAGGGTGACGGCGCTGTTGGTGTTCACGATGATGGAGACACCGCTCGCGAAATAGACACTCCCATTGCTGACGGTAGTGGTGGTGATCGACCCGCCGTTAACGAATGCAACAGAATTGGGCCCGACGGTGATGGTGCTCCCGGCGGGAACGGTGGCCGTCGTGCCCCCTGGGATGGCTGGGTCACCGGGGGCCAGCGCGCCGGCCTGCTGGGTGGTGAGCTGGGCCAGGGTTTGGGTGTGGGCGCTGGTGGCGTTGCCGGCGCTTTGGGCCACCGAGCGGGCCTGCTCAGCCTGTCCGGCCTGGTTGGTCGACGGCGACGGCTCCTGAAACGAGGTCAGGGTGCTCGCCGCCGCCGAATCGGCGGCGTAGACATACATCGCGGTGGCGTCCTGGACCCAGAACGCCACGTATTCGGCCTCGGTGGCCGCGATCGCCGGGGTGTTCTGCCCGAAAAAGTTGGTCGCGACCAGCACCGCTAACTGCGCCCGGTTGGCCGCGATCACCGGCGGGGGCACCGTCGCGGCAAACGCCGCCTCATACGCTGCCGCCGCCGCAAACGCCTGGGCGGCCGTCTGCCCGGCCGCCACGGCCGTGGTTTGCAGCCACCCCACATAGGGGGCGGCCGCAGCCGCCATCGCCGCCGACGACGGGCCAAACCACGCCAGCCCGGTCAGCCCGGAGACCTCCGAGGAATAGCCGGCCGCGGCCGACTCCAGCTCGGCGGCCACCGCATCCCAGGCCGCCGCGGCCGCCAGCAGCGGCCCCGGCCCGGGGCCGGCGTACATCAGCCCTGAGTTGACTTCTGGTGGATACAGCGCAAAGTCCATATCGTCCAGCCCCTTCCGGCAACCACGACGATTATTAGACAGGAATACAGTAGGCGTCCCGCCGAATCCTGTCACCTAAAATCCTCGTGTCAACCCACCGAATTCACGCCTCACCACCCTGGCGTCGCTGGGCCGATCGGCAATTGGACGGGATGGTGCGCCTGTAGTGCCGCCAAGGGCCCGTCGAGTGCGGGGGAAATGCGCACGATACGACTTTTCGTACATATCCCCCACGCTCGACGACCCGAAGCGAACGACTCACGCCTCTAGGGCTCGAGCAATTCGGTGCCGACGAAGGGCACCAGCGCGGCGGGCACCCGCACGCTGCCGTCGGGCCGCTGATGGTTCTCCAGGATCGAGACGAGCCAGCGGGTGGTGGCCAGCGTTCCGTTAAGTGTCGCGGCGATCTGCGGCTTGCCCGCTGCGTCGCGATACCGGGTGGCCAGCCGCCGCGCCTGAAACGTCGTGCAGTTCGACGTCGAGGTCAGCTCGCGATAGGTCTGCTGCGTCGGCACCCAGGCCTCGCAGTCGAACTTGCGGGCGGCCGACGAGCCGAGATCGCCTGCGGCCACGTCGATTACCCGATACGGCACCTCGATGCGGGCCAGCATCTCGCGCTGCCAACCCAGCAGCCGTTGGTGTTCGGCCTCCGCCTCGTTGGGCGTGCAGTAGACGAACCCCTCGACCTTGTCGAACTGATGCACCCGGATGATGCCGCGGGTGTCCTTGCCGTAGCTGCCGGCCTCGCGGCGAAAACACGACGACCAGCCCGCATACCGCAGCGGGCCGCCGGACAGGTCCAGGATCTCGTCGGCGTGGTAGCCGGCCAGCGGCACCTCCGAGGTGCCCACCAGGTACAGGTCGTCGGCCTCGACCCGGTAGACCTCGTCGGCGTGGGCGCCCAGGAATCCGGTGCCGGCCATCACCTCCGGTCGCACCAGCACCGGCGGGATCATCGGGATGAAGCCGTTCTCGATGGCCAGCCGCAACGCCAGCTGTAGCAGGCCCAGCTGCAGCAGCGCGCCCCGGCCGGTCAGGAAATAAAACCGCGAGCCGGACACCTTGGCGCCGCGCTGCATGTCGATGAGCCCGAGCGACTCACCGAGTTCCACATGGTCCCTTGGGTTTTCGATCGCCACCGGCTCGCCGACCACGTCGAGGACCCGATAGTCGTCCTCCCCGCCGGCGGGCACCCCGTCGATGACGACGTTCGAGATCGCCAGGTGCGCCGCCGTGAACGCCGCCTCGGCTTCGGCCTGGGCGGTTTCGGCGGCTTTCACCTGCTCGGCGAGCTCCTTGGCGCGCGCCAGCTTGACCGGTCGCTCCTCGGCCGACGCGGCACCCACGCTCTTGCTGACGGCCTTCTGGTCGGCGCGCAGCGTGTCGGCGGACGAGATCGCGGCCCGGCGTGCGGCATCGGCCGCCAACAGGGCGTCCACCAGCGCCGGGTCCTCGCCCCGGCTGATTTGGGAACGGCGCACGGCATCGGGGTCTTCCCGGAGCAGCTTCAGGTCGATCACGGCCCTGACACTACTTTTGCGATCCCGGCCGAATGGCACAGCACCCCGCCGGGACAACCCCAGGACGCTACATCCGCCACATTGGTCACGCGGCTTACCCGGCCCTGTCAGAATGGAACGGATGTCGCAAGCGCCCGAGAAGGAAGTTTCGGAAGCCGGCGCCCCCGCCGGCGCCCCGGACGACCCGGCGGAACAGCCGCCGGGAGGCTTCCCGTGGCCGCGCGGCTTGCAGGCGACGGCGACCAGGCGAGCGCTGCTGCTCACCGCGCTTGGCGCCCTGTTGATCGCCGGGCTGGTCACCGCGATTCCGGTCGGTGGCACCGGCCCGGGGCGGCTGGCCGGCTATATCGACAGCAATCCGATACCCAGCACCGGAACCAAGAGCGACGCCGCGTTCAACCGCGCCACCAGCGGTGACTGCCTGATGTGGCCGAACACCACCCCGGAGTCCGCCAGCATCGTCAACTGCGCGGACGACCACAAGTTCGAAGTCGCCGAATCCGTCGACATGCGGACCTTCCCCGGCTCCGAGTACGGGCCCAACGCCGCTCCGCCGTCGCCGGCTCGCATCCAGCAGATCACGCAGGAGCAGTGCGAGCCCGCCGTCCGCAACTATCTGGGACCCAAGTTCGACCCCAACAGCAAGTTCACCGTCAGCATGCTGTGGGCCGGCGACCGAGCGTGGCGCCAGGCAGGCGACCGCCGCATGCTGTGTGGCCTGCAACTGCCGGGCGCCAACAACGAGCAGCAGGCCTTCAAGGGCAAGGTCGCCGACGTCGACCAGTCCAAGGTCTGGCCGGCCGGCGCCTGCCTGGGCATCGACCCGACAACCAACCAGCCGACCGACGTGCCGGTCGACTGCGCGGCCCCCCATGCGATGGAGGTCACCGGCACGGTCAACCTGGCCGAGAAGTTTCCCGGAGCCCTGCCCGCCGAGCCCGACCAGGACGGATTCATCAAGGATTCGTGCACCAAGATGACGGACGCCTACCTTGCGCCGATCAAGCTGCGCACCACCACCCTGACGCTGATTTACCCCACCGTGTCGCTGCCCAGCTGGTCGGCGGGCAGCCGCGAGGTCGCGTGCAGCATCGGCGCGACGCTGGGCAATGGGGGCTGGGCCACGCTGGTGAACAGCGCCAAGGGCCAGTTGCTGATCAACGGTCAGCCGCCGGTGCCGCCGCCCGACATTCCCGAGGAGCGGCTCACGCTGCCGCCGATACCCCTCCAGGCTCCGGCAAACCAGCCCAGCGCTCCGCCGGACGCCATACCGCCCAACAATCAGCACCTTCCGCAGCAACAGCCGGTCGTGATGCCGCCCCGAGCGCAGGCCCCCGCCACTCACGCACCGCAGGAGGCCCCGCCCCCGGCACCCGAGCCGGTGGCGCCTCCGCCGGCCAACCCGGCACCGGAACCACCGCCGCCCCCGCCGGTCAACCCGGAACCACCGCCGCCCCCGCCGGCCGAGCCCGCACCGGGAGGCTAGCCGGGTGTCCGTGCGAATGGACCCGCAGCGGTTCGACGAGCTGGTCTCCGACGCACTCGACCTGATCCCGCCCCAACTCGCGGCCGCCATGGACAACGTCGTCGTCCTGGTCGAAGACCGCCATCCGCAGGACGCCGAGCTGCTCGGGCTGTATGAAGGCGTGGCGCTCACCGAGCGGGACTCCGACTACGCGGGGTCGCTGCCGGACACCATCACGATCTACCGCGAGGCGCTGCTGGACGCCTGTGACTCCGACGACGACGTGGTCGAGGAGGTGGCGATCACGGTGATCCACGAGATCGCCCACCACTTCGGCATCGACGACGACCGCCTGGAAGAGCTGGGCTGGGCCTAGAAACCCGGGCCTAAAGAACCCCGGCCGTCCCCATGGGCGCGGCATCCCGAATTTGTCGAGGCCGGGTGCTATGAACGGCGTATGAGCGCTGAGTGCCGCGACTGCCGGGCGGGCCTAGATCACTGCCACGGCACCATCATTCGCCACGCGCTGCACCGGTCGGAATGCACCGAGGCCGACTGCGTCAGCCCCGAGCTGGCGCCGCACGCGTTCGTCGTCGACTGCGACGCCGTCGGCTGCGGATGCGCCGAGTCGGTCGAGCGGTCAGCCCATCGGGTCAGTGCCTGACGTCACCGCGTCGGCGACCGCGCTCGAATCAGCTTTGGGATAGAAGGGCGGGGTCAACGTTCCCCACCGCACACAGCTCCACCGGCCGTCGGTGATCGGGGCCAACACCACCGACTCGGCGTTGTCCAGGTGGCTGTCCAGCGCGAAGTTCGCGTCCACTCCGGCCAGGACCGCGGAGGCCAACCGGATCGCCGCGCCGTGGCTGACGACGACGATGTCGCCGTTCCAGTCGGCATCGTCGAGGTAGCGCATGCGCAGGTCGGTGAGCGCCGGCACGTAGCGGTCCAGCACGTCGTTGCCGGTCTCTCCGCCGGGCAGCGGCACGTCCAGCTCGCCGTGCTGCCATCGCTCGTAGATCGCATTGAATTCCGCGACCGCCTCGTCGTCGTTGCGGTTTTCCAGCGCACCGACCTGCACCTCGTGAACGCCGGCAACCACGAGGGTGGCCATTTCGAGTTCGGCGCCGATCACCGCGGCCGTCTGCGACGCCCGCGTGGCCACCGAGTGCGCGAGCATCGCCGGCCGTCCCGAGCCGCGGGCAAACGCCCGGGCCTGGTCGCGTCCCAACGCCGTCAGCTCCGCCCCGGGTGGGCGGGTGTCCAGCCTGCGCTCGACGTTGCCGTACGACTGGCCGTGCCGCAGCAACACCAACCGACCGCTCATGGCTCAAGCCCCGCCCCGGAGGTCTGCCCGGGTTTGCCTTCCCGCAGGCGCGCAAGCCAGCGCGCCGCCTCGTCCACCGGCGGCGGCACCACCCCCGCGGCCGAGCCCATCGGCCAGGAACCCAGGTATCTCACATCGGCACAACGACGGTGCAAGGCCTTGAGTGCCTCGGCGACGGCGCCGTCGTCGAGGTGGCCGACGCAGTCGGCGAAGAACAGGTAGGTGCCGAGCTCGGTTCGGGTCGGCCGGGATTCGATCCGGGTCAGGTCGATGCCGCGGATACCGAATTCGGCCAGCGCGGCCAACAGCGCGCCGGGCACGTTGTCGATGCGCAGAACCACGGACGTTCGATCGGCTCCAGTGCGCGCCGGCGGCGGGCCCGGCAGACCGATGAGGACGAAGCGGGTGCGGGCGTTGGGTTCGTCGACGACGCCCTCGGCCAGGGCGGCCAGTCTCCAATGGGCGGCGGCCAGCGGCGAGGTCACCGCGGCGTCGGCCTGCCCGTCGGCGACCTGCCGCGCCGCGTCGGCATTGGAATACGCCGGCCGCAGTTCGGCGCCGGGCAGATGGGCGGCAAGCCATTGCCGCACCTGGGCCACCGCAACCGGGAAGGCCGCCAGCGTACGCACGTCGGCCGCGCCGCGGCCGGGTTTGACGACGATACTGAAGGCCACGTCCAGCGTCGTCTCGGCGAAGACCTGCAGGGGCGAACCGATGGCCAGGCTGTCCAGGGTGGGGATCACCGAACCGTCGATCGAGTTCTCGATCGGCACGCACGCGTAATCGGCGTCGCCGTGACGGACAGCGTTCAGCGCCGCGGGGGTGCTCTCGATCGGCATCCGCCGCACGGCGTCGGGCGCTTGCTCGGGAATCAGACCGGCGGCCGTAATTTGCAGCAGCGCCGCCTCGGTAAAGGTCCCTTCCGGACCGAGGTAAGCGATGCGAACCACGCCCCAACCCTAACGGCGCGCACCGTCAAACACGTCTTGCGCCATCAGTCGGTGTAAGTTAACTTAGGCTTACCTAAGGTCCAGAGGAGAACGATGTTACCGCTGAGCAACCCCACGCCGACGACTGCCGAACGCATTCGCAGCGCCTGTGCCCGGGCCGGCGGCGCGCTCCTTGCCTTAGAGACTGGGGAGGCACACCAGGACCCGGTCTGCACGCCCGTGCATCACCTGCTGCACGACGGATCCTTTGCCGTTGCGCTTCCGGTCGACCACCGCGACGACGCGGGCTGCCCGATCTCCGGATCGCAAGCGCTGCTGGAACTGACCGACTACGCACCGCTCCCGCTGCGGGAACCGGTCCGTTCGCTGGTGTGGGTGCGCGGCCGCCTGGAGCGGGTGCCTTCGGACGCGGTCACCACCATGCTCGACCAAATCGCCGCCGAGTATCCGAACCCGGCATTGCTCCAGATCGAGACCCCGCAATCGGCGCCGTCCGACGGCGACGAGCCCCGGTACGCACTGCTGCGCCTCGAGATCGCGTCCGTAGTTGTCACCGACGCCACCGGCGCCGAGCCCGTCAGCATCGCGGACCTGCTCGCGGCCCGGCCCGACCCGTTCTGCGAGATCGAGGCGAGCCTGCTGTGGCACCTGGAAACCGCCCACAACGATGTGGTCGCGCGGCTGGTGTCGAAGCTGCCCGCGCCGTTGCGCCGCGGGCAGGTGCGCCCGCTCGGCCTCGACCGGTACGGCGTGCGGTTTCGCGTCGAGGCCAATGACGGCGACCATGATGTCCGGCTGCCCTTCCACAAGCCGGTGGACGATATGACCGGGCTGAGCCAGGCCATCCGGGTGCTGATGGGTTGCCCGTTCATCAACGGGCTGCGCGCGCGTCGGTAACCCACTGGTTGCGGCTGGGCCGCGCTGACGGCGGGTGCCGGCACGTAAGTTGGCTGGGTGAACGGTGACCGGTTAGCGGAATGGCCGTCGCCGCCAGTGCGTGCGGTAGGTCCGCCCCCGCCGCGCCCCATCGGACCCAGGACGCGCCGCAAGCGCGGCAAGCGCCGCTGGGCACGGGTGGTGGCGGTCGGTCTGCTGATCGGCGCGCTGCTCGCCGGCGCCGGCATTGTCGGTGGGGCGGTTTGGTTCGACACGGCGCTGCGCCGCGAGCAGGCACTGACCGACTATCCCGATCGGCCCGGGCCCGGCCGCGGCACCAACTGGCTGCTGGTCGGCTCGGACAGCCGCCAGGGCCTCACCGCCGAGCAGCAGCAGGACCTGGCCACCGGCGGCGACCTCGGCAGCAGCCGCACCGACACCATCCTGCTGGTACACGTGCCGGCGTTGCGGTCCGGCGCCGCGACGACGATGGTGTCGATACCGCGTGACTCGTACGTGCCGATCCCGGGCTATGGCAGGGACAAGATCAATGCCGCCTTCGCGATGGGCGGGGCGCCGCTGCTGACCCGGACGCTGGAGCAGGCCACCGGGCTGCGCCTCGACCACTACGCCGAGATCGGATTCGGCGGGTTCGCCGGCCTCGTCGACGCGTTGGGCGGGGTCACCGTGTGCCCAACGACGCCGATCGAGGACCCGTTGGCCGGCGTCGACCTGCCGGCCGGCTGCCAGCGGCTGGATGGCCGCGACGCGCTCGGATACGTGAGGACGCGTGACACACCGCGCGCGGACCTGGACAGGATGGTCAACCAACGGCAATTCCTGTCGGCACTGCTGCACCGCGCCGCCAGCCCGGCGGTGTGGCTCGATCCCGTCCGTTGGCACTCGGTGCCGCGCGCGGCCGCCGGCGCGCTGACGGTCGACCGGGGTGACCATGCGTGGGACCTGGCGCGGCTCGGCTGGGCGCTACACGGATCCACCACTGCGATGACCGTCCCAATCGGTGAGTTCAGCAACGGCGACGCCGGGGCGACCGTGGTGTGGAACCACGACGCCGCGGCCGAGTTGTTCGACGCGCTGGCCTCCGACTCGCCCGTGCCCGCCGCCACGCTCGATGGACAACAATGAACTAGCTGCTGCCCTGGCCGGCGCGTCCCCTCTCCAGCCAGGCCTTCGTGCGACCCGGGTGGTGGGTGGCAAGCCAGGCCACCCCGACGTCCCGGCAGAAGTCGATGTCTTCGTACTCGTCGACGTTCCAGCAGTACACCGCCCTGCCCTGGGCGACGGCGCGGTCCACGAGCTGCGGGTATTCCTTCAACGTCGGCAACGAAGGCCCGACGGCGGTGGCGCCGACGGCGGTGGCCGCGCTGCTGGTCAGGTAGCGGGCCGTCTTGCCGAGCAGCACCGTCGGCAACAGCGGCGCGGCCCGCCGGATCCGCCAAACCGCGGCCGCCGAAAACGACATCACCACTGCGCGGGACCGGTCGGCGGAGGCGGGCGCGGCGATGCCGAACCGGTGCAGCAGCGCGAGCAGCTTGCTTTCCACCAGTGAGCCGTAGCGGACGGGGTGCTTGGTCTCGACGAAGATCTTGACCGGCCGGCGCCAGTCCAGGACGAGCGAAACGAGGGAGTCCAGCGTGAGCAGGCTGGTATCACCGTGCGCGCCGTCCGCACGCCAGCTCCCGTGCCACGCCCCGTACTCGAGCTCGCGCAGCTCAGCGAGGGTCATGGTGCTGACCAACCCGGCTCCCGTCGAGGTCCGGTCCAGCCGGCGGTCGTGCACGCAAACCAGATGGCCGTCGCGGGTCAGCCGCACATCGCATTCGACGCCGTCGGCGCCCTCCTTGAGCGCGAGGTCGTAGGCGGCCAGCGTGTGTTCGGGCCGAGCGGCCGAAGCGCCACGATGGGCAACGACAAAGGGGTGCCCGGCGAGCACCTCGTCGGCCCACGTCATACCCCTATGCTGCCGGTTCCTGCCCCTCTAGCTCAACCGGGCCGGCGGATGCCGGTGCCGCGGCACGAGCGTGATCGTCATCGACCACGACCCATCGATGCGCGGGCCGTTCGACCGGTTTGCGCTCGAACCCCTCGAAAACCCGGGCGGCGGCGGCCACCGTGGCCGCCGCGACCAGGTAGGCAAACACCATCAGGACGGTGTTGTTCGCGATGCCTTGGCCGTCGGTGGCGAAGCTGGTGGCGATGGCGAAAATCGACACGATGTAGCTGAGAATCCAGGCGAGCCACCACTTTACGATCGGCCGCTTCAGCCGCGCGTAGTGCTCTTCGAGAAGCGCCAGCTCGATGACATACACCGGGGCCCAGAGCAGGTTGGCCAGCGGCAGCACGCAGCCGACCCACAACTCCCGGACGGAGCGCTGCTCCGGCAGGCCATGATGCGAGAACACGGCGGCCCGCCGCGCGATCAGCCACCGGATCAGCATCACGCCGGAGGCGATCACCGCCCCGATCGCGGCCACGCTGGCCAACACCCCGAGCCAGTCGGCGGCGATGGCCACGATCGAATTCAGCAGCGTGTTCCGGTTGATCACCAACAGCACATAGCGCACGACGTACACCAGGGCGGTCATGCTGAGGACCAGCACGCTCAGGAACAGGGTGGTGCGCACGGACAGCACCGACGGCCCTGTCCGCGTGGGCCTTTCGGCTGCTGCGGGGACCTGGTCGACGCGGTCCGCCAAACCCCAGCGCGGCATCACGGCGTAGCGCGGTGTGGGCCCGAGGGACCGTCGCCGGTGTCGCTGCGGCGGCGCGGCGCCGGGGCGCACCGCTATCCACCGGAAGCCCGGCGGCAGCCGCGGCGGGGTGCGCTGCCAGCCGGGGGCCGCGGGCGGGCGAGCCGGCGGCGCGTCCGCCAAGGGCGCCATCAGCGCCCCGCGACAGCGGGGACACCACTCGCGTCGCCGCTCGCGCACGTTCCACCGAGTGCCGCACTGGGAGCACACCTGGATCACCGGACCAGCCTAGCTCCGGCGACGATGCGGGCCGCCGAAGCGGCCCGAGGAGGAGCCGGGCAATCCAGCGCGGCTCCCGGCGACGATGCGGGCCGCTTTGGCGGCTTCGACGCCCGCTGGCAACACCGGCAGTTGCCGCTGGCTATCCACAATTTCCACAGGTTTATCCACAAGAACCGCCGGGCATTCATGGCATCAACACGGTCTTCACCGGCTCCCCCGGGCCACAAGTGTGGATAACCGCCCGGTGGAACAAGCGTGCCATAAACAGCCCTCACCGGTACCTGAGCGAAATGCATTGCCTTGCTAAGTGTCTCCGCCCGCACGTTCGTCGCGACCCGTTCGCTGAGGCGCCGAGACTGTAATGACGGCGACGCCAAGTCGAAAAAGCTGCCCTGGACGCAGACTCGACACCACGAGTGCAGCCTCGGTGCCGGCGGCGGGTAACAACCCGGTGATGCGCCCGCCGCTCGCAACGCCGCTGGGCGGCGCGTTTTCAAAGCCGGCCGCAAGGGGTTATGATCGCGGTCACGAAAATTCGGTTGTGACTCACCTCACTGCGGCGAGGTGAGTGTGCAGGTGAAAGGCGTTTAATGGCCACGCATTCGTTCGGCCCGGGTTCGTCGGCCCCGTCCAACTCCTATTCGGGCTCACCTGCGTGGAACCACAGCTATAGCGTCGCCGCGTTGCGCGCCGGCCTGATCGCGCTGGCGCTGCTGGCGATTCTTGTCGTCATCGTTTTGTCTTGAATCGACACCAACTGGGTATCTCCCCCTAGCGGTCGTCCTTGCGGCGCGCGCGGTCATGGAGCAGGGTTGATTGCGGCTGGCCGCCGCGCGGCAGCTTCGCGCGAATGAGCGTCCGATGATCACCAACGATGCACCGAAGAAAGGAATGCCGTGGCTGAATACACCCTGCCCGACCTGGACTGGGACTACGGAGCGCTGGAACCGCACATCTCGGGTCAGATCAACGAGATCCACCACAGCAAGCACCACGCCGCCTACGTCAAGGGCGTGAACGACGCCGTCGCCAAGCTTGAAGAGGCGCGGGCCAAGGACGACCACTCGGCGATCTTTCTGAACGAAAAGAACCTGGCCTTCCACCTGGGCGGGCACGTCAACCACTCGATCTGGTGGAAGAACCTGTCACCGAATGGCGGCGACAAGCCCACCGGCGACCTCGCGTCCGCGATCGACGACGCGTTCGGATCGTTCGACAAATTCCGCGCCCAGTTCAGCGCGGCCGCCAACGGCTTGCAGGGATCGGGCTGGGCGGTGCTCGGCTATGACTCGCTCGGCGACAAGCTGCTGACGTTCCAGCTCTACGACCAGCAGGCCAACGTCCCGCTCGGCATCATTCCGCTGCTGCAGGTCGACATGTGGGAACACGCTTTCTACCTGCAGTACAAGAACGTCAAGGCGGACTACGTCAAGGCGTTCTGGAATGTCGTCAACTGGCCGGACGTGGAGTCGCGGTATGCGGCCGCAACCTCTAAAACCAAGGGCCTGGTTTTCGGCTGACATCGTCTCGGAGGGCAGGGGGCGTCGCGCGGATCGCGCGGCGCCCTGTCGTTCGCCGGGCCTTGAATCCGGCCGCCGAAAACCACCTGTGCCAGTGGCCGTGTCGAGTTGCAAGGCGCCTAAACCGCAGGCATCCTTAATTATTCGAGCTACCAGTGTGGTTATTCGGACGGAGGCGTCACGCGGAGGTCGAGATGGAAACCGGGTCAGACCGTCCTATAGGGGTTTCTCCCTTCCATTCTCGTGGCGCCCTGAAAGGGTTTGTCATCTCCGGGCGTTGGCCCGATTCGACGAAAGAGTGGGCTCAACTGCTGATGGTCGCGGTCAGGGTCGCATCGCTACCCGGATTGCTTTCCACCACAACGGTGTTCGGCGCCCGCGAGGAGTTGCCCGACGAACCCGAGCCGGGCACCGTCGGCCTAGTGCTGGCCGAGGGCACGGTTTTCGGTGAATCAGCAATCCCGCCAGGGTATTTCGCTGATCACCAGCCGCCCGCGCTGCTGATGCTGCACCCGCCTTCGGAGACCATGCCTTCTTTGCCGGAATGCACCGGGGCGGCGTCTGGATGCGTACTGCTGCCGGGATTGCCCTATCTGGGATTAGAGCACCGGGCGGCGTGGGTGGAAGCGGAAGCCGACGGGACCATCACGTCCATGGTGAGCCGCGTGGGCGTCGACCCGATCAGCCATCCCGACACGGCGATTCTGGCGATGCTGCTTGCCGCATAACGACATTCGAACACCGGCGCGTCCGGCGACGATCCCGGCCGGTCGGAAACCCTCGCCGGCGACCGGTGTGGCCCATTACCAGCGGCCACCCGAGCAGCCCGTTGTTCCCGACGTTCGGCTTGCGGAAGGTATCTTCGCGGGCCGGCAGGTGCACCCAAGGCCCGCTTCATGCGCGTATTACCGACCTAGCAGCAAAGGACACTCTGGAGGAGGCCGAGTTGCTTGCTCGTTGTGGTGTAGCTGCCTAGCACGCTCGGTGCGATCGCCTTGCAAAAGGTAAGGTCGACAGCCCGCGACGCTGGACTTAGTGATAAATTCTGCGGGTAACCTGTGAGTTTTGCCAATTTAGTGGACACCCCAGCGAACTTAGTTAGACACTCGTCGAGTGTGGATTTTGCGATCGTCAGCAACGCCGGTGCCGAGCGGGATCGGGTTTGCACCTGGTTGTGGAACCAAACTCTCGCTACCATGATTAGCAAATACAGCTAACCAGTTCACTTCTACAGCCCGGTGGAGGTCATATCGATGAGCACGACGTTCGCTGCCCGCCTGAACCGCTTGTTCGATACGGTGTATCCACCCGGACGCGGGCCGCACACCTCAGCGGAGGTGATCGCGGCGCTCAAGGCGGAGGGCATCACAATGTCGGCTCCCTACCTGTCGCAGCTGCGTTCGGGCAACCGCACCAACCCGTCGTCAGCGACCATGGCCGCCCTGGCAAATTTCTTCCGCATCAAGCCGGCTTTCTTCACCGACGACGAGTACTACGAAAAGCTCAACAAGGAATTGTCGTGGCTGGTCACGACGCGTGATGACGGTGTGCGCCGCATCGGGCAGCGCATCGCCGGGTTGTCCGCCCAAGCGCAACAGGACGTCCTGGACCGGATCAACGAGCTGCGCCGCGCCGAGCACTTAGACGGCTAGCGGACGCATCGGCCCCCTGCTGGCCGTACGCCCCGACCTGAGCGGCTGCCGCCGCCCGATTCCGATTAGGGTTGGCTCACGGATCGCGCACACGCGAAAGCGATAGTCCACGAGAGCCAGCGAGATTACCGGGAGGCGGCCGGGAATGGGCCTGTTCCGCAAGCGAAAGAGTCGCGCGACGCGACGCGCCGAAGCCCGTGCGATCAAGGCCCGCGCCAAACTGGAGGCCAGGCTGACCGCCAAGAACGAGGCTCGCCGGATCAAGGGCGAGCGCCGCGGCGCCGAAAAGGCACTCAAGGCGCAGGTCAAGTCCCAGCGGGACAGCGACCGGACGGCGTTAAAAGTCGCCGAGACCGAGCTCAAGGCGGCGAGGGAGGGCAAGGTGCTGTCACCGACCCGGATCCGCCGGGTGCTGACCGTGTCTCGCCTGCTCGCCCCGGTCCTGACGCCGCTGGTATACCGGGCGGCCATGGCCGCCCGCGCGGTGATCGACCAGCGTCGCGCGGATCGGCTGGGGGTTCCGCTGCCGCAGATCGGCCAGTTCTCCGGCCACGGCGCCCAGCTGTCGGCCCGGATTGCCGGGTCGGAAAGGTCATTGCGGGTGGTGCAGGACAAGAAACCCAAGGACGCCGAGACCACGCAGTTCGCCTCCGCCATCGCCGAGCGGCTCACCGACCTGTCGGCGGCCGTCACGGCCGCGGAGAATATGCCGGCCGCGCGGCGCCGGGCGGCCCACGCCGCGATCTCGTCGCAGCTCGACGGCATCGAGGCGGACCTGATGGCCCGGCTCGGGCTGAACTGATCCGATGTCGATCCGCGGGTGGATTTCGCGCGTCCCGATCCCGGTCACCGCGGCGGTCGCGCTTTGCCTGGGGTCGACGGCGGGCGCCCCGGTGGCATGGGCGCACGTTCATGCCGGCAGCGACAACGCCGTGCGCGGTGCCATGGCGATCGTCACCTTCCAGGTGCCCAACGAATCCAACACGGGCGCGGCGACCACCGCCCTGACCGTCACCCTTCCCGACGTGGCGGCCGCCAGCACCGAAAGCATGCCTGGATGGACGGCCAGGCTCGACCGCGACGCGGCTTCCGGCAGCTACCGCTCGGTCACCTGGACGGCCGCGCCCAACGGGGGCATCGGGGCGGATCAATTCGCGCTGTTCCGGATCTCGGTGCAGCTGCCCGACACCGACACGGTGAGCTTCCCGGCCACGCAAACCTATGCCGACGGGGTGGTCGTGACGTGGGACCAGCCACCGCTGCCGGGCGGCGGCGAGCCGGAACATCCGGCACCCATGCTGACACTCGCCGCGGGGTCGGCGGGACCGCATCATCCTCATCCGCCGTCCGGCACGCCCGCCGACCACGCCGCCACGCCGCCACGGTCGGAATCGCCGGACAACACCGCCCGCCTGCTAGGCGGCGCGGCCCTGGCGGTGGCCGCCATTGGCCTTTGCCTCGTGCTGATCCGCCGACGAGCATGAGACGCCTGGCGATTATCGCGTGGCCGGCCCTGTTGCTGGCCGCCATGGTGTTGACCGCAACCCTGAACGCACAATCGGCGTTCGCGCACGCCGCGCGCGTATCGACCGAACCCGCGGACAATGCGGTTCTCACCGCCGGTCCCGACCGGGTGAGCGCGACCTTCAACGAGCGATTGCAGACCACGTTCGCGGCCATGACGGTCGTCGGACCCGACGGCAACGTGTGGTCCACCGGGGAGCCGACGGTCCAGGGCGCGGTCGTCGGCATCGGCCTGCGGCCGCTCGGACCGGCCGGCATCTACACGGTCAACTACCGGGTGACGTCGGCGGACGGCCACGTGGTGTCGGGGTCCTGGTCGTTTCGGCTGACGGTGCCCGGCGCCGGCACACCCGGACCCGCCACCGTCGGCACCGACGCCGGCGGCGAGCCGCCGGTCTGGCCGTTTGTGGTGGTAACGGTGGCGCTGGTGGCCGCCGGCGGCTTGTGGGCGGTGCGGCACAGGCCGTGACCGGCCCCGGTCGCCGAGCCGCCGCCACCCGTCCTGGCATGATGGAATCCAAGTAACTACGGCGCGCGAGAGCAAGCTGCAAAGGAGCGGCCGCATGGCAGACCCGCAGGAACAACCCAACAGCGAACCCGACGGCGCATCGGCCCAGCCGGAAAACCGGCCCGAAAACCCGCCGGAAAAGAAGCCCCCCGCCAAGGCGGTCAAGAAGACCGCAAAAGCACCCGCCAAAAAAGCAGCCGCGAAAAAGGCGCCGGCCAAGAAAGCGCCCGCCAAGAAAGCGCCCGCCAAGAAGGTGCCGGCCGAAAAGCCGGCCGGGCAGCCCCTCGGCGTGCAGCAGCGGATCGAAACCAACGGCGAACTCGCTGCTGCGGCCAAAGATGCCGCGGCACAAGCCAAGTCGACCGTCGACGGAGCCAACAACCCGGTCTCCCCCGGTGTTGTGGCGTCGGCGTCGGGCCAATCGCCGGTGCCGTTGATCGTTGCCCTGACCCTCAGCCTGTTGGCCATCCTGTTGATCCGGCAGCTGCGGCGCCGCTGAACTCCCAAGTGACCGTGTCGTTTCGGCCCACCGCTGACCTCGTCGATGCCATAGGGCCCGAGGTACGCAGCTGCGATCTCCAATTCCGCCAGTTCGGCGGCCGCTTCGAATTCGCCGGTCCGATCAGCACCGTGCGCTGCTTCGAGGACAACGCGCTGCTGAAATCCGTGCTTTCGGGGCCGGGGGCGGGCGGGGTGCTGGTGATCGACGGCGCCGGCTCCTTGCACACCGCGCTGGTCGGGGACGTCATCGCCGAACTGGCCCGCTCCAACGGCTGGGCTGGGCTGGTCATCAACGGGGCGGTGCGCGACGCCGCCGCGCTGCGTGGCATCGACATCGGCATCAAGGCGCTGGGCACCAATCCGCGTAAGAGCGCCAAGACCGGGGCGGGAGCGCGCGACATCGAGGTCGCCCTGGGCGGGGTGACGTTCGTGCCCGGCGAGATCGCCTACAGCGACGACGATGGCATCGTCGTCGTCTAGCCTTTAAACACGCACCGCGGCAGGCTTTTTGGCGAATCGCAGGCCCTCGCCGCGCCGTTCTGTTTGATGACACCAAACGCGGTATTCGACGGACAGACCAGGCAAGAGGTCTCAGATCCCGCAATCGCTTAAGTCCCCGACACCGGGTTCGCATTCACTGCGGCCCCACCCACGGCAGATTGATCGTGCACGAGGTCGATCATGTCCTCGGTGGCGTCGGTGAGGCGGATGGCGACCATGCTGACCTGCGGAGATGATGCTCGTGCGCTCAGGGCAACTCTGGCGGTCACGCGGGCGAGCTGTTGAAAGTACCGGGAAAGAACCTTGGGCCCGTGGCATTTTCGGGAGGCTTTAGGGGATCGCTTCAGTCATGTGCGGCTCCGCAATCACCGTGGAGCCGCAAAGGTACTGGTAGCTGTGCCGTATATGTGCTGTGGCAAACCGTTGCCGCCACTACGGTAGTTCAATATGAAATTATCTACCGGTAGCGCACAGATCCGCGTTCACCCCCGCACTCAAGATAACTATCACCGCGACAATACAACTGTTCGCCAGGGCATAAAGAACGCTCTCATGTTTGCTAATAGATAGCGCTTCACCGCCGACACCGACGCGGCCAGACGGTGCTCGTCGCCGAGGCGCTGCGATCTGTCGCGGCAAGCAGCGCACGATGACCTCGCGATGCACCTCGATCTCCGGCCAACTGATCTGCGCAGCCGGGTAGCGACCAGCGACGAAACCCCATCCCGAACCCACTGGGCCCATCGCTGCGCTGAGTTGGCCGACCCATTTGGTGATAATCCCGCCGCGGCCGCCTAGGTGCTCACTGTTTTACGGTGCACCCAAGGTAGGTGGTGGGTGTGGTGTGCCCGGCATGTCTCGGGCGAGCGTTTCTGACGAGTCGCCGGGCGTGATCGGTATTGGCTTGTGCCAGAAGCGAACACGGGCGCGATCCGCTCTGGCGTGCGCTCCCTCGTCGATTGTCTCTGGCTCCGCCGACGGTTATCTCCCTCGGGCCGTCGCGGTACGGACAAGCCGCACGAATGTTTTAGCCGCCAGCTCGCGTCAGCATGCCGTGGTGCTGCCGGGTGAAATCCACCGGCAATCAATGCGGGCGGTCCTGAGGGCGACGTCGTGCAACGAGATCCTCCAATCATGGCGCTGTCGACACCCGACAGCCACGCTCCGTCGCGTTACTCCAATGCTGCCAATGAATGATTGTGATGGCGCCATCTATTTAGCACCAATTCAGATAATATTTTTTCACGCACTTAGGGTAGGTTTTTGCTGCTCATGCATATCACCACGGTTAATTGTTTATTTTGTTGCCACGATTCGCTCAACATAATTTCCCGATACGTTTAATGCGTCGTTATTCAGAACGTACGAAGGAGATGGTCGTGGATCTCGCAGCCCGCCCCCACATCACCGCTGGAGTCGCCCTGGCCAGCGCCGCCGTCCTCGCCGCCGGCCCGATGGCCCAGCACCTGCCCGACCTTCATGTAGCCCAACACCTACGCCAGGTGAGCGTGTCCGACATTCAGCTCACCGACGCCAGCAGCGGCATGGTCGACTTATTCGCCGGCGTCGAAAACGAACTAGCCTCTCTCGCCAGTGGAGCAAGCGCGGCCGCTGTGCCCGCGCTCCCCGCCCCACCCACCGGACTGCCTCTCCCCATCCAGACGTGGGTTAACGCTTTCGCGACCGCGGGCACCAACCTGCAGACGATTCTCGGCAACTGGAGCACGCTTCCGGCACCAGTCCTTCAGCAGGTCGTTGCCAACTGGCTCGACTACACAGGAATCTATCTCGGGAGCTACCTGAACACCGGAACCAAGTTTATTACGGCTTACGCGGGAAACAGCTCCACTGATTTTTTTCCAGAACTTCAGACAGCATTCTCCAATATCGTGTCCGGGAACATAGCTACCGCGACGACCCATATAGCGTTTGCATTTTATGGCGATCCCTTTAACGCCCTCTCCAATTTGGAGAATATTCCGCCGATTCTCGGAAACATGACGACAAATTTGAATGGCGCCACCGAGTATCTGACGAATGGAGCAATAAGAACTCTTGGCGAGTTCGCGCTTAGTGCACCGCAACAATGGTTCGGCAAGGCCGGCCTCGGAAACGCTCTTCAGCTTGTGTACAATTCGTGGACAGCCGGGAATCCATTGGGGACGCTGACCACCTTGGCCAACATTCCCGGCGCAGTCGCCAACACCATAATCAATGGGATACCGCCAGCGTATACGGCCGACGGTTTCCTCAGCGTCAGCCCTAACTTTGCCGGCGGTCTGCTTGAAGACCTGGCGATTTTTATGCCCAGGCAGCTGGCCCCGGCTATCGTCGCTCCTGGCGCGGTCAACATCTCGGAAGGCGGCACCCTTGGGGATGCGTTCCAGATGCTGTCGAGCACCCTGTCGCAGGACTTCACTTCGTTGTTGGCCGCCGCGGGGAGTGCCCAGCAAACACTGCCCGCCGTGGTGCAGAGCTTGTTCGATACCGTGTTGGCTTACTTCAATAGCTCGCTGGGTGCAGGTGGCGCCGCGGCATTCGCTCCGTCGGTTGCGGCCAGTACTTGGTCGGCCGAGCTGCCCGGCCTGTCGGCCGATGTGCTCAAGGCGTTCAACCCGGCGGCGGTCACCAATCTCGTGGGTTCGCTCGGCCCGTCGATGGCCGCGCATCTCGCGGCTTCGCTCGGCCCGTCGATGTTGGGCAACCTCGGCGGAGCGTTGGCAGGCCAGATCGGATCTTGGATCGCTGCGCTGCTCAGGCTGCTCTGAGTCCGCTAACGGTCGCCGATGCGAGCCGGTGACCGCCAACGGCGATGGGCCCCTTCGCAAGAAGGGGTCCATCGTTATTGATGTGCTTCCCAACTGGGCGTGCGTCGATCCGGTACTCCGAGACCACTGCCGGCTTGGATGGCAGTCGGCTAAGTTTTCTCCATGACGCCGACTGCCCGGCCGCGCGGGATGTGGTCACGGCTCCGTGGATACCAGTAAAGAACCTTCTGGACAGCAGTGCATCCAGTGCAACGCCCTAAACGGCAACCGCCGCGGTCTTTTTGGCGAACCGCAGGCCCTCGTCGTCGATCTTGCCGCGCCGGATCGTGCGCATGTCGAAGAAGTAGTTCTGCTTGAGTCGCCACGGCGCGCGCGACCCCGATTTGGGAAGCATGTGCACCGAACGCTGGAAGTAGCCCGGGTTGAAGTCCATGAACGGCAACTCGTCGACGTCAGCGCCCGGCCGCTGCGGCTCCACGGTGTCAAAACCCTTGGCGTCCATGTAGTTCAGCAACCGGCAGACGAATTCGGAGACCAGATCCGCCTTCAGCGTCCACGATGCATTCGTGTACCCGAAGGTGATGGCGAAATTGGGGACGCCGGAGAACATCAAGCCCTTGTAGGTCATCAACGATGTCAGCTCGAAGGGCTCACCGTTCCTCGACGGCTGCACCCCACCCAGCAACTGCATGTTCAATCCCGTTGCGGTGACGATGATGTCGGCCTGCAGCTCCTCGCCCGAGGTGAGCTTGATCCCGGTCTTGGTGAACCGGTCGATGGTGTCGGTGACGACGTCCGCCTTGCCGTGCCGGATGGTCCGGAAGAAATCGCCGTCGGGGGCCAGGCACAGCCGTTGATCCCAGACGTTGTAACTCGGCCCGAAGTGCTTTTCGACGTCGTAGCCCTTCGGCAGGCGTCGCTGCGCCATCGTCATCAACGTCTTGCGCATGTAGGCGGGGCGTTTCCGGGACAACTGATACTGGAAGGTGCTGAACGCGATGGCTTTCCAGCGATTCGCGATATGCGCAAGGCGGTCCGGCAGCCACCGGTTGGCCCGCACGGCGAAGGGGTCAACCCCGGGCAGTGAGCCGATGTAGGTCGGCGACCGCTGCAGCATCGTGACATGACCGGAGCCCGAGTTCACCAGAGCCGGGATCAGCGTGATTGCGGTGGCGCCGGACCCGATGACGACGATCTTCTTGCCCTGGTAGTCAAGGTCCTCCGGCCAGTGCTGCGGGTGGACGATCGTGCCCTCGAAGTCCTCGGAGCCGGGGAACGTGGGCGTGTACCCCTTGTCGTAGTTGTAGTAGCCGGTGCAGGCGAGCAGGAAGGAGCAGGTGATGTCGTACCGGCGGCCGTCGTTCTCCACGGTCAAAGTCCAGCGGTTGTCGGCGTCGGACCAGTCGGCGGCCAGAACCCGGTGGCGGTAGCGGATGTGCCGGTCGATCCCGTTCTCGACCGCCGTCTCCCTGATGTAGGCCTTGATCGAGGCGCCGTCGGCGATTGACTTCGCCGAGCGCCACGGCTTGAACCGGAACCCGAGGGTGAACATGTCCGAGTCCGAGCGGATGCCCGGGTACTTGAACAGGTCCCATGTGCCGCCCAGATCGTCGCGGCGCTCGAGGATGGCGTAGCTCTTGGTCGGGCAGCGGTCCTGCAGGTGCCAGGCGGCGCTCACGCCGGAGATGCCGGCGCCCACGATGACGACGTCGAGGTGCTCAGTCATGGCGCCACGTTATCAACGCGGTGTCGAGTGCGTCAACGGGGTGTCGAAAATTTCGACTCCGTGTAAAGTAGCCGCCGTGACTACCGCCGGCCAGACCCGCGCCCTGCGTGGCCGCCGTTCCATGCGGCCCTCGGGCGACGACCGCGAGCAGGCGATCCTGGCGACCGCCGAACGGCTGCTGGAAGAGCGATCGCTCGCCGACATCTCGGTCGACGACCTGGCCAAGGGCGCCGGCCTGTCGCGGCCGACGTTCTACTTCTATTTCAAGTCCAAGGAGGCGGTGCTGCTGTCGCTGCTCGAGCCGGTGATCTCCCGTGCCGACTCCGAGTTCGACGGCGCGGTGCAGCGGCTACCGACGGACCCGCGGCGGGTGTGGCGCAACGGCATCAAGGCGTTCTTCACCGCATTCGCCACGCACCGCGCGCTGGCGCGGGCCGCGACGGAGGCGCTGGCCACCAGCTCGGAGCTGCGGGCGACGTGGTTAGGGTTCATGCAGAAATGGATCGACCAGACGGCGGCCATGATCACCGCCGAGCGGGCCCGCGGCGCCGCGCCCGAGACCATCCCGGCGGCGGACCTGGCGACGTCGCTGAACCAGATGAACGAGCGCACGATGATGGCCGCCCTGTCCGCCGAGACGCCCGCGGTCGACGAGGACCGGGTCGTCGACACCCTCACCCACATCTGGGTCACCAGCATCTACGGCGAACCCGGCTTGCCGTCGGGTCCGTGAGTTCGTCGGGGGGTTGTTACCAGACGCCGCTGGCGCCGCTTGGCTCGGCCGGGACGCGGGGGCCAAAATGGCGCGTCAATCCCCATTTGTCACATCGGTCACTCGTCGGCCGGCATACAACGATGTGCCCACCTATGAGCGACTGCTGACCGCTTTTGTCGCTGTGAAGCGGGCAAAAGAGTGTGTGCCCGCCACGCCGAGACGCATGTGACAATTGTGACCACCACGACGTGGCCGGCGTGACCCGCCCCGAGTCACGAACCGTCAGCCAACGTCAGGCCTTAGCTGTCACACCCGCGTGCGAACATCTGTTCGTGCGGTGCGACGCATCCATCCTGCACGCGGACCTGGACTCCTTCTATGCGTCCGTCGAGCAGCGCGATGACCCGGCGCTGCGGGGCCGCCCGGTGATCGTCGGCGGCGGGGTGGTGCTGGCGGCCAGCTACGAAGCCAAGGCCTACGGCGTGCGCACGGCGATGAGCGGGGCGCAGGCGCGGCGCCTGTGCCCGCACGCCGTGGTGGTGCCGCCCCGGATGAGCGCCTATAGCCGCGCCAGCGACGCCGTGTTCGAGGTGTTTCGCGATTGCACACCGATCGTGGAGCCGCTGTCGGTGGACGAGGCCTTCCTCGACGTCGGCGGCCTGCGCCGGGTCTCCGGCACGCCGGTCCAGATCGCGGCGCGGCTGCGCGCCGACGTGCGCGACCGCGTCGGCCTGCCCATCACCGTCGGCGTCGCCCGGACCAAGTTTCTCGCCAAGGTCGCCAGCCAAGAAGCCAAGCCCGACGGACTCCTGCTGGTGCCGCCCGATCGAGAGCTGGCATTCCTGCGCCCGCTGCCGGTGCGTCGGCTCTGGGGTGTGGGCGCCAAGACCGCCGAAAAACTGCACGCGCACGGCATCACGACCGTCGCCGACGTCGCCGAGCTCAGCGAGTCGACGCTGGCCTCCCTGCTGGGCGCGGCGATGGGCCGCCAGCTGTATGCGCTGTCCCGCAACATCGACCGCCGCCGAGTCACCACCGGTGTGCGTCGCCGGTCCGTGGGCGCCCAGCGGGCGCTGGGTCGCGCCGGGAATCGCATGTCGGCCGCCGAGGTCGACGCCGTGGTGGTCAACCTGATCGACCGGATCACCGGCCGGATGCGCGCCGCCGGACGCACCGGGCGCACGGTGACGCTACGCCTGCGGTTCGATGACTTCGGCCGGGCGACGCGGTCGCACACGTTGCCGTGGGCCACGTCGTCGACGCCGCCCATCCTGGCGGCCGCCCGGCAGTTGGTCTCAGCAGCGGAGCCCCTGATCGCGCAGCGCGGGCTGACGCTGGTCGGCTTCGCGGTGTCGAGCATCGACCGCATCGGCGCCCAGCAGCTGCTGCTGCCGTTCGGCGAGGAATCCCGCCGCGACGACATCGACGCGGCGATCGACCGGGTACGGGAACGCTACGGCAGATCCGCGCTCACGCCCGCGGTGCTCGTCGGCCGCGACCCGGGCCTCGAAATGCCGCACCTGCCGGACTAGCAGCATTCGCACGGGTCGCCTCGCTCTCGCCGTCTTACACCTAATAGTGCATGATGGTGTTATGTCGCGGACCAACATCGAAATCAACGACGAACTTGTGGCCGCCGCGCAGCGAATGTATCGACTGGATTCGAAGCGGAGTGCCGTTGACCTCGCACTGCGCAGGCTCGTGGGTGAACCGTTAGACCGCGATGAGGCGTTGGCACTCCAGGGCAGCGGTTTCGATTTCACCAATGATGAGATCGAATCGTTTTCGGACACGGGCATAGACCTCGCAGACCAGTCTTAGATGATCGTCGACACGTCGGTCTGGATTGAATTTCTGACCACCTCTGAGTCGCTCGCCAGCCGCTGGCTAGCAGATCGCATTGCCGCCAACTCGCAGGTGATCGTCCCTGAGGTCGTGATGATGGAACTGCTGATCGGTACGACCGACGAGTCCAAGGCAATACGGCGGAGGCGACTACTGCAACGGTTCAATATCGAGCCGTTTGCCCCCGTGCGGGACGCAGAAGATGCGGCCGCTATCCACCGGCGCTGTCGTCGCGGTGGTGACACCGTACGCAGCCTGATCGATTGCCAGGTGGCCGCGATGGCGCTGCGGATCGGGGTCACTGTGGCACATCGTGATCGTGATTACGAGGTGATCCGCACGCATTGCGGACTACAAACCGAGCCCTTGTTCTGACTTGGATACCACTTGTTGCACGTCGAATACCGCTGTGGCGTAGCGGTATTGATCAGTTCGCACCCGTCCACTCCAGCAACCGCTCGGCCGGCCACGTGTTGACGATCCGGTCGACGGGCACGCCCGCGTCCACCGCGCGCTGGGCACCGTAGCCGAGGAAGTCCAGCTGACCCGGCGCGTGCGCGTCGGTGTCGATGCTGAACAGGCAGCCGATCTCCAGCGCCAGCTTGAGCAGACGCGTCGGCGGATCGCGGCGCTCGGGGCGGGAATTGATCTCCACCGCGGTCCCGTGGTCCCGGCAGGCGGTGAACACCGCCTCGGCGTCGAACTTCGATTCGGGCCGGATGCCGCGGTTGCCGGAGACCAGCCGGCCGGTGCAGTGGCCGAGCACGTCGGCGAGGGGATTGGAGACGGCGTTGATCATCCGGCGGGTCATCGCCGCCGAATCCATCGACAGCTTCGAGTGCACGCTGGCCACCACGACGTCGAGGCGCTCCAGCAGCTCGGGCTCCTGGTCCAGGGTGCCGTCCTCGAGGATGTCGACCTCGATGCCGGTGAGGATGCGCATCGGCGCGAACTCGTCGCGCAGCCCGTCGATCACCTCGAGCTGCGCGCGCAACCGCTCCGGCGACAGCCCGTTGGCGACCGTCAGCCGCGGCGAATGATCGGTCAGCGCGCAATATTCATGGCCCAGCGCGGACGCCGTTGCCATCATCTCGTCGATCGGCGCCGACCCGTCCGACCAGTTCGAATGCAGGTGCAGGTCGCCGCGCAGCGCGGCGCGGATGTCGCCTCCACCGAGATCCTCAGCGGCGGAACGCAATTCGACCAGCAGGTCGGGCTCTCGACCGGACCACGCCTGGTCGATGACCTTCGCGGTCTTGGGCCCGATGCCCGGCAGCTTCTGCCAGCTGTTGGCCTGACCGTGGCGCTCCCGCTCGGCGTCGTCAAGACCCTCGATGATGTCGGCGGCGTTGCGGTAGGCCATCACCCGCCTGGGGTCGTGGCGGCTGCGGTCCTTGTAGTAGGCGATCTGCCGCAAAGCAGCTACCGGGTCCATGGCTCCAGTGTGCCCGCCGAAGCGCGGCGGCCCGCCGGTCACCGGTGGGTGGAGTTTAGTTGCGCTTCATAAAGATCGACTAACGTCGTTTTCATGCGATTCGCCTTCAAAACCTCACCGCAAAACACGACCTGGGCCGACATGCTGGCCGTCTGGCAGGCCGCCGACGACATCGACGTCTACGAGTCCGGTTGGACCTTCGACCACTTCTATCCGATATTCTCCGACAGCGACGGGCCGTGCCTGGAGGGCTGGACGACGCTGACCGCGCTGGCGCAGGCCACCAAGCGGCTGCGGCTGGGGACGCTGGTCACCGGCATCCACTACCGACACCCCGCCGTGCTGGCCAACATGGCCGCGGCACTGGACATCATCTCGAACGGGCGGCTGGAGCTGGGAATCGGCGCGGGGTGGAACGAGGAGGAGTCCGGCGCCTACGGCATCGAGCTCGGCTCCATCAAGGAACGCTTCGACCGGTTCGAGGAGGCCTGCGAGGTGCTGACCAGCCTGCTGAGCCACGAGACCACCGACTTCGACGGCACGTACTACCAACTCAAGGCCGCCCGCAACGAGCCCAAGGGCGTGCAGCGCCCGCACCCGCCGATCTGCATCGGCGGCAGCGGGGAGAAGCGCACGCTGCGGATCACCGCCCGCTACGCCCAGCATTGGAACTTCGTCGGCGGCCCACCGGACGTCTTCGCCCACAAGCGCGACGTGCTCGCCTCACACTGCGCGGACATCGGGCGCAATCCGAAGGAAATCACCCTGTCGGCCCATCTCGGCCTGGGGCCGGACCGCGACTACGGGAAGGTCATCGAGGACGCGGCCGGGCTGGCCGCCGAAGGCCTGGACTTGGGCATCGTCTACCTCTCGCCGCCGCACGACCCCGCCGTCCTGGAACCGCTGGCGGAGGCGATCCGGGATTCGCGGCTATTGGTTTCGCCTGGATAACATCCCCTAGGCCTGAGCAAACCCGTCGTGCACCCGTCGGCTCGCGGGCGGACGGCTACGCCCCGAACAGCAGCAGCTCTTCGGCGGTAACCAGGCGCTCGTGCTTAGCGGGAAATTCGCGGCTCTTTACCGGATGACGAAACCATGACCAGGCGATTCGCCCCATCCGCGACCGAGGTACTGGGTTGATATGCACAGTGATCACTCCTGCGATCGGTCCGTTCCACTGGACTCCCATGTCGCGTGGATGTGATGGGGCCCACAACGGCCCATTAGACAACAGTCGTCTGGCAAACTGTCGCAGAAACGCCGGACGAATATAAGTCTGTTTCTAATGTGGCTGGTGTGACTACTGAAGCGGTGCGGCCGTTGGCTTGATGGGCGCCGGGAGGGCCGTCGAACCCATCAAATACCGGTCCACCCCCGCCGCGGCGGCCCTGCCCTCGGCTATCGCCCAAACGATCAACGACTGGCCGCGACCCATGTCGCCGGCAACGAAAACACCGGGGACCGACGTGTCGTAGTCGGCGCCGCGCGCGACGTTGCCGCGCTCGGTGAGCTTCACCCCGAGATCGGTGAGCAGGCCCTCCCTCTGCGGGCCGGTGAATCCCATCGCCAGCAACACCAGATCGGCCTCGAGCTCGAAGTCCGAGCCCTCGACCTTGACGAACTTGCCGTCCTGCATCCGCACCTCGTGCGCCTTGAGCGCGGTCACGTGCCCGTCCTTGCCGACGAACTCCTCGGTGTTGACGGAGAACACCCGCTCGCCGCCCTCTTCGTGCGCCGACGACACCCGGTACATCAGCGGGTAGGTCGGCCACGGTGTGGAGGGCGCGCGGGCGTCCGGCGGACGCGGCATAATCTCGAACTGGTGCACGGCGGCCGCGCCCTGCCGGTGCACGGTGCCCAGGCAGTCGGCGCCGGTATCGCCGCCGCCGATGATGACGACACTCTTGCCTTTGGCGGTGATGGGCGGCTCGCCGTCCTCGCCGAGGACGTCGTCGCCCTCCTGAACGCGGTTGGACCACGGCAAAAATTCCATCGCCTGGTGGACGCCGTCCAGCTCTCGGCCGGGGATGGGCAGGTCGCGCCAGGCGGTGGCGCCGCCGGCCAGCACCACCGCGTCGAAATCGGCGCGCAGCGCGTCGGCGGTGATGTCGACCCCGACGTTGACGCCGGGCCGGAATTCGGTGCCCTCGGCGCGCATTTGGTCCAGCCGCCGGTTCAGGACGCGCTTTTCCATCTTGAATTCCGGGATGCCGTAACGCAGCAGCCCGCCGACGCGGTCGTCGCGCTCGAAGACGGTCACACTGTGGCCGGCACGGGTGAGCTGCTGGGCGGCGGCCAGGCCCGCCGGGCCCGAACCGACCACGGCGACGGTCTTCCCGGTCAACTTGTCCGGGGGCAGCGGCGTCACAAAGCCTTCCTCGAACGCCCTGTCGATGATCTCCAGCTCGATCTGCTTGATCGTCACCGGATCCTGGTTGATTCCCAGCACGCACGCCGGCTCGCACGGCGCCGGGCACAGCCGGCCGGTGAAGTCCGGGAAGTTGTTGGTGGCGTGCAGCCGCTCGATCGCGTCGCGCCAGCGTCCCCGCCGCACCAGGTCGTTCCATTCCGGGATCAGGTTGCCCAGCGGACAGCCGTTGTGGCAGAAGGGAATACCGCAGTCCATGCAGCGGGTGGCCTGGTGCCGCAGGGTCTCTTCGTCGAAATCCTCGTAGACCTCGTTCCAGTCGCGCAGTCGCAGCGGGACAGGCCGGCGCTTCGGCAGTTCCCGATGCGTGTATTTCAGGAAGCCGGTGGGATCAGCCATGCGCGGCCGCCATGATCGCCTTGTCGACATCCACGCCGTCGCGTTCCGCCTCGGCGATGGCCTGCAGCACCCGCTTGTAGTCCCGCGGCATCACCTTGACGAAATGCCGCTGCTGGCCGAGCCAATCGACGAGGATCCGTTGACCGACGGCCGAATCGGTGGCGTCGACGTGCGCCTGGATGCTGCCGTGCAGCCAGTCCACGTCGTCGTCGTCGAGGCTCTCGGGTTCCACCATTTCGGCGTTTAGACTCTTCGACAATTGATCATCCGGGTCGTACACGTAGGCCACGCCGCCGGACATGCCGGCCGCGAAGTTACGGCCGGTGCGGCCCAGAATGACCACCTTCCCGCCGGTCATGTACTCGCAACCGTGATCGCCCACGCCCTCGACCACGGCGTGCGCCCCAGAGTTGCGGACCGCGAACCGCTCGCCCACCACGCCGCGCAAGTAAACCTCCCCGCTGGTGGCGCCGAACAGGATCACGTTGCCGCCGATGATGTTGTCCTCGGCAACGTAGTCCTGCGGCGCATTGTCCGACGGTCGCACCACGATCCGGCCGCCGGACAGGCCCTTGCCGACGTAGTCGTTGGCGTCGCCGTAGACGCGCAGCGTAATCCCTTTAGGCACGAAGGCGCCGAAGCTGTTGCCGGCCGATCCTTCGAACGTGATGTCGATGGTCCCGTCCGGCAAGCCTTGGCCGCCATAGGCTTTCGTCAACTCGTGGCCGAGCATGGTGCCCACCGTGCGGTTGACGTTGCTGATCGTGGTAGAAAAACGGACCGGTTTGCCGGAATCGAGCGCCTCACGGCTCATCACGATCAACTGCTGATCGAGCGCCTTGTCCAGGCCGTGGTCCTGACGGGAGCTGCAGTACAGGTCCTGGTTCATGAACGCCGACTCCGGCTCGTGCAGCACCGGCGTCAGGTCCAGCCTGTGCGCCTTCCAGTGCGCGCGTGCCAGCGTGGTGTCCAGGGAGCCTGCCTGACCGACGGCCTCGTTAAACGTGCGGAAGCCCAACTGCGCCATGTACTCCCGGACTTCTTCGGCGATGAACAGGAAGAAGTTCTCGACGAACTCGGGTTTGCCGGTGAACCGCTCGCGGAGCACCGGGTTCTGAGTGGCGACGCCGACCGGGCAGGTGTCCAGGTGGCACACCCGCATCATGATGCAGCCCGCCACCACCAGCGGGGCGGTGGCGAAGCCGAACTCCTCGGCCCCGAGCAGCGCGGCGATCATCACGTCGCGCCCGGTCTTGAGCTGCCCGTCCACCTGGACCACGATCCGGTCGCGTAACCCGTTGAGCAGCAACGTCTGCTGGGTCTCGGCCAGCCCCAGCTCCCACGGGGCGCCCGCGTGCTTCTGCGAGGTCAACGGGGTGGCCCCGGTGCCGCCGTCGTGTCCCGAGATCAGCACCACGTCGGCGTGTGCCTTGGAGACTCCGGCCGCGACCGTCCCCACCCCGTTTTCGGAGACCAGCTTGACGTGCACCCGCGCGGACGGGTTGGCGTTCTTCAGGTCATGGATCAGCTGCGCCAGGTCCTCGATGGAGTAGATGTCGTGGTGCGGCGGCGGCGAGATCAATCCGACGCCGGGCGTGGAGTGCCGGACCTTGGCGACCCACGGGTATACCTTGTGCCCCGGGAGTTGGCCGCCCTCACCGGGTTTGGCGCCCTGCGCCATCTTGATCTGAATGTCGGAGCAGTTGGTCAGGTAGTGCGAGGTCACCCCGAACCGAGCGGAGGCGACCTGCTTGATCGCGCTGCGCCGCCAGTCGCCGTTGGGATCGCGTTCGAATCGCTTGACGTCCTCGCCGCCCTCGCCACTGTTGGAGCGGCCGCCCAGGCGGTTCATCGCGATGGCCAGCGTCTCATGCGCCTCCGCGGAGATCGAGCCGTAGCTCATCGCGCCCGTCGAGAAGCGCTTGACGATTTCGCTGGCGGGCTCGACCTCCTCCAGCGGAACCGGGGGCCGCACGTCGCCGCGGAACTTGAGCAGCCCGCGCAGCGACGCCAGCCGCTCGCTCTGGTCGTCGACCAGACGGGTGTATTCCTTGAAGATCTTGTACTGCCCCGTGCGGGTCGCGTGCTGCAGCTTGAACACGGTCTCCGGGTTGAACAGGTGGTACTCGCCCTCCCGGCGCCACTGGTACTCGCCACCCACCTCCAGCTCGCGGTGCGCGCGTTCGTCGGGCCGGTCGAGGTACGCCAGCTTGTGGCGGGCGGCGACGTCGGCGGCGATGTCGTCCAGGGTGATCCCGCCGGTCGGGCAACTCAGCCCGGTGAAGTATTCGTCGAGCACGTCCTCGGAGATGCCGACGGCCTGGAACAGCTGCGCGCCGGTGTAGGAGGCCAGCGTCGAAATGCCCATCTTGGACATCACTTTCAGCACACCCTTGCCCGCGGCCTTGACGTAATTGTTCAACGCTGTCGTGCGGTCGATCCCGTTCCCGACGCCTTCCAAGACACCGCGGTCGAGCATGTCCTCGATCGACTCGAACACCAGGTAGGGGTTGACGGCGGCCGCGCCGCAGCCGACCAGCGCCGCCATGTGGTGCACCTCGCGGGCATCACCGGATTCGACCACCAGACCCACATGGGTGCGGGTCCGTTCCCGCACCAGATGGTGGTGCACCCCGGCGACCGACAGCAGCGACGGTATCGGGGCCATCCGCTCGTCGGAATCGCGATCGGACAAGATGATCATCCGGGCGCCGCCGGCGATCGCCGCCGACGCCTGCGCACGCACCTCGTCCATTGCGGCGGCCAGCCCGGCGCCGCCCTCGTCCACCGGGTACAGACAGCGAATCACCTTGGACGACATGCCATGTGGGCGCCCATTGACCAAGGCGGCGGGGTCGAGGTTGACCAGCTTGGCCAGCTCGTGGTTACGCAGAATCGGCTGGGACAGCACGATCTGGTGACAGGACTCCTCAGTCGGGTTGAGCAGGTCGCACTCGCCGCCGGTGGTGCCCTGCAGGCTGGTCACCACCTCCTCGCGGATCGCGTCCAACGGCGGGTTGGTCACCTGGGCGAACAGTTGCTGAAAGTAGTCGAACAGCATTCGGGGACGCTGCGACAGCACCGCAACCGGGGTGTCGGTGCCCATGGAGCCGATCGGCTCGGCGCCGGTGCGCACCATCGGCGCCACCAGCAGGTTGAGTTCCTCGTAGGTGTAGCCAAAAGCCAACTGCCGCATGACAAGCCGCTCGTGGGCCATCCGCGTGTAGTTGCCCTGTGGCAGGTCTTCGAGCGGAACCAACCCCTTGTCGAGCCACTCCTGGTAGGGATGCGCGGCGGCCAGCTCCGCCTTGATCTCCTCGTCGGAGACGATGCGGCCCTGCGCGGTGTCCACCAGGAACATCCGGCCGGGCTGCAGCCGCAACCGGCGGACCACCCTGGCCGGGTCCAGGTCGAGCACGCCGGCCTCGGAGGCCATCACCACCAGGCCGCCGTCGGTCACCCAAATCCGCGAGGGGCGCAAGCCATTTCGGTCGAGCACGGCGCCGACGACGGTGCCGTCGGTGAACGTCATCGATGCCGGGCCGTCCCACGGTTCCATCAACGAGGCGTGGTACCGGTAAAACGCCCGCCGCGCGGGATCCATCGAGTCGTGCCGCTCCCAGGCCTCGGGGATCATCATCAGCACGGCGTGGGCCAGGCTGCGCCCGCCCAGGTGTAGCAGTTCGAGCGCCTCGTCGAAGCGCGCGGTGTCGGACGCGCCGGGGGTGCAGATCGGGAACAACTTCTCGACGTCGGCTTCGGACCCGAAGATGTCGGTCTTGATCAACGCCTCGCGGGCCCGCATCCAGTTTTCGTTCCCGGTGACGGTGTTGATCTCCCCGTTGTGGGCGATGCGCCGGAACGGATGCGCCAGCGGCCACGACGGGAAGGTGTTGGTGGAGAACCGGGAATGCACGATGCCCAGCGCGCTGGTCAGCCGAGCGTCTTGCAGGTCAAGGTAAAACGCCTTGAGCTGCGGGGTGGTCAGCATGCCCTTGTAGACGAACGTCTGGCCCGACAGGCTTGGGAAATAAACCGTTTCGCGGCCGGGCCCGTCTTGGCCCGGGCCCTTGGTGCCGAGTTCGTGCTCGGCGCGCTTGCGGACCACGTAGGCGCGGCGCTCCAGCGTCATGCCGGAGGCGCCCGCCATGAACACCTGGCGGAAGGTGGGCATCGCGTCGCGGGACAGCGCACCCAACGACGAGTCGTCGGTGGGCACGTTGCGCCAGCCCAGCACCTGCAGGCCCTCGGCTTCGGCGATCTTTTCCACCGCGGCGCAGGCGGCCGCGGCGTCTTTGGACGACTGCGGCAGGAACGCGATACCGGTGGCGTAGCTGCCCGCCGGGGGCAGCTCGAAATCCACGACTTCGCGAAGGAACGCATCCGGGACCTGAATGAGGATGCCCGCGCCGTCGCCGCTGCGCGGCTCGGCACCCTGAGCACCGCGGTGTTCGAGGTTGAGCAGCGCCGTAATCGCCTTGTCCACGATGTCGCGGCTACGACGGCCGTGCATGTCGACGACCATGGCTACCCCGCACGAATCGTGCTCGAACGCGGGGTTATATAACCCGACGCGCTTGGGCGTCATATGCACCTGACCCTTCACCTGGACGTTCTTCGCGACCGCTATGAGCGGCTCCGATGAGGCCGCACCCGAGGGTTGCGGGCTAAAACCCCTTCGGTCTTGTCGATAGGCTGTCCCCAGGCGGGGATGATCCGGTTAGGGATACGTCCGTGCAGCGCTGAACGGTGGCCTGGAACCGGTCTCGACAAGTCGTAAAACGATATGACAAAACCCGCCTGACATGCCAACTTCGTCCAGTCTAGCTACCAGCCGGCGGCGCCGTAAAACGCTGCGGCCAGCGATCGGCGCCTTGCCGGGATGCCGATCGGCGCCCGCTATCACCCCCGCCGTGGCGCCGGGATCGGCGGATCGGGCGCTACGTCAACCGCTTGCGCAGGTTTGCTGCGATTGCGTTAAAGCGCAGCGGCAACGCCGCCGACATTGCCCCTTGACGTGTTCAACGCCGGACGAAGGGCGTCGCGAGCACACCGCGGTAAGCCCCGCTAAGTTTGCACGGTGCCAATGAGATCCCCCGGCGCCGCGTGCGCCGATACTGGACCGATACTGGTCCGCGTCCGGCGTTGGCGGTCGTACCGTGGTGCTCGACCCCTGAGCAACTCGCGCGGTCGGTCACCCGCGTGAAGACCGATCGCCCGGCATCCGAGGAGCCCATGAACGAGCGCGAATTCTTGCGGGACCGGCTGCAGCCCGGCCAACCAGGTCCCCCCGCCGCACGCCCGGCCGGTCCCCACCCCGCGTCCCCGGCCTCTCCCCCGGTTGCGCAGAGACCGGCCCCGCCGTACCCGCCGGCACCCGCACCGCCGCATCCACCGAGACCCCCGCGGTGGTCGCCGCCGTGGCAGGCAGCTCCCCTGGCGCCCGCCGTCGCGCCGGCACTTCCCGACCGCGGTTGGCGACGCGTCCTGCGGCTGGCCACCTTTGGTCTCGTCACGCTGGGTCCGTCGGCCGCGCAGCGTCAGGAGGCTCAATTCGAAGCGGCCGTCCGGACCGTCCTGCATGGCAATTACAAGGTCGGCGTGCTGGGCAAGGGCGGGGTGGGAAAAACGTCGGTGGCCGCCAGCGTCGGATCGCTTTTCGCCGAACTGCGTCAGCAAGACCACGTCGTGGCGATCGACGCCGATACCGCGTTCGGCCGGCTGGGCAGCCGGATCGACCCGCGGTCGAGCGGCTCGTTCTGGGAACTGACCTCCGACAAGAACCTGCGGTCCTTCACCGATGTGGTCGGGCGGCTGGGCCGCAATTCCGCCGGCTTGCACGTGCTCGGCGGCGAACCGGCGTCCGGGCCGCGCCGGGTCCTCGATCCCGCGATCTACCGGGAGGCCGCGTTGCGGCTGGATCGCCATTTCACGATCTCGGTCATCGACTGCGGCTCGACGATGGACTCACCGGTCACCCAGGAGGTCCTGCGCGATCTCGATGCGCTCATCGTGGTGTCCTCGCCGTGGGCGGATGGCGCCTCGGCCGCCGCCAGGACCATGGAATGGCTGTCCGATCAAGGCCTGACCGGCCTGCTGCACAACACCATCGTGGTGCTCAACGACTCCGACGGCCACGCCGACAAACGCACCCGCGAGCTGCTGGCACGCGAGTTCGTCGATCACGGGCGGCCCGTCGTCGAGGTGCCCTTCGATCCCCACCTACGGCCCGGCGGTGTCATCGACGTGAACGGCGAAATGGGCCCGGCGACACGCCGGAAATTTCTCCAGGTCACGGCGACCGTCGTGGGGTATTTCGCGGCGCGGCCGGACCGTGCGCGGAACCGGCGGCCCGGAGGCGAAGACGGCTAGGCCTGCTCGGCGGCCCGCTTCAAGCCCGCGCTCTCCATCGCGAGGAAGGAGCGGATCCGGGACCCCGCCAGCGGCGCCGCCAGCCACGCCAACGGGCCGGTCGCGATGAACTCCAGCGTGGTGGCGACGTGGTCGCCGTTGTCGCCGATGCGGTGCACCGCCTCGAACGACAGCCCCGGCGCCTCGGCCACCCAGGTGAATTCGCGCAGCGGCTCGAGTTGCGTGACCGTCCATACCATCGGCCGCCCCTTGGGCTGAGTCACCCTGGAGCGGCTACCCACCACCAACGGGCCACCGTCCAGGCGCTCTATCTCCCGCATCGACTCGGTCCAGGACGGCCAGCGCTCGACGTCGACCAGCAACTCCCACACCCGCGCGGCGGGCGCGTGCACGATTTCGGAACGTACGTATCGCATGCTTCACCTCAACGACATCGTCGCACTACGCCCGCCAGGTGGCCCCCGCCCGCGCCGACGGGTCGGCGACGGCCTCGATTTTGGTCACCAGGCCACCGCGGACCGTCAGCACGATGGCGGCGAAAAGCCGGCGGTCGGCAAAGGCCAACACCGCCGGTGCCCCCAGCCCGGCGGGACCGCTGACCAGTGTCACTTCCGGCCCCAGATAGCGCAGCAGGTTGGTGGCCACCGCGTGGGGGCCATGGTTGACCTGCGGCGGCGGCGCCGGGTCGGCGAGGATCGTGCCCACGCCCCAAACCGCCGGATCCAGGACGGCGGTCAGCCCGGCGATGTCGCCGTTGGCACATGCGGTAATGAATTTCTCGGTGACGAGCTGGTGCTCGGCCGGGGTCACTTCGCTTAATTTCGGTTGCGCCGCAAGGAATTTGGTCCGCGCACGCCGCGCCAGCTGACGGCAGGTGCCGACGGGGCGGCCCACGGTGTCGGCGATCGCGCCGAACGGGACCCCGAACACGTCGTGCAGCACGAACGCGACCCGTTCACCGGGGCTGAGCCTGCGCAGAACCTCCAGTAGCGCGGTACGGACCTCGTCGTCGAGGGTGATCCGCTCGGCCGGGTCCGGGCGGCGCGACGCGGGTCGCTGGTCCTCAAGGTCCCGGCCGTCCGGGCGTTCGTAGCGGGCGCGGGCCGAACGCAGCTGATCGAGGCAGAGGCGGGTTGCCACCACCGTCAGCCAGCCGCGGACATCGTCGATCTCGTCGGCGCCGGCACTTGAGAAGGCGCGCGACAGACGCAGAAACGCTTCCTGCGCAATGTCTTCCGCATCGCCAACATCGCCCATCATCTGATAGGCGAGGTTGACCAGATACGGGCGGTGCCGGCGCCAGGCCTCCGTGACCTGGTCGCTGGGTGACGGCAACTGGTTCATGAATCTTCGACGATCTGCCGCCACGAAAAGTTACGCGTCCGGGCTGTAACTTTCCCGCCTTCGGCGCCGTCCTTGGAGTACCGCAGAAAATTCATGGAAGGAACCACACCATGACGATCGTCGTAACGGGGGCAACCGGCAACGTCGGGCGCCCGCTCGTCCACGAACTTGTCGCCGCGGGCGCGCGCGTGCGCGCGGTCACCCGCACCCCGACCACCGCCGGGTTCCCGTCTCACGTCGAGGCGGTCGGATCGGTGGCCGACGCCCTACCGGGTGCGTCGGCGGTATTCCTCAACTCCCGCGCACTGGGCGAGCAGCTGCCCGGCGTGGTGACCCGGTGCGTGAGCGCCGGAGTCACCAAACTGGTCGCGCTGTCGGCGATCAACGCCGACGACGACTTTTCCCGGCAGCCGTCACGGTTTCGCGGGGACCGCAACAAGGAGGTCGAACGGCTTGCCGTCGAATCGGGCCTGGCCTGGGTGAGCCTGCGGCCCACGGTTTTCGCGACCAACTTCGCCGGCATGTGGTCGGCGCAGATCCACTCCGGCGACGTGGTGTCCGGGCCATACGCGGCGGCCTCGTCCGCGCCGATCGTCGAGAGCGACATCTCGGCGGTCGCCGCGCGGGCGCTGCTGACCGACGAGCTCGTCGGTCAGCGGATCCCGCTGACCGGTCCGCAGGCGTTCACCAACTCCGAGCTGGTCGGGGTGATCGGCGCCGTCCTGGGCCGGCCGCTGCAGTACCGGGAGGTGCCGGAGGATCTGGTGCGGCAACGGTTCATCGGCCTGGGATTCAGCGCCGGCTTCGCCGACGCCTACACGGCGATGCTCGCCGAGACGCTCGACAAGCCCGCCCTGGTCACCCACGACGTAGAGAAGATCCTCGGCCGGCCGGCGATCCCGTTCGCCCAGTGGGTTTCCCAACATCGTGACCTGTTCGCCAGAATCTAGGGTAAGGAGCCCGACATGTCCGAACTACGTCCGCCGCGCTACCTCAAACCCATGAACAGGGTGATGATGGCGGTCCAGCGGCTGGGGATTCCGACGGGTCCCGCCCTGGTGCTGACGGTGCCCGGCCGAAAGTCGGGCCGCCCGCGCAGCACGCCGATGACCCCGTTTGATTTTCAAGGCGGCCTCTACGTGGTGGCCGGCTACCCGGGTGCGGACTGGGCGGCGAACGCCCGCGCCGCCGGCACCGGCACGCTGAGCCAGGGTCGACGGTCCCGCGAGGTCAAGATCGTCGAACTCACCGCCGAGGAAGCGCGCCCGGTGCTGCGACAATTCTCCGTCAAGGTGCCGGTCGGTGTGGCGTTCGCGAAGCGCTCGGGGCTGGTGCGCGACGGCACGGCCGACGAATTCGAGGCGCTGGCGGGCCGGCTCGTCGTTTTCCGATTCGAGCCGACCACCGCGGGACGATAGAAGTCATTCGGCGTTCACCAGACGATGGCGGCCATGTCGCGGTTGTCCGAACACACGCTGCGCACCGCGGCCTCGATGTCGGCGGCGGTGATGATCTGCAGGTCCTCGACGGTCACGGGCCGGCCGGCGCGTTTCTGGGCGACCACCCGGGTGTCGCGGTATCCCTCGGCGCGTTCGATGACGTTGCGGGCGAACCGGCCGTTCTGCATGGCGTCGATGCCGTGTCGCCCGCCGGGGGTGGTGTAGTTGCCGATGGTGGTGGCCGCATCCAAGAACGTCTGCTGCGCGGCGTCGTCGAGCAAGCTGGCGCGCGGCGCGGCGTAGCGGCGGCCAATCTCGACGATCTCGGCCGGCGAATAGGACTCGAACCGCAGCTTGCGGTTGAACCGGCCCGCCAAACCCGGGTTCACGGTGAGGAATTCGTCGACCTGATCCTCATAGCCCGCCCCGATGAAACAGAAGTCGAATCGGTGGGCCTCCAGGGCGACCAGGAGTTGGTTGACGGCCTCCATCCCGATCATGTCCGGCGTTCCGTCCTGGTGGCGCTCGACCAGGGAGTAGAACTCGTCCATGAAAATGATTCGGCCAAGCGACTTTTCGATCAGTTCATTGGTCTTGGGTCCCGATTCCCCGATGTAGTGGCCGCAAAAGTCCGATCGGCGGACCTCCCGAATTTCGGGATGGCGCACGATCCCCATGCCGGCATAGATCTTGCCCAGCGCCTCGGCGGTGGTCGTCTTACCCGTGCCGGGCGGTCCCACCAGCAGCATGTGGTTGGTCTGCCCCTCCACCGGCAGGCCGTGCTCCAGGCGCATCACGCGCACCTCGAGCTGGTCTTCCAGCGCCGACACCGCCTGCTTGACCGCCGCCAGTCCCACCTGTTTGGCCAGCAGCGCGCGGCCCTCGGCCAGCAGCTCGGCGCGCCGCTGCGCCGCGTCGTCGTCTTGGAGCTGCTCGCGGCTTTTCGCCGTCGAGGCGTCCCACTTGTCGGTGCGGGTGGCGATGGTTTCTTCGTCGGTCACCACCAGCTGCAGGTTCGGGTCGACCAGCGCGGCCTTGGCGGCGTCGGTCAGCACCCCGTTGAGGGTGGCCTTCGACAGCCAGATCTGGGCGCGGTCCTCGTCGTGGAGCTGGCGGTAAACCATGCCCCGCACGTACGCCAGATCGGCGACCAGCAGCGGGATGTCGGCCGGACCGATCGAGGCCGTCAACACCTCGGCCCCGAACCGCCCCGACGACGTGTTCTGGCCGACCACGTCGACGCGATCCAGCCAGTCCAGCGCCACCCGGCCCTGTCCGAGATGCGCAGCGGCGTGGGCCGCCAACGCGCAAATCGACGCGGTCACCGCCGGCATGATGATCGCCTGCGGGGGCAGCTCCTCGGCGGCGGTGAGCAACACGTCCGGCCAGCGCTGCGTGGCGTACGCCAGAAACGCCCGGGCCAGCTGATGCCATTGATAGTTGCCCCACGAATCCAACAACTCACGGTTGGCCAGCAGCGCGTCGGCCTCGGCGTACTCGCCGGCGATCGTCAGCGCCGACGACAGCGCCAGGCCCACCTGGGACGCGTCGGTCACCGTGATGCCGATGTAGGGGCCCAGCTGCAGCTCGGCGGCCAGGCTCCGGCCGATCCGCGTGGTCTCGCGGTGCAGCCATTCGCGGTGGTCGTTGAGCCGTTTCAGCGATGCCAAGTCGTTGTCGCCGCAGGCGATACGGCCAAGCCAGGCGTCGGCCATCGACGGGTCGGCGTCGGTGGCGGCAATGAACTCCGGCAACGCCGCCGCGCGCCCCTGCCGGTCCCTGATTGCCATGGCGCGGTCGAAATGCTTGCGCGCCGCGAGCAAATCACCCATCGTCTACACCATCCTCGACGCACATCGTGCGCATCAAATTCACGTTGTCGACCAGCTATGTGGCGAACGACACTGCGACTGACTCAAGGTTGACATAGCGGTTCTCGGCGCGGAACATGTCCATGTCAACCAGCCAGTTTTGGCCCGCCGCAGTGACTTTCACCATCGCACCGCTGACCTGCTCGACGGCCACCTCGAATGCATGCCCGTGTGCGTCGGGAAGCGTGGTGCCGGCCGGCGCGACGGTGATCACGGTGGCCGGCCGGGGCGCGGGCGAGATCGCGATGTCCGCGATATCCGAACCGCCACCGGGTGTACCGCCGCGGCCTGCCCTCGGCCGCGGAACGTATTCGACGACGCTGACGGTGGTGCGCGGCGCGGGCCGCGACGTGCCAACGACGCTCACCGTCGGCATCCGCACGCACGCCCAGCGCTTCATGTCGCGGGTGTGCACGCAGACCCGCTCGCCGGCGCCGGCCGTGCGAATCACGATCCGTTTGGCGATCGCGTCGTCGGCGGCCACGAATACCCTCGACAGCTCGCCGGCGTCGGTCACCGGGATCATCAGCCGGTCGCCGTTGCTCAGCTTGCCCACCAAGACACCCGACGGCCCTACCTCGACGATCAGGCGTTCCGGCAGCGCGCTGCGCCGCAGTCCGCGCAGGTGTGGACGCGGACCGCACATGTTGGCGGCCGCCGCGGCGGCTTGCTCCCCGTCGAGGCGGCGCAGGATCACGCTGGGTGGACTGTGCGCCCGCGTGGGCGTGCGCACGGTGATCGTCGCGGTGCACGTCCCGCCCGGGTACACCGTCACGTTCTGGATGACCTCGTCGACCCGCAGCGTCCATGCCTGCGCGAGCGCGTGGGAGGCGATCGCCTCGGCCGGGTAGGCATACGTCGTCATCCACCCGGCTTCCCCGCGGATGGCTTTCCACTTCTGCGTCTTACCGGACACCGCGTCCCACCCGAGCCGGCGATCGAGCTCGATCAGGTCGGTCGCGGTGGCCACCTTCGCGCGCAACCCATGACAGCGCAGCAAGCCGGCGATCCGCTGGGCCGCCGAAATGGCCGACGCCCCAAGGGTTGTGCGCCACCGCAACGCATGCGTGTTATCGATCACCGGCAAACGAATGATCAACCACGTTTCGCGCCGGCCCGCATACGGCGGGGTGCCGATTTCGGCGTCATACACCCGCGGATAGTCGCCGACGTTGCCGCACCGCGACCCGACCGAGACGACGCTGATCGAGTCGAGCTCCAGGCCCAGCGGGTGCTCCAGCATCGGCACCAGTTCGACGACGTCGATGACATTTTCGGTCTCGACGCTCACCGAGCCGGTCACCGTGGTGGCCCGGTGCGCCCTGCCGAGCAGCTGCACCGCCACCACCGCCACACCATCCTGCACGCGCACCCCGCCCCCGGATCGGTTGCTGGCCACCGTAATTGGGTCACTCCAGCTGATCGGCCGCCGGCCCCGCAGCCCCAGCACCGCCCACGACCAGGCCGGCTGGCCCCGCCACCGGACGAACACCAGCGTGGCGCCCACCGCCGCGGCCACGGCGGCGCCAAGGTAGCCGCCGGCCGCCCAGCCCGCCAACGCGAGCAAGAACACCGCCAACACGCCGACGACCCGCCGATTGCTGCCCGGACTGAAGCCGGTCAGCCGCGACCTCATCGCGCCCTCCGCAGCCGTGCCCCGATCGCCGCCACGAGCACGCCGGCGACCACGGCGCCGAGGAAGCCGAGGGCGATGTTGCGTGCCCGATGATCCGGCGGCGGCGGAGGCGTGGCCGGGGTGATCACCCGGCTCTGCGCGCCCGGGGGCATCCGGTCGCCGGCCGGGATGTTGAACGTCAACGCGGCGACCGGATCCACCAGCCCATAGCCCACCTGGTTGTCGACGCCGGCCGGTGGATTGTGCGCCGACTGCACGATCCGGTTGATCACCTGATGTGCGCTGAGCTCAGGGTATTTCGCGCGTACCAGCGCCGCGACGCCGCTGACGTAGGCCGCCGAGAAGCTGGTGCCCCAAAACGGCATGTTTTTCTCGCCCGGCTTCGAAGGCGGGTACGCGTTGACCGGCCCGCCGCCCTGCGGCGACAGACCCATGATGTGGGTTCCGGGCCCCGCCACGCCGACCCAGGGACCCGACATGCTCTTGTCGATCGGGGCGCCGCCGGCATCGACGCCACCCACCGACAGGACATAGTCGGAGAACCACGACGGCGACGAGATGACTTTGACCTGATGCCAGTCGCGCGGATCCGACGGGTCCAGCGGGTCATACATCGGGTTGTTGTCGCAGCCGGCTTCCCCGTCGTTGCCGGCCGCGGCGACGATCACCGCGTCCTTGACCGTTGCCGCGTACCACACCGCCGCGCCCAACGCCCGCTGGTCGGTGGAGGACTCCGCAGGCAGGCACGAGGTCACCGAAATGTTGATCACCCTCGCGCCCATGTTCGCCGCGTGGACCACGGCCCGCGCCAGGGTGTTCAGCGTTCCGGCCTTGACCTTCTCCTCCGAGTTGGGGTCGGCCGGGGCCGGATTGACCGGCTCGAAGGCTCGCGAGGACTGCCGTATCGAGATGATGGTCGCGTGGGGAGCGACGCCCACCACCCCGTCGGGGGCCCCCGGCGGGGGCGGCGGCACCGCGGGTTCGTCTTCGGTCTGCGGGTCGGGCGGCCCGTTGGAGGGCGCCATCGCGCCGGCCTCCGGCGGGGGCGGCGGGGGCGGAGGCGGAACGATCTGGGTGATCGTCACCGGCGGCGGGGGCGGGGGCGGCGCGACCGGGGGCGGGAGCTCCACCGGGGGCGGGGCGGCCCCGGTGGCCGGCGGCGGCCCGGCCGGCGGGGGGAACGCCGGCGTGGCCGGCATCGGCCGCGGCATCGGCAAAAGCCCTTGCGGCGCAGCCCCAATGATGGCGCCCACCACCGTGCCGTGGGCGTCGCAGTCGGACAGGCCGTCCTCGCCCATGATGTAGTCACCGCCGGGAACGGCCGGCAATCGCGGATTGGGGGTGATCCCGGTGTCGATGACCGCCACGGCCACCCCGTTGCCGGTGCTGTATTGCCACGCGCGGCTGATGTTGAGCAGGTCGAAGCCGGGCGCCGTTTGCGACACGTCGGGGGTTTTCACGGTGATCGGCGCCGAGCAGCTGTTGGCGCGCCGCATCGGCTGATCCGGCCGCGGTGGCCCGTCGGGAGGCACCGCCGCGGGATCCACTATGGGCGGCGAAATCGCTTGGGCCGCAGGAATGTTACCCGTAACCGCGATCAGGGTCAGGGCTGCGAAAACCGCGGCGGCGCGGGTACACACCGACATCAGTGGCGAAGCCACGTGAACAGCCCTCCCAAGGCCGCGGCCGCCGGCAGCAACACGATCATGGCCAGCACCTCAAGCCATTCCACCGTCAGCCGGATCAGCGGCCGGAACCGTGTCGCGGGCACCAAAAGCGCTGCGGCCAAACCCAATGCGGCGAAGGCGACCACCAGCGCCACCGGCCATATCAGCGCGGTCTCGAGATTTCTCGGCCCGGCGAGCGCGTACTTGACGACGCCGGCGCACACCGCCGCACATGCCCCGCACACCAGCGCGACCGCCTGGTATCTGGCGGCGAAGCCGCGGCCCTGGGTGATGAAGATGCCGACCACGAGGCCGGCCACCACCAGCGCCAGCCACGCCCAGCGACGACCCGGCGTCAGGACCCCCCACACCGCGACCGGCAGCACGGCCGACACCCCGACGCACAGGCCCGCCTGCACCGCGTTGACCAACCGCGCCGACGCGGCGATCGCGGCGCCGCGGGCGGTGATGTCGGTGAGTTCGTCGTCCTCGTCTTCGGTTTCGTTCCCGCTGACCGGGGAGACCGTGTCGACGGGCATCCCCTCGCGGCGCGCGAATAGGTCGCGTCCCGTGATCGATCCGAAGTGCGGAGGCCGCACCCGCGCCACCCAGAGCGCGATCGTCGGCGCCATCCGCACCAGCACCAGCAGACCGAACAACACGCAGATCGCCAGCACCTGTACCGACACCGGCCGAAACATCCGGGCGGCGGCCACCGCGGCCGCGATTCCGCACACCGTCACGACCGCGGTGGCCGCCGCCGTCTGCCACCGTTTCCGTGTCGCCATGCTGATCGCGACGGCACCCAGGATCACCACCACGAGCCCGATCAGCGCATGGGGTGCGCCCAGCCTCCCGGGCGGCGCGCAGCCACCGGCCACGGCGAGCAAAAGCACTGTCAGCCAAGCGAATCCGCTGAACATGTCGCGCCGCTCGGGCCATCCCCAAAACACCACCACCGTCGCGACGGCGAGCAGCACACCGACACCGCCGGCGACGGCGGCCGGGACCGGGCCGTCGGTGAACGTGCGTTCCCGCAACGTCAGGGCCACCACCACACCGACCGCCATGGCGAGCACCACGATCGCGGTGTGGGCGGCGGTCAGCGCCGTGACCGGCGCGAACATTCGATCGCCGCCGTCGCGGCCCAGCCACTTGCCCATGGCCGCCAATGCCGTCGACAACGATTCGTACTGCGGCTCAAAGGATTCGCCGTCGACCCTGGGCACCAGCACCAACGTGTCACCGTCTTGCACGCCGAGCTCGTCGAGGCTCTTGTTGATGTCCAGGCGCACACCGTTGACCTTGTGCAGCTCGTAGCTGCCCGGCGGCAGCGCCACACCGTCGAAACCTTTGCGCTTCAGGTCGTCGCTGAGCAGCTCGACCATGCCCTCGAAGAATCCCTCGACCGGTGTTCCCGCGGGGAATACCTGAGAGCACAGGTGTTTGTCGTAGGAAATGTTGACCGCACACCGCGCCGGGAAGGCGACCTTATGCGGCTGCAACCTCTCGGTCACTGTTGTGCCCTCTCGGCACCGGCCTCCGGAACATATTTGTCGGCCAATCCCGCGGTAATTTCAAACAGCCGCAACCGCGACTTTTTTCTTAGCTCGTGGACCGTGTCGATGATCCCGCCCTTTGCCAGGTGCGGATCGAACGGCATCACTTCCACGGTCGCGCCGACCTTGGTGAACCGCTCGGTCAGATAGGCCAGCGCATCCTTGTCGACGGCGCTGCCGGTGTGGTTGATGATCACGGTGCTGTGCGAAACCAGCTCGTGATAGCCCTGCGCACTGAGGAAGTCGATGGCGCGCAGCACCGGCCGGGATCGGTCCGCGGTGATCCCCGAGACAAACACCAGGGTGTCGGTGTTCTCCAACACGGTCTTCATGACGGGATGTTCGAGGTCGGGGGCGGTGTCGACAACCATGACGTTGTGGGTTCGCCGCAACCGCGCCAATACCCCGGCGAACATTGCCGGCACCAAGGGCCTGGGCTGGTCCGACGTCCGGTTTCCGGCCAGCACGTCGAGCCCGACCACGTTTTGCCCCAGGTGTTCTCTGATGTCCGCGTAGCCCTGGACGTCGGTGTCGTTGATGATGGCGGTGTAGTCGCCGGGCGGCGACTCGTCGATCCGGTCGGCCAGGGTGCCGAAACCCGGAACCGCGTCGATCGCGATCACGTTTGTCGGGCGGCACTCGCGGAAGACGCCGCCGATGCACGCGGTCATCGTCGTCACACCCACGCCGCCCTTGCCGGAGACCAGGGTGATCACAAATTGCCGCCGGATATGCCGCCGAATGCGTGCCCTTAATTCACGATAATGCCGTTCGCCCGGCGATTCACCGAGATTTATCTTGTGGAACGAAATGTTATAGATGAATTTTCGCCAGCCGGAACCCGGGGGAATTTTTCGGGGGGCGGCTAAATCGGTAATACGCATAGTGTCCGATACCGAATCCCGGTGGCGCACCGCCGGCGGATCCCCCCGCCCAAGCCTCTCTTCATCAAACATATTGGGGTCATTCCAAGGGGTCGTCACGACCGCGATGCTAACACGATTGACGATAGGTCGTTTACGCGATCACTAATCCGTGAAGTGCATTACAAGCGCGTTAGGCTTTGCTATTCCCAAGATTGGTTGTAACGGCCGGTTTAACCGCGTCCGTCAGACCACGCGCCGGTAGGAGTACCACTCTTCGCCCGCCGGCAGATTTCGGATGAGCCGCTGCACCGCCACGCCGATGTCGCTGCGGGAGCCCGGCGACAGGACCTGGTAACGGCGATTGCCCGAAGTCACACCTTCGACGCATAGCCGGCCGGCCGGGGTGTCGACGATGGCCACGGCCGACTCCCCGATCGCAAGACGGGCCGTCTTCTCCGGGCCGACGCCGGCCTGTAACGCCACGATCGCCGCATACGCCGAGCGCGCCGGATCGGTGGCCATGGTGACGATCTGCAGCTGGTCGACATCCAGGCGCTGGTTGATCAGAAACGATTTCAGGCTATCGGCGTCATGCACCGACGCCAGCAGCTCCTCGGTGTCCACGGTGACCGGCCGCAGCGGCGCCGCTTCGGCGACGCCGCACAGCCGCTCGACTTGACCCACCACCAGCTCGGTGGCCGCGGCCTCGTCGCCGGCGGAGCCGGCCGGGTAAAGACGCACCAGATCGCCATGGCGCTCCAGGACCACCCACCAGCTGGCGAACCGGCAAATGGCCGCGCGCGTCGGCTCGCGGCCGGGCACGTTGATGTGCAGCAGCAACCCGAGGTCGCGCCGCAAGAGCACGGTCATCCATTCCCGGATCATCGGATCGGCGTTGCCGGCCTCATCGAGCGCGCCGCACGCCGTCAGCTCGGAAACCACCGGGTGCCGCAGCGCCAGGTCGGCGGTTTCCAGCCGCGGCAGCAGCGGCCGCAAACCGAGCTCGGGGCATAGCTGCTCCACCCCGGTCACCGCTTGCAGCATCCACAGGCCGTCGATTGTCGTTGTCAGCACGCCACTTTCACCTCAAGCGGGTCGTCGGACACCAAAGGTGGGGCACTCGCGGGTATCGGTGCCCCACCTCGGTCGCGGCCCGGTTGGCGCCGCCGGCGCCGCGGGTTGTGGAATTTCAGAACAGGCCGTGAATTTGCTGGTCGGTGCTGATCGCGGCGTCCAGCACGTGGTTGGTCGTCTGACCGTGCTGGCGCACGGTGTCGATGAGGCCCTGCAGTCCCGACAGCATTTGGTATTGAGCGTCGAAAAATCCCGTGGCGCCATGGCCGGCGAAAAACTCTTGCAGCGCATTGGTCTTGTTCGAAACGTCGGTGTGAATGGCGTGGAGTTGGCCGGCGCGGGAACCCACGTCCGACGCGAAGTCGGCGACGGCGCCGGGGTTGTAAGTGATGGGATCGTCCATGGCGAAGTTCCTTTCAGGAATGAAATATCGGGAGAATCACTAAACGTTTTGGGCAGCGCCGCCGAACAAGGATTGAAACGCGGTTTGCGCGTCGGCCTCGTGCCCCTCCATCAATGCCGCGGCCTGCGCCAGGCCCTCGGCCAGACGTGTGCCGCCCGTCAGGATTTTGCTCAGGTCATTCGAAACTTCCATGGCGGTGACGTGGGAGGCGATGACGCCCCCACCGGACCAGGTCGCCGGGTTCATCACGTTTTCCTGGTTAGCCAGATAGCCCTGGGCGATCGAAAGTGCGTGCTCCATGTTCGCCTGAATGTCATGGGCGGTGCTACGCAGCAACTGCGGTGTCACCTTGATTGTCACTGTGATTACTCCTTATCCGATTAGGCAGGTCCCCAATTGATTCCCGTTTGGTCCCGGGGGCATGCGTCGAAGTGTATGGGCGCTATTCCGTTGTGTCGATTCACCCGTTGAGCAGGCCGTTTCAGGCTCTTTCGTCGACGACGCGCACGGTGGCGGGCTGCTCGGATTTGTTGTGGGATCCGCGGTGCCCGCCGGCCGCGTGGCCCACCGGCATGCCACCGATCCCGGTACCACCCGTCGTGGTCGTCGTCTGCGGGCGCACCGACTCGGCGCCCAACGCGCCGCTGGGACGCAGCCCCACCGGTCGGCCGCTGCTTACGGGCTCGAAGACGCTGACGGGACGGGTGAAGCTGGTCGCGGGCACGCCCGCGCCGCCGAGTGACGCGCCACCGCCGCCGGCCGCCCCCGGCGCCGCGGAAATCCCGCCGACCGCCGACACCGCGGAGGCCGGCGTGCCGGCGCCCGCCCCGAGTCCGGCGCCGGGGCTTGCGAACATGCCCATCATCGAGGATGCCGGCTGCAGCGCGCTCATCGGCGCCTGCATCAGTCCCGCGGGTGCTTGCAGCACCTGCGGGACGGTGCCCATCATCGACTGCACCGGCTCCATGAACTTGCCGACCTGCCCGCCCACATCCTCGCCGGCCGAGGTCGGTGCGCCGGCGCCGTTGGTGACCGAGGACACGCCCTGGTAGGCCGCGCGCATTCCGTCGCCGGCGGCGGCATCGCCCGCCGCCTGGCCGATCGCCGAGGCCGCCTCCGCCGGGGCCGCCGGCGAGGCACCCATGGCCGCCACCGGCGGGGGGATTGCCAGGCTTTCGGCCAGCCCGGCCAGAATCCCGCCGTAGCCGGCGCCGACCGCGGAGTTGTTGGGCCACATCACGCCGAAATATTCGGTGTCCAGCGAGACGATTCGCGGGGTCAGCGTCCACAGCACACTCGGATTGGCGATGTTGTCGGCCGCCGATTCGTCACGGTTGGCGTTGCACTCCGGAGCCGGACGCATGCCGGCATAGGCCGTCTGGTACGCCGAGATTGCGGCCGCCACCACCGCCGGCTTCACGTCCACCCAGCCGGCCAACCCGTGCAGCGAGGCGTTGAGCATGGTGGCGCTGGCGGCCGAACCCGCCGACCCCGCCCCCAGCCAGCTTGCGGAGGTCACGGCGGTGTTGCTCATCGACGCGCTCGCCGAAGCGTGATGGCTGGCGCCCAAGGCGATCCACGCCGCGTGATTGGCCAACATCGTGGCCACACCGGTCCCGGTCTTGATCAGAAGATCGTTCGCTTCGGGTGGACGCGCAGCCCACCCCGGGTCAGGCATAAGCGCCGCTTACAGCCCTAGCGCCAAGCCGCGCGCCGCTTCGGTGGCGGTGTAGACGCACGACGCGACGCTCTGCGTCCCGGCGAACAATCCGCGCTGAAGGGAGTGCTCCTGGACCACGCCCAGGTAAGCGCCGCCGCAGGCGCTCAGCGCGGTGTTGAACAGCGCCGAGTCGGGGTCATTTCCCATCGGCGTCGTGCCGACCAGCGCCGGCGCGGCCGCCGCGGCCGCCGACTCGATTTCCGCGCTGATCGCCGATTCGGCTCCAGCCGATGCCAAGACAGCCTCTGGCTGTACGGTCCACGACATATTTCCTCCGAACGTTCTCGCAGTCGCATGTCCTGCGAATGATCGGCCAGTCTAATGCCTGCTAACCGATCGCGTATTCACAAGTTTTATCCGCTGGGCCCGCCGGCTTCAAATTCGTCTCGTGGTCACATTCGGGGAAGCTACACGTGCGTCGCTTGCGTACCTACTGCCACTCGCCGCGCAAAGATCGCTATTGCCACTTCTACAACGCCTGTCGCGCCTTTGCTCAACCCCGGGATTAGCGCCATCGAATGTGAAAATGTCCGTTTTCGCAGACCTATTGCCGCGGAACGCATTCGATCGCGTGCTCTATTGCACGGCCATGGACGGCAGGCCGACCAGAATCCCCTCGACATCGGTGTCGTCGGTGACCAGCAGTCCACGCCCGGGGGGTAGCGCCTGGGCGCGAACAAACCTGTTGATCTTGTTTTGCGGATCGTTGTCCATATAGAGCTGGGCGACCTTCGCCGAGGTTTGATACCTCCACCACGGATCCATCTGCAGCGTCGCCCAGTTGGTGCTGTTGCGCGTCGTGAAGACGTGCAAACCGATCTGCCGGGCGCGTTCCATCAGCTTCCACAGCGCCGCGCCGGCCGGCGCCGTTGCCGGGTAGCTCTGCGTTTGCGCCGGCCGCAGGTCTTGGACATCGTCGATGAGCACGAAGTGGCGCGTCCCTTCCCACGGCTTGAGCGCACGCAACTCCTCTTGGCTCAAGCCTTTGGGAGGCAGCCGCGGCAGCAAGATGTCCTGGGCCAGTTCGGTGATCACCCGATCGATCTCGTCTTGGTCATAGGCGTAGGCGCGCACGTAGCCCGGGGCGTGCAGATCCCGTAGTCCGTGCGGGGCGGCTTTGGGATCGATGAGCGTCAGTTGCGCCTCCTCCGGGCTAAACCGGCTCATCACCGCCTCACCGATGGCCACCAGCGACAGGCTCTTGCCGCAGCCTTGCCGGCCCAAAATCATCACGCCGGGGCTCTCCGACAGCCTGATGGGAACCGGACCCAGCTCGTGGCGCTCGCCGATCGCGAAAGCGATCGACAGGTCGTCGGCGGCATGGGCCTCCAGGATCGCCTTGAGCTCCACGCGCTCCGGCAACCGCTGCAGGACCGCGTGCTTGGTGATTCCGGCGACCTCGGCGATGCGGGCGCCGACGTCGGGGGTGTCCACCACCGTGCGGGTGGCCGGATCGACCATCGCGGGAAGGCCGACCAACAACTCGTGCAACGAGTTCGTCAGACCAAAACCGGGACGGTTCAACGTCCGACGGGCCGCCTCGCGGGACTCGATCGCGACCTCCCCCATCTGGCTCTCGCCCGGTTCGGCCAGCCGCAACTGGATTCGCGCGGTCGCGTTCTGCAGCAGCTTCTGGCGCTGCCCGTGAATCCAGCCCCCCGCGCTGCACATCACATGCACGCCATACTCGGGACCGCGGCTGCTCAACGAGATGATGCGGTCACCCAAGACCGTGTCTTTCGTGTACAGGTCGTCGTAGTCGTCGACCACCACGAAGACGTCACCGAACGGGTCGTTGGGGTCGGTTCCCCCCAGCCCGTCGCTGCCAGCCCCGAACCGACGCTCGCGGAACCCGTCGAGATCGATGTTGGCGCGCCGGAACGCGTCCTCGCGCGCGTCGATCAACGCGTCCATGCTGCTCAGGATGCGTTCGATGCCCTCCGTGTCCTTGGGCGACACGATGTCGGCGATGTGCGGCAGCGACCCGATCTGGGCCATCGTCGCGCCGCCGACGCAAAAGAACGTCACCCGCGACGGCGTGTACATCATTGCCGCCGAGCACATCAGCGTCATCAAAGCGGTCGTCTTGCCGCGCTGCTTGGCCCCCACCACGATGATGTTGCTGCGCAACGCATCGATGGAATGCACCACCTGCTTGGACTCTTCGGGGATGTCCATGATGCCCACCGGGAACACCAGTCCCGGGTTGCGGCCGTAGTCGACGTGCCACGGCTTGCCCCGCCACCCGATCACCAAGGCGTCGACGGGCTCGGGGTTCTCCAACGGCTCCAACCATGGCCGGCGCGGCGCTCGGTGCGGCACCTGTTGCAGCGACTCCCGCAACACGTCCACGATCTTCTTTCTCTTGAAACCGTCTTCGTGCAAAAGGAATTCGTCGGGTTCCTCGTCCGCGGCCGAAGCGGCCTCCAGCGCCGCGGCGTCGGCCTCGTCCAACGGCTGGTACTGCCCGTTGTAGAGCCGGGGCTGCGTCAGGGTCATGTCGACGGTCCTGACCACCTCCCTTCTCTTCGGAACGACGAACGGCGCCGACAGATAGAAGCAACGGAACGGCTCCAGGTCGCGCGGGCCCACCTTCAGCAGCGCGAAACCGTTCTCTTTCGACGGCAGATGGTAGGCGGCGTCGGTACCGATCACCTCACGGCTGTCGTCGCCAGACTCGGCGCGCAGAGCGATCCGAAAGGCGATGTTGGACTTGACCTTTTGCAAAGACGACAGGTCCAGCCGTTGGCCGCCCAGCATGAAGAACACGTTGGCGCCGCGGCCCTCCTGACCAATGTGAATGATCAGATTGATCCACTTTTCGTGGTTGGCGAACAACTCGAGATACTCGTCGACGATGACCAGCAGCACCGGCACCGGCGGCAGATCGCGCCCGGCAAGCCGGATCTCCTCATAGTCGTTGGCGTCGCGCGCACCCACCGAGGTGAAAAGCTCGTAGCGCTGCTTGATTTCACCGTCGATGACCCTGCGCATCCGCTCGGCCAGGTGCCGCTCGTCCTTACCGAGATTCGACAGCGCCGCCACCACGTGGGGGATGCCCAGGATGTCCTGGGCCGCCGACTCGAACTTCATGTCGACGAAGATGACGTTGAACGTCTCCGGTGAATGCGTCAACGCGATCCCGTACACCAGCGACAGGAAGAACTCCGACTTGCCCGAGCCGCTGGTGCCGATGACCACCGAGTGAAAACCGAAGCCGCCGAAGTCTTTAGCGCGGATGATGATGTTCTGCAGCTCGCCGTTGGGTTTGGAGCCCACCGGGATCTCCGCCCACCGCTCGTCGCCGCGGCCGCGCCGTTCGGCCCACAGCCGGTCGACGTCCAACTCGCGGGGGTCGCTGATTCCCAGCGAGCGCAGCAGTTCCGTCGCGCCGCTGGTCGAATCGGCGATCTCGCTGCTGGTGGTCGGCGACCACCGCGCCATCGCGCGCGCATACCGGTAAGCCCGCGGGATTGACAGCTGGTCGGCGTGGGCGAAGAACTTGCCGCCGGCCCGTAGCAGCGGCGCCGGACGCCCGTCGTCGTCCTCGACATCACCGCCGTCCCGGTGGGCTTCGGCCGAACCGTTGGACGCGGCATCGACCGCGGTCGTGTGCCGCTCGCTCATCTCGTAGAGCTGGTCCTTGTCGAATCCCACACCGATGCCGACCCGAGAGGCGATGCGCAGCACCGTGATTCCCGCCTTGCCGACCTGGCCGACCACACTCTCCCATGCCTCGGGGCTGCCGGTGTTGTCGTCGACGATCACCCAGTGCGGGCCCAGATCGGCCGCGGCGGCGCCCTGGCCGGTCTCCAGTGTCGAGCCGATCGTGGTTGGGCTGGCAGTGGCCAGTGGCGTCCACTGGCCACGCTTGCCCTTCATGTGTAGCTCGGCGCCCAGCGCCTGCTCCAGCTCCTCGGGCGTGGCGAACACCAGCCGTCGCCACCCGCACGCGTCGAACAGCTCGTCGTGCAGGTTGTGCGGCAGCCACACCATCCACGACCACAGCTCGGGGTTGCGGGTCACCACCATCAGTTTCACATCGTGCGGGTTGTGAAACACCGCCAGCGAGCACAGCACCGACCGCATCAGCGACCGCACCCGGTTCAAATCCTCACCGACGAAGCTGAACCCCGGCGCCGACCGCAGGTTGACCACCTTGGCGATATCGCGAATCTTGCGCTGCTCCAAGATGAAATCGCGCAATGCCTGACCGGTGACGGGCTCGAGCTCCTCGTCGGAGGAGATGTCGGGCCAGGTCACCGACAACACCGAATCCGGGGCGTGCTGTACACCTGTGCCCAGCCGCACCTCCAAAAAGTCGACATCGCCGCGACCGCGCTCCCACATCCGCGGACCGCCGATGATGGCCCCTAAGCCGCGCGGATCGGAATGCACCGCCTGCTGCCACTTACGCTGCGCACACACCGCGGTCTGGATCTCATCGCGGTTGGTGTCAAGGTCGCGAAGGTAGCGGCGGCGCCCCTTTTCCAGCTCACCCCAGGTGATCTTGCGCGCCCGCCCGAACCGGCCGGAAAAGGCCAGCATGCTAAACGCGCCGATTCCCATCAGCGGGAAGAAGCCCGTCGACAGGCTACGCACCCCGGACACGTAGAGCATGACGATCGTGCCGATCAGCGCCACGATCAGCGCCGGCACGCCGATCATCACCCAAATATTGCGCGGCTCGCGCTCGGGCAGGGCAATCGGCGCATTCGGCGCTATGCGAACCGGTTTCGGCGGCGCGATCTTGACACGGTCGATAGGAAACGCTCTTTTGGACACCCGCTAACCTCCCGCTCTGGCCGATGTCGTCAGCACGGTCACCTGCCCGAGCGCCGGCACCGTGTCGCGCGCCACGAGCGCCGCTTGCCGCGACAATGCCGGCCCCGCAGCAAAAGTCCGCAATAATGGCCACGGCGCCTGCACCGCCGTCGCCGGATCAAGACCGAGCGCACGCAACGTCGAATCGTCGGAGGCGACGCCGAACCGCACGCCGTTATCGGCCACCCAGAACAACGATTCGCGCGAGTCGCTGGTGATCACACCGCTAGTCGACGTCACGAAGTTCGCCGCGCCCGGCAACACCAGCACCTGGTCGGCGACCACCGACGCGGGGTCGCGGTCGTCGCGCACCAGGTGCACGATCCGGCTGTCCATCGACGAGGGAACGGGAAGCCCACGCCCGTTATAGATAACGACTCGGGCCTGCGGATCCGTCGACGCCTTCTCCCAGCCCACGCAGGTGGTCGGATTCGCAGCAGAATCAACGAAATTCAGCCGGCCGGTCGGGTAGTAGTCCACCGGCAGTGAAGTCACTTCGGGAATGTTGACCAGCACGTCCGGGGTCACCGTCCGCGGCGTCGTCGACCCGTAGGAGTTGGCGCTGCGCATCAGATCGGCCACGAAGCCGCCAACCTTTTGCACGCCGTCGGCAGCAGCACATAGAACTGACTGCCCCCGCCGGCCGTTTGGGATTGCAACACCGCACCCACCTGCGAGCCCGGCAGCCATTTCGACGGAGTCCCCGCCTCGGGCACCTTGGGCACGCGCAGCGGCTCGGTAGCGGGCAGCCCATCGAAGAGTGCGCGCGAAATCTCCATGGGGACAGTCACTCCCGGGTCAAGCCCCAGGCTCAAAGTGACCGCCCTATCGGCGGGATTGACCTGCGAGCGCTTGCCACCCCAGATCACATACGTGGCGCTCTCAAACGTCACCAAGAGACCGGAATCCTTGGCCATCGGCGTCGCACGGCCACCGGTGAGCTGGCCGGCAACCGAGGTCACCATGGGCTTATCGGCCGTGCGCGGCCGCCCCGCCGTATCGCACACCGCCCACGCCGACACGGCGCCCCGGTTCACCGGCATCGCCGCCGGCGCGCCCGGAATACCGACCAACGGCCCAGTTGGATATTTCGCTATCTCGGCCGGCTTCACCCACGTTGGCTGCCCGGCGTTTCCCGTCGCCAGCCGCGCCGAAGTCAAATTGAGCGCCGGATACAACCGGCCGTCGATACGCGCGTAGATCGCCCCGGAGTCACGGTCGCCGATAATCGCCGAATCACCCACCACACCAATGGGTTTGAGCACATTAAGCAGCACCATCCAACCCGCACCGATGGCCACCAACACCACCGACAATGCCAGCGCCGCGGTCTGCTTGCGGTCGTCGTGTTTCATTCGCACGGAGAAACGCGTCGTGGCTGCCCGCAGCCGCCGGTTGTAAAACAGATGCCCGGAATTCTGGTCGCGGTTCGACAAACTCAATGGCATTGCTCAGTAGCCCCTGGCTTCGCGGCGTGGACCGGCCTGTTGGATCCGATCGGCCAAGTTCGACGCATCGGCGGCGACGCCGTAGTGACCCCGCGCGTAGTTGATGAAGGCACACGCCTGCGCTACCAGGTCGTGAATGCTCGTCGACGTCCCAGGCTGGTGATACGCCGCGAACGTCGGAGCGATGAACTGCCAGGCGCCCTTGCTCGGCGTGCCCTTCGCCGCATTGGAATCCCCATGATTTTCAGCGTTGGCGTCGTAGTTCGACTCGCGGCGAGCAACCAAATCCATGCCGCGCTCCCACCGTGCACGCGCCGCGGGGTCGTGAATACCCTTGATGTCCAAGGCTTCCCGGATCGCGGCCAACACCGCGGCACGCCCATTGCCGCCACCTGCCCGGCCGCGCCGCCCCGCGGATGCGTGCGACCGCAGGTACTGCAGCCGCCGCAACCGCAGCGCCAGCAGCCGCGCCCTCGCCCGCGCTCGCACAACGTGGCCGTGCTGCGCGCGCAACCGCGCGGCCGTCCGAGCCATCGCCTCACGACGCCCCATCGGGGTATCGGCCGCGGGCGTCGCATCGGCCACCGCGGCGTCGAGGACCCGGCGCGTCGCCATGCTCGCGTTCGCCCGATCGGCGCGGGCTTTCGTCACGATGGAGGCCAGCGTCCCATCGGTATCGGCCAGCCGATGCAGCGTCTCCGCCGAGGCCCGCGATCGCGTCGCCGCCCGCGTGGGCAACCCGCCCGCGTTTATCGCCCGCCGTATCCGGTCGGCGCGGGCGCGTGCCTGCGCCGGCGTGGCCCCGATGTCGTGACCGGCATCGGTGCCAGCGAACAGACCGTGGCCCCGGGACAAAGCGGCCACCGCCTGCGCCATCAGAGAATCACTCAACGGTTCCCCCACCGTAATTCCGATCGAAATCAGCCTGCGCTTCTTCACGCAAGGCCTCGAAGACCATGTTCAGCCGGTCCATCAACTCGCGACTCGTGTAGGACGTCATCACGTGCGGGGCCAACGAAAGCCCGGTGAGCCGCCCATCCGAATTACACACCGCATAGATGTCACCCACATCGGCGGTGAAAGTCACCGACTCCTGGGCGGCCAGAACCTCCTCCCACTTTTCGAAATTCGCCTTTAAATCGGCCAAGACCTGGTCGACTAGCGCCTTATCCGCCGCCGCGCCCGGGCGCACCGCATCCGTACCGGACACCTCAGCCACTACTCCCACACCTTCTGGCCCGTCGGCCGTCATCGCTGCGGCCGCAGCAATAGCATGCACCAAACGGCGGTTCGTTCGTCTGGCGATGAGCAACTGAATGGCGTCGACCGCGCCGCGCCGGTAACACGTGCGTGACTATCTCGGCAACAACCGTTGCGCGGCAAAGGGTTTCAGCGATCTGTGCGTGATCCGCGCCGGCCTTGGCGGACGGCGGCCGGCTCGCTAGGCCGCAGGCGACCAAGCCCGCGCCTCTCCACCTAGCCGGCCGCGTTCAAGTAATGGCCACACGGCCATTACCTTAGTGCCGCCAGCAAGACCCGACCACTCACCTTTGCGGCGGCATTAGCCGCCGTCATTAGCTGCCGGTGAGCCAATTAGTTCTCGAAATACAATTCATCCCGGGGAGGGCTTCGGGAGTTTCTGCCGGTGAGCGTCCTGGATCAGGAATCTTCGACGATCGGCGTCGGCTACTCCTGCGCCTCGTCATCCGTCGGCATAATCACGATCCGCCGGTTAGACCTGGTGACGACGGGCGGTTTGCCATCGGCGGACTTCGTGACAGGGGCGCTCGGCGGGACGGTCAAGCGGCCCTTGACCGGCTGGCCGTTGGGTATGCCCGGGACGGTCACCCGCTTTTCGACCGGCTTGTCCTTACTTCCGCCGTCACCGCCGGCACCCAACGCGCCGGGCATCATCGGCATACCGGTCATCCCCATCGGCGCCGCCGGGGGCGGCATCCCCCCAGTCGGCGTCACCATCGCCGACTTGACCGACGCCGCGGCGGGTGTCGTGGGGGGCGAGGATGTCGGCACGGGTGGTGGTCCCAGATAGCCGGTCGGCGTGGTCCCACCAGCGCCGACGCCACCGCCGCCGGAACCGCCAAAACCGGAATCGCCGCTGGTGGCACCGTCCAAGACGGCTTGGTCGCCGGCCATGTCGGTCAACGCGGCCTCCGGCGCCATGCCCGCTTTTCCGGCCGCGCCCAGCAGCGGCTGCAATGCGCTCGTGCCGGCCTGCATCGCCTGCTGCGGAATCTGGGTGATGCCGCCGACCGCACCGCCGATAGCACCTGCGATACCGGACGCCAACTGGGGGATCATCTGCGACAGCTGCTGGAACTGCTGCGTCGCGTCCGCCTCGTTTGCCGGAAACTTCTGCGCGGCATCGAGCGCACGCGCCCTACGATCCAAATCGGCCTGAACGCTGGACGCTTGGTCGCCGGCCACACCGAGATTGCCGGCCGCCGCGAGCCCCGCGGCAGCCTGGTCAGGCGTCGTCGTGGGTGCTGGGGGCATGCCGTTGGGCGTCACCCCCGGCGGCATTAACGGGGTGCTCCCCAGCAGCCCATAGTCCTCTGGAAACGCCGTGACATCACGACCACCCGTCATGATTTCTCCTCAACCCTCACCCAAAGGGCTTCGCAAGCCGCTTGCCTGCCTCGACACGCCAATCGGCCGCTGCCACTTAAGCCATGTCCTAGTGGGTCGCATCGTAGAGCGCCATCGTCTTGAAAGGTAGTCATCGCAGCTTTGCCGAGACCGCCTGGTACCACGCCACGTGGTAGTGCGCCAGGGATTCGTGGCCTCCAATGAGGGCGTCGATGGCCGCCAGGAGCATCCAGTCGGCTACCCGCGACAGGTCGTGTGGATCGTCCAGCGTTTTCTGGTACGCGGACTGCTGCTCCTGCTGCAGCACGTCAAGCTCGTTCTCGGTGACCCCCGTCCCGCGGGTCGCGGCTTGCGCCAAAGTCTGGGCGATCCGCGGCAACCCATTGTGGCGTCGCACGGCCTCGACCAGCGTCGGGCCAAGCTCGTCCACCTCGGGTCCGGTGCGGGCCGCACGGTCACCGGTGAGGGCGGGATCGTCGGGTCCCGGCTTGGCGATAAACCCGTTGGCTTTGTGCGCCGCGGCGGCGGTGACGGCCCCCAGCAGATCGACCACGCTGGCGTCAAATCGACGCAGCGCCGGCTCCAGCAGCCGATTCACGCCGATCGGGATCTTCACGTTTGGCGGGATCCACCCACACGCGATGTCGCTGACCAGTAGCGTTGTGCCGTCCTCGCGCAGGCCGGCGGCCCACGACAGGCCCGGGGCCTGGCGAGCCACCGCGTCGACGAGGCGCTGCAGCCTCTGCTGTTCCGCGGCCCGATTCGAGGCATCGCCGGCGACGGCGCCGGTTGCCGCCGACAGCGCCGATGCGCCAGCCGGAGTCGCCGGGCTTGCCCCGGCCTGTTCGGTCAAGGTCCGGTGGACCGTCGACATCAACGGGCCACCCGCGGAGGGTGACGACGGCGGCGACGGTGCCACTGGCGCGCCGGACACCGGCGCTGTCGGCGCCGATACCGAAGGTGCGGCAACCACCGGGGGACGGAGGTCAGAGCCATAGGCGGGTAACGGTCCCGCGGGGCTGGCCGGGGCGCCAACCACCGGAGTCGCCGGCGTGGGCATGGGTCCGCTACCGACCATCGCGGCCGCCACCGGCACAGCTCCGCCGGCCGACGCCAGCGGAGCGCTCGAGCCGGCCGAGACCGGTGCGTGGTCTACGGCAGCGGATTCGACGTCACCGGTCATGGCCGGGGCGGATACCGACGACACGACCGGCGACTGCGGTGGTGGAGCCGACGCCGACCCGGTCGCGTTCACCACCCCTTGCGACAACGAATTCGCACCCGCCGCCGCTGGCTGGCCGGTCATCATCCCCGCCATAAATGAGTTTCCCAACTGATTCGGCGAAGGCCCACCAAAAGCAGCGGCCGGCGACAGACCACCGCCTCCAGGTAGTGGCGCACCCGCCCCCGGGGCACCTGGTATATGTCCAGGCGCGGCAATCGCCGCTCCACCGCCGGTGCCACTGACGCCGGCCCCGGCATGCGCACCAACAGCGCGGGCGCCGTCAGCCTCCACACCGCTGCGTACACTAACCGCACTCTGGGTGCCTATCGGACGTGCGCCGCCGCCACCACCTTGGCCTTCGCTGCCAGCACTGTCACCTACGCTACGCGGCCTTCCAGTGTCTGTATTGATACCCTGGGTTGTAAGGAACTCCTGGGGTGACATTGCCATTCCCTCAGCGGTAAGGATTTTCTGAGTAGCATCCATGATCGCGGCGACCGCAGCCCCAGACTTATGCGCGGCGAATCCATTAGCTTCTGCAATCAGCTGCTCGATTTGAGGTGCCTTGATAGCAGCTGGCTCCTTCGAGTTCTCAATATTGGCGATTCTTTGGTTGTAGTCATCAGCAATTCCTCTTAGCCCTTCGCGCAGACTATCGATTGCATCTGCGCCTTTCTCGAAGGCATTAGCTTTTACCTTGTCTTTCTCGGCTAGGTCGAGATGGTGCTTTTCGCCTTGTTGGAAGCGGGAGACAAGGTCGTCGACTGTGTGCCCTTGATTTCGCGCCGCCAGCAATGTCCACTGGTCATGTAGTCCCTGAGCGTACTGTTCTTGCTGCTGCTGCTGCACACTCCAATGCTGAGCACCAGCGCGAAGTGTCGACGATGGCTGCGGCCACCATGCACCGATAAGAACGGCCGTGTACTTTCCCGCTGGTAGGTCTCCTGCCATACCGTAACCCTCCTTGCGGCGCATGCCCCTAGTACAAATAATCGTGGGCCAAACGCCAAAATCCGACAGATCACCCCAGGTTTGTCGCATTCCTTAGGGGCACAACGCCGCCATTATCGCGTCCGCCTGATTCGCCTCATCAACTGACTGCTGGAAAGTCGACGACGTCTTATCGAATACGCTGCTAATAGCGTCGATACTGCGGTATGCAGCAGCCAGTTTATGTGCAGCTTCTTGCTCGTGACCACCACCCAACGCTGGATTATCTGCCGCCGCGTCAATAATTCCTGCGGCATTAGTCAGCGAAACTCGCGCAATAGCGGTATCAGCCGAATTTGTGTCTGCCTTTACCGAGTGAGCCGCGAGTTGATACGCCGAGCACAGATTCTTCTTGGCGCTCGCAACCTGCTCAGGTGTGAAACTCGGCGGAGCGACTGGGGTTGCCGAAACCTTGCTAGCCCCGCTGGATGTCGGCCGAGTGAGGTCGATGATGCCGATAACGAGTGCGGCAGTTGCAATCAGGATGCCAAGTACCGCCAGCGCGATGGCGACGCGGCTATTCGACGCTCGGCGGGTCGCATCCGTCGGTGGTATCCACTGCGCCGCAGGGGGCGGGTGGGGAATCGTCACTTCAAAAAGGCTAATCGCCGACCGGCTGCGATGTCACTTCACGCAACTCCCGCGGGGAAGCGCCGCTGCCATGGTGGCGACTACTCGCCCCGCTTTATCAAGCGTCATCTGATAAAGCGGCGACGAGACATCTGTACCACTGCCAACAGTGTTGGAGATGCGATAGGCCGAAGCCAGCACCCTCGCCAGCATCGCGGTCGTAACGCTCAGCGCTGGATTAGTACCGCTGCATCCAACACGCCCCGCCGCATTAGCTAAGTCAGCCCGTTGCTGTCCGATGGCGGTGCCCGGTGGTCGCCGGCCGCAGGGTCTCGGGGTCGACCCACTCCCCCAGCCAGTATTCACCGCGGTGACGCGCGGTCATGCCGTCGCGCTGCAGCGCATCACCGTGGCCGGACACCACGTCGGAAATGCTGAACAGCGACTCCGATCCGTCCTCGAAATAACGGCGATGGTCGTGGACCGGATTCACCGAGTTACCGGGCGCCTCGGCTTTGAACCGGGTGGAGCCGTAGCCGTCAACGGAAGGGTCTTCTCCTAGCCCGCCCCACGTCAAACCGATGAGACCCGGCCCCGTCACCTGATCGGGCAACCAGGTCACCGCATCGCCCGAGGCCGCCCCGACGTAGAGATGCCCACCGGGGGACAGATGAAAGTCGGCCGCCGAATGCGCCAGGTCGGTACCCGGAGAGCCGACCAGCACCACATCGTTGCTGTGCATCCCATAGCCCGCCGCCGCATCCGCAACGACGGTCGACCCGTACGAGTGGCCGACCACGGTCATGTGTGCCGGGGCACCTTGGTGGGTGACCGCCAACGCATTCACGTCGGAGGCCAACAACTGGCCACCGGCACGGGCCATGTTCGGCTCCCACAAACCCGGGTCGAACCACGAGTCCGGGGCGTCATAACCCACCCACATCACCACCGCAGTCTCCTTACCCACATCTGCGTGGGCGGACTCCCGGAACAGGTGCGCCCCATCGAGGTTGGCCAGCGTTGCCTCACGCACACCAGTGCCCGAGCCCTTCACCAAAACCGCAGTGTTGGCCGCCGTGTCGGGGTTGCCCATCGCGATGGCGGCAACGCCCTCGCCACCGAAGGCCTCGGGCTCATACCTCAACAGGAATACGTCCGGGCGTTTGCCGGTCCGCTCGTTCACAGCGACCGCTGACGTCTTCAGGCCTTCGCGGGTGCGGCGGGCATTGGCGTAGCGGGCGATAGCCGCTGCGGTCGCCCCGTATTTGGCCGGATCGCCCAGCACGTCGTTGACGGAGACGCGGCACTGCTCGGCGAGGTCTTCCACGCGATGCAGGTCGTCGTTCATCACGGCCGTGTTGACCCGGCTACGCACGACGACGGGAATACCGTTGAGGTTGCCCAGCTCCGGTGGATGGTCGTCGATCAACCGGCCTTGCTGCTCCGCGTTGAGCGTTCTCCACCACCTGTTGACGTCCTCGGCGTTCGTTCCCACCGACGGAAGCGGTAGCGGCTCTTCGGGATTCGCCGACCATTCCGGTGCGTCCACCGCCTGGAGAACCGTCGCGTCGTATCCGTCGGTGCGCAAGGTGACCAGCGACCTTTGCAGGTATGCCGAGTAGCCGCCGCGTATCGATTGCAGCTGGCCCAGGGCTGACTTGGTGTCACGAATGGCGTCGTCTTCACAGGCACGGATGAACGCCTCGAGTGCCGCTCTGTCGCCTGCGCCGAGCTGGGGGTCTTTTTCGAGATGCAACGCTTGGCCAAGTAGGTCGTCGAGCCGCTGCAGTTGACTCTCCAACGTCGAGATAGCCACTTCGCTGGTGCGTTGCGCCTCGGCCAGGGCGGCCGCGACGTTTTCCAGGTCGACCGCGATCTTGGGCAACTGTAGGGACTGCGCACCGAGCGCCCGGGCCGTGCGCTGCACTTCGGCGGAGTCGTTGATCGAGTGCTCGCCATTTTCCCGATTCCACGACGCCTCGAAGCGACGACGCGCCTCGTCGAACGCCTTGTTGGACTCGGCGGTGCACCGGCCCGCGTCATGAAACACCCGCGCTAAATCGGAAATCTGGGCCGGACGCCCGGTTTGCAGGCTTTTGTCGATCGCCCAGGGGTGACCGCCGGCTTCGGCTATTAGATGCGGAATGCTGATGTATCGGAGCTGCATCGCACCGCCCGCATTTCTGCGGCGTTGCGGTCGTCCATGTCGGTGAACTCATTGGCGGCGTAATGCGCCTTGCGGCCGAGTTCGGTCAGTGTTTCCCGGTGGCCCTGCAAGGTTTTGACGTGCTGGGCGTGCGCCGAAGTGACGGCGCCGTGAAAGCTTTCGGCTGCGGGAAAGCCGCCGAACATCCCCGACAGCAGCGGTCCTCGCGACAGCTGATCGGCGCCGTCTTGCGCATGCCCGCCCGCGCGGTGAGACTCGTTCGCGCCCGAGTGCAGCAAGTCAGCGTCGACGAACATCGCTGCCCCTTCCTCGGCCGTCAAGGTCTCGATATTCGGCGGCCATGAGCGACGCCGTCCCGGCGCGTTCTCTCGCCGCCCCGCCTGAGTTGCTGACAAAGCTAATGACGGTGTACTTGCCGGTCAATTCAGTCTCTTTCCCCGCGGCACCGGTATTGACGATCCTCATAAGTTGCTGGCCCCGTCGGCCAAACCGTCGCCGTCGGTGTCGGTCAGCCGGACGTTCCACTTGCCGTCGCCGTCGGTGTCGACGTACTCGGTCACCCCGTTCTCCCCGGCGCACAGCACCCGGTCCGCAATCCCGTTGCCGTCGGTGTCGAGCAGTCGGTCGTCGGCGTGGCCCCGCCCGTCGAAATCGACCAATGGACCGCCGGTGTGCTCGACCCCGTCGAGCCCAAACCAGCGCAGCTGCCCACCCCGGTCGACGGCTACGGCCCACGTCCCCGTTCCGTCATCGGTGAAGTAAGCCTCCGGCGTGCCGTCGTTGTCGAGGTCGAGCACGGCATGATCGGCCATTCCATCGCCGTCGAAATCCGCCAGCGCGTCGTCGCGCAACCCGTCGCCATCGAAATCGAGACCAATCGCGTCGGGCCGGCCGTCGCCGTCAAGATCGAGGTCCGGTTGACCGTTCCAGATGGCCGCCACGCCGTTGTCTCCGGCCAAGCAATAGTCCATGCGTACTCGGACGCTTAACCCACCACTACGGGTTCCCGTGCGATCGCCACCAGGCAACCAGCTCCGCGCTGGCCTCTTCGGTGGTCAGCGGCCCGCGGTCCAGCCGGAGTTCTTTCAGGTAGCGCCACGCTTCGCCGACCTGCGGGCCTGCCGGGATGTCGAGCAGTTCCATGATCTGGTTTCCGTCCAGATCGGGGCGTATCCGCGCCAGATCCTCCTGGGCGGCCAATTCGGAGATCCGCGCCTCCAGCCGGTCGTAGCTGGCCTGCAGCCGGGCGGCCCGCCGCTTGTTGCGGGTCGTGCAGTCGGCACGCACCAGCTTGTGCAGCCGAGGCAGCAGCGGTCCGGCGTCGGTGACGTAGCGGCGCACCGCCGAATCGGTCCACTTGCCGTCGCCGTAGCCATGGAACCGCAGATGCAGATACACCAGCTGCGAGACGTCGTCGACCATCTGCTTGGAATACTTCAACGCCCGCAGCCGCTTTCGGGCCATCTTGGCGCCGACCAGCTCGTGGTGGTGAAAGCTCACGCCGCCGTTCGGCTCGTGCCGTCGGGTGGCGGGCTTGCCGATGTCGTGCAGCAGCGCGGCCCAGCGCAGCACCAGATCCGGGCCGTCATCTTCTAGGGCGATGGCCTGCCTCAAGACGGTCAGCGAATGCTGGTAGACGTCTTTGTGCTGGTGGTGTTCGTCGATGGCCATCTGCATGCCACCGACCTCGGGCAGCACCACCTCGCCCATGCCGGTCTGCACCAACAGGTCGATGCCGGCCACCGGGTCGTCGCCGAGCAGCAACTTGTCCAGCTCGGCGGCCACCCGTTCGGCGCTGATCCGGGCCAGCTGCGGGGCCATCTCTTCGATCGCCTCCCGCACCCGCGAGGCGACGGTGAAGCCGAGTTGTGAGACGAACCGTGCGGCGCGCAGCATCCGCAGCGGGTCGTCGCCGAAGGACACCGATGGCGCCGACGGGGTGTCCAACACTCGCGCGCGCAGTGCCGCCAAACCGCCCAGCGGATCGAGGAATTCGCCCGGCCCGGTCGGCGTGATGCGGACCGCCATCGCGTTTGCCGTGAAATCGCGGCGAACCAAATCGTCGTCGAGACGCTTGCCGAAACGCACCTCGGGATTGCGCGACACCTGGTCGTAGGTGTCGGCGCGGAACGTGGTGACCTCCAGGCGGTGCTCGCCCTTGCCGACACCGACGGTGCCGAATTCGATTCCCGTTTCCCACACCGCGTCGGCCCACTGCCCCACGATTTGTCGGACCTGCTCGGGTCGGGCGTCGGTGGTGAAGTCCAAGTCAGGACTCAGCCTGCCCAGCAAGGCATCCCGCACCGAACCGCCGACAAGATACAACTCGTGGCCCGCGGCATCGAACATCGAGCCCAGCTCGCGCAGCAGGGGGGCGTGCCTGTTCAGGGCGACCGCGGCGGCGGTTAATAGGTTGGCATCGTCGGTGGCTTCCGGCACGTTCGATCAGCCTAGTCGGACGGGGATCGCGGCCGCTCACATGTAAAGGGGCGCTCGCGGCGTTGAGTGTGCGCTCATGGCTTCGGGTGTGTATCCAGGGTGGGGATCTCGCCGATTTTCCGCCATGGAAGCACGTTGGAAGCACACGCGATGCTGCCCAGGCATTTCTGAATCCAGGTGCGCGCGGCGCCGTAACGCCCCGGGCCAGCGGCGAGTATGTCCTGAAGACCGTGCCGTGCCAGCTACTATCGCTTGGGTGTCGGACGGCGAACAAGCCAAACCACGTCGGCGCCGAGGAGGGCGCCGGGGTCGTCGTACTGCCGGCGCCGCCGACAACCCTAAGGACGACCAAGCGACCGCCGACTCCGCACCGACCAAACCGCGCCGATCGCGCTCTTCCCGCCGCACGGCGGAGCGGCTGCGCACTGTGCACGAAACGTCCGCCGGCGGGCTGGTCATCGACGGTATCGACGGCCCGCGCGACGCGCAGGTCGCGGCGCTGATCGGGCGCGTCGATCGGCGCGGACGGATGCTGTGGTCGTTGCCCAAGGGCCATATCGAGCTCGGCGAGACCGCCGAGCAAACCGCCATTCGTGAGGTCGCCGAGGAGACCGGGATCCGGGGCAGCGTGCTGGCCGCGCTGGGACGCATCGACTACTGGTTCGTCACCGATGGCCGCCGGGTGCACAAGACCGTGCACCATTATCTGATGCGCTTCTCCGGCGGCGAGCTGTGCGACGAGGATCTCGAAGTGGCCGAGGTGGCCTGGGTGCCGATGCGGGAACTGCCGGCGCGGCTGGCCTATGCCGACGAACGTCGGCTGGCCGAGGTGGCCGACGAGCTGATCGACAAGCTGCAGAGCGACGGTCCCGCCGCACTTCCGCCGTTGCCACCCAGCTCACCCCGGCGCCGCCCGCAGACGCATTCGCGGACCCGGCATTCGGACAAGCCCGTTACGGGCCGGAAGAACGGTCACGGGCCCGGGCCGTGACCAAGCCGCGACTTCGCCGGGCCGGCCTGTTGCGCCTTGCCGCAGTGGTCGGGATCGTGGCCGGTTTTGCGGTGCTCACCGGGCCGGCCGTGCCGCGCGTCGCCGCGGGCGAGCCCGGATCGACGCCCTTTGTCCGGATCCGCATCGACCAGGTGACCCCGGACGTGGTCACCACGACGAGCCAACCCGTCGTCACGGTCAGCGGAATCGTGACCAACGTCGGTGACCGCCCAGTCCGCGACGTCATGGTCCGGCTGGAGCACGCTCCGGCGGTCACCGCCTCGGTGGGCCTGCGCACCTCCCTGGACGGGGGCACGGACCAGTACCAGCCGGCCGCGGACTTCCTCACGGTGGCACCCGAGCTGCAGCGCGGGCAAGAAGCCGGCTTCACCCTGTCCACCTCGCTGCGCTCATTGACCAAACCGTCCCTGGGCATCGAAAAGCCCGGGATCTACCCGGCCCTGGTCAACGTCAACGGAACGCCCGACTACGGCGCCCCCGCCCGGCTCGACAACGCACGGTTCCTGCTGCCCGTGGTCGGCGTGCCACCCGACCACGCCGACGACCTCGACTCCGCCGTCGCGCCCGACACCTCCAAACCCGTGTGGATCACCATGCTGTGGCCGCTGGCCGACCGGCCCCGCCTGTCCCCCGGCGTACCGGGCGGCACGATTCCGGTTCGGCTGGCCGACGACGACTTGGCCACCTCACTGGCCAACGGCGGGCGACTCGACATCCTGCTGTCCGCGGCCGAGGTCGCCACCAGCCACGACGTCGATCCCGACGGGGCCGTCGGCCGCGCGCTGTGCCTGGCCGTCGACCCGGATCTGCTGGTCACCGTCAACGCGATGACGGGCGGCTACGTGGTGTCCAATTCACCCGACGGCCCCGCTCAGCTACCGGGCACCCCGACGCATCCGGGCACCGGTCAGGCCGCCGCGACCGGATGGCTGAACCGACTGCGGGCGCTGGCCCACCGGACCTGCGTGGCGCCGCTGCCCTATGCGCAGGCCGACCTGGACGCCCTGCAACGCGTCAACGATCCGGGGCTCAGCGCGATCGCCACCGACGGCGTCGGCAGCATCGTCGACCGCATTCTGGACATATCCTCCACCCGCGGGGCCACCCTGCTGCCCGACGGCCCGTTGACCGGCCGCGCGGTCGACCTGCTGGGCGCCAGCGAGAGCACCGTCGCCATTGCCGCCGCCGACTTGTCCGCCGAGGATCCGAGCGGCGACGGCCCCGCCAGCGTCGACACCGCGCCCAGGCGGTTGTCCCCGCATGTGGTGGTGGCGCCGTTCGACCCGGCCGTCGGCGCCGCGCTGGCCGGCGCCGGCGACAACCCGGCCGCCCCGACCTATCTGGATCCCTCGCTGACGGTTCGGCTCGCGCACGACTCGGACGTCGCCCGACGCCAGGATGCCCTTGGCTCCATCTTCTGGCACCCCCTGCAGCGCGACGACGCGCCGCGCACCCAAATCCTGGTTCCCCCCGCGACATGGAACCTGCAGACCGACGACGCGCAGGTCATCCTGACCGCGCTGGCCACGACCATCCGTTCCGGCCTTGCGGTGCCGCGACCGTTACCGGCGGCGATCGCCGAGGCCGCGGCCAGCAACGAGCCGCCGGAGCAGGCGGGCGTCGTGGACGGCTCGGGCGCCGCACGCGGCCGGTTCAACGACGACGTCACCGCGGACATCGCCGGCCGAGTCGCCCGCCTGTGGGGTCTGACCTCGGCGCTGAGCACCGACGAACGCACCGGGCTGACCGGTGTCCAGTACACCGCGCCGCTGCGCGAGGACATGCTGCGCGCGTTGAGCCAATCGGAACCACCCGATACCCGTAACGGGCTGGCTCAGCAGCGGCTGGCGGTGGTGGGTAGGACGATCAACGACCTGTTCGGCGCGGTCACGATCGTCAACCCGGGCGGCTCCTACACCCTGGCCACCGAGCACAGTCCCCTTCCGCTGGCGCTGCACAACGGCCTCGCCGTTCCCATCCGGGTGCGGCTGCAGGTCGACGCTCCCCCCGGGATGACCGTCACCGACGTCGGCCAGATCGAATTGCCGCCGGGATACCTGCCGCTGCGGGTGCCCATCGAGGTGAACTTCACCCAGCGGGTCGCCGTCGACGTGACGCTGCGGACCCCGGACGGCCTGCGGCTGGGCGAGCCGGTGCGCCTGTCGGTGCATTCCAACGCCTACGGCAAGGTGCTGTTCGCCATCACGATGACGGCCGCCGCGGTGCTGGTGCTGCTGGCCGGGCGGCGACTTTGGCACCGCTTCCGCGGCCAGCCCGATCCCGCCGACCTGGACCGTCCGGACCCGCCCCACCCGAGACCCTCCGGCATGCACGACGAGATCGACGACCGGGTCGATCAAGAGCACCGCGTCTGATGAGCCCCGCGTACCGCCGGACTCACGCACAGCCACCGCCGCGCCTTGCGCCGTCAAGGCGCCGCCCGGGCCCGCCCACCGGTCCCCTGCCTCCGGTGCCGGAGCTGGCCCGTCGGCGACCCGAACTGTCCGACGCGGCGCTGGTGTCGCGGTCGTGGGGGATGGCGTTCGCAACGCTGGTCAGCCGGATCACCGGCTTCGCCCGCATCGTCGTGCTGGCCGCAATCCTGGGCGCCGCGTTGTCCAGCGCTTTCTCGGTGGCCAACCAGCTGCCGAACCTGGTCGCCGCGCTCGTGCTGGAGGCGACGTTCACCGCGATCTTCGTGCCGGTGCTGGCCCGCGCCGAGCAAAGCGACCCCGACGGCGGTAAGGCGTTCGTGCGGCGCCTGGTCACGTTGACGACGACGCTGTTGGTGGTCGCCACGGCGCTGTCGGTGCTGGCCGCGCCGCTGCTGGTGCGGCTGATGTTGGGCCGCAACCCGCAGGTCAACGAGCCGCTGACCACCGCCTTCGCCTACCTGCTGCTGCCCCAGGTGCTCGCCTACGGCCTCACGTCGGTGTTCATGGCGATCCTGAACACCCGCAACGTGTTCGGGCCGCCGGCGTGGGCACCCGTCGTCAACAACGTCGTCGCGCTCGCGACCCTGGCCGTGTATCTGGCCGTCCCCGGCGAGCTCTCGGTCGATCCCGTTCGGATGGGCAACACCAAGCTGCTGGTGCTCGGCATCGGCACCACCTTGGGCGTGTTCGCGCAGACCGCGGTGCTGCTGATAGCGCTGCGCCGCCAGCACGTCAGCCTGCGTCCGCTGTGGGGAATCGACCAGCGCCTCAAGCGCTTCGGCGCGATGGCCGCCGCGATGGTGCTCTATGTGCTGATCAGCCAACTCGGCCTGGTGGTCGGCAACCAGATTGCCAGCACCGCGGCGGCTTCCGGCCCCGCGATCTACAACTACACCTGGCTGGTTCTGATGTTGCCGTTCGGCATGATCGGCGTGACCGTGCTGACCGTGGTGATGCCGCGGCTGAGCCGCAACGCCGCCGCCGACGACACTCGCGCCGTGCTCGCCGACCTGTCGCTGGCCACCCGCCTCACGCTGATCACGCTGATCCCCATCGTCGCGTTCATGACCGTCGGCGGCCCGGCGATCGGCAGCGCGCTGTTCGCCTATGGCCATTTCGGGGACGTCGACGCCGGGTACCTGGGCGCCGCGATCGCGTTGTCGGCGTTCACGTTGATCCCCTACGGGCTGGTGCTCTTGCAGCTGCGCGTGTTCTACGCGCGGGAACAACCCTGGACGCCGATCGTGATCATCCTCGTCATCACGGCCGTCAAGATCGCCGGCTCGGTGCTGGCGCCCCACCTCACCGGCGACCCCAAGCTGGTGGCCGGTTTTCTGGGACTGGCCAACGGCATCGGGTTCCTGGCCGGCGCGATCGTCGGTTACCGCCTGCTGCGGCACACGCTGCTGCCCGCCGGCGGCCACCTGATCGGCGTCGGTGAGCTGCGAACGATCCTGGTCACGCTTGTCGCGTCGATGCTGGCCGGTCTGGTTGCCCATGTGGCCGATCGGCTGCTGGGGCTTGGCGCGTTAACGGCGCACGGCGGTGCGGGTTCGCTGCTGCGCCTATTGGTGCTGGCAGCCATCATGCTGCCGATCGTCGCCGCCGTCATGGTCCGCGCGCGGGTCCCCGAGGCGCTGGCGGCGCTGAGCGCCGTCCGGCGCCGCGTTCCGGGCCTCGGCGGGGGCCACGGCGCGCAACCGGCGTCCCGCAAACCCACTGTGCCGGATCGATATTCTCAGCAGGGCCGCGTCACGTACCCTGAGCAGAGGAATTCGTCCCCGCCGGGGGCAAACGCGGTCCAGGAACCGATCCGGCGCAGGCCTCCGGAGCGGGCAGCCAGCGCCCGGATAGCGAAAGGACCGGAGGTGACCGACCGCCCACTGGACAGCGCCGCGTCGGGCGCTGTGCCTGGCTCGGGGTCAGGTGCCGAGCTGCCGCGTCCGGTTGCCGACGATTTCCAGCCCGACATTCCGCCCGAACCCGAGCCCGAAGCGCCGGCACCACGCCCGCCGGACCGGATGAACGGCGATCCCGCGGCCGAATCCGCCCGCGGCCCAATCCCGTTCGACGCGCCCCGCGAGCGCGGTGCGGAACCGGCGGCTTCTTCAGAGGATGTTCACCTGGTTCCCGGCGCCCGCATCGCCGGTGGCCGGTATCGGCTGCTGGTCTTCCACGGCGGCGCGCCCCCCCTGCAGTTCTGGCAGGCGCTGGACACCGCGCTGGACCGGCAGGTGGCGCTGACATTCATCGACCCGGACGGAGCCCTGCCCCACGACGTGCTGCAAGAGATCCTGTCCCGCACCTTGCGGCTGAGCCGGATCGACAAGCCCGGCATCGCCCGGGTGCTCGACGTGGTCCACACCGGCTCCGGTGGCTTGGTGGTCGCGGAGTGGATTCGCGGCGGTTCGTTGCAGGAGGTGGCCGACACCGCCCCGTCGCCCGTCGGCGCGGTCCGGGCGATGCAGTCGCTGGCCGCCGCCGCCGACGCGGCGCACCGCGCCGGTGTCGCGCTGTCGATCGACCATCCCAGCCGGGTGCGCGTCAGCATCGAAGGCGACGTCGTGCTGGCCTACCCCGCGACGATGCCCGACGCCAACCCGCAAGACGACATCCGCGGAATCGGCGCCGCGCTTTATGCCCTGCTGGTCAATCGATGGCCGCTGCCGGAGTCCGGGGTGCGCAGCGGGCTCGCACCGGCCGAACGGGATTCCACGGGCAATCCGGTCGAACCCCTGGTCATCGACCGCGACATCCCCTTCCAGATTTCCGCGGTCGCCGTGCGGGCCGTTCAGGAAGACGGCGGAATACGCAGTGCGTCAACGCTTTTGAACTTGCTGCAGCAAGCAACGGCGGTGGCCGACCGCACCGAGATCCTCGGTCCGATCGACGACTCGCCGCCACCACCCGTCTCCCGTGCATCCACCGCCCGCGAGTACGCAACCTTCGCGCGCCGGCGCCGCAACGTGCTGATCGGTGTCGGCGCCGCCCTCACCGTCATCGTGGTGGCCCTGCTGGTGCTGGCGTCGGTGGTGAGCAAGATCTTCGGCAACGTCGGTGGTGGCCTCAACAAGGACGAGCTCGGGCTGAACGGCCCCTCGTCGTCGACGTCGTCGTCGGTCAGTTCGGCCCCGTCGGGCAGCATGGTCAAACCGACCAGGGCAACGGTGTTTTCGCCCGACGGCGAAGCCGACAACCCGGGCCAGGCCGGGCTGGCGATCGACGGCAACCCCACCACCTCCTGGGAAACCGACATCTACACCGACGCCGCTCCCTTCCCCGGCTTCAAGAACGGTGTCGGGTTGATGTTGCAGCTGCCGAGCCCCACCGTGGTCGGCGCCGTCGGCCTCGACGTTTCCAGCACCGGCACCAAGGTCGAGATCCGCTCGTCCACCACGCCGACGCCGTCGAGTCTGGAAGACACGACCGTGCTGACGCCGGCCACGGCGCTCAAGCCCGGCCACAACACCATCCCGGTCAGGTCCGGCGCCCCGACATCGAATCTGCTGGTGTGGATTTCCACGTTGGGGACCACCGACGGCAAGAGCCGCGCGGCCATCTCGGAGATCACGGTCCAGGCCGCGTCCTGACGGCGCTCACAGACTCGTGCCGTGGTGAAGTGCCGCGCAACAACCGATTGGTTACTGTCCGGCCGTGGGTTTCGGGGGGAACATCCAGCGGGAACGCAGCGACGCCGAGCTGCTCGCAGCCCACGTCGCGGGTGACCGCCACGCCTTCGGCGAGTTGTTCCACCGTCACCAACGACAGCTGCACCGGCTTGCCCGGCTCACCACCCGCACCCCCGAGGATGCCGAGGATGCGTTGCAGGACGCGATGCTTTCGGCGCACCGCGGCGCCGGAACCTTTCGGCATGACGCCGCGGTGGGCAGTTGGCTGCACCGCATCGTGGTCAACGCCTGCCTGGACCGGCTCCGCCGCACCAAAGCCCACCCGACCACGCCGCTGGAGGACGTCTACCCGGTCGCCGATCGCACCGCGCAGGTCGAGACGGCCATCGCGGTGCAGCGCGCCCTGATGCGGCTTCCCGTGGAGCAACGGGCGGCGGTGGTGGCCGTCGATATGCAGGGCTACTCGGTTGCCGACACCGCCGCGCTGCTGGGCGTCGCCGAGGGCACGGTCAAGAGCCGATGTTCCCGCGCCCGGGTTCGCCTCGCCGAGCTGCTCGGCTATCTCAACACCGGCGCCCGCGCCACGCCCGACCGCCCCGCCGGTCAGCGCTGACGCCGCCCGCACCGCGTCCGCGGTAGCCGCGCGTCGCCCTCAAGGTGCGCATGACGGACACTGAGGCGGATGGGTGAATCCAACAGGGATCCAGAGGATCCTGCTGACACGGGCGCCGAGCCGCCTCTGACGGCCGAGCTTCTCGCCGACCTGCAGGCCGGTCTGCTGGACGACGATTCCGCGGCCCGCGTACGCAGACGGGTCCGCGACGACCCGGAGGCAGAAACAATCCTGCGCGCCTTGAACCAGGTGCGCCGCGACGTCGCCGCGCTAGGTGCCGACCCGGCGTCGGCGCCGAAGGTCCCGCCGGAGGTCACCGCCCGAATCTCGACGGTGCTGACGTCGGGTCAAAGCCAACGGCGCGCCGGCGCCGCGCATTCGGCCCGGCCGCGCATCGGACCCGCGCGGCTGGCCGCGGGCGCGGCTGGCGTCGGGGCGCTGCTCGCGGCGATCGGCGTGGGCACCGCGGCACTGATCAACGCGCCGGGGCCCGCGCCGAGCACCCCGGTCACCGCCGAGCACATCACGGTGTCAACGCCGCCGATGGCGATCCCGTTGTCGCAGGAGGAGATCCTCGGCCTGCTCGATCACCGTCCCGACTACGGTCCGCTCGAAGGCCCGCTCAGCGACCCGCCGCGGCGCGCCTCCTGCCTCAGTGGCCTCGGCTATCCGGCGTCAACGCAGGTGCTGGGCGCGCGGCCGATCGAGATCAATGCCCGCCCCGGCGTGCTGCTGGTCCTGCCGGGAGACACACCCGACAAACTGGCGGCCTTTGCGGTCGCCCTGAATTGCAGCGCCGCCGACACCGGGTTGCTGGCCAGCACCCAGGTCGCCCGCCCTTAGTCTGGTGCCAGGTGTCGTGCCCAGCCGGTGGGAACACCCACGCCTACCCTGGCGTTCGTAGACGTAGCTTCCGTACCTGAAAGGCCCGCATGACCGCCGTCGCTTCTGCTGATGATGCCCCGGACACCGTCCACGACGTGATCATCGTCGGTTCCGGTCCCGCCGGTTACACCGCAGCCCTCTACACGGCCCGCGCCCAGCTGGCGCCGCTGGTCTTCGAGGGCACCTCTTTCGGTGGTGCGTTGATGACCACGACCGAGGTGGAGAACTACCCCGGCTTTCGCAACGGCATCACCGGCCCGGAGTTGATGGATGAGATGCGTGAGCAGGCGCTGCGGTTCGGCGCGGACCTGCGGATGGAAGATATCGAGTCGATGTCGCTGGCGGGACCGGTCAAGTCGGTCGTCACCGCCGACGGGGAGACCCACCGGGCCCGGGCGGTCATCTTGGCCATGGGTGCCGCGGCACGGTATCTGCAGGTCCCCGGCGAACAGGAGTTGCTGGGCCGCGGTGTGAGTTCGTGTGCCACCTGCGACGGGTTCTTTTTCCGCGACCAGGACATCGCCGTCATCGGCGGCGGTGACTCGGCGATGGAGGAAGCCCTGTTTCTGACCCGGTTCGCGAGCAGCGTGACGCTGGTGCACCGCCGCGACGAGTTCAGGGCATCGAAGATCATGCTCGATCGCGCCCGCAATAACGACAAGATCGAGTTCGTCACCAACGCCACCGTGGTAGCGGTGGACGGCGACGCGACGGTGACCGGATTGCGGTTGCGCGACAAGGTAACTGGCGAGGAAACCGCGCTCCCGGTGACCGGTGTTTTCGTCGCGATCGGTCACGAGCCCCGTTCGGGTTTGGTGCGCGACGTCGTGGACGTGGACGCCGACGGCTACGTACTCGTGCGGGGACGCACCACGAGCACCTCGATCGACGGTGTTTTCGCGGCCGGTGACCTGGTAGATCGCACCTACCGGCAAGCGGTCACCGCCGCGGGCAGTGGCTGCGCCGCGGCCATCGACGCCGAACGCTGGCTGGCCGAGCACGAGGAGTTGGACGCGGCCCACGAAACGCAGCAGCTGACCGTACCGACACATTGATTGGAGCACCACGATGACCGATGCCGAAAAAGCCGGGGCCACAATAGAAGTCTCCGACGCCTCCTTCTCCGCGGAGGTGTTGTCGAGCAATAAGCCTGTGCTGGTTGACTTTTGGGCGACCTGGTGTGGACCGTGCAAGATGGTCGCGCCGGTGCTCGAGGAGATCGCGGCCGAGCGGGCCGGCCAGCTCACCGTCGCCAAGCTGGACGTTGACGCCAACCCGGAAACGGCCCGCGACTTTCAGGTGGTTTCGATCCCCACGATGATCCTGTTCAAAGACGGCCAACCGGTGAAACGGATCGTCGGCGCCAAGGGCAAGGCGGCGTTGCTGCGCGAGCTTTCCGACGCGGTCCCCAACCTCACCTAGACCGGTGACGTCACGCGCTGGAACGACGGGCTGAGGACGCGGGCGATCAGGCGCAGCCCCGATCTAGTTCGCCACACCACGCCCCGCGGTTAGCCTGGGGTTTTCCCGAAATTGAGAAGCATCTGCGACAATACCGATTAGCTGGTGCGATCATTCAGCCGGTCAGTTTGTCCCGGAGGGCCCTTGGTATGTCGAGTCCGCGCCGTGAAGACGGCGACGCGCTGCGCCGTGGCGACCGCAGCGCTGCTGTGACCGAGATCCGGGCCACGCTGGCCGCCCTGGGGCTGCTGGACAATCCCGACGAAGACCTGACTACCGGCCGGCATGTGGCCCTCGAGGTTTTCGATGCCGAGCTCGATCAGGCGGTGCGTGCGTTCCAGCAGCATCGCGGACTGCTGGTGGACGGCATCGTCGGCGAGGCCACCTACCGCGCGTTGAAAGAGGCCTCGTATCGGCTCGGCGCGCGCACGCTGTATCACCAATTCGGTGCTCCGCTCTACGGCGACGACGTCGCCACGCTACAGGCGCGGCTCCAGGACCTCGGTTTCTACACCGGCCTGGTCGACGGCTACTTCGGATTGCAAACCCACAACGCTTTGATGTCGTATCAGCGTGAATACGGGCTTGCCGCCGACGGCATTTGCGGGCCGGAAACCTTGCGTTCCTTGTATTTTCTGAGTTCGCGGGTCTCGGGCGGCTCGCCACACGCCATTCGCGAGGAAGAGCTGGTCCGCCGATCGGGCCCCAAACTGTCGGGCAAGCGCATCATCATCGATCCGGGCCGCGGCGGTGCGGACCACGGTTTCATAATGCAGGGTCCATCCGGCCCTATCAGCGAGGCAGACGTGTTGTGGGACTTGGCAAGTCGGCTTGAGGGCCGGATGACCGCCATCGGCATGGAAACCTTTTTGTCCCGGTCGACCAACCGCAGTCCGTCGGACGCCGAACGCGCCGCCACGGCCAATAACGTCGGTGCGGACCTGATGATCAGCCTGCGCTGTGAATCCCAGAGCAGCCCCTCGGCCAATGGCGTCGCCTCCTTCCACTTCGGAAACTCGCACGGTTCGGTCTCCACCATCGGCCGCAACCTCGCCGACTTCATTCAGCGAGAAGTGGTGGCCCGCACCGGTTTACGTGATTGCCGGACGCATGGCCGGACGTGGGATCTGCTGCGACTGACTCGGATGCCCACCGTTCAGGTCGACGTCGGCTACATCACCAACCCGCGCGATCGCGCGATGCTGATCTCAACTCAGACCCGTGACGCCATCGCCGAAGGGATCCTCGCCGCGGTCAAGCGGCTCTATCTCCTGGGCAAGAACGACAGGCCCACCGGCACATTCACCTTCGCCGAGCTGCTAGCGCACGAATTGTCGGTGGAGCGGGCGAGCAGAATGGGCGGTTCCTAACCGCCCTGGGTGACCTTCAACGTATTTGTCGCGGCGGATCCCGCCCCGACCGGCTGTTGTAGCTGCGCGTTCGCCAACAGACGCTCCAGCGCCGCCTCGACTTCGGCTTTCCATCCGAGACCCTTGTCCAGCTCGAGCCGCAGCCGTGGGAAGTACGTATGTGGCGCCACCACAACGAATCCCACATCCTTCAAGAACTCCGCGTCGATGATGCAGTGGTCGACCGAGCAGTCGCCGACGGCCTCCAACACCGGCCGGACGTCGGGGTCCACCGCCCGCGGATCCTGCAACTCGGAAGCCGCCGGTGTGCGGCCGAAGGCCTCCAGCGCCCGGACTCCGCGCCGCATCAGTTCATCGATTACCCGGGCGATGAGCCCATGTTGCAGATCGTCGGCGGCTTGTCCGGGTTCGATACCCATCGACGTGAGCAGCACGGCGTCGGCGGACACCGGCGCGGTGGGAAACCGCTGCGCCCGCGGCACCGCCCGCGGCGGCGCGTAGAGGACATATCCCAAGCACGGCGGCTCGGTGTGGCTGGGGTCATCGTCCGGGACCGCGGTGGCGACCTGACCGCACGAGCCCCACTCCAGCATCACCATCGACAACCAGGCTTCTTTTTCGAACTCGGGGTCGGCGAGGTGGTCCTGGTCACCGAGAGTCGCCGGGTCGACCTCCCAGAAGACGCAGCGGCGCGCATGCTTGGGAAGCTGCTCGAAAGCCTCGAGCCGCAACGGCGTGATTCGAGCGGACACTAGCCTCCTGGCTTCCGTGCGGTACTGCAGCCAATTGCACCAGCAACCCCTCTAGGATAGGAGAGTTTGTCGTCATGGGGCCAGTGTTGGCCCCGCCACTCGCGGCGGGACCGTGAACCGACCTCCGCACCGCGCTACCGGCGGACAGAATGCCGAAATAGCTTGAGACACACGGGAACTCCGCCTGAGCGGGGTGGTCGTGAGGAGCCGTTTCGCGCCCGAAACCGGCGCGGTGTCACAGTGACGTAATTACATGGTATGTACGGTCATGGCTTGGGAGGCGTGATCATGTCGATAATCCGCTGGAGATCGTCGACCGAACCGAACTCCACCACGATCCTCCCCTTGCGTTTGCCGAGGCTGACCGTCACCCGCGTATCGAAGGCATTCGACAGCCGATCAGCAACGTCTTGAAGGCCGGGCATCTGGATCGGTTTGCGTCGCTGCGGGGTCGGGGTGACCGCGTCACCGCGATTTGCCAGGGTGACCGCCTCCTCGGTGGCCCGCACCGACAGACCCTCCGCAACGATCCGGCCGGCCAGCTCCTCCTGCGCCTCCGGGCCGGCCTCCAGGGACAGCAGCGCCCGGGCGTGACCGGCGGACAACACCCCCGCCGCCACTCGCCGCTGCACCGGGATCGGCAGCTTCAGCAGCCGGATCATGTTGGTGATCAGCGGTCGCGAGCGGCCGATGCGAGACGCCAGTTCGTCGTGGGTGACACCGAACTCGTCGAGCAGCTGCTGATAGGCGGCCGCCTCTTCCAACGGGTTCAGCTGCACCCGATGGATGTTTTCCAGCAGGGCGTCGCGCAGCAGATTGTCATCGCCCGTCTCGCGCACGATGGCCGGGATCGTGGCCAGGCCCGCTTCTTGAGCCGCCCGCCAGCGCCGCTCCCCCATCACGATCTGATACCGCGCGCCGCCCTGCGATCCGGTTACCGGCCGCACCACGATCGGCTGCAGGAGGCCGAACTCGTGGATGGAGTGCACCAGCTCGGACAGTGCCTCCTCGTCGAACACCTGCCGCGGCTGACGTGGATTGCGCTCGATGTCGGCGGGTGCGATCTCCCGGTACACCGCGCCCACGGCGGCGGCATCCGACACCGGCCGCCCGATCAGGACATCGGCGGCGGCGTCCCCCATCCGCGGGCCCAGGGTCGCCGGCCCTGCGTCGCTGTCCGCCGGGCCGGTCGGAATCAGCGAAGCCAGGCCCCGGCCGAGCCCGCCCTTCTTGCGTAACGGCTGCGTCATGGTCGTCCCTTCACGGATGGTGGTCAATCACGCTCGGCGAGTTCGCGGCTCGCGTCGAGATAGCTCATCGCGCCGCGCGACCCGGGGTCGTAATCGATGATCGTCATGCTGTAGCCGGGCGCCTCCGAAACCTTGACGCTCCGCGGAATCACCGTGCGCAACACCTTGGTCCCGAAGTACCGGCGCACCTCCTCGGCGACCTGGTCGGCAAGTTTGGTCCGTCCGTCGTACATGGTGAGGATCACGGTGGTCACCTCGAGCCGAGGATTGAGGTGCGCCTTCACCATTTCGATGTTGCGCATCAGCTGTGACACACCCTCGAGCGCGTAGTACTCGCACTGGATCGGGATCATGACCTCCGGGGCGGCGACGAGCGCATTAATGGTCAGCAGCCCGAGCGACGGCGGACAGTCGACGAAGACGTAGTCGAAGTCGAAGTGGTCGAGCTCGGCCAGCGCGGTGCGCAGCCGGTTTTCGCGCGCCACCATGCTGACCAATTCGATCTCGGCGCCCGCCAGGTCGATCGTCGCCGGGACGCAGAACAGGCGCTCGCTGTGCGGGCTGGGACGCAACGCGTCCCGCAACGACACCTCGCCGATCAGCACCTCGTACGAGGAGGGGGTGCCCGCTTGCCTGTCGTGGATGCCGAGCGCCGTGCTCGCGTTGCCCTGCGGGTCGAGGTCAACGACGAGGGTCTTGAGCCCTTGCACGGCCAGCGCGGCCGCGAGATTGACCGCGGTGGTGGTCTTGCCAACGCCGCCCTTTTGGTTCGCGATAGTCAACACCCGGCGGTGCCGCGGGCGGCGCAGCGGCGCGTACGTGGTGTGGAGTACCCGCATGGCGCGTTCCGCGGCCGCACCGATCGGGGTGTCGAATTCTTCGGATGTTTCACGTGAAACATCCCCCAGCGCGGTAGTCGCCGTTTCGTCGCCCGACGGCGACGGCGGTGGTCCGTCCTCCGATATGGAGGGTGTGGGAGCCGGCGGCGGTTCCGTAACCCCCGGCGGCGGAGGGGGGGCCGCAGACCGATTTGGTGGAGAACTCACCGTGTCCTCCCGCCCGTCATCCGTGCCGGCCTGTGGCGCGCCCGTTCCCCGCGTCGCGCTAACACCACGGTCGCGGGCGGACGCAAACAGTTCGCGCCACATGTCACCACCCTGACATCAACGGCGCCCGACGCCGCCATCACACGCCGGTGCGCTTCCACTTCCTCGTGCGCGCGCTCCCCCTTGATCGCGACCATCAGCCCGCCTGGCCGTAGCAACGGCATACTCCACTTCGTCAGTTTGTCCAGCGCCGCGACCGCGCGCGACACCGCCGCGTCCCTGGCGCCGAACCGATCGCGTACCCGAGGTTCCTCCGCGCGGCCGCGCACCACCTCGACCGCCAACCCTAGTTCGGCGACCACCTCAGTGAGAAACTCGCTTCGGCGCAGAAGCGGTTCAAGGAGCACGATCTGAAGGTCGGGCCGTGCGATTGCCAACGGTATCCCCGGCAATCCTGCCCCGCTGCCGATATCTATCACCCGTTCACCCGGATCGAGCAGCTCGCCTACCACGGCGCTGTTCAACAGATGGCGGTCCCAGAGCCGGTCCGCCTCGCGCGGACCGAGGAGTCCGCGTTCCACCCCGGCGCCGGCCAGCAGCTCGGCGTACCGCCGCGCGATATCGAGTCGCGGACCGAAGATCGCCGCGGCATCGCTCGGTGACACGGGCTCAACCAAAGGCGGTGGCGCGGTGCCATCCGCCGACCGCGCTCGGGCGTTGACATGTTTCACGTGAAACATCCTCGATCTTCGGTGGCCTGCCGAATTACACGGCTGTGACTCGATCGCCTAGTCGGGCAGGACCACTACCCGCCGTAGCGGCTCCACGCCCTCGCTCTCGCTGTGCACTCCGGGCACCGCGGCGACCGCATCGTGGACGATCTTGCGCTCGAACGGCGTCATCGGCGAGAGTTCTTCGCGTTCGCCGGTGTTCAGCACCCGGCGCGCCACCTTGTCGCCGAGCGCGGCCAGCTCTTCCCGCCGGCGGCGTCGCCAACTCGCGATGTCGAGCATCAACCGACTGCGCACACCGGTCTTTTGGTGTACCGCCAAGCGGGTCAGCTCCTGCAACGCGTCGAGCACCTCGCCCCCGCGCCCCACTAGTTTGTTCAGATCGTTGCTGCCGTCGATGCTTACCACGGCGCGGCTGCCCTCGACGTCCAGATCGATATCGCCGTCGAAGTCCAACAGGTCCAACAGCTCTTCGAGATAGTCGCCGGCGATCTCCCCCTCGGCGACCAGTCGCTCCTCCAGGTCGCCGGCTTCCTCAGCGCCGGCATCCGCCGCCGCTTCGCTTTCCGGGACATCCTCCACCGACGCTGGTGTGTCGAGTTCTGCATCGAAGTCGCGCTCGGTGGTGTCGGCGTCTGTCATGTCTTTTCTCCCTCGTCTCTCCCTCGTCCAAGGGTCTGTCTTCTTGGGATGACCAGCCCGGGGCCGGCCCGTAACGTAGCGGCGCGCCTCAGCGTTTGCGCCTCTTCGGCCGCGCCCCAGGCCGTGGCGTACTCGGTCCGCTATCCTGCCCGGCCGTGTTCGGCTTCTCCGGTTGAGCCTCTTCCGTTTTCGCTTCGGCCGCATCGCCGTCGGAGCCATCGGGGTTAGTCTTCGGCGGGCCGGACGCGGATCCGGACTTGGTTTCCTCGTCGCTCGCGGTGGACGAACCGTTCCCGCTCGGCGGCACCGTTTTGGGATTGCGCCTCGGCTTGGCCCCGGGTGCCGGGGCGTTGGCCGCGCGGCGCTGAATGGCTTCTTGCCGCTTGGCCTCCTCTTCCTTTTCGATCATGCCGAACACGTAGTGCTGCTGTCCGAAGGTCCAGATGTTGTTGGAAAACCAGTACAAGATGATCGCCAGCGGAAGGAACGGGCCGCCGACTACCACGCCGAGCGGAAACACATACAGCGCCAGCTTGTTCATCATCGCGGTCTGCGGATTGGCCGCCGCCTCTGGGCTTTGCCGTGCCACCGACGCGCGGCTATTGAAGTACGTGGCGATGCCCGCCAGGACCATCACCGGCGCGCCGACCGCGATCACCGCGGGACGGCTGAAGTCGGTGAACGCGTCCAACCCGGCCCGCTGCGTCATGTAGGCGCCGATCGGGGCACCGAAGAGGTTGGCGTCCAGGAAGTGGCCCACGTCGGCCGGGGTGAACATGTAGTTCCCGGTCATCCGGTTTTGCGCTACCGACAAATGCGGTTGCCCGAAACCCCCGGTCGTGCGGTTGAACGACCGCAGCACGTGGTACAGCCCGAGGAACACCGGGATCTGCGCCAGCATCGGTAAGCAGCCCAGGATCGGATTGAAGCCGTGCTCGCGTTGCAGCTTCTGCATCTCGAGCGCCATGCGCTGACGGTCCTTGCCGTACTTCTTTTGCAGCGCCTTCATCTGTGGTTGCAGTTCCTGCATCTGCCGCGTGGTGCGGATCTGGCGCACGAAGGGCTTGTACAGCAAGGCCCGCAGGGTGAACACCAGGAACATCACCGACAGGGCCCAGGCGAAGAAGTTGGACGGCCCTAGCAGAGCCGCGAACAACTTGTACCAAACCCACATGATCCACGACACCGGGTAGTAGACGATGTCGAGGCTGAAGAGATCAAACAAAAGACTCACTCTCCCGTTGCTTCGCCGCGGGGGCCCACGCTTGCCTGGCTAGGGGGCCGGCGTCTTCGGACTTTGGCCGTTGCGGTATTGGGTCCCAGCCTCCTCGATGCCATGGCCCGCATTTCGCGAGCCTGGCCACCGACAACCAGCCTCCCCGAATCAGGCCGTATTCAGTGAAGGCATCGACGGCGTACTGGCTACAGGTCGGAACGAAGCGGCACGTCGCCGGGCGCAGTGGCGACACCGTGTGCCGATAGAGCTGGATCAGGAAAATCAGCCCCCGCGCAACGAGCCTGCCCGCACGGCCGACTGCCCCGCGCGCCCGCGTCGGGATACTCACCGGTCCGACCTCGCCGATTCAAAAGCGCGTCGTAATCCGCGTCGCAGCTGCTGCTCCAACCATGCCGATGACGCCTGCCGACTACTCGGCAAGGCCCGGATCACCACCCGATCGGATCGATGGAGGTCGCCCAACATCGTTCGAGCGACATGCCGTAGCCGACGCGCTACCCGGTGACGTTCCACGGCCGAACCCACCGGCTTGGCGATGACCAACCCGACGCGTGGACCCACGGCCTCGCCGCAACCGCCGTCGCGTCGAACGTGAACGATGAGATCGGGCTGCACCGCGCGCGATCCACACTTCACGGTCGCGTCAAATTCCGTTGACCGCCTCATGCGGTTGTGTGCGGGAAGCACCGCCGAAAAACCTGACGTTGCGATCAGGCAGATAACGCGCGGCGGCCCTTACGGCGCCGGTTCGACACGATGGAGCGCCCGGCGCGGGTACGCATCCGCAACCGGAAACCATGCACGCGGGCTCGGCGCCGGTTATTCGGCTGGAAGGTCCGCTTGCCCTTGGCCACGGCGTTCTCCTCGTTGTCTCTGGCATTCCAATCCGGCCGCTACGCTTCTCTACTGCGTTCGTCCGCGGGTCGGTCGGAGGTGGGTCTTGCTGCTGGCCGGCGCGGTCCCCAAGCACGGTGGCGTGGGTCGCAGCCGTATCGCCGACGTTCGGGCGACTGTTTGAGGGTACTGACGAGCTTTCGTTGGGTCAAACTTGGTCTGCCGCAACGAACCCAAACCAAACCGGGAAAACACTCGCTCGTGGCGCCGTCGACGCGACACGTTAACGGCACCAACGCCAAACACGCGCCAAACACGCGCCTAAAGCGGATTGGAATGCGGCAGAACGGTTGGCAGCCGCACGGAAAACTGTTAGCTTCGGGCAATGCCGTTTCACACTTGGAACGGCGCTCAACGACGAAGCGAGGATGGCGGATCGACTAGCTGTTTCGGCGACCTGCACGGGGTTGTCACCAGCATGGAGATCACGAGCCGTCGCCGGTAGGCTGCGGCTCGGTTACCATCATCCTGTCCACACCTGTGTATAACTATGTGGACAGTCACCTTGTCGCCGAGCATGGTTGCACTTCGACCCGGG